>NZ_ATMI01000011.1 GCF_000439375.1 Tatumella saanichensis
CAGTAAACCGACCGACGCCTCAGTGTATTTTAATTAAAGAGGCGGGATTGTAATAACTGTACAGTCCTGAGTCAATTTACTTCCGCGAATAATGACACCTTTATGCCTCGATAAAGCCTGTCTGGCAGCGCCTTTGACCCAGATAAACAGGACCGATGCTGACAAACAGGGTGAGAATTATACGGGCTTGGCAGCAAAGAGCAAGGATCGTTCAGGATCATCTGATGATCAGAGCAGAAAAAAGTCGCTGTTTTATTTCGCCGCGAGGCAAATGTCTACGGAGAAGGCATTTGCCTTTTTTGTATAGAGCGTGAGCGGGGCAGTACCATTCTAAAATCCTGTGGATAAAATGGGTGAAAACCGTGTAGAAAAGGAGGATCTCTTGCCCGCTTTGCGTTATGATCTGTCGTTCCGTTAACGATCCTCTTGGGGTGTTTAGCGGTAACTTACTGCAGAACATTGCAGCAGGCGATTTCTCCGTCTGCATCAATAACCTTTTTTTTCAAAAAGTTAGCACCAATTCTTGTCTTTTTTTGTACCAGTGGAGTCCGCCGTGTCACTAACGCTTTGGCAACAGTGCCTTACCCGTTTGCAGGATGAATTACCTGCCACTGAATTCAGTATGTGGATCCGTCCGTTACAAGCTGAATTGAACGACAACACTCTGGCTCTGTATGCTCCAAACCGCTTTGTACTGGACTGGGTGCGGGACAAATACATCAACAGTATTAATGGCCTGCTGAATGAATTTTGTGGTTCTGAGATCCCACGGTTACGTTTTGAAGTCGGTGCTCGTCCGGCGGCCGCTACGGCTCAGGCACCAGCGGTTAGCCAGACAACATCTCGTCAGGCGATCGCTGAACCTGTAACACCAGTACCGGCGGTGACTGTCAGTACTCCGAGTGGGCGCCCAAGTTGGGATTCAGTACCCGCACCGGTAGAAGTGGCTTACCGCTCTAACGTGAACAGCCGCCATAATTTCGATAACTTCGTCGAGGGTAAATCTAACCAACTGGCGCGGGCGGCGGCCCGACAGGTGGCAGATAACCCGGGCGGTGCCTATAACCCACTGTTTCTCTACGGTGGCACCGGTTTAGGGAAAACTCACCTTTTGCACGCGGTCGGTAACGGCATTATTGCTCGAAAGCCGAATGCTAAAATCGTCTATATGCATTCTGAACGTTTTGTTCAGGATATGGTTAAGGCTTTGCAGAACAATGCCATCGAAGAATTCAAACGCTACTACCGCTCGGTGGATGCGCTGTTAATCGATGATATTCAGTTTTTTGCAAATAAAGAGCGTTCCCAAGAAGAGTTTTTCCACACCTTTAATGCCCTGCTGGAAGGTAATCAGCAAATTATTTTGACGTCTGACCGTTATCCGAAAGAGATTAACGGGGTGGAAGACCGCCTGAAATCCCGTTTCGGTTGGGGACTGACGGTAGCGATTGAGCCGCCAGAATTGGAAACTAGGGTGGCTATTCTGATGAAAAAAGCGGACGAAAATAAAATTCGCCTGCCGGGTGAGGTGGCCTTCTTTATTGCTAAGCGCCTGCGGTCCAACGTCCGTGAGCTGGAAGGGGCACTGAACCGTGTGATTGCCAACGCGAATTTCACCGGTCGTGCGATCACCATCGATTTTGTCCGTGAAGCATTGCGTGATTTACTTGCACTGCAAGAAAAGCTTGTCACCATCGACAATATTCAGAAAACCGTTGCAGAATACTATAAAATTAAAGTGGCTGATCTGCTGTCAAAACGTCGTTCGCGCTCGGTGGCCCGGCCCCGTCAGATGGCGATGGCGATGGCGAAAGAGCTGACCAACCACAGTTTGCCGGAAATCGGTGATGCCTTCGGCGGGCGTGACCACACGACAGTTCTGCATGCCTGTCGTAAAATTGAGCAGCTGCGTGAAGAAAGTCACGATATTAAAGAAGATTTCTCCAATTTAATCAGAACATTATCTTCCTGACGCTATGAAATTTATTGTAGAAAGAGAGCAATTGCTCAAACCCTTACAGCAAGTGAGTGGCCCCCTTGGGGGACGTCCGACGTTGCCGATCCTCGGAAACCTGCTGCTGCAGGTTACCGATGGCGCGTTATCACTGACCGGCACCGATCTGGAAATGGAGATGGTGGCGCGCGTAGCCCTTAGCCAGCCCCATGAGTCAGGAGCAACCACTGTCCCGGCTCGTAAGTTCCTGGACATCTGTCGCGGGTTACCGGAAGGGGCAGAGATCCATGTCATTCTCGAAAATGATCGGATCTTGGTGCGTTCCGGACGCAGTCGTTTTTCACTGTCGACGTTACCGGCTGCCGATTTCCCCAATCTGGATGATTGGCAAAGCGAAGTTGAATTTACTCTGCCGCAGGCGACCCTGAAACGACTGATAGAAGCCACTCAGTTCTCAATGGCCCATCAGGATGTCCGTTACTATCTGAACGGCATGCTGTTTGAAACCGAAGGGGAAGAACTGCGTACTGTGGCCACCGACGGACATCGCCTAGCTGTTTGCTCAATGCCGGTCGGTCAGTCTTTACCTGACCATTCGGTGATTGTGCCACGTAAAGGGGTTGTGGAGCTGGTACGTTTGCTGGATGGCGGTGAAACGCCGTTACAGGTGCAGATTGGCAGCAGCAATATTCGCGCCCATGTCGGTGACTTTATCTTCACCTCTAAACTGGTGGATGGCCGCTTCCCTGACTATCGCCGTGTTCTGCCGAAAAATCCGGACAAAACCCTGGAATCCGGTTGCGATATCCTGCGCCAGGCCTTTGCCCGTGCGGCTATCCTGTCGAATGAAAAATTCCGTGGGGTGCGTCTATTTATCACCGAAAACCAGTTACGGATCACGGCGAATAACCCAGAACAGGAAGAAGCGGAAGAGATCCTCGATGTCAGCTATCAGGGCAGTGAGCTGGAGATCGGCTTCAATGTTAGTTACGTGCTGGATGTCCTGAATGCTCTGAAATGCGAAAATGTCAGATTGTTACTCACTGACTCGGTCTCCAGTGTACAGATCGAAGACGTGGCCAGCCCGCATGCCGCTTATGTTGTGATGCCGATGCGCCTCTAGTCCGGATCTGGCCGGTTCCCGGCCTTCTGTTCCCCGTGAATATCGCGGGGAACTGCTTCTCTGAATGACGATTCCCTCGCCCGCGGACTGATGTATGGCCCTGACCCGTCTGATCATTAAAGACTTTCGTAATATTCCCCATGCTGACCTGCCGTTGGCCGAAGGGGTGAACTTCCTGATTGGCCCCAACGGTAGTGGTAAGACCAGTGTGCTGGAAGCCATTTACACCCTTGGGCACGGACGTGCGTTTCGCAGTCTACAAACTGGGCGGGTGATCCGGCATGATCAATCAGCCTTTGTGTTGCACGGTCGCCTTGAAGACGATCAACACCAGCACAGTATCGGCCTGTCAAAAGATCGTAGCGGCGAGAGTAAAGTGCGCATTGATGGCAGTGATGGCCACAAAATCGCTGAACTGGCACAGTTACTGCCAATGCAGCTGATTACCCCAGAAGGCTTTACCCTGTTAACTGGTGGGCCGAAATACCGTCGTGCCTATATCGACTGGGGCTGCTTTCATAATTTTCCGGGATTCTTCAATGCTTGGAACGACCTGCGACGGCTGATGAAACAGCGTAATGCTGCGCTGCGCCAGGTTAGCCATTATCGGCAGTTACGTCATTGGGACCAGGAACTGGCACCGTTAGCCCATAAAATCAGTGATTGGCGCCAGACCTACAGTGATGAGATCACCCGTGAAATCAAGGCGACCTGCCAGCAGTTTCTGCCGGAATATACGCTGACGTTTTCCTGTCAGCGTGGCTGGGATAAAGAGACAGACTATGCTGAGCTGCTGGAACGTAGTTTCGAGCGTGATCGTGCCCTGACCTATACCGCCAGTGGTCCCCATAAAGCGGATTTCCGCATCCGTGCCGACGGGACGCCGGTGGAAGATTTGCTGTCCCGCGGACAGCTGAAATTACTTATGTGTGCTCTGCGCTTGGCGCAGGGTGAGTACCTGACACGTCACAGCGGAAGACGTTGTATCTACCTGATTGATGATTTTGCCTCTGAGCTGGATGACACGCGGCGTCAGATCCTTGCAGCCCGTCTTAAGGCGACAAAAGCGCAGGTTTTTGTCAGCGCTATCAGTGTTGATCACGTTATCGACATGAATGACGAAAAGGGCAAGATGTTCAGCGTAGAAAAAGGTAAAATAGCCCTTCAACCCGAAGATTAAATGAGCGAGAAACGTTGATGTCGAATTCTTATGACTCCTCCAGTATCAAAGTCCTGAAAGGGCTTGATGCGGTACGCAAACGCCCCGGTATGTACATCGGTGATACGGATGATGGTACCGGATTGCATCACATGGTATTCGAGGTTGTGGACAACGCCATCGACGAAGCACTCGCAGGGCATTGTAAGGAAATCACCGTGACCATCCATTCTGACAACTCAGTGTCAGTACAGGATGATGGCCGTGGTATTCCGACCGGTATCCACCCTGAAGAGGGAGTCTCGGCAGCCGAGGTCATCATGACCGTGCTGCATGCAGGCGGTAAATTTGACGATAACTCCTATAAAGTGTCTGGTGGTCTGCACGGTGTCGGTGTCTCTGTGGTGAATGCTCTGTCTGAAAAACTGGAGCTGACTATTCGCCGTGATGGTAAAGTCCATCAGCAGATCTATCAACACGGTGTGCCGACGGCACCGCTGGCAGTGATTGGTGAAACTGACGTCAGTGGGACCTCCGTCCGCTTCTGGGCCAGTCACGAGACCTTCACCAATGTGACCGATTTCGAATACGATATTCTGGCTAAACGCCTGCGTGAGCTGTCATTCCTCAACTCTGGGGTCTCTATCCGCCTGATTGATAAGCGAGTGGATAAGAGCGATCACTACCACTATGAAGGTGGTATCCGCGCATTTGTTGAATATCTAAATAAAAATAAAACCCCGATCCATCCCAATGTCTTCTATTTCAGTACCGAAAAAGATGGGATTGGCGTTGAAGTTGCGCTGCAATGGAACGACAGTTTCCAGGAAAACATCTACTGCTTTACCAACAATATTCCGCAGCGTGACGGTGGTACCCATCTGGCCGGTTTCCGAGCCTCGATGACCCGTACCCTGAACGCCTATATGGATAAAGAAGGCTACAGCAAGAAAGCCAAAGTCAGCGCTACCGGTGATGACGCCCGTGAAGGTCTGATTGCCGTAGTGTCGGTAAAAGTCCCAGACCCGAAATTCTCTTCACAGACCAAAGATAAGCTGGTCTCCTCTGAGGTGAAATCGGCGGTGGAATCGCAGATGAACGAACTGCTGGCCGAATACCTGCTGGAAAACCCGGGTGATGCAAAAATCGTGGTGGGTAAAATTATCGATGCGGCCCGTGCCCGTGAAGCCGCTCGTCGTGCCCGTGAGATGACCCGCCGTAAAGGGGCGCTGGATTTGGCCGGTTTACCAGGCAAGCTGGCGGACTGTCAGGAGCGCGATCCGGCCCTGTCCGAAGTGTACTTGGTGGAAGGGGACTCCGCGGGTGGTTCTGCCAAGCAGGGCCGTAACCGTAAAAACCAAGCCATATTACCGTTGAAAGGTAAGATCCTGAACGTGGAAAAAGCGCGTTTCGACAAGATGCTTTCTTCGCAGGAGGTGGCAACCCTGATCACCGCATTGGGCTGTGGTATCGGTCGTGATGAGTACAACCCCGATAAACTGCGTTATCACAGCATCATCATCATGACGGATGCGGACGTCGATGGCTCGCACATTCGTACGCTGCTGCTGACCTTCTTCTACCGCCAGATGCCGGAAATTATCGAACGCGGTCACGTGTTTATTGCCCAGCCGCCACTGTATAAAGTGAAAAAAGGTAAGCAGGAACAGTACATCAAAGACGATGATGCCATGGACCAGTACCAGATCGCTATCGCTCTGGACGGTGCCACTCTGCATACCAACGCGAGTGCGCCAGCTCTGAGCGGTGCATCGCTGGAAAATCTGGTCTCTATGTACAACAGCACTGAGAAAATGATTAAGCGTATGACCCGCCGTTATCCGTCAGCACTGCTGCGGGGCTTAGTGTATCACTCGACCCTGAGCGACTTGTCAGAGCAGTCGGCGGTGCAGCAGTGGTTGGATAAGCTGGTAGCTTCCTTGGCGGAACGCGAGCAGCACGGCAGTGCCTATATCGGTATTGTCCGTGAAGACCGCGAGCATCAACGTTTTGAGCCGGTACTGCGTATCCGTACCCATGGCGTGGATACTGATTATCCGCTGGACTCCGAGTTTATCTTTGGCCCGGAATACCAGAAAATTAATGCTTTGGGCGAGCAGTTACGCGGTCTTATCGAAGAAGATGCCTTTATCGAACGGGGTGAACGCCGTCAGCCAGTGGCAAGCTTTGAGCAGGCCGTTGAATGGCTGGTGAAAGAGTCTCGCCGTGGCCTGTCAGTACAGCGTTATAAAGGTCTGGGTGAGATGAACCCAGAACAGTTGTGGGAAACCACTATGGATCCGGAAAGCCGTCGTATGATGCGCGTTACCATCAAAGATGCTATCGCCGCAGATCAGCTGTTTACCACCTTAATGGGGGATGCTGTGGAACCACGTCGCGCCTTTATCGAAGAAAACGCCTTAAAAGCGGCGAATATCGATATCTAATCTGTCCTCGGTACTGATAAAACCTCTCTGCGTGCAGGGAGGTTTTTTTTTACCCGTAAGCGACTGGCTTCGACCTAGCTATCAGTAAATCCTATTTTTATCGACCGCAGATCAGGTCAATACTGGCGGAAAACCTCAGGAGGATGCGATGAAAATAGCGGTAATCGGCGGCGGAGTCATCGGGGTCTCCTGCGCCACCCACCTTGCTCAAGCCGGTGCGGCAGTGACCCTCTTTACTGACACTGATTGGGCATCCGGCGCTTCAGGCCGTTCTCTCTCTTGGCTGAATGCTTCCGGCCCCTGGCCGGACACTTATTATCAGCTGCGTATGGCGGGTATTGCCCGTTATCAACAATTGCATCATCAGCAAGGCCCGTTTGACTGGCTGAAGTTTCCAGGAGGGATATTCTGGTCGGATCCCAAAGAAGTGACGGAGTGGCATCAGGCGGAAACTGCGCACGGTTATGCATCAGAATTTTACCCATCAGTAGACGCGGTGAGTGCCATAGAACCTCGGGTCAACCCACAGGCGTCGGACAGCCCGGTGCTGTTCAACCCAGGGGAAGGGTGGGTGCATCTGCCTGACTTGATCACGCGGCTGCTGGCGACATTGACTGTCTGTGGCGGGATCAGCCGTACTGGATGCGGTAAGGTGCGACCGGTTAGCGGTGATGACGGGCAAATTACGGGGATTAGGCTGCCGGATGGCAGCCATGAAAACTTCGATAAGGTACTGATTGCCTGTGGTGCTGATACCCCAGCACTGTTGGCCTCTTTAGGATATAGGTTACCGGATGGCTCGGTATTGTCGATGCTGGCGCTCAGTGAACCGGCCGACAGTTTACCGGAGCGGGTATTTAACACACCACGGGTGGCACTACGCCCTCATCCAGGACAGGCGCTGGCGATTGACCATAGTTGGTATGTCGATGATATCCAACGGCAGGCTGACGATAGTTACCAAGTCAGTGAGGCGATCACCACACAGCTCTTTGCGGAAGCAGATCGGATTTTGTCTCTTCCTGCTCCATTGACACTGTCAGGATATAAGGCTGGCCCTAAGCCGGTGCCTGCTGACGGCTTCCCGGTAGTTGGGGCCGTTCCGGGATATGAAGGATGTTTTGTTGCATTTACTCATTCCGGTGCCACTCTCGCGCTGATTATTGGCGAATTACTGAGCGGGGAAATTCTCTGTGGCACCCGTCATCCGATGCTGGCTGATTTCAGACCAGAGCGTTTTCATCAGTGAGCCGGCACCCTTAGGAGCGTGAACAATGCCTTATACTCGTTTAGTCTTTCTGCCGCTGTTATTGTCGGCTGGCTTGGCCTCGGCACACTCCGCCCCAATCACCATAGGGATTGACCCCACTTTTCCCCCCTTTGAATATACGGACAGTCACGGGCAACTGGCGGGATTCGATGTGGAACTGGGTAAAGCGATTTGCCACAAAATTGAGAGGCAATGCCAGTTTATATCTCTACCCTTTGATTCATTGATCCCTGCCTTGCAGGCAAGAAAATTTGACATGATCCTCTCATCACTGTCGATTAATGCGGAACGTCAGAAATCCATCGATTTTTCTGTACCGCTTTTCACCACGCCTGTCTATCTGGTGGCCGCCAAATCTAGCCACTATCTTCCCAATGCTGCTTCACTCAAAGGGAAGCGGGTCGGTGTCCAGCAGGGGTCAGTATTTGAAAGTTACGCCGATAAATACTGGCAGCCACAGGGCGTGACGGTGGTCACCTATGCCTCTCCTGACCAGATTTACGCAGACCTCTCTGCAGGTCGTTTGGATGCGACGCTGGACGATGCCGTCTCGGCCAGTGACGCATTTCTGAAAAAGCCGCAGGGTGCGGATTTCGCGCTGAAAGGCAAAGAAGTCAAAGACCCAGCCTTATTCGGGCAGGGCACTGGCATCGGTTTCCCAAAACAGGGAGAGGAGCAACTAAAAAAACAAATTAATCAGGCTATTACTGATATGTATCAGGACGGAAGTTTTAAACGCCTCAATCAGCAATGGTTTAGCTTTGATGTGTCTGTTCATCCTCAGTCTGGCTAACCTTCAAAGACCACACTGGATCCTAGAGGACCTGACAGAAAAATTAACCGTTTGCAGCGACAAACTGTGATCTGAAGGGCTGTTAGACGGTGAAATGCTATCAGTGCTAGCGTAAACACGTTAGCATCGAAAGTCTGTTTACGGAAAATGAGGACGTTATGGCAATCAGACTGATAGCACTTGATATGGACGGCACACTATTGACCCCAGAGCATCAGATAAGCCCTGCAGTAAAACAGGCAATCCATGACGCTCGGGCACAGGGTATTGTGGTGGTATTAGCGTCCGGCAGGCCTTATATCGGCATGAAAAAATATGTGGCAGAGCTAGGGCTGGATATCCCTGGCCAGTTCTGTATTAGCTATAACGGTGGGCTGGTGCAGCGGGCCGAAGACGGCAGTTGTGTCGCGGAAGTGACTCTCGACCATAATGACTATCTGAAATTCGAACAGCTTGCTCGTCAACTCGGGGTACATTTCCAAGCCCTAGACAAGACCCATTTGTATACCCCTAACCAGGATATCAGCCATTACACGGTGCACGAAGTCTCTCTGACCGGTATCCCGTTGCGCTATCGTGCTGTCGAGCAGATGGATCCGACACTGCGTTTCCCGAAACTGATGATGGTGGATGAGCCAGCGCGGTTGGATGACGCGATTGCGCAAATGCCTGCAGAGATCACAGAGAATTATACTCTGCTGAAAAGTGCCCCTTATTACCTAGAGATCCTTAATAAGCAGGTCAATAAAGGCCAAGCGGTACGTATTTTGGCAGAGCAGCTTGGTTTCACGGCGGATGAAGTGATGGCCGTCGGCGATCAGGAAAATGACTTAGCGATGCTCTCTTATGCAGGTTATGGCGTGGCAATGGGAAATGCCATTGACAGCGTTAAGCAGCAGGCCCGCTATCAGACGGCAACTAATGCCGAAGACGGGGTAGCACAGGCGATACAGCGCTGGGCACTCAACGGTTAATCACCCCTGACGGGCATATTCTTTGTGCCCGTCGTCTACCCACCCGCTGTTAGGCACTGTCTCCCCCTTTCTCTTCTTTCCCCTGATGCCTCTTGGCCGCCTAGTCATACGATGTCGCAGATAAATTTAATTATTGTTAACAGAGAGTTGCGGCTTGACTGTCTTAACGTGACGACGATCGCATTTTCTGTTAATCAGCTAATAGTAACGTGGGGTATTATAACTTCAACGCAAGATACACCGTTTCTTATTATTGAGGAGTTAATCATGAAAACCCTAACAGCGTTAGCCGCTGCCGCCACCTTATCTGCCCTGTCATTTGGTGCTTTTGCCGCCGATATGGTTTCTGCGACTGGCAGTACCTTGGATGGTGCTCAGGCCAGTATTGCCGCCCAAGCCAAAGCAGAAGGTGCCTCTTCCTACACCATTACCAGTGCCCGCACTGACAATGGCGTGTATATGACTGCCCAGCTGCATAAATAATCGGGTCACGGCTCAGACTCACATTATCCCTTTATTTTAAAGATCCACTGTATTACCGACGGTTCGACAGGATGAACAGCGCCGTGTAATCAACAAGAAGGAATTTACGATGAAAATGCTCACTACTTTAGTTACCGCTGCCACCTTATCTGCTCTGTCATTTGGTGCCTTTGCCGCCGACATGGTTTCCGCCACCGGCAGTACGTTAGACAGTGCTCAGGCTCATATCGCCGCCCAAGCCAAAGCAGCAGGTGCCTCTTCCTACACCATTACCAGTGCCCGCACTGACAATGGCGTGTATATGACTGCCCAGCTGCATAAATAATCGGGTCTCGGCTCAGACTCACATTATCTCTTTATTTTAATGATCCACTGTATTACCGACGGTTCGACAGGATGAACAGCGCCGTGTAATCAACAAGAAGGAATTTACGATGAAAACGCTCACTACTTTAGTTACCGCTGCCACCTTATCTGCTCTGTCATTTGGTGCCTTTGCCGCCGACATGGTTTCTGCGACTGGCAGTACCTTGGATGGTGCTCAGGCCAGTATTGCCGCCCAAGCCAAAGCAGCAGGTGCCTCTTCCTACACCATTACCAGTGCCCGCGCAGATAATGGCGTGTATATGACTGCCCAGCTGCATAAATAAGCTCGCCGATGTTGCTGCGGACGGTCTGAAACGACCAGAACCTCTAAAATCTTGAAACACTCCGCTGGCTGGAAGCCGTGCAGTGTGAACACAAGGGGTAGAGTGATGAAAACGATTTCTGCTGTAGTCATGGCAACAGCACTGGCCGTATTCTCGTTTGGTACCTACGCTGAGACGGTCTCTGCCACTGGCAGTACCCTTGATAATACGGAAGCGAAAATTGCGGCTCAGGCGAAAGCAGAGGGGGCTTCTTCGTACACCATTATCAGTGCCAGCGATACTAACCGAATCTTTATGACCGCAGAATTACACTATCCCAGCTCGGCTAACCGTTAAGCGGAGAACAGAAAAGTGCCCTATGCCGATTTTCTGTTATCCTTGGATTAGGAATAAACAGGTGACCGCACTGTCAGAATATTGCATATTCCACCCACTGCCCTGAAACAGTGGAAATCACCCATGCAAGAAAAGCAGATCACCTTTGCTCCTCGTCATCATCAATTGACCAACGATCGTATCTGGAGTGCCGACAGCCAGTGGTTGGTGTATGACCTCCGTCCGCCAGAGGCCACCTTTAACAGCCAGATCGTTGAGCGGGTCAATGTAACCACTGGGATCAGTGAAGTGATTTATCAGGCGACACAGCAGGCCTGTGTCGGCGTAGTAACCTGTTGCCCGCGAATTCCCGGGAGGTATGTCTGCATTCATGGCCCGGAAAATCCGGACAGCGACTGGCACTACGATTTCCACCATCGTCGCGGCGTGATTATCGAGCAGAACCAGGCACAGACCTTGGATGCCTGCGATATTACGCCTCCCTATACACCGGGAGCCTTACGCGGCGGTAGCCATGTCCATATGTTCGATGCCGAAGGGCAGTTTCTCAGTTTTACCTACAATGACCATGTGATGCATGAACGCTCGCTGGCCCAAGATCTGCGCAACGTTGGGATCGCTGTCCCGTTACATTCCGTCACGGTTCCTGGTCATCATCCTCGTGAGTACAACGGCAGCCACTTTTGTGTATTGGTTAGCCACACGACGGTTTCGCCGGCTCCCGGCAGTGATCAGATCAACCGTGCCTACGAAGAAGGCTGGATAGGGCAACGGGGTTATCGTAAAGCCAATGGCGATTGGCAGAGAAGGGCACTGGTGTTTATCGGCGATACTCTCTCCGCGGCAGGGGAGAAAGTGCCAGAAATTTTTATCACCGACCTGCCCGAGGATCCCGCAGAGTATGCGTTGGCAGGGGCTGTACCGTTACAGGGACGGGAAGATTGTTTACCTGCACCACCAGCCGGTGTGATGCAGCGTCGCCTGACTTTCAGCCGCGGTGTCGCGTTACAGCCTCGCCACTGGCTGCGGACCTCTGCAGACGGTAGCGTGATCTCGTTTCTGATGGCCGATGATCAAGGCATTATTCAGTTATGGGGACTGTCGCCAAACGGTGGCGAACCTTGGCAAATTACCCAGTTGGCGCACAGCATCAGTTCGGTAGTGAACTGGCATCCTTCGGCAGACAGGGTGGCTTTTATCAGTGATCACAGCGTGATGCAGTGTGATATTCACAGCGGTAATTGTCAGCGGCTGACGCCGCGGACGGAAATCCCGCCCAACGGCGATGCGGTAGTCTGGTCGCCAGACGGAAAAAGTCTCGCGTATTCACGTAGCGTTGCAGGCTGGAACCAGTTATTTACTGTGCCGGTAAATCCGCAGTAATCACCTTAGGCTCATTTTCATGGGTCTTGGCCAATACTTCGCTGCGGGCGACGCTGGCCCGTAGCGAGCTTCCTTCGCTACCCTGGTCCTTTCGGTAATAGTCCCAAGGAAGTAATAGGGTATCCATCACTGCGGAGAACGGGTAATCCACCACCGCCAGTGTTTTAATTGGCCAGCGGGTCGCACTGTCACCCAAGATCTGGTTATTAGCACGGGTCCCTGGATAATAGCCCTGATCCGGCCCAGTATGAGACATTATACTAGAGCAGCCACTGGAGGAGATCGCGCACCAAGCAATAACGCCAGCGGCCGGGATCCGTCTCATTATTTTCATTATTGTCGTCCCTTCTATTGTGCCTTTCTTCGGGCCGTCTGGGTAGCATGACGCAGAGAATGATAACTCCTCTGAGTGTATGCCAATTCTGACTTCCCGACGCAAAAAATCCATGTATGGTTGAAAAAAACACCAGCGTCCCCACTTACTGTATAACGTCACAGGTACTGCCGGAAGGGGGCCTGGGCAAAATTAACCTGTCCCACTGGGAAGGTAACACTGACTTGCTGATAAATCAGGAGTATGTATGCGAAATTTTGATCTCTCCCCACTGTACCGTTCCGCCATTGGTTTTGACCGGTTGGTAAACCTGCTTGAAAGCAACCCTAATCAGGCGAACGGAGGCTATCCTCCTTACAATGTAGAACTGGTGGATGAGACTCACTACCGTATCACCATTGCGGTGGCTGGCTTTTCCCAAGATGAACTGGATATTACCTTTCATGACAATATGTTGATGATACGCGGTTCACATCCTGATGTGCAGAGTGAGAAAAAATATCTCTACCAAGGCATCGCTGAGCGTAATTTTGAGCGTAAATTCCAGCTGGCCGATCATATTGTGGTCTGCGATGCTCGACTGGAGAATGGGTTACTCAGTATTGATCTCGAGCGGGTCACGCCTGAAGAGTTGAAACCCCGTCGGATTGAGATCAGCCAGAGCCGCTGATTGATGAACACTAAAAACGCCGCACTGAGTGCGGCGTTTTGCTGTCTAGGGGAGCGTAGCCGTGCGTCGCCGAACAATAAAACGGCCGCCGAGGGTGGTGATCATCAATCCAGCGATGATCACGACAATACCGATCACTTGGCCACGAGAGATCGTTTCACCCAACAACAGCGCGGCACTGATAATCCCCGCCACCGGGATCAGCAGCGCCATTGGTGCTACTTTAGACGCTTCGTAGCGTCCTAACAGGCTGCCCCACAGTCCATAGCCCACCAGTGTTGACAGCAATGACAGGTAGAGTACCGAGAAGACACCACTGACCGTAAACCCGCTCAGGCTCCGCATGATGGTGGTCGGCCCTTCAAACCATAGGCTGCACAGAACAAAGGGCAGGATTGGGATCAAGGCACTCCAGACCACCAGCGACAATCCAGGTACCGGATAATCGCGCATAATCACCTTATTGCTGATATTGCCCAGCCCCCAAGAAAAGGCGGCAGCCAGAGTTAATAGCAGGCCGGTCAGCGTCATGCCGCCGCCTTGGCCTACGAGACTGTGCTGTACCAGCAGGATCATACCGGCAATAGCCACCACCAGCCCGGCAAGATTCCAGGTATGCAGTTTCTCCCGCAGCAGACAAGCACTGAACAATAGGGTAAAGAACACTTGTGCCTGAATGATCAGTGATGCCAGACCCGCAGGCATCCCTAATGTGATGGCGAGAAACAGCAGAGAAAATTGGCCAAAGCTGATGGTCATGCTATACGCGACCAGCCATTTTAGCGGTACCGTTGGTCGTTTAACAAAAAAACAGGCCGGGAAGGCGACCAACATAAAGCGTAGGGCTGCCAGTAAAAAAGGCGGTATTCCCTCAAGGCCGACTTTGATCACCACAAAGTTAACGCCCCAGATAATCACCACACACAGTGCCAGTAACAGGTCGGTAAAACGCATCATGAACCTTGTAAAGAAGAGATCTCAGCCGGCGATTAACGCCAGTTCCTCTGCCAGAATACGCATCGCACGCTCAATTTCCGCATTTTCCGGGACATAGTTCATGCGCATACACTGCCGAGCGTGAGGCCACTCTTCTTCCAGACCAGGAAAGAAGAAATGGCCGGGCACCATCAATACGCCACGGGCTTTTAGACGTTGGTAAAGCTCTTCGGTTGTTATCGGCAGATCACGGAACCACAACCATAGGAAGATAGCTCCTTCTGGTTTATGAATAAGGCACTGTTGTTCAGATAGATAGCGACGGATCAGTGCGATGGTGTCTGTGGCTTTCTGCTGGTAATAAGGTTTTACTACCTGTTCAGACAGGTGCTGCAGGTCATTACGGCGGATCATTTCATTGGCGATGGCCGGGCCGATACTGCCGGGCGCGAGGCTGATAATGCCGTTCATATTCCCGAGCGCGCTAATCACCTCTTCACTGGCGACGATAATTCCGCAACGTGCGCCCGGCAGCCCCAATTTGGACAGACTCATACACAGAATGATATTCGGGTTCCACAGGGCAGTAGCTTCGGTAAAGGTGATGCCTGGGAACGGCAAACCATAGGCATTGTCGATCAGTAGTGGGATGCTGTGCTGCTGCGCCAGATGGTCGAGATACGCCAGTTCATCATCGGTGATCACATTACCGGTTGGGTTAGTGGGGCGCGAGACGCAGATCAGACCGATATTTTCATCGACCTGCAGGTTATCGGTATCCAAATGATATTTAAACTGACCTTCCGGTAACAGGCTGAGTGACGGCTTGGCGGCGACAAACAGATCTTCTTCCAGCCCCGCATCGGCATAGCCCAAGTATTCAGGGGTCAGCGGAAATAATACTTTGCGCAGAGAACCGTCGGCCTGTCGTCCGGCAAATAGATTAAACAGATAGAAAAAGGCACTTTGGCTACCGTTAGTCAGGGCAATGTTTTTCGCGGAAATATCCCAGCCACACTGTTGTTTTAGCTGTACTGCCAGGCTCTCCAACAGCACCGCTTTACCCCGCGGTCCGTCGTAATTGCACAAGGCTTCACTCAGTTGTCCACTCTGCTGCATCTCCGCCAGCAACTGGTCAAAATAAGCCTCCATTTCAGGAATTTTGGCGGGATTTCCTCCCCCCAACATCACTGTACCTGGGGTGCGTAGCCCAGCACCCATATCTTCCATCAGGCGGCTAATACCGCTTTGGCGTGTAAATTTGTTACCGAACTGAGAAAATTGCATTGCTGACCGATTACCTACGGATTAAAGGATTTAACACCATAACGCCCGCATATAGCGGGCGCAATGGCTATTTTATCTGAACTGATAACGGGAATATCAGGCCTTTTTCAGCGCATCAGGGTTCACACAGTTCTTATCTGTATGGCCAGACAGTGCGGCCAGCAGGTTATTTAGGCCATCTTTCTTCATGGCATAACGGGTTTCGTGGGTGGCTGAACCGATATGGGGAAGGGTGACCACATTCGGTAGGGTCAGTAACTCCGCATCTGTTGGTACGGGTTCCTGTTCAAAGACATCGAGTCCGGCGGCATAGATTGTTTTTTCTTTCAGAGCCTGGGTCAATGCCTGCTCATCGACCACAGGGCCACGGCCTGCATTAATCAGAACGGCACTGGATTTCATCATTGCCAACTGCTCTGGCCCGATCATGTGCCGGGTCTGCTCAGTCATTGGCAAAATCACGCAGACAAAGTCGCTCTTCTTCAGCAATTGGTCCAGTCCACAACGAGTCGCTGAGTAACGTTCCTCGGCATCGGTATGGGCCGAACGGGCAGTGTAGAGGATGTTCATATCAAACCCAAAATGGGCCCGTTGCGCGACGGCTTTGCCGATACGCCCCATTCCTAAGATCCCCAGAGTTTTATGGTGTACATCGATACTGAATTGCTCAGGCGTAATATTCTGAGTCCAGTGGCCCGCTTTGACCCAACTGTCCAGTTCGGTGACTCGGCGAGCGCTGGCGAGCATCAGTGCCAAAACGGTATCAGCCACCGTATCAGTAAGCACGGTAGGAGTGTGCATCAGGGCGATACTCCGCTGATTCAACGCCTCGACATCGAACAAGTCGTAACCGACAGAGATGGTGGAACAGGCTTTCAACGCTGGCATTTTATCCAGCAGTGCTTGGTCTACTTTGCCGCCGGAACCAAGCAGACCGACGGCTTGCTTAAAAGTCTCCGCATGGGCAGCCACGGTATCCGCATCCAGGCCATTCACTTCGGTGACCTGATAATGCTCTGTCAGACGGCTGAGTAAATCGTCGGGAAGTGACTCATAAAGTATTACAGAGGGTTTCATTTGCGGTTTCTCTTACTGTTAAGTGATTTGTTGATGCGGCAAACCTTCAGCAGATAAGGCTGCTGTCGGCTGTGCCGCCCCAGGCACATCAGATGATAGCGTTTGCGGCTGAACGGTCAGTGATCACGCAGCAAACTGACATATTGTCGGGTAACCGCTAGCAGATCATCGCCGACTAACGGAAACTCAATGCCACGTGGGACAGTATCCGGTAATGCCGCCAGCCAATGCTGCCAGTCACCGCCGCTGAGCGCCGGTGGCGTGGCATGCAGTGAAGACTGACCACGCGTGGCCACCTTTAGATGAATATAGCTGACATAGCGGGACAGACGTTGACAGGCTTCAAGGGGAGACTCCCCCAGCCAACACCAGTTACCAGTATCAAAGGTCATCCCTGCTATCTGTGGTAACTGCCCATAACGGGCCATCAGCTGTTCCATCGCAGTAATGGTCCCGCCTGGCGTCTGATCATTTTCCAGCGTTACCGGCACTGGTGACGCTGCTAAATGTTCGGCCAATTTCTCTGCGCTAATCTCGCCACAGGCACAGCCACGGGAAAATTTAATCAGCGTAGCCCCCAATTGCTCCGCTTCCTCAAAAAAATGCGGAAGCTGCGGGTTAATCACGCCGTTAGCACTGAATAGCGGGTCCGGGACCGAGTAAAAGGCGGTCAGGGAGTGATTGCGTATGGCGGTAGCCAATGCCGGAAGTTGCCGGAGTGGCGAGTCTGTAAACAGCTCACGACGGATTTCCACCCCATCAGCCCCGGCTTCGGCAATCACCGGAATAAAGGCCTGTTGCCCACCGGCATCAGCCACCTGTTTTCGTCCATAAGCGCCGGTGACGACAATAATGTCTGCTGCCATATCCTGCTCCTATACCCATGTTGCCAGAGTGTGACCTTTAGAATGGTATCGGTTCCATCCTTGTCAGGTAAAGGGATGATTACTGATTTCAGCCATAAAAAATTTACGGAAGAGACAGCGGATCAGTCCAGTGTGCTTGAGCCTCGGACAATCAGTTCGCCGCTGAAGAACTGTTCGGTAGGGGCCTTCTCCGGTTGCTTGATAAGGCTAATTACGCTTTTCAATGCGCTATAGCCAATCTGATGGGTCGGCTGTTTTAGGGTGGTGATCCCCCGCCCGGTCAGCGAGGACCAGCTCATTTCGTCAAAACCGGCCAGACCCAGGTCGCGGCCACACTCTAAACCTTCTGCCTGTAACACTTTCATGACCTGTAGTGTCAGGGTGCCGTTCGCTGTCACAATGGCACAGGACTGCTGCGCATGACGCTGTAGAAAGTCGAGAATACAGTGACGTAATTTCTCTGGCTGTTGTAGTGAAATCTCTGCACTTTCACTGCAGATCCCCTCTGTATGTGCCACCGTTTCCTGAAAGGCCTGCTGACGCTCGCGTCGGGTGTTTACCGAACCGATGATTTCACTGATAAACAGCAGTGCATTAAAGCCTTGGTCAATCAGATGATGGGTCACTTGCTGTGAAGCTTCGCCATTTTTCAGGCCGATCACATTACAGTCGACGCCTTCAATTTTGCGGTCAATCAACGTCATTGGCAGTCGTGATTTCAGCAGCCGGTTTAGCTCTTCTTCCCGCATACCGACGGCGTTAACAATCAGACCTTCCACCTGGTAGCTGCTGAGTAACTGAATATAATACTGTTCCAAGGCTACTTCATTGTTGGTGTTGCACATCAAAAGCGTAAACCCGTAGTCCCGGCAGGCAGCTTCAATACCGCACATCACTTCTACCGAATACGGGTTGGTAATATCGGCAATGATAAGCCCGATGAGACGGGTACGCCCACGTTTTAGGCTGCGTGCCATTTGGCTGGGGCGGTAGTCCAGATCGCTTATCGCCTGTTCAATGCGGGCTTTCAGGGCCGGAGAGAGCAACTGTTGCTCTCCGTTCAGATAGCGGGAGACACTGGTCTTTCCGGTACCTGCGGCTTTGGCTACATCACTGATCGTGGCGCGGGTCGGCCTGTTAGTCATTCCATCTCCTGGTTAAGCTACCGGTTAGTGGCGCGGAGTGCAGATTATGCCTGTCTGTGCCACGGTATTCGAGCCTGATAGCGACGGTTGTCTATCTCGCAGACTGTTTTTACCGACAATCAGTGCGATGCGCATGACGTGGATGGCAGAAGCAGTCTGACTGGTGGTCAATGATCATGCCGCTGGCCTGCATAAAAGCGTAGCAGATGGTGGGCCCTACAAATTTAAAACCCCTTTTTTTAAGTGCTTTTGACATTTGTACTGAGGCATCACTTTGGGTCAACGGCGGCTGATCCGCGGACCGTTCGGTGATAAGCGACTGATGACCGGTAAACTGCCAGATAAATTCGCTGAATGATTCCTCTGCCTGCTGCATCGTCAGCCAGGCACGGGCATTGCTGATCAGTGCATTAATTTTACCGCGATGACGAATAATCTCAGGGTATTGGAGTAACCTTTCGACCTCCTGCTCGCCCATTACTGCCATTTTTTGCGGGCAAAAATTATAGAAAAGGCGGTAATAGGCTTCACGTTTCTTCAGTACAGTGATCCATGAAAGACCGGCCTGTTGCCCTTCCAGGCATAACAGGGCAAATAATCCCTGCGATGAGGTTTGTGGTACGCCCCATTCCTCATCATGGTAACGGATATAGAGTGGGTCATCGCTGACCCACTGACAGCGTTGTTCCATCGCGCAGACTCCTTTTTCTTAGCTGCATCGGACGTTAGGTGCTAGAGCCGTTTAGCAGGGGATAAACAGGTGATGTTTTTGCGACCCGTATCGACAAAATTGATACACTATATACAGAGTCTCCCCGTTGCACTCACCCTGTCCGGGGATAGTTAATTTTACACATTCAGGTTATGTCATGCCGGTTAAACTTTTATCGTCAACAATCATCGGGTTGAATGAATTCAGCCAAGATCCGCTGTCTGCCCTGCAAGGTGCGGAGCAGGGCACACTTGCGGTTTTTCATAATAATGCCCCAGCGTTGTACGCGATCACTGCTGAACGTCTGGCAGTATTACTGGCGGCAGAAGCCTCTTTGAAAAAACCAGCAGATGTCACCCTGGATGAGCAATTTTTTGAACCTTTTACACCGCAGGCGCCAGCGGCACGGGCTCCAGCAGGTAAGTTTCCGATGTACGCGGGCTGGCAACCGGATCCGGATTTCCAGCGTCAAGCCGCACTATGGGGAATTGCCTTAAGTGAGCCGGTCAGCAGTGAAGAACTGGCCGCTTTTGTGGCGTACTGGCAGGCTGAAGGGCGCGTCTTTCATCACGTTCAATGGCAGCAGAAATTGGCCCGTTCGCTGCAAACCGGCCGCATGAATAAGCCGCTGGCAGGACGGCGTGACAGCACCGAAGTCGCCGAGCCTGACCGTCAGATACCCAATGGTTTCAGAGGGGAATAATGAAAACACCAGAAAATCTGTTTAGCCGGTTACAAAGACTGATGCCTGCCGGCGTACAGCCGAAATTCACTAACGGTGAAGATCTGCTGGCGTGGAACCAAGAAGAAGGCCGCCGCCGCTCAGAGTCCGTATTTCGGGAGAACCGAGCCATGAAAATGCAACGTATTATGGGGCGCTCTGGTATCCGCGAGCTGCATATGAACTGCTCGTTTGATAACTACCGTGTTGAGAGTGAAGGACAGCGCAAAGCCTTAGCAATGGCTCGGCAATACGCTGACGAATTTGAACATAGCATTGCCAGCTTTGTCTTTTCCGGACGTCCGGGCACTGGGAAAAATCACCTAGCGGCCGCGATCGGTAATGACCTGATCCTGCGGGGGAAAAGTGTGCTAATTGTTACCGTGGCTGACCTGATGTCAAATATGAAGGGTACGTTCAGTGGTGGCAGTACCCTGACCGAAGAACGGCTATTGCACGATCTCAGCAGCGTCGATTTACTGGTAATTGATGAGATCGGCATGCAGACCGAATCCCGCTATGAGAAAGTGATCATCAACCAGATTGTTGACCGCCGCTCATCCTCGAAACGTCCAACGGGAATGCTGTCCAACCTCAACCATGAAGGGATGAACGCCTTACTGGGAGATAGGGTGATGGACCGTATGCGTCTTGGCAACAGTATGTGGGTGCGTTTCGATTGGGATAGCTACCGTGATAGGGTTCGGGGTGATGAGTATTGATCTATAGCTGTGACGGAACGCAGATAACCGTATTTTCTGACCGGAGTGAAGAGTATGCCGCATATTGATATTAAAGCCTTTCCACGGGAACTGACGGAACAACAAAAAAGTGAACTGGCCGCAGAGATGACGCAGCTTATGCAGAAATACCTGCAAAGTCGCGAAGGGTCGGTCAGTGTGGCCCTCAGTTTTGTCCCACAAGAACAGTGGAAAACTACCGTCTGGGAAACGGAGATTGCCCCGCAGCTTGAGACCTTAATTAAGCAACCTGATTACCGGATGTCCTAAGTCAATACTATCCGTTTAGCTGGATCCTGCAATTGCTTTGCCGGATAAAGTATTTTTCCTCTCCGGTGGCCTCTGCCATTATCTCTCCCTCAATTTTCCTGCGCCAATGGCCTATGCTAAGGGGGAGAGATGCGGGTAATCACTTTGGCCGGAAGTCCTCGGTATCCTTCACGTTCCACACATCTACTGACACTCAGCCAGACGTTTCTTGAATCTCAGGATATAGAGGTGATCCCTTGGAATATCCAGCACTTTGAACCGGCGGATTTAATCCAAGCCCGTTTTGATGCACCGGCCATCTCACTGTTTCGCGAGGACTTGGCCAGTGCCAGCGGCATCATTATTGCCACCCCGGTGTATAAAGCGGCCTATTCTGGGGTCTTGAAGACAATTCTCGACTTATTGCCGGAGCGGGCACTGGAAGACAAAGTGGTATTGCCGGTGGCGACAGCGGGCAGCAGTTCTCATCTGTTGGCCATTGATTATGCCCTGAAACCGGTGCTGAGTGCCCTTAAAGCCCGTGATATTCTGCACGGCGTATTTGCTGATGATTCGCAGATTGTCCAGCAGGGCAGTGAAATACACGTTGAGGAGCGGATCAGTCGCCGTCTTGACAGCGAGTTACAGGCTTTTACCGCCGCTCTGTCACGTTTAAAAACCCCCGAGTCTGCTGGCGCGCTTTACTGAGCTAGAACCCAGATTTTCCCCACATAGCAAAAGTTTCATTGCCGAAGAAGGCGGTATGGGAAAGCATCCGCCGCCGATATGCTGTACACTTTAGCTTCAGGCTCTGACCTGATCATGCTAATTCGCTGTTGCTACGTTTTGGAAATCTGAGTATGTCTGACGCTTTCGAGAGAAAACCCCTGCCTTTGCCTGGCGGTCACAATAAAGTTTTACTGCACTCCTGCTGCGCCCCCTGTTCCGGAGAAGTGATGGAGGCCATGTTGGCCTCGGGCATTGAGTACACGATTTTTTTCTATAATCCGAATATTCACCCGCTCAAAGAGTATGAGTTGCGTAAAGAAGAGAATATCCGCTTTGCAGAGAAATTCGGTGTTCCCTTTATTGATGCAGACTACGACCGGGATAACTGGTTTGAACGTGCCAAAGGCATGGAATGGTCTCCGGAACGCGGTGAGCGTTGTACCATGTGCTTTGATATGCGCTTTGAACGTACCGCCCTCTATGCCCATGAGCATGGTTTTCCGGTGATCACCTCATCATTGGGGATTTCGCGCTGGAAAGATATGAATCAGATTAATGATTGTGGTGTCCGTGCTGCCGCCCGTTACCCGGACATGATGTACTGGGAATTTAACTGGCGCAAAGGCGGGGGCTCGAAGCGGATGATCGACATCAGTAAGCGCGAGCGTTTCTATCAGCAGGAATATTGTGGCTGTATCTATTCCCTGCGTGATACTAACCGTCACCGCGTCGCCACTGGCCGCGAACGTATCACTATAGGTGTACAATATTACGAGCCTGAAGAGAACAAATAAGGCTCTGCCCCCACAAAAAAGGCGTCCATGCGGACGCCTTTTTGCTACCTAGAGTCTTAACGACCAATCAGGTTTTTTTCAGCCAGGTCGAGGGCAAAGTAGCTAAGGATAATATCCGCCCCGGCACGCTTGATCGCCCCTAGGCTCTCTAGTGCCACATTCTGCTCATCGATCGCGCCAGCTTGTGCGGCGAACTTAATCATCGCGTATTCGCCACTGACCTGATAAGCCGCTAGCGGTAAATCGGTACGCTCGCGGATATCGCGGATCACATCCAGATAAGGACCCGCTGGTTTTACCATCAGGGCATCCGCGCCTTGGGCTTCATCCAGCAGGGACTCACGGATCGCTTCACGGCGGTTCATCGGGTTCATTTGATAAGTTTTACGGTCTCCTTTCAGTGCGGTACCGGCAGCTTCGCGGAAGGGACCGTAGTAAGACGACGCAAATTTTGTCGAATAAGACATGATGGCCGTATCAGTAAAACCGGCAGCATCCAGTGCCTGACGGATCGCCTGTACCTGTCCGTCCATGGCTGCGGAGGGGGCGATAAAATCGGCCCCAGCATGGGCAGCGGCAACAGCCTGTTTACCGAGGTTTATCAAGGTTTGGTCGTTATGGACCTGACCGTCACAGAGTACGCCACAGTGACCGTGGGAGGTGTATTCACAGAAGCAGGTATCTGACATCACCACCATCTCTGGGACGGTATCTTTACAGATACGCGACATACGAGATACCAGACCATTTTCAGCCCAACTGTCACTGCCGGTTTCATCTAAATGATGGGAGATACCGAAAGTCATCACCGAACGGATACCGGCCTTAGCGATACGCTCAATCTCATAGGCGAGACGTTTCTCTGGGATACGCACTACGCCCGGCATGGCGTTAATCGGCTGATAGTCATCCAGCCCTTCTTCTACAAAGATAGGCAGCACCAGATCATTGAGGCTCAGGGAATTTTCACGGAACAGTTCACGGACGGACGCGTTTTTACGCAGTCTTCTTGGACGTTGTACGATAGAAAAGTCAGACATTTTTAACTCTGCATTGATTAGAAATGTTGATTCAGTGTACTCCTTTTGCGGCAGCGGGACGATGCTGTCTGTGCCAATTTAGGAGAGAACCCCCTCCACTGGGCGGCGGAGGGGGGAGCAGAGCATTATTCGTGAATATCTGGGTGTTGGTACACCAGGTTTTTACGTTTAGCTTCCAAGCGAGCAATTTCTTCGTCAATATCGCTGATACGCTGCTCGATACCGTCGTGATGCTCCTGTAACAGCTCACGCGCCTCTTCCAAGTCAGAGGCTGCCGGAGTGGCACCCCTCAGGGGCTGGTTAGCGGTCTCTTTCATAAAGATACCGGTCAGCAGGCCAATCACTGCAATAATCATCAGGTAGTAGGCGGGCATAAACAGGTTATTGGTGCTCTCAACCAGCCAGGCTGCCAGAGTTGGAGATAGACCGGCAACCAGGACCGAGATGTTAAAAGCACTGGCCAGTGCACTGTAGCGGATATGGGTCGGGAACATCGCTGGTAACGTCGAGGCCATCACGCCGGTAAAGGCATTGAGGATCACCGCTAGGATCAGCAGACCGGTAAAGATCAGTCCCAGTACGTGGCTTGTGATCAGCATAAAGGCCGGAATGGCGAAGATCATCAAGGCGATACTGCCGATAATGACAAACGGACGACGGCCAAAGCGGTCACTGAGCATCCCCATGATGGGCTGCACAAACAGCATGCCGATCATAATGGCGATAATGATCAGTACACCGTGGTCCTCGGAATAGTGCAGGTTATGTGACAGGTAGCTGGGCATATAGGTCAGCAGCATGTAGTAGGTCACGTTGGTAGAGATCACCAGACCGATACAGGTCAGTAGACTTTTCCAGTGTTTGGTGGCGACATCTTTAAATGAGACTTTCGGGCCATCGCTCAGCCCTTCGCGGTCACCCTGTTCAAGTTTATCCACGTGCTGTTTAAATGCTGGGGTTTCTTCCAGTGCATTACGCAGGTAAAGGCCAATGATCCCAAGCGGCAGGGCAAGGAAGAACGGCAAGCGCCAGCCCCATTCGGTAAAGCGCTGGTCACCGATGATCGCAGAAATCAGTACCACCACTCCGGCCCCGAGGATAAAGCCGATAATCGAACCGAAGTCCAGCCAACTGCCCATAAACCCACGCTTACGGTCCGGTGAGTATTCCGCCACGAAAATAGACGCACCAGTATATTCGCCACCTACCGAGAAGCCCTGTGCCATTTTGGCGAGCAGCAGCAAGATAGGGGCCCAGATGCCAATGCTGGCATAGGACGGGATCAAGCCGATACAGAAGGTACTGATCGACATAATCACAATGGTGACGGATAGCACTTTCTGGCGGCCAAATTTATCCCCCAGCATGCCGAAAAACACACCGCCAAGAGGACGAATTAAAAACGGAACAGAGAAGGTCGCCAGTGCCGCGATCATCTGAACACCCGGTGAGGCGGAAGGGAAGAACACCTGGCCTAGGGCGTAAGCAACGAAGCCGTATACCCCGAAATCGAACCACTCCATGGCATTACCCAGTGCCGCAGCGGTGATCGCTTTGCGTAACCGGGTGTCGTCAATAATCGTGACATCATCTATGGCTATGGGTTTTATACGCTTCCTACGTAATTTCATATGCATACCTGTATTTTGATCATAAATTATCAGCATGTTTAGTCGGTAATGAATGTGTGAAAATATTACCGTCGATACTCAGCATAGATGCTAAATATCGTTTTTTCTCGTGCTGACACGACAATAAATTTTCTGAATTTTTAGTCTTATAAGTAGCCAAGTATAACTTTATTTGATGGCTCAAGTCATTTTTGGCTAAAAAGCACCCAGTATCTGGGCGGATTGTGGTGACGAGAGTCGCGAGGGGATCCCGTAAAAACAGCGGGGTGTCGGCGATATCTTTATCAGGACACGAAACTCGGTGATATGAAAAGAAGATATCTGCCCCGGGAAGGGCAGATAGCTGATTACGGCTTACTGTAGCGTAATGGTGTTGACAATATTTTCAGCGGTAGTCTGCGATTGTGCCTGGTTATCCGCCGGCAGGGAGATCTGCAGGGTGACCAGTTTACCGTCTATCTTGGTCATCACGACTGTCGACCAGTTGGTCTGGTTTTTAGCCGAAATGACAGTATCCAGCTGTTGGGCTGGCTGTCCACTGAGGGTAATCGCCTTATCGGACACTACCTGTAACTGCGGGTCACGGCTACGCTGCTGTTGTTCTAGACGTTGAGTCAGGACATCGAGACCCTCGTTGGTATTGTCACCGATAATCACAATTACTGCCTGCTGACCGTTGTTGTTGGCGTAGACATGCATATTGTGCGTATCGGTGCCCAGCTTACCGGTCTGGTCTGACATTCCGGACGGCAGCGTAAAGCTCAGTTTCCCCTTTGGCAGGGTAATGGTCTGGGCTGCTTGCTGTGCGGCATCTGTGCCTTCACTGCCGGGCGTCTCTTTCTTCTGATCACAGGCTGCCAGCCCGATAACCAGTAACCCGACACTGAGGTACCTGATAATCTTATGCATCTGAATTCCTTTTAATATTGACCTAGTGTGATCACAACGAAAATGGCGCAGAAAAGCAATCCGTTGTTTGTCACCAAATCTTAGCCTGTGTCACGGCAATGATCATTCAGCATGCGCTGAATCTGTCACCGATACCGGTTTTTTGCCGGCTAGTACTTTCAGCAAGCCATTGAGTAACAGACCGTAGGCCGGTAGGAAAAAGATCAAACAGATAAGCACCTTATAGCTATAGTCTGCCAGGGCAATTTCCACCCAGTGCTGTGCCATAAAACTATCGCTGCTGTGATAAAAGGCGATAGAGAAAAAGGCAAAGGTATCGCTGATATTACCGAAAAACATCGATGCCGCCGGCGCTAGCCACCAGCGTGATAGGCGGCGCAGGCGATCAAACACCGCAATATCCAGTAACTGGCCTAGGACGTACGCCATAAAACTGGCTAGGGCAATTCGGGCTACCACCGTGTTCACATGCTGCAGGGCCTGCCAGCCCTGCCAATCTCCTTGGTAAAATAGGCAGGAGATCAGGTAGGAGAACAGTAGGGCGGGCAGCATGGCGAGGAAAATAATCCGCCGTGCCATCGATGCGCCAAAAATGCGGACCGTCAAATCGGTGGCCAAGAAAATAAAGGGAAAGCTGAATGCACCCCAGGTGGTGTGCAGACCAAAAATATTGATTGGCAACTGCACTAGGTAGTTACTGGAAATAATAATCAGTAAATGAAACACAGACAGAACAATACGCGCACGCAGGCGCTGGCGGGGAGTAAATAGCATTTCAGGCCTTTTTTATCTGGGGGTGAGGGAACCCATAACACATTTCAGGGAAGCGGCTCCCTGAATCACAGGTACTGCTTAACAAAGCGGCGCATATTACCTGCTTTAGCGGGTAATGCAAGGCAGCTGCGATGGGAATTGTCTGGGGGAAGGGCGGGAGGTAGAATAGTGATCCGTTACGGCAGTCAGAGAATGTTATGAGCGAAACAAATCACCCGGCAGATCATACCTTAGATACCCTGGGACTCCGTTGTCCGGAGCCGGTGATGATGGTCCGCAAGACTATCCGTACGATGCTACCGGGAGAAACTTTACTAATCATCGCCGATGATCCCGCAACAACCCGTGATATCCCAGGGTTCTGCCGCTTTATGGAACACCAGCTACTGTCGGAAAATACTGCAGAACTGCCCTTTCAATACCTGATCAAAAAGGGGCAATAAGGTTCGGGACTACATCAGCCACAGTGAGCGGACAATCATAAAATGTCCGAGGATAAATAGGCCCTCGACAATCGCCCGGTCAGCGGAAAAACGCCGCCGGAACAGGCTGATCAGCCCGCAGATATGTGCCAGCAACAGTAAATCTGCACCGGCCATCAATGATAACGTCTTATCTGTTTGCTGGGCGGCATATTGCAGAGAGGCTATCCAGCACATGACCAAGGTCATACCCAGCAGGGTACACACTGGCCAGCGTAACTCCTCAAGACCGGTCCAGATCACAGCGATCACGGCAATCCCAATCACTAGGAAAGTGACGGGTAGCGGCCAACTCAGGGTAAAGGTGATGCTGCGGGTCAGGTACAGGGTGTACAGCAATGAGGAGAGAAACATCGCGCCAAAGGCATACATCATCTGCTGACGTGACAGCATGGTTAACAGGCTACCAGCTAG
This sequence comes from Tatumella saanichensis, assembly GCF_000439375.1. Taxonomy (GTDB): domain Bacteria; phylum Pseudomonadota; class Gammaproteobacteria; order Enterobacterales; family Enterobacteriaceae; genus Tatumella; species Tatumella saanichensis. The sequence goes on from NZ_ATMI01000011.1 coordinate 28,083, forward strand.
GGCGGCCACTAATCCGGCCGGGATCAGATAATCGGTTACCGCCTGAACGGGTGCCTGCCAAGCCCAGACCAGCATCAGTAAGAAGGTCACCGGCTTAAACAGCCAGCGTTGCCAGCGCGGTCCTCGATAAGAGGCATCAATATACAGCCAGCCTGAAAACAGCACCGCAAGAAATGACCACAACATAGTTTCTTTCCTTCAGCTTCTTTAAATCCAGCGGAGTGAGTTAATACTGTTGTTATTCAGAGTCTCTATGACGCCGCCAGCATGTTCAACGATTATTACCGCGTTCTGGAAAAAATGCAGGTAAATGATGTGACTTTTTATCATCGACTGTAAAGGAGCCCCGAATGGTTAGACCTCCCCTGATATTAATCATTGTGATTGGTACGATTATCGTACTGGCAGGGAGTCAGTTTTTTAAACAGCGCAATGAAAATGCTCGCAATGATGCGGCCCCGGTAGCGACCCAGCAGGCCGTGGTAGTCAGTAAGCGGGCATTCCCGACCCCTGACCGTCATACCCGCCAGCGGGAAGTGATTGCCGGTGAAACGCTCAGTTATGAAGTGACGTTCCGCCGCGAACCCGTAGGGGAAAATTTCAATGTTCTGATGAGTGAAGCGCAGTATCAGGGCTGTACTCCCGGTAACCGGGGCGCACTGAAAATGCAGGGCACCCGGTTTATTAGCTTTACCCCAGGGAGTCACTGAGGGGGCAGCTCTGGTATTCTTAAGGTTTCGGGGCGTTTTTTTTCTGCCAAGCGAGCAGTTCAAAGACACCGAAGAAGAAAATCTTTGCCTGAGTCAGGCCGCTTAACGGCGGCTGTGACTTATCCTGAGTGGCGCGCAGTAGTACCAGTTGTAAGCCGTGCATCACCACCATAAAAAACAGGGCAACATCGATAAAGTATTTCAGCGGCTTAGGTGCCGGATGAATAATATTGCCTAGTAAAAACAACCAGACAAAAGCCATCAGTAGGCGGCCACAGGTGATCCACATAATTTATTCTCCCTGCGCCGCTGAACGCGAACGCTGATAAAGACGATAAGCGACCTGACCGGCAACTTTTTCACGGTGTAACTGCCAATTGGCCGGCACTTCTGGCGTACCTTGTTCCACTTCACATTCGAGATAGATCAGCGCCTCTGTGGCCAGCCAGCCCTGGTTTTCCAGCAGTGCGAAGGTCTCCGTCAGCAGACCTTTACGGAAAGGTGGGTCAATAAACACAATATCGTAAGGTTCAGCGGCCTGACCTGCCAGCCATGTTAGGGCGTTGCCTTGGATGACCTTGCCCCGAGTGCTTTTCAAGGTCTGTAGATTCGCCGTTAGCTGGCGAGTGACTGCCGGCTCCAGTTCTAGCAAGGTGACCTGCTCAGCATAGCGCGATAAAGCCTCGATACCGAGGGCACCACTGCCCGTAAAGCAGTCTAGACAGCGGGCCTCTGGCAGATACGGGGCTAGCCAGTTAAACAGGGTCTCTCTGACCCGATCGGTGGTCGGGCGCAACCCGGCGCTGACCGGTACCGGCAGCTTACGGCCACGCCATTGGCCGCCGATGATGCGTATTTGTCCGGCACCTGCCGGTGTCCTTGGGGATTTCTTCATTTTCATGGGCGCTCATTATACGTTGTCAGCTAGTGTAACGGTCACGGACATGATAAGAAACGGTAAAAAAGGGTGCTGTAATGCGATAGTGGGAAAATGATAGACTATCTGACTATGCATTCGCGATCCCTGTGGGTACTGTCTGACCGGCAGGGATTTGAACTATCAAACAAAAGTCCCGGATTTTACAGTATGGAAGTGTTGATCCTTCCCTGATCTGGGCCTAAAGGAGTGTTGCTGGATAATGGCAAAAGAAAAAAAACGGGGCTTTTTCTCCTGGTTGGGCTTTGGTCGTGATGAGGAGAAACAAGAACAGCAAGAGACCAGTGAGGTCAATACGCCGGAGAGTGCGTCAACGGAGTCCCCGGCATCCCATCAGGAAACTCCTGACGAGCCTCTGAATACACAGCATCCGGAACCGTCGCCACATAGCGGCGATACGGCTGCCGTGGAAGAAACAGCTGAACATCCGGTGGCTACCGCGCCGGTAACACTGCCTGATACTGATGTAACAGAGCCAGAGCCACTGGTCGAACCGGAACTGCCGGGAATGAACAGTGGGGACTCTGCGCCTGCCGTACCGGCCGCTAGCGAGATCGCCTCACCGGCTGTGCAACGAGTCGAAGTCGAACAGTCACTGCCTACAGCACTGCCGGATGAACCTCAGGAAACGCTGCCAGAGCCGACAGAGCAATTGCCGCTGTCGCCACAGGCACCTGTCAAAGAGCCGGAAGTCCTACCGGAACCAGAGCCTGAAACCGTGCCGCAGCCCGACCCTGAGCTAGAAATCATAAAGGAGTCGGAACCAACTCTGCCCGAAACCGTGCTAGAAGAAGAGAAACCGGCCGTTTCCCCAGAAATTGAGGCTAAGATTAGTCCGGAAGAGGCGCTACCGGCGGTTGTAGAAAATGGCATTATTACCGAGCAGGAACGCCCGACCCGCGAAGGCTTTTTTGCCCGTTTAAAGCGCAGTCTGGTGAAAACTCGCCAGAATCTCGGTTCGGGTTTTATTGGCCTGTTCCGCGGTAAAAAAATCGATGATGAGTTATTTGAAGAGCTTGAAGAACAATTACTTATCGCTGACGTGGGGGTTGAAACTACCCGTAAGATTATCAACAACCTGACCGCACATGCTAGCCGTAAACAGCTACGGGATGCTGAGGCATTATACGGCCTGCTGAAAGAAGAAATGTCCGCTATTCTGAACAATGTTGAGCAACCGCTGAATATTGAAGGAAAAACACCGTTTGTTATCCTGATGGTCGGTGTCAATGGCGTAGGTAAAACCACCACCATCGGTAAGCTGGCCCGTCAGTACCAGTCCGAAGGAAAATCGGTCATGCTGGCGGCGGGCGATACCTTCCGTGCGGCGGCGGTTGAGCAATTGGAAGTCTGGGGACAGCGTAACAACATTCCGGTGATTGCTCAGCATACTGGAGCAGATTCCGCGTCAGTGATCTTTGATGCCATTCAGGCAGCAAAATCACGCGGTATTGATGTGTTAATCGCAGATACTGCCGGACGCCTACAAAACAAATCGCACCTGATGGAAGAGCTAAAAAAGATCACCCGTGTGATGAGCAAACTGGACGACAGTGCACCTCATGAGGTGATGCTGACCATTGATGCCAGTACTGGGCAGAATGCGGTGAGCCAAGCAAAACTGTTTAATGACGCGGTAGGGCTGACCGGGATCACCCTGACCAAGCTAGACGGTACTGCTAAAGGGGGGGTTATCTTCTCCGTGGCAGATCAGTTTGGTATCCCTATCCGATACATCGGTGTCGGTGAAGGCATCGATGATTTACGGCCGTTTAAGGCTGGCGACTTTATAGAGGCATTGTTTGCCCGAGAGGAATAATTTGGATGATTCGCTTTGAAGAGGTCAGTAAAGCTTATCTGGGAGGACGCCAGGCGCTTCAGGGTGTGGATTTTCATCTGCGCCAAGGAGAAATGGCATTTCTGACCGGTCATTCCGGTGCCGGTAAGAGTACATTACTTAAGCTTATTTGTGGTATTGAACGGCCAAGTGCCGGTCAGATCTGGTTCAGTGGCCATAATATTACGCGTCTGCGCAACAGTGAAATCCCGTTTCTGCGCCGGCAGATTGGTATGATTTTCCAAGATCACCACCTGCTGATGGATAGAACCGTGTATGACAACATTGCCATTCCGCTGATTATTTCTGGTGCCAGCGGTGAAGACATTCGCCGCCGAGTCTCTGCGGCGCTGGATAAAGTGGGTCTACTCGACAAAGCGAAAAGTTTCCCGATCCAGTTATCCGGCGGTGAACAGCAGCGGGTAGGTATCGCCCGTGCGGTAGTGAATAAACCGGCCTTACTGCTGGCGGATGAGCCTACCGGTAACCTGGATCACGCTTTATCAGAAGATATTCTGCGTTTATTTGAAGAATTTAACCGCGTTGGTGTTACTGTCCTGATGGCGACGCATGATATGTCCCTGATTTCTAGAAGGAACTATCGTGTAATGACCCTCAGTCAGGGACGTTTGCATGGGGGAGTGGCATGAAGTTTGGCAAGGGTAATCAGGTCAACCGCCGGGTGAAAAAAGCGCCAGCGGCCAAAGCCCGGACAAAGCCTGCGAAGCGCGTCTCCAAAGAGAAAGCGTTACGGGGCGGCTGGCAGGAACAGTGGCATTATGCTTGGCGCGGAATGCTGGCGGATATGCTGCGTCAGCCGCTTGCCACTCTGCTGACCGTTCTAGTGATCGCGATTTCACTGACGCTGCCCAGCGTCTGTTATATCGTCTGGAAAAACGTCGATCAGGCGGCTTCCGAATGGTATCCGGCACCGCAGTTGACGGTGTATCTGTCGAAAACCCTCGACGATAACGCTGCGCAGAATGTGATTAATCAGTTGAAACAGACTCAGGGTGTCCAGCATGTCGACTACCTGAGCCGCGATGAAGCATTGAATGAGTTCCGTAACTGGTCTGGCTTCGGCGGTGCTATGGATATGCTGGAGCAAAACCCTTTACCGGCGGTGGCCATCATTACCCCTGCGCTCAATTTCCAGAACTCTGACACTATGGCTACCCTGCGTGACCGGGTGGCGAAAGTTAGCGGTATTGATCAAGTCCGTATGGATGACAGCTGGTTTGCGCGGCTCTCTGCACTTACCGGGTTGGTAGGCCAAGTGGCGTTGATGATCGGCTTGCTTATGGTTGTGGCCGTGTTCTTGGTGATTGGTAACAGCGTGCGGCTCAGTATCTTTGCCCGCCGAGATACGATAAATGTCCAAAAACTGATCGGGGCCACTGATGGGTTTATCCTGCGTCCGTTTGTCTATGGTGGCGCAATGCTGGGTCTGTCTGGCGCGGTTGTCTCGTTGATTTTATCGGAAATTCTGGTTTTCCGTCTTGAGTCGGTGGTGTCGCATGTCGCCAGTGTGTTCAGTACCTCCTTTGATCTGAAAGGTTTTTCATTCGATGAGGCACTGCTGTTGCTGCTGGTTGCGGCCATTGTCGGCTGGATCGCGGCATGGATGGCCACTGCGCAACATTTACGCCGTTTTACACCGCAGTAATCTGAAGACATATTTTTTTGCTATAATTGTTCTCTGTTGCCGAGTATCGGGGGAGCAGGGAACAATTCTCCCGCCAGTCTTTTGTCAGGTATAAATTATTCACAAATAAAGTTGAACCTGTGGATAACTTTATGGTCTTAATAATTAATAGCACTCATCGCTTTCGATCTTTCGACACGGCTGACATAATGTAAGGCTGTCTGTCAGGACAAGGCACTACTACTCACTATTTTGAGAGGGTTTGAATGACCAAAGAAATGCAAGCATTAGCTATTGCTCCTCTGGGTAATCTGGATGCCTACATCCGGGCCGCCAACGGCTGTCCTATGTTGACAGCTGATGAGGAAAAAGCGTTGGCTGAACGGCTGCATTACCAGGGCGATCTGGATGCAGCGAAAAAGCTGATCCTGTCTCATCTGCGCTTTGTGGTTCATATCGCTCGTAATTATTCAGGCTATGGTCTGCCACAGGCTGACCTTATCCAAGAAGGAAATATCGGCCTGATGAAAGCGGTACGCCGTTTTAATCCCGAGGTCGGAGTACGTTTGGTCTCTTTTGCCGTACACTGGATCAAAGCAGAGATCCACGAATACGTGCTGCGTAACTGGCGTATTGTGAAAGTGGCGACCACTAAAGCTCAGCGTAAGCTGTTCTTTAACCTGCGTAAAACCAAACAGCGTCTTGGCTGGTTTAACCAAGATGAAGTGGAGATGGTGGCGCGTGAACTGGGTGTCAGCAGTAAAGATGTGCGCGAAATGGAATCCCGCATGTCCGCTCAGGATATGACCTTTGACCCGACGCCGGAAGACGAAAACAGCGAAGGGAAATCGATGGCACCGATGCTGTATCTGCAGGATAAAGCGTCTGACTTTGCGGAAGGTATTGAAGAAGATAACTGGGAAGCCAACGCGGCCGATAAGTTAAGCGATGCGATGCAAGGTTTGGACGAACGCAGTCAGCATATTATCCGTGCTCGCTGGTTAGATGATGACAGCAAAACCACTCTTCAGGAACTGGCCGATAAGTACGGTGTCTCTGCAGAGCGTGTGCGCCAGCTTGAAAAAAATGCCATGAAAAAACTGCGTGTGGCAATCGAAGCCTGATTAGCGCAGAGACTGATTAAGGGTGGCCACAGTGCTGCCCTTTTTGTTGCCTATGACCACGGCTTTTCCCTTCATGAGTAAACGTCTTCCCCTATTGTGGAGTGTCACCCCACTGTAAACGCACTGACATAAAGGCGTCATGTTACTGTCATTTTTTAGTGTCATGTTAGCTCGCATCTCTTTCAGTGAAATCGATGCTACAGGAAATCACTATGTCAGTGTTCAGATTACGTCGTTATACCGCAGGACTGCTATTGGCCGCAGGACTGACTGGTCAAGCCTTTGCCGCCACAGATATTCCGTTCTGGCACTCTATGGAAGGTGGTTTAGGCAGTGAAGTAGACTCGTTAGCACAGCGTTTTAACCAGACTCACCCGCAATATAAAGTGATCCCTGTCTATAAAGGGAATTACGAACAGAGCCTAGCTGCCGGTATTGCGGCAGTGCGTAGTGGTGAGGCTCCGGCTATTTTGCAGGTGTATGAGGTCGGTACGGCGACCATGATGGCGTCCCATGCCATCATTCCGGTCTGGCAGGTGTTCCGCGATGCCGGTGTTCCCCTTGATGAGAAACAGTATGTCCCTACCATCGCCAGTTATGACAGCGATGCCAAAACCGGGCATCTGCTTTCTGATCCCTTTAACAGTTCTACGCCGGTACTCTACTACAACAAAGATGCATTCCGTAAAGCAGGTCTGGATCCGGATCAACCGCCCGCTACTTGGCAGGCACTGGCAAAGGATGCGGCTGCATTGCGTCAAGCTGGGATGAATTGTGGGTACGCCAGCGGCTGGCAGGGCTGGATCCAATTGGAGGAATTTAGTGCCTGGCACGGGTTGCCTTTCGCCACCGAAAACAATGGGTTTGACGGAACGGATGCCCGACTGGTGTTTAATGGCCCAGAGCAGATCCGCCATATAGAAATGCTGGAACAGATGAACAAAGCTGGCAGCTTTACGTACTACGGGCGTAAAGACGAGTCTACTGCTAAATTCTACAGCGGCGAATGTGGGATGACGACCGCCTCCTCAGCCTCACTGGCCGATATTCGCCAGTATGCCAAATTTAATTTTGGTGTAGGGAAACTGCCCTATGATGCCAGTGTCAAGAATGCTCCTCAGAATGCGATGATTGGTGGAGCTAGTTTATGGGTCCTGCGCGGACAAAGCCCTGCGGTCTATAAAGGTGTCGCCGAGTTTATGAAATTCCTCGCCCAGCCAGATATTGCCGCAGAATGGCATCAGAAAACCGGCTACCTGCCGGCCACCACTGCGGCTTATACGCTAAGCCGTCAGCAGGGGTTTTATGACAAAAATCCGGGCGCTGACATAGCTATGCAGCAGATGATGAATAAGCCGCCACTGCCTTTTACCAAAGGGTTGCGTCTTGGCAATATGCCGCAGATCCGTACTGTTATAGATGAAGAACTGGAAGGTGTCTGGACCGGTCAGCAGAGTCCGAAAACAGCATTGGATAATGCGGTACAGCGGGGTAATCAGCTGTTACAACGCTTCCAAAGACAAGTTCAATAAGTCTATGCTCTTCGCCACCCTTTGCTGTGGATCACAGCAAAGGGTAGGCCCTCACCGTCTGAGGCGTCGTAATATGTCATCTTCTCGCCCTGTTTTCCGTCAGCGTCTGCTGCCTTATCTGCTGCTGTTACCGCAGCTGGCGGTAACCCTGATCTTTTTTATCTGGCCTGCCGCCGAAGCCCTGTGGTATTCGGTGCAGAGTGTAGACCCTTTCGGGTTCTCCTCGCAGTTTGTGGGTCTGGAAAACTTCACTGCATTATTCCATGACCGTTACTACTTGGATTCCTTTAAAACGACGCTGATCTTCAGTGTTCTGGTTACCGGTATCGGTTTGATCCTCTCGTTATTGCTGGCTGCAATGGTGGATCATGTTCTGCGGTTGAAAAAGTTTTATCAGACCTTGCTGTTATTGCCGTATGCCGTGGCACCAGCGATTGCGGCGGTGTTGTGGATGTTTTTATTCAGTCCCGGCATTGGGGTGATCAGTTACGTGTTGCAGCAGTTTGGCTGGCAGTGGAACACCGCACAAAACAGTGGTCAGGCGATGTTTCTGGTGGTACTGGCCTCGGTGTGGCAACAGATCAGTTATAACTTTTTATTCTTTTTTGCCGCCCTGCAGTCTGTGCCACGTTCGTTAATCGAAGCTGCAGCTCTAGACGGTGCTGGGCCTGTTCGCCGTTTCACCCACCTCTCATTACCACTTATCACCCCGGTCAGTTTCTTTCTGTTGGTCGTGAATCTGGTGTATGCCTTCTTTGATACCTTTCCGGTGATCGATGCTGCGACCCAAGGCGGGCCGGTACAGGCGACCACCACACTGATTTATAAAGTCTATCGTGAAGGATTTACCGGTCTTGATCTTAGTGCCTCGGCAGCCCAATCCGTCATTCTAATGATGATGGTGGGGGGATTGACCGTCCTGCAGTTCCGTTTTATCGAGCGTAAGGTGCGTTACCAATGATTGAAAATCGTCGCGGGCTGGATATCTTCTGCCACATGATGCTGTGGGGTGCTTTACTGGCTATTCTGTTGCCGCTTTATATTGCGATTGTGGCTGCGACCCTGGATAACCATCAGGTATTCCAAGCACCGATGTCGCTGATCCCCGGAGGTCATTTGTGGGACAACATCACACGGTTATGGACTCAGGGTGTCAACCCAAATAGCCCGCCTTTGGGTAAGATGTTGTTAAATAGCCTCGCCATGGCGCTAGGGATCACTATCGGGAAAATTTCGATTTCGATGATCTCTGCGTTCGCCCTAGTATGGTTCCGTTTTCCGCTACGTCAGCTGTTCTTCTGGATGATTTTTATGACTCTGATGTTGCCGGTCGAGGTGCGTATTTTCCCGACGGTGGAAGTGGTCTCCCAATTGCACTTGCTCAATAGTTATAACGGGTTGATCTTGCCGATGATGGCATCCGCAACGGCAACTTTCCTGTTTCGACAGTTTTTTCTGTCTTTACCCCATGAGCTAATGGAAGCCGCTCGTATTGACGGAGCCAGTCCGGTGCAATTTTTCATCGATATTGTCCTGCCGCTGTCGCGTACCAATTTGGCAGCATTGTTTGTGATCACCTTTATTTACGGCTGGAATCAGTATCTCTGGCCATTGTTAGTGACCAGTGATGCGCGGATGAGTACCGCGGTCGCTGGGATCCGCAGCATGATTTCGCTGGGAGAAGGCGTCACGCAGTGGAATCTGGTCATGGCTGCCATGTTACTGACCATGATCCCACCGTTGCTGGTCGTCATTATTATGCAGCGCGCCTTTGTAAAAGGTCTGGTTGAGAGTGAGAAATAATCGATGGCAAATGTACAGTTTCAGGCAGTAACTAAATCCTATGATGGTAAAAACCGGATTATTCAGCCACTGGATATTACGATTGCCGACGGCGAATTTATGGTAATGGTGGGGCCATCCGGCTGTGGAAAATCGACTTTATTACGCATGGTCGCTGGGCTTGAAACCGTCAGCTCAGGGGATATTTATATCGATAACCAATGTGTGACGCACCTGGAACCGAAAGACCGTGGGATTGCGATGGTATTCCAAAACTATGCGTTATATCCGCATATGTCAGTGGAAAAAAATATGGGCTATGGCCTAAAAATTCGTGGCATGGGTAAAGAGTCTGTCCGGCAGCGTGTGCTAGCGGCAGCCAGAAGTCTGGAGCTGGATAATCTGCTGTCGCGCTATCCTCGAGAACTCTCTGGTGGACAGCGACAAAGGGTGGCAATGGGGCGTGCGATGGTGCGCGAACCCTCGGTGTTTCTGTTCGATGAACCCTTATCTAACCTGGATGCGCGGTTACGGGGACAGATGCGACTGGAGCTACAACAACTACACCGACGTTTGAAAACCACCAGCCTGTATGTCACTCATGATCAAGTGGAAGCCATGACCTTGGCACAGCGAGTGATGGTGATGAATAAAGGAATTGTCGAGCAAGTTGGGTCACCGGCAGAGATCTATGAGAAACCGGCTACCACCTTTGTCGCCGCGTTTATCGGGTCACCGGCGATGAATTTATTGCCGGTACAGGTCAGTGCTGACGGCTGGGCGTTACTGATTGGACCGGGACTGTTGATCGCCTTAGACCGCCAGCTGCCTTCTCTGGCAAACAACTCCCTCACGTTGGGGATCCGCCCAGAACATATCCAGTGCAGTGAGGTACAAGAAGGGGCGCTCCCGATGCAAGTGGAGACGTTGGAAATTCTCGGCGCTGATAATCTGGTCCATGGTAGCATTGGCGGGCACCGGCTGGTGGTTCGTCTGCCTCACCAGCAGCGGCCTCAACCCGGTGAACTGCTGTGGCTGGCACTTCCTCCTGCCGCTCAGCACTATTTTGACAGCACAACAGGACAGCGTCTGGAATGAAAACATCGCTCTGGCCTTACCCGCATATCGTTGCCCACCGGGGCGGTGGTTGTCTAGCACCAGAAAATACCCTTGCTGCGATTGATATCGGCCATCGTTATGGGCAGCGGATGATTGAGTTTGATGCCAAACTGTCGGCGGATCAGCAGGTCTTTCTGCTACATGACGATGATGTTAATCGGACCACTAACGGTCATGGCCTTGCCGGACAGCAGAGTTGGCAGTCCCTATCACGCTTGGATGCCGGCGCTTGGTTTGGTGAGTCTTTTCAAGGTGAGCCTTTGGCCACCTTGCAGCAGGTGGCTTTGCGTTGCCAGCAATACGACATGATGGCCAATATCGAAATTAAACCGAGTCCCGGTGAGGAGGTAGTGACCGGCACCCGGGTAGCACAACAGGCAGACAAGCTCTGGCAGGGGATGACCGCGCCGTTACTCTCTTCGTTTTCCATAGCATCGCTTGCCGCGGCTCAGGCAGCAGCACCGGGGTTACCCCGTGGGTTACTGCTGGACGAATGGCGAGACAATTGGCAGGCACTGACCGACAGGCTGGAGTGTGTGGCGCTACACCTCAATCATCGTTTACTCGATGCAGCCCGTACCCGGGAACTTAAACAGGCAGGATTACGTCTGTTGGTGTATACGGTCAACGACCCATATCGTGCTCGGGAATTACTGGGTTGGGGGGTGGATATGATCTGCACAGACCGTATTGACCTTATCGGCCCGCAATTTCAGTAAGGCCAGCCTTAGTGTTTACGGGCTGGCCTGACGGATCCGCTCGCGGGCCTGTGCCTGCTGCTGGCGGATCCGGCGCTGGATTTTCTGTGACTGCTTGGTGCGATCTTCGCGCAGTGTCTGTTGTTGCTGCTGCTGCTGTTGCAGCATTTGCTGTTTCAGCCGTTGTTGTGAAGGATTCAGCCTTAGCCCCGGCTCCTGATTGAAAGAGGTTGTAGGTAGGGCTGCCATTGCTGATAGCGGTAATAGACTCAGTATAAGCATGTATCGGCACAACATCTTTTCCCCTCCCACATGACCTTTTACTGCCTTGAGTATAGTCCGATCACTGATGTGAAGAAAAAAAAACCACGATCTGGCTTTACAAATAGTAATGATAATGATTATTATTACCACATCCCGTTCAGGCTCTGTGACACATCCTGCCGGGTGACGACATTGCTCACATTGCTTCCGATATGACTTTGCCAGCCTGCCAGGCTGGCTTTTTTTTATTTGCGCTACCCACCGACGTTTATTCATTTTTTTTGAACAGAGGGATGAACTTATTCCGCTGTTTTTTCTGACGGATCCGGTTCAGACTGACCTTAACAGCTAAGGAGTCTGACATGATTTATGTACGTAAAGCAGAGCAGCGTGGCCATGCCCAACATGGCTGGCTGGACAGTTGGCACACCTTTTCCTTCGCGGAGTATTACGACCCAGAATTTATGGGCTTCTCGGCACTGCGAGTGATTAACGAAGATGTGATTGCCCCAGGACAAGGGTTTGGCACCCATCCTCATAAGGACATGGAAATCCTGACGTATGTTTTGTCCGGCACCGTCGAACATCAGGATAGCATGGGTAACAAAGAGCAGATCCCGGCTGGTGAATTTCAGATTATGAGTGCCGGTACCGGTGTCAGACACTCAGAATATAACGCCAGTGCAAGTGAACCTCTACACCTGTATCAGATCTGGATCATCCCGCAGCAAGCAGGGGTAGAGCCGCGTTATGAGCAGAAAAAGTTTGATGCCCCGCAGGGACGGCAGTGGGTTCTGACCCCAGATAGCCGCGAAGGGTCTTTGAAAGTCTGGCAGGATATGACGTTATCGCGCTGGGCACTGACACAGGGTGAAACCGGCAGCTTGACCCTCGACAGTCGTCGCAATTACTGGGTGCAGGTCGTGAAGGGCGATGTCACGCTGAATGGCGAGTCTCTGAGTACCAGCGATGCGCTAGCGCTGCATCAGGAATCGTTGCTCAGTCTGCAGGCAGACAGTGCCGCGGAAGTGTTGATTTTCGATCTCCCGACGGTCTGACAAACGGCTTTACACTTTAAAAATAATGTCCTGTGAGCGAGATCGCTCTCAGGACATTTTTGTGTCGTCAAATAATGCTAAACTCAAACGGGTCTCTCCAAGGGTGAGTATTATGACAATAAAGAAAAAAAGGCCGGTCCTTCAAGATGTTGCAGACAAGCTGGGGGTGACCAAAATGACGGTTAGCCGGTATCTGCGTCATCCGGAACAGGTCTCCTCCGCCCTCGGGGAGCGTATTGCGGTGGTATTGGATGAATTGGGCTATATCCCCAACCGAGTCCCTGACATGTTATCCAATTCTACCAGCCGAGCCATCGGCGTCCTGTTACCCTCTCTGACCAACCATGTGTTTGCCGATGTCCTACAGGGGATTGAGTCCGTAGCCGATGCTGCCGGTTATCAGACGTTGGTGGCACACTTCGGTTATCAGCCGGAAAAAGAGGAACGTCAACTCCGCTCACTGTTGGGCTGGAATGTCGACGGGGTGATCCTCACCGAAAGGACCCATACTACAGCCACGTTACGCATGCTGGAAACCGCCGGGATTCCGGTGGTGGAAATTATGGATGCTGTCTCACCTTGCCTGGATATGGCGGTCGGGTTTGATAACCTTGAGGCAACTCGGCAAATGACTCAGCGTCTACTTTCTCGGGGTTATCGTGCACCGGTCTATCTCGGTGCGCGTCTTGATGAACGTACTCTTCTCAAAGAACAGGGTTATCGCCGAGCAATGGAAGAGGCGGGGCTGATGCCTTGTTCGGTGATGAGCGAAATGGCGTCTTCCTTCACAACCGGGGCACTGTTGTTTTGCGAAGCCCAGCAGCGTTTCCCGCAGATGGATAGCCTATGCTGTACCAACGATGACCTGGCAGTGGGGGCCATGTTCGAGTGCCAGCGTCAAGGGATAGAGGTTCCGCAACAGATAGCGATTTCTGGCTTCCACGGCCATGATATCACCCGTGTGGTCACCCCGGCGTTGGCGACGGTAGTCACTCCCCGTAAACGTATTGGCGAGGTGGCGACCTCGCTGCTACTGCAACGACTCCGTGGTGAGCCAATTGCGGAGCCTGTCCGAGATCTCGGTTTTACGATCGAAAATGGCGGAAGTCTTTAAGTAGTTTTATGATTTGGTTCACAGTTTGATGTTTTTTATATTTTAACTGTTGCCAGAAAATGAACGACTCATGACAATGTTTTGATGAATTGTTATCGGTAACATTTGTCGGAGCATCTAATGGCCTCATCTTCTTCACAACATTACGTCTTTATCCTGATGGGCGTATCAGGCAGCGGCAAATCAGTGGTTGCCAATCGGGTTGCCCACGAATTACAGACCGCCTTTCTTGACGGTGACTTTCTTCACCCACGCGCCAACATTCAGAAAATGGCTGACGGTAATCCCTTGGATGATGAGGATCGCAAACCTTGGCTAAAAGCGATCAATGATGCCGCCTTTGCTATGCAGCGCACCCAGGAAACGTCGCTGATTGTCTGCTCGGCGCTGAAGAAAAAATATCGTGATATCTTGCGTGAAGGTAATAGCAATCTGAAATTTATCTATCTGCAGGGGGATTTCGATACCATCGAAGCCCGGCTGAAGGCGCGTAAAGGACACTTTTTCAAGCCAGCGATGTTGGTGACGCAGTTTGAAACACTGGAAGAGCCAGGTGATGATGAAACGGATGTCATCAACGTTGATATTCATCAGTCAGTGGACGAGGTTGTCGCAGCCACTATTGCGGCCATCAGACAGGTAATTGCGTAGGGGCTGACCATGATAAGCACTGCAACGCTGGTACTGACGGCGGCGGGCTCTGTGCTGCTGCTGTTATTGCTGGTGATGAAAGCCCGTTTACACGCCTTTGTGGCGCTGATGCTGGTCTCGGTCGGTGCTGGCTTGCTGTCAGGTATGCCCCTTGAAAAAATCACGGCCACCATGCAGCAAGGTATGGGCGGTACTCTCGGATTCTTGGCCATCGTGGTTGCGCTGGGGGCGATGTTCGGCAAAATCCTCCATGAAACCGGTGCAGTGGATCAAATAGCGTCTCGGATGTTGAGTACTTTCGGTGAAAAGCGAGCCCATTACGCCATGGGGATCGCTGGATTTATCTGTGCCTTACCCTTATTTTTCGAAGTCGCGATTGTGCTATTAATCAGTATTGCCTTTGCGGTGGCACGTCGTACCGGCGGGAATCTGGTACGTTTGGTGACCCCACTGTTTGCTGGGGTAGCCGCAGCCGCAGCCTTCGTCTTGCCGGGGCCGGCACCGATGTTATTGGCCTCACAGATGCATGCTGATTTTGGCTGGATGATTTTGCTGGGCCTGTGTGCCGCCATTCCAGGCATGCTCATTGCCGGGCCGTTGTTCGGTTCGCTGATTGCTCGTTACGTGCATTTTCCGTTACCGGAGCAGGAGCTGACCCCACCAGCGGTCAAAGACAAGCTGCCTTCTTTCGGCCTCAGTTTATCGTTGATCCTGTTCCCGCTGGTACTGGTGGGGCTGAAGACCATTGGCAGCCATTTTGTTGCCCACGGCAGCCGTACTGACCATATCCTTGAGTTCATCGGTCATCCGTTTATCGCTATTCTCTTGGCCTGTCTGATCACCATTTATGGTCTAGCACGTCGTCAGGGTATGGAAAAGTCGCGGGTGATGCAGATTTGCGGAGAAGCTCTGCAACCGGCGGGCATTATTCTGCTGGTGATCGGTGCCGGGGGCGTGTTTAAACAGGTCCTGGTCGACTCTGGCGTTGGCCCGGCACTGGGTGATGCCATTGCTGGCGCCGGTCTACCAGTCGCGGTTGCCTGTTTTGTACTGGCCGGAGCGGTGAGGATCATTCAGGGATCAGCGACAGTCGCCTGCCTGACGGCTGTCGGACTGATCACGCCAGTGATTGAGCCCCTGCATTACAGTGGGGCACAACTGGCGGCATTGTCGATTTGCATCGGCGGTGGCTCCATCATTTTCAGTCATGTGAATGATGCGGGATTCTGGTTATTCGGGCGGTTTACCGGCGCAACAGAAGCGGAAACGCTGAAAACCTGGACCCTGATGGAGACCATCCTCGGGACTACCGGTGGTCTTATCGGTATGTTAGCGTTTTCGCTTCTCAGCTAAGCGTCTAGCAATGGGCGCAGTCACAGTGATGTGCTGCGCCCCATCAGTTATAGCTTCAGATAGGCTCGGATGCCGTCGAGGAACATTTGCGTCGCCAGCATAATCAAGATCAATCCCATCAGGCGCTCAAGCGCATTAACCCCTTTATCCCCGAGCAACCGCAAAAATACCCCTGACATCAGCAGCACCGTTGAAGTGATCGCCCAAGCCAGCAGCAGTGCGACCACCAGCATTCCCAACGACCCTGGATATTGATGGGACATCAGCATCAGGGTGGCCAGCAGTGAAGGTCCAGCCACTAGCGGGATCGCCAGTGGTACCAAAAACGGCTCATCCCCTACCGGTAGCCCACTGCCAGATCCGCCGCTCTCTTGTCCCGGAAAAATCATCTTAATGGCGATCAGGAACAAAATGATACCGCCGGAAATTGACACGGTTTCGGTACGTAGGTTGAGAAAGGCGAGAATTTTCTCACCGGTAAACAAAAAAATCAGCATGATGACCAAGGCAATCACCAGCTCTCTGATCATTACGATCCGGCGGCGGCGTGGCTCCAGGTGCTTCAGTACCGACATAAAGATCGGTAGATTGCCCAGCGGGTCCATGATCAGCAACAGCAATACGGTAACGGAAATCATCTCGGTCATTAGGGGGTGGGTATCCTTTGTCAAACGCGACTATTAGCATAATGATTAAAAAGGGCTGGCGTATCGTATTTATTCACTTGCCAGATAGCGTGCATTTTGTAGAGTTGGGGGTCATAGGTAAATCCGATAATGACATCCGGGGCCGGTTTCTACTGGCGACGTCTCTTTTTTCATCCATCTCGCGGCCCGGAGCGGATTATATTACCCGCAGATCGTATAATTTGGCGATCGGTTGTCAATGTTCTTGGCAATATGATGTAACGGCTCAGGATTCAGAATACAGGATAAGCAGGCATAACATGAAAAATGTAGGTTTTATTGGCTGGCGCGGTATGGTTGGTTCCGTACTGATGTCCAGAATGAGCGAAGAACGTGATTTCGACGCGATCAATCCGGTCTTTTTCTCAACGTCCCAACATGGACAGCCTGCCCCGTCATTCGGTGGCCGGGAAAACGGTGTTTTGCAGGATGCCAGTGATATTGAGGCTCTGCGTGCGCTGGACATTATCATTACCTGCCAGGGAGGTGATTACACCAGCGATATTTATCCAAAACTGCGCGCCTCCGGCTGGCAGGGATACTGGATTGACGCGGCCTCAACCCTGCGTATGGATGATGATGCGATTATCATTCTCGATCCGGTTAACCAGAAGGTCATTGAGCAGGGTCTGGATAAAGGCATCAAGACCTTTGTTGGCGGTAACTGTACCGTGAGCTTGATGCTGATGTCACTGGGCGGTCTGTTTGCTAGTGATTTGGTCGAGTGGGCATCAGTGGCGACGTATCAGGCCGCTTCCGGCGGTGGTGCTCGCCATATGCGCGAACTGCTGACTCAGATGGGAATGCTGCATAATAATGTGGCGAAAGAGCTGCAGGACCCAGCGTCTGCCATTTTAGATATTGAGCGTAAAGTCACTGATCTCACCCGCTCAGGGACGCTGCCGACGGACAACTTTGGCGTGCCGCTGGCGGGTAGTTTGATTCCGTGGATCGACAAACAACTGGAAAACGGGCAG
The DNA here is from genome assembly GCF_000439375.1 of Tatumella saanichensis. GTDB lineage: Bacteria > Pseudomonadota > Gammaproteobacteria > Enterobacterales > Enterobacteriaceae > Tatumella > Tatumella saanichensis. The sequence continues at coordinate 45,570 of NZ_ATMI01000011.1, forward strand.
AGCCGAGAAGAGTGGAAAGGTCAGGCAGAGACAAACAAAATCCTCGCTACCCCAAGTATTATTCCAGTAGACGGGCTGTGTGTGCGGGTCGGTGCACTGCGCTGTCACAGCCAAGCCTTTACGCTGAAATTGAAGCAGGATATTCCGCTCAGTGAGATAGAGCAGCGGCTCGCTAGCCACAATGAGTGGGTAAAAGTGGTACCGAACGATCGTGAGCTGTCAATGCGCGAGCTGACACCAGCCGCGGTGACGGGGACGCTGACAACCCCAGTTGGGCGTTTACGTAAGCTGAACATGGGGCCACAATATCTGTCAGCCTTTACTGTCGGTGACCAGTTGTTGTGGGGCGCCGCTGAGCCGCTGAGAAGAATGCTACGTCAACTGGCTGGCTGATAGGGTAATCGATAGGCGTAGAAAAGGCGGCACGGGTGCCGCCTTTTTTGTGTGAATCGATTAGATTTCACTCACTGGCTGTGGGGTCACCAATGGCGGTACCGACACTGGGGCATGCTGTGAACTCAGCCACTCACTGATACGCGCTTGTTGCGGTTCTGTCAGCCACATACCTTGTTTGGTTCGACGCCAGATAGCGTCATCCAGACCATACACCCATTCATGATCGACCAGATAGCGCAACTCAGCTTCATAGAATTCATGACCGAAATTCTCGCCCAGATCGTCAAGCGACTGCGCATCGCCGAGCAATTTTTCAGTATTACTGCCATACGTACGAGCATAGTGCATTGCCATGGAGGCGCTGATAAACGGATAGCGTCTGCGTAGGCTAGCGGCAAAATCCTCACGGCTGCCGGAGAAGTGGCCACCCGGTAGCACACTCTGTTTGGTCCAAGCCGGGCCAGCATTGGGGTAATATTTCGCCAATTTTTCCATCGCATGTTCAGCCAGCTTACGGTAGGTGGTCAGCTTACCGCCAAATACTGATAGTAGCGGTGCTTTACCCTGATCATCATGGACATCCAGGGTGTAATCACGGGTAATTGCCTGCGGTGAGTCCGATTCATCATCACACAGCGGGCGTACACCGGAATACGTCCAGACAATGTCTTCCGCCGTCAGATTCTGGCGGAAATGGACATTAAACACTGTCAGCAGGTAGTCGATCTCTTTTTCTTCAATGGCAACCTGTTTCGGATCGCCATGATATTCGACATCGGTGGTGCCGATAATCGAGAACTCATCCATCCACGGGATCACGAATACGATACGGTGATCTTCATTCTGTAAGATATAAGCTTCTTTGCCGGTATGCACCCGCGGTACCACAATATGGCTACCTTTGATCAGGCGGATCCCGTACGGAGACTTGATCTTCAGGCTGTCATCAAAGAACTCTTTCACCCATGGCCCAGCGGCATTCACCAATCCCTTCGCCTGCCAGCGGAGCTGTTCACCGTTATCAGTATTTTCTGCTTCGACAATCCACAGGCCGTTTTCCCGCCAAGCACGGGTAACTCGAGTGTGGGATTTGACTTCACCGCCGTGTTCGATCACTGATTGAGCATTTGCCACGACCATGCGGGCATCATCAACCCAGCAATCAGAGTATTCAAAACCGCGAGTGATTTCGGGTTTCAGTACCGAGTCACGGCCAAAGCGGATCCCTTGGCTGGCAGGTAAACTGGTTCGTTTACCTAAATGATCGTACAGAAACAGTCCCATACGGATCATCCATGCTGGACGCAGATGCGGACGATGCGGCAGGCGAAAACGCATTGGGAACGCCAAGTGAGGGGCCATTTTCAGCAGTACTTCGCGTTCTGCTAGGGCTTCACTGACCAGACGGAATTCATGATGTTCCAGATAGCGTAGCCCGCCATGGATCAATTTTGAACTGGCAGAGGACGTCGCGCACGCAAAGTCCCTGGCTTCCAGCATCAACACCGACAGGCCGCGTCCTGCAGCATCTGCTGCAATCCCTGCACCGTTGATACCCCCGCCGATGACGATCAGATCTTTGGTTTCCACGTTTCTTCCTCCGGTGTTCGGAATAATCATCGTTATGTTCGTTTTCGAACGTAATAGTAATCGAAAACAAACATACATGCCAATAATTAACCTATTTAAAACAATTTAGCGTGATACAGGTAACATAACCGCACAACAAAAAAGCAGCACCGCTATTTTTATCCGATTATCGGAAGGGCCAGATCAGGTTACAATGGACGACTGTGAGCTGATTTAATTAGAGAATATGAAATGGAAACCTACGAATGTATTAATGTCCTGCAAGCCGACAGCCTGTTACAGCAGGGAGCGGTGCTGGTGGATATCCGCGATCCGCAGAGTTTCGAGGCCGCACATGTGGCAGAGGCGTTTCATCTGACTAACGGCACTATGAATGCGTTTATGGAAAAAGCGGATTTTGACCAGCCTGTATTGGTGCTCTGTTACCACGGCAACAGCAGTAAAGGGGCGGCACAGTATCTGATTAACCAAGGGTTTGATCAGGTCTATAGCGTGGATGGTGGCTTTGATGCGTGGCGTATTGCTTTTCCGGCGCAGATCCGTTCCGAACTCACCCACGAGTAGCAGCAACCTGGGGCACCTTCATGAAATGTATTACACAGTTTTCGAATCCACGGATGGCGCAAGCATTTGTCGATTATATGGCTACCCGTGGCGTGACATTACATCTTGAACCACAGCAGCAACATTATCTGTTATGGCTGGATGATGGGCAGCAACTGACGTTAACCGAAACTGAGTTAAGCCGTTTTCTCCAAGATCCTAACCATCCGCGTTATCAGGAAGCCAGTTGGAAGAGTGGCGGTAAAGGCTTACAGATGTCCTATCCACGCGGGCAGTTCTGGCGCAATATCCGTGAACGTGCCGGTCCGCTGACCCTGGGTGTGATGGTTATCTGTATCGCAGTGTTTATTCTGATGCAGATCCTCGGGGATGAAACCGTATTACGCTGGTTATCTTGGCCAGATGGCCCGGATCAGTATTTTCAGGTCTGGCGTTGGGTCAGCCATGCATTTCTGCATTTCTCGCTGCTGCATATCGTGTTCAACCTGTTGTGGTGGTGGTACTTGGGCGGGTTGGTCGAAAAACGTCTCGGTAGCGGAAAGCTATTTGTGATCGCGCTGATCTCCGCCTTACTCAGTGGCTGGATGCAGGCGAAATACAGTGGCATCTGGTTTGGTGGGTTATCCGGTGTCGTCTATGCGCTGATGGGCTATTGTTGGTTGCGGGGTGAACGTGATCCACAAAGCGGCGTCTTCTTGGAACGAGGTCTGATTGTGTTCTCGATCCTGTGGTTGGTGGTGGGCTACTACGGTATGTTCGGTATGGATATTGCTAATATGGCGCACTTTACTGGGCTACTGGTCGGTCTGGCCATGGCCTTTACTGATAGTCAAGCCGCTGCAAAACGGCATAAACGTTAACAGAGTATGCAGGGAAAACCTGTCGGGGAGAGCAGAGTGAAGCAGACTCAACGCCATGATGTGATTATTGAAATGGTCAAACGTCAGGGTTATGTGAGTACCGAAGAGCTGGTTGAGCATTTTTCGGTTAGCCCGCAGACGATTCGCCGAGACCTGAATGATCTGGCAGAGCAGAATCAGATCCAGCGTCATCACGGTGGGGCGGCATTGCCTTCCAGTGCAGAGAACACTGCTTGGCATGATCGGCGCATGATGTTTTCTGAACAGAAAGCACGTATCGCCCGCAGCGTTGCGGCGCAGATCCCGGAAGGGGCAACCCTATTTATCGATATCGGTACGACCCCAGAAGCGGTTGCACATGCGCTGTTGAACCATCAACGTTTGCAGGTGGTCACTAATAACCTGAATGTCGCGGTGTTATTGATGGCGAAACCGGAATTCCGTGTGATCTTGGCAGGTGGTGATGTGCGTTCACGGGATGGCGGTATTATTGGCGAGGCGACCATGGACTTTATTTCTCAGTTCCGCCTCGACTACGGTATCCTCGGCATCAGTGGTATTGACCGGGACGGCACACTGCTGGAGTTTGACTATCATGAAGTCCGTACTAAGCAGGCGATCATTGAGAACTCCCGTAATGTGATGCTGGTTACTGACCATTCCAAATTTGGACGTAATGCGATGGTAAGCCTAGGAAATATCGGCATGGTGGATAGTCTGTATACCGATAAACAGCCGCCGGAAGAATTACTGAAGGTGATTAACCAGCAGAAGGTACAGTTGGTACTGTGCTAACCCATAACGTTTATCCACCGCACAAGGCGATGGATAAACGGTCTATCAGTAATAGGAGTGTTCGCCGGGCTGGTGCTCGGTCAAATCACGGACCCCTTTCAGCTCTGGGAAGGTGGTCAGCAGTTCTTTCTCGATCCCTTCTTTCAAGGTCACATCGACCATGGAACAACCATTGCAGCCCCCGCCGAATTGCAGGATCACATAGCCGTCGTCGGTGATTTCCATCAGCGAGACTTTACCACCGTGGCTGGCTAACTGCGGGTTAATCTGCGCCTGCAGCATGTACTCCACGCGTTCCGCTAATGGCGCATCATCGGCCACTTTACGCATTTTGGCATTGGGCGCTTTCAGGGTCAGTTGTGAACCCAGATTGTCGGTCACAAAGTCGATTTCTGCGTCTTCCAGATAAGGAGCGCTCAACTCATCAACATAAGCAATCAGATGCTCATATTTCAGCTCGGTATCGGTAGTTTCTACCGCATCCGGTGGGCAATAAGAGACTCCGCATTCCGCGCCCGGGGTTCCCGGATTGATCACGAAAACACGGATCTGGGTGCCTTCTTCCTGTTTGGCGAGCAGCTTAACAAAATGCTCCTGGGCAGTATCAGTAATACGGATCATAGTATGGCTCAATAGTTGACTGAAACAGTAGGTGATAATACGCCCATCACCGTGACTCTACAAGGTACGACACAGGCACCACACCTGAATCATCGCCGCGCCTGCCTGCTGAAGTCGGCGGGTAATTTCCGCGGCAGTGCTGCCACTGGTTACGACATCGTCTATCAGCACCACTTTCAATCCGGAGAGGTCCTGGGTGACCCTGAACGCCTGATGCAAGTTACGTTGTCTCTGCCGATGGTTAAGGCGATGCTGGACGGCGGTTTTACGTACCCGTAGCAGAGCATCCGGTGCATAGTGGCAGGAAAGCCAGTGCGACAGCGGCTTAGCCAGCAGCTCAGACTGATTATAGCCCCGTGACCATAACCGCTGAGGGTGAAGGGGTGAGCTGAGGATCAGGTCTGGTCGTGGTAGACCGTAGATTCTGCGCTGCTGTAGCCAGCTTAGCAAAATCAGTTTTGCCAACATCACCGCCAGTGCGGTATTTCCGGAAAATTTAAATTGATGCAAAAGCCGGCTCAGGGGGGGCTGGTAACCGTTGGCACAGATTAGCGTTTGCCAAGGGGGCGGCTTCTGTACACAGCGACCACATTCTCGGGTCTTCGGGGCAGCCGGCAGGCCACAGCGGCTACAGAGTGAGCCCATTGACGGTAACTGGCGTAGACAGAAGCTGCAAATCCCGCGCCCCTGTGCCACCACCGGTAACTGGCACAGCCAGCAATTTGTCCTGAAAATGAACATGCTATGCTCTCTTTTATTTGACGGAGTTTGGCCATCATGTCCCTTTATTGGCACACCTGTGGAGAGGGAAAACGCGATCTTGTGCTATTGCACGGCTGGGGGATGAATTCTGAAGTCTGGCGTGGCATCCTGACGCGGCTTTGCCCGCATTTTCGTCTGCATCTGGTCGATTTGCCCGGGTACGGACGCAGTCGTGATACCCCGGCGCTCACCCTGCCCGCACTCTGCGAAGCGTTACTCCCCCAGTTACCGGAAGGCTCACTGGTACTCGGCTGGTCCCTAGGGGGGCTGGTGGCAACTCAGTTGGCCCTGCAGGTTCCACAGCGACTGCAAGGTTTGATCATGGCGGCGACTTCTCCCTGTTTTGCTGCACAGGGAGACTGGCCGGGTATCCGGCCATCGGTGCTGTTAGGTTTTGAACACCAGCTCAGCCAGCACTTTGAAAAAACGGTCGAACGCTTTATGGCGTTACAGACCCTGGGAACACCTTCTGCTCGTCAAGATGCGGTAGCATTGCGGGAGGCGGTATTAACTCAGCCACTGCCTGAGGTTAGAGTGTTGAATGCCGGGCTGAGCCTGTTACAGAACACGGACTTTCGTCCTCGGCTGGCAGAGATTTCAGTACCCTCATTGCGGATTTACGGTGCTCTGGATGCACTGGTTCCACGAGACATTGTGCCGCGAGTGGATACACTCAGCGGGAACGGTCATTCGGTGGTGATCCCGAAAGCCGGTCATGCGCCTTTTATCTCTCATCCTGACTTTTTCAGCCAAATTTTGACGGACTTCTCACAAATTTGATAAATAGCGGTGTTGGGCAGTGGCCCATTAACTAAAGCGGGGCTATTTCTGTTAGTGAGTGTTTTTTGTCTACCTCTGGTCCGCTGAAGATGCGTGGACTTTCCTGTAGGGAGAATCGACGCGTTGAGCGGGTAATCTATCCTTTGCGCAGAGAATAATAATGATGAAACTGACAATCCTGATCGTCACCGCCCTGATCGCTGGTACCGTTTCTTTACCGGCATTGGCTGCAAAAGAAATCACTCAGGCTGATATCGACAGCCAGCATTTGGAAAAAATTGGCACTGTCTCAACGACGGCGGCCACCACTTCACCGATGGATGCGAAGGCGCATCTGTCAAAACTGGCTGATGAAAAAGGTGGTCGCTATTTTAAAGTGATCGCTGGACGTGAGCACGGGCGTATCAGCGCCACCGCGGAAGTCTATAAATAATCTGTTCGGCACCCGTTTTTCACCTTGGGTGCCATTCTGCCGCCGCGAGACTGTTTTTCTCCCTATTACCGTCGCATACTGCAATGACCCCTCCCGGAAATGCTGCCGGGATCCTTTCCTGTAACCAAGAAGGTCCGATATGAGTCAGGTCATTAACGTTATCGCCGTGATCACCGCACATGCCGGTGAAGAAAAGACGGTGGCGCAAGCATTACAAACCGCTGTCAGTGAGGTACAGGGCGAACCGGGATGTGAGTCCTATGTGCTGCATCAGAATATCAGTAACCCGTTGCAGTTTATTATGCTGGAGCGTTGGCAATCACAGCAGCATCTGGATAAGCATGAGAAAGCGGCGCCATTTCAGAAACTAGCAGGTAGTTTAGCGGATCGAGCGTCCCTAGAGATCACCCTGACGCAAGAAGTCACCGCAGCCTGATGGCTGATAGCTCCCAAGGTCGGGAGCTATCAGGTCAATCAGCGTTTTTTACCGAAGGCGGCGGCCAGTGCATCCTCCATCGCACTGTTGCCGGCTGGTTTTTGCCGAGACGCGGGCTGTTTCGCCGGGCGGGCGGTGCGTGCCGGTGAGGAGGACGCAGGACCGTTACGTGATGCAGAGCGGGCTTCAGACGGTTGTTCATCCAGTCGCATGCTCAGGGCAATACGTTTGCGTTGCTGGTCGATATCCATCACTTTCACTTTGACGATATCCCCAGCTTTCACCACTTGATGAGGGTCTTCGACAAATTTGTCAGACAGCGACGAAATGTGGACCAGACCATCTTGATGGACACCGATATCCACAAAAGCCCCGAAGTTAGTGACGTTGGTCACTGAGCCTTCTAATACCATCCCCGGCTGCAGGTCAGACATCGTCTCAACACCTTCCGCGAAGGTGGCGGTTTTAAATTCCGGACGTGGGTCACGGCCCGGCTTTTCCAGCTCTTTCAGGATGTCATTGACCGTAGGCAGACCAAAGCGTTCATCGGTAAATTGTGAGGCATTCAGCGCACGGACGGCACTGCTGTTCCCCATCAAATCGCTGAGGCTCTGTTCGGTAGCCTGTAAAATCCGCTCCACGACCGGATACGCTTCCGGGTGTACCGTTGAGGCATCCAGCGGGTTTTCACCTCGGCCGATACGCAGGAATCCGGCACACTGTTCAAAGGCTTTTGGCCCTAAGCGGCTGACTTTCAGCAGTTGCTGACGGTTGCGGAACTGACCGTTTTCATCACGCCAGTTAACGATATTCTGCGCCATCATTCGCGTCAGTCCGGCAACCCGGGTCAGTAGGGGCACGGATGCCGTGTTGAGATCGACGCCGACGGCGTTTACACAGTCCTCGACCACCGCATCCAGTTTTTTGGCGAGCTGACTCTGGCTGACATCATGTTGATACTGACCAACACCGATAGATTTCGGTTCGATTTTCACCAGTTCGGCCAGCGGATCCTGCAGACGACGGGCAATAGACACCGCACCACGCAGCGATACATCCAGGTCCGGGAACTCCAGTGCCGCCAGTTCGGAAGCCGAATAGACCGAGGCACCTGCTTCACTGACGATCACCTTCTGGGCGGTGACCTGCGGATAGAGTTTTTGCAATTCGGCATAAAAGCGTTCGGTTTCGCGGGAAGCGGTACCGTTACCGATCGCCACCAGTTCCACCTGATGACGAGCACAGAGGGCAGCCACACTGGCCGCTGCTTTGCTGGCTTGTCCAGTATGTGGGTAAACAGTATCGGTGGCCACCAGTTTGCCGGTGGCATCGACAACCGCCACTTTAACGCCGGTCCGTAGGCCGGGATCGAGGCCCATGGTGGCACGCATGCCCGCCGGGGCAGCCATTAGGAGATCGCTGAGGTTACGGGCAAACACATTAATGGCTTCATCTTCGGCGCGCTCGCGCAGTGTGCCCATCAGTTCGGTTTCCAGGTGCAGCAGCACCTTGATACGCCACGTCCAGCTGATCACGGTTTTGCGCCAGCGATCCGCCGGTGCTTGGTTGAAAATAACCTGTAGGTGATCGGCAACCAGGGTTTCACCGTAGCTCTCCCGTGGCGGCTCTTCAGACTGCGGGTCTGGGTTAAGGGACAGCTGTAATACCCCTTCATTACGGCCGCGGAACATGGCCAGCGCACGGTGAGAAGGTACAGAGGAAAGAGGTTCGTGATGGTCGAAATAATCGCGAAATTTAGCGCCAGACTCTTCTTTACCTTCCACCACTCGTGATACCAGATGGGCGTGTTTTGTCAGGTAGTTACGCACTTTTGCCAGCAGAACGGCATCTTCGGCGAATTTTTCCATCAGGATGTAGCGGGCACCGTCCAATGCTGCACGGCTATCGGTAATCCCTTTGTCTGCATCGACAAAGGCTTGCGCTTCGGTATCGGGATCATGCTGCGGCTGTTCCCACAGCAGGGTGGCTAACGGTTCCAAGCCTGCTTCGATAGCGATCTGCCCGCGGGTGCGCCGCTTTGGTTTGTAAGGCAGGTAGAGATCTTCAAGTTCGGTCTTACTGAGGGTGGAATTGAGAGCATCGGACAGTGCCGGAGTCATTTTTCCCTGCTCATCAATGGAGCGGAGGATAGTTTGACGGCGGTCATCGAGCTCGCGCAGATAGCTCAGTCGTGTCTCTAACTGACGTAACTGGGTATCATCCAGCCCACCGGTCACTTCCTTACGATAACGTGCAATAAACGGCACGGTGTTCCCTTCGTCCAGCATACGCACAGCAGAATCGACCTGCTCTGCACGGACCTGAAGTTCACCGGCAATAATGTGGCTTAGCGAATTTTTCATCTTTAGCATCAGGTTTCAGCGAGGTTAATTTCCAGCGGACAGTTATACGGACTGAGCGCTTAAAATGCCAGTCACCGGACGGGCTTTGGGCACTATTCCTACTCTGCGTCCGGATAAACAATTTCATTGATATACCAAGTGACTTCACCGGCCGGGGTGGTGACCTGTGCTGCATCCCCTTCCTGCTTTTTCAGTAACGCTCGGGCCATTGGCGAGTCGATAGAAATGGCATTCTTCTGACCGAAAATTTCATCGTAACCGACGATACGGAAGGTCTTGATATCCCCAGCATCATTTTCTACTTCCACCCGCGCCCCGAAGAACACTTTACCTTCCTGTTGTGGGGAATAATCGACAATCCGTAAATTTTCGAGACTCTTTCTTAGGTAGCGGACCCGGCGGTCGATTTCCCGCAGCCGCTTTTTGTTATACTGATAATCAGCATTTTCACTGCGATCGCCAAGGCTGGCAGCCCAGGTCACTTTTTTAGTGACTTCTGGACGCTCTTCACGCCATAGGGTGTCGAGTTCCTGTTTTAAGCGTTGATAGCCTTCACGTGTGATCAGTGGCGTTCTCATAAGTCATCCTATGCCCGTCAGATGATGTCAGTCTTTGTCAGTAAAAGTGCTCCGTTAGCCATAAAAAAGCCTTTTCCCGCGATCAACCGGCGGGGAATACCACAGCAGAACAACGGTGCCGCTGCCGCTAAGGACTAAGCGCAGAAGAAAAGGTTGAGTAAATTCAACCGATTTCCGCTGCCGGAGGACAAAAAACAGAGTTAACTTGCTGTTTAATATGCTTTGTAACAATTTCGGCTAGAATATAAACCATTATAAACTGTCACTGTAATATATCTTTTTTAACAATACCGTATCAGGCAATTGTGCCTTTGGGAGTGAAGAAATGCAGGAAAATTACAAAGTTCTGGTCGTCGATGACGACATGCGCCTGCGGGCATTGCTGGAAAGATATCTGACGGAACAGGGTTTTCAAGTGCGCAGTGTTGCCAACGCTGAACAGATGGACCGTTTACTGACACGTGAATCCTTTCATCTCATGGTGCTGGACCTGATGTTGCCAGGGGAAGATGGTTTGTCGATCTGCCGCCGTCTGCGTAGCCAGAGTAACCCAATGCCGATTATCATGGTCACCGCCAAGGGTGAAGAAGTGGATCGTATCGTCGGCCTGGAAATTGGCGCGGATGACTATATTCCTAAGCCGTTTAATCCGCGTGAATTACTGGCCCGTATCCGTGCAGTACTGCGTCGTCAGGCTAACGAACTGCCGGGTGCGCCTTCTCAGGAAGAAGCGGTGATTGCCTTTGGTAAATTCAAGCTGAACCTAGGTACCCGTGAGATGTTCCGTGAAGATGAGCCTATGCCATTAACCAGCGGTGAATTCGCGGTACTTAAAGCGTTGGTCAGCCACCCACGCGAGCCGCTGTCCCGTGACAAGCTGATGAATCTGGCCCGTGGTCGTGAATACAGCGCCATGGAACGCTCCATTGATGTCCAAATTTCCCGTTTACGTCGTATGGTGGAAGAAGATCCGGCCCATCCGCGTTATATCCAAACCGTCTGGGGTCTGGGCTATGTGTTTGTCCCGGACGGCAGTAAAGCATGAAGCGATTCCGCTTCTCGCCACGCAGCTCTTTTGCTCGCACCTTGATATTGATTGTCACTCTGCTGTTTGTCAGCTTGGTGACAACTTATCTGGTGGTGCTCAACTTTGCGATTTTACCGAGTCTGCAGCAGTTTAATAAAGTTCTGGCATATGAAGTCAGAATGCTGATGACCGATAAATTACAGCTGGAAGACGGAACGCAGTTAGAAGTTCCCCCGGCCTTTCGCCGCGAGATTTACCGTGAATTGGGGATCTCTTTATATACCAATGCGGCTGCAGAAGAGGGGGGATTACGTTGGGCACAGCACTATGAATTCCTCAGTGACCAGATGGCTCAGCAACTGGGGGGACCAACGGATGTCCGGGTAGAGGTCAATAAAAATTCGCCGGTGGTCTGGCTGAAAACCTGGTTGTCGCCGGATATCTGGGTACGGGTGCCACTGACCGAAATTCACCAAGGCGATTTCTCGCCGCTGTTCCGCTATACCTTAGCGATTATGTTGCTGGCGATCTGTGGGGCTTGGTTATTTATCCGAATGCAAAATCGGCCGCTGGTGGAACTGGAAAATGCGGCACTACAGGTCGGGCAGGGCATTATTCCTCCGCCGCTGCGTGAGTATGGAGCATCTGAAGTCCGTTCGGTAACCCGCGCCTTTAATCAGATGGCCGCTGGCATCAAACAGTTGGCCGACGATCGTACCTTGCTGATGGCCGGTGTCAGTCATGACCTGCGTACACCGCTGACCCGTATTCGTCTGGCAACAGAAATGATGGGTGAGGAAGAACGTTATCTCTCGGAATCGATCAATAAAGATATCGAAGAGTGTAACGCTATTATCGAACAGTTTATTGATTATCTGCGTACCGGCCAGGAGATGCAGACAGAACGTGTCGATTTGAATACCGTGCTGGGTGAAGTGGTGGCCGCAGAAAGTGGCTATGAGCGTGAAATTGACAATGCGGTGATGGACAGCGAATTATTGCTGGATATCAACCCATTATCCATCAAACGTGCGGTTGCCAATATGGTGGTCAATGCAGCCCGTTATGGTAATGGCTGGATCAAGGTCAGCAGTGGCCGTGAGCTGAACCGTGCTTGGTTCCAGGTGGAAGATAATGGGCCGGGGATTGAGCCGGAGCAGATTGAACATCTGTTACAGCCATTTGTTCGCGGCGACAGTGCTCGCAGCACCAGCGGAACCGGCCTTGGCTTGGCGATTGTGCAGCGAATTATTGATGCACACCGTGGTGAGCTGGAGATTGGTCGCAGTGAGCAGGGGGGATTACGTATCCGTGCCTGGTTACCCATTCCGACCAGTGAACCCCCAGCACCGATAGTGAATGCCACTAACCACTGATGTTATTGGATAGCCGTGTAGTGGTCATCTGTTCTGCAAGGCTTCTTGTTGAACTTACTTGGCGAGGAATATCGACAACAATAGCTCTGCGGCTACCTTGGGACAGAAGGTTCAGCGGTTATACCATCCTGTACTCGGGAGGTATAACCGCTGTCCTACCAATACAGCATCCGGTCAGGGTTGCCTGCGGATAATATCAGCCAAATAATGGCTGAAAACAGCTAACCGCGTATCTCTAGGGGTTAACCGAGGTCCGGGCCCGCCGACACCAGTGCTTTACCGGTATCCGTGTCAGTATACTGCTCGAAGTTACTGATAAACTTCTGGGCCAAGATTTCGGCATTTTTCCGCCATTCCGCTGCAGTTGCCCAGCTATTGCGTGGGTCAAGCAGTTCAGTATCTATACCCGCTAAGGCCAGTGGGATCTGTAGGTTAAACACTGGCAATGTGTGGGTTGCAGCCTGCTGCAGTTCCCCACTGAGGATCGCATTGATGATAGTGCGGGTATTCTTCAGCGAAATCCGCTCGCCTTTCCCGTTCCAACCGGTATTGACCAGATAGGCTTCCGCACCGGCCGCCTGCATACGTTTTACCAGTACTTCAGCATAACGGGTCGGATGCAATGTCAGGAACGCTGCGCCAAAACAGGCAGAGAATGTCGGCGATGGCTGTACGATACCACGCTCTGTGCCAGCCAGTTTCGCGGTAAATCCAGACAGGAAGTGATACTGGGTCTGTTCTGGTGTCAGGCGAGAGACTGGCGGTAAAATACCGAAAGCATCAGCGGTCAGGAAGATCACTTTCTGTGCGTGACCAGCTTTTGATACTGGCGTGACAATATTATCGATATGGTAAATCGGGTAGGAGACACGGGTATTTTCGGTCTTCGAACCGTCGCTGAAATCAATACTGCCATCTTCTCGCACCACCACGTTTTCCAGTAATGCATCACGGCGGATGGCTTGATAGATTTCCGGCTCAGCCTGCGGCGAAAGATTAATAGTTTTGGCGTAGCAGCCGCCTTCAAAGTTAAATACACCATCATCATCCCAGCCATGTTCATCATCGCCGATTAACTGACGGGCCGGGTCGGTGGATAATGTGGTTTTGCCGGTACCGGATAGGCCGAAGAACACCGCAACATCCCCTTTCTCTCCGACATTTGCAGAACAGTGCATCGAGGCAATATTTTTCAGCGGGAGCAGGTAGTTCATCACCGCAAACAGGCCTTTTTTCATCTCACCGCCGTACCAGGTTCCGCCGATCAGTTGGATACGTTCGCTGAGGTTAAAGGCGACAAAATTTTCAGAGTGTAAGCCCTGCGACTGCCAATCGGCGTTCGTACAGCGCGCGCCATTCAGCACCACAAAATCCGGCTCAAACTCTGCCAGCTCTTCAGTGGTCGGGCGAATAAACATGTTTTTGACAAAATGCGCCTGCCAGGCAACTTCGGTCACAAAACGCACGTTTAACCGGCTGTCTGGGTTCGCCCCACAAAACGCATCAATCACAAATAACCGTTTCCCTGAGAGCTGCCGTGTCACGCAGCTTTTCAGGGCCTGCCAGGTCTCCTGTGACATCGGCTGGTTATCATTTTTACCTTTACTGCTGTCACTCCACCAGACACTGTCCTGTGTGGTGGCATCACGAACGATATATTTATCCTTCGGTGAGCGACCGGTAAAAATGCCAGTATCTACGGCTACGGCCCCGTTCTGTGTCAGGGTTCCGCGTTCATACCCTTCTAACTCAGGACGGATTTCTTCCTGAAACAGGGTATCGTAATCTGAGTTATACAGAATTTCGGTGGTGTCATGAATGCCTAAGGTCGAGAGGTCGGGCTGCTTCCCGTGTCTGGAAGACATGTTATTGCTCCTGTCGGTGCTGCGCGTGCAAGTGAGTATTATTATCATGAAGGGCGGAGCAGGGTAAGGATTTCCGCCGAGAACGATCACTAGTGTACCCAGCAGGATGATAATTCTGAAAGAAATCAGCAATAAAATTGTGAGACGGATTGTATTTTATCCGGTGATTATTGCATCGTTGATGAATAACGACGTAAAGGAAGGGTGACTGACGCGCAGTATTGGACAGGCGTCAGCCGATCAATTAGTGAACGGATTCGTTACCGTCCACGGCATTATTACGGATTTTTTCTACATCGACAGCATCGTAAATGTAGTGTGTACCGCAGTAATCGCAGTGCATATCGATTTTACCGTCTTCCTCTAGAATTTGGTTGATTTCATCGGCGGCGACCGTTTTCAGCACATCACCACAACGCTCACGGGAACAGGTACATTTAAAAATAATATCAGCCGGCTCGAAGACGGAGACCTCTTCCTGGTGATACAGACGCCATAACACATCGGTGGCCGACAGGCTCATTAGTTCGTCAGGCTTGATCGTGTCAGCCAAGGTCGCTAGGTGTTCGAACTCTTCGCCATTGGTGTCTTCTGCAGGCAGAACCTGCAGCAGGATCCCACCGGCACCCTGTTCATTCTGACGAATAATAATACGGGTCGGTAACTGCTCGGAACGGGCAAAGTAATCTTCCAAGCAAGCAGCCACCGTATCACCTTCCAGACCGACGACACCCTGATAGCGCTCGCCTTTGGCTGGCGTGATGGTGATGATCAGAAAGCCGTTACCGACCATCTCTTTAAGGGTGCTGCCGGGCGCTATTTCACCACGGGTACGCGCCACACCACGCAGTTGCTGGTGGTTGTTGCCGTTAATCACTGCCATAGACAGGGGGCCGTCTCCCTGTAGCTGTACGGTGATGTCCCCTTCAAATTTCAGTGTCGCCGTCATCAGACTGGTGGCAACCAGCATTTCGCCCAACAGTGCCTGTACCGGTTGTGGATAATCATGGCCGCGGGTTATTTCCTGCAGGGTCTGTGAAACATTGACCAGTTCTCCACGAACCGCGACATTTTTGAACAAAAAACGATGAAGTTGATCTTGTACAGGCATAAGCTTCTCTCAGTAAAACAGGTGACTAGGCATCCCCTGTGAATTTAAATTTTATCAGGTCTCGGCGCTCTTTCTTATCGGGCCGCCGGTCCGGGTGTGGCATGGTCAGGGCATGCTGTTTACGCGCCAGCGCTACGGATTCGCGCTTCTGTATACTTTCTGCGGTTTCGCGATAAAGCTGTTGAGCATCGGCGGCGCTACCTCGGCGATCAGTGATGCCAGTAATAATCACAGTGCGTAGATCATTACCCTGACGTAAAATCAGTTCGGCATCGAGCTCCACATGTTTCCCAGGTTTACTGCGCTGACCGTTGTAATGGACCTTGCCACCTTCGATCATCTCTCTGGCCAATGCCCGCGTTTTATAAAAGCGGGCTGCCCACAGCCATTTATCCAGTCTGACATCTTGATGAGCGGAGGGCTCTTTCATAGTGACTCCTGTATCACGCAATAATCCTGAACGGGCAGGATGCGAGCTCTGTACCGGAATATCCATAAATTGGGTGCAAATGAAAAAATTCAAGGCAGGAGGGGGGACAACAGCATATTCCGGAAAGCCCGAACCGGCTGCACTGATTATAAAGTATTTCCGCAGGAAAGTATCGGCACCACGACGGCAAATATCCGTCAGCCGCACATCATGGTAAGCGAGCGGTAGGCAGATCAAAACAGGGAGCGTGGTTCCTGGTGGGGATTCAGTGATGGATTAAAACAAGTATCGTAATAGTGCAGGATCGCTACGTGACGTAAATGATCCTTACGAATAGCCCTTAAGGTCAGCAGTACATTGACCACCAAGCAAATCAGTAACGCTACAAAGAACAATGATGTCGCCAGATAGCGCCATAGCGAAGTCCCGCCGGGTTCTTCATGCAAGGATACATGGCTAGTCCCGTTAGCATCGACAGAAAGCGCAGTGATCACCCCTGAAGCGGTAAATGGGGTGTGAAGCAACATGGCGGAAATTCGTCTTAGCTCATTCCACTGTTCCGGTGCACTGAGATCAAACAGTGATACATCAGGCTGGGGCTGTCTGACTAACTGACGTCCTTGATCACTGATCAGCAAATATCCTCCCGGTGGCGGACTGTTTAAGGTTTCAATCGCCTTACGGGTTTCGCTAGTAAAAAAGACGCTGGCCGCATTGTTGACCAGGCTCTCAAGGGTGACAGCACTGACCGGGCGCAGCAGGACATTGACCCCGTTTAAGCGTCCCGAGCGGGCGCGGCTTACCAGGGATGACCAGTCTTTGGCATTACCGAGATTTACCAGTGCATTCTTAAGTCGAGAGCAACTTGCAGCATCACCACACAACTGTTGTGTTTGCAGAACAATCCCTGAGAAATCATCCAGTAAAATCATCCCAGATTTCTGGATAGCCTGTGCCAGTTGCGGGTTGATTTTCATGTCATTGTCGGCACCAGGATGAAGCTGATGTTGTACCGTATCCAGTAACTCAGTGGTTTCGTCAATAACATCTGACTGTGGCAGCGGCAGCGGTGCCGCATTATTCCAATAGACTGCCGAACAATCGAATGGCATATAACCGTAGAGGCGATTGCCTTGATAGCTTCCCGGCACCGAACACATGCCCTGGCCCTTCACATTCAGTAAATCCCCGACTTGCAGTTTCATTGCTGAGAGTTGTTTCAGTGAGGTGACTTCGATGCGCTGAGTGCCTTGTAACCAAGCGAGACTCAGTTTGAACGGCATACCGAGCGGCACCCAGCTTATCATCATCACCAGTACCAGCAGGCAACCGGCCGCCAATACGGCATTTTTCTTCCAGTGCTGTACTGGAAATTCGCGGCTTTCATCATGCAGAGAGAGAAAGCGTCCTTGGCGGATGACTTGACGATCAGTATCAATATCGATATCGGTGATCTTGCCGAGGTCATGGTGAATATAAGGTTTCCAATATTCAGGATATTGCAGGTCGATAATGCCGAGCGAAATATTACTTTGTTCCTGATTTGATTCTCCGAATAGACCCCAACGTTTGGGTTGTCCGCGCATACAGTGAATTTCTCTAAGATCAGAGGCCCGTACCGGTCGCAACATGGCCCAAAGCGCAATGGCGATCACCATCAGTGCCGGGATCACTAGCCACAGCATTAACGCGACAGGAACCAGTTGACTGAGAAATAGGATCAATAGGGCCAGGCAGATGATCAGGGCCTCGGTGGTTCCGTCGGGTTTCGATAGCTGATGCTCTTCCGGGGTCTCTTTACGGATTTGCAATAGCTCAATGTAGCTGCTCTGTTCTTTACGGATGGATGCCGGGGAACTGACGGGCAGACGAGCCGTATTGTCACGGGTTTCCTGATAATAATCGGCTAGCTGGTGGCCATTCAGGGAAATGACCAGCAGGATATTGCCCGCAGGGATCAGCTCAATGGTATTTTCTGCCGTAATAAACTGTTCCCATAGCGGCGGCAGATGGATTTCTAAGGTATCAAGATAATAGCGCCACTGTTGCGGAGAGTCTGTCGACAGCCCGTATCGGGTAATGGGATATGTAACAGAGTAAACTTTATAGCTGCGGGCGGTGAATACAGGCTCTTTGGTTGAATGACGACTAAAACGTGATAAGAATGATTTCCCGGCGGGAGACTCGGTTGCTAAATAGGCAGTGACCGCGTGTTTTTCATCCGGAGAAAGACGACGTCTGGCAGCAGGGATCAGCAAAGGCAGTTTTTCAGGCAGGGTACGATACCTTCTGAAAAACACAATGGCGATAACCGCCAAAATTATAACCAATGCCAGTAGAGTGATCATCATTCCCATATAATGTTCAGTCAGCGGGGAGACTTACCGTCGCTTATCGCTCAGGAAAACAGAGCAGCATATAAAGAAGTGTAGTACTCGCCGTATCCCGCCACTGACGGTTGACCGCGATTATGCGACTACCTGAGGCTGTGGCGCATTATTTAAAATAATGCCAGTAATTATTGTACGACTCTTCGGGCATTAAGGGCTATCAGCCAAATCTGATTATTCATATTTTTTAATTATTAATGCGCGACCAGTAACCGTTGTAAGCTGAAAGCAGAGCCCAGAATATCGTCAGATTTGTGGTCTGCTGAGGGCTGTGTTTCAATACCGGCTATCTGTCTTGTGGTTATACATCGCACCGTTCGAGGTTATCAATGGGTTCCCTGAAAAAACCAGTTATTACTCATATAAAAGAGGTTGCCCGTTCCCGGCTATTCACCATCCAGCAGGTTGATTTGGAGTTCAGTAACGGTGAAAAACGGGTGTATGAACGCATGAAACCGGCATCACGGGAAGCGGTGATGATCCTCGCTCTGCAAGGGGACTCAGTCTTACTGATCGAAGAGTACGCGGTCGGTATTGACAGCTATGAGCTAGGCTTCCCGAAAGGGTTGATTGATCCGGGCGAAACGCCCCTTGAAGCCGCACAACGTGAGCTGAAAGAAGAAGCCGGTTTTGGTGCCTGTTATACTGAGCAACTGGCTAGCCTGACGATGGCACCTTCCTATTTCTCCAGCCGGATGAATATTATCGTGGCCGAAGACTTGTACCCAGAAAAGTTGGAAGGGGATGAACCTGAGCCACTGGTGCTACACCGCTGGCCGATCAATAACCTGACGGCGTTACTGGAACAGCCACAGTTCACTGAAGCCCGTAATATCAGTGCACTGTTCCTGCTGCGTGAGTGGTTGATCAAGCAGGGACGTCTTTAGTATAACGAGACACTCTACCGCGAATGTAAGGTGATAGTGGGGCGCATTATGCTCTTATGGTGATGCTCGTCAGTATTCCGGTAAATTCTTCCCCCAGAAAAAATCCGCTATCTCCAGTGATAGAGATAACGGATCCTGATAGACAGTTACGGCGATTCACTCTTCAGAACAGATCGTGACTCTGACCGTTATTGATGATTTCAGGGCTGCTATCCTGCACTGAATATTCCTTCGGCTCGGTGCCGGTAATAAAGTATTCCTGACGGGAGTTAGCACCACCTTTGGATAATTTACCGGTACTGCGGTCAATGGTGACCGTAGTGATCCCTTCAGGTGGCACTAATGGCTGTAACGCTACTCCGTCGAGAGCCACTTGCATATAATCATCCCAAGCCGGTTGCGCCGTTTTCGCACCGCCTTCAAAACCAGCGGCCTGACCAGGTATTGCCCCAGAAAGGGTGGTGCGGCCCAGAGTGCGGCGGGCATCATCAAAGCCTATCCACACCGAGGTGGCAATATCTGGGCCAAAACCTGAGAACCATGCATCTTTCGAACTGTTAGTGGTGCCGGTTTTACCGCCGATATCATTCCGTTTTAAATCGCGGCCAGCACGCCAGCCGGTTCCTTGCCAGCCCGGTTCGCCGAAGATATTCGAGTTAAGGGCACTTTTAATCAGGAACGAAAGCTGAGTGCTGATAACATGTGGCGCATATTGCTGGTCTACTGAGGGTAGAGCCGGCGCAGGTTCCAAATCGGTTGCCGGTGCCGTGCCACTGGCAGGTGCAGTTGGCACTGAAGGTGCCACACTCTCAACGCTTTCTTCATTTAGCATGGCTGATTTCGGTGTCTCACCATACACAACCGGAATATTACATTGCGGGCAGGATACCTGCGGTTGCTCCTCAAATATCGTCTGGCCGGTCTGGTCGACGATTTTCTGAATAAACCACGGACTCACTAGGAAACCGCCGTTGGTCAGCGTGGCATAGCCCCTAACAACCTGTAACGGCGTAAAGGAGGCTGCACCCAGCGCCAAGGATTCCGTATGTACAATATTTTGTTCAGGGAAGCCTAGGCGCAGCAGATATTTCACCGCGTAATCTACGCCCATGGCGCGCATCGCACGGACCATTACCACGTTTTTCGACAGCCCCAGCCCCTGACGTAGCCGGATCGGGCCATCATAGGTATTCGGCGAGTTATGCGGTCGCCAGTCAGTTCCAGCACCAGCATCCCAGCGTGAAATCGGCACATCGTTCAACATGGTGGCTAAAGTGAGGCCTTTGTCCAAGGCTGCGGTATACAGGAGCGGTTTAATATTCGAGCCGACCTGACGCAGTGCCTGAGTGGCGCGGTTAAACATACTTTGAGTGAAGTCAAAGCCACCGACGAGCGCGATAATAGCCCCAGTATGTGAGTTCAGAGATACCAAGGCGGAATTGACATCGGGAACTTGGGCCAGTAACCACTGATTATCCTGCTGTCGGATGCGGATCAGTTGGCCGGGTTGCAAAACTTGGTCCACCGAGCGCGGGGTTGCGCCTTGTTGGGTATCCGACCTGAATGGCCGTGCCCAGCGTACCGCAGCAAGGTTCAGCGTCAGGGTCTGATTACCTTTCATTACCACTGTAGCAGACTGTGTGTCCGCAGCGGTCACAATCGCCGGTTGCAGTGGACCATACACTGGCAGGTTATTTAAGGTTTTATTGATATGCTCAGGATCCCAAGGGGTCTGCCCAGATTTCCAGAGCAACTGTTCTGGGCCACGATAGCCGTGGCGCATATCATAATCGATCACATTTTTACGTACCGCATCCTGCGCCGCGGTCTGGAGCCTTTCAGTAATGGTGGTATAGACCTGATAGCCGTCGGTGTAGGCATTCTCACCGTAGCGTTTCACCATTTCTTGACGCACCATCTCGGTAATGTAGGGTGCGGTAAAGGCGACTTCCGGACCGTGATAGTGGGCGTTGATCGGCTGACGGCGGGCATCATTATATTGTTGCTGAGTGATGTAGTGCTGCTCAAGCATGCGCGACAGCACCACGTTACGACGTGCCAAGGCACGGTCTGGAGAATACAGCGGGTTAAAGGTCGAAGGTGCTTTCGGTAATCCGGCAATCATTGCCATCTCACTGAGTGTTAACTGGTCGACACTTTTCCCGAAATAAACCTGTGCGGCGGCGCCTACTCCATAGGCTCGGTAACCGAGGTAAATTTTGTTCAGATAGAGTTCAAGGATCTCATCCTTACTCATTAGCTGTTCAATACGAATAGCGAGGAAGGCTTCTTTTATCTTCCTCATTAGGGTCTTTTCTGGGCTCAGGAAGAAATTTCGTGCCAGCTGCTGAGTAATAGTACTGGCTCCCTGAGAGGCATGGCCGGACACGAGTGCAATACTGGCGGCCCGGAAAATCCCCACCGGGTCGATACCATGGTGCTGATAAAAACGGCTGTCCTCGGTAGCAACAAAGGCGTTCACCATTTGCGGAGGGATCTGATTCAGGGTCAGAGGAATACGGCGTTTTTCACCGAACTGAGCAATTAACTTTCCATCTGCGCTATACACCTGCATCGGTGTCTGTAACCGCACGTCTTTGAGCGAGTTCACATCCGGAAGCTGTGGCTCAATATACCGGTATAAGCCATAAACCGAGCCAACTCCCAGCAATGCGCAACACACTGCAAAAATAAATAAATACTTTAAGAACTTCACCTTAGATTTCCCGCCATCGATCAACTGCGTAGTTTATAAACAATCGGCGCGTAGTATAAAGGCAAGCAAGATACTTGGATACGTCATTTTATGACCACGGGACAACGGAGGTCTCATCGGTGAACTTTCAATACTGGAATATTGGGCTGGATATTCAACCTGGGAAAATTACTGCCCTTGGGCTGCAGCCACGAGGCCGGGGCTGGCTATTACGTCATTGGTGGCAGCACCCCTATCATTGTCCGCAGG
The DNA here is from genome assembly GCF_000439375.1 of Tatumella saanichensis. GTDB lineage: Bacteria > Pseudomonadota > Gammaproteobacteria > Enterobacterales > Enterobacteriaceae > Tatumella > Tatumella saanichensis. The sequence goes on from NZ_ATMI01000011.1 coordinate 67,799, forward strand.
CCGATCCCTTGGATATTTCTACGCGCCAGCAGACCTTACTGCCTCTGCTCCTGCACTGGAAGACTCTATTACCGGTAAGAGCCTCGTTACGGGTCGGGTTACCACCACATCTGGTGTTGCAATGTGAGGTACCGGTACCGACTCACGTGCTGCGCGAACCTGCTTGTGGTCACTATCTTCGAGCCGCTGCCCAACAGCTGGTTCCGGAAGGGATGGGGCCGCTATCTGTCGATTATCAGCGGCCTGAACGCCATGGCCGGTCTGCAGCAGTGACGATTGCCAGCCGCGAAGCACTGGCCCCTTGGCGACAGCTTTTTCGCAAAGCAGGACTAAAGCCTGCGGTGTTTGAACTGATGCCTGCCAGCCTAGCGGTGGCACTGGCGACAGCCAGGCCGCCTTGCAGCGGCATCGTAGTCTATTGCAGTGACGAATTCTGGGTCTGGGCAGTGAATGTCAAGGGAACCCTGAGTCATGGCTGGCAATATCGACAGTATTATCCAGATGCTGAGGCGGTCTGCCGTAGCCAATCACCCCAGTCAGGGGTACGCTATTTTTGCAGCGATGCTGGGCTCCCGCCACCACCAGGCTTCCGCCTCTTTCAGCCTTTATCAGCGATTACTCACCGTTATCCGCCACAGCCGATCAATGAGAGCAGTTTTGCGCTAGCGGCCGGACTGGCGTTACGCAGGGAGGATGACTTATGAATCAAGCGAATCTATTACCTTGGCGTGAGGGACAACTCCGCCGGCGGGGTTATCTTTGGCTGTTGCGCCTGGGAGGAATGTTGCTGACGGTTTTGCTGACTATAGCAATTGCCCGTCGTCTATTAGCCCTATCCGGCCAGCAGTTCAGTCTGCATTTGGCACAACAACAGCAAGGGATTGCCGCCGTGGAGCAATTGTTACAACAGCAGCAACAACTCAGCAGCCTGTCAGCGGCGAACGCTATGCAGCAGCAGGCCAGCGAGCAGGTGGCAATTCGCGCCAAGCAATGGGGTCTTTTTTGGGAAAGCCTGCCGCAATGGCTACCTCCATCAGTGTGGCTAACTTCAGTGGCACGTCAGGGGACAACCCTGACGTTCACGGGAGAAAGTGAGTCAGTGGGTCCACTTCAGGCTACTGTCAGCACACTCCGCCAACAGGTATTTTTTACCCGTGTCGTCATCAGCGAACTGACACGCGGTGATACAGGCGCGTACCGTTTTATTTTGACCACGCAGCTTGGCAGACTATTGAGCCCTCAGCGGGAGGTGGAGGAGGTGGAGGAGGTGGAGGATGCCTGATTATCTGCTGACACTGTTATACAGGCCGCTTTATCAGCAATGGTCTCTGTTTCTGGCATTGACGCTCTGCGTTGTGATCACGGGAGTGATTGTGATGCTGGGTTCACCATGGTTTGACCTGAAAAATACTCAGCAACGGTTTCAGCAGCAGGCTGACAAGTTGGCGCAGTTACGCAAAAAAGTGGCCTCCTTCCCTCCGCTACAGAGAGGTCTGGTGATATCACCAGTAGATGAGAGCCAGTTAAAGAAAAAGTCTTCCCTAGGGGTGTTAGGATCCATCAGAGATAGTGTGAAAGTGGTCCGTTGGCAGATGAAGACCGCTCCCGGAGAGTTGGAATTACAGCTGCAGTGGGATGATCTGGTCGTCGTATTTGAGCATCTGGCCGAGCTGGCACAACCCTGTATCCCTGAAGAATTTACATTAAGCCGGGGGCAAGACAGCTTAGCCCTACGGCTGAGACTATGTGGCAATGGCTAAGAGAAGAGCAGCAGCGCTGCTTTGTATGGTGTTGCTGCCTGCTGAAGGGCGGGACCCATTTCAACCACCTCCTGCTGTGGTGCAGTGCCAGCCTGCCGCCATTAGCCTGAAGGGGTGGCAACTGCGAGGAACGGTGATCAGTCCGGCTAAGCGGCGTGCTCGTCTGAGTGGACCGAACGGCAGCTATTACTCCCTTGGGCCGGGTGAGACGCTGCCGAACACGTTATGGCAGGTAACGGGAATCAGCCGCAGGCTGGTGATCCTTAGTCATCGGGCGGGGTGTTTACCCGTCAGAGAGTCATTATCTCTGCAGGTAAAGGAGACAGATAATGGGCAGGATAAGGATAAGTCTTCTGCTGTGGTTGTTGTTCCAGACTGACAGCTACGCGGCTGAGCAACCGACACTGACCATGGACGTTGAAATGATGCCGGTGACACAGGTCTTTGCCCAACTGGCGGAGTTTCAACAAATGAATCTAATTATTGCCCCCGGAGTGACCGGCAGTTTATCGCTACGATTCCAGAACATTGATTGGCAGCAGGCGGTGGCATTAGTGTCTGAAATGGCCGGTGTGAAAAGTCGTATTTCCGGAAATGTGCTACGGATATCTCCGTCAGAGTCAGTGGGGGCAGCCATGGGCATGGCGCAAGAACCGCTGCAGTCACAGCGGTTTATCCTGCGTAATACACTGTATTCTGAAATCCAGCCGTTGTTGGCGAAGGCCGACATCCTCTCTCCCCGCGGCACACTTGCGGGTAGCACTCGCGCTAATATCTTGATGGTTCGAGATACTCCGCAGGCACTTGATGCCCTACGGGACTGGTTGAATGTTACCGATATCCCAATCCCGCAGGTAGAAATTACCGCCCATATTATCTCTATCAGTGAGGAGAGCTTGCGAGAATTAGGTGCGGAATGGGGCTTCGGGGCGGAGCCGGCCGCTCGTGGAATAACCGCCAATAGCTTGGGGATCCCACTGGGTGTCGACCCAGCGTATTTTACCGCTGGCTTGACACTTAGCCGTATCAATGGCCGTATATTAAGTTTGGAGCTGAGTGCCCTAGAGCAGGAAAATCAGGTGGATATTATTGCCAGTCCACGACTTATCGCCTCACAGGGCTCGGTAGCTTCGATAAAACAGGGGACCGAAATTCCTTATATAGTGATGCAGGGTGACAGCGATACTGCGACAGTAGAGTTTAAAGATGCGGTATTGGGGATGGAGATCACACCTGAGGTACTCGGTACTGAGGAAATACGACTGATGATCCGCCTTAGCCAGAATATGCCGGGCAAAGTTTTGCAGCAAGGTAGCAATATGCCGCTGAGCATTGATAAGCAAGAGATCGCCACCCGGGTCACACTCAAAGCGGGTCAGACCTTAGCGCTAGGGGGCATTTTTCAGCAAAACCAAAACAGTCAGCAAAATAAAGTTCCAGTACTTGGCGATATTCCGCTCTTGGGTAGTTTGTTTCGCCGCGACAGTCGTCAACAGAGTAAACGTGAGCTTGTGATATTTATCACCCCGCGATTGATAGTTCCCTGATCCTTGTGGCGAAAAGATTGCCCTGTTAGGTTCATCGTTGACGCGGAGCAGCATTTAGCTTAAAAGAATGGGCGATTCTATAAGCAGCTACAGGGAACCGAAATGAGGCCGCCCGCAGGTTCGGTATTACCGACCAAAGGTCTGAATAGCTGCTGAAATAATAAGCAGTGCGGGCTCCCTTCTTTTAGGCAGAGTGAGAAAGCCTGGCCGGAAACCATTTAATTGGTTGCCAAACCGCCCAGAGTGTTGAGATAATTTTCTGTCTGACTCTTGTTAACGCTTATGAGGTCTCAGTTTCTGTCCCGCCTGTCAGCCAAGCTGAAGCGGGGTATCATCAACGAATTCTTAGTAATACCGATAAAATGGCAGAGAAACGAAATATCTTTCTGGTTGGGCCTATGGGTGCCGGCAAAAGCACTATTGGTCGTCAGTTAGCTCAGCAACTCAATATGGAATTTTACGATTCCGATCAGGAAATTGAGCGACGTACCGGAGCTGATGTGGGCTGGGTATTTGATGTAGAAGGCGAAGATGGTTTTCGTGATCGTGAAGAAAAAATCATCAACGAGCTCACAGAAAAACAGGGAATTGTCCTGGCGACCGGCGGTGGTTCAGTCAAATCACGGGAAACCCGTAATCGTCTTTCGGCCCGTGGCGTTGTTGTCTATCTTGAAACTACCATCGAAAAACAGCTGGCTCGTACCCAGCGTGATAAGCGTCGTCCGTTACTGCAGGTAGATTCGCCTCCGCGGGAAGTCCTGGAAGAACTGGCCGACGAGCGTAATCCTTTATATGAAGAAATTGCTGATGTGACCATCAGAACTGATGAGCAAAGTGCTAAAGTGGTCGCCAATCAAATCATCCATATGCTGGAAAGTAATTAATTAACTGGCTTAACGCAGACTCAGTTGCAGGGTATTGACCATTATGGAGCAGATCACGGTCTCACTTGAAGAACGTAGTTATCCGATAACCATTGCTGCAGGCTTGTTTGAGGACCCTGCTGCCTTCTGGCCTCTCCGTTCCGGAGATTCTGCAATGGTGGTGACCAATACGACACTGGCACCGCTGTACCTTGAGTCTGTGAGCCGCCAGCTCACCACAGCTGGGGTAAATGTCGATCAGGTGATTTTACCTGATGGAGAACAGTACAAAACCCTGTCAGTGCTGGAACAGATTTTCAGCGCTTTGCTGGAAAAGCCCCATGGACGTGATACGACCTTAATCGCGCTCGGGGGAGGCGTTATCGGTGATATGACTGGTTTCGCTGCTGCCTGTTATCAGCGTGGGGTCCGTTTTATCCAAATACCGACCACTTTACTTTCCCAGGTCGACTCTTCAGTCGGCGGTAAAACAGCGGTGAACCATCCGCTGGGGAAAAATATGATCGGTGCTTTCTATCAGCCGGCATCGGTGATTATCGATACTTCCTGCTTGAAAACCCTCCCTGCACGTGAGTTATCGTCCGGACTGGCGGAAGTGATTAAATACGGTATCATTCTGGATAGCGTATTTTTCCAATGGCTGGAAGAAAATATTGAGAAGCTACTTGCGCTTGATGAGCAAGCACTTGGCTGGTGTATTCGCCGCTGCTGCGAACTGAAGGCGGAAGTAGTAGCCGCTGATGAGCGGGAATCTGGGGTACGTGCCTTATTGAATTTGGGCCATACTTTTGGACATGCCATTGAAGCACATATGGGATACGGAAACTGGTTACACGGCGAAGCGGTTGCAGCAGGTATGGTGATGGCCGCGCGTACTGCGGAAGGCTGTAATGGCTTTACGGCCGCTGAGACAGAGCGCATTATTGCGTTACTGGCACGTGCGGGTCTGCCGGTCATCGGTCCGAATGAGATGACTGCTGCCCAATATCTGCCGCATATGATGCGTGACAAAAAAGTGTTGGCAGGAGAAATGCGACTGGTTCTGCCTTTGAGCCTTGGCAAGGCCGAAGTACGCGGCGGTGTGTCACATGATAGCGTCATTGCCGCAATTGAAGCGTGTCAGCCTCGCTGATACAAAACATCGAATCCGTGATCATACGTGGGTCGAAAGATATTAACGGTTTAGCATGAGGTGGTTTAATGGATGAGTTTCAGCCGGAAGATGAATTAAAACCAGATGCCAGTGACAGGCCTACTGCGCGAAACCGAAAATCTTCATCTGGGCCTAAGCTCCCTGCCATGCCGAAATTTGCGCTATCAAAACAGCAAATCATGATTGCGGTGGGTATTTTGGTCCTGCTGCTATTAATTATTGGTATCGGTGCTGCGCTGAAAGCCCCTTCTTCACCTCAGCCATCGCCGTCAGCTTCCGATGGCAGCGACCGCAATATTGATCTAAGTGGTGCGACAGGAAACAGTGGCACGGCAGATAGCGCCTCTGCATCTCCATCTTCCCCAGCCACGGGTTTATCCGCAGACTCAACCACCACTAATGCCTCTACCGGTTCTGAAGGCACAGATAACAGTATGCCGCCACCTGCCGCAACGCCTTCACAGCCAGCGACAGCGCCTAGTGATCTGAACAGTACAGCCGGAACTGCACCGGCTACGACAAATACTGCTCCAGTAATGACCCTACCGGTGGGTCCTGCGACCGTTGACCGTAACGGCAAAGCTGCCGCTCCGGTGACTTCTGCACCTGTGCCGGCAGTGACTCATCATGTCGCTGCTGAGCATCGTCGTGTCACTGAAGAAACCACTGCAGCCAGTCGTCGCCAACGTGAAACGCGACTGAATGAACGTCGTCAGGAAACACAACGCCGTGTGGCTGAACAACACCGCGCGAGTGAGCAACGTCAGGCAGCCGAGAAGCGCCAGCTAGCAGAGCAACATCGTCGTGCGGGATCCGTTGCACGTGAACCACACCGGGTCACCCGCCCAGTGACGGAAACGGCGAAGGCGCCAGCGGTTCGTCAGAGTGCACCGGTGCAGAGTGCTCCTCATCTGAATGGCGCTTATACTCTGCAACTGAGTGGTGCAACCCGTGAAGCGCCTCTGAATGCATGGGCCAAACAGCATAACCTCAGCGGTTACCGTGTCTATGCGACGCAGCGTAATGGTCAACCATGGTACATTTTAGTGAGTGGTTCTTATGCGACGGCTGCTGAAGCTAAACAGGCCATTTCGGCGTTACCAGAGGCTGTCCGTTCGCAGAGCCCATGGGTGAAACCTATGAGCCAGGTGCGGGAAGAGACGACTAAGTAACTATCATCGGGGCTACAGCCTGTAGCCCCGGCTATAAGCGCAGATCTGCTGTCGGTCTATCCGCAGCCATTAATGAAAGAATCTCTATTACGACAGCATGAAAAAACACCGCGCTTTTCTGAAGTGGGCAGGGGGAAAATATCACCTGCTGGATGACATTCGTCGGCATCTCCCCGAGGGAGATTGCTTGATCGAACCCTTTGTCGGGGCCGGATCAGTATTCCTAAATACCGATTATGAGCGTTATCAACTCTCTGATATCAATAGTGATCTAATCAATCTCTATAATATTATTAAGACCAATAGTAGTGGCTTTATTGCGGATGCTCGACAGCTTTTCACCAAACAGTCGAATGATCCAGAAGTGTACTACGCTCGACGTGTGGCCTTTAACCGTAGCCAAGATGCCTATGAACGGGCACTGTTGTTTCTCTATTTGAACCGTCATGGCTATAACGGCCTGTGTCGCTATAACCTAAAGGGTGAATTCAATGTGCCCTTCGGTCGCTATGTAAAGCCTTACTTTCCCGAAGCTGAAATGCTGTGGTTTGCTGAACGGGCGCAGAAAGCGACGTTTTTCTGTCAGTCCTATTCTGAATCAATGCTGCAGGCCCAAGCTGGCTCGGTGGTCTATTGTGACCCACCTTATGCCCCGCTATCTGCAACTGCCAGCTTTACTGCCTATCACACCAACAGTTTCAGTCTGAAAGAGCAGATGCATCTGGCAGAGTTGGCCGCAAAACTGGCAAAAGAAAATCAGGTGCCTGTGTTAATCTCTAACCATGATACGGAGCTGACACAACAGTGGTATCAGCAAGCGATAAAACATGTGGTAACCGCGCGCCGTTCCATCAGCCGCAATATTAACGGGCGTACAAAAGTCAATGAGCTGCTGGCGCTCTACCCACATACCGGGCAGGGTTAGCCGTCTCTGATCATACTTATCTGGAGAATCGAATGAAAGACTACCTGATCGCACCCTCCATTCTGTCGGCAGATTTTGCCCGACTGGGTGAAGATACGGTAAAAGCTCTGGCAGCCGGAGGGGATGTGGTTCATTTCGATGTGATGGATAACCATTACGTGCCCAACCTGACTATGGGGCCGATGGTCCTTAAGTCACTGCGTGATTACGGCATCACCGCTCCCATCGATGTCCATCTGATGGTCAAACCTGTGGACAGCCTGATACCGCAGTTTGCCAAAGCCGGTGCCAGCTATATCACCTTCCATCCTGAAGCTTCAGAACATATCGATCGCTCTTTACAGTTAATCAAAGAACATGGCTGTAAAGCGGGTTTAGTGTTTAACCCAGCGACACCCTTGAACTATCTTGATTATGTGATGGATAAGGTTGACGTGATATTGCTCATGTCAGTGAACCCGGGCTTTGGTGGTCAGAGTTTCTTGCCTTCGACGCTGCATAAGTTACGTGAAGTGCGTAAGCGTATTGACCAAAGCGGCTTTGATATTCGCCTCGAAGTGGATGGTGGCGTGAAAACCGATAACATTGGCCAGATTGCCGCCGCGGGCGCGGATATGTTCGTTGCCGGTTCTGCCATTTTTGGCCAGTCAGACTACAAAAAAGTGATCGATGATATGCGTCGAGAACTGGAGACGGCGAATGGCTCCTTTCACTGATATTCGCGGCCTGGCCTTTGATCTCGACGGTACCCTAAGTGACAGCATTCCTGGCTTGGCTGAGGCAGTCGATCAGGCATTAGAAGCCATGGGGCTGCCCCCAGCCGGTAAAGCGCACGTGACCACTTGGGTCGGCAACGGTGCAGATATTCTGATGCAACGCGCGCTGCTCCATGCCCTCGGGCGTCAGCCTGACACAGCCGAGTCTGCACGTGGCCGGGAACTGTTTGACCGCTTCTATGCACAGACTGCCGAAACCGGCAGTGGCTTATTTCCGGGTGTCCGCCAGACCTTGGAAACACTGCGCCAGCGGGGATTGCCGTTGGCGATAGTGACCAATAAACCAACGCCGTTTGTGTCGCCGTTCTTAGAGTCACTGGGAATTGCTGAAGAATTTTCGTTGGTCATCGGTGGCGATGATGTGCCACAGAAGAAGCCCCATCCGGCGGCGCTGTTTTTGGTTCTCGGGCATTTCGGCCTACTGCCACATCAGTTATTGTTTATCGGTGATTCACGTAATGATATTCAGGCGGCAAAAGCCGCTGGCGTACCCTGTGTCGGCCTGACCTACGGCTACAACTATGGCGAACCTATCTCGGAGAGCCATCCGGATCAGGTACTGGATACGTTTGACCAACTTTTGCCCGCACTTGGGCTGTAACGAATCAGGAAGAAATTTATGAGTAAACCCATTGTTTTTAGTGGCGCGCAGCCTTCAGGTGAATTAACCATTGGTAATTACATGGGGGCGCTTCGTCAATGGGTGCAGATGCAGGATGATTATCACTGTATCTACTGTATTGTTGACCAGCATGCCATCACTGTTCGTCAGGATCCGCAAGCGCTGCATAAAGCGACCCTGGATACCTTGGCGTTGTATTTGGCCTGTGGGATTGATCCTGAGAAATCGACCATTTTCGTCCAGTCACATGTGCCGGAACACGCCCAACTTTCTTGGTTACTGAACTGCTACACCTATTTTGGTGAATTGAGTCGTATGACGCAGTTTAAGGATAAATCCTCACGCTATGCGGAAAATATCAATGCGGGTCTGTTTGACTACCCAGTACTGATGGCGGCTGATATTCTGCTGTACCAGACCAATCAGGTGCCCGTCGGAGAAGACCAGAAGCAGCATCTGGAACTGAGCCGCGATATTGCCCAGCGCTTTAACGCGATTTATGGCGATATCTTCCGTATTCCGGAACCATTTATTCCTAAATCTGGTGCCCGCGTGATGTCCTTGCTGGAACCGACTAAAAAAATGTCGAAATCGGACGATAACCGGAATAACGTGATCGGTTTACTGGAAGACCCGAAATCGGTAGTGAAGAAAATTAAACGAGCGGTGACTGACTCCGATGAGCCACCAGTGGTCCGTTATGATGTGAAAAACAAGCCAGGTGTTTCTAACCTGTTGGATATCCTGTCTGGGGTGACCGGACAGTCGGTCACTGAATTGGAGCAACAATTCAGCGACAAAATGTATGGTCACCTGAAGGGCGCGGTAGCCGATGCAGTATCCGGTATGGTCGAAGAGTTGCAGCAACGTTTTAATCATTTCCGCAATGATGAGCAATTGCTGAATCAGATCATGAAAGACGGGGCAGAGAAGGCCAGTCAGCGTGCTCGCGAGACCTTGGATAAGGTCTACAAAGCAGTAGGATTTGTTGCCCGACCAGGTAATTAAATCAACCTCTACCCGTCGCTGACGGCACCGAATCTTAAGCCACCGCTTGTCGGTGGTTTTTTTATGCATAAAAAACGCCGGATGACCGGCGTTTTTCTCTTACCTCATACCGTTATGAGGTAACTGTGGCCGCGTGCTGACGATGTTTCGTCACCAGGCCCAACAATAGACAGAGTACAAAGACCACCGCATACAGGCCGTTAGCGGTCTGCAGGGCAGCCAGCAGACCGTATTGCTGGACGATAGGACCGGTAACCACAAAGGTCAGCATAGTGCCAACGGTGCCGCAGGTCAGGATAAAGTTGACCAACTTCGGTGAAGAAACTCGGGTCTGTTGTGAACCAAGGGTAATAATGGTGGTGTAGATCGCACTTGAGCAGAAGCCCAGCGCCATGATCACCCAGTGCAGCATGGAGGCATCTTGTTCGCGGGTAAACCAGTACATCAGTAGGGTGGCTAAGGCGGTGATCACCACTAAGATTTTCTGCAGATCCGTAAAGCGTAGGATCACACTGAAGACCCACATGCCAACCATATAGGCTGTCCAGAAGTTACCAACGAGTTTACCGGCATTATCAATCGACATGCCGGCACTTTTGGTCGCATATTCAGGGATCCAGGAGATAAAGCCCAGTTGCCCCAGAATATAGCAGAGCGCTGCCAGTGCCAGCAGATAAACACCGGTACCCCATTTTTCTTTAGCCACTGGTTGTTGCGTCGCGTGTTTCTGTAATACCGGAAATTCTACTGTCAGGGTGAGGATAAAAATAGCGACATAAATAACCCCAATACAGCAATAGACCCAATACCATGGCAGATGACGTGCCAGCAGGATACCGGCAATGATCGGAAATAGAGTACCGGCCATACTGAAAAAGGAGTCGGTAAACAGCAAGCGTGAGCCGCGCTGACGGCCTTCATACAGGTGCGTGATCAGGAAGGTACCGATCGACATGGTGATCCCGCTGACGACGCCCAGAACAAACATACAGGCGGAGAACAGCACCAGACTATGGCCGGTCATCAAGCCGGCAATGGCCAGCAGCATTAATACAAAGCCGAAAATCAGCTGTCGTTTCAGTGGGATAATTTCCATCAGCCAGGCATTCAGGAAGATAGAGACGAGAATACCAGCATTGAGGAAGGTAAAGGTATTACTGATCCCTGCCACCGGAACATTGAAATATTGAGCGATATTGTCGAGGACCATCCCGGTCACAATGACTAATGCGCCAGTCAGCGCATAAGAAAGAAAACTTATCCAGGTAAGGCCAATTCGGTTGGTCTTTGTCATAGTTATTGACACCCTAATATATTGAAAGACGGTAGTTATACTGAATACCCGGAGAGTGAACCGTGATCCGGATGATTAATCAATGCAATAATTTGACCATGTTTCATAAAAAATGTGATTCAGTTCAAATTTTACTGTTATAGGGCTCGCCACTAGTGAAGGCTGCCATGACGATCCTGGTAAAGCGCTGGTTCTCTCTAGGTTATATCTCTACAATGACCCACATTGCAGAAAACCACTTTAGTCAGGGAGTTTGTATGTTGAAACGTAGTTTAGCGGCCGCCTTCGCGTTATTGGCGCTCTCTTCATTTTCTGGAACGGCGCTGGCCGCGACCCATGTCTTAATGACCACCACTGCGGGTAACATTGAACTAGAGCTGAACGACCAGAAAGCGCCGGTCACCGTGAAAAACTTCCTTAGCTATGTTAATAGCGGCTTTTATAACAACACCATTTTTCACCGTGTGATCCCGGGCTTTATGATCCAAGGAGGCGGTTTTACGGCGGCTATGCAGCAAAAACCGACGGCTGCACCGATCAAAAACGAAGCAGACAACGGTCTGCGTAACCTGCGCGGCACCATTGCTATGGCCCGTACGGCCGATCCGGACAGTGCGACTAGCCAGTTTTTTATCAACGTCTCGGATAATGCTTTCCTCGATCATGGCCAGCGTGACTTCGGCTATGCGGTGTTCGGCCGAGTCGTGAAAGGGATGGATGTGGCGGATAAGATTTCTCAGGTCTCTACCACCACCAATGGGCCTTTCCAGAATGTGCCGACGAAACCGATCGTCATCACTTCGGTAAAAGTGGAACCTTAATCGTCTGGCTGGGTCGCGGGTCGCTGTGGAGGCCCATACTCACTGTTACCGATTATCCCCCTGCCTGATAGAGAACCTCATGTTACTGCTGATTGATAATTACGACTCGTTTACTTGGAATCTGTGTCAGTATTTTCAACAGACCGGAGTAGCAGTACGGGTGGTACGTAACGATGCGATCACCGTGCAGCAGATGAGTGAGTTACCTCTCAGCCATCTGGTGATTTCTCCTGGCCCTTGTACCCCTGAGCAGTCAGGCGTCTCAATTGACGCAATCCGTTACTATGCCGGTAAAATCCCAGTACTGGGGGTCTGTCTCGGTCATCAAGCGATCGTTCGGGCGTTTGGCGGTCAGGTCGTGCGGGCGCATCAGCCGATGCATGGTAAAACGTCAATAATTTGCCATGATGGCCGAGGGGTGTTCTCCGGCCTCAATCAGCCTCTACGAGTGACTCGTTATCACTCATTGATCGCTGATCCCGACAGCTTACCGGACTGCCTGGAGATCAGCGCCCGTTATCAGCAACCGGGAAAGGCAGATGAGATTATGGCGATTAGACATCGCAGTCTGGCAATAGAGGGCGTACAGTTTCATCCGGAGAGTATTCTTAGCGAACAGGGATTAGCGCTGTTAAAAAACTTTGTGGATCAGACGCGGTAATGATTGCCTTAAGATGATTTTTTATGCATATTTTATGGATTATTATTAAATGTGCTCAGCGCAGAAAATCAGACAGGATATCCAATGACAAAAGAAAATATGGCAGTGAATCGCGAGACCTTTGATCAGGTCATTTTGCCTGTTTATGCACCGGCACAATTCGTGCCTGTCAAAGGTCAAGGCAGCCGTGTCTGGGACCAGCAGGGTAAAGAATATGTGGATTTCTCCGGCGGTATTGCGGTTACTGCCCTAGGCCATTGTCACCCGGCGCTGGTAGAGACCTTGAAAGCCCAAGGCGAAACCCTGTGGCATACCAGTAACGTGTTCACCAATGAACCGGCACTGCGTCTGGCCAGCAAACTGATCAAGGCTACTTTTGCTGAGCGCGTCTTTTTTGCCAACTCAGGGGCGGAAGCCAACGAAGCAGCCTTTAAGCTGGCACGTTACTACTCATCTGTTCGCCACAGCCCTTATAAAACTAAAATTATCGCTTTCCACCATGCCTTCCATGGCCGTACCTTGTTCACGGTCTCGGTCGGCGGCCAACCAAAATATTCCGATGGCTTCGGTCCGAAACCGGCAGATATTGTGCATGTGCCTTTTAACGATCTGGATGCGGTAAAAGCCGTCATTGACGATCACACCTGTGCCATTGTCTTAGAACCTATCCAAGGGGAAGGCGGGATTATGCCTGCTACTCAGGAGTTTATTCAGGGCCTGCGTGAATTGTGTGATCAGCACCATGCGCTGCTGGTGATGGATGAAGTGCAGAGTGGTATGGGACGCAGTGGTAAACTGTTTGCCTATGAGCATTATGAGGTGAAGCCAGATATTCTCACTACGGCTAAAGCGCTGGGCGGCGGCTTCCCAGTGAGTGCCATGCTAACCACCCATGAGATTGCGTCAGCGATGACCCCCGGCACCCATGGTACCACCTACGGCGGTAACCCGCTGGCCTGTGCGATTGCGGAAACGGCCTTGGATGTGATTAATACTCCAGAAGTGCTGCAAGGGGTCGAGCAACGTCGCCAGTGGTTCGTTGAGGAACTGGAAAAAATGAACCAGCGTTTCTCACTGTTCACCGAGATCCGCGGTAAAGGTTTGCTGATTGGCGCTGAACTAAAAGACGAGCTGAAACCTAAAGCCCGTGATTTACTGCATGCTGCGGCTGATCAGGGAGTGATGATCCTCACGGCCGGTAATGGCGTGATCCGCTTTGCACCGTCACTGGTGATCACTGAGCAGGATATTCGTGAAGGTATGGCCCGCCTAACTGCCGCTGCCGAAGCCTTATTCGGCTAACCCTCTATCGGTGGCGGCCTAGGGGTCGTCATCGGGTTATTTGCGACTTTCTTTACGGCCTAGTAACCACTGTCCATGCATGGGCCGTTGTTGCCAGACAATCGCCGAAATCGTCTTCATCACTTTCAGGTGGCTAAGGATCTGGTTTAGTTGCCGTTCAACAATGGTCACTGGCCCGAGCGGTATTTTCACCTCTTCGTCCATCACATGGTTCCCATAGTCCCCTTCACCGTGAAAACTCAGTCGTTGCTGACATTGCTGTAGGGCAATTTCGCAGGACTGCAGATAGCGTTCTGCCAGTGCGGGGGTCAGCATGGTGTGCTCCCGGGATAGGGTAGTCAGAACATTAAGGTGCTCGACAATAAACTGGCTGTGGGTGACCCAAAGGTGCATTTCTTCGAGATATTCACTGTTAAAACCCGGTTCCTGCATCGCTTGGTTAAGGGAATTAAATAGCGCATTATGCTGCTGATTGGCTTTAATACGCAGGGTCTCCGTCTCTTCCGGGTCCGGTGCGGTTCCTAAAAGAGCTTGTAATGCTTGCTGATAAGTCGCCAGCACATCCTGAGCATTCTGCCGCAACAGGGCGCTTTGCCATTGCGGCCATAACCACAGCATTCCAGCAAAAGAGATCAGGCAGCCGAGCAAGGTATCCAGCAGTCTCGGTACCAAGAAGTGTGCGCCATTGAGCGCTAGCAGTTGTAGGCTGTATACCGCGGTAACGGTGGTTCCGATAGTTGCCCAGCCATAATACTGGCGGTTAAACAGATTACTAAACAGGGTCAGCACCAGCATAGTCAGCAGAATGGTCGGTTCTGGAGTGGCTAGCTGCAAGGACAAGGCGGCAATAATCAGCCCAGCAAAGGTACCGATTGCCCGGTGTTGTATCTTCACACGGGTCGCGGTATAGCTGTTCTGGCTGACCAGAATAATGGTCATTAGAACCCAATACGGTTTGGGCATATTCAGTGACAGTGCCAGGGTGCTGGCAATCATCAGCATAATGGAAAAACGCCCTGCGGTACGCAACGCCGTGGATTTAAAAGAGAGGTAACTGCGCAGGGCTCTAAAAAAGGGGACGCGGCGCTTACTGTCAGCCATCAGCTCACGACGGTACAGAGGAGCCTGACTCTGTAACACTTTGGCTATTTTACTGAAGTGGTACCAGTAAAAATTCCCCACCTGGTTCTCCGGATAATCGTGAGCCACGGCTTGCAGGTCATTCAGGGACTCACTCATCGAGAACTTAGCGGGGATCTGATGATATAGAATATTATCCGCCATGGTTCTAAGCTGCTCACAGGCCAGCTGCGCATTGTGGCGGATAATCTCCGCAGAGTGGCTATCACGGATCAATCCGATAACTTCCTCGGTCTCCGCCAGGGTAACCGAAATGTGCTCTTGGAGGTCTTCGGCCATCATAAAGGTACGGATCAGGTACCGTTCACGGCGATTCTTTTCCGCCGACAGCATGTGAATTTGCTGATAAGCGGTGGTGATTAAATCCACCACTTTCTGCTGACGATTAAGCAACGCTGGCAAGGCTTTCTCGTGGTTTTCCACGGAGTCGGTGGTCAGGAGTTGATATTTGTCTTCGCAGTAATTGGCTAAGGCGCGATATAACAGGCTCAACGTCTCCCGCAACGGCTGGTCTTTGGACATCCTGAACCATAGCCAGTTAAACAGCCCGTACCACAGGGTTCCTCCCCCGTATAATAATGGCGGCCCCCATACTGGCATTCTGCCACTGAGACTAAGGGTAAAGGTCATGGCGATCAGTGCGCCAGGCAGTAATCGGCCATACAACGGGCTGATTTCTCCACACACGCCAATAATCAGCGGTAGGGTGAAGACGATAAAAGGCAGCGGAATATCGCGCAGCAGTAGCCATTGCAGCAGAAAGCTACTGCCAGCAAACAGCGCACCGCCGATCACAATTCGCTCAAAAAAACGGCGGTGAGGAGTATCCAGCCCAGAAATATTGCAACAGGCAGGGATCAGGGAGAACAGTAATCCTTTCTGCAGGTCACCGGCCAGCATGCCCAAAATAACCGGAAGGCAAACCACCAGTGTCTGGCGCAAGGCATAATTAACTTCCGGATGATAAATCAGTCTGCGCCACATCTGAATACGATCGCTGATAGAGGGTAAAACCAGACACGGCAGCCGTCAGGCTACCGTGCAGATGGCAGGTTAACGGGTCCCGTAAACGACAATGGTTTTGCCGTGGGCAGAGATCAGATTCTGATCCTCCAGCATTTTCAGGATACGCCCGACGGTTTCACGAGAGCAGCCGACAATCTGGCCGATTTCCTGGCGGGTAATTTTTATCTGCATCCCGTCGGGATGGGTCATCGCATCTGGCTGACGAGCCAAATTTAGCAGCGTCTGCGCGATACGACCGGTGACATCGAGGAAGGCCAAGTTACCGACTTTTTCCGACGTGACTTGTAAACGACGGGCCATCTGGGCAGAAAGACGCACCAGAATTTCCGGGTTCACTTGGATCAGTTGGCGGAATTTCTTATAGGAGATCTCCGCTACTTCACAGGCGACTTTCGCCCGCACCCAAGCGCTACGCTCTTGGCCTTCTTCGAACAGGCCCAATTCGCCGATAAAATCCCCTTGATTGAGGTAAGAAAGGATCATTTCTTTCCCTTCTTCATCCTTAATCAGTACTGCTACGGAGCCTTTGACAATATAGTAAAGGGTTTCCGCTTTCTCACCCTGATGGATGAGCGTACTTTTGGAGGGATACTTATGAATATGACAATGGGACAGGAACCATTCTAGTGTAGGGTCTGTTTGTGGTTTACCGAGAACCATTCTCTTTATCCTCTGTTGTAATCGTGCCTGAAAGTCAGGGGGTACATCCTGCCAGGCGATCAAGTCATAGGGTCTTTTTATCGGTAATCACGACAGTCGACCCGATATACTCCGAGTATTGCCTGTCGTTTTACCCTTGTTGTCATCCGGTAAAAAAAATTCTCACCTACTGTTTGTAGCACACACTGAGTAAACTGTCTCCTGTTGTCTGGCAGCGCTGCTGGTAATGGCGGTGGATTGCCGTTTTCCGCGGGAAAGAGTACCCTGAAATCCATTTTGAAATATTGAGAGTGAAGATTATGCAGGCACGGGTGAAATGGGTTGAAGGCTTAAGCTTTATCGGTGAATCCGCCTCTGGCCATCAGGTATTAATGGACGGTAATTCTGGGGATAAAGCACCCAGCCCGATGGAGATGGTATTGATGGCAACCGGCAGTTGCAGCGCGATTGATGTCGTTTCTATCCTGCAGAAAGGTCGCCATGACGTGACAGACTGCGAAGTGAAACTGACATCGGAACGCCGCGAAGAAGCGCCACGTTTGTTTACCCATATTAATCTGCACTTTATTGTCACAGGACGTAATCTGACAGAAAATATTGTGGAACGTGCCGTCATGCTGTCTGCAGAAAAATATTGCTCTGTTTCATTAATGCTGGGCAAAGCAGCCGAGATTACTCACAGTTTTGAGGTGATCAACCTGTGATCCGTCACTGAGTGCTACTGAGCACTCAGTGTTTTTCTCCGAAATGGCGCTCTTCCATTAACCGTTTCACCAGCGGAGTCATGATCAGTTCCATCGCCAGCCCCATTTTTCCACCCGGGACCACCAGCGTATTGATATGTGAGATAAACGAGCCCTGGATCATCGCTAGCAGATAGGGGAAGTTGATCTCTTCAATTCCGCGGAAATGGATCACGACAAAACTTTCATCCAATGACGGGATGGTTTTAGCGGCAAAGGGATTAGAGGTATCTACGGTCGGCACCCGCTGGAAATTGATATGGGTGCGGGAAAACTGCGGCGTAATATAGTTTACATAGTCGTCCATGGAGCGTACCACCGAGTCCATGACGGCTTCCCGGGAATGGCTACGCTCACGGGTATCACGTACCAGTTTCTGGATCCACTCTAGGTTAACAATCGGCACCACGCCGACCATCAAATCGACCTTATCCGCGACGTTGTGATGTTCTGTGACAATGCCGCCGTGTAGGCCTTCATAAAACAGCACATCGGTATTGTCGGGTAACGGTTGCCAGGGGGTGAAAGTACCCGGAGCTTGTTTCCAGGGAACGGCCTCGTCATAGGTGTGCAGATATTTGCGGGAGCGACCAGTGCCGCAGCTGGCGTATTCGCTGAAGGTCTGTTCCAGTAACGCAAAGTCATTGGCATCGGAACCGAAATAGCTGATATGTTTACCTGCATCCCGCGCTTTGCGGATCATCACGTCCATTTCCGGGCGGCTATAGCGGTGAAAGCTGTCACCTTCCAACTCTGCAGCATGGATATTCAGTTGCTGAAAGATTTTACGAAAGGCGAGGCTGGTAGTGGTGGTGCCAGCGCCACTCGACCCCGTCACAGCAATAATTGGATGCCTGGCTGACATACGAAAAGACTCCCTGAAACAATTTTTCTAACAGCATTGTTATCATGTCTGCCGTTCTCTGTCATCTGCCAGCAGCGGGGAGTTAGCTTCCCTGACGGAATTGACTGGCGGGCATCAGAGACACGGATTCATGTAACTCAGACCAGACCACCACGATCTCACCAGACACCAACTGGCGACGGATATCATCGGTTTTTTCACTTAGCGAGCGTTCATGCTCTCCGTAATCCGTGCCTTCACGCAGTACAAAGGACTCAATCAAATTATTCAGGGTTTCAGGGTTCAGTTGCTGCCAAGGAATGATCATGATGTTTTATCCAGATAGGGGCTTAGCCACTGTGGAATACGCTGTTCCAGCCACATCACCGGGCGTGCCAATGAGCCGCCGACAAAGCCAACGTGGCCGCCATAACGTGTCAGTTGATAGGTGATACTGGAGGAGAGATGCTCCGGGTTCGGGATCACATCGGGGACCATAAAAGGATCATCTTGAGCATGGATAATCAGCAGCGGTTTTTCCACCCCGGACAACAGCGGCATACCGCTGGCACGGCGGTAATAGTCTGTGGCATCCGTAAAACCGTGGATCTTTGAAGTGATCTGATCATCAAAGTCTCGTAGACGGCGAATGCTGTCCAGCTGCTTTCGGGTGATACGGAACAAGCCGGGATAAGCCTTCATTTTACGGCGGACACTTTTTTTCAGCTGTGATAGCAGGTAGAACTGATAGAATCGCGAAAATCCCTGCTCCAGTTTGGCACTACAGGGTTCCATCATCAGGGGTGCAGACACCACCACCCCGGCATCCAGCAGACAATCACTGCCCTGTGAGCCCATCAAGCAGGCCAGCACATTGCCTCCCAATGAGAAGCCAATGGCGGCGGTTGGGACTTGGCCATAGGTATCCTGTAGCCATTGCAGAAAGTAGGCGGCATCACCGGTGTCACCGGAGTGATAACTCTGTAACTGTCGGTTTGGACTCTGACCGCAGCCACGGAAATGCATGACTACCCCGAGCCAGCCCTGCTTTTTGAGGGCGGACAGCAGGCCATGAGCATAAGGGCTGTTGACGCTGCCTTCAAGGCCGTGAAAGATAACCGCCCGTGGTTTTTCCTGCGCCTGCTGCGGGTCTTCACTCCAGGCAAGATCGACAAAATCTCCATCCGGTAATTCCAACCGCTGCCAGCAGGGTTTGATCCGTACGATACGTCGTAGGATCCTCGGTAGAAGCGTCTGCAGATGGGGATTTTTCAGTTGAGCAATCGGGGTGAATTGCGCTTCTGTATGACGACAACTATTCATATTGTCGGGTCTTGTCTGATCCATAACTCACTGTATAGTTTAAATTGTTTAATTTTATCCTGAGACAGGAAAGGTGCCACACATGGAAACGGGGTTATTTCTTTCGTTACTCGGCTTTCTCTGGGTCGCCGCTGTTACACCCGGCCCTAATAATATGTTACTCACAACATCCGGGGCCAATGCCGGGTTTTTGCGTTCTGTGCCCCTGATGCTCGGGATTATGCTTGGTATGCAGCTGATGCTGGTACTGGTCGCATTTGGTGTCGGCAGCCTGATCCTCTTATATCCGGCACTGCACCTGTCGCTCAAAATCGCCGGCAGCGTCTATCTACTGTGGCTTAGCTGGAAAATCACGACCGCCCCTTACGAAGTGCTGGACACTGACAGCCCCCTTTCCGGTGGAAAACCGTTACCGCTCTGGCAGGGAGGACTGCTGCAGTTAATCAATCCGAAAGCCTGGCTGATGTCACTGGGTGCGGTCGCCAGCTTCAGCTTACCGGGTGCTGATTACCGGATATCTGTACTAGCAATCAGCGCGGCGATGCTGCTGGTCAATCTGGTGGCCGGTATTCTCTGGCTGGGTTTTGGTACGGTGATTGGCCGCTGGCTTAATAACCCACAGGCTTGGAAACTGTTTAACGTTATTATGGGACTGCTCACCGCATCCTGTGTCATTCTGGTCTGGCTCTGATAACAGCGCTTCCGGTTACGGAGGGCGGTAACTGGCCGGTATGCCGGACGGTGACAGGATAATGAATCCCCGCAGCTGATGCACTGTTAATGATGTTATCTGTCATATTAGGAAATTGATTACAGAGTCGCTTTCCCGAAAACCCGGCGACAAATTTATTGTTTTCCAGCAGGCCAGGCAAGCTTTTATTCCCCGGCCTGCTGGAAATCATATGCATCGCGACAGCTGCCAGCGCGACTAAGGGGCAGATTAGCCTGTAGCTTGCATCTGTTCGAGTTGCTCCTGCAAATCCAACCACTCCATCTCACAATTTTCTAGTGCCGACTGGCTGTCGGACTGTACTTTCAGCGCTGCGGTTAACTCCGCTTTGCGGGCATTGTCATAGAGTGAGCTATCTGCCAGCAGCGTCTCATTACTGCTGAGGGTCGCCTGTAACGCCGCCATCTGTTTTTCCAGTTTTTCGATCTGTTTACGTAATGGCTGAGTTTGCGCACGCAGTTCCGCGTCACGGCGTTTCTGGTCTTTACGGGCTTGGGCTGAGTTACCGCTGTCCGTTTTGACATTGCTGTCCGTCGCCGTGGCTTTCTGCTGATCGCTGAGCCACTGTTGGTAGTCCTCCAAGTCACCATCAAAGATATCTACTCGGCCATCGTCTACCAGATAGAGATCATCGGTGGTGGCGCGGATCAGGTGACGGTCGTGGGAAACCACAACCAGAGCGCCTTCGTAATCCAGTAAGGCCTCGGTCAGCGCCTGACGCATATCGAGATCCAAGTGGTTAGTCGGTTCATCCAGCAGTAATAGGTTAGGGCGCTCCCAAACCACCAAGGCCAGCACCAAACGGGCTTTTTCACCGCCAGAGAAACGGCCGGTCATTTCAGCGACTTTATCCCCTTGGAAACCAAAGCCTCCTAGGTAGTCACGCAGTTGTTGCTCGGTGATCTGCGGAGCGGCCTGACGCTGTAAATGCTGTAACGGTGACTCATCAGCGCGCAGATATTCCAGCTGATGCTGGGCGAAATAACCGAGTTTAATGCCCTTCGCTAATGCCACCTCACCCTGTTGCGGCGCTAGCTCACCGGCCAACAACTTAATCAGTGTCGATTTACCTGCCCCGTTACGGCCCAGCAGGCCGATACGGGATCCGGGTACCAGGTTCAGTTTTACCGAGTTCAGGATCACTTTATCGCCATAACCGGCAGTGACTTTTTCCATTTTCAGCAACGGGTTCGGCAAGCTCTCCGGTGGCAGAAAACGGAAACTGAACGGGTTATCCACATGGGCCGGTGCAATCAACTCCATCCGCTCCAGCATTTTTATCCGACTCTGTGCTTGGCGGGCTTTGGTAGCCTTGGCACGGAAACGATCAATGTAATGTTGCAGGTGGGCGACCTTGGTCTGCTGACTCTGATACAACGCCTGCTGTTGAGCCAACTTGGTGGCACGCTGACGTTCAAAGTCACTGTAGTTACCGGTGTACTCAAACAGGCTTTCCTGCTCAATGTGCAGGATCTTATTGACCGTCGGGTCGAGAAAATCTCGGTCATGGGAGATCAGGATAAGGGTACCGGTATAGCTTTTCAGCCAGCGCTCCAGCCAGATGACCGCATCAAGGTCGAGGTGGTTCGTCGGCTCATCGAGCAATAACAGGTCGGAGCGACAAATTAATGCCTGTGCCAAGTTAAGGCGCATACGCCAGCCACCGGAGAAGTCACGCACCGGTGCCTGTAATTGTGGCTGGGTAAAGCCTAAGCCGTGTAGCAGGCTGGCTGCACGTGCCTGAATAGTCCACGCCTGAGCAGTATCCAGTTTCGCATGCAATAACGCGATACGGTTCCCGTCATTGTCGAGGTTTGCTTGGGCAAGCTGGGCTTCCAACTGGCGGAATTCTCGGTCGCCGTCGATCACATAGTCGATAGCGGGCTGATCAAGGGCAGGGGTTTCCTGATTTACCCAAGCCATTGCCCAGTTAGACGGAAAGCTGACCTGGCCGGCATCGGCGCTCAGTTCGTTTTTCAGCAGGGACAACAATGTGGACTTTCCGCAGCCGTTTTTACCCACCAGTCCGACTTTCTGACCAGGGTTAATGGTAGCGGAGGCATTATCCAGTAATACGCGGGCACCGCGCCGGATTTGTAGCGAAGAAAAGACAATCATAAGCGCCGTTTCGTCAGAATATGTTAAATTATCAGCTAAAGTGAAGGAACGATTAATAAAAAAAACTCGTCACAGGCAGCATGGTAGCTGAAATAGTTACCCGTTACGATGATTTGGAGGGCAACAATGACCACACAGGCCAAAATCCTGCTGCTTTATGCGCATCCTGAGTCTCAGGCGTCTGTCGCAAACAGGATTTTGCTGAATACCGCGCAGCAGCAGAATAACGTCACCGTGCACGACTTGTATGCGTTCTATCCCGATTTCTTTATCGATATTCAGTACGAGCAACAACTGCTGCGTGAGCATGACATAATCCTGTTTCAGCACCCGCTCTATACTTACAGCTGCCCAGCGTTACTCAAAGAGTGGCTGGACCGCGTACTGTCGCGGGGATTTGCAATCGGTAACGGCGAACAGGCTCTGGCCGGTAAATACTGGCGCAGCGTTATCACCACCGGTGAGCCGGAAACGGCATTTCATCAAGCCGGTCTAAACCGCTATCCAATGAGCAATATTATGCGCCCGTTTGAACTGACAGCGCAGGCGTGCCGGATGCACTGGCTTACACCGATGATTATCTACAGTGCCCGCCGTCAGAGCCGACAGGCGATGGCAACCTATGCGAGTGCTTATCAAGACTGGTTATCGCAACCATTGCCACAGGAGGTGTTGTAATGGAGGGTCCAAACCTGTTAACCGCTGGGGTGATTTATCTGGCGGCGGCGGTGATCGCGGTACCTATCGCTGCCCGTCTCGGCATCGGGGCCGTATTGGGCTATCTACTGGCCGGAATTGCTATTGGCCCCTGGGGCATTGGCTTGATCAGTGATGTTGCAGAGATCTTGCACTTCTCTGAACTGGGAGTGGTATTCCTGATGTTTATCATCGGGCTGGAGCTGAACCCCTCCAAACTCTGGCAATTGCGGCGATCCATTTTTGGTGTCGGTGCCGCGCAGGTGATTTTCTCAGCGGCGATCCTTGCCGGTCTGTTATGGCTGACTGATTTCTCGTGGCAGAGTGCAGTGATCGGCGGGATTGGCCTAGCGATGTCCTCAACCGCTATGGCGTTACAGTTAATGCGTGACAAAGGCATGAACCGTAATGAGTCGGGGCAGTTGGGCTTCTCGGTGCTGTTGTTCCAGGATTTAGCCGTGATCCCAGCGTTAGCGCTGGTGCCGTTGCTGGCTGGCCATGATGCCAGTCATCCTACCGACTGGATAAAGATCGGCATGAAGGTACTGGCTTTTGCCGGCATGCTGGTTGGGGGGCGTTTCCTGTTACGTCCAATTTTCCGCTTTATTGCCGGATCGGATGTGCGCGAAATTTTTACCGCGGCGGCATTGCTGTTGGTGATCGGCTCGGCATTATTTATGGATGCCCTAGGGTTATCGATGGCGCTTGGTACCTTCATTGCCGGCATTCTGTTGGCGGAGAGTGAATATCGCCACGAGCTGGAAGTGGCGATTGAGCCTTTCAAAGGGTTGTTGCTCGGACTGTTCTTTATCTCGGTAGGGATGGCATTGAACTTGGGCGTGCTCTACACCCATATCCTTGAGATTGTGGTGGCCGTGGTGGCGTTGGTCGCGGTGAAAACGCTGGTACTGTATGTGCTGGCGCGTATTTATGGCTTACGCAGTTCAGAACGTCTTCAATTTGCTGGGGTGCTCAGTCAGGGTGGCGAATTCGCCTTTGTGCTTTTCTCCGCAGCGTCGTCAGCGAATGTCTTCTCGGGAGATCAATTGCCAATGTTGCTGGTGGTGGTGACACTCTCGATGATGACAACCCCGTTACTTATGCAGCTTATCGATAAAATCTTGGCAAACCGTTTTAATAAATCCACTGATGAACTGAACGAAGAGCATTATGTTGAGGATGATCAGCCGCAGGTTATTGTGGTGGGCTTTGGCCGTTTCGGGCAGGTGGTCGGGCGGTTGTTGATGGCTAACAATACCCGTATTACGGTGCTGGAGCGGGATATTAGTGCGGTCAGTCTGATGCGTAAGTATGGCTATAAAGTTTATTACGGTGATGCTACGGAATTGGAACTGCTGCGTGCTGCCGGAGCCGAAGGAGCACAATCCATCGTGATTACCTGCAACGAACCTGAAGATGCGATGACCATTGTGCATTTATGCCAGCACCACTTCCCACACCTGAAAATTCTAGCTCGTGCCCGTGGACGTGTGGAGGCCCATGAACTGCTGCAAGCAGGGGTGACACAGTTTAGTCGTGAAACCTTCTCCAGTGCGCTTGAGTTGGGGCGCAAAACGTTGGTGACGGTGGGGATGCATCCCCATCAGGCAATGCGTGCGCAGTTGCACTTTCGCCGCTTGGATATGCGCATGCTGCGTGAGCTGATGCCTAACCATAACGATAGTGGCCAAATTTCCCGTGTTAAAGAAGCGCGTCGCGAGTTGGAAGATGTGTTCAACCGTGAGATGCAGCAGGAAAAACAGCGACTGGATGGCTGGGATGAGTTTGAGTAGCCGCTGGCGCTACCATGATGCTGAAGTGATGAGGTGAAGTATGGCTAAACGATTTATTGCCGGTGCCGTCTGCCCGCACTGTGGAGAAACGGATTCGCTGGCCCTGTGGCGCGAGCATAAGATAGACACTGTTGAATGTGTGAAATGTGGCCACCAGATGCGTGAAGCGGATAAACAGGTGCGTGGAAAGCTAAAACATGACGGGCAAATTATCGGGGTATTTACCCCTGAATAGCCACTGCGGGTGCTTTTTTTTGCAGGTTAACTTACAGAGGGATTGAATTTCGTTACAATCAGCCCCATTACGATCGGAAAGGAAATTAACAGTGTCAGTTTCCGGTCAGGACCTTTCTGGTTGGTGTTATTGCAGGCAAGAATAGACCAATGAGGCAGGCATTAATTACGTTCTCAACGGTTAGGAGATATCATGAAAGTAGCAAAAGACCTGGTTGTCAGCCTTGCATATCAGGTACGTACAGAAGATGGGGTATTAGTTGATGAATCCCCGGAAAATGCACCGCTGGATTATCTGCACGGTCATGGTTCCCTGATTTCTGGTCTGGAGAAAGCACTGGAAAATCACGAAGCCGGTGATAAATTCGACGTTAACATCCCTGCTAACGACGCTTATGGCCAGTATGACGACAACCTGGTACAGCGCGTACCGAAAGACGTGTTTGTCGGTGTTGACGAACTGCAGGTTGGAATGCGTTTCTTGGCTGAAACCGATCAGGGGCCAGTCCCAGTAGAAATTACTGAAGTCGGCGACGACCATGTGGTGGTTGATGGTAACCATATGTTGGCCGGTCAGAACCTGAGCTTCAACGTAGAAGTGATCGCTGTTCGTGAAGCCACTGCAGAAGAACTGGCCCATGGCCACGTGCATGGTGCTAACGGGCACGACCATGACCATGCTGACCACGACCACGGTCAGGAAGGTTGCGGCACCGGTGGTTGTGGCTGCCACCACTGATGACGGAAGCCGCTGCGGCGGCTTCTTTGCTGCCGCCTCAGTAATGGGGCGGTGGTGTCTCTTCAGACTGTGATGCCACTTGTGAAGGTGTGGCGGTTTTCAGTTTATCCGCCAGCATCCGGAACTGTTCCCTCAGTCGTGTCATTTCTATCTCATGTCTGATCACGGTCTGATTCAACTCTTCGATGGTTAACTCCTGAAACGCAATTTTGCTTTCCAGCGCTTCCAGATATTTTTCCAGCTCAGATACCTGCATCATTTTTCCTCTTCTTATCGTTGCGCGCCATGATGCGTGATCCGTACGGATTATTCGACCCCGTAGCGGAAATTATTACCAGAGGGGAGCAATAACCCGATTAAGCCCCTTGAAAAATCGCTTTCGGTCCCAAGATCTGAAAATGGATTGAAACTTCCTGATGCAAAAAAGGTCGGAGGTTAACAGACAATAACCGTGATGGCAGTGGGTAACCCTGACATATACCGTTATAGTGTGAGCAATTAAAATACAACTATCACCGGGTCGGGAGACCTCGGTTGGGAGATATGGATGAAATCATTGTTTAAAGTCTCATTGCTAGCGACCACTCTGGCAGTTGCTCTGAATGCACCTGTGGTTATGGCTGCTGATGCGTCAGCAAAAGCGACCACAGACCAAGCACCGCTGAACGCTGCGTTTAAAGATCAGACTCAACAGTCTTCTTATGCATTAGGTGCTTCACTGGGTCGTTACATGGAGAACTCTCTGAAGGAACAAGAGAAGCTTGGCATCAAGCTGGACAATAAACTCCTGATGTCCGGTGTTCAGGACGCCTTTGCGGGTAAGAGCAAGCTGTCTGATGCCGATATCGCGCAAACCCTGAAAGGCTTTGAAGTGAAAGTGAAAGCGGCCGCTCAGGCGAAAATGGAGCAGGACGCAAAAGATAACGGTGAGAAAGGCGCAGCCTTTGCCGCAAAATTCGCTAAAGAAAGTGGCGTGAAGAAAACCGCTAGCGGTCTGCTGTATAAAGTCGAAAAAGAAGGAACCGGTGCGACCCCAACTGATACTGATACGGTAGTGGTTAACTACGTCGGTACACTGACTGACGGTAAAGAGTTTGATAACTCTTATAAACGTGGTGAGCCATTGACCTTCCAGCTGAACGGCGTGATCCCTGGCTGGACTGAAGGTCTGAAGCACGTGAAAAAAGGCGGTAAGATTGAGCTGGTGATCCCACCTGCTTTAGCCTACGGTCAGAACGGTGTTGCCGGTATCCCGCCAAACTCTACCCTGGTGTTCCAGGTTGAGTTGCTGGATATCAAACCGGCTGCAGCAGCCGATGACGCGTCTAAAGCGCCTTCTGCAGAAAGCACCACCAAAGCCGCGCAGTAATCGCTTTGTCACCGCCGCATCTCTGCGGCGGTGTTTCCCTGCATCACCAAAAGCACTGGCGCATGTCTGTGACATTTGTCAAACTGCGGTCTCTGATATTGATTATCGAGTCTGCCCGTTCGTGGTTAAGACAGACTCCTGCTATTTGGGGTGAACATCTGCAATGTCTAATCCTTTTAATCCGGGCGATGCCTCGGTCTACGAGCTGCCGGAACAAAAGTCCTTTGAACCCGAAGATTACGATATTCTGAAGTCTTACGAATCGGTGGTGGACGGTCTGGCAATGCTGATTGGCCCGCACTGTGAAATCGTGCTGCACTCGCTGGATAATTTACAGTGTTCGGCGATACGGATCGCCAACGGCGAACATACCGGAAGACAGGTTGGGTCACCGATTACTGATCTGGCGCTGCGTATGCTGCATGATCTGCACAATGCAAAAAGCAATGTGTCACGTGCCTACTTTACCCGAGCTAAAAGCGGTGTCCTGATGAAATCCGTGACGATTGCGATCCGTAATCGCCAGCAGCGGGTCATCGGGTTGTTGTGTATCAATATGAATCTGGATGTGCCTTTTTCACAGATTATGGCGACCTTTATGCCGCCTGAACTGCATCAGGTGGATTCAAGTGTGAATTTTGCTAGCTCAGTCGATGATCTGGTGGCGCAGACACTCGAATTTACGATTGAAGAAGTGACCAACGATCGTAATGTGGCCAATAACGCCAAAAACCGTCAGATAGTGTTGAACCTCTATGAAAAAGGCATCTTTGATATCAAGGATGCTATTAATCAGGTGGCGGAGCGTTTAGATATCTCTAAGCACACAGTTTATCTCTATATTCGGCAGTTTAAGAGTGGAGATTTGCAGGGAGTTGAACGCTGATGCGTTATGCCTTACTGGTGACGGGTGGGCCTTATGGTACTCAGCAATCAAGCAGTGCACTGCAGTTTGCCCGTGCGGTGGTGGCAGCAGGTCATCAACTTGAAAGCGTTTTCTTCTACCGTGAAGGCGTGCTGAATGCGAGCCAATTAACGGCCCCGGCCAGCGATGAGGTTGATATTGTTGCTGCTTGGCAAGCACTGCACCAACAGTCTGGAGCAGGATTGCATATTTGCGTTGCCGCCGCCTTACGCCGAGGCATTGTCGACGCGCAGGAAGCGGCACGTCTGCAACTGCCTGCGGTTAACCTGGCTGAAGGCTTTATCTTAAGCGGCTTAGGGGCTTTTGCCGAAGCGGCCTTAACCTGTGATCGTCTGGTACAGTTCTGATGAATCGTATTGCCTTTGTGTTTACCTCCGCACCCCATGGCAGCAGTGGCGGCAGGGAAGGGCTCGATGCCCTGTTGGCAACCTCTGCGCTCAGTGATGAGTGCGGGGTGTTCTTCATCGGGGATGGGGTGTTACAGATCCTGCCTGATCAGCAACCGGCAGCGATCCTATCACGCCACCATGCCGCGACCTTTGGTGTGCTGGCACTCTATGACATCGAACGCTGTTATCTGTGCCGTGAATCACTGGCTCGTCGTGGACTATTGACCCAGAAGAACTGGTTACTGGCAGCAGAAATCATGGAACCTGAGGCGTTACGTCGTTGTCTTAATGATTACGATAAGATTGTGACTTTCTAAGAGCCGGGCTACTGATGTTACATATTTTACTGCAGTCTCCCTGGCAGTGCGATATCGCGCAACGTCTGACGTTGCTGAATGCCGGTGATGATCTGTTGTTACTACAAGATGGTGTGCTAGCGGCCCTGGCACAGGGGGAGTGGAGCGAAAGACTGCTCAACTCACCCGCCACCATCTCGGTACTGGCAGAGGATATTGCTGCCCGTGGCTTGTCTGAGCAAATTTTGACCAACTTCCATCAAGTGGACTATAATGGGTTCGTTGAACTGACAATTCGACACCCACAACAGCTCACCTGGTAGCAGGAAGTATTGGTTATTTCTTGACACCTTTTAGACAGAGCCCTAAAATTCTGCGTCCTCGTAGAAATACGAGGCGATTTATTACGTGTTTACGAAGCAAAAGCTAAATCCAGGAGCTATTTAATGGCAACAGTTAACCAGCTGGTTCGCAAACCACGCGTACGCAAAGTTGCAAAAAGCAACGTGCCTGCGCTGGAAGCTTGCCCGCAGAAACGTGGTGTTTGTACTCGTGTATATACTACCACTCCTAAAAAACCGAACTCCGCACTGCGTAAAGTATGTCGTGTTCGTCTGACCAACGGTTTTGAAGTGACTTCCTACATCGGTGGTGAAGGTCACAACCTGCAGGAGCACTCCGTGATCCTGATCCGTGGCGGTCGTGTAAAAGACCTGCCAGGTGTGCGTTACCACACCGTTCGCGGTGCACTTGACTGTTCAGGTGTTAAAGACCGTAAACAGGCTCGTTCTAAATACGGTGTGAAGAAGCCAAAGGCTTAATGGACTCCGTTAAGTAAGGCCAAACGTTTTAATATAAATGTCAGAATAAACTCGTAGAGTTTTGGACAATCCTGAATTATCAACGGAGAATTTCCATGCCACGTCGTCGCGTCATTGGTCAACGTAAAATCCTGCCAGATCCTAAGTTCGGATCAGAGTTGTTGGCTAAATTTGTAAACATTCTGATGGTAGATGGTAAGAAGTCTACTGCAGAATCTATCGTATATACTGCGCTTGAGACCCTGGCTCAGCGCTCTGGTAAAACTGAACTGGAAGCGTTTGACGTTGCTCTTGAGAACGTACGCCCTACAGTCGAAGTTAAATCACGCCGTGTGGGTGGTTCAACTTATCAGGTACCAGTTGAAGTCCGTCCGGTTCGTCGTAATGCCCTGGCAATGCGTTGGATCGTTGAAGCTGCTCGTAAACGCGGTGATAAATCTATGGCTCTTCGCCTGGCGAACGAACTTTCTGATGCTGCAGAGAACAAAGGTACTGCAGTGAAGAAACGTGAAGACGTTCACCGTATGGCTGAAGCCAACAAGGCGTTCGCTCACTACCGCTGGTAATCACCACGGTGTAGTTGTTAACCCGGCGGACGCTTCTAAAGCAAGCCCGCCGTGGTTTACTTACTTAGAACGTCCGAGAATCAGAGGAATCAAATGGCTCGTACAACCCCCATTGCTCGCTACCGTAATATCGGTATCAGTGCACACATCGACGCCGGTAAGACTACCACTACCGAGCGTATTCTGTTCTACACCGGTGTAAACCATAAAATCGGTGAAGTGCACGATGGCGCTGCAACTATGGACTGGATGGCGCAGGAGCAGGAACGTGGTATTACTATCACCTCCGCTGCGACTACCGCATTCTGGTCTGGTATGGCGAAACAGTTTGAACCACATCGTATCAACATTATTGATACCCCGGGACACGTTGACTTTACTATCGAAGTAGAGCGTTCAATGCGTGTTCTGGATGGTGCAGTAATGGTTTACTGTGCGGTTGGCGGCGTTCAGCCTCAGTCTGAAACCGTATGGCGTCAGGCTAACAAATATAAAGTTCCACGCATCGCGTTCGTTAACAAAATGGACCGTATGGGTGCTAACTTCCTGAAAGTTGTTGGTCAGATCAAAAGCCGTCTGGGTGCAAACCCTGTACCATTGCAGTTAGCAATTGGTGCAGAAGAAGGCTTCACCGGTGTTGTTGACCTGGTGAAAATGAAAGCCATCAACTGGAACGAAGCAGACGCAGGCGTTACCTTCAACTATGAAGAAATCCCTGCTGATATGGTTGACCTGGCAGAAGAATGGCACCAGAACCTGATCGAATCTGCAGCAGAAGCTTCCGAAGAGCTGATGGAGAAATACCTCGGCGGTGAAGAACTGACTGAAGATGAGATCAAAGGTGCTCTGCGTCAGCGCGTTCTGAACAACGAAATCATCCTGGTTACCTGTGGTTCTGCATTTAAGAACAAAGGTGTTCAGGCAATGCTGGATGCGGTCATTGAGTACCTGCCATCTCCAAGCGAAGTACCTGCAATCAAAGGTATGCTGGACGACGGTAAAGATACTCCGGCTGAGCGTCATGCAGACGACAACGAGCCGTTTGCAGCATTAGCATTTAAAATTGCTAACGACCCGTTCGTAGGTAACCTGACGTTCTTCCGCGTGTACTCCGGTATCGTTAACTCCGGTGACACCGTACTGAACTCTGTTAAATCTGCACGTGAGCGCTTCGGCCGTATCGTACAGATGCACGCGAACAAGCGTGAAGAGGTCAGCGAAGTTCGCGCTGGTGATATCGCCGCTGCAATCGGTCTGAAAGATGTGATCACGGGTGATACTCTGTGTGATCCAAGCGCACCAATTATCCTGGAGCGTATGGAATTCCCAGAGCCAGTAATCTCTATCGCCGTTGAACCAAAAACCAAAGCTGACCAAGAAAAAATGGGTCTGGCTCTGGGTCGTCTGGCTAAAGAAGATCCATCATTCCGCGTATGGACTGATGAAGAATCTAACCAGACCATCATCGCCGGTATGGGTGAGCTGCACCTGGACATCATCGTTGACCGTATGAAGCGTGAATTCAACGTTGAAGCGAACATCGGTAAACCTCAGGTTGCTTACCGTGAAGCGATTCGCGCGAAAGTTACCGATATCGAAGGTAAGCACGCGAAACAGTCTGGTGGTCGTGGTCAGTACGGTCATGTTGTTATCGACATGTACCCACTGGAACCAGGCTCTAACCCTAACGGTTACGAGTTTGTGAACGACATCAAAGGTGGTGTAATCCCAACGGAATACATCCCTGCAGTTGACAAAGGTATTCAGGAGCAGCTGAAATCAGGTCCACTGGCCGGTTACCCGGTAGTAGATCTGGGCGTTCGTCTGCACTTCGGTTCTTACCATGACGTTGACTCCTCTGAACTGGCGTTTAAACTGGCTGCTTCTATTGCCTTTAAAGATGGCTTTAAGAAAGCAACTCCAGTCCTGCTTGAGCCTATCATGAAGGTTGAAGTAGAAACTCCGGAAGAGAACACTGGTGATGTCATCGGTGACCTGAGCAGACGTCGTGGTATGCTGAAAGGGCAGGAATCTAACGCTACAGGCGTTGAGATTCACGCTGAAGTTCCGCTGTCTGAAATGTTCGGTTACGCAACTCAGCTGCGTTCACTGACCAAAGGTCGTGCTTCTTACTCCATGGAGTTCCTGAAGTACGACGATGCGCCGAACAACGTTGCGCAGGCCGTTATTGAAGCTCGTGGTAAATAATATCACGGTTTAATTTTGAACAGATGCCTTCATCTATGATGATGAAGGCATAACGTAAGGAATATCGCCATGGCGAAAGAGCAATTTCAACGTAACAAACCACACGTTAACGTCGGTACTATCGGCCACGTTGACCACGGTAAAACCACTCTGACTGCAGCAATCACTACCGTACTGGCTAAACACTACGGCGGTGCTGCACGTGACTTCGCGCAGATTGATAACGCGCCAGAAGAAAAAGCACGTGGTATTACCATCAACACTTCTCACGTAGAATACGAAACCCCGACTCGTCACTATGCACACGTTGACTGCCCGGGCCACGCCGACTACGTGAAAAACATGATCACCGGTGCTGCACAGATGGACGGCGCTATCCTGGTTGTTGCTGCGACTGACGGCCCTATGCCTCAGACTCGTGAGCACATCCTGCTGGGTCGCCAGGTTGGCGTTCCTTACATCATCGTGTTCCTGAACAAGTGTGACATGGTTGATGATGAAGAGCTGCTGGAACTGGTTGAAATGGAAGTTCGTGACCTGCTGTCCCAGTACGACTTCCCAGGCGACGATACCCCAATCGTTCGTGGTTCAGCGCTGAAAGCACTGGAAGGCGAAGCGGCATGGGAAGAGAAAATCCTGGAACTGGCTGGCCACTTGGATTCTTACATCCCAGAACCACAGCGTGCTATCGACCAGCCGTTCCTGCTGCCAATTGAAGACGTATTCTCAATCTC
>NZ_ATMI01000012.1 GCF_000439375.1 Tatumella saanichensis
GATAGAGGATAATCTCGTTGGGTGCGTTTGAACTCTGTCATCATCACGTTCTCCAGAATTAGAACAGGAACGTGTCAACGCTATTCAGGACGGGTCAGATGCAAATAAAAAGCCGGGATCGCTCTCGGCTTTTTCGTTGAGTGCTGTCTTACACGCCTTCGGTAAGGATCACCCGGTAGTTCGCCCCTTTCAGACGATGCTGCCGGGCATCCTGGTACTCAGGACTCTGATACCAGGCTTTCGCGGCTGCCATATCGGGGAACTCTAGGATCACCACACCTTCCGCCGCGTCACCTTCCAGTGTTTCCACCGCACCGTAAAACGCCCGTGGCGTCAAAGGATGACCGTCGACGGCTCCCGCGGCTTTGTCAGCGTAACGGGCCATCTCATGCTCATCGACGGTGTTATCGCGGATAAAAATGACATAAGCACTCATGGTGTTAACCTTTCAATGCTTTCAGCAATGCCTGAGCGGTAGCCGCTGAGGAACCCGGGTTCTGGCCGGTGATCAGCAGACCATCAGTCACCACATACTCGCCCCAGTCGGCACCTTTGCTGTAGTCAGACCCGTTCTGTTTTAGCATATCTTCCACCAGGAACGGCACGACATCGGTCAGTTGAACGGCCTCTTCTTCACTATTACTAAAGCCAGTGGTACGTAGGCCTTTCACCAAGGGTTCACCGTTGGCTTTTTTGACATCACGGAATACGCCTGGTGCGTGGCAGACCGCAGCCACGGGACGGCCCAATTTAAGGGTCTGTTCAATAGCGGCAATCGAGTGTGTATCGGATGCCAGATCCCACAGCGGACCATGGCCACCTGGATAGAAGATCGCATCGAAGTCTTCTACCTTGACGTCGGACAGCTTCAGGGTAGCCGCCAGCTGTGCGTTAGCCTGTGCGTCATTCTCGAAGCGGCGGGTGTCGTCAGTCTGGAAATCCGGGAGATTACTTTTAGGATCGAGCGGAGGTTGTCCACCCAGCGGCGAGGCCAGAGTTAACTCTGCGCCTGCATCCTTAAACACATAGTAGGGGGCCGCTAATTCTTCCAGCCAGAAACCGGTTTTTTCGCCGGTATTCCCCAAGGTGTCATGTGAGGTCAGAATCACCAGTACTTTCATGTTATTTCTTCCTTTTCTATTTAGCTGTCTGCCAGACGGACAACCAGCTTGCCAAAGTTGTGACCCTGTAACATACCGATAAAGGCTTGCGGGGCATTTTCAAAGCCATCAACCAGGTCTTCGCGATAATAAATTTTGCCCTGACGGATCCACTCTTCCATACGGGTGCGGAAGGCCGGGAAGTGTGGGGCATAATCATCAAAAATGATAAAACCCTGCAGGCGGATACGTTTTTTCAGTAGGGTACCGATAAAACTGGGTAAACGGTCCGGTCCTTCAAACTCACCACTGTGGTTGTACTGTGCCACCACGCCACATAATGGAATACGCGCTTTACTGTTCAACAATGGCACTACCGCATCAAACACGGCCCCACCAACGTTTTCGAAATAAATGTCGATCCCATCCGGACACGCGGCTTTCAGTTGTTCTGCAAAATCAGCATCTTTATGGTTCAAGCACACATCAAAGCCGGCGTTTTCCACGGCATCACGGCATTTTTCGTCACTGCCCGCCACGCCGACTACACGGCAACCTTTGATTTTACCGATCTGCCCGACGGTACTGCCGACCGGGCCACTGGCCGCGGCCACGACCAGCGTTTCTCCTTCGGCGGGCTGGCCAATATCGGTCAGTCCCATGTAGGCGGTAAAGCCTGGCATCCCCAGTACACCCAGTGAGTGAGAGGGGTTTACAGGATGCTGCCCCAGGTTGACCTGAGCATTGCCATCGGACAATGAATAATCTTGCCAGCCCCCGAACGCCAATACCCAATCATCTTTTTTGAAGTCTGGATGACGCGAACTGACCACTCGGCTGACTGTCCCGCCAACCATGACCTCACCAACGGCTACCGGTGCAGCATAAGAGGGCGCATCGCTCATTCGACCACGCATATACGGATCCAGGGAAAGATAGACTGCGCGCAGAAGGATCTGTCCTTCTTGCGGCTGTGGGATCTCAGCGGTTTCGAGACGGAAGTTTTCTGCCGTCGGCTGTCCCTCTGGGCGGGAAGCCAGTACCCAGCGGCGATTTGTCTCAGTGGTCTGTTGCATAGCGATCTCCATGTAAAGTGTCCTGTTTCCGCAGGCATCAGTCAGGACTGTCATGCTGAGCGGAACTCCATTAGACCAGTCGTCTATATAGTAAAAAAAATCGTAGCGGCTGATAAGTGCCCGTGTCGTGCAAGGCACATAATGACAATTTTCAGTATAGTGGTAACAGGCGTTTTGTCAGGGCCAGGGCTGTATTAAGCGGTTGTAACTGCCCATTGATTTTTCCGAGCAGGCTGGCTCCAAGCCATAACTGATATAGGCTGCTGGCAAATTCAGTGATCCCTTCTGGGGGTGGGGTAAAACCCGTCTGCTGCACCATGATCTCCAAGTGCTGTGCCAATCGGCGGATCACCTCCGCTGTGCCTTGATCTAATACCGCGCGCATTGCCTGTGACAAATCACTGACTTCTGCACCAAGCTTTACCGCCAGACACTGATACCCTTTCGGTTGTCCACCCTCATCAATGACGAGCCAGTTCTGCCAATAACCCAGTAGTGCACGGGCTGCATCCTGGTCTGAGGCCAGCAGTGCGTCCATTTCCTGCAAGTAGCTCGCGAAATAATCCTGCAACATGGCAACGCCAAACTCTTCTTTGGACGCAAAATAGTAATAGAACGAGCCTTTGGGGATCCCGGCGGCATTGAGGATCTCATTCAGTCCGACGGCCGAAAATCCTTTATGGCTGATAATTTCCCGAGCAACTTGTAACACTCTTTGCCGGTTATCATTGTTGGTACGGGCTGGTTTCATTGCATTAGCTCCTGCGATGCCGTCACGATATCCCGGCTCGTTGCCAATAACGACCGGTGACAGTAGGCAGTATAAAGAGCGCGGCGCTTACGAGCTAGCCTCAGTGTGCGGCTCGTTTACATCAACCACGCGGCCAGGATCAGCAAAAGGGCAGCTATCCCCCGTCGCAGATCGAGACTGTGCTGCACTAAACCGAACAGGGAAAACTGATCCAGCGCCAAGGAAGCCAGTACCTGCCCGGCGATGACCAGTGCGATCATTGCGGCACTGCCAAGGCGCGGGGTCACAGCGGTGGTGGCGCACAGCACTACCGCTCCACAGATACCGCCACACCACGCCCACCATGGCAGACTGCTGAGCGTTTCGCTGCGGATTAGGGTACGTCCAGAGACCAACGCCATCAATGTTAATACCAATGTCACCACGCATCCGGAGACGGCGGCCGCCCGTATTGGTGAGCCGAGAGCTTTCGCCAGTGTTGCGTTCATGGCGGCCTGTAGGGGCAGCATGACCCCAGCGGCGATGGCGGCCAGGCTGAACCACAGGTTATTCATCTGCCATCTCCTCTGTCTGTCGGTAAAAGCGCAGCAGTTCAGCCACCAGCGCTTCAGGGGCTTCTTCAGGGAGGTAGTGACCACAGTTGGGTATAACTTGGCCCTGCAGCTGGGAACATTGTGACGCTAGGCTGCTAAACAGTTTATCCGCGACTCCCTGTTCTGCTCCAACCGTCATCACCGGTAGGTTGAGAGGCTGATGCTGCCGTCGTTGGCTTTCTGCCAGCTGCGGCTCACTGAAAGCCTGACGGTAGTAGCCCAGGGCTGCGGTGAGGGCACCGGGGCGAGTATTGACCCGCAGGTATTCACGGCGGTCAGCGGCATTGATGGACTGCGAATTGAGTGTCTTATGGTCAAATAACCAATTTAGATACGGCTCTTCACGGCCGGACAGCAGTATTTCGGGTAATTCTGTCAGCAGATTAAAACTGAAGTGCCAGCTTTTCTCTGCCTGCTGCGCGGCGCTCAGCGGAGAAGGGCCTGCGGCGGCAGGAACCGGTAGGCCAGGGATTAAGGCATCCAGCAGTACCAGTCGTTTTACCCGCTGCGGGTGATCCGTTGCCAGTGCATAGGCGACCCAACTGCCGACATCATGACCGACCACATCCAATGGTTGATCACTACAGGCAGCGGCCAGTGCGGCAATATCTGCCGCCAGGGTGGTGGTATCATAGCCCTCAGCCGTAATAGTTGAGTCGCCCATACCGCGTAGGTCTGGCACGATCACCCGATAGCCGGCATCTGCTAGCAAAGGCATCACATGACGCCAGCAGTACCAA
This sequence comes from Tatumella saanichensis, assembly GCF_000439375.1. Lineage (GTDB taxonomy): Bacteria > Pseudomonadota > Gammaproteobacteria > Enterobacterales > Enterobacteriaceae > Tatumella > Tatumella saanichensis. The sequence continues at coordinate 4,261 of NZ_ATMI01000012.1, forward strand.
CTTTGTGGCCAGCCGGGCAGCAGGAGTAGCGGTGGACCTTCCCCGCCGGCCACATAGTGTAGACGCAGGTCTGCTGTGTCGAAAAAATGGTGGGAAAAGCGCTCAAAGAAGCGGTTCGGATTAAAGGTAGCAGTCATAACATGTCCTCGATAATTTGGAAACAATCATTTCCTAAATGGCTAAATAAAAAGCCCAGTTAGGGCTTTAACAGTTCGATAGCACTTTGTTCTATTTGCGCGGCTACCTGGGGTGATAGCCCAGATTTGCCCAGAACTCTGATACCTTGGGTCATCGCCAGCAACAGTGAAGCACTCCGCTCAGCATCCAGAGAGGCATTAATCGAGCCATCTCGAATACCTTGCTGCAGACAACGTAGAAAGCGCTGGCGGTAACGCTCCATAAGCTCGGCGACCACTGTGGCGATCTGCGGGTCGGTGGCGGCTAATTCATTAGCGGTGGAGACCACGAGGCAGCCGATACGTCCGGATTCGCCGCTGCTACGGTTCAAATAGTGGTTCAGCAGCAGCCGAATACCGGCTAACCCGCTATCAACGCTTGCAAGTTGCTGTTCAAGACGTTGGTTATTCACGCTGACATAGCGCTGTAACGCGGCATTAAACAGGCCTCGTTTATCGGTATAGGCTTTATAAAGGCTGCCTGCGGTCAGGCTAGTAGCTTGACTGAGGGAAGATATCGACGAGCCGTGATAACCTTGCAGGGTGAACTGCTGGATCGCGGCATCCAATACCTTTTCGCTATCGAATTCCCGTGGTCGCCCGGGATTGCGTAGGGCAGAATTTTTCGTTTTCATTTCGCCATATTAGGATATGATTGTTTCCTAATCAAGTTGATTCTATTTTCCCTCCGCTAATAGGGTGCTTAACTGATCACTGAGGCGCTGATACAGCAGGCGGACAGCCGGTGAAAATTGCTTACGGTGTGGGCAGATCAGATACAAAGGGGCCGCTTCACCCTGATAGTGGCTCAGTAAAATAGTGAGTCGCCCGGCTGCCACATCTTCACTGACATCTAACTGCGATTTATAGGTGATGCCGTAGCCAGCCACTGCCCAGCGCCGGACCACGTCGGCATCATCACACTGCCAGCGACTGCCGACCTGAACCGTCTGTGAGCGGGCTTGGTCCATAAAGGTCCATTTGTCGTAAAGCTGACCACCGAGCGTGTAGTGGAGACAGTGATGCTGATAGAGGTCGTCAGGACGCTGTGGCTGACCATGTTCAGCCAGATACTTGGGGGAGGCCACCAATACACGGCGATTGGAGAGGGCTAACGGTCGCGCCACGTAGTTATTGTTGCCGGGTTCACCGTAACGGATGGCAATATCCACGGGGTCACGGAACACATCGCTCAGTTGGTCAGACAGCGACAGTTGCAGCCGTAAGCCGCCATGTTGCTGAGCAAACTCACTGATCCACGGCAGTAGGATGCGACGACCACAGTCAGAGGGTAACGCAATACGTAACACACCGCGCAATTCATCACTGTTGCTACGCAGACTCTCATGGCCCGCTCGCATGACGTCGAGGACTTCCTGGGCGTAAGGCAAATACTTCTCACCCTCAGCGGTCAGTCGCAGGCTGCGGGTGGTCCTGGCGAACAGACGGCTGTCGAGGCGCTGCTCAAGCCTCTGGATTGCCACACTGACCTGACCAGGCAGCAAATCGGCTTCGCGGGCGGCGAGAGAGAAGCTCCCTAAGGCCGCGACACGAACAAACAATTGCAGATCATCGGGACGGACCATATTCACTCCAAGATAAGAAAAACCGGCGGTTATTACAGTATAAATTATTATTAATAACGATGATTTTCACAAAAAAAAGATAACTGTTTTTCGTTTTAGCTACTGTATCAACCGGCAGATCGACGCCACACTGTTCTACACAGCAACCCTTATCTGAACACTGAACAGGAGTGAATATGAAAGCCATCGTTTATCAACAGGCCGGTTTACCGTTAAATGACCCTCAGTCTTTGTATGACACTGAGTTGCCAAAGCCTCAGCCGGGACCCCATGATCTACTGGTTAAAATACAGGCCATTTCGGTGAATCCGGTGGATACTAAAGTGCGTCAAGGTAATCAGCCAGATCAGCCTAAAATCTTAGGTTGGGATGGGGTAGGTATCGTTGAAGCGGTAGGTGACAACGTCACTTTATTCTCGCCTGGTGATGAGGTGTTTTATGCGGGCTCACTGATCCGCCCCGGCACCTATGCGCAATATCATCTGGTGGATGAGCGAATTGCTGGGCGTAAACCTGCCAGTCTCAATGCTGCACAAGCGGCTGCACTGCCGCTGACCTCTTTGACCGCTTGGGAATTGCTATTTGACCGTCTCCAGGTGGGTGATGGCGAGGGCAAATCGTTGTTGATCCTCGGGGCTGCCGGTGGAGTCGGGTCAGTACTGACCCAGTTGGCCTCAAAACTGACCTCCCTAAAAGTGATCGGTACCGCTTCTCGCCCAGAAACCCGTGACTGGGTCAATTCACTGGGCGCGAGCGTGGTGATCGATCATCATCAACCGCTGGCAGAGCAATTACAGACAGCGGGGATTGAGCAGGTAGACTACGTGGCTAGCCTGACCCATACCGATCAGCACTACCCACAGTTGGTGGATATTATCGCGCCACAAGGGCGTTTAGGCGTTATTGATGATCCGGACATGCTGGATGTGGTTCCGCTTAAACGTAAAGCGATCTCCTTGCACTGGGAGCTGATGTTTACCCGCTCACTTTATCAGACTGAGGATATGGTCAGGCAACACCAGATCCTCAATGAGGTGGCAAGGCTTGTGGATAACGGTACCCTAAAATCGACCCTCAATACCCATGCGGGCACTATTAACGCCGAAAACCTACGTAATGCTCACCAGTTGCTGGAAAGCGGCCGTTCACAGGGCAAAATTGTGTTGGAAGACTTTGACTAAACACTGACGGTTATCTCTACGCAGCGACTTCGGCTATGATAACCGATCCCGACAGGGGGGCGATGCCTCCCTTCGGCACGGTGAAACGCTCAGGAGACTATGTGTGGAAAGACTGGATTGCGACAGAATGTTTATCGCAGTCGCGGAAACCGGCAGCTTTACCGCTGCGGCGAAGCGTCTGCATACCAGCCACGGACAGGCGTCAAAGCTCATTTCCAAACTGGAACAGGTATTAGGGGTTCAGTTGTTTCGCCGCAGTACCCGTTCATTGGCGGTCACCGATGTCGGTAAAGCCTACTATGAACGGATCCGTACCTTAATTGATGACTATGATGCCCTTAACGATGCCATCAGCAATACCTCTGATGCGCCCGGCGGCAGGTTGCGGATTTCCGCGCCCGTCACTTTTGGCACCACTCAGCTGACTCCCGCATTGATTAATTTTGCCCAACGTTACCCAGATATCGAGCTGGATGTCAGTTATGCGGATAGATTGGTCAATATCATCGATGAGGGTTTCGATCTGGCGCTGCGTATCGGGACTTTAGCGGACAGTAGCATGATGGCGCGTAAACTCTGTGATATCCGTATTCTGCTGGTGGCGTCCCCCGACTATCTAGCTGCCCGCGGTGTGCCTACCACCCTTAGTGAGCTTGATGATCATGACTGTATCATCGATACCAACTTCCGTGACCCTTATCGTTGGCCTTTTGCCGACAGCGGTTCCGGGCTGCGCGAACAACCTGTGAATGGACGACTGAAGTTCTCCAATGCGGAAGTCTGCTTACAGGCGGTGACCGCAGGGCTAGGTATTGCCCGACTGCCTACCTTTATTGCAGGTGAAGCCCTTAGAAATAAGCAGGTTGTACCGGTGCTGGACGACTTTGCCCCCGCGCCTTTGGGACTCTTTGCTCTCTATCCACCGGCGAAATATCTGGCTCATAAATCCCGAGTGGTGATTGATTATTTAGTCGAAGCCTATGCCGGACAACCCCGTTGGGAGCAAGGGTGGTGATTATTTCCATTTTGGAAATTAATATTCCCGTAGTGGACGGCTAATCAGGGTCCATCAATACAGGTAGAGTGTCCTCAATCTAACTTACTGAGGACATACTCATGACTGACAATCGTACCGCACCTTATGCCGCGCTGATCCTGCGCATCTCTTTAGGCATCCTGTTTCTGGCGCACTTTGGACTGAAGTTCTTTGTGTTTACACCGGCCGGTACCGCTAAGTTTTTCGCCTCCTTAGGACTGCCGGGTGGGCTGGCATATCTGGTGATGGCAGTGGAATTTATCGGGGCTATCGCACTGATCCTCGGGGTTTATGCGCGTGTGGCGGCCATTGTACTGATCCCAGTGCTGTTGGGTGCCATCGCAACTGTGCACGGTCCTGCGGGCTTCTTCTTCACTAACCCTAACGGCGGCTGGGAATTCCCTGGTTTCTGGATCATCGGCCTGCTGGTGCTGGCACTGATGGGTGACGGTAAATTTGCGTTAAAACCTACTTTTAGTCGTTAATCATTCCTTTAAGGAAACGGTTATGCTGGTGAATGGCAAATGGACCGCGAACTGGCATCCGGTTCAAGCGGTTGATGAAAAAGGCGGATTCGTCCGCCAAACCTCTGGGTTTCGCCATCAGGTGACACCGGATGGTGAGCAGGGCTTCCCGGCGCAAGCGGGGCGTTATCATCTGTATGTGGCCTATATTTGTCCTTGGGCGTCTCGCACTTTGATGGTACGTAAGCTGAAAAAGCTAGAAGAAGTGATTAGCGTTTCTGTGGTGGAGCCTTGGTTACTGGATGAAGGCTGGCATTTCGGCGATACCCCTGGTGCCACCAGAGATGACGTTAACCATGCTGAATGGATGCACCAGATTTACACCAAAGCGGACCCGCATTACACAGGCCGTGCCACGGTCCCAGTATTATGGGATAAGAAAACCGGCACCATTGTCAATAATGAGTCCGCTGACATTGTACGGATATTAAACAGTGGCTTCGGCGAACTGGCAGATAATACCATTGACCTCTACCCCGAGGCTTTACGGGCAGAGATCGACGGCTTAAATGCGGAAATTTATCCGGCACTGAATAACGGTGTCTACCGTGCAGGTTTTGCAACCACTCAGTTGAGTTACCAAGAAGCCTTTAATGATGTCTTCGCAGAACTGGCAAAACTAGAACAACGGCTTAGCGATGGCCGTGATTACCTGCTGGGCAGTGCCTTGACTGAAGCCGATATTCGTTTATTTGTGACATTGATCCGTTTGGATGCGGCCTACTACGGATTATTTAAATGTAATCAGCATCATTTGGCCGAATATCCGGCGCTGTATCGCTATACTCAACGCATCCTAAATTTGCCGGGTATCCGCAGTACGGTCAATATTGACCATATTAAGCAGGGCTATTATTCGATAAAAGCCCTTAATCCGACCGGGATTATGCCGGTAGGGCCAGATCTTTCCGCCCTAGGACTCTGAGAGGACGTTGATGAGTAAGAAAATCATTATTCTATTACACGGTGTTGGCAGCAACGGAGCTGATTTGCAGGGACTGGGTGATTACTGGCAGGCCAGTATGCCAGGGGTGATTTGTGAATCGCCTAATGCGCCACAAGATTGTGATATGGGCCAAGGCTATCAGTGGTTCAGTGTTAGTGGCGTTACCGAAGAAAATCGTCCGGCTCGTATTGTCGAGGCCCGTGAGCAGTTCGATGCCACTCTGAAAGGGATCCTTAACAAACATCAGATCGGTACAAAGGATAAGCTTATTCTGGTTGGATTCTCCCAAGGCAGCATTATGTCTCTGGATGCACTGGTACGTGATGCTCTGCCGCTGGCAGGCGTGGTGGCCTTTTCGGGACGTCTTTCGTCACCGGCGCCTTACCATCCTGCCACCGACAGTAAAGCAATTTTGATCCACGGTGACGCCGACCCGGTGATCCCATGGACTGAAAGTCGTGACGCACAGCAGAAACTGCAGGCCGCAGGGGTAGAGGTTGAACTGAGCGTTGAAGCTGGCGTTCCTCACACTATCACCGGTGCTGGCGTCGGCACTGCCGAGGCCTTTATCCGCGAGCGTTTCGCGCTCTAATAACCGGCTTGACCGTATGGGGCTTATGCTGTGGCATAAGCCCCTTTTTTTTGAACATAAAAAAATCAATTGCCATTCATTGCTCACTAGGGCAATCGACGTTGGCTAAAAGTCCCTCGACTTAAATGTCATTACCGATCAAGATGGATAACCATCCGTTCCGTTTGTTGTGTTCCCTACCAGAAAAAGATGCCGTGGCTGCTAGCCGGAGGGCAACTGATAGCCTGGACACTGGGTTTTGTCGCGCTGAATAGGTGACCTAGCGGGGGATAAACTGTAAAAATATCTCCCTCATATCAATTTTCGATCTGGAAGCAATATTTGAATAATCGCCTAGCAATGCCAGCTAACTTGCACGGTTGTGGAACGAACTGACTTTTCGTAACACGACTAAGATGCAAGTGCTGCAGGTTAAAATCGAATAAACCTTCACCGAATTTAGCGTTTATAGCGCAGTCGCCCCATCGGGTTCTAGCTCATCAGTGCGCACACCGAGTTTACTCATCTTCAGATTCTTCTTCCTCAATTTCTTGCGGCAAAGGCGGAAGGTTATAGATATCCTCCGGTGTGAATCCTGCGATTTTTTTAAGCAGCCTTTCTGAGGATAGGACGGGTTGACTTTTACTCCGTTCAAATGCGTTGTAGGAATAACGTCCTTCATTCACCCAGTCTAAATAACGATTGATGCTACCAATGAGGGTGTTGCAGGTGTGTTTATTACTATTTGTGCTACCGATCGAGTGCTGACCTGCAGTGAAGCGAATCGACGATTTGGCAATATAGGCTAGATCCTTGCCACTGAGGGTCGATTCATTTATTCGTTCTGTTGTCGCCTCATTCAGGACAAACTCTCTTGCCCAGAGTTCATTAACGTTGCCGAGATAGTATTCAAATGAGTTGTGGAAATACCCTGTAGTGATGAGTTTACGAATCTGCCAAGCTACCTCTTTTTTATCACTGCGGCGATCTAGCTCTTCTAGTAATACCGGTAACGCCATAAATCTGCTATCTGCAATGCCGATGATATTTAAATGAAATTTCGCAACCCAAAGTATTTTATTAAATTGGTTTAGTGCAGAATCCTCCAGCGCGTTGAAAGAGGCTGTGGACATCTTGATTAATCCGCCGATTGCCAGAGACTGGAAAAGCATCTTTGTCATTGTTTCAGAAGGGAATATGTATTTTCCTGAACGTTCTAGCGTTTTGAATCCCCAATCATCGCCACAGCCATCAACAAAAGCGCACAGTATCATCAGCATTCTGGTAGGAATTTTTTCAAGTGAGAGGGGGGGAATATGTTCAGGATTCAGGGGGTGATCAGCCCTTGCCCCTATTTTCTCTTTTAATTTAGCGATTGAGCGCCTGAGCTTTACAGCTTTGTCGTCATCATTAACGTAATCTATCCAGTAACAAGCTTCGTCAATATCAGCCAAATCTATAGCGGCATGTGCCGTGTTGAATGCCAATGAACTTAGATAGCTAGTGCATCCTGCTGAAAGGTTGGGGACGCTGAGGAACCGCTTGGCAACCTCAATACTGTGTTTAGGGTTCCTGTCGAGACTAAAATAGGATTCAAAAAAGAGCAAGCTCTGGCAGGTATCTTCGCCCACTTGATGAGATATAAATTGAGTTAGTTTTTCAAGGGTAGCGAGTTGGCGTGAGTTACCCAACAGTATATGATGTGTTGCTTCATAGAAAGCTATCAACTGATCGTTATTCAGATTATTGATATCAAAAATGGGAGGTTCTTTGTTAAAAGATGCCGAATTGCCCATCAGACAGTTAAAATAAGTAACGTACTGCTGCTTTGCAGCCGAAATAATAAACGCTCTGATGATTGCAATGTAGGGACTGAATGAGGCATCACTTTGCGCTAGGGAAAACACCGTACAAATCTGCTCACTAAACTCATACCTTTCGTTCTGCTCTAGCGCTGATTGAATCAGTGGAGTTGCTGGAGTGCCAGAAAATACTATCAGGTTTAGTACCGCCTGCCTTTCCGTCTGAAACGCTTTTGCTTCCCGCGCTATCACGGCTTTACAGAAATAATAATCTGCAGAGATTTCGTTGGTTTCTTCAGTATGCAGAATTACCTTTTCACAAACTGAATAAAAATCCTCTTTTTTTTGAATTGGCAACTGTTTGTTTGGGAACTTAGCCTCACGAAGTTTACGAGTGGCACTGGCTGTAACTTGCTTCCTATTCCGCTTTTTCATCGTTTAAATCCACTAGATAACCTTGGGGAAGTGTACTGCTAAGAACTTACGCACTCAATAAAATGAACAATTTCTGACCGTTTGTGTTCATCTATTTTGATATTGTTACGGTTATGTTGGAATGGACTGCTAGCTTTTAGGAATATCTTGCAAGCAGTTTAGTTTCTCTTTAAGACCAACTTCCACTCCCCAGATAAACCAAAAGTCTAAGCCTTCAATGCAGTCATAGAGATAAAACACCTTTATTCTAATCCATAGTCCCTTATTCTTCCCCTCTGGTAACTAGCCCCGCAGTTGACAGCCCTTTAATCGGCACACACACTGCTTTAAGCTGGCCTATAGGCCTGCCTTTTACTGCCTTGGAGATCGTAGAATGAGCACACGTCCGCCATTACCGCCGTTTACCCGTGAATCGGCAATCGAAAAAGTGAGACTGGCCGAAGATGGTTGGAATAGCCGTGATGCCGATAAGGTTTCTCTGGCGTATTCTGAGGATACCCGCTGGCGTAATCGCGCCATTTTTGTGAATAACCGTGAACAAGCAAGAGACTTTTTGCAGGAAAAATGGCAGCACGAACTGGATTACCGTCTGATTAAAGAGTTGTGGGCATTCAGTGGTAATCGTATTGCAGTGCGCTACGCCTACGAGTGGCATGATAGTACCGGTAACTGGTTCCGTTCTTATGGAAATGAGAATTGGGAATTTGCCGAGGATGGACTGATGAGTGTTCGCCATTCCAGTATCAATGATCTGCCGATCAGTGAGGAGCAGCGTCTGTTTCACTGGCCCTTAGGCCGACGTCCTGATGACCATCCCTCCTTGAGCGATCTGGGACTATAAACCTGGCCCGGGGGCAGTTCATCTGTCCCCGAGCGTACTCCTGTCAGCGACGAGTCAGAGCCAGCCGAACCCCTAGGGCAATAAAGGTTGTGCCGACAATCCTGTCCAGCACCTTTTGAATGCGCGGACTACCGGCCAATGCGCCGCCGGCTGCGCCTCCCAGCAGTGCACAGCAAATATCTACCATAAAAGCCACCCATGCATAGGTCAGTCCGAGGATCAGGAACGCTTGGCTATGATGTGAACCATTGGGAGTCACAAACTGCGGGAAGAATGAGATAAAAAACAGTAAGACTTTTGGGTTAGTCAGGGTGGTGATATAGCCCTTGAGCAATAGTTCTCTTGCAGGTGTACCGCGACGGATTTTATCACTGTCCGGCGCAGTGTTAACGGTATGACGCAGCGTACTTAACAGCATACGTGAACCCAGATAAATCAGGTAGCCAGCCCCCAGATATTTGACCAAGGTAAACAACAGCGGTGAGGCAGCGACTAAGGCGGTTAAGCCAAGGGTGCTGGCGAGGGCATGAGTGACACTGCCTAATGCCACACCGGTCGCAGACAGTAGACCGGCTCGTCGGCCATTGGCCATGCTTTGCCCGATGACATAGGCCATATCGGGCCCCGGAGTGACGGATAATAAGAATACCGATAAAACAAACAGGCTGAAACTGGTGATGTCAGGCATTATTTCCTCTGAAAACAGATACTCTGCGGACTAGGGTGACGATGATAGTGCCAGAGGGGGGATCGTGAATCTACTGTTTTGCGGAGGCTTTGGGGATAGTTTTCAGCCATTGCATTGACCGTCCCTGGTGAAAGCGGGACGGTCAGGTAGGCAGTTAATGCAGGCCGTCCGATTTGACCGACGGTGTCAGGGGAGCCGCTGTGGGCGTATCAGTGGTTTTATACCGGTAGCTGAGAAACGCATTTAGCAAAATTGCTCCAAACGTCGCAGTACCGATACCACTTAGGGTGAAACTGCCGAGTGTCAGTGAAAAATTACCGGCACCTAATACCAAGGTTACCGCCACCACGATTAAATGATGATTACGTCCCAGATCCACCTGATTCTGTACCCAGATCCGAGCGCCGGAGACGGCAATCAGACCGAACACCACAATCGATGCACCACCGATCACCGGCGCAGGGATAGCATGGATCAATGCGCCAAACTTCGGTGAAAAACCGAGTAATAGGGCAATAAGTGCCGCCGCGACAAATGCCAGTGTAGAATAAACTTTGGTGACCGCCATCACGCCGATATTCTCTGCATAAGTGGTTACGCCGCTGCCGCCTACACTGCCAGAAACCATAGTGGCTAGACCATCCCCCAGAAATGCCCGGCCTACCCACGGGTCCATATCTTTACCGGTCATCCCGGAGACAGCTTTTAGATGCCCAAGGTTTTCGGCCACCAAGATAATGGCGACTGGCGCTATCATTACAATTGCTTGCCAGTCAAAAACCGGCGCTGTGGTGGCGGGGATCCCCCACCATGGGGCGGCTTTGAGGGCGCTGAAGTCTACCGGAGTGCCCAGACCTAATCCGTTGGTTAACAGCGCGTAAATGACCCAGGCCATTATCAAGCCGACCAGTAGCAGCAGCCGCTGGAGCAGCCCACGGGTAAACACTGCGGCTATGCCAATACACACCACCGTAATCACTGCCATCCAACTGTCAAAGCTGTTAGCAGAAACGCTGTGAATAGCGATAGGCGCCAAGTTAAGACCAATCGCCATCACAACGGCACCGGTAACCACTGGCGGCATCAGTTTTTCTATCCAACCTGCACCGACTTTCATCACAATCAGCCCAATCAAGGAATAGACGGCACCGCAGGCAATAATTCCGCCCAGGGCCAAGCCCAGATGTGGATTGATGCCCTGACCATTAAACGCCGTGACTGCAATCACCACACCGACAAAAGAGGCGCTAGAACCGAGATAAGCGGGTACACGGCCACGGGTAATAATAAAAAACAGCAGGGTACCAACCCCTGACATTAGAATACTCAGGTTAGGATCCAGTCCCATCAGCAGGGGCATCAGTACGGTGGCTCCAAACATGGCAACCGCATGTTGGAGACCAAGGATCAGGGTCGGCAGCAGCGGCAGTGTTTCATCCGGAGCTACCATCCCACCTTCAGGCAGGGCCGTTTTTTTTCGCCAGACAGGAAACCAGTTCATAGTTGCTGTACTCCCGGAGAATGGATAAGCAAGTGATCGGCATCGATGACAACTGCTGCCCGATCAGTGACGATTTGGTCACCGCTCAAGAACGGACCCTCAGGGCTGGGCATCTCCCGACGCTCCCTGATGCATGGCCGCCTAAACCGGAGATCCTTGCCGCATCCTACGGCACTCCAACATCATAACCTTGCGAGTGCTCCCCGCCAGTGGTGCGGTGGCGGGACACGGTGGCAGAAAGCAGTACGGGTTATAGGGAACAGGCCAGTGTTTCTGTCTGCCACAGAATCACTGGCAGTTTAGTTGACGGCATGTTGCTGCAGCCAAGGCAGCAGCCATTGATTGAACTCCTCACTGTAGGTCACACTCATCGCATGCCCCCCACGAGCCATGCCGCAACTGTCGGCATGTGGTAAGGCTTTTTCTAAAGCGATAGAACAGGTCCAGGGCACCAGTAGATCGTCTCGGCTGTACATCAGCAGCACGGGTAGCTGGAGATGGGGGGCAATTTGGGTGAAATCCGCCGCCATCAGTGCCGATAAGCGACACATTAGGTTATTTTTCCCCTGAAAGTGGGCGGCATGATGGGCATCTGCCGCCTCAGTTTGTTGCTGATGCTCAGCCAGCCAATCGGCCGGATAAAGAAATAGCGGCTGTGCGCGGACAAAAGCGTCCACTCCGCTATTCAGTAACAGATCCTGTCGCACTTGAAAACAGCGACGGGTATGGGCATTCAACGTCAGCCAGCCATTGACCACGACCAGACTTTGGATACGCTGTGGAAAATCAGCGGCTAGCTGTAGACCAATTAGTCCGCCGAGCGCATGACCGACCAAGCTGAAATGGTCGATTCCCTGCTCATCAAGTGCTTGTATCAGCTCAGCGGCCATCGTTTTCAGGCTGTAATTTTCCGGCAGTTCTGCCGGGTTATTTCCTGTACCAAGGTGGTCATAACTGACCACCTTGAAATGCGCGTCGAGCGCAGCCCGTTGGGGCTGCCAGAAATTTCCGGTACCGCCTAGTCCGGCAGACAACACAATCACCGGAGCCAGCGGCGAGTGACAACCACTGATTTCTATTTTCATCGCGGCGCTTTACCCTCCAATATGGGCAATCGTGGCAATTTCCACCAAGGCATCGGGTTTTACCAACCCGCACTGAATACAGTATCGAGCCGGTTTCTCACCGGGGAAAAACTCGGCATAGACTTCATTTACCGCGGCATAGTTTTGCCAGTCAGTGATAAAAATAGAATTAAAGGTGACATCTTCCATACTGCCACCGGCGGTCTCGATCACACTTTTGATAATGGTCAGGACATGGCGTGTCTGTGCTGCGGCGTCACCCACATGTACCACATTGTTATGCTCATCGAAGGGCAGCGTACCGGAAACGTAGACCACGCCATCGGCCAAGGTACCTGGGACAAACGGAGCCAGTGGGGTGCCGGTTCCGGCAGGAGTGATAACGGTTTTTGGCATAATATCTTCCTTAGATAATGTGAGTGTGAACGCTAATGTAAAAAGTTAGGCTGCCGGTCTGGCGTACTCTGCTGCTGGCACTAGGGCCTGGCACAGGCTGTCAGTATCGGAAACCCAGCCAAAGAAGGTTTGAATATTAAACAGTGCCGCATCATGAGCAGAAGGGGGGCCAGCCTGATAGGTGGCATCTTCCAAAACTACCCCGAAATATTCGAGGAAGAAGCCGTCACGCAGGGTGGACTCCACACAGACATTGGTGGCGATCCCCGTGAAGATCAGGTGACGAATACCGCGACTGCGTAAAATGCTGTCCAGTGGAGTGTTATAGAAACCGCTGTAACGGATTTTCGGGATCACAATGTCCTCTGGCTCTGGGATTAATTCGTCCACTAACGCATAATCCCAGCCACCTTTCGCCAGTAACTTACCTTGTAACTCTGGGTTTTGGCGCATGGTTTTCAGGGCATTCGACTTATGATAGTTAGGCGATCCAGCATCCCCGGCTTCCATATACTGGTCATCCCAGCCATTTTGGAACCAAATAATCCGGATCCCAGCGGCACGGGCGGCGGCCACTGCTTTTTTGATATTGGCAATCACTGGGGCGGTGGCCGAGACATCAAAGCCGGCTAAGTCCAGGTAACCGCCGAGGGTGGCATAGGCATTCTGCATATCCACCACAATCAGTGCCGTTTGCTCAGGGGGGAAAGCAATCGACTCAGGGCGGGCAGTAAGTACCACGTTGTTTTCTTGGCTTGCGGACGTACAGATTACAGTTGTCATCAGGCTACCTCTTTCATCGCATTTATAGCATCACGTCGGCTGGACATCAGTGGTTGTATACGCTGACCAAAGTTTTCTATGCCCTGCACAAACTCATCGAAAGTCAGTAAAATGCCGCGGGTTCCCGGTACGGTGGCAACCTCATCCAGCAGGCGAGCCACAGTGGCGTAGGAGCCGACCAGCGTGCCCATATTGATATTGACGGCGGAGGTCGGGTCGGCCATTTGCCGTACATTGGTATCGCTGCCGGAACGGGTATCCTGTTTGCTCTGGGTGGTAAGCCAGGCGAGGGCTTCGTGATCGGCACCGTCTTTGTAGTGTTCCCATTTGGCACGTGCCGCTTCATCGGTTTCATCGGCAATGATCATAAACAGAACGTAGGAGCCGACATCGCGTCCGGCTTCATCAGAGGCCTGCTGCATCCTGGCTGCCGTTGGCGCAAAAGCGGTCGGTGTATTGACGCCTTTACCAAAGCAGAAGTTAAAATCCGCATGGCGGGCAGAAAAGGCCATACCGGCATCGCTCTGACCGGCACAGATCACTTTCATCGGTTTCTGAGGCTTCGGGCTCATGCGGCAATCATTCATGGTCAGGAAGTCCCCTTTAAAATCAGACTGTCCTTGACCCCAGAGATCCCGCAACACGGTGACATATTCGGTGAGATAGTCATACCGGCGGGCAAAATAGTCATCTCCCGGCCACAAGCCCATTTGTTCGTATTCGGGTTTTTGCCACCCAGTCACCAAATTGACGCCAAAACGTCCATTGGAAATGCTATCAACGGTGGTGGCCATACGGGCCACAATGGCGGGAGGCAAGGTGAGGGTGGCAGCCGTTGCATACAACTCAATACGAGAGGTCACCGCGGCGAGCCCGGCCATCAAGGTAAATGACTCCAGGTTATGGTCCCAGAATTCGGTTTTACCGCCGAAACCGCGTAATTTGATCATTGAGAGGGCGAAATCAAACTGATAATGCTCTGCCCGCTGGACGATAGTTTTGTTCAGTTCAAAGCTGGGCATATATTGCGGAGCATTTTCGGAGATCAGCCAGCCATTGTTACCAATCGGAATAAAAACGCCTATCTTCATATCAACCCCCCGACTAATGAAAGAGTACTGTGTCAGACCGGCGGCGGCGCATCCTGCATTTCCTTTAATCGTCGCTGAGATAAATAAAGCAAAAGCCATGCCAGATAGGGAAAGGTGAATAAAAACAGCAGGATGGAGATAATGTTTTATTTGAGGGCAGAATAAATGGTCTGAAACGGACCATTTGGTCAAAAATCGCTGCACAGTTTTCAGGCAGTTGTGCAAAAAAAGGGCAGGCTGTCTGATGTCTCTGCATGTGACTCTGTTATGATGCAAAAAATCACTGAAAAGGGGATGTAAGTGAAGGCTGATGAAAAAAGTGCCGGACGCCGCTCACGGGCTGTGGCTGCGAAACGTGCCCTGATAGTGAATGCCGCACTGACACTGTTCTCTCAGTTCGGCCTGCAGGGCACACGGATAGAGCAGATAGCTGAGCTGGCCGATGTTTCCAAAACCAATCTGGTTTATTACTTCCCGTCGAAAGAAAAACTCTACCTGGCTGTATTACAGGATATTCTCACCGTCTGGCTGATACCGTTACGGGCGCTGGATAACGGCCTGCCGCCGCTGGAGGCGATCAGTCATTATATCCGGCTCAAGCTGGAAGTTTCCCGTGATTATCCCCGAGCCTCACGGCTGTTCTGTCTGGAAATGCTGCAGGGTGCGCCTGTCCTCCGGGGCGAGCTTGAAGGCGATCTGCATCAGGTGGTGGATGAAAAGGCACAATTGATCCGGCGCTGGATCGGGGAGGGGGCACTGGCGGAGACGGAGCCTTACCAGCTGATTTTTATGCTGTGGTCTGTCACTCAGCATTATGCCGATTTTGCTAGTCAGGTTGAGGTCCTCACCGGAAAAACCCTGCAGGACCCGGAATTTTTCAGTGAAACCCTGGCCAGTATTCAGCAGGTGATCATCGGCGGGCTGCGTCCCCGTTGAGCTGCGGACCGCGCCGCATCGGGTAATGCAATATTTGTAAATTCTAACGGCGCATTTGATATTTCCCTCCGTCGTGTTTTTAGGCTGAACTGTGTCTATCAGAACATCAGGGGGAAATGATCATGGTAATACGCTTCTGGCAGCAGCTATTCACTCAGAGCCGGTCGGCACGCCGTTCAGCGGCAGCAGAGCGGGTTCAGGACAGCCATTTACTGTTTGAATCCATGATACCGATACTGGGACTTTACGGCATCGGCCCTGGGTATATCGATCCGCAGTGGCTGCATGATGAAAAACAGTAAGCAGCAGCGTCTGCTGCGGCTAACCTACTGGAATGAACTGTGCTTAACGGAGGCAGTACCTGCACTCCGCTCTGCAAAGCGGAGTGCAGTGGTTCAGGCAAAGCGACAGGCTTCCTCAAAATCTGGACGCGGTAAGCGGTCATGAAGTTTAGTGGCATCACCGTAACCGAGATTAATCAGTAAATTCACCTGCCAGTCAGTGCCGTGGAAGAAATCCTGATTGATTCTTTCGGCATCGAATCCGGACATGGGTCCGGCATCCAGCCCCAGTGCGCGGGCAGCAATCACCAGATAACCGGCCTGCAGACTGCTGTTGCGGAAGGCGGTTTACTTCGCCAGAGTTTCACTGCTGGTAATCCAGCTGCGGGCATCCGCAAGGGGATACAGTCCCGGCAGTTTCTCGTAAAAAGCCATATCGGATGCCACAATAACCGTTACCGGTGCGCTCATGGTTTTCTCAATATTCCCCGCCGATAATGCCGGTCTGAGCAGTTCCTTTCCTTCCGGTGTTTTTACAAACACAAAGCGTCCCGGAGAACAGTTTGCGGATGTCGGCCCCAGCCGGGCCAGCTCATACAGCATTTGCAGGGTGGCATCCGGCACCGGTTTATCCAGCCAGTGATATGGGTTCGCGCCTGATGAAACAGCGTATCGAGTGTAGATTTATCAACCTGTAGACTCATCATATTCTCCGCAGGTGAACAACCGTACTACCGTTGTATCTCAAACCCGGGCTGGGGGAAAAGGGAATTATTCCATAAATTAACCCAAATCAGAGACATTCTCCGGGAGGGGCATCCCCCGTGGTCTGTGCAGCCGGGAACCGGCAGCGGTAGTCTATTGTAACGGCGGAATAAATGCCTGACGGATCACCCTGGCCAGTGCTGTGACGGACGGAGATGGCTGTCCTCTTTTCATTCTGAGATTAATCGAAAATGCCGGTAAATCAGGTAACTGAGGCAGATGGCTGAGCGAAATCAGTTCCGCAGGCAGCAGCGAATGCAAACAAACCGTGATCGCCAGATCGGCGGAGACTGTGGCCAGCGTGACTTCCGGGCTGCCGCTTTCAAACAATGTTCTCCATGGCAAACCGCTGGCAGCCAGGCTTGCAGTAACCAGAGGACGGAATGCACAGTTTTCTGCCACCATTGATACCGGCAGCGGGCGTTTCAGATACGCGCTTCCGTCCTTCGCTCCGGCCCAGATCAGTTTATCTGTCCGCAGCAGTTCCCCGTGATTTTCCCCGGCCGGTTCTTCGGTCAGTGCGAGATCAAGACGGCCGGTTTCTGTCGCTTCCCTGAGTTCCGGTGATGGCAGGCAAAAAAGCTGTATATCTGTCTGCGGGTTGCTGCGGCAGAACTGCCGGATAATCTGCGGCATTCCGGTATTAATCAGGTCGGCCGGCAGACCCAGGCGCAGGGTTTCGGTGACCGGCCCGGTATTCATCTCACGCCATAGCTCATCATTCAGGGCTGTCATCTGGCGGGATTTTTCCAGCAGACGTTCACCGGTCGCTGTCAGGCGCAGTTTCCTGCCTCCCCGGATAAACAACGGACCGCAGAGAGCCTCCAGCCGTGAGATTTGCTGACTGACGGCACTTTGTGTCAGGTGCAGGCAATGACCGGCAGCAGTCATCCCGCCATGGTCGGCGACAGTCACAAAAGTCCGCAACAGAGAAATATCGAGGTTTCTTATCATTCTGCCATTATGAACCTTAATGTCAGGGATGCATAACATTCGTTTCATTAATGAGTTCATTACCGCTACAGTCCGTTCACTGATAGCGGAGGACTAATGTTACTGACAAATCTGTTACCCCTGATATTGTTTGCTGTTGTTTCAACCCTCAGCCCCGGAGGAGCCACTACGGTGGCGACGATTTCCGGGGTCCGTTATGGATTTTTACGTTCACTGCCTTTTATCGCAGGAGTGGTTGCAGGGCTGGCACTGATGAGCGGGGTTGCCGCGCGGGGACTGGCCGGCATCATTCAGGGACACAGTTCACTGCAACTGGCGATGAAACTGGCCGGCTCTCTGTATCTGCTGACACTGGCAGTAAGGATGGCTCGCAGTGCTTCACCGCATTCCGGTGCCTCACTCAGTAAGCCACCTGGATTTATGGCCTCTGTCTGGCTGGTCTGGCTTAATCCGAAAGGCTGGGCTATGAGCCTCGGGGCCGCAGCTTCTTATGCTATTCCGCAGGTCACACCCGGGCTGCAGGCAATCATTCAGGGGCTGACTTTAGGTCTGGCTGGCTTATTATCGCTGAGCCTGTGGTGTGTAGCGGGATCCGTGCTGGCACGTCAGATTAAAACGGAATCCGGCTGGCGGCGTATAAACCGTCTGATGGCATTGCTGCTGGTGGTGTCGGTAATACCCTTTCATAGCGGCTGAGTGCGGGAATTGCTGAAGGAAAGGCAGGGTGGGAGAATCCCTGTTACGTCATTAACGCAACAGGGATCACAGAGACTGAACGCTGTGATTTATTCGTAGCAAGTCCCAGGATTGTCTGCCAAGGAAACAAACTCTTTTCCACCTTCGTTTAGGGCTTGGATCTCACCACTTTCGATATCATAGACCCAGCCATGTAAGCGAATTTGGTTGTTACGCAGTGCCACCGCGACCGACGGATGAGTTTTGATATTATTCAGTTGAGCGATGACATTCTCACGGACCATGGCATTCACTTTCTGATCTTCATCGGTTAACTGTTTTTTCTCGACGACCGCTTTTGCAGCATCCGCATAACGTAACCAATGCTCGACCGCAGGCATAGTGTGCATGTCCTGGCATTTGGCAATCGCACCCATGGCACCACAGTTAGAGTGTCCACAAATAATTATATCACGCACACCCAAGGCGACCACGGCGTATTCGATGGTCGCCGAGACACCGCCTGGTTCAGGACCAAAAGAAGGAACGATATTTCCTGCATTACGGATCACAAATAGCTGGCCAGGTTCCTGTTGGGTGACTAGCTCAGGAACCAGACGACTGTCTGAGCAAGAGATAAACAGGGCTTTCGGATTCTGGCTGGAAGCCAGGCTGCGGAACAGCTCTTTACGTTCTGGAAAAACTTCTTTCTGGAAGTTGAGAAATCCTTCAATAATCGTTTTCATATCAATCCCAAATAATAAACAAATCCGCTTAATGATAGAACGATTACCGGCAAGGGGGAAGTGCCGGCGTGAAAATGGCAGGACAGTGACAAAGAGAAGTTTTAGTGACAATGTCACTTATAGAGCCACTGAAAATCTGTATCCCTATCAGAGATTGTGATAAAAGTGATCACAATCATTAATCAATAGGGTCTGTGCCCTCAGTAACAGTGTGAATAAATGAATCAGCCAGCAATTATTATTATCCAAACCGGTACTCCACCGCAGGAGATCCGTGAGCAATACGGTGACTTAGCTGACTGGTTCAGTGCAGCTATCGGCTATTCCCGTTCAGAGATTGAGGTCGTCAGGGTGTTTGAGGGTGAGATATTACCGCCACCAAATCCCCAGCGGGTTGCTATCATTACCGGTTCTTGGGCGATGGTCACCGATAAATTACCCTGGAGCGAAGCCACTGCGCTGTGGTTACGTAAGGCGATGGAAATCAATATGCCGCTGTTCGGTGTGTGTTACGGACATCAGTTAATGTCTT
This sequence comes from Tatumella saanichensis, assembly GCF_000439375.1. Classification (GTDB taxonomy): domain Bacteria; phylum Pseudomonadota; class Gammaproteobacteria; order Enterobacterales; family Enterobacteriaceae; genus Tatumella; species Tatumella saanichensis. The sequence continues at coordinate 23,792 of NZ_ATMI01000012.1, forward strand.
ATGCACTAGGCGGTGAGGTAGATTATCTACCTTGTATTCGTGAAACGGGGTGTCTGCCGGTTCGTCTTACCGCAGAGGCAGAAAATGAGCCTTTATTGGCAGGCTATCCGCAGGTGTTCCCCGCACATCTCACCCATATGCAGAGCGTGGTGAAGGTGCCCGAAGGCGCAACGGTCCTCGCCAGTTCAGAAATCGACCCTCATCAGGTGGTGCGCTACGGGCCGAATGCGATTTCAACTCAATATCATCCCGAATTTACCCCGCTTGCATCAAAGGCGATGATCGAGCGTAATCGAGAGATCTTTAGCGGTGAAGGAAGGGATACTGATGCCATGCTTGAGCAAAGCACCGACACACCGGAAGCCACCGCCTTGCTGAAACGCTTTATCGAGCAGCATCTGCCACGCGCTTAACCTAACACAGCGCCGGCATTTGTCGGCGCCTATGCAGCTTAAGATTGACGTAATCGACTGATACTGGCGGCCATAGCAAGCAGGCAGCTGATGACCGCAAACCACAGAGCGGTATGCACCGCATGGCTTTCGCTGCTCAGTGTTTGTTGGCCAAACAGTGCCAAAATCACCCCAATACAGGCGCTTCCCATGCACTGACCGAACATCCGCATTATCGCCAAAATTCCCGAGGCATAACTGCTGTTTTCTCGAGAGACATTTGACAGCATCTCGCGGTTATTCGGGCTTTGGAAACAGCCGAAACCAATCCCGCACACCAAACTGCGCAGACAGATATCGACCACGCTGGCATGTTCCGGCAGCGTAGCTAGCAGCAGCAGGCCGAGGGCAAACAGTGCTAAGCCGGTTGTGGAGATAATGGCAGGGCGGATACGATCAGAAAGGCGCCCGGCATGAGGCGCGGCGAGGATAATGCCCAGTGGCCAAGGGGTAAACAGCAAGGCTGACACCAGTGCGCTGTAACCATAAACGTTTTGGAATAAGAACGGCAGGGCAATAAAAGTGATCCCTTGGCTGACAAAAGAGGACATTGAGGTCAGTGCTGCCAAAGAAAACCGTGATGATCTAAAGATAGACAACGGCAGCAGCGGTTTAGTCACCCACTTTTGGCTGAGCACAAAACCGAGGCCAGCCAATAACGCCAGTGCTAGAAAACCCAACGCGCGCAACACGATCTCGCTACTGAAATGTTGGTTTGCCCGCAGAGCAAAACTGTCGGCTGCCATGATCAGTGAGCCAGGAATAATTGCTGACAATACCGCACCGATAACATCAAACCGCTCTGTGATTTTTTTCTTGCGCTCCGGTAATACTTTCCAAGCGAGGGTCATGGCGATAATGCCAGGCGGCAGGTTAATGGCGAACAGCCACTGCCAACTCAGGGCAGATAACAATGTTCCTCCTAACAGCGGTGACAGCGCCGTGGAAGACGCCACCAGCAGGGCATTCATACCGAGGATCCGTCCCAGTAGGCGATTGGGGAAAATCGATCGCATGATGGCTGGGCCGATGCTCAGGGTGGTTGCTGCACCGATACCCTGAATGACTCGCATGGTGATCAGCATTTCAGGAGTATGGGACAGGGCACAACCTAAAGAGGAGAGGGTAAATATTGCGATGCCGCAAGGAAACTGGTGGCGAAAACCGACACGTGTTGCCAGAGCGGCAAAGATAGCCAGGGTCATGGCAGCAGCTAATAGATAGCCGTTAGACACCCAGACGACCTCTGAGGCCTGTACCTGCATAGATTTTGCAATTTGTGGCAGGGCGACGTTAACCATCGATGCGTCACACACGGTCATCGCGGTGGTCATCATCACGGCGATCATTGCCAAGCGTCGTTGCGGGCCGGGGAGCCCTTCATCACCCGGCTGATCAGAAAAAAGCATCTTCTGTACTCCGATAAAATAAGCGCTGCGCACCACACAATAACTGTGCAGTGGCGGTTAAACATTAAAATGGGAATTGTCACTACCATGATAACAGGGGTTAAGGTAATTGGTGTGGCTACAATCGAGATTAATGCGCGACCCAGTCAGTATAAAGATAAGAATACTGCATCCTAAATGGCAAACATTGCAGATTAATTAGGCAATGTGCTAAAAAAAAATCGCAATAACTAGAGGGTTACCTTAGCCTCCAGTACCACGTATGATTACCACGTATGGGCCGATTGCCAAGGGTGCATGTGAAATTTTCGTGGAGAACAGAAGGCGTGTACGAGGACATTTACCTATCGCTAGGGATAGTGTACAGCAAAAAGTTTTTTGCAGAACTTATTAACAGAAAGTTACCAGATAACATCTCTACTGATACCTGTTAGGCGAGGTTCCGTCTATCACTCAGTATAAACGGAACCTCGGGTGATCAATGACTGCCAAACAGTGAACGGTAGCTATGCACGACGCTATTGGTACAATTACCCTGTTTAGGATTGATATTGCCGGTTTTCACATTACCCGGGTGTGCTTTCAAGTAACTGCGATAGGCAGTCAGCACGTCTTGGTTGAACGGCGAATTGGTCGCGGGGTTCATTGAATTATTAATTTTAAAGTCCGGTTTAGCCGCTTCCAGACGATAAGGTGCACTACAAATCAGTGCAGCCTGACTTTTCAGGGCAGTGTCTGACAGAATATCGTCATGATTGTTTGCTGCAAAGGCACCGAAACTCATTACTGCCAACCCGATTGCAATACCCGCTGATTTCATCATTATCCTGCTCCTTGTCTGACTGAATCATCAATAAATAACCTTTTCACAGATAAGCATAGCTCATGATTTTAAAAGCGCTGTCCTTAAGGGAGAGGTTAAGCGGGGAATGCTGAGCACAGCGCATCGACCAGAAGGCGCAAGGGCGTTTCTTGGAGGCGCTGTGGAACATACAGCATATGCATCGGTCTGGCGGGCAATGCGTAGTCTGCCAATACCGGTACCACTAGACCCTGTTGTAACGCATTATGCAGTGCTGGTGGATAGCCTGCGACTATGCCAGCGCCATTCAAAGCAGCTTCTGCCAAGGCTGCCCAGTCATTGATAATCAGTTGTGGCTCAAACTCTAGCGGGTAGTCTGTGCTGCTATCGGCGGAGCACAAAGTCCATTGGTGACGGCTGCCGGTAAGCCACGGCATAAATCCTAAGCAGCGGTGTTGGTGCAGATCTTCCGGTCGGCTAGGAGTACCTTGACGTTTTAAGTAATCGGGGGAGGCAAACAGCGACAATCGATAGGGACTCATTTTTCGCGCGGCTAGACGCAGTTGCGGGTCAATATCCCCGATACGGATCACCAAATCTCCACCGTTCTGTGAAGGCGTCAGCAGGCTATCAGAGAGGGTTACCTCGACACGGATTTTAGGATAGCGCTGTATAAAGTCGCTCAGTAAGGGTGCCAGGGAGTAACGACCAAAGGTCATCGGGCTGTTGATCCTTAAGGTACCGGCCGGTTCGCTGAGCGGATGGCGAGCCTGGCGCTCAGCATCTTCAATGGCTGTCAGGATCTCTACACAGCGCTGGTAGTAATCGCTGCCGGTAGCCGTCAGGTTCTGGGTACGGGTAGTGCGGTTGAGTAGGCTAACACCTAGCTGCTTTTCAAGGGCACTGATGTGGCGGGCAACCATTTGCGGGGAGAGGGAGAGCCTATCCGCGGCCGCAACGAAAGAGCCTGATCTGACGACCTGCACAAACACCTGCATACCCGTTATTTTGTCTGGCATTAACTACTCCTGGTTGTTTATGAAACCACTCACTATCCATTTTAAGTGATGAATGGTGTTTAATACACTGTGGCCTCACTTGTTAAGGAGGTCACTATGCTATTTATCGTTAAAATGGAACACCCTGATGGGGACAAATGGAATCAGTACGTGTTAGAGCATGTTCGTTATCTTCAGGGGTTGATTGAACAGGGCTATTTATTGGCATCCGGGCCGGTGGTCGGTGCTGAGTTACGGGCGGGATTACTGATTTTCCGTGCCGACAATGAACAGCAGGTAGGTGAGTGGGTGGCCGCAGATCCCTTCAGCCGTGAAGGCTTGATCGTCAGCCTCACTGTTTGCCAATGGGATCCGCTATTTGGCAGCCTGTCGCAGTATGCCTCCGGTGCACTACCGCCGGAGCTCGATAGCCTGTAGTGGTATAAGTTATCAACGGCAGTCGGCCACTACCCGCTACCACAGCTCAACCGTGGCGGGTAGTTAACCGATACTTACCTTGGGAGACTTTATCAAACCATCAATTACCTGAGGATGCGGGTGGAAACCTGGTTTAAGGATGAGGGGTATTGATTTGTATAGTGAAAAATTTTAATCGGCAGATAGTCGATATTTTATACCGATATGTTTATTTCAGAGGGTGATAGCACTGGATAGTAGTATTTATTTTTATCATCTAAGGATTTGATCCACATATTTGAGCGTGTAAGGCTATAATTGCAGGAGATTATTTCGCTATTGGCTTCTTTACGATAATCATATTTTTCAGTGGGTTAGGGGTTTTTCGGTGACTAACATCGAAAGAATTAAATTAATATGTTTTCTAGTAAGCATTTTCTTGCTGGATCTGCTGGCTGACAATCGCGATAATATAGTAACCCTGACAACGATAAGAACTTTAAATTAATATGCAGTTATGTAGTTTTAAAATTAAAAGCACCGACCGTCACTGTTACGGTTTGATCCGGGAAAACGGCGTTATTGATGCCACCCGTTACCTTGATTACAAAGATCTTAAAGCTGTGCTGAGCGCTGATGCGCTGGCGGAGCTTGCTGCGCTGGCCGGTAAAGCGGCCGATTACAGCCTCAATGAAATTGAGTTTCTACCGGTGATCGCGAACCCGGAAAAAATTCTGTGTGTCGGGATGAACTATTCTGAGAAGCGTAAAGAGTTCAATGAAACTAACCCGGCGCCGACGCTGTTTATTCGCTTCGCGGATACCTTATCTGCCCATAACACCCCACTGCAGAAACCTGTCAGCAGCGAGCAGTTTGACTACGAAGGCGAACTGGCGGTCATTATTGGTAAACACGCCCACCAAGTTCCGGCTAGCGAAGCTCTGAATTACGTAGCGGGGTACAGTTGCTTTATGGATGCTACCGTCCGTGATATGCAGTTTACGTGGTTTACCGCAGGTAAAAACTGGCCGGCGACCGGCGGTTTTGGTCCATCGATGACGACCGCGGCGGATATTCCTGATCCGCAGACTCTGGACATTAAAACCTTCCTTAATGATCAGCAGGTGCAGCACGATTCAACTGCCAATATGATCCACTCTGTCTCTGATATCATTGCCTACGTGACTTGTTTTACACCGCTGGCACCAGGAGATGTGATCATTACAGGTTCTCCTGGCGGCGTCGGAAAATCCCGTACCCCGCAATTGTTTATGTTCCCAGGAGACCGTATTTCTGTGGAAATCAGCAATATTGGTCGTTTAGAGCACACTATCGCATAATCACCGCCATCGTGTTACGCAGGGTTCTGCTGAGACGCCCGTTGCCTTTATTGGCCACGGGCGTTTTTTTATACTTTATCGCCTATGGCTGATAACGAACTAGGCAACTGTTCGGCCAGAAAATCGATCAATACTCTCACCCTCGCGGGCAATGTAACAGTTTCTGGGTAAAGTGCATACAGAGTGTCTGACGGCAGTTGGAAGCCCGGCAGGATCAGTTCACTGAGTTCTCCTGAACGCAGCGCATCTTGTGCCAGAAAGTGTGGCAGGGCAGCAATGCCAATGCCGCCGATGGCGGCATCACGGAGTACTTCACCGTTATCGGATAACAACCGGGGCGAGATAGTCAGGCATTGCGGTTTTTGGCTGCTGTCGGCGATAAAGTGCCAGCTTTGTGTAGGTCGTGCGTGGGCATAACCCAGTAGCGGATAATCTAACAGATCCTGAGGAGTGACTATCGGCCGCGTCAGCTTGCGTAACCAAGCGGGACTGCAGAATATGCCACGTGGGCTATCTGCCAATTTCCGAGCTTTCATTGCACTATCCTTCAGACGACCGATGCGAACCGACAAATCATAATCTCCTGCGCGTAAATCGCTATAGCGGTCATCCAGGTCTAGAACCACATTTATTTGCGGGTGCGCCTGCATAAAGGCCAATATTAGCGGGCTCAGGTAACGCTGGCCGAAACTGCGAGGTCCGTTGACCCGTAAGGTACCACGCAGTATTTCACTATGTCCCGCCACATCATCCACCATTTTACTCACTCTCTCTAGCAAACGGCAGGCGTGCTCATAAACAATCAGCCCGCTGTCAGTAGGGCGCATCTGTCTACCGGTACGGTGAAATAGGCGGCTACCGAGGGTCTGTTCTAGTTGATGAATGCGTTTACTGATGACGGATTTACTGGTGTGTAACCGTTCCGCGGCGGCGGTGATGCTGCCACAGTCCACCACGCGCACCAACGCTTCAAGAGACTCTGTCGAGGGTCTTATTGTTTCCATTTTGCGAACACCAAGTTGCACTTTTGGCTATTGTATATCCTTATCGGCGAACGTACAGTCACCTACTATAAAGAGTCGTTAGTGTCTGGTGGTCATGCCGGCAAACAGAGAGGGTTAAATATGCGTACTGTGAAGAAAAGCTATCCTGCCTTGCGGGATGATATTGCTGACTTGGTTACTCGGCGTCCGGTACCTGGACTGGGATTGGACCGCCTAGGAGCTTTTCTGTTCCTCAATCATCATGGTCCGCAGACCTATCCGGCCTCCAACAATGGCTTACCTTTCGGCCCTCATCCACATCGTGGCTTCGAGACAGTGACCGTGATCCTCGAAGGCTCGCTGGCGCATTATGATAGCGGTGGTCATGAGAGTGTTATTGATGCGGGTGGAGTACAGTGGATGACGGCTGGCTCAGGCCTTATCCATGCTGAACTCTCCCCTGAATCCTTTAAGCAACAGGGCGGCGATTTAGAAATTCTGCAACTGTGGATCAATCTTCCGGCATCCCTAAAGATGACTAAACCCCGATATTCCGGCGTACAGCGTGAGAAGATCCCGCACCTGCCGTTAGCCGATAATGCCGGAGTCATTGAGTTAATTGCTGGGGAGTTCCAAGGGACAGAAGGGCCAATTGTCCCGCTGACCGGTGTCTTTATGTCGATGGTACGTATTAACAGTGGTGCCACCGTGACACTGCCAGCGCCGCAGGAACGCGACATTTTCCTGTACGTGGTCAGCGGCAGTATATCGATTTCAGGGGGATCTGTGCAAAAGTGGCACCTGGTGGAGCTTAACGATGATGCCGATCAACTGCAGATCACGGCCGATGAGCCAGCAGTACTGCTGTTTGGGCATGCTCAGCCGATTAACGAACCGGTGGTGGCCCGTGGCCCCTTTGTGATGAACAGCATCGCGGAAATTCATCAAGCCTATGATGACTACCGTAATGGCGCCTTCAACGGTAATGGAAAACTGGGCACCCTCGAAAGGGATGCGTAATATCAGCGGGGTACTGTTTAAATATACAGTGCCCCGTAAAAACCTCACTTTCACTTGTTTATTGCTGATTTTCTATACCGTCGTTAACGGTTGTCAGTCATCGCCTGTGTCATGATTCCTTTCTTGTCACCCGTTGGTCTAGTACTCAGCCGTTAATTGGGTAGAGTAGGGGATAACTGGAGCGTTGAATTTCGCACCTCATAATATGGCTATCCATTGTTGGCCTGTTAGCGGTGTATAGGCTTTAAGATGCAGGGCTATGTATCTATACAGCCATTGGTGAAAGGTCGTCTTGTGCGGTGAGCTGTCAGGTTAATGACTTTCGCTCATTAATTTTCCTAACCAGAGCGCTGTTGAGATCCCCTTATGGGATCTATTTTGCATGATTGTGAACATTGTTAACCGCCATTATGTATCAACATGCAGTTAATGCGATCATCTTAATGCACTGAAACACTACCTCTTGTAAGGTCATGATTAATCATCCAATTATAAAATCCTATTCGACAGTGATTGAGTCTGTTAATGGAAATCATTAACATCCACGCCTTATCATTAACATTAAGTGTAATTTAATTTATGTAAGTGTAAAATCTCAGTTACCTTTTGAGACTTTCCTTTGTCCTTAGGGATAGTATGGGGAAGCGAAAAAACTTTCGCTATCTGTGTTTCCTCATAAAAGTATCAAGGATATTTATGGATAATAAACAACCTGCTGCGGAACCTGCCTTGAGCGAAGAAGGGCTGCGCCGTCGTCGTCTATTCGGTCAGACCGGTGGGCTGGTGGCCAGTTTTGCTATCGGCTCAGCCATAGCCGGCGCGACCCTGAGTCAATCAGCTCAGGCAGCGCCCAGCGTTCCGGACAGTGCTACCCTCAATCAATTTCTGAAAACTTCTCGCTTCCTAACGGGCCATCAGAACTTGGACGTCACTTTTGGTCAGCGTTTATATGTGGCCTTTGGCGAGAAAAACCCGCAATTTTCCAGTCAGTTAGCCTCGCTCAATCAGTGGATTGCTGACAAAAAGCCGGAAGATGTTGAAGCCTTGCAGACCCAATTACAGGGACAACAACCCCTGAATGATCTGATGATGTCAGTGATCAAAGGCTGGTATCTTGGTGTCACCGATGACAGTCATCATACCAAGGTCTACGGTTACCAAAATGCTCTGATGTACCAAGTGCCCCGTGATGGGATGGTGATCCCAACCTATGCGCACAACGGTCCTGATTACTGGACTGCTGATCCTCCGCCGGTCGATAGACTGCTTACCTTTTAATATAACCCCATAACAGATAACCAGGCGGAAACTTTCCGTCAGCGGATGGATCACAACTGAAACTGTTACTGGTAACAGTCAGGTTTATGGCAGAAATATGCGGAGTGAATGTGAAAAATAATAATCTGAAAAGGGACGGGATGACGGGCAGCTTTCGCAAGAAGCTGCTGGCAATCTGCCTAGGATGCACCCTGTCCGGTGCAATATTCCCCGTGTTTGCAGCAGAAGAGGTTCCGGTAACTCAGCCGGGAGTGGATAACAGTGGCGATGCACTGTTAAAACAAGGGAAATACTTGGCCGTGGCAGCGGACTGTGCGGCCTGTCATACCGACCCGCAAACTAAGCAAACCTTTGCCGGTGGCTATGCTATCCACTCACCAATGGGCGTCATCTATTCCACCAATATCACACCATCAAAGCAATATGGTATCGGCAATTACAGCGAACAGCAGTTTGAACAGGCGGTGCGTCACGGTATTCGCGGTGACGGTAGCCACCTCTACCCAGCGATGCCTTATACCTCTTACGCGGGTCTGACTGACCAAGATGTGCACGCCCTCTATTACTACTTTATGCATGGCGTGCAGCCGGTTGACCAGAAAAACCGTGAAACCTCCTTGAGCTTCCCGTTCAGTATGCGCCAAGCCATGTGGGGTTGGAACTTGCTGTTCCTGAAGAACAAACCTTTTATCGCGGATAGTTCGCAGAGTCAAAGTTGGAACCGCGGTAAGTATTTGGTCCAGAACTTGGAGCACTGTGGTGAATGTCACTCGCCGCGTAATCTGATGATGGCTGCCACCACCGGCAGCGATGCCCTTAGCGGTGCAGACCTCGGCAGTTGGTATGCTCCCAACCTGACCTCAGATAAAATGAGCGGTATCGGTAGCTGGCAGCGCGACCAGTTGATGGCTTACCTGAAAACCGGCCATGTTCCGGGCAAAGCGCAGGCAGCTGGCCCTATGGCGGAAGCTGTTACCAACAGTCTGCAGCATCTGTCTGACGATGATATCGGCGCCATTGTGACCTATTTGCAGTCTCTGCCTCCGGTTAGCCATCCAGGACAGGCAAAACCTACCGGTGATTTCGGCAGTGATGCCACATTGGCAGGGGATTCGGCGGTACGTGGCACCCAGCCACTGGGCACCGCATTACCGGCCGACTTATCGGGTAAAGCCATTTACGACACTACTTGTGCCAGCTGTCACCAAACGTCAGGAACCGGTTCCGCAGACGGCTACTATCCTTCGCTGTTCCACAATACCGCCACCGGAGGGAATACGCCGAATAACTTAGTCTCTACCATCCTGTTTGGCGTACAGCGTGAAGTAAACGGTAAAGAAGTGCTGATGCCGGCGTTCGGTCCTGGCTCTGATGTGCAGTCGTTAAACGATCAACAAGTGGCCAGTCTCAGTAACTATATCTTTAAACAGTTTGGTAACCCGCAACTGTCTGTGACGGCGGCGGACGTGAAAACACTGCGTGAAGGCGGACCACAACCCTTCTTGGCGCGCTATGCCGCTGCTGGCACTGTCGTGGGTGGCATTATTCTGCTGCTGATCATCGTATTAATTGTGGTACGGCTGTCACGCAAAGGTCGTTGATACTGTCGTATTTACCCATTTTGGTTTGAGGTAGTTATGTCTGAACAATATAGCGCAGATGTGGTCGTGGTTGGTGCTGGGATCTGCGGGGGTACCGTTGCAAAAGAACTGGCGGAAGCCGGGTTATCCGTACTGGTATTAGATGCCGGTTCACGCTGGGAACGCGGGGAAGTGGTAGAGAACTGGCGTAATATGCCGCCGGTCAATAAATCAGAATCTGATTACGCCACCCCATACCCAGATAAGCCTTGGGCGGTCCATCCGCAGTTAAATCCCTACAATAATTACCCTGAAGTGACCGGCCCAGATGCATCGGCCTTTAAACAGGGGATGATTAAAGGTGTTGGTGGCACCACTTGGCACTGGGCGGCTTCATGCTGGCGTTTCCTGCCTGCGGATATGCAGTTACACAGCACCTATGGAGTGGGCCGTGACTGGGTCGTCAATTACGATGAGCTGGAAGATTACTATTACCGTGCTGAAGTGCTGATTGGCGTTAATGGTCCTAATGACACGTCTTTGAAATATGTCGCACCACGTAAGAAACCGTTCCCGATGGAACCGATGCCTTACGGTCCTGCCGACCGCCGCTTTACCGAAGTAGTAGCTCAAGCGGGTTATGAAAATACCCCCGTTCCGCAGGGGCGTAACAGTCGTCCTTATGACGGACGCCCACAGTGCTGTGGGAATAATAACTGTATGCCTATTTGCCCGATCGGCGCGATGTATAACGGTATTCACAGCGTTATTAAAGCCGAAAAAGCGGGGGCAAAAATTGTTCCTAATGCAGTGGTTTATCGTATTGATACTGACGAGCACAATAACGTTACCGCACTCTACTACTACGATCCGGATAAGAACTCTCACAAGGTGACGGCTCGTACCTTTGTGTTGGCAGGAAACGGTATTGAGACGCCGAAGCTGCTGTTAATGGCGGCCAATGATAAGAACCCGAGAGGGATTGCTAACAGCTCTGATATGGTCGGTCGTAACATGATGGATCATCCGGGGATCTTGATGAGCTTCCAGTCCGCGGAGCCGATATGGACTGGTGGCGGTTCGGTACAGATGAGTTCTATTACCAACTTCCGCGATGGTGACTTCCGTCGTGAACATTCAGCCATTCAGATCGGAATGAATAACACTTCGCAAAACCATAAAGCTGGTGTGAAAGCCTTGCAGATGGGGCTGGTGGGTAAAAAACTGGATGCGGAAATCCGTCGTCGTGCGGCCTGTGGCATGGATATCTACGTCAACCATGATATTTTGGCGAACCCCGATAACCGTTTGACGCTGAGTACTCAATATAAAGACAGCCTCGGTATTCCTTATCCACACGTGACCTATGATGTTGGTGACTACGTGCGTAAAGCGGCAGTCAGTTCTCGTCAGCACCTGATGCAGATTGCCAATCTGTTTGGCGCAACGGAAATCGAAATGACGCCATACTTCAACCCTAACAACCACATTATGGGTGGGACTATCGGCGGTCATGATCCTAAAGATTCAGTTGTCGATGCTTGGATGCGTACCCATGATCACCAGAACCTGTATATCGCCTCTGGTGGGGTTATGGCGGCTGCGGGAACGGTTAACTCGACACTGAGTATGGTGGCGTTATCACTACGAGCTTGTGACAGCATCAAACGTGATTTACAACACGGTTAATACCACACCAAACAGGCCCTTAACGGGCCTGTTCTATAATAGCTATCAAGCGTCGGCGATTATATCGGTTCGCGGTTTCGTCGGGCGAGCGTAGTTAATGGCGATAGCAATGGCAATCAGCGCGCAGCCAGCAATTAGTCTCAACAGCGGCACATCATTGCCCCATAACAGCATATTGATAATCAAGCCGACCGGAACGTGCAATTCGTTGAAAATCGATAGCGTCGCAACAGATACTAAGGTACTGCCTTTTGCCAACCAATAGCTGCCCAACGCGGTAGCGACCACACTGAGATAAATCAACACAGTCCACTGTACATCATTCTGCGGCAGGTGTCCTTGTTGACCGAAGAAGTAATAGAGCGGCGCAGTGATCACCAGGGCCCCCAGGAAAAAGTGACCAAACAGCCTTGGCAACGCCACTTCCGGTTTGTATTTCAGCAGCAGGCGACGACAGAGTACTTGGCCTGCGGCAAACGTCAGGTTTGCCAGCTGCAATAGCCAAAATCCTTTCCAGAAATGCCCCGTCAGTGGGTGGTAATGAATAACGATCCCCCCAGAGACGGCAAATAGGGCTGCGATTAGTGTCCAAGGATTAAAGCGCCGCTCCAGTGCGTTATTCAGCAGACTGATATACAGGGGGGTCTGTGTGGTAAACAACAGCATTTCCGGTACGGTCAGCATAGTATAACTTTGATAAGAGAGTGCATAGGTGACACCAAACTGCAGGGCACCGGCAAGCCATAACCCGCCAATCAATCGTAAAGACAAATTGCGCCACACCATAAAAGGCACGAAGATCAGTGTACCGGCTAAGGTACGGAAAAAAACGGCAAAATAACTGTCTACCTGACCCGCCAGAAAATGGCCGGTCAGGCTAAAGGAGGATCCCCACAGGAGTGTTACTATCGCAAGATACCACACAGATTTGTAAACCTTATAAATGGAATTTGGTTTACGATTATAGTCAGGCGCTTCACCATGTAAAGCATTAGTCATATTTTTAGTTTACAGGTATACTTATCTTCTGCTTCTGACCGGAACTTCCCGAATTCTTTTCCTCTAGGTGGTACTCTTTATGTCTTTTTCGCTGAAAGAATTACTCAATCAGCGGCATTCCTGCCGAGCCTTTCTTCCAACGCCGGTACCCCGTGAAGATATCGAAACACTGCTTAATGCTGCCCGCCGTGCACCCAGTGGGGCGAATCTTCAGCCGGGGATGTTTCATGTCTACACTGGTCACCCTTTACGGCAATTGACCGAGGAACTCTCACGCTATAGTGAGACCCATCCTGCGGAGCCATTACAATACGACTATTTCCCGCAACCGATGCCGCAGTTCCTTAAACAGCGTCAGCGCGAGGCCGGTTATGCTCTTTATCAGGCGCTAGGGATCGAAAAGCGTGATATCGCCGGTCGCCGTCGTCAGTTTTCGGCCAATTATAGGTTCTTTGATGCGCCTGTGGGGATAGTGGTGACTATTAATAACGATATGGGAGCCGGTTGTTATATGGATCTGGGGATGTCGCTGATGAGTCTGTTCCTAGCGGCGACCGAACTTGGCTATGGGAGTTGTGGGATTGGCGCGTTGGCTAACTATGGCCAATATGTCCACCAATACCTCGAACTGCCGAACCATCAGCAAGTAGTATGTGGGATCGCACTGGGAAGACCAAAAAGCGATGCGCCGGTTAACGGTTTCCGTACACAGAGAGAGCCGTTAGATAATTTTGCCAGACTTCACGGCTTCGATAACCCGCAGGAGGAACAGGCATGATTGAGTCGGTGATCCGTTTTCAAGGTCTCCCTCTGTCACAGGCACTGGGAGATATGGCTGATGGACTGCGGCGGGTTGCTCAGGCTTGGCGGAGCGGACAGAGTTTTCGTGCGATTGCACAAGCTCCGTGGATTGAACTGCAACCTTCCAGTAATAATATTGAATGTACCACCTGCGGAAGTAGTGGCGCTCCTAAAGTGATCCGTCGTAAGCGGGATTCTTGGCTACAGACGTTTGTACTTAATCAACGCTTATTTGGGTTGAATCATCAAGATCGCAGCGCCATTTTTGGAGGTTTGAATCATTCACTGGCGCTTTACGGTCTCTGTGAATCGCTGTATTTGGGCATGGCAGTGAATATGCTCAGCGGCATGCGTCCTCGTTCGCAGGTCAGTGAGTTGCAGGCCGAGAAAATCTCTGTGTTGTATATCACTCCGACCCAATTACGATTGCTAACCGGTAGTGCAGAACAGTTACCGTCGGTACGGTTAATTCTCTGTGGTGGCGGCAAATTGGATCTCAAAACCCGTGAACGGGCAATGCGCGTCTGTCCGCAGGCGACCATACATGAATTTTATGGTGCGTCAGAGACCAGCTTTATTACCCTTGCCGATGCTAGTACGCCTGAAGGATCGGTCGGACGGGCTTATCCGGGGGTGGATATCGATATCCGTCACCCTCAGCAGGGAATTGGCGAGGTCTGGGTCAGAAGCCCTTATTTATTTAGCGGTTATGCTGTTGGCGGCAGTGACGAGACCCGCAGTGACGGCGATTTTATGACCGTCGGTGAACTTGGCTGGCTCGATGCACAGGGCTATCTGTGGCTAACGGGACGCCGCAGCCGTATGGTCACCATTGCAGATAAAAATGTATTTCCCGAGGCAGTCGAAATGCTGATCAGTCAACAACCCGCGGTTGGGCAGTGCGCGGTGCTTGCCATCAGTGATCCGCAACGTGGACATCGGCTGCATGCGTTTATACAGGGGGAGGCTGATCCGCAGTTGGAAAAGCAACTCCGACACGTGATCAGTCGTCAGCTCGGTCCAGAAATGGTGCCGAAATCATTCAGTTATTTAACCGAGTTACCACTGCTGGCTGCAGGGAAAACCGATTTGTTCACCCTGGAGAAGTTACTCCCATGAGTGTTATCGCTGCTGCGTTACGTACTGCTGTGGTACCCCGCGGCGGGGCGTTCAGTTCCTTTCAGCCCTTCCAGTTGGCGGCGCCAGTAGTGACCGCTTTGTTGTCTAAGGCAGGGTTGCCTAGTCAACAGGTTGACCAATTGATTGTTGCCAATGCACTAGGGGCGGGGGGCAATCCCGCGCGGCTGGTGGCATTGGAAGCAGGGCTGGATCATCTCTCTGGCATCAGTATTGATACCCAGTGTGCGGGAGGCTTGGATGCGGTAGCCTTGGCCTGTGGGCTGGTGGATGCTGGTGCTGCTCAGGTGGTGATTGCCGGTGGCGCAGAAAGCTATTCCCGCCGGCCATTGCGTGCCGAAACCTTTACTGATCAGCGACCGCCACGCTTTTATACTCGTCCGGCGTTTACGCCTGATCCTGCCAGTGATGTGGATATGACTGAGGCCGCAGCGGTACTGGCCCACAAATTTGGTCTCAGTCGTGATAAGCAAGATGGCTATGCCATCGACAGCCACCACAAAGCATTGGCCGCTGAACCACGGCTGCGTCATGAAATCGTGCAGATCAATGACGTTATCGCCGACAGCTACCCACGCCGGCTAACGCCACGCCTGACGTCGCGCGTTGCAGAATTAGCGGAATCGGTCAGTGTAGTCGCCACTGCAGTGGAAGCCGATGGGGCCGCCTTTTGCTTGGTGTTGTCTGATGAACTTGCAAATACGCTGCAATGCTCGTTCGGCTTACGGATGCTGGGTTCACAGTCTCTCGGCGCAGATAGCCGCTTGCCAGGCTATGCCCCCGTTAAGGCAATTCAGCAGTTGTTCTCCCGTTTTCCTGACCTGAGCCCGGCAGACTGCCAAAGTGAAATGATGGAAGCCTATGCTAGCCAGGCGATGGTTTGTATCAGTGAGGGCGGCCTTGATCCGTTAAAAGTGAATACTGGCGGCGGTGCGTTGGCCCGAGGCCATCCTATTGGGGCTTCTGGGGCCATCTTGTTATGCCGTTTATTTCATGAAATGCAGCATCACGGAACCCAGCATGGCCTCTGTGCTATCGCGGCCGCTGGTGGGCTTGGAGCCGCTATGCTATTACAACAGTGGCAGTGATCAGTAACGTCTCATTCAGTGGCTAATTAATCAGTGATGTTTATCTATTATCCGCGATGTTGGGCCTTTATCACCCTAAGGATCTCGCTAATTTCATTAACTCTTAAGTGTTTCTGAACCTTTTAGCCGAAGCCAAGGGGGATAAGGGGTTTCGCCGATAATGCTATATCGGCAGTGCATCAAACTTTAGTTACCTTAAGGCTCACTCTTTTAGATACCTAAACTGGGATAACCTGATGATTTATCAGGTTATATCTCTATTTTTGTGATGTGAGTCAAACTATTGTATCTGTGTCAGAAAACGCATATATTAGCCGCGCTTTTTAAACCCCTTTTTAATCTGATTCAATTCGGCGTCCATTCGCCGGGTTGTGGGAGTGATATGATGACGGATAAGGTCCGTATTAATACTTTGAATGCTAATACAGTAAAGCAAAGCAATGAAACTCTGTTAACCAGACAGTCTCAGTTTGAATCCAACGTCAGAAGTTATCCAAGAAAGCTGCCGCTGGCGATTGCCAAAGCGAAAGGCGCATGGATCACCGATGTTGATGGCAACGAGTATCTAGACTGCCTGGCAGGTGCCGGTACTTTGGCACTTGGTCATAATCATCCTGAAGTGCTTGAAAGCATCCAGAGTGTTATCAGTAGTGGCCTGCCGTTACATACACTTGACCTGACAACTCCTTTAAAAGATGAGTTCTCAGAATACCTGTTATCTTTACTGCCTGGTGAAGGTAAAGACTATTGCCTGCAGTTTACCGGTCCATCCGGCGCCGATGCGGTTGAAGCGGCACTGAAACTGGCGAAAAAGGCGACTGGTCGCAGCGGTATCATCAGTTTCTCTGGCGGTTATCACGGTATGACCCATGGCGCGCTCTCTGTAACCGCGAACCTGTCACCAAAAGAAGCGGTCGACAACCTGATGCCAGAAGTCCAGTTTATGCCTTATCCGCACCTGTATCGCTGCCCGTTTGGCATCGGCGGTGAAGCTGGAACGAAGGCCATTTCCCATTACTTCGAAAACCTGATCAACGATGTTGAAAGCGGCGTGCGTAAGCCAGCGGCGGTGATCCTTGAAGCAGTTCAGGGTGAAGGTGGGGTTAACCCAGCACCGGTTGAGTTCTTACAACGTCTGCGTAAAGTAACTGAAGAAAACGGTATTCTGCTGATCCTAGACGAAGTTCAGGCCGGCTTTGCCCGTACCGGTAAATTCTTTGCCTTTGAGCATGCCGGGATTGAGCCAGACATCATCGTGATGTCTAAAGCCGTCGGTGGCAGCCTGCCATTAGCGGTATTGGGTATTAAGAAACCGATTGATGTATGGTCTCCTGGTCACCACACTGGTACCTTCCGTGGCAACCAGATGGCGATGGCCACCGGTCTGACCACACTGAAGATCCTCAAAGAAGAGAACATCGCGGATAAAGTGGCTGAGCAGGGGACTTGGTTAACCGGCGAACTGAACGCGCTGAAAAAACGCTTCCCAGTGATCGGTCAGGTTCGTGGTCCAGGTCTGATGATTGGTATCGAAATTGTTGACCCCGCTAAAGCTCAGGATGCGATGGGTTGCTACCCAGCAGACGGTGAGCTGGCAGCGCTGTTACAGAAAAAATGCTTTGATAACAAGCTGATCCTGGAGCGTGGCGGCCGTAACGGTTGTGTGCTGCGTCTGCTGCCATCTCTGCTGATTTCTCAGGATGAACTGAAGGCTTTCCTGCAGAAATTTGAACAGGCGATGCTGGATGCTGGCATTACGCCAGTCGCATAACGGAGTCCGTGATGTCTGATATTAATCCGATCCTTTCCGGATCGGCTGAAAGTATTGCCGCCTACAAGGCGGCCATTGAACAGAGTTCAGCGGCCGTCGCAGAATGGCTGCAGCAGCCAGAAATGTATCAAGGGCGTACCGTTCAGGAACTGCATGAGCGCATCGAACTGAACTTCACCCGTCAGGGATTAGGTAACGAAGCGGCGATTGGCCGTGCAGTTGAGTATTTCCTGAAAGACAGCCTGTCTGTGCATCATCCACAATGTGTGGCGCACCTGCATTGCCCGAGCCTGGTCATTAGCCAAGCTGCGGAAGTGCTGATCAATGCCACTAACCAGAGCATGGATTCCTGGGACCAGAGCCCGTCAGCCACGATGATGGAGATCCGTCTTATCGAGTGGCTGCGTACTCAGGCTGGATTCCCAGCCGGTGATGCCGGCGTATTCACCAGTGGTGGTACCCAGAGTAACCTGATGGGCTTAATGCTGGCGCGTGATGCTTTCTTCGCTCGTGATGGTCACTCTGTTCAGCAGCAAGGTCTGACCGGTGATCTGAGTAAGGTGAAAGTCTTCTGTTCTGAGCATGCGCATTTCTCAGTACAGAAAAACATGGCACTGATGGGGCTGGGTTACCGTTCCGTCACGCTAGTGAAGACCGATGCGGTGAACCGCATGGATATCAATGATTTCAAGCTGAAGCTGGAACAAGCACAAGCTAATGGTGAGAAGGTGATGGCAATTGTTGCCACTGCCGGTACCACCGATGCTGGCGCCATTGACCCGTTAAGCGAGATTGCCGACCTGGCTGCCCAACACAATATCTGGGTACATGTGGATGCGGCTTGGGGCGGAGCACTGCTGCTGTCTCAGAAATACCGTCATTACCTGAATGGCTTAGAGAAAGTGGATTCAGTCACCTTGGACTTCCATAAGCAATTCTTCCAGACCATCAGCTGTGGTGCCTTTATCCTGAAAGATGCCCGCCATTATGAGCTGATGCGCTACCAAGCGGCTTACCTGAACTCTGACTTTGATGAAGAGCAGGGCGTGCCTAACTTGGTGTCGAAATCATTGCAGACAACCCGTCGTTTCGATGCATTGAAGCTGTGGATGGGTCTGGAAGCACTGGGTCAGGACAAATATGCCGAGATCATCGATAACGGTATTACCCTGGCACAGCAGGTCGGCGACTACGTCAGTGGGCAAAGTGACCTGCAGTTGGTGATGCAGCCACAACTTGCTAGCGTACTGTTCCGTTATACGCCGGACTCGTTGCGCGAAGGGGACTTAGCACTGCTTAACCAGAAAATCGGTGATGCGCTGCTGGCTTCTGGTGCGGCCAATGTGGGCGTTACCGAAGCAGATGGCGTGACCTGTTTGAAGCTAACGCTGTTAAACCCAGTTGTGACTTTAGACGATGTGAAGACATTGCTAACCAGTGTCTGTCAGACCGGGCAACAGCTAAACGCCTGATCAACTCCTGATAAAGCCGTTACCTTAGGGTAGCGGTTTTTTTATATCATTAATTAGTTACAACATACAATGAGTTTACATCCATACGGTATGGTATGCCGCATACAGATAAAACAAAAGGTTAAGCTCAACGCTGCCAAAATAATGCTAGGTAGGTAACAATAGGCAGGTTGGATGATGTGAGGACACAAGTCCCACCTTTCTCTTATTAACGAAGGGGCTCTCAATGGTATCAGGATATACCTGAGAGGGGACGATTATAGGGACTTCTCCGCGACCTATCACATCTATGGCATAACAGGCTTTTATGAACACTCCACCAGTGTCAACATAGATGGCTACATCCTTTATGATGAAGATTAAGGATTGTAGTGGTCAACAAAAACTGGCCACCGTTTTAGAGTTTTTCCAGAACAATCGTTCTGATTGATTCGGCGTCAAACCTCCGTTATTTTGATGAGCTCTGAGCTGGCTGTAATATCCTGTGATGTAATTCGTTATTGCCGTGCTGGTTCGCTAAAATTCGCGTAGCCATTATCCGGTACCCACTTTGTTTACAGGCTTCTGAAGAATCGTTCCATCGGGCTGTTATCCCAGCAATTTCCCCGGCGACTCAGGCTTTTCTTTATCTGATATCTCCACAGTAACTGTCTGAAATTCCTGCTGGTATAGTGACTACCTTGATCCGAGTGATACAGTAAATTAGTTGATTTTCCCCGTGCTTCCCAGACCATCGACAGGGCTTTACCTGTCAGTGCTGTATCAGGGAAAAATGACATCGCCCATCCAACCGGTTTGTGGAAAAACAAATCGAGTACCACAGCCAGATAAGCCCAGCGTTTTCCCGTCCAGATATCAGTCACATCACCGCACCGGGCCTGATTAGGCTCGGTAACAGCAAACTGGCGATCCAAATAATTAGGGATCTCAATATGTTCCTCAGAGGCTTTCTTATAACGATGGCCAGGTTGCTGACAGCTGATAATATTGAGCGCTTTCATCAGCGTTGTTGCCCACCAACGGCTCAGTTTTATACCTCTGGTGGTGACCATCGCGGCAATGCTTCGCGCTCCTGCTGAGCCGTTAGTTTCGCGATAAACCTCACGCACAAGACCCAGTAATACCACTCTCGTGGCGTCAGGCTTCCTGGGCTGCCGCCAGTATTTATAACTGCTGCGATGGATCCCAAACACGTTGCACACAACGGCAACAGGAAACCGCGCCTGAGTTTCTCAACTAATGAGAATTGTTCAGGGAGTCCGACATCAAGAGCACGGGTGAAGCTATGGGTGATTTACCCGCTCGCTCTTCTTTGAATTGTCGAACCCATTTGTCCATCGTGGATTTACCGACATTCATCGCAGTGGCAGCGGCGGCAATGCTGTAGTGCTGGTCGAGTACAAGCTGGGCAGCTTGGAGGCAAAACACGGGGCTAAAATTGCGTCTGTTACGTCCGGTCATAATGTCACCTGTTTTGGCTATGAGGTGATGATATCACCTCTATTCAGGTGGCCAAATTCACTATGCCACTACAGATCGACTTATACGGAAGGTAATGTCATCTATAGAAATTCATGGGACAATCGTTGTTGTGCCTGATGAAATAGAGGGGCAGAGGAGAGAGGAGATCAAATGCTCTTAACTTCAAATCTGCGACCGTTGCAAAAAGAGGGTATGAGTATAGCGCCCAGTTTCCTATTACAGAACATGGCGATACATCGTTTTATTAAGCGAATTATGACGTTATAGAATATTTTCGCGGGAGTTCGGCAGCCCAAAATATCCGGATTGCCAACTTTTATCTGCAATCTACTAGATAGAATTACGTTATAAAAGCGACGGAAGGGCTGACACAGGGTATTAAAGACAGTGTCATTAAAGTGCCAGAAAGCACTGCAACTTTGCGTCGAAAAATAGGGTTTTGATAATTTCCCCACAGATTTTAAGGTAGACGTGGTGTTCACCTGTACTTCTCAACGTATTATCAGCAGGCAACTTTAATGCACTATATTAGTTACATCATACAATATACAATTAATTAATCTTGTAACGATGCCTTATTTTAGTCAGACAGAAACTTAGAAGTTAGTGCAACTTAAAACAGGCTAAACAATAAAACGTCATAGCTTCCTCTAAAGAGATGCTAACATTTTCGTGCTGGCAAAGCCTGATATTTCATCAATACTTATAATAGACATAGGGTTAACAGGAGGTCGGCATTGTCGTCACAACACATTGATTTTAAGAATGAATCCTCTTTTCCTGGTGATACCTGTGGCGCTCAACGTATTCAGGTGTCGCTCAGCAGAGGGCAGATAGATTATCTCGGTAATATCATTTATCGCCAAGTAAAAAGCCTGCGTACGGTTACGCAATTAGCTCTATCAATGCTGGTCCCGCGAAACAATGATCTTAAACCTGCAATTCTTTATTTTCCTGGCGGAGGGTTCACTAGTGCCGAGCATAATAAGTTTATTGAGATGCGGATGGCCTTAGCAGAAGCCGGTTTTGTCGTCGCCGCTGCGGAATACAGCACCTTGCCACAATGTTTTCCTGCACCACTGGCAGATGCTCGAGAGGCTGTGAGTTTCTTGAGAATGCATGCAGGAGAGTATGGTATTGACCCAGAAAGGATAGGGGTGCTGGGCGATTCTGCCGGAGGCTGGTTAGCACAGCTATTGGGTACCACCGCACAACAGCACAGTCTGGCAGATAGCCTAGCCACCGATTATCAGGTACAAGCCGTAGTGTCATTGTATGGAATTTCTGATCTATTGACTATCGGCGAAGGTTTTTCTTCAAAAGTTCAGCAAGTGCATGCGTCACCGGCAGCCACGGAAGCGTTATTAATCAATGGACCTGCATTTGCCCATTTCCCTGGGGCGGCAGTAACCGAGTCTGTCAGCAAGGCCCAACAAGCCAGCCCGTTAACGCATGTTTCGGGTAACGAGCCGCCATTCCTAATTATGCACGGGAGCGCTGATACGTTGGTTTCACCACAACAAAGCGCCCGTCTTTATCAAGCGTTACGAATAGCAGGCCGCCAGGTTGACTATTTTCTGGTTGAGGGAGCAGAACATGGTGATCTTCACTGGTATCAGCCACAAATTATCCAGCAGATTTGCCAGTGGTTTGAACGATCGCTTGGTCGCCCTAAGTCGGCAGAACAGAATCATCAGCCTGATGCCGATACAAATACAAATCTGTAAATAGGCGAGGGCAGTGAAGCAGGAAACTCTTTAAATACAGCAAATTTCATCATAAAGGAGGCTGTCTAATGGCGTCAGAATTATCGATAGCATTGGTAGGACCTGGTGCCATAGGCACAACGGTTGCCGCGGCATTACATGAAAAAGGGCGAACACCGATCCTCTGTGGACGCACTCCCCATGCTGAATTACGATTACGCTATGAAGGCGGTCAGGTAGTGATCCCTGGGCCGGTAATGACTGAACCTAAAGATATTAGCCACCCAATAGATTTGGTTTTTGTCGCAGTAAAGACGACCCAAGACCATGCCGCCGCCGCTTGGCTTCAAGCCTTATGCAATCGAGACACTATTGTCTGTGCATTACAAAATGGTGTCGAACAAGTCGCGCAACTTGCTCCCTATGTGAATGGTGCCTGTATTATTCCTTCAGTGGTCTGGTTTCCGGCGCAACGTGAAATGGATAACTCTGTTTGGTTACGGGATAACCCAAGACTGACACTGCCAGATTACAGTCAATCCCAAAAGGTAATTTCTGCTCTTAAGGATACCCGCTGTCAGGTAGAGGTAACAGAAGATTTCAATTCTGTTGCTTGGCGGAAATTAATCCAGAATGCAGTGGCCGGACTGATGGTGTTGTCTAACCGTCGTGCGGGGATGTTTTCTCGTGAAGATATCCGTGAACTGGCACTTAACTATGCACAGGAATGTCTGAATGTTGCGCGAGCAGAAGGTGCTCAACTCAGTGACTCAGTTCCCGAAGAGATCGTCAGCCGTTTCAGCCAAGCGCCGTCGGACTTGGGGACATCAATACTGGCGGATCGCCAGTCAGGGCAGCCATTGGAATGGGAAACCCGAAACGGGATCATTCAGCGTTGCGGCCGTGCTCATAATATCAGCACCCCTATCAGTGATGTTATTGTCCCGCTACTGGCGGCTGCCAGCGACGGGCCAGGGTAACATCACTTATCGCAGCTGGCTGTCTTTACTACCACGGCGGTTGTAGCCGCTGTGGATTTCATTCTGCTTATCTATTTTGGCTTGGCAGTTTACACAAAATCGAACACCGGCCAGTGCTTGGCGACGGGCCTCTGGGATCGGCTCACCACATTCTTCACAGAACTCCGCGCTTTCGCCATGGCCTAGATTTTCTCTAGCTCGAGCGACAGCATCTTCAACTGTATCGTCTATCTGTTTATTGACTGCGCCATCATCAGACCATCCGCCTGCCATAGTAAATCTCCTCACGTTATCAGTGTAAAAGTATAGTTCAAAACTGAACATGGCTTTTACCGCGATTGCTGCCTTTGAACACAACAATTAGGTCGAATTTTACTCGCCCTCATAGGTGTCGCTACGTGAAATCTGATAAATTAGCAGGGGGATAACCCACGATAATTCACACAGCGACGTCATTTTTTAGGCCGTTTTTTGTACAGGATCAGAGGTCAAATAATCAGTCCATACTCAAATACCTGTCTCCATGAGTGTGGATCACTGGCCGTTAACGTCAGCTCAGTAATGCATCCGATATTAGCGGGCGGAAAATTTAGCTATTATGGTGTTAAGCAGACTCGATGGGTGTTTCTAAATGAAATATAAAAAAGACACTGAGGGGTCAAATTACTGAAAGGTGTTGGTCTGATAAGCTTAAATAGACCAAGGCAGCTAGGCTATATGGAAACGATCAACATCGATGATGCAAAAAGAATCTATAAAAAGTCGCTCGAACGGTGAGCCAATGTTGATCGCTAAAAACGGTCATACGAAATATCGTTGCACATAAAGAAGATAAGCCAAAACGGAAGCTGGGCTTTCTCAAAGGTAAGGCAAGATCACTCAATGATTTCGATGATTTAAACGCGGCTGAAATTCAGGATATGTTTAAAGGGGAAGCGGCGTAGTCATTGAGTCATTAAGCCTGGGCAGTCCTAGGTTTTATCCGGTGTTTTGTAAAACGGTCTCCACTGAGAAAAGACTGCGCTTCGAATACTGGCAACTGCAGGAGTGACAGCCGGAGTTAAGAAAACAAGCGGCTGACATGTCACAGGCTACGTGAATCATCCATAGGCATAGCCTTTGTCTCCGAGAATACCACAAGTGCGCATAATGTATATTATGTTAAATATGGTGGGTTTGTTCTTAAGTTCCTGAAAAAGAGGAACTTACCGATGAATCAGTCAGTTGCCAAAGTTTAGTTGTGGACTTACGATGACTTCATAACGCAAAAATTACGGGGTATCCGCTAAGTTAATGGCATATTCCATCTTACATTTATCGAGGAACAACCAGAGAACTCATCTCATAGTTGATGATGTGACTACCCTACCGGTCATGTTCGCCACAATTTATGGAATGAATGAACTGAGCAAGAAACATCTGGGGACTCAAGAAAACATTCTGTGTTCGCTGCGTTTCTTTACGTCTATTACTTTAAGAAGCACAAGCGAACATTTGACTACGATTTCTATCGGTCTGGCTACAATATCTCCTGTTATATCAGGGAGCTTGATGGCTTCTTTACCTACCTGCTCGGGAAGCAGCACCTGAGTGACGATACCGCCATAATCTCTAACGGTTTTTTACATTCGGCACTCTCCAGAACCAACAAGTCCACCTATGGTAACCACGTCAGAAACGTTGGCCGATTCCTTAAGTATCTCAACTATAGATATATGAATCTGGCATACCAAGATATGTCACCTACTGAAGCTCACCAGATTAACCAGGCGAACCACAGAGATTTCGCTGACAGAATTAAGGTCTTCAACAGAGTTGAAGTATCCAGGAACGAACCCGCACACCGATACAAAAGTATCACCAGTCAGCAAAGTGTCGAACTAACAAACATGTTAATCCCCCCACTCCTGAATTTACAGATATCGAGACCGGCGAATTGATCATGGCCGTGGTTAATCCCCAAAACCCATTCGATTCAGGATTTCAACAATACCGTAACTACCTTATCCACCGGTTAATGTTTAACTATGGCTTACGTGTTGGTGAAGTTCAATTGTTGTTGAAGGATTGCGTGGGGCCAACCCTTCCAGACAATAGTTATCAGCGTATCTTTTACAATATGTTGTTACTCACAATTATTTGCGGTTTCCGTTTCCAAGAAATAATGTTGCTGAAAATGACTTCTTTGGTTAAGCGAGAAATCACGGATAAAGAAAAACGTCAGCACGCAATAGATCAAGACTGGCCTACTTACAGGTTGGGTAGTGAGTATCTTGGTGCGAAAAAGGCTGGATGGCGGATCCATTGGCTGGCGCCAAGCACTTATTCTGTCGTCGTGATGATTTATAAATCTGTTCAAGAATTGACCTTGGGGTTCCGTAAAACGATTCAGGGCTTCAGAGATTCTAGATAGATAAAAACCCACTTTTACTTACTCTAATCATCATATTTCATAGATTGATGAGTATGATTCATAGTGCCTATCCCACAGACAGTCATTATCAAGCTTACTAAATCCATTAAGATGTGATGATTCCTGCCTCTTTTTAGGGTTAACATGTCCACTATTAATTTCCAAAATCAAACTCCCACGGCTACAAAACACGGTCTAACGTTTTTGCTCATTCTCAGCGCCCTGATGGCTGTCACCTCTTTATCCACCGACATCTATCTTCCGGCTATGCCCGTCATGGCAAAGGATTTACAGGGTGACGCAGAGCTGACAATCACAGGGTTTCTTATCGGCTTTTGCATTGCACAACTGATTTGGGGACCGATTAGCGATCGTTATGGGCGTCGACTGCCGCTGTTTATCGGTTTAAGTCTATTCATCATCGGCTCGGTGGGCTGCGCGTTATCAACAGATATCGTGCAAATAGTCTTCTGGCGTGTTTTTCAGGCGTTAGGAGCCTGTACCGGGCCGATGCTGGCTCGAGCGATGATCCGTGACCTGTTTAACCGTACTCGTGCTGCACAAATGCTTTCGACACTGATGATAATCATGGCCATCGCGCCGATTGCTGGGCCCCTGATCGGCGGGCAGATGATTAAAGTCACCTCGTGGCATGCCATCTTCTGGCTGCTGGCGATTATCGGAGCATTAATGCTGATGTCTTTATTCTGGTTACCCGAAACATTACCTGCTGAAAAACGCTCACAAGCCTCCGTAACCAGAGCCTTTCACAACTACTATGCCTTGCTCACCAACGCCAGATACATGCGATTTACTTTGTGCCTGACGTTCTACTACGTTGCAGCCTACGCCTTTATCACCGGCTCTCCGTTTGTGTACATCACGTACTTTGGCGTTGACCCGCAGCATTACGGTTGGTTGTTTGCAGTAAACATTGTTGGACTAATGGCGGTGAGCATGGTCAACAGACGCCTAGTTCACCGCTATCCACTGGAAGCGTTGCTCAAGAATGCCGTATTCATCGCCACTATTGCCGCAATAGTGCTGGCGGTCACCACCGGCTTGGGTGTGGGTGGAATTACCGTGATTGTCGGCGCTGTGTTCGTGTTCTTCTCTATGAATGGCATCATCGCGGCGACATCCACGGCTTGCGCTCTGGACGCAGTGCCTAATGTGGCTGGCTCCGCGTCGGCGCTAATGGGCGCGTTACAATACGGCAGCGGCATCATCTCTTCACTGCTTCTTGCCTTGTTCAGTGATGGCACACCCTGGACGATGGGCTGGATAATTGCGTTGTTTACAGCAGCCAGCGCCCTGATGGCACTGACCGTTCAGATAAAAAAATAAAACGTCGTTATTGATGCCAGACGACACTTTCGTCCAGAGATACCCGCCCTTCCCTGTAACTCAGGGAGGGATGCGTTTTATCTGGGATCTCAAAAGAAATACCGTAAAGCAGCCTGAAACCCTCAGGAACATTTAATATTCGACGCACCGTTTGGGCAAAATAACTCAGCACTGCCTGTGGAACGCCTGCGTAACCGCGAGCTGCCAGGGAAAGCAGAAATGTCTGCGCATACATACCGGCGTCAGAGGCTACGCGAACGTTGTCCCCTACAGCAGGAATGAACAGCAGAGCAACATGAGGCGCGCCGAAAAATCTCACATTACGCTCGACCACTTCTGAGCGACTTAAGTTATCCCCCAGCGCAACGCCCAGTGCCTGAATGGCTCGGGATAAGCTTCTTTATCAAACGTAAAATCAAGACTGTAGTTCCCAGCCCTCAGATCTTCCGTCAGTGCGTGGCTTAATTCACGAAGTTTATCTCCTGCAACGATATGCAGGGACCAGGGTTGAGTATTGCAGTTGGATGGTGCGCATTGCGCTTCGAGCAAAATGTCTTTGAGGACATAGCTGGGGATGGGAGATGGAAGAAAGGCTCTGGCCGAGTATCTGTTTTTTACTACCTCACTAAACGTTGGTTTGTAGTGGTCAACAAAAACTGGCCACAGCTTTAGAGTTTTTCCAGAACAATCGTTCTGATTCATTCGGCGTCAAACCTCCGTTATATTGATGAGGTCTGAGCTGGCTGTAATATCCTGTGATGTAATTCGTTATTGCCGTGCTGGCTTCGCTAAAATTCGTGTAGCCATTATCCGGTACCCACTCTGTTTTCAGGCTTCTGAAGAACCGTTCCATTGGGCTGTTATCCCAGCAATTTCCCCGGCGACTCAGGCTTTGCTTTATCTGATATCTCCACAGTAACTGTCTGAAATTCCTGCTGGTATAGTGACTACCTTGATCCGAGTGATACAGTAAATTAGTCGGCTTTCCCCGTGCTTCCCAGGCCATCGACAGGGCTTTACCTGTCAGTGCTGAATCAGGAAAAAATGACATCGCCCAGCCAACCGGTTTACGGGAAAACAAATCGAGTACCACAGCCAGATAAGCCCAGCGTTTGCCCGCCCAGATATAAGTCACATCACCGCACCAAGCCTGGTTAGGTTCGGTAACAGTAAACTGGCGATCCAGATAATTAGGGATCTCAATGTGGTCCTTAGACGCCTTCTTATAACGATGGCCAGGTTGCTGACAGCTGATAATATTGAGCGCTTTCATCAGCTTTGTTGCCCGCCAGCGGCTCAGTTTTATACCTTTGGTGGTAACCATCGCGGCAATGCTTCGCGCTCCTGCTGAACCGTTACTTTCGCGATATACTTCACGCACAAGGCTCAGTAATGCCACTCTCGTGGCATCAGGCTTCCTGGGCTGCCGCCAGTATTTATAACTGCTGCGATGAACCCCAAACACGTTGCACACAACGGCAACAGGAAACCGCGCCTTGAGTTTCTCAACTAATGAGAATTGTTCAGGGAGTCCGACATCAAGAGCGCGGTAGCCTTTTTTAATATATCTCTTTCCATTTCAACACGTTGAAGATTTTTCTTTAGTTCACGTATTTCTATCTACTCGGGTGTCATGGGGGAAGCGGCAGGTGATTTGCCTGCACGTTCTCCTTTCAACTGTCGGACCCACTTATCCATTGTCGATTTACCGACATTCATTGCCGTCGCTGCTGCAGCAACTGTGTAATGCTGATCAAGTGCCAGCTGAGCTGCTTCGAGGCGAAATTCAGGGCTAAAATTGCGTCTGTTACATCCGTTCATAATGTCACCTGTTTTGACTGTGAGGTGATAATATCACCTCTATTCAGGTGGCCAAATTTAGTGTGCCACTACACCTGCCAGGGGAATATCAGCCGCCTCAAAATTTCTAAAGTTGCGGATTCCGAGTTTTGATAAATACATAAAACTCCCTCTAAATGCATTACATAGGCTTTGGAAAGACGTTCTTCTGGCAAAAAGCTCATAAAATTTAACAGCGAAGGTTCTGAGCGATTTTACTTTATTCTTTTCTTATCATCGGCCGTTAATTGCAAGAGTTCAACACTTGGATTTAGGACTTGCTGTTGCGGAGACAGCCACAACATCTATATGTGGCACAAAGCCGACCTTCAGCCCCCTCTAAATTAATGAACACATCTAATAAACCCTAGCTAATTACCCCACCTAATCGAATAAATCACTTTGCGTTATGCTTTTACTACACAACAGCTGAAGGATAACGTCATGCAAACTGTAAAACTGAACAACGGTATTGAAATGCCCTTGGTGGGCTTTGGTGTCTTCCAGATGACAGATGCTGCTGAATGCGAAAGAGCCGTTATTGATGCTATCGATACAGGATACCGCCTGATCGATACCGCCGCGTCTTACCAGAACGAAACCCAGGTCGGGAACGCACTGAAACAAACCGGTATCGCCCGTAACGAACTCTTTGTCACCACCAAACTTTGGCTGCAGGATACCAATTACGAAGGCGCTAAAGCCCAGTTCGAACGCTCCCTGAATCGGCTGCAACTTGATTACGTCGACCTGTATCTGATTCATCAACCTTACGGCGATGTCCATGGGGCATGGCGTGCTATGGAAGAACTGCACCAGGCAGGCAAAATTCGCGCCATTGGCGTCAGCAATTTCCATCCTGACCGACTGGCCGACCTTATCGCCTTCAACAACGTGGCCCCAGCGGTGAACCAGATTGAAGTTAACCCCTTCAACCAGCAGTTGCATGCCGTTCCATGGAATCAAAGCCATGGCATTCAGCCGGAAGCCTGGGCACCGTTTGCTGAGGGTAAAAATGGCCTGTTCCAGCATCCCGTGTTAACGGCAATTGGTCAGAAGTACGGCAAAAGTGTGGGCCAGGTTGTGCTGCGTTGGATCTTCCAGCGAGGCATCGTTTCGCTGGCGAAATCGGTGCGCAAAGAACGGATGGAAGAGAACATCAACATTCTCGATTTTGAACTCAGCTCTGAAGATATGCTGCAGATTGCTGCCCTCGACACTGCAACCAGCGCCTTCTTCTCTCACCGCGACCCGGCGATGGTGGAATGGCTGACGGGCCGCAAACTTGATGTTTAAGTCGCGATAAAAGAGGTATTCATTTAATGCTAAAACGTTATCTGGGTAAATCCCGACTCGAAGTCTCCGCGCTTGGGCTCGGTTGCATGGGCTTAAGCCACGGCTATGGTCCGGCGACCGATACTCGTCAGGCTATCGAGCTCATTCGCGCAGCGGTTGAACGTGGCGTCACCTTCTTTGATACCGCTGAAGTGTATGGCCCCTTCCTCAATGAAGAAGTTGTCGGCGAAGCCTTAAAACCGTTTCGTGACCGTGTGGTCATTGCCACTAAGTTTGGTTTTACTTTTGGCGACGACAACAAGCAGCAGATTTTAAACAGCCGTCCGGAGCATATCCGTGAAGCTGTGGAAGGATCATTACGCCGTCTTAAGACTGATGTCATTGACCTGCTGTATCAACACCGTGTCGATCCGGATGTCCCGATTGAAGATGTTGCGGGTACGGTAAAAGACCTGATAGCTGAAGGCAAAGTTAAACATTTCGGTCTGTCCGAAGCGGGTGCGCAAACCATTCGTCGTGCGCATGCCGTACAACCTGTCACGGCCCTACAAAGCGAATACTCAATGTGGTGGCGCGAGCCTGAGCAGGAGATCCTGCCGTTACTGGAGGAACTGGGTATTGGTTTTGTGCCCTTCAGCCCATTAGGCAAAGGCTTTTTGACGGGATCGATTAAGCCAGGAACCACTTTTGGGAAGGATGATTACCGCAGCACCGTGCCGCGTTTCGTCGGGCAGGCGATTGAAGCCAATGAAAAGCTGGTCTCCTTGCTGGGTGAATTGGCGGCAGAGAATGGCGTGACGTCTGCGCAAATTGCGCTGGCATGGCTGCTGGCACAAAAACCGTGGATTGTTCCTATCCCTGGCACCACCAAGCTACACCGGCTGGAGGAAAACCTGGGGGCTGCCGACATTATTCTTTCGCAGGATGACTCACGTCAGCTAACCCAGGCGCTTGAAACCATTAAAATTGTCGGCGAACGTTACTCTCCTGAGCACCAGGCCCGCGTAGGCCGTTAATATCCGGGCGGGTCCGCTGAGATTGGGGGACCCGTTATTCCTGGTAGCGAAGAGCATCGATCATCAGCGCAAAGGCGGGTGGATGCTGCTTACGGCTCGGGTAGTAAAGGTAATATCCGGGGAAAGACGGACACCAGTCCTGCAGAATCTGAATAAGCTCTCCTGACTTTATATAATCCTGCACCCTGTCTTCAGGTATACAGGCGATGCCAAAACCGGATAACGCCGCATCAATCCTTTCCGCCTGCAGATTAAACGTGACCTGCCCTTCCACTCTGACCCGTAACGGTTTCCCTTCCTTCTCAAACTCCCAGTGGTAAAGCCCACCGGCTGTCGGCAGGCGCATATTGATACACCGATGATTTTGTAGCTCGTGCGGCGTTTCAGGTGCAGGATTTGCAGCGAAATAAGACGGCGCTCCTACCACAGCCATTCTCATGTCCGGCCCAATTCTTACCGCAATCATGTCCTTATCCACACTTTCGCCCAGACGGATCCCGGCATCAAAACGTCCCTCAACAATATCGACAAAGCCGTTATCAACGACCAGTTCAACATTGATTTCCGGGTATTCCCTGAGGAAGGGTTTTAGCTTCGGCCATACCAGACTTCGCACGGCATGCTCCCCGGCAGATAAACGGATATTACCGGAGGCAGTGCCGTTCAGCTGAACCAGCGATTCCAGTTCCTGCTCAAGATCGGCAATACGTGGCTCAAGGCAGGCAATAATTCTCTCACCGGCCTCTGTAGGGGCTACACTTCGGGTCGTACGGGTCAGAAGGCGAATATTCAGCCTTTCCTCCAGGACCTTCATCGCGTGGCTGAGTGCAGACTGAGAAACCCCCAGTTTACCCGCTGCTTTGGTAAAACTTCTCTCCCTCGCGACCACAAGAAAGATTTGCAGTTCATTGAAGTTTTCTTTGAGCATCGGCGATTTCCTTATGGTGGCATTCCCTTCTTCACACACTCATGAAGGGTGTTCATAGACACAATCATTTTAACCCTATTACTGACAATAATGATAATTGATATTCTGACCGTATCGAAAATAAGTCTGAATTATCAGAAGGTTTATCATGAAAATACTCGTTGCAGGGGCGACAGGAAGTATTGGCCTTCATGTCGTCAATACCGCTATCAAAATGGGCCATCAGCCTGTAGCGCTGATCCGAAATAAGCGCAAAGTGAAATCGCTTCCTCGGGGTACAGATATTTTTTACGGCGATGTTTCATTGCCTGAAACACTCACCGAATTACCGAAAGATATTGATGCCATCATTTTCACTCTCGGTTCCGATGGTCAGGGTCGTATTGGTGCCAGGGCGATAGATTATGGCGGAGTGTGCAATATTGTACGAATATTCAGGAATGTATCTGTTCGTATCAGCCTGATGACCACGATTGGCGTGACTGAACGACTCAGCACCTGGAATCAACGCACTGAGGTTCATGACTGGAAAAGACGTGCCGAGCGTCTGGTCAGGACTACTGGTCACCCCTATACCATCGTCAGGCCCGGCTGGTTTGATTACAACAATGATGATGAACACAGGATCGTTATGCTTCAGGGGGATCGTCGCCATGCAGGAACACCGGAAGATGGTGTGATATCCCGGGAGCAAATCGCCCAGGTTCTGGTCAGTGCCCTAACCCACGACGAGGCAAAAAATAAAACTTTCGAACTGGTGTCTGAACGAGGTGAAGCACAGCATGATCTTACCCCACTGTTTGCAGATCTGCTGGCTGATGATCCACAAAAAATTGATGGGGTTCTGGACATAGACAATATGCCTCTGCGTGAAGAGCCTGACTGCATTATTAACGAGATGAATTTGTATTCAAAAAAATTAACCAATCTACAACCCTGACAATTTTGTCATATAGCGGTCAGCCTCATGACAGCTTAGGTCTGTATATTTACATATACAGACGGGGATAATTCCCCTGATACGAATCCAGTTTTAAACATAGATTTTAAAATAGGTATTAAATATGAAAGCACTACTTATTACTACATTGGTCATGGGATTTATTTCAGTGAATAATGCCTCTGCTGACCAAGAAATTAATCATGCAGATGGGAAAGAAAAGATCGGTGTCGTCTCAACCAGCAATGCCTATACGCTTGATGAGTTATCGGATGTTCTTTCTCGCAAGGCTGACGAGCAAGGGGCAACCTCATTCAAAATCCTGTCGACAGCGGGGGATAATAGACTACACGGGGTTGCTGAAATCTATAAATAAATCATAAGCATCCCGAACAGGATGTGTCACAGCCCTCTTAAAGTGAGCGTCGATATATGTTCAGAACAGAAGGGATCATCGATGAGATAACTCAATGGATTGATTCAAACTTACACAAGCCGCTGAAGATAGAGGATGTTGCTGCGCGGGCAGGTTATTCCAAGTGGCATCTTCAGCGGATTTTTGTGCAGGTAAAAGAAGTTAGCCTTGGAAAGTATATTAAAGATAAAAAGCTCAGACTTGCGGCGAAAGATCTTATTGAAACTAATGAACCAGTGATAAACATAGCCTTTAAATATGGATTTGATTCACAACAGACTTTCACTCGGGTGTTCTCTAAAAAATACAAATTGCCACCATTAAAATATCGAAACACCGAAAGGATAAGAAACATGTAACTTTGCAGTCGATTCATGGCACAAAGCGGAAGAGCCAACAAAGTAGAAGGTCCGATGTGAGCGATATCCGCCGTCAAGGAAGATGTAGTTGCCTGGCGATTATCTCCAGATGTACGCTGAGTTATCGCCTCATCTCCGGACTACCTGGAACGCTACGGAACAACTGAACATTCAGATGATTTATTTCACAATTGCTGGATAAGCAACCGTCTCAGTGAAGATCGTAGTTATCGCTGGGAACGCTTAAAAAACGGCGAATCGTATCAATCACTATGCCTGACTCAGTGACGGTCAATCAGCTTGAAACGGGTTTTGTGGCCGTATTGTGCGGGGCTAGCCAAATGCATTTACCGCTGCACCTATTGTCGGAAAGGTACTATGCAATCGCACATCGAATATAAATTAATATTACTGAACCCTAAAACCTGATCTAACTCACAAAATTAAAATGTTTAGTTCATGAACTAATGGACGCAACTGAGGGTGATTTATGGACACTTTTCAACACAGTTATGAACCGAAACTTAGTTCATAACTGTAAATTAGGATTTAACTTTTAAAAATATAATTTTAAAACAACTGGTTACGCTAAATCTTGTGATGCTTCAGATTATGTATATTCCTCAAACCCAGAATAGTTAAATCAGATAATGTGCATAGGGACTCGCCATGAATCGGATCTTCTGACTAACTCTACGATCGTAACGCTAACCTATAGCCTCTACCCTTCTTATCCAGCATCCAATATTGGCCGGTTTACGTATCCATCAAATACGTTAGCGGCCAAAGGTTATTATGCCAGCCGCGCAATACGTCTTGCTGCATCATCAAGATGCTCACGTAATGCCTGTAAGCAAGGTTTGAAATTCTCTGACAACAGACTGCTGTCATTAGCCAAACTCACAAACTGCTCTGCCAACTCTAAAGCCTGGTGCCATATTGCTACTGAAATAACTTCCGGTAATGCGATCGCTCGTAGGCTGTTAACCAGTTCTCCTCCAGATTTCGGCGCAAAGCCCATTGGTAATATGTCATAGGCTGGAGCCAAATGGTATGGCCGACCATGGCTACTGATAAAGGAAAGGTTTCCGTGATGCATATCGGTATTACCCGTCAATGTGCCATAGGCCCACAGTAACGCGACCTGATCAGCCGCGCTGGCTTCAACATGTTTTTGCTTGATTAATTCCTCGACCAGTACTGGCCAACTTTCTCTGGCCCGCCCAGTAAACTCAGCATCTAATGCCCGTAATGAAAACAGTCCAATACGGCCTAATCTACCCACACGATCAAAACGCGGGATCTCAAGAAAGCGCTGGCCAGAGAAATCGAAAATGTCAGTCTCCACGCCTAACACTTTTAAGGAAAGATGTTCAGCAGCCAGCAGATCCCGCCAACGCTCGCTGACAGGATGATTATCTGCAGCAGAGAACTTTACCAATACATGGCCTCGGTCGGTGAAAGTACAGAATTTGGGTTGTTCACCACCTGCGGAAGACCCTGGGATCTCTCCAGAACTTGCCGCTTTAGCCAGTGCAGGAAAACCAACGTCCCGGTCAATGGCCACTGGAGCTTGCATGTTTAGGAACTGCTCTCGTGCTTGTTCACCGATCAATAAATTACCTATTGCATCCGCGCCATGAGCCAGCAATGAACGGATAACTTCCGCATCGTTCCAATGCTCAGGATTTGCGGGTAGTCCTAGCGTCGCGGAAAAACGAGAGGCATAAGCTCGACCAAGATATCCTTGTGGACGCATATCGAACAACCACCATGGCAGACTGTCACTGTAAATGCTCTTTCCATCTGTTTGCTGCATCACAAAACCGTGAGGATAAACCGGAACTAATCGCCCCAGTGCACTCACCTGCCCTGCTTCGCTGATACGATAAACCGGTGCCGAACTAAACCCCCGGAAGCGATCATAAAGCGCATACTGAATAGATGGACCCGCGCCAATCCTAACAACCTCGTCAGCTACTGCTTTCAGTTCACGAGACAGTGTTGGTTGGCTAATTCCAATATTATCAGCAAGTTGCCTTGCATTCATCGGTGACTGACGCAGTAGACTGCGTAGTGTATCTGCTCGGGTAGTTGCCATTATGAATAGGTTATTGAATAGGTTATTGAATAGGTTGTTGAATAGATAAAATAGCAGATATTGTTGTCGCTGTCATCCTGATAGGACTCATCGAGATGCTCAGTAGATGACTTACGCCCGACATTACGGTCCTGTCACAGTATCTACTGGCCGTTTGGGATCCTGCGCGATCCAAAAGTACAGTCAGGCGCCTGGAACTGTGCCCCGCTAGCCCTTTAGCAATACGGCCACTCTCGTGTATTGTGCTATCATGCTCTCTTTTCCAATTAATGCCATGACTATGACACAGTTAAAATATTTGCAGGGTTACCCTGCAGATATCCTCAATAAGGCACAAACTCTGGCTGAACAGGGGCGCCTTGCTCCTTGGATTGAGAATAAATATCCAGAGGGTCATCAGGTGCAAAGTGATAAATCACTGTATCAGTTTGTTGACCGTTACAAGCAGCGCTTCCTGAAAAATAGTCCATTGATATCAAAAGTTTATTACGACAATAAACAACACCCTATCACTGGTACATTAGGCACCCATAGTTATGTCTCGCGAGTTCAGGGTGGAAAACTCAAATCCAACCATGAAATCCGTATCGCGACCCTATTCCGCAAAGCACCGGAACCTTTTTTACGGATGATTGTGGTCCACGAACTGGCCCATATAAAGGAAAAGGAACATAACAAGGCGTTTTATCAACTATGCTGCCATATGGAGCCAGATTACCATCAGCTAGAGTTTGATATGCGCTTATGGCTAAATGTCCGTAACAGTGCTTAAGCTTTGTCTTCGCCTGTAGATATTTTGTTTTCGTGACTTGATGTACGACACCAATCATTAAGGCATACAATGTATGTTGTAACTAATAAAGTGGAAATGAAACCACTTTTCCAAGTAGTTAAAGCCACCATATGTGACAATGTCACTTTTATAATACTAATACGAATCTTTCAGATATAATATTGAAACGTTTGATTCATCTACTCTACACTGCCGCATAAAAGTGCCCTTTATTACCCTCTTTGCACTATTCAGGTTCATCCTCGCTTATCAAAAATTAAGCCGCAATTCTTATCTTATTGATTTTGTAAAGTAAAAACTATATTACCCTGTTCATTGCGGACTGGTACAAAAGTTGCAGTCTTAGGGTGATGAGAATAAGGAGAACATGATGAAAGCACTGATTATCGGCGCCGGTATTGGCGGTATGAGCACTGCCCTAGCCCTAACGCGTTGCGGTTTTGATACTGAAGTCTTTGAAGCAGTTAAAGAAATAAAACCTGTCGGCGCGGCAATTTCTATCTGGCCAAATGGGGTGAAATGCCTCAATTACCTAGGGTTAGGTGAGCAGATCAAAGCGCTGGGTGGTAATATGGCCTGGATGGCCTACCGCGATTTCAATCATGGCAACGATCTCACCCGCTTCAGTCTTGCACCGCTGGTTGCTCGTGTTGGGGAATACCCCTATCCGGTCGCTCGGGCCGAACTTCAAGGTATGCTTATTAACAGCTATGGTGCTGAAAAAATTGCCTTTGGAAAACGAGTCTGTGCAGTACAACAGGATGATAACGGTGTAAGTGTCCAATTTGATGATGGCACCACTGCAAGCGGTGACTTCTTAATCGCCGCCGATGGTACCCATTCGGTAGTGCGTGAGTATGTGCTCGACAAGCGTGTTGAACGCCGTTATGCCGGCTATGTGAACTGGAACGGATTGGTTGAGATTGACGAAAAAATAGCCCCTGCTGACCAATGGACAACCTGGGTCGGTGAAGGTAAACGTGTTTCGCTGATGCCGGTGAATGGTAACCGCTTCTATTTCTTCTTTGATGTCCCTCTGGAGAAAGGTCTAGAAGAAGATCGCTCAACCTTGGTCAACGACTTGAAAAAATATTTCGCTGGCTGGGCGGATCCGGTACAGCAGCTGATCGCTAACATTAACCCTCAAACCACCAATCGGGTGGAGATCCACGATATAGAACCCTTTATGCAGTTCGTGAAAGGCCGTGTTGCCCTGCTGGGTGATGCGGCCCACAGTACGACGCCAGATATCGGTCAGGGCGGATGCGCAGCGATGGAAGATGCAGTGGTGTTGGCGACCACACTGGCCAGTCACTCATTGGGGATCGACGATGCCTTATTGCGTTATCAGCAGCGCCGTAATGAACGCGTAAAGGATCTGGTACTGAAAGCCCGTAAGCGCTGTGATGTCACCCACGCAAAAGATCCACAAACCACCGCAAATTGGTACCGAGAATTATCCACCGAAACCGGTGAACGTGTATTGGCGGGTATGTGTGACACCATCGAAGGCGGCCCACTCGGCTGATCGGTTATCTAGAGCCGGGAAACCGGCTCTAGATGGTTATTGCATGGATTGTCGCTGATATTCCGCGATGATTTCACCGCTGATGGAAACGGCAATTTCTGCAGGCAATTTACCGGTGACTGCATTCAGGCCCGCCGGACAACGAAACTTCTCCAGCTGCTGGTCACTAATCCCTTTACCGCGTAGTCGATAACGAAAACGCTGGCTTTTAGTCTGTGAACCAATAACCCCTAAATACCGAAAATCTTCACGGCGTAAAATCTGCTCTGTGAGGTGCAAATCTAAATCGTGGTTATGCGTCATGACCACAAAATAGCTGCCCGCCGCCGCTCGACTCACCACATCCGACAACTCCTCCTCTAAGCACAGCTCGACACCCGGAGCTGGGTGCGTGAGATATTCACTGCGACTATCGGCCCAAATTACGTGACAGGGTAACGTTGATAAAATCGAGGTGAGCGCCCTGCCAACATGGCCAGCACCAAACACAATGATCTGCGGCTGAGGCGTGATTAAAGGCTCAAATAACACAGTAACCGCGCCGCCACAACATTGGCCACTGCGGGCGGCCAATGGAAACTGTTCACAGCGGGGCTCAGCATCTTGCTGTTGCAACATCTGCCGTGCAATGTCCATACAGCGATATTCCAAATTACCACCACCGATGGTCAACCAACTTTGTTGCGCCGTCACCACCATCTTACTGCCGCCACCACGGGGCACAGAACCCCGTTCGGCCATGATAGTGATCAGTACACAAGGCTGCCGCTGCTGCTGCAGCGTGTTCAGTAACGGGATCCACTCTTCGTTATGCATCGACCGTTTCCCGTAAGCGCTGGATCCCCTGCAGTACCCGTTCTGGGGTCACTGGACTGTCGGTGAGCGGATAACGCCCCTGCGTAGAAGTGGCGGCAATCGCGTCCTGCAGGGCACTAAATACCGAGATGGCCAACATAAACGGCGGTTCCCCCACTGCCTTAGAATGATAAACCGTCGGTTGCGCATTGCTGCGGTTTTCCAGTAGGCTGACGCGGAAATCCGCCGGCATATCACTGACCGCAGGGATTTTATAGCTGTCCGGTCCGCGGGTCATTAGGCTGCCTTTGTCATTACGGTACAGCTCTTCGCAGGTCAGCCATCCCTGCCCTTGGACAAATCCCCCCTCAATCTGACCAATATCCAACGCTGGATTAAGTGAACGACCGACATCATGCAAGATATCAGTGCGCAATAACCGGTATTCGCCGGTCAAGGTGTCGATAATCACTTCACTGCATGCAGCACCATAGGCGAAATAATAAAAGGGTTCGCCACGTCCTGCGTCGCGATCATAATGCAGACCAGGCACTTTGTAATAGCCGGTGGCAGAAAGTTGTACTTGACTAAACCACGCCATAGAGGCGACTTCCGCGAAGCTGTAATAGGTTTCGCCGACCCGCACTACACCGTGACGAAAATCAATCTCTTCTGGCGCACATTGCTGCTTATCAGCCAGCATAGTGGTCAGTCGCTCGCGTAAGGTATGTGCGGCAATTTGTGCCGCTTTACCGTTAAGGTCGGCACCACTTGACGCAGCAGTAGGTGAAGTATTAGGCACCTTGCCGGTATCGGTGGCCATCACACGGATCTGCTGTGGATCAATACCCAACACCTGAGCCACTACTTGAATCACTTTAGTGTTCAGTCCTTGGCCCATCTCGGTACCGCCATGATTGAGTTGAACCGTGCCATCGGTGTAGATCAGGAGCAGTGCTCCGGCCTGATTAAGGAAGCCAGAAGTAAAGGAAATGCCGAATTTCACTGGGGTCAGGGCTAAGCCGCGTTTCAAGGTGCTATGGCTGGCATTGAACTGGTGAATGGCTTCTCTGCGGGCATAGTACTCCGCACTCTCGATAAGTTGCGCCGTAATTTCCGGCATCCGGTCATCATTAACCGGCTGGTAATAATGGGTCATATTGCGCCCTTCACCGCCGTAATAATTCAGTTGGCGGATCTCCAGCGGATCACGCCCAAGGAAGCTGGCGATATGCCCCATAATCTGTTCAATCGCCATCATCCCTTGCGGCCCACCGAATCCGCGATAAGCGGTATTCGAGGCAGTATGGGTGCGGCAGCGGTAACCGGTGATGCGGGCATCCCCGAGATAGTAGGCGTTATCAGCGTGGAACATGGCACGGTCAACAATCGAACCGCTGAGATCCAGTGAATAACCACAATCTGCCGCCAAATCGATGATGACCCCCTGCAAGCGACCGTGCTGGTCAATCCCCACCTGGTAACGCACCAGGAACGGATGACGTTTACCGGTAATTTGCATATCGTCACTGCGAGCTAAACGCATTTTTGCAGGTCGTCCGGTCAGCCGGGCAATCACTGCGCACAGACAGGCGACGCCTGCGGCTTGGGTTTCTTTCCCCCCGAAACCACCGCCCATACGCCGCATATCGATATTCACTTGGCTCATGGGCACTGCCAACACCGAGGCCACCAGCTTCTGAACTTCCGTCGGGTTTTGAGTCGAGGAATAGACCGTCACACTGGCGTCTTCGCCAGGAATGACCAGCGCCGTCTGGGTTTCTAAGTAGAAATGCTCCTGGCCGCCAATATGAAACTCGCCCTGTAAACGGTGAGCGGCACGCTGCAACGCACTGTCTGCATCACCACGTTGATGACGATGCGGTTCCTGAACATAAAACTGCTGCTTCAGTGCCTCACGTACATCCAGTATCGCGTCCAGTGGCTGATACTCTATCTTAGCCAATGCCGCAGCTTCAAAAGCGGCCTCACGGTTTTCCGCGGCAACCACCAGCAGCACTTGGCCGACATAAAAGACGTCATCTTCCGCCAGTAGAGGGTCACCCGCCTCCAGGGGTCCGACATCGTTAATCCCAGGCACATCTTGATAGGTGATGACCCGTACCACTCCCGCCACCTGATAGCACGGAGTGGTATCTATAGACAGGATCTTGGCGCGGGCATGTTCACTTAGACGTGGCGCAAGATGCAACGTACCGGCCTGATCGGCCTTGTCGTCAATATATTGCGCCGCCCCGGTGACATGCTTAGTGGCGCTTTCGTGGATCAGGCTCTGGCCCACTATCTCACTGGCAGAGCGATGAAAAAGGGCTTTCAATGTTTCGCGGTCAATCGGGGCTGAATTATGAGACATAGTCGGCGATCTCCATAACATCGCGAGGGGCACAGTGACAGAAGTACCAGTGACGCAATAGATTAGCCGCTACCTGACGACGATAATCAGCGCTGGCACGGAAATCCGACAGGGGCGTAAAGTCGGTCGCTAATGCCTGGCAGGCTTGCTCAATGGTTTGAGTACTCAATCGTTTACCGATCAAGGTAGTTTCACAGCCTACAGCCCGTGCTGGCGTTGCGGCCATACCACCAAAGGCAATCCGCGCGCTGGTCACAACGTCTTCAGCATCAAGGGTAAGATTAATGGCCGCAAACACCGCAGAAATATCATCGTCGAGACGTTTAGAAATTTTTCTCAAATACAGTGACTGACAGTCCGACAGCGACGGGATAATAATCGAATGAATAAACTCTCCAGGTTGTAACAACGTTTGACGATAGCCGACAAAGAACTCATCTAAAGGAATCTGACGTTGGGTGTTTCCCTGTTGCAGTACCAGCTGTGCGCCCATCGCCAGCAGCATGGGGGCGCAGTCACCTACCGGCGAGGCATTAGCTAGGTTACCGGCTAGGGTGCCCTGATTACGGATCTGTAATGAGGCAAAACGCTCAAAGAAGGTTTTAGTCACCGGTATATATTCACTGAGAAACTCCGCCACCTGATTCAGGCTGGCTCCGGCACCGATCACTAACGATTCACCCTGATGCAGACACTGCTTCAATTCTGTCACCTCTTTCAAGGCGATCAACGTCGAAAAACGCTGATGATTCCGGGTGACTGCCAACATCAAGTCGGTACCACCGGCCACCAGCCGTGCCTCTGGAAACTGGCGATACAGCGCCGCCAGTTGCGGCAATGTTTTCGGTAGATAGCAGACCCGATCCTGGTAGTGCAGTGTTTCAATGTGTTCCGTCACCATCTTCGACAACTGTTGACGGGTATCCTCTTGCCAGTGAATAAACGCATCCATAATCGTCGTCTGAGAGGTGATCTGTCGAGCAGCATCCAGTATCGGGCGGTAGCCGGTACAACGACACAGATTACCGGCTAGCGCCTGCTCGATTTGATGTTGCGGATGATGAATAGGTTGTTTACTGAGGGCAAACAGTGACATAACAAAGCCTGGGGTACAGAATCCGCACTGTGAGGCATGACTATCAACCATCGCCTGTTGTACCGGATGCAGTTGTTCCCCTTGCTGCAGGTCTTCTACAGTAATCAGTTGTTTGCCCTGCAGCGCACTGACCGGCGTCAGACAGCTATTAACGGTCTGATACTGCAACTCGCCATCGGTCACGGACGCCAATACAACCGTACAGGCCCCGCAGTCACCAGAGGCACAGCCTTCTTTGGTGCCACATTTATGTTTCTCTTCGCGCAAGTAACGGAGAACCGTCATATTCGGATCGATCTCCTCGATACTGATCCGCTGCTGATTAAGCAAAAACTGCATGATGACTCTCCTCTGTGATGCCCTGTTGCCAGACACATTCGCCGTTCACCCAGGTCTGTGCAATATTACGTTCATCTCCGAGGGTCATCAGAACAAATAGTTGCCCGAAGATATCTTTACTGTTGTGATGCCGTAGTGCTTGCAATGGCGTCACCGCCGGATCAATGACAATGAAATCCGCTTCTTTACCTGGGGAAAGGTTACCGATCACTGAGTGCAGATCCAGCGCATGCGCTCCGCCGAGGGTGGCATGATAGAAAGCTTCACAGGCATTCAGTTTATAATTCTGCAATTGCTGCACTTTATAACCATCGCCTAAGGTACGCAGTAGACTAAAGCTGGTTCCTGCCCCAACATCCGTCCCTATACCAACCGGGATATGGTGCGCTTTAGCGGCTGACAGATTAAACAAACCGCTACCGAGAAACAGATTCGACGAGGGGCAAAAAGAGACCGAGGAACCGGTATTATGCAGACACTGCCACTCCTGGTCTTCCAAGTGGATACAATGAGCAAACACGCTGCGTTTACCTGTAAGACGATAATGATCATACACCGCCAAATAACTCTCCTGCTGTGGATAGAGCTGTTTGACCCAAGCAATCTCTTTCTGATTTTCACTCAAGTGGGTCTGCATCCACACATCCGGATAGCGCTGCCGCAGCTCCCCTGCTTTTTCCAGCAGTTGCGGTGAGGAAGTTGGAACAAAGCGCGGAGTAATGGCATAGCCTAAACGCCCCTTACCGTGCCAACGTTCAATCAAGGCTTCCGTCTGTTGTACACTCTGTTGCACCGTTTCTTCTAATCCCGTCGGCACATTACGATCCATCATCACTTTGCCGGCAATCAATCGCATTGCATATTTTTCAGCTTCACCGAACAACGCCTCTACCGACTCCGGGTGTACCGAGCCGAATACCAGCGCAGTGGTAGTACCATGACTGAACAATTGGCGAATGAAAAAGGTCGCCATCTGCCGAGCATAAGCTTCATCACCGTATTTACTCTCGGTAGGAAAGGTATACTGCTCAAGCCATTCCAACAGTTGCTCACCAAAGGCGGCGATCATTTCTGTCTGCGGGTAATGAATATGGGTATCAAT
Source organism: Tatumella saanichensis (assembly GCF_000439375.1). Lineage (GTDB taxonomy): Bacteria > Pseudomonadota > Gammaproteobacteria > Enterobacterales > Enterobacteriaceae > Tatumella > Tatumella saanichensis. The sequence goes on from NZ_ATMI01000012.1 coordinate 67,877, forward strand.
CATGCCAGGCATAATGATTTTACCGCGTAAATCCATGACCTCACAGGCGAGTTGCTGTTCTGCCTCAAGGGTCCAAGGTAACAGGTCACGAATTTTCCCGTCCTCAACCACCAGCAGACCGTCTGCAATATATCGAAACTGCTCAGCAATCTGTTCGCTACTGTGCGCCAGATCGTTAAAATCCACCAAGGTGGCGCGGAATGCCTTAAGCGTAGTGTCTGACATTATGGTTCCTTATCGTCACTGCTGTGGTTCAGTAGGCAGATCGTGTGAAGAGCATTAAGTATTGATAACGCTACTGCAAGTAGCGTGCCACACAGAAAAACTCATTTAAACTCATTAATATCAATCACTTACAAATCACCTCTATTAAAAACCCAAACCCACCGAGCAACCATTTGCTTTGCCATTGCAATCGGTTGCTTTTGATAATATTTTGGGGGCGCCAATAAATACGCACACTTTAGGTGCAAACCCTCGAAAATTAGCACATCTTTAGTGCGACTCTATTCTGAGTGGGCATCCCGCCAAGAACAATGCTATGTTTACTCATACCCCCTGATATAACCCCCCATAGGAAGGTACTGATATGATTATTTTGGTGACAGGCGCAACCGCAGGATTCGGAGAAGAAATTACCTCTCGCTTTATTGATGCGGGCCATAAGGTGATTGCCACCGGGCGCCGTGATGAGCGCCTACAGCAGTTAAAGGATAAGTTTGGTGAAAGTGTTTATCCGCTGAAAATTGATGTTCGCGATCGTGCCGGTATCGAAAAAGCGATCGCCTCTTTACCCGAAGAGTGGCAAGCCATTGATGTGTTAGTGAATAACGCAGGTTTGGCATTAGGCATGGAAGGCGCGCCAAAGGCCAATCTCGATGACTGGGAAACCATGATCGACACCAATACCAAAGGCGTGGTCTTTATGACCCGTACCGTGCTGCCACTGATGGTAAAACGTAATAAAGGCCATGTGATCAATATTGGTTCTACCGCGGGCAGTTGGCCCTATCAAGGCGGTAACGTCTACGGTGCCACCAAGGCATTTGTCCGTCAGTTCAGCCTGAATTTGCGGACAGACCTGCACGGTACGCCACTGCGCGTGACCAACATCGAGCCAGGCCTGGTGGGTGGAACCGAATTTTCGAATATCCGTTTTAAGGGCGATGATGCCAAAGCCAACGCCGTTTATGATGGAGCCCAGCCTCTAAAACCTGAGGATGTCACTGAAGCAGTTTATTGGGTGGCCACCCTGCCTGCCCACGTCAATGTGAATACCCTAGAGCTGATGCCTGTCTGCCAAACTTACGCAGGATTAAAAGTCGATAAGGTCTGATTAGGGCGACAGAGTACTGTTCTGTAAGGCGGCATAGGGAAGTAGCCGCCTGTTTCGGACAAATGTTATACTTTCGGGTGGCAGGGGTCCCTGCCGGTTTGTCTGGCTGCGTCAATAAGGAAATTACGATGAGAACAGCATTAAAAAGGTTACCGGTAGTCATGGGCATGGCACTGTCTGTTAGCCTTTTCTCCCTGGCCCCTCAAGCCAGTGCCACCACCCGCTACCTCAGCATTGATAACGGCGACAATGCCCTGACCCGTGAACAGGCCAGAGAGCAAAAAGAACAGTGGGATGATACCCGCGCCCTGCGCCGTCAAAAGAATCAGCGTGCCGGAAAAGAGTTTGATAAAGCCGACCGCGCGTATGATGCCCAAGATAAGTGTATGCAGAGTGAAAATCTGAACGCTTACTGGGAACCACAGACCAGACGTTGTCTGGACCGTCAGACAGGTCGTCCGGTTAAGCCTTAACTCACCCGATATTGCGGGTCTTTCAAAAAAGAGTCGATTATGAAATCTAAATATCTTGTTGCTGTCGCATTGCTGGCTGCCTGTCCATTACTGGCTCAGGCTTCTTGTGATTCGGTGAAAGCCGATATCAGTAAAAAAATCGTCGCTAACGGTGTACCGGAATCTGGTTTTAGCTTAGACATCGTGCCGAGTGACCAAGCTTTTCAGGCCGGTGGTCTGGTTGTTGGTCATTGCCAGAACGATACTCAGAAAATCGTTTACAAGCGTCTGAGTAATGACGACGCTGGCAGCAGTGCCGCCGCCTCAGCCAGCCAGTAATCGCTGGACAGGAACAGCGACCTGCTGTTCCTGTTTTCGCTAGGCCGTGGTGAGAGAACTTTGTAGACGACTGAGATCAAGATACCGAGTGAGATCGCGCTGTTCAGCCCTAGGAAGATAAGGGATTTCTCCGAGTAACGGCGCCGGCAGCTGTTTTCCCAGTACACTAATTATACTGGCATATTCTGCCAAGCCAGGATTGATACGATTCGCTATCCAGCCACATAGCGGCAAACCATCACCAAGGATCGCTTCCGCGGTTAACAATGCATGATTGATACAGCCCAGTTTAATGCCTACTACTAAGATCACCGGTAACTTTTCGCTTATCACCCAATCGGAGAGTGGTCGTTCATTGTTCATTAAACAACGCCAGCCGCCAGTCCCTTCGATAACAACTTGCTCAGCAGAGCCACTGAGGGCTGATAAGCCCTGACTCAAGGTCGCGTAATCCACTCTGCATCCCGGACTGGTACTGATTTCATCCCCTTCGAGAGCAAAGGGGTTAATGGCTGGATAGGCTAATGTCAGTGCAGACGCTTGTTGTAACAATAGGGCGTCGCCATTACGCATCCCCTCCTCTGTCTGGCGGGCATTTTTAGCAACCGGTTTATAACCGACACAACAGATCCCCGCCGCTGCTGCCACCTGCATCAGCGCCAATGAGACCACTGTCTTCCCCACGGCAGTATCAGTTCCAGTAATAAAGACTTTGTTCACGTCAGCTCCCTGGATCAATCCTTACGATTGTTCAGTGATTTATTGGTAAAAAGCATTGTAGGAGAGCTGCTAGGTGCATTAATTGCGTTAACGCAAGTTTATCGCTGCTAGCCCTGAAAAGATGCGTTAACAGCCGCCCATTATGCAGGGCATCTTTGACCAGTACAGTGGCAGCGTTGATGAAACCAAGACTAAAGAAAGAGTTGTAGCACTTCTGTTAACACCGTACAGAATATTTCTGCTGAAGGGTTCAGCGGTGAATTAATTAACAAAAATTCACTGTTGAGCGTTGAGCAGCGCCACCAGACTAGCCTGCGCAGCGATAAGCCCTGTAGCCGGATGCCCCGGCCCCCAACGATTTCAGCCTTAGCATCACAGACAGGACCTGCATTTTTTAGCACACGAGTACTTTTAGTGACACTGGCCAGTGCCAAAAGTGCCAACTCAGAAAGAGCAATACGGAACACCGGCCCACAGGTATCACTTAGCCGGTAGACTCACCCTATATGGGTCGGTCGGATATCGTCAACATGTCCTGCCGTGTTTTGCCACCGCACAACGTTCCCGTTAAGCCAGTCAATGTGCTAAAGATACGGGGGATTGTGCGACAAGCTGTCACGGAGTAGTCAGCCGAACAGAGGAAGTGTGAGTGATTTCACGGAACCATGGTGTTCAGTGTAGCGAAGACATCAATTCCAGCATGTGCTGCAACGGGGCCGTTATCTGACGTTGTGCTGACCACACCAGCCAAAGTTCTGAACGGGCATCGGCTTCACTCAGTTCCAGCCATACCACTTCACTGAGCCGTGCACGGCGGAACGAGGAAGGGAGTATCGACACACCGAGACCAGTTGCCACCAGCCCGAGAATGGCCATTGCATCCCCGACTTCCAAGGTAATGTCCGGTGTGATCTGGTAGCGTTGTAATAACCCAAGTATTTCACTGTACAGGGCGGTCCCCCCCTGGTGGTCAAAGAAGATAAAGGGTTCCTCGCGTAACTGGCGCAGAGAAATACGCCGACTGCCCGCCAGAGGATGATCTTTATGCACCACCGCACACATCGCTTCTTCCTGTAATAAACGGTATTGTAGATCATCGGGTAGTGGCGTATTACGCATTATCGCCAAATCCATCTTTCCTTCCTGTAAGGGGGTCAGTAAATGACGACTATTGCGATCCTGTAGGTGCAGGTGAACATCCGGATAACGACGACGAAACTGATAGACCACGTCAGGGATTTTTTTAATAAGTGGCGCGGAGGAGGTAAATCCAATCCGCAATTCACCGCTGTCCCCGTAATGGAGACGTGAAGCGCGCTCACTGGCCTGATCAACCTGCAATAAAATCCCACGGGCATCTTTAAGAAATTGTTCCCCAGCACAGGTCAACTCAACACGGCGGTTATTACGCACAAACAAGCGGGCATCTACCGCCTCTTCCAATTGACGGATCTGCTGGCTCAGCGGCGGTTGTGAGATATTCAGTCGTAGTGCTGCACGGCCAAAATGAAGCTCTTCGGCCACAGCAATAAAATAACGCAGGTGCCTTAACTCAAGATTCATATTTAAATTATCTTATTTGAGATTATTAATATATTAGACAACTTATTGGCGGTTTCCTAGAGTATCAACAACTGAATAACAGAGGAAAACCCATGAACAGCAGCACCCGGGCGACCACACTTCCGATTGCGGAAGAAGAGAGTCCTGACCAACGCCGCAGCCGATCTCCCTATATCACCCGCGGCACCCGTACTTTCCTTCAGGTCACCCTCGCCCTCTTCTCCGCCGGCCTCGCCACCTTCGCCCAGCTCTATTGTGTACAACCTATCTTACCCATGTTGTCACACCAGTTCGATGTCACCCCTGCTATGAGCAGTGTTTCTCTGTCTATCTCTACCGCTTGTATGGCGATTGGTTTACTGATCACCGGCCCCATATCCGATGCCATCGGTAGAAAGCCAATGATGGTTGGCGCACTATTGCTGGCAGCGGCCTGTACCGTTGCCTCAGCCATGATGACTAGTTGGGGAGGAATACTAGTTATGCGCGCCTTACTAGGTTTCTCCCTCAGTGGTCTGGCCGCGGTGGCTATGACCTACCTCAGTGAAGAGATGCATCCCGGTGTGCTGGCATTTTCTATGGGGCTGTATATCAGCGGTAACTCGATTGGTGGCATGAGTGGTCGTCTGCTGACTGGGGTGATCACCGACCTTTCCAGCTGGCGGGTCGCGTTGATGAGCATCGGCTGCTGCGCCTTGGCGGCGGCGTTTATGTTCTGGAAAATATTACCGGCGTCCCGCCACTTCCGTCCAGTGCCACTGCGCCCTAAAGCGCTACTGATTAATTTCCGTCTACATTTCCGTGATAAAGGTCTGCCGTTGCTGTTCATTATCGGTTTCCTAGTGATGGGGGCGTTTGTCACACTGTTCAACTATATCGGCTACCGCTTACTACACGGTCCGTATAATATGAGTCAGGCCACCGTCGGTCTTATCTCAGTGGTCTATCTGGCTGGCTCATGGAGTTCGCCAAAAGCGGGTGCCCTGAGTGCACGATACGGACGCGGACCGGTATTTCTCTTCTCTACGGGGATGATGCTGGCTGGCGTAGTGTTATCACTGTTTGCCTCAGTGTGGTTAATCTTACCGGGCTTACTGATGTTTACTGGGGGCTTCTTTGCCGCACACTCAATTGCCAGCAGCTGGATTGGTCTCCGCGCTCGCCGTGCCAAAGGTCAGGCTTCCTCCATGTATCTGTTCTGTTATTACGGCGGCTCCAGCATCGCCGGCACCTCAGGGGGCATTTTCTGGAAAAATTACGGCTGGCCAGGGGTTGCTGGTTTTATCGCCGTGTTATTACTGTTAGCCCTGGCTGTCGGCTATAAACTGATGACTCGATTGAAACAAGTCAACGCCTAATCCTTAGGGTGAGCCTGTCATGGGCTCATCCTAACCTCTCCTATGACGCAGAAAATACCGTCAGCCTGCTGGGAGACTTCCCTATTTTGTTCTCCCAAGCCCCTCAATACAGAATATGCTATCGACAGTGCTAACTCCCACAAAATAACGCGCGATTTTCCGTGTAATAAAGAGAATTAAAGGTTTAATCCGCCCTGCAAAATCGTACAATTGTTCTATAGTGTGATGTAGATCACTTAAAACTGACTAAGGTAAATGATTCACTTATGACAGCAGATTCACCAGAACTGCAGGAAAACAGCCTGCATGCCCCGCATGTTTCCCGCAAGGTCGCTTGGTTGCGGGTATTACTTATGGCTATTGCTGCCTTTATTTTTAATACCACAGAATTTGTCCCTGTTGGGTTGTTATCCGACATTGCCAGCAGCTTTGATATGAAGACCGCAGACGTCGGTATTATGCTGACTATTTATGCTTGGTGTGTGGCTCTGCTGTCGCTGCCACTGATGCTGCTGACGAGAAATATTGAACGGCGCATGCTGCTGGTCGTCTTGTTGGTGATCTTTATCGCCAGTCATATTCTGTCGGCGATGGCTTGGAACTTTAATACACTATTGGTTTCTAGGATCGGTATTGCTATCACCCATGCGGTGTTCTGGTCGATTAATGCGTCGCTTGCGATCCGTATTGCGCCACCAGGCAAACGTACCCAAGCCCTCAGTATGATTGCCACCGGTACTGCGCTGGCAATGGTTCTCGGCGTACCACTGGGGCGTATCATCGGTCAGACCATGGGTTGGAGAACCACCTTCGGTATTATCGCTGTGGCCTCGTTTGTGATGATGTTGATGCTTGCAAAACTGCTGCCGAAACTGCCAAGTGAACACTCAGGCTCGCTGAAAAGCTTGCCGGAGCTATTCCGCCGTCCAGCGCTGGTCAGTATTTATCTGTTGGTCACCCTGGTGGTCACCGCACACTACACGGCTTATAGCTATATCGAACCCTTTATGCAGCAGATTGGTCATGTGGATGAGAACTTCACCACCCTGTTACTGCTGCTATTCGGCGGTGCGGGCATCCTTGGTAGTGTACTGTTCAGCGCCATTGGTAAACGTCTGCCATCAGCCCTACTAGCCGGTGCTATTTTCCTTATCACCCTCTGTATGGGCCTGCTGTGGTTGGCTGCCACTCATCCGCTGGAAATCAGCGTACTCTGTATTGTCTGGGGTATCGCCATGATGTCGATTAACCTAGCGATGCAGGTTCGGGTACTGTCACTGGCACCGGATGCCACCGATGTTGCCATGTCTCTGATGTCTGGGATCTACAATATCGGTATCGGTGCTGGAGCGTTGATCGGTAATCAGGTCAGCAGTCATGCGGGAATGACCTGGGTAGGTTATGTCGGTGCCGCATTCGGACTGATAAGCCTGTTGTGGTGTCTGTTCAGCTTGAAACGTTATCCGCAATTACGCTCTAACCTCTAATTTGTCCACTGCTGAATGCGAGAGCTAAACACCCCTGCTAACACAGGGGTGTTTTTTTGTTCGTCGATAACCCCAACTCGTTTTTCCTGCTGCGAGTCATTCTCTCCTCAGCGCTGACCGGCTCGGCCACCGTGGAGTTCTCGTGTGTGATCGCGCTGGGCTTCACTTTTCGACAGCGCCACATAGAGCGCACCCGAGCCACCGTTTTTCCGAGCAGCCACGCAAAAAGTAGCCACCTCCTCCAATTGTGATAACCAATTCACGAGGTAACTGCGGCGGACATTCGCCGGACCATCAGCCTCCCGAGGCTTACCATGAACGATCAGTACATTTCGTCCGCCGCGCCGCTGCACTTCCGCCAAGAACACCAGCAGCGCATGACGGGTTTGCTCCGGCGTCAAGTGAAGCACTGATAAGCTACCGTCTAGCCGGTATCCACCACGCCGCAGCTTTTCCATTACGCCTGGCTGGACTCCGTGGCGACGAAATAACGGACTTTCGTCTGTATCAAGCAGCACCAGCGGGTCAAGCGGTAAACGTTGCTCCTCAGAGGAACGCGGTTGCGGACATTTTCGGCTCCGCGGTGGCTGATAAGGTTGCTGAGTTTGTTTAAGCGGGCTGACATCGTTCATCGCCGTTAAAAACAGCGCGTGGTCATCGGAATCGGTCATCGGGCTTTACTCCGGATTTATCTTTCTGTAAAACAATTCGTCGTCCTTTGTCAGCAGCAAAAGAGAATACTTTCACTTTCAGTGACGCTGGATAGTCGTTATCGGCTAAAATCCTCAACTTAGGAAAAGGTTAGCGCCACTGTCCTCAATGCTAGTCAGATAACTAACATGATGAAATTCTGACACATTTACAAATATATTTTAAAATTTAAAAATATTTAGATAGCATTCGGTGGCATAACCTGTTTTTTTTCGCGAAAAATGTTAAAATTATGGTCAGTTAATCACTACCGGAACTGAATGTATGATTCCAGAAAAAAGGGTTATTCGACGGGTACAATCAGGCGGTTGCGCGATCCATTGTCAGGATTGTAGCATCAACCAATTATGTATCCCCTTTACCCTCAATGAGCATGAGCTAGACCAGCTTGATAACATCATTGAGCGTAAAAAACCGATTCAGAAAGGCCAGTCGCTTTTCCAAGCCGGTGACCAGCTAAAATCTCTGTATGCCATTCGTTCCGGTACCCTTAAAAGTTACACTATTACTGAACAGGGCGATGAACAAATTACCGGTTTTCATCTTGCCGGAGACTTAGTCGGTTTTGATGCCATTATTACCAGTCACCATCCGAGCTTCGCGCAAGCATTAGAGACCTCAATGGTCTGTGAGATCCCCTTTGATACCCTCGATGATCTCTCCGGTAAAATGCCTGCCCTGCGTCAGCAGATGATGCGTTTGATGAGTGGTGAAATCAAAAGCGATCAAGATATGATCTTGCTGCTATCGAAAAAAAGTGCCGAAGAGCGTTTGGCGGCCTTTATCTGGAACCTATCGCGTCGTTTTGCCCAGCGCGGATTTTCACAACGTGAGTTCCGTCTCACCATGACCCGAGGTGATATTGGTAACTACCTCGGATTGACCGTGGAAACCATTAGTCGTTTACTCGGACGTTTTCAGAAAAGCGGTATGTTGGCGGTGAAAGGGAAATATATCACCATCGAAAATCACGCCATGCTCAGTGACCTAGCCGGCCAAGTGCCTGCCTGCAGTAATTAATCTCCCCCCTGACAGCTACCCTTAGGGTGGCTGTCTGCCGGTTGTCCTTATTGACGTTATTGCTGACACCCTTAATAACTTTGCTTCTCCCTGCGGATAACTTAGGCTATCTTTAGTCATCAAAGTCCCTTTGCATGGAGATGTCATTATGTCCCGATACCAAAACGTGTTGGTCGCTATCGACTCTGAGCAGGATGATCAGCCCGCACTGCGCCGTGCGGTTTACCTCAACCAGCGTATCGGCGGGAAAATTAAAGCCTTTCTGCCTATCTATGACTTTTCCTATGAAATGACCACCTTGTTGTCTCCGGATGAGCGACTCACCATGCGCCAGGGCGTGATTGACCAACGAACGGAGTGGATCAGACAGCAGGCACAGGCCTACATCAATGCCGGCGTACAAATAGAAATAAAAGTGGTGTGGCATAACCGCCCCCACGAAGCCATCATCCAAGAAGTCATTGATTTCGACCATGACCTGGTGTTGAAAATGGCTCACCAGCACGACCGGCTCGAATCGGTGATTTTTACTCCTACCGACTGGCACTTGCTACGCAAATGTCCCTCACCGGTATGGATGGTTAAAGACCAGCCGTGGCCGGAGAACGGTAAAGCACTGGTGGCAGTAAACTTGGCCAGTGATGAACCCTATCATGATGCACTTAACCAGAAACTGGTCCGCGAAAGCCAGAGTCTGGCAGAAATGGTCAACCATACCGAGGTGCATCTGGTGGGCGCCTACCCTTTGACGCCGGTGAACATTGCCATTGAATTGCCAGATTTCGATCCAGAAACTTATAACGAAGCCATACGTGGCCAACATCTGATCGCCATGAAAGCCTTACGCCAGCAGTTCTCGATTGGTGATGAATTTACCCATGTGCAAAAAGGTGAAGCGGAAAACGTGATCCCGGAAACCGCCGCGCAACTCGATGCTGGGGTTGTGGTACTGGGGACTCAGGGCCGCACTGGGCTTTCTGCGGCGTTTCTCGGTAATACCGCTGAACAGGTGATCGATCATCTTCGCTGTGATCTGCTGGTGTTTAAGCCGGATGATTTTGAAAGCGCTGTAACTGGCGACGAGACACTGCCACCCGCATCATAATAAGTATCATTCTCCTGGGGCGATGCGCCGGGAGAGTAGCCCTATCCCGCTGCCCATCTTCTGTCTGCAACCTTGGCTGCTTGACTCACAAATTCGCCAGTTAAATCACTAAATTGACTGAGACAGCACCCGTATTCCATGCAATAATCGGACGCAAACAGGTCAAACAACAACGTCCAGCACAGTTTTACACGCTATTGCGAATGGGGAAGGATTAATTTTGATGAAGCTAAAAAACACATTTATGCTGGCAGCGCTGCTCTCAGCGACAGTCGTCAATGCGTACGCTGCCGAGGAGTATACCCCAGAAAAAGCAGCCAAAACCCAACCGTTCACCCGCATCAATATCAGTGGTCGCTTTAACTCGCTGATCGACGCCAGTGATGCGATATCAAAACGCGCTGATGAGATGGGTGCTGCCGGCTTTTATATTCAGAATATTGCTGATGCGACCGGTAACAGTGGCAACTGGCGTGTCACCGCCGATCTCTATCGTGCCGATGCCCCTCCAGTGGCAAAGAAAGCCCATTACAGCACCTTTAATGGCGTCCAGCAGTTACCGAAAACCGTGGCCTACCGCCTCGTTCCTTTTGATACGGTGTCAGTCAGCGGCTATTTCCCTGCCCAGCCAGATGTGATCGATGCCATCAGCCGAGCCGCGAAAGACAAAGGTGCTGCCTCCTTCTTTATCGTTCGGCAGATCGACGCCAACAATGGTGGTAATCAGTTTGTTACGGCGTTCGTCTATAAAGCCGATGCTAAGCAGCGCCAAGTCCAAAGCCCTGATGCAATTCCTGCCAACTCACAGGCCGGTAAAGCCGCGCTCGCGGAAGGCGGAGCAGCGGCGAAGAAGGTGGAGATCCCAGGGGTCGCCTCTTCAGAGACACCAGACAACAATGTCGGTCGTTTCTTTGAAACTCAGTCATCCACCGGTAAACGCTATACCGTTAACCTGCCGGACGGCCGCTCTGTTCAGGAATTGAGTGCCATTACCGCGGCTCAGATGACCCCGTTCAGCTCCGTCACCATTACCGACCACTTCGGCACACCAACCGAGATTTCCGAAGCGATCGCCCGCAGTGCAGCGGATAAAGGCGCCAAGTACTACCACATTACCCGCCAGTGGCAGAACCAAAGTGGGGGTAACCTGACGGTAACCGCCGAACTGTTCAAATAAGCCTCTCTAAGGGTGATAGGGTTGAATTACCCGTCACCCTTTTTGCATAAATCCGCACTTTCGCGCTGTTTTCGCATTGCGTTCCCTGCAATGACTCCGTAAAATCCCCGCCCTGTTTCTTTGGTCATTCAAACCAATGGAAATCATTTTGTCAGCAGCTTCTGCTATCTCATAAACAGCAGATAGCTGTTTTTGGTATTAAGATCGAATATCCGCAGAATATCTGAGAACATCATGTCAGAGAAAAAATTAGGCTTTGGAGCCTTAACCGCCCTGGTCCTCAGTTCGATGCTGGGTGCTGGCGTATTCAGTCTGCCGCAAAATATGGCGGCGGTAGCCGGCCCAGCAGCCTTGATCTGTGGCTGGCTTATCACCGGTGCCGGCATTATTTTTCTGGCTCTAGCGCTGTTACTGCTTAGCCGCTTGCGTCCAGACTTGGATGGCGGCATCTTCACCTATGCTCGGGACGGTTTCGGCGAAGTGATCGGTTTCTGTTCCGCCTGGGGCTACTGGTTGTGTGCGGTAATCGCCAACGTTTCATACTTAGTGATTGTATTTTCGGCCCTCAGCTTCTTCACCGATGTCCCAGGTCGGGTCGTGTTTGGGGTCGGCAACACCTGGCCGGCGATCATCGGGGCCTCACTGCTGCTGTGGCTAGTGCATTTTCTGGTACTTCGCGGCATTCAAACCGCCGCTGCCATTAACTTACTGGCCACCTTGGGTAAACTGGTGCCCCTCGGCCTGTTCGTGGTATTAGCGGTATTCGCTTTTCACGCAGATAACTTTATTCATGATTTTCGTGGTATCAGCCTCGGGATGCCAGTCTGGTCACAGGTCAAACAGACAATGCTGATCACCCTATGGGTATTTATTGGCGTCGAAGGGGCTGTGGTGATTTCCTCCCGTGCTCGTGACCGCCGAGATGTGGGGCGAGCAACCCTATGGGCAGTGTTGGCAGCGTTGGTGGTCTATCTGTTAGTGACTCTGCTGTCGCTGGGTATTGTTCCCCGTCAGCAACTGGCGGTGATGCACAATCCGTCAATGGCCGGACTAATGGAGTCGATGATTGGCCACTGGGGCACAGTGATCATTGTTGCCGGTCTGGTATTGTCGGTCAGCGGTGCTTACCTCAGTTGGACAATTATGGCGGCTGAAATCCCCTTTTTGGCGGCGCAGACCGATACCTTTCCACGGATCATCGCACGGCAAAACCGCGTTAATGCACCCTCTGCCTCGCTATGGCTAACCAATGGCAGTGTGCAACTCTGTCTGCTGATTATCGGCATTACCCATGCAGATTATAATAATCTGCTGACTATCGCCTCAGAGATGGTGCTGGTGCCCTACTTGCTGGTGGGATTATTTCTGATGAAAACCGTGCGTCATCAGGGCGTTAGTTCTTCCCTGATGGTGGCCCTAGCCGCATCTGCTTACGGTGTCTGGCTATTATATGCTTCTGGGCCGGTAAATCTGCTGATGTCGCTGATGCTGTATGCGCCGGGACTGCTGCTGTTTTTCGCTGCCCGTTATATGGCCCCACAACCGCTGCCTTTAAGCCGTAGTGATAAAGTTCTGATCGCGGTGCTGGTCGTTGCTGGGACAGCCACCGCCCTGACTCAAGCGCCGTTCTTATGACGCCATTAGTTACACGGAAGGATGATACTCAGACAATCTCCGGATTGTCTGAGCGTCAGAGGTTTGCGATACTCTTCATGAATACCGGCTAACTGCAGTTCTGACAACGGATAAGGAAGCTGAATTTCAAAGCTAACAATTTTTTGCTGCTCAGCTAGGGTGATCAAACGGGCGATATTAATTTCATCGCTGACCTGGGTGGAGATAATCTGCAGCGCCATGGCTTTGAAGTGTTCCGCATCGCTGACTTGGTGGCGAGGGTTTTTACGGGTCACCATACCAAACACCGGCAACACTCCGTAAATCGCATCCACAAAACTCCAGTGTTTTTTACAGGATGAGGACAAATAATCGCTGTAATTAAAGCAGATGCACCTATCCGCTCCGCCTGAGGCTAATTTATCATCAGACACTCAACCCCCTTTGTCGATTCGTTCCTTCGGCAACCAGTTTACAAAAATAATAATGGCATATTATGTAGGGAATACACCAGTTAGTGATATCTTTTTCGTGCTAACGTATCAGATATAATTGATGAAAGTTATTTTCATGTTAAATACAAATAATTATTGTTAACTATGAATAGAATAGTTTATGTGGAAGATGAACCAGAGGTTGGCGAATTGATCGCCGCTTACCTTAGAAAACATGATTATGAGGTAGTCGTCGAAACCAGAGGAGACCGTGCTGAGGAGACGATCCTTCGCGAACAGCCCGATCTGGTCATGCTAGACATTATGCTACCCGGCAAAGACGGCATGACCTTATGTCGTGACCTGCGTACCCGTTGGTACGGACCGATCGTACTGCTGACGTCCCTAGACAGTGACATGAACCATATTTTGGCACTGGAGATGGGGGCAAACGACTATATCCTAAAAACCACCCCACCCGCTGTCTTACTGGCACGTCTTCGCCTGCATCTTAGACAGTCACAGCAGATCCCGCATACCGAGGAAACTACCCTAAGTACAGCACCTGCGCGGCTGATTCGTTTCGGTTCTCTAACGATAGATATGCTGAACCGTGAAGTGACACTGGCGGATGAAGTGATCCCGCTCTCCACCGCGGACTTTGATTTACTATGGGAACTTGCCAGCCATGCCGGTAAAATCCTTAATCGGGATGCTTTACTCAAGACCCTGCGCGGCGTCAGCTATGATGGAATGGATCGCAGTATTGATGTCGCCATTTCGCGTTTGCGCAAGAAGCTGCATGATAATGCCACTGAACCTTACCGCATTAAAACGATTCGCAATAAAGGTTACCTGTTTGCCCCGCAAGCTTGGGATACCCACTCCTAATGAAAAAGCTCTTTATCCAGTTTTACCTGTTATTGTTTGTCTGCTTCCTGGTCATGACACTACTGGTCGGTCTAGTCTATAAAATGACCGCCGAACGGGCTGGCCGGCAGTCGATGAATGACCTGATGGCCAGTTCTTTGTACCTGATGCGCAGCGAGCTACGAGAGATCCCACCGCGGGACTGGAACAAAACCATCGATAACCTAGATCTCAACCTCTCCTTTAAACTGCATATTGAGCCAATTACCCGTTACGACCTAGACCCGGCGGACATGCGCCGCTTACGCGCCGGAGAGATTGTCGCCCTAGACGATCAATATACCTTTTTACAACACATCCCGCGCAGCCATTACGTCCTGTCGGTAGGCCCGATCCCGTACCTGTTTTTCCTGCACCAGATGCGACTGTTGGACATTGCGTTGTTAGCCTTTATCGGCATGTCGCTGGCATTGCCCGTTTTTATCTGGATGCGCCCCCACTGGAAAGAGATGCAGCGCCTAGAGCGCACCGCCCAGCAATTCGGCCAAGGGGATTTAGACGCCCGCACCCGCTTTGACTCCACCTCTAGCCTGTATCGCCTTGGCATTGCCTTTAACCAGATGGCGGAAAATATCAAGGTCCTAGTGGCCAGTAAAAAACAGCTGATTGATGGTATTGCCCATGAGCTACGAACCCCGCTGGTACGTCTGCGCTATCGGCTGGAAATGAGTGATAACCTCACCGAAAATGAGGCCGCCGCCCTGAATCGTGATATCGGCCAATTGGAAGGGCTGATTGAAGAGCTGCTCACCTATGCGCGCTTGGACCGACCAGAAGTGGAAATGAAACTTCAGGATATCGATCTGGCCCACTGGCTGGAAGAACGTGTTGACGATATCCGCTCTCTCCACCCGGATCACAATATTGAAATGGATATTCCCCAACAGCAAAATCGTGGCTATACCGACCTGCGGCTGATGGAGAGGGTTCTGGATAACCTCGTCAACAACGGGCTGCGTTATTCCGAACAGCGGTTACGTGTTAGCCTGTGGTTTGATGGTCCCGTTGGGATATTGCAAGTCGAGGATGACGGTCCAGGTATTCCGCCGGAAGAGCGTGAACATGTCTTTGAGCCATTTGTCCGCCTAGACCCAAGCCGAGACCGCGCCACCGGCGGTTGCGGCCTAGGACTGGCGATTGTCTACTCCATTGCCCAAGCCTTCCGCGGTCAGGTCGCTATAGACAGTAGTCCGTTGGGCGGTGCTTGTGTCCGTTTCTGCTGGCCCGTTATACCGCCAAAAGAGACGCCTTCCACCCTTATCAGTTTGCCGGGAAACAGAGATGAATAATGCCTATACACAACTTTGTCAGCGCTTCCAACGCTTATCACGCTTGAGTCATCTATCGGCAATTGCCGGCTGGGACATGCAGACTATGATGCCCGCAGGAGGAAGCCAGGCCCGTGGCGAAGCCCTTTCTGAACTGGGTCTGATCCGCCATCAATTACTGACCGATGCTGATATGCCTGCCCTGCTTTCTGCTGCTGCCAGTCTGTCGCTGACAGAAGCTGAACAGGCTAACTTACGGGAAATGAACCGCCATTACCATCATGCCTCAGTATTACCGGCTGAGCTGGTGGAAGCCAAATCGATCGCCGGTATGCGCTGTGAACACGCCTGGCGCAGCCAGCGCCCCGCCAATGACTGGCAGGGATTTGCTGCCAATTTGCGGGAAGTGGTGACATTGAGTCGTCGGGAAGCAGATATTCGTGCAGAAGCCACGGGTACTTCTCGCTACGATGCGCTGTTGGATCTCTATGAGCCGGGTATGAACCGCCAAACCTTAGATCGCGTCTTTAATGAGCTCAAACAGTGGCTGCCGGGCCTGCTCAAACAGGTTACCGAAAAGCAGTCTGCAGAGGCGACCTTACCGGTAGAGGGACGTTTTCCTGAAGCCGCGCAAAAAGCCCTAGGCCTGAAAGCCATGGAAGTGCTGGGTTTCGACTTCAATCATGGTCGCTTGGATATCAGTGCCCACCCGTTCTGTGGCGGCGTCCCCGAAGATGTGCGCATCACCACCCGTTACGATGAAAACCTGATGCTAAGCGCACTGATGGGGGTGATCCATGAGACCGGCCATGCCCGCTATGAGCAAAACCTGCCCCGTGATTGGGCCGGTCAACCCGCCGGTGAAGCACGTTCCATGTCGGTCCATGAATCGCAAAGCCTGTTTATGGAGATGCAGATTGGCCGCAGCCGCGAGTTTCTGACTTTTATCCGGCCACAGATTGTCTCGGCCTTCGGCGATCAAGCCGCACTAGAAACTGAGAACTTTATCCGTATCGCCCAACAGGTCAAACCAGGTCTCATTCGTATCGAAGCCGATGAAGTCAGCTATCCAGCCCACATTATGCTGCGCTATGATATCGAGCAGGCACTGATCGAAGGAGAGATCGAGGTCGAGGACATCCCTGCACTGTGGGACGAGAAGATGCAACATTATCTCGGTCTTGACAGCAGGGGAAATTTTCGTGACGGTTGCATGCAAGATATTCACTGGACCGACGGGGCATTTGGCTACTTCCCCACCTATACTCTAGGCGCCATGTATGCCGCACAGTTGTTTGCCAGTGCCCAACAGCAGATCCCGGAGCTGCCAGCACAAATTCATGACGGAGATACACGGGCAGTTAACCACTGGCTTAAGGAAAATATCTGGCAGCATGCGAGTCTGTACAGTACTGAACAGTTATTCAAAAAAGCTACCGGAGAAGCGCTCAACCCGCACTATTTCCGTCGCCACCTAGAACAGCGTTACCTAGGTTAACTCATTGTTCGGCAGTGGTTTTCTTACCCCTGCCGGACAGGAAAATCCTCCACCTTCCCCGTTTGTACATTCCGTTACACGCCGATACTAATCAGCAACGGACGCTTCGATTTTATTCTCCTATAGTGACTTCACCGGCCCCGCAGTGGGCTATTAAATGAAAATGAATTCGAGGATTTTGCAATGAAAAAGTTATTTGCACTGGTAGTTGCCGCTGCTATGGGTCTGTCTTCAGCTGCTTTCGCTGCAGAGACTACTACTACTCCTGCTCCGGCGGCGACCACTACTGCTCCAGCAGCTGCTCCTGCTGCAACTGCAAAACACGTTGCTCATAAGCACAAGCGCAAGCATCACCACAAAAAAGCGGCTAAGAAAGCGGCTGCTGCACAGAAAGCACAGGCTGCTAAAAAGCACCACCACAAAAAAGTTGCTAAGAAAGCGGCTGCAGAACAGAAAGCTCAGGCTGCTAAAAAGCATCACCACAAAAAAGTAGCTCACAAAGCTGTTGCTCAGAAAGCTCAGGCCGCTAAAAAGCATCATCACAAAAAAGTTGCTCACAAAGCCGCAGCAACTAAAGCAGCTAACTAATTAATTAGTGATCTGACCGGTCAGTACCCTTTCTGACAATGCGTCAACATCATCGAAAACACCCGGTTAAGGCCGGGTGTTTGTTTCCCGGAGCCACCCTTATGATGCGACGTTTCCGCTTCGAAATCATTCTGGTCAGTGTCATTCTCTGCGGTGTCGTCGCTGGCAGCTTTTTTATCTGATCCTCCAGTCCGGTAAACATTCAATTTTTCTCCCTTTTCCTGAAAACAACGACTATATTACAGGTCGTGCCCCACACTTTATCTACAGACTTCCTGCCGTTGAGAGAGCTATGCGCCTGCTGACTGTACTTGTTTTAAGCTTATTTTGTTTCAGCGTGCAGGTTCACGCTGATGACGATGATGATGACACGCCAACTGCTGCGGAAATTAAAACCCTGTTTTTCGGCCATGATCACCGCCAGGCGATCACTGATATTACCGCAGCCCCTTGGGATGCGATTGGTCAGTTGGAGACAGACAGCGGTAACCTCTGCACAGCTACACTGATTTCAGCGCATATTGCCCTCACTGCAGGCCACTGTCTGCTGACGCCGCCTGGTAAATTCGACCCGCCGGTAGCTATCCGCTTTATGGCAGGCGCAAAAGGCTGGCGTTATGAGATCCATGATATCGATGCCAAGGTGGAACCTTCCCTAGCCCGCAGGCTAAAAGCGGATGGGGAAGGCTGGATTGTTCCTGCCTCCGCAGCCCCTTATGATTACGGGATTGTGATTATCCGTAATCCGCCATCTGCCATCACCCCGTTGCCACTCTTTTCTGGCAGTCGCAGTGACTTAATTGATGCCCTGAAAGCCACCGGTAATACTGTGACGCAAGCTGGCTACCCAGCAGATCATCTTGATAACCTATATGCACATCAGGATTGCCACATCACTGGTTGGGCGCAGAAAGCGGTGTTATCTCACCGTTGTGATACCCTGCCCGGTGACAGCGGCTCGCCGCTGTTACTCAACACCCCTGATGGCTGGCAGGTCATTGCAGTACAAAGCTCAGCACCGGCCGCGAAAGACCGCTACCGTGCCGATAACCGTGCCATTGCGGTGACCTCGTTTTACCAAAACCTGAAGAATATGACTCCGCAGTGATCATGGCGGCGGTGAGCGAATGGCTCACCGCCCACTGTCCATTATAAACTTTTCTGTTCCATCGCCTGCAGGATACGCTTCTCAGAAACCGGGTAAGGTGTCCCTAATTGCTGTGCAAACAGACTGACCCGCAGTTCCTCCAACATCCAGCGCACCGACAGCACATCTTCGTCGTCACGGTTCTTTTCCGGCAGCTTATTCAACCACTGCTGCCACGCCTGAGTCACCTGCTGTACTTTTAACATTCGCGCGCGATCACTGTGTGGGTCAACAGGCAGTTTATCCAGTCGCCGTTCAATCGCTTGCAGGTAACGCAGCGTATCCGCCAGCCGCTGCCAGCCATTACCGGTCACAAAGCCACGATACACCAAACCCGCCATTTGCGTTTTAATGTCCGACAGGGCCAGTGCTTGGTTCATGTCGACTTTACCTTTCAGACGTTTGTTGATCTGGAACACGCAAGTCAGGATCTTTTCTACCTGAATGGCAATGGCTACCACCGTTTCATTAAGGTGCGCACGGACCGCCTCCCGTAACAGATTAAACCTTTGTTCGGTCCACGCTGGGCCACCGTGTTCGGCCATAAGCTTATCGATCCCGCAGGAGATACAGTCGTCAATGAGGTCGGTCACCTTGCCATAGGGGTTGAAATAGAGACCCAACTTGGATTTGTTAGGCAGCTTCTCATGCAGATATTTCACCGGCGAAGGAATGTTCAGCCACAGCAAACGACGCTGACCACGCCACATATTTTTTTGTTGCAAGGCTTCACTGTCAAACAGGCGGATCGCCACACTGTCTTTTTCATCCACCAGTGCAGGCCAGGCCTGAAGCTGGTAGTTGCCCCGCTTCTGCTGATACTGCTGCGGCAGATCCCCGAAGCTCCAGATATGCAGACCTTGCTGTTCAACACCGTCATCTGCCACATCCGAAAGAGTTTCCTGCACTTTGTCCTGCAGGGAGGCTTTCAAGGTAGTGAGATCTTTCCCCTCAGCTAAGGTCTTATTACGCTCATCAACGATGCGGAACGTCATACGCAGGTGAGCCGGTACCGATTCCCACTGCCAGTCTTCACGCTCAATGGTCACGCCACTCATTCGACGGAACTCACGCTCAATCTGATCGGTAAGCGGTTTGCTGGTGTCAGTCACCCGTTGCAGGAAGGCTTCGGCATAGTTGGGCGCAGGCACGAAGTGACGCCGTAACGGTTTAGCCAGGGATTTAATCAGGGCGATCACCAATTCACGGCGGATACCTGGCACCTGCCATTCAAAACCACTGTCTTCAACCTGATTTAACAGCGGCAACGGAATATGTACTGTTACGCCGTCCGCGGCAGTACCTGGCTCAAACTGATA
Source organism: Tatumella saanichensis (assembly GCF_000439375.1). Taxonomy (GTDB): domain Bacteria; phylum Pseudomonadota; class Gammaproteobacteria; order Enterobacterales; family Enterobacteriaceae; genus Tatumella; species Tatumella saanichensis. The sequence goes on from NZ_ATMI01000012.1 coordinate 87,943, forward strand.
GCTTAATTTCAGTTTAAGGTTGCCCTGTTGCCAAAAGTCCGGGTAATCGAGACGGCTAACCTTGCCAGCCCCTTCCTTAATCAGCATCTGTTTATCAAAACTCAACAGATCGGGCTGCTCCCGACTGGCCAGTTTCCACCATTGATCAAAATGCCGAGCCGACACTACTTCCTGGCCGATACGTTGATCATAGAAATCATACAGGGTTTCGTCATCCACCAGGATGTCGCGACGCCGTGATTTATGCTCCAGATCGCCAACTTCCGCCAGCAGTTTACGATTCTCTCGCATAAAGCTGTGACGGGTTTGCCAGTCGCCTTCGACCAGGGCATGACGGATAAACAACTCACGGGATAACTGCGGGTCAATGCGTCCGTAGTTCACTTGGCGTGCGGCCACAATTGGCAAGCCGTAGAGGGTCACTTTTTCAGAAGCCATAACCGCCCCCTGGGATTTAGACCAGTGCGGCTCACTGTAATGATTTTTCACCAGATGTTTTGCCAGTGGTTCAATCCACTCGGGATCGATACGTGCCGCACCCCGTCCCCACAGGCGGCTGGTTTCCACCAGCTCCGCCACCATTACCCATTTAGGGGGCTTTTTAAACAGCCCCGAACCTGGGAATAAAGAGAAACGTGCGTTACGAGCGCCGGTAAATTCCTGCTTTTCGACATCCTTCTGGCCGATATGGGACAATAACCCGCACAGCAGTGCCGTGTGGACCTCGCGAAAAGGTGCCGGTTCGCTGTTGATCGGCAGGCGTAACTCTTTCACCACTTGGCGTAACTGGGTGTAAATATCTTGCCATTCCCGTACCCGCAGATAATTCAGGTAATCGCTGCGACACTGACGGCGAAACTGGTTACCGGTTAACTGCTGTTGCTGCTCCTGCAGATAATTCCACAGATTGACCCATGCCATGAAATCTGAGTCTTTGTCGGCAAAGCGACGATGTTTTTCATCAGAGGCTTGCTGTTTATCCACCGGTCGCTCACGCGGGTCCTGTATCGATAACGCGGCGGTAATGATCATCACTTCACGTACCGCGCCAGTGTCCTGGGCCGCCAGAACCATCCTGGCCAGTCGTGGATCGACAGGTAACTGTGCCAATTGACGGCCCAATGACGTCAATTTGTATGCCCCTTCGTAGGCAGGCAAAATACCGCCAAGCTCTTCAAGCAGACGGACCCCGTCCTGGATATGGCGTTTGTCTGGGGCTTCAACAAACGGGAAAGCAGCAATATCTCCCAGCCCCAGCGCAGTCATCTGTAAGATCACCGAGGCCAAATTGGTCCGCAGAATTTCCGGATCGGTAAACTCTGGGCGATTAATAAAATCATCTTCTGAATAAAGACGAATACAGATCCCCTCGGAAACCCTACCACAACGTCCTTTACGCTGATTCGCCGACGCCTGTGAGATCGGCTCTATGGGTAGACGCTGTACCTTGGTGCGATAGCTGTAGCGGCTGATACGGGCTGTACCTGGATCAATCACATACTTAATACCTGGCACGGTCAGAGAGGTTTCGGCCACGTTGGTGGCCAGCACGATGCGACGGCCGCTGTGTGACTGAAACACGCGGTTCTGCTCCGCGTTGGAGAGCCTGGCATATAACGGCAGCACTTCGGTATGGCGTAACTCACGGCGATTGAGGGCATCGGCGGTGTCACGGATTTCTCGTTCACCGCTCATAAAGATCAAGATATCCCCAGGCGGTTCCTGCAGTAATTCATCGACCGCGTCGAAGATGGCCTGTAGCTGGTCACGATCGCCATCACTGCTCTCTTCGACCACCGGACGGTAACGTACCTCTACCGGATAGGTACGCCCAGACACTTCAATAACCGGCGCATTATTAAAATGTCGCGAGAAGCGCTGCGGGTCGATGGTGGCAGAGGTAATAATCACTTTCAGGTCAGGACGACGCGGCAGCAGTTCACGCAGGTAGCCGAGCAAGAAATCGATATTCAGGCTGCGTTCATGGGCCTCATCGATAATCAGCGTATCGTACTGCATTAACAGACGGTCTTGCTGGATCTCTGCCAGCAGGATCCCGTCGGTCATCAGTTTGACGCGAGTATTATCACTGACCTGATCATTGAAGCGGACTTTATAGCCGACCACCTCTCCCAGAACGCTGTTCATCTCTTCTGCAATACGGGCCGCGACAGTTCGGGCCGCCAGTCGCCGCGGCTGAGTATGCCCGATCACACCACGGTTACCGCGCCCCAAGGCCATACAGATTTTTGGGATCTGTGTGGTTTTACCGGAGCCGGTCTCCCCAGCAACAATCACCACCTGGTGGCGACTGATGGCCTCGGCAATCGCCTGTTGTTTCTGGCTGACCGGCAGGTTATCTGGGAAAGTAATCTCCGCCGGAGCCGACGCCAGACGTACGGCAAGCCGCTGTTCTGCCGCGCTGATGTCCTGTTCAATCTTCTGGATTATCTCCGCAAGGGCCTGCGGATTTTTCACCTTTTCGGCACCGGACAGCCTGCGCCGCAGTTGCTGTCGGTCGCGCAAAATCAGTGGCTCAGTGCGCTGGCGGAGAAGTGACAGGGATGAACGATCCTCAGATGACATAGTCGTGTGTTACCTTGATTTGATAGGACAAAAAGACCGGCGACCGAGATTTTCGCACCGGTTGTCTGCAATGACTGTTATTGTAACATATCAGCCGCCAGCGCGTACCGGTTGCGGCAGCAAGCAGCCCAGTGATCTTATTCAGTTTTTTCGAATATAGATCTCGAAATTATCAGCTTTTCTCTGCGCACGAAGCGCCGTAAAGTGACAACATTCAGCGGTTGTACCGCCCCAATGATAGGAAAAATGTAATGAGCAAAGTACTCGTTCTGAAATCAAGTATTCTGGCCGGTTATTCTCAGTCTAGCCAGTTGGCAGATTATTATGCAGAGAAAGCGACTGCTAAAGGTGACACTGTCACTATTCGTGACCTAGCAGTCGATCCTATCCCAGTACTGGACGGTGAATTGGTCGGTGCCCTGCGCCCTTCAGACACCCCACTGAACAGCCGTCAGCAAGAAGCACTCGCGCTGTCTGACCAGCTGATCGAAGAGCTGCAGGCCCATGATGTGATTGTTATCGCCGCGCCGATGTACAACTTCAACATCTCAACACAGCTGAAAACCTATTTCGATCTGGTCGCCCGTGCTGGTGTGACTTTCCGCTATACCGAAAACGGTCCAGAAGGCCTGATCAAAGGTAAACGCGTATTAGTGATCTCTAGCCGTGGTGGTGTACACAAGGATACGCCAGCAGACCTGTTGACCCCTTACTTGAAACTGTTCCTCGGCTTCCTGGGAATGAGTGACGTGAACTTTGTGTTCGCTGAAGGTTACGGTTACGGTCCAGAAGTTGCTGCCAAAGCGACCACCGACGCCAAAGCTGCTATCGACTCAGTACTGGCAGCCTAATGTCCGTGCAGACGGCCTGTCTCAGGCCGTCTGCATCCCTCTGTGTCATGCCTTCATTTGCCACTCTCATCAGAGTTTTCGAGTAACTGCTCAACATTCTTATCCGCTTTCACCGTGATTTGATGATCGATTTTCACATTCATATCGATGGTGATCGGTTTCGAGGGCGGAGTGACTTCAATACGCGGAATACAGCCGCTCAGTAATACCACGCCGGACAAGACCGCCGCTGAGATGGTTATTTTCATCATTTCTCTCCCGCCGCAGGCCATTTCAAGTTACGTGATAATAATGACTGTAAATTACTGCCAAAATTGAGGCTCTTCCAGAGCATAAATATGTTTTCCTGATGATGATAATTAACCACGACCTGTTGGGTATGCTCACCGAAACGGCTGGCACCCTGAACGGCAGAGTGCATCGTCAAGTCGCCATTACTTTTCAGCACCACATCCGCAGCAGTTCGGCTGATTTCCATATAGCGTAGTGCATCGCTGACCACCTCGGAGCCAATACTGTGCCCTGCAATAGACTCCGCCAACTGTTTATCGATCCTGAGGGTTAACGGCCCGTCATTACGAACCTTACCGTCACGGATAATATAGTGCGGATCATTGACCCACAGTGGAAACTCGCCGTGAATGGTGCCGGACATGGCAATCTGTTTAGGATGTAATGCAGTGACCAACCGGCTGAGACTGATATGGTCGGCCCGTAACAGCGCGGCTCGCTGCTGGGGTAGCCTAAGTTCGTCCAAACTCACCGAGCCCCCCAGAACACCGGTGCTAACACCGGTGAGTCGTAGCGGTGCCCGCTGACTCCACGGATAATAGCCCTGAAGATCCGCCGTGACATCGGTTAAGCCGAAGCTATTTTCTACTCGGTCAATGGTCAGCTTTACCGGCTGATTATAACCGAATTGCCAGCGCTGCTGACGATAGCGAAACGGCAGAGAAAAATTGACGCCTTGCAACTGATTGTCCGGGGTAGCAGCCGCCCCGCGGCGGATCACCCATAATCCCCCGGCCTGAAACCCGTCTTTCGCAGACAGTGAAAAGGCGGCTTGCGCCCGCATTTTACCGCCAGTGATCGCCAGTTTCACATTCGGGGCGATCAGCGGCTGGAACACTTCCAGTGGCTGCGATGGCCACCACGCTTGGCCGCGTAACCGACGACCATCCCAGCGTCCTCGAACCGTCAGTGGCCCGATATCCCCCGCAGACAGTTTGGCAAGCAACTGAAAATGATCGGGGTCCTGGCCACTGACGGTAAACGGCAGACACAGCGGGGGGAGTTTACCCCCATAGCTGAAGCCGGTGGTGCGCGAGCTAAATTCAAAGGCTCCATTCAGGGCCGGTGAGGTTTGGCTATGATCCCATACCAGTGGACGGGTCAATGTCAGACGTGGCGCCGAGGCATGCAAGCTACCATAACGGATCTGGTCAAAACCGGTCGATAAGCGTTGCAGGGTGATCACCGGACCTTGCCACTGCCCAGTCCCCTGCAGATCCCAATTGGCCCGCAAAGGTGTCAGCCGACCACGTCCCCAGTAGCGCCATTGCCAATCGCCCTTATCCGGCCAGAAATCTCGAGCTTGGCCGGCCAATTGCAGTCGATAACGGCCATAGTCACGGTTATGTACCTGTAGAATGGCCTGTAGCGGTCCGTTAACGCCTTCGGCGGACAGATGAACACCTGCCAGCGGCCAGCGGGCTTCATCCACTTCCAGGGTGTCGAGCAAAGTACCACGCATCCGTAATAAGGCTCCGCTCTGAAAACGGATACTTGGAGAAGTTAGTGGGCCACTTAACAGCGCTGGCAGTCCAGCATAAAACTGCAAGGCTAAGCTGTTAGCGGTACCGGTGAGGCGCAGTGGTAGACTGCTGTCTTTGAGACTGAGTTTTCCTGGCCCAGCGCTCAAAACCACATTCCCCTTCCCCCCTTTGCCAGCAGTCAGAATATTCATCCGTCCGCTGAACAGGGTATTCTCCAACCCCTGATGCCAATTTGCCGCATTCAGTGCAATACCCCCTTTTAAGGGCTGATCGCCATAAGGCCACTGCCACTGTCCCCCGCTGACAGCAATCAGTTGCGAATTGACGCTCCACGGCAGTGTCAGCAAACGCTGCTTATCATCGCGGCGACTGACGATCAATTGTCCCTGTTGCTGTTGCTGTTGCTGTTGCTGTTGCTGTTGCCATTGTAGGGTAGCCATCAGCGGGATCCCCGCAATATATACCCCTGCTTGCAGATCTCCTGACGACGGCCATTGCGTGGGGTCGCCATCGAGGGTCAGCGACCCCTGCAGGCTGATGGGGTTACTGCCGACTAACGCGTAGTTCAATCGAGTGATCTGCAGTTGCTGTTGTTTAAGGTTTGCCGTCAGTTGTAGCTGTTCGCCGTCCAACATCAGGGTCTGCACCCCATCTTGACTGGACAGGGTCAACTGCCCGTCCAGTGCGGGCTGAGAAGAAACAGACAAGTGATCGACGCGGTAATGTCCGTCGGGCAACTTCTGCTGCCACTGCGCCAGGCTGAGAGGCTGGCTGCTCGGCTCACCGCTCGGCATCTGTGCTAAACAATCACTATCGATGGCAACACCGGTGGCGCTTACCTGCCACAACGACTGGCGAAACCCAAGCGCCAACCCTGTAATTTTCACAGCTTGGCACTGCTGATAGAGAAAATGGATATCCGGCAACTGCAATTGACCATGCTGCCAATGTACATTTCCCTGCCATGCTAAGCTACTGCCAGCAGGCAGAAAGCGGCCAGCTACCGTTGGCAGCCACCAACGGGGCGTCAGTATCAGCCCCGCCGCCACTGCTGTCAGCACGGCGGCCGAAATCAGAACTCCCTTTCGTTTGCCTATCTTCACATTAGCACCTGTTTCCCGTCGGTGGATGTTTAGTTAAATGAATTAATGATTCCGTTTTGAGATTATCTGGGCATTATAGTTAACTGGGCTCAGATATTTCATATCACTTTACAGAAAAATACCCTGATCTTTAGTCCTGTTACTGATCATTCCCTGCCATTACTCCGGAGCTTAGCTATGAAGATCGCGGTTTACAGCAGTAAACAGTATGACCAGCAGTCTCTTTTACAGGCGAATCAGCCGTTCGGCTTTTTCCTGACCTTTTTCGACTTCAAACTCGACCAACAGACCGCGAAAAATGCCGCCGGTTTTGACGCTATCTGTATCTTTGTGAATGACCAGTGTCAGGCCGATGTAGTGAGTGAACTGGCGGCCCTGGGCGTACGCTATATTGCCTTGCGCTGTGCCGGTTTTGACAATGTCGACCTTAACGCAGCGGCCAGCGAAAGGATAAGCGTAGTGAGAGTACCAGCCTATTCTCCCGAAGCCGTCGCTGAGCATGCTATCGGTATGATGATGGCATTGAACCGGCATATTCACCGCGCCTATCAACGTACCCGCGAAGCTAACTTTTCTCTAGAAGGTCTCACCGGATTTACGTTACACGGTAAAACCGCCGGTGTGATTGGTACTGGGAAAATTGGCGTGGCGACACTGAAGATCCTCAAAGGGTTTGGCATGCGCCTACTGGCTTATGATCCTTACCCGTCAGAACAGGCCCGTGAAGTCGGAGCGGAATATACCAGCCTGGATCAACTGCTGCGGGGATCAGAGGTGATCAGCCTGCACTGCCCATTGACACCAGAGAACCATCACCTGCTGGACAGTGCCGCCTTCAGTAAAATGAAGCCAGGAGTGATGATCATTAACACCAGCCGCGGCGGACTGATCGATTCAGGTGCAGCCATTGACGCACTCAAACAGCGAAAAATTGGCGCGTTGGGGATGGACGTTTATGAGAACGAGCGCGATCTCTTCTTTGAAGATAACTCCAATGAGGTGATCCAGGATGATATCTTCCGTCGCCTCTCATCCTGTCATAACGTGCTATTCACCGGCCACCAAGCCTTTCTGACCCACGAGGCGTTGCAAGCGATTGCCACCACCACCTTGGAAAACCTGCAGCAATTAGCGGCCGGTCACCACTGCGTTAATCAAGTGACAGCCTAACCGCAAAACAGGAATGCGCCCTGTTTAGCGGGCGCAGTTACCACTAATCAATGCCGTTTCGCTGCACTGTTTACCATTCATCAAGCGACACATCCCGATACGACTGCCATCCAGTTGCCGCGCATAGGCGAGGCTCCCCCCGGCATCGGCGCAGTTAGTTTCCGCGACAGAAGACATCACGACCGGCTGAATGTGTGCTGCAGTGGCCTGTTGTGGCGGGTCATTATCATCGTTGTTATGGCTGCTACAAGCAGAGAGAAACAGGCTGGCTGCCACCAGCAATAATGCGGCACTTTTCATTCATCGGGCTCCGGGAGGATAGTCGGGTGAGTCCACAGAATATGATAGTGCTGGCTGCGGGTCGATATCTGTTACTTATTTTTACGATTTAAACACGATGGCTAAGAAAAATGCCCGCAGTAATGCGGAAATAACGCCTACCGATCGGCAGGCGTTGGAGGGTTAAAGATTAGTGATATCGATATATAAAGAGTGATCGATATTGGTTGAAGAGACTGTCGCCTCACTGAACCCATAGGCTTCCCGCTCGCCTTCACGGTCGAGTGGCAAGTTTTCAAAATCAAATAACTCGCGGTCCGCCAACTGACTCGGGCTAACATGTTGCAATGATTTAAACACGCTCTCAACGCGGCCCGGCTCTTTTTTATCCCAACCCGTCAGCATCGCTTTGATCGCCTGACGCTGCAGGTTTTCCTGTGAACCACAGAGATTACAAGGGATGATCGGGAAGGCTTTATGGTCGGCGTAACGGATGAGATCTTTTTCTCGACAATAGGTTAGCGGGCGGATCACCACATTACGACCGTCATCAGAACGTAGTTTCGGTGGCATTGCTTTCATCCTTGCACCGTGGAACATATTGAGGAACAGCGTCTCAACGATGTCATCCATGTGGTGGCCCAGGGCTATCTTGGTGGCACCAATTTTTTCCGCAAACGAGTAGAGGGTTCCACGACGCAGGCGTGAGCACAGCCCACAGGTGGTTTTCCCTTCTGGGATCTTCTCTTTAACCACCGAATAGGTGTCTTTGTCGACGATATAGTAAGGAATATCCAACTGCTCGAAATACTCCGGCAGGATATGCTCCGGAAAGCCGGGTTGCTTCTGATCGAGGTTGACCGCAATCACGCTAAAGTTAATCGGCGCCACTTTTTGCAGGCTGAGCAGAATATCCAGCATTGCAAACGAGTCTTTGCCACCACTCATACAGGCCATCACCACATCATTTTCTTCAATCATCTGATAATCGGTAATAGCATTGCCAACATTTCTGCGCAGACGTTTCTGGAGTTTATTGAATTCGAGGGTATCTTTTCTGGTATCTGTCTGATTCATAGCGTCTGTTCACACTGCCGGAATACCGGCGATTAAGGTCCTGGTTGTGTACCTGCGGGCATGGGCGCGGATTATACGGATTTTTAGACGGCGGGGAAATCACCTTTCACCGAGAAGTGACTAGTGGGAGAAACAGAAATAAAAAAAACCGGCGTGGTTAACGCCGGGGTCATAAGAATTAAATGTGCTATGCAATAATTCAAAAAGTAAGACAATGTGGAGCACAACGCCCATCGCTTGACGTTGCATTCACCTGCGGGAAGGAGTATCCGTCATCTGCGCCGGCCATGCGTTGACACAGATCATTTTTTTGCTATTAAGTCTTTCCGCTGTTTTATAACCACTTACGATCTTTAAGCCACCAGGTAACGCCTAGGGCAATCAGTAGCAACACACCACAGAATACCGCGAAACCATAATGCCACTGTGCCCCCGGCATACCACCGAGATTGACGCCAAACAACCCAGTCAGAAAACTGGCGGGTAAAAACACCATCGCCAGCAATGACATAATATAAGTACGACGGTTCATCGACTCTGCCAGCAGCGCATCGATTTCATCGGTGAGCACCGCGGTACGGGCAATACCGGCGTCGAGGTCTTCAATCCCCCTGCCCAACTTATCCGAAATGTCCTGCATCAGGCGTCTTTCCGCATCACCCATCCAGTTGAATTTCTCACTGGCAATACGCGCCAGCACATCCCGTTGCGGGGCCATATAACGGCGCATCACGATCAACTGTTTTCGCAGTAACGCCAGTTCACCGCGTCCCGGCACCTGAGCTGCCAGTAAGTTATCTTCCATGTCGATGATTCGGTCATGGAGATCTTCGATAAATTCACTGATGTGGTCGGTCAGAGCATCACAGAACTCCACCAGCCAGTCGCCAGCATCGTCCGGACCATTGCCCTTTTGTAATTCTGCCCACACATCTTCAACGGCGGCCACTTTGCGTTGCCGGGTGGTAACAATCAGCTGATCATTAATAAAGATCCTCACCGCCACCAGCTCATCCGGTCGAGCATTTTCATTGAAGTTGATGCTGCGCAGCACAATCATAAATCCGTCAGCCAGTCGACTAACACGCGGGCGCATACTCTCTCCGGCCAATGCATCACGAACTTGATCCGGCAATAGAGGTGTATTTTGCAGCCAATCGGCACTCTGCTGTTGGGCATAATTGAGATGTAGCCAGCAAGGGCGTTCACAATTCACCACTTCGGTGGCGCTAATCGGCAGCATGCCTCCTGTCCCGTCAAGCTGACAGGAAATGATCGCATCAGAGCTGTGCAGGTCTTTACCGTCAATGGTGTTCACATCGTCCCCTTACTGCGGTTGCCATTTGTAAATATCACTATTGTAATGATTTAGCTCCGACTGGCGAATCGTAAAGCGTAAATAGGCATGACATTCGTCAAGCTTAGGGGGCCCAACCATATTCAATCACGGCGGTAGTCTGGCTATTTATCCATCATTCAGCGCACGCGGCGTCTAATCAGCCGTGAAATCTGTGATAGATTAACCGATAACTTGCACTGCCCGCGGCCCCTCCGTGCGGCAGCCATCTGTCAACGATAAGAAGGAATCTATGATGTCTCAGACCGTCACCTTAAAAGGCCAGCCTATTGCCGTTGCAGGCCAGATCCCTGCAGCAGGAACCTCCGCTTCGGCTTTCACGCTGGTCGCTAAAGATCTGAGCGATGCGACACTGGAGAGTTATGCCGGTAAGCGCAAAGTCCTAAACATTTTTCCGAGCATTGATACCAGCACCTGCGCCACGTCGGTACGCCGTTTCAACCAACTGGCCTCTGATTTGGATAACACCGTAGTCCTGTGTATTTCTGCTGACCTGCCGTTCGCCCAGAGCCGTTTCTGTGGTGCCGATGGTCTGGAAAATGTCGTGACCCTCTCCACTTTCCGTGGCAGCAACTTTAGCGCCGATTACGGTGTGGAAATCCAGGAAGGGCCGCTGAAAGCCTTAACTGCCCGCGCAGTGGTAGTACTGGATGAAAACAATCAGGTGCTGCACGCCGAACTGGTCAGCGAAATTGCTGATGAGCCGAACTACGACGCTGCCCTGGCTGTTCTGAAATAAGGGTGATTAAAGGGGCTCGACGCCCCTTTAACCTTTTACTCCTCAGCGTCAGCTTTTTTCTGACTGAGTCCGTATTCCCGTAACTTATTGGCTATCGCGGTATGAGAAATACCCAGCCGTTTGGCCAGTTTACGCGTGCTTGGATAATGGTTGTATAACCTCAGTAATACCGCCTTTTCGTAACGACCGGTAATGTCATCTAGTGAGCCTTCCAGATCTTCTTCCGGCAACAGCTCCGCCTGAAACTGTTCAGGTAAGGTAATATCACGGGGTCGCAACTCGTCGCCTTCCAATTGGGTCATCGCACGATACAGGGTATTCCTTAACTGACGGACGTTGCCCGGCCAGTGATAGCGGCAAAGAAAGGGGGCCAATTGCGGGGAGATAAGCGGACAAGTAATGCCCTGCTCATCCGCATATCGGGCGACAAACATCTCAGTCAACGGCAGGATGTCGCGGGTGTGCTCACGCAGTGGTGGCAAGTTGAGAGTCAGCACATTCAACCGATAAAACAGATCCTCACGGAATTGGCCACGGTTAACCAGTTCCTGAAGGTTTTTCTGGGTGGCACAGATCACCCGTACATCGACATGCACCTCGTGCTCTTCACCCACCCGGCGGAAAGTCCCGTCATTAAGGAAACGTAGCAGTTTGGTTTGCATACGTGGCGACATTTCACCGATCTCATCCAACAGTACCGATCCGCCATTTGCCTGCTCAAAAAAACCTTTTTTATTTTCAAAAGCATTCGGATAAGCCCCAGCGGCATGACCGAACAGTTCACTTTCTGCGACATCATCGGGCAATGAGGCACAGTTCAGTGCCAGAAAAGGTTTATCGCCGCGATGACTGCGTTGGTGGCAAGCTCGGGCCAACATATCTTTGCCGGTACCGGTATCCCCGATGATCAATAACGGCGCATCATGCATCGCTAACTTTTTCGCTTGAGTCATTAGTAGCCGCATTTTCGGACTGACTGCCACAATATGTTCAAAACCAGTATGATCGCCAACGGTCAAATGCTGTAACTGATGGCCCATCCGGGCGGTGGATTTCAGCATAATCATCGCACCTACCGGCAACATTTGCTGCTCTTGTTCTCCAGGCAGATAGATAGGCAACAGTTCCATCACAAAATCGCGACCTTGGACCACCACCGACTGGGTTAATGACGTGACAGTGTCACCATTTGGCCAGTCAGAAAATTCTACCCCTTCAATTAAGTGGCTGACCGGATGGAGGTGCATTTTCTCAGCATCCATAGCGAAGAGATTTTGTGCTGCCGGGTTGGCGAGCTCAATTCGCCCTTTTAGGTCGATAGACAATACCGGCTCTGGCATCGCCTGTAGCAGTGAATTCAAGGCTCGGTTTTCACGCTCAGAAGGCATATCGGTGACAGTACGCACATCTGCGACTCCCGTAGTGCGCCGGATCTCTGCCATCAGCGAACTGAATTCCTCGAAAGGAATAGTACTGAAACGTAGGTAGAGACGCTCCAAGGCAACGATTTCAATGCCATAAAGATCAATATTACGCGCTACCAGCAGGTCAAGAAGTTCACGAACCAGCCCTAGCCTGTCTTTACAGATAATTTCCAAGCGCATCAACGATATCCACTCATTCAGATTATTGCAGCAATATAACCCGTGCGCCGGTGTGGAAGGAAGCTATGTGGCAGGAAAAGTTGACAGTATATAGGCGAATAGTAGAAGAAAGTGTCCATGGGATCACCCATAAGCGCCCAATAGAAGCGAAAGAGTGTAAATCAGAATGACTGCTGTCACTGGATCATGACAGCAGTAGCGACTTAACGGTGATGGCGGCTTTCTGTAGAAGTAGCCGGTTTCTTTTTCAGGGCTTGGCCAAGCTGATCGATAAGCTCAGAACGGAAATCACCCAGGCGTGGTTTCTCCCCAGGTTGCCAAGGTATAGGTCTGCATAACTCCATCGCCTTAAGGCCTAACCTCGCGGTTAACAGCCCAGCACCAATACCTTGAGCCGCCCTACCAGACAGCCGTGCCATCAGATCTTGCGACATCCAGTCAAAGCCGACCTCACGCACCAGTTCAGTGACACCAGCGAAAGCAATATTAAACAGTACCCCGCGCAACAGGCGGATGCGGCTGAAATAACCGAGCTCAATACCATAGATGCGGGCAATCTGATTGATCATACGAATATTGCGCCAACCGATAAACAACATATCCACCAGCGCCAACGGACTGACGGCGATCATCAGTGTTGATTCGGCCGCATAACGACTGATTTTCTGCCGCGCCTGTTTATCTGCCTGCGGCATGACCATGGCAGCATAGAGTTTAATCACTTCCTGGTCATTGTGCTGGTCTTCAAGGACGGACAGCCAGCGGCGGTAAGCCGGATGACTGCTATCTAGACCACTGCTCGCGGCCAACTGCTCACAGAATTCACGTCCAGCATCGGTGCCATGGCTGTTAAGTAACTCCGCCGCCTGATCACGCTGCTGTGCGCGGTGACGCAGTCGCCACAGTTTACGCCATTCGCCAATCAAACTACCGACCCCAGCTACCATCACCAGTAACAACGACAGGGTTCCCCCGAGGGCGAACCAGTCCGCACGGTGCCAAGCAGCCCATAACCACTGACCGGCCTGCGCAACGACGCTTATCATCAGCAACAGCACTGCTAGCATCAGCAACCGTCGCCACAGAGATTTCCGTGGGCGCAGCACTGAGGTGATCACTTCGTCATCCGCCAATCCGTCTACCGAGGTTTCCTCCACAGACGGATCCGCAATAAATTCTGCCTCTGCGTCGGCAAAGTGTTGGGCAGGTCGCAGAGACGGCGGCGGCTCTGGCGATTGAAACGGCGCATCCACCCGTGGCTGCAGCGGCTTATCCTGACTCATCGTAATTTGTCTCCCAGTAAAAACTCCAGCGCACTGTCCATACGGATATGCGGCAATGGCCGATTCGGGTCCATCACTGCCGGACGAAAGGACTCAAAACGAAACCCGCCCTGCTGCCAAAAGTCGGCAGCCGGTAAGCGGGCCGGAACGTCACCTGGATAAAAAGTCAGCGGGGTGCCCTCGGTTAACAGATGTCCGCGCAGCGCAGGTAGAGTCCGCTGTTGCCAATTAAGGCTGCCCGCTTCGGTGGCCCGTATCGACGCCAGCCCTAAGCACTCCATTTTTATCCCTTCAAAGGCTGCATGTTGGCGGGCATCCTGCACCATTTGTTGTAATAGTGAGACCAAGTTTGCGTGCTGGTTAGCGGTAATATGATCCGCTTTGGTGGCGGCAAACAGTAACTTATCAATGACCGGAGAAAAAAGTCGGCGAAACAGGGTGCGCTGACCGTAATGAAAGCTTTCCATCAATTGTGTCAGTGCCATTTGCATATCGTTAAAAGAATCAGGGCCGCTGTTCAACGGCTGTAGACAGTCCACCAGCACAATTTGGCGATCAAATTTAACGAAATACTCTTTATAAAAACGTTTTACGACATGTTGGCAGTAGTAACGGTAACGGGCTTGCAACATACCGAAATTGGTACTGTCCCCAGCAGTTGAAGGATCCGCCGTTACCTGTGCTGGCCAAGGGAAAAATTGCAGCGCCGGTGCACCGTCCATATCCCCTGGCATCACGCAGCGACCTGGTTGGATAAAGTGCAAGCCACTCTGTTTACAATCATGCAGGTAGGCCGTCCAGGCCGCAGAAATCTCCGCCAACTGATTTTCATTGGCAGGAGCCAGTGGGTCCAACTTCACCGCGAGACGCTGCCACTCGGCAGCTTTTTTCCCTCTCTCACCTTGCAGTAGCCCCGTCATCTGCTGTGACCAGCTTAGATAATCTTGCCCCAACATCGGTAGGTCTAATAGCCATTCGCCGGGATAGTCGATCAGCTCTACATAGAGGGTTGAAGTCTCTTTGAGGTAGCGCAACAGGGAGTCCTGAGGACGGTAACGTAATGCCAATCGCATTTCGCTAATACCCCGAGTCGGGCTCGGCCATTGTGGTGGCGTGCCATAGAGTTCGCTGATGCCACTGTCGTAACTAAAACGGGCGATACCCATATCCCGTTGCGGGACTCTACGTACGCCGAATAGGCGCTCATCCCGTACCACCGTGAACAGTGGCAGGTTAGCGCCGTTATGGACATTAAGCAGTTGGTTAACCAGAGAAGTAATAAAAGCCGTTTTTCCGCTACGGCTCAGGCCAGTGACCGCCAAGCGCAGATGTTTATCTGCGCCACGATGTACCAGCGAGGCGATTTCATTTTGCAGTCTCTTCATGCTTTTCCCTGAACAGGCGGGCGGATACTTTTTTCATTATCGCAGATAATGCCGGTTCCAGCACCAAGGCCAGGGCTATCCGTACCGGTTTACGGCCCACACGGTGCAGCACCCGGGCTGCCAGCCCGGCCGGTGTCCGGCTGAGAGCGGTAATAATTACAAATTTTGCCGCAGACTGCAGAACGGGTGACACTTTTTTCAAGGTGTCATGCTGACGGGTCGTTTTCATTGTTTCTCCTCATAGATCCCGTAGGATCCTGTTAAAGCTGCCGGAAACGACTCCTTACAGAGAAGGTTTCCGAGGTAACATAGCGTTCAATTTCCCGAACCCGCTGTTCATCACCACTCAGTTCGGTTTCCAGTTGGGTCAACCGTTCTGAGGCGGTCGGGGTATCTGCCTCCTCGCCAGCCTCACCAGGTGCCTTTTTGTCGAGAAACCAGCCGAGGGCGAAATAGACCACCAGAGTCAGTACAAACAGCCCAGCAAACATCGAGATAATGACCATTACACGGATCAGGGTAACGGGTACATTTAAATACTCTGCCAGTCCGGCACAGACCCCCATGATTTTCCCCTGCTGCGGGTCACGTCGCAACGGACGTTCAGGCAAGCTGATATTCATCGTGGTTCCCTCCACTGTGGGTTTTCAGCATCCAGTATCGCTTCCAATGCCTGAATACGCTCACGCATCCGCGCGGCATCGGCGCTAACCTGTTGCAAACGCTGCATCTCCTGCGGCGATAATGCGTTTAGGCTGCGATTACGATTACTGTAGTGCAACCACAACCAAATTGGGGCCACAAACAAAACAAAAATAGTCAGCGGAATGACTAACAAAACTGCGCTCATAGATCCTCCTTCACTGTGTCGCAGTAACGGGCATTACTGCCCGTCGGTACGCTGCATTTTTTCTTTTAGCGCGGCCAGCTGCTGACTGATTTCGTCGTCTTCACGCAGGCTGGCAAACTGCTGGTCCAGTGACGGCGATTTACCAAAACGCTGGCTTTCCGCCTCGGCTTCCATATGATCGATACGGCGTTCAAAGGACTCAAAACGCGCCATCGCTTGATCGATTTTACCGCTATCCAGCTGACGACGCACATCGCGCGAGGTGGACGCCGCCTGATAGCGTAGCGTCAGTGCCTGCTGACGAGCACGGGTTTCAGTGAGTTTGCTTTCCAACTCCGTGATTTCCGTTTTCATACGGTCCAGGCTTTCTTCTGTCTGCGACAGTTCCTGGGTCAGCGTTTCGGTCACTGCGGTTAATTTCTGTTTTTCCTGCAACGCTGCACGGGCCAAATCATCTTTGTCTTTACGCAGTGCCAATTCGGCTTTTTCCTGCCAGTCCTGAGACTGCAACTGCGCCTGATCGATACGACGCTGTAATTGTTTCTTTTCTGCCAGTGCCCGCGCGGAGGTGGTACGTACCTCAATCAGCGTGTCTTCCATTTCCTGAATCATCAGGCGCACCATCTTTTGTGGATCTTCGGCGCGTTCCAGCAGTGAATTGATGTTGGCATTCACAATATCGCTAAAGCGTGAAAAAATTCCCATGTTTTCTTCTCCTCAATGTCTTTGATAACCAAAATTGTGTTGTTTCCGGTATTACTTGCAAACCCCATGCCAATTTTTAATTTATTGATTTTATTTGATTTTATTTCATTGAGAAGCCTAGCAGTTCCGGTAAAATAGTGAAATTAATTACTAAGTGGTCAATTTAATCATGAATGAACGCCGCGACAGTCTGCTGGGTGAGTCCAATAATTTCCTTGCCATGTTGGAACAGGTCTCTGCACTAGCACCGCTGAATAAGCCAGTGCTGGTAGTCGGTGAACGGGGAACCGGTAAAGAATTGATTGCTAGCCGCCTACATTACCTCTCCTCGCGCTGGGATGGACCTTTTGTGTCATTGAACTGCGCTGCCCTGAACGAAAACCTGCTGGATTCGGAATTATTTGGTCACGAAGCTGGGGCGTTTACCGGAGCCCGCAGCCGCCATCTGGGGCGATTTGAGCGGGCAAATGGAGGTACGCTGTTCCTAGATGAGTTAGGGACAGCCCCAATGATGGTGCAGGAGAAATTGTTGCGGGTCATCGAATATGGTCAACTTGAAAGGGTCGGCGGCAGCCAACCATTGCAGGTCAATGTACGGCTAGTGTGTGCCACTAACGAAGATTTGCCTGCCATGGCAGCAGCAGGCCGCTTCCGTGCCGATTTGCTCGACCGTTTGGCCTTTGACGTGGTCACTTTGCCGCCCCTGCGTCAGCGCCGTGCCGATATCTTACTGCTCGGTGAACACTTCGCTATTCAGATGTGCCGTGAACTGGGGCTGCCCCTATTTCCTGGCTTTACCCCTTACGCCCGTCAGCAACTGCTCGACTGGCCGTGGCCCGGTAACATCCGTGAATTGAAAAATGTCATAGAACGCTCGGTCTATCGCCATAACGATAGCGAACGGCCGATGGATCATATTATTTTTGACCCGTTTCACCAGCAGCCGCTGAACGACTTCCCCAGTCCAGAATCGTCTCTCCCTAACTCAGCAACACTTCCCTCTCTGCCAATGGATTTACGCGACTGGCAAAATCGTCAGGAGCGCGAATTGGTGGAGCACAGTTTGCAGCAGCATCTGTACCACCAGCGTAACGCAGCGCAGGCGCTGGGATTGAGTTACCATCAGTTAAGGGCGTTGATCAAAAAGCATCATATTTCTACCGATCGTGGCGCTAGCGGAGGGCTGCCGCCTATTGCTGATGCGTCAAAGCAATAGGCGGCAGAATGCAGACGAGGCTTGGGGTCAGTCGCCGGTTTGCGATACACTTCAACAATACTGTTAAAAATTCCTGAGTATTATGCTGAAATTATCCTCTGCCCTGCTGCTGGGCCTGACGCTAAGCCTAAGTAATGCCCTGGCGGCCAGCCAGCCGGATATCAGACAAAGTGGTTTTGTCTACTGCGTCAATGGGGTACTGAATACCTTCAACCCGCAGTTAGCCAGCAGTGGTCTAACCGTGGATACCCTCGCCGCCCAATTGTATGACAGTCTGCTGGGAGTCGACCCCTACACTTACCGGTTAGTGCCGCAACTGGCCTCTTCGTGGGAGGTGAAAGATAACGGCGCGACCTATATTTTTCATCTCCGTCAGGGAGTCCCTTTCCAGACCACCGCATGGTTTACCCCACACCGCACCATGAATGCCGATGATGTAGTATTCAGCTTCTCACGGATGTTTAACCGAAATGATCCTTGGCATGAGATTGGCGGCGGCCATTACCCTTATTTCGACAGCTTGCGCTTTCCGGATAATGTTAGCAGCATCAAGAAACTCGATAATATGACCGTTGAGATCCGGCTGAAACAACCGGATGCCTCGTTTTTGTGGCATATCGCCACCCACTATGCACCGATCCTGTCTGCCGAGTACGCACATCAACTCAGCGCCAGCGGCCAAGAAGAGCAGATGGATCGTCAGCCGGTGGGAACCGGCCCTTTTCAACTCAGTGAGTACCATTCTGGTCAGTTTATCCGCCTAGCGCGCAACCCCCACTACTGGAAAGGGATGCCACGCATGAAGCAGGTGGTGATTGATATCGGTGCTGGCGGCACCGGTCGCCTATCTAAATTGCTCACCGGTGAGTGTGATGTGTTGGCTTACCCCGCCGCCAGTCAATTAGATATTCTACGTGATGATCCACGACTGCGGATGAGTTTACGGCCGGGCATGAATGTGGCCTATCTGGCGTTTAACACCCGTAAGCCGCCACTGGATAATCCGCAGGTGCGTAAAGCCCTGTCATTGGCGATCAATAATGAACGCTTGATGTCGTCAATTTATTACGGCACCGCAGAAACCGCAGCCTCCATTCTGCCGCGCGCCTCTTGGGCCTATGATGCGCAGGCCAGTGTTACCGCCTATGATCCCATCAAGGCACAGCAACTGCTGAAACAATTGAATGTGCATGATTTACAGCTGAAACTGATGGTGCCTACCGCCTCTCAACCCTGGAACCCCAGCCCGATGAAGACGGCAGAACTTATCCAAGCGGATCTTGGCCGAGTTGGCGTCAGTGTGGATATTGTGCCCGTAGAGGGCCGTTTTCAGGAGGCACAGTTAATGTCGCTCAATCATGATATGACCCTAGCCGGCTGGGCCACCGACAGTAACGATCCTGACAGCTTTTTCCGGCCCTTACTCAGTTGTGCCGCTATCAGTTCTGCCACCAACTATGCGCACTGGTGTTATCCGCAATTTGACCAGATTGTCCATAATGCGCTGATTTCTCAGCAGCTTTCGGAACGTATCGATGACTATCATCAAGCTCAGCAAATGTTGTCCGAACAGATGCCGGTGCTTCCACTAGCTTCTTCGTTGCGTTTACAGGCTTACCGTTACGACATTAAAGGCTTGGTATTTAGCCCGTTTGGCAATACCTCCTTTGCCGGCGTTTACCGTGACGATTCTGAGGATAATCAACCATGATTATTTTTATTCTCCGCCGATTAGTACTGCTGGTAATCACCCTATTTCTATTGTCACTGGTGGCCTTCAGCCTCAGCTATTTCACTCCCCATGCCCCGTTGCAGGGTGCTTCCCTGAAGGATGCTTGGTGGTTTTGGTTTTCCAGTATGTTACAAGGCGATTTCGGCGTTTCTAGCGTCAACAGTCAGCCAATCACCGAACAATTATCTGAGGTGGTACCTGCTACCCTGGAACTCTGTGTGTTAGCCTTTGCACTGGCCCTGATTGGCGGTATTCCCTTGGGGATCACTGCTGCCGTGATGCGCCGTAAGTGGCAAGACACTTTAATCAGCGCCCTGGCTCTGCTGGGCTTCTCGTTGCCGGTATTCTGGCTGGCACTGCTGCTGACGATGTTCTTCTCCCTGACGCTCGGCTGGCTTCCGGTATCCGGTCGGCTAGATCTGCTTTATCCACTGCCACATATTACCGGGTTTGTGCTAATCGATGCTTGGCTGTCTCATTCACCGTTACGCCATGAGATGCTGCTAAATATTCTTCAGCACCTGTTATTGCCGGTGATCACTCTGGCGGTGGCACCGATGACGGAGGTTATCCGCTTAGTGCGCAACAGTAGCTTGGAGGTAATTGATAAGAGCTATGTGAAAGCGGCTATTACCCGCGGACTGTCTCGGGTGACGGTGATCCGTCGCCATGTGCTGCACAATGCCCTACCGCCGATAATTCCACATCTCGGTTTACAGTTTTCCACCATGCTAACGCTGACGATGATCACTGAAGTGGTGTTTAACTGGCCAGGTCTGGGCCATTGGCTGATTGGGGCTATCCGACAGCAGGATTATGCCGCCATTTCAGCCGGGGTGATGGTGATTGGCAGCTTAGTGATGATTGTCAACGTGCTCTCCGACATACTCGGTGCAGCCCTAAACCCGCTGAAACATAAAGAGTGGTACGCGCTGCGCTGACAGGTAATGCTCAACTTAAGGCCTTGTCAAAGGGATGATATCAGTGCTGTGGCTGGCTAAAGCAGACCACAGCACTGTATAACTACTGGGTGATACAGCGGTTGACACGACCTGCGACGGCAGCCAGTGCATCCACCAGCGGTTGCGGGTTTGCGGTCAGCCACTGACTGCTGGCGGGGACACTGCCCTCAACCGGTGCTTGGCGAATATCCCGAAAATGATAACGGGTCAGTGGTGCATCATTCGTCACCTGCAGTTGATAGCTGACGTTAAAGGTATTGCTTTCTCCTAGGCGCTCTACCTGATAGTGACTGTTCCCCACGTAAACGTTCCCTTGCGGTGTCAGCCCTTCACTGCTGAGACACTGCCCAATACGTTGCGTGTTCAGCACGGTATTCGGGGGTTGCGGGAAGGTTTTCTCATAGCCGGACTGTCCGTCTGCTTCTGCTATGACCCCTTTGATCTGCGGTGTAGAGGGTGATGTCAATGCGGCACAGCCGGACAGTAATACGGCGGCTGATAACAGGGTCAGCCCTGTGTAATTTCTCATTGGTCTCTCCCTGATTAATTAAAAAAAGTGTCCCCTGACAATACTCTGCACCGTTGGTAATGAGAACGTTTTTTCACATAGCCTCGCTTAAAAGCTGCCAGTAAAGACCATTGCTGGGCGTTTAACGGCCGGTAAAATCAGGATTTATCACCTTCCAACCCTTGCATCCGCCAGCGGGTGCGACGGATAATTCAGGGCGCGGACTGTGATAACCGCCCACCTGAAAGGGTAAATAAAGGTATACTGACTGAGTGACGGCTTTCACAGTATCGGCCCCTCGGTATAACGGTAACCGCTACCTAGGCGGCGTCAAGCTGCAAAAAGTAAAGCGATATTCATAATGTTAATTTTATGCAAAGCAGGTCAGGATGCCTTCAGATAATGTCTACCAGGAAAAACGCCTACCCGGTGCGTTCCGTCAGTCTTGGGCTAAGTTTTACCATGACACCTCGGCAATGGTCGGCCTTTACGGCTTTGCCGCGCTGATTTTCCTCTGCCTGTTTGGCGGTTTGCTGGCCCCCTATGGGGTCGATCAGCAATTTATGGGCTACCAATTATTGCCCCCTTCTTGGTCCCGCTATGGGGATGTCTCCTTCTTTCTCGGCACCGATGACCTGGGACGGGATGTACTGAGCCGCTTATTAAGTGGTGTTGCCCCAACGGTCGGGTCTGCCCTACTGGTAACGCTGTTTTCTGCGCTCTGCGCCCTGATACCGGGGATCGTCGCCGGGTTAACCCGCGGATTGCGTTCTGCGCTGATGAACCACATTCTGGATACCCTGCTGTCGATCCCGTCGATGCTGCTGGCCATTATCGTCGTCGCCTTCGTTGGCCCCGGGCTGTTTCATGCTCTGGTGGCGGTATGGCTGGCGCTGATGCCACGGCTGATCCGCGCGTTTTATATGGCTATCCATGATCAGATGGAAAAAGAATATGTGGTCGCGGCACGGCTGGACGGAGCCAGCCTGGTTATTCTGCTGAAAGACACCATTTTTCCCAATGTATTACCGGTGTTGGTCAGCGAGTTTACCCGCGGTTTTTCGATGGCTATCTTGGATATTGCCGCCCTCGGTTTTCTTGGCTTGGGTGCGCAATTACCCTCGCCAGAATGGGGAGCGATGCTCGGGGATTCATTAGAACTGGTTTATGCGGCCCCCTGGACAGTGATGCTGCCCGGGGTGTTACTGATGGTCAGTGTGTTGATCATTAATCTGCTGGGTGACGGTGTCCGTCGTGCCATTGAGGCGGGAGTCAAATAATGCCATTACTGGATATCCGTAATCTGACCATTGAGTTTTTTACTGCTGAAGGTCCCGTTAAGGCGGTGGATCGTATCAACCTCACCTTAACGGAAGGTGAAATTCGCGGCTTGGTCGGCGAGTCTGGCTCCGGAAAAAGCCTGATCGCAAAAGCGATCTGTGGCGTTACCTCGGATAACTGGCGGGTGACTGCCGATCGGATGCGTTTTAATGATGTGGATTTGTTGCGCCTGTCACCTCGCGAACGCCGTAAAATTATCGGCCACAATATTTCGATGATTTTCCAAGAGCCGCAATCTTGTCTCGATCCCTCGGAAAGTATCGGACGGCAGTTGGTTCAGGCGATCCCAGGGTGGACTTTTAAAGGCCGCTGGTTCCAGCGCTGCTGGTTCTGGCGTAAAAAGCGGGCCATTGAATTACTGCACCGTGTTGGCATCAAAGATCATAAAGATATTATGCGCAGCTTCCCTTACGAACTGACCGAGGGGGAGTGTCAAAAGGTGATGATTGCCATTGCCTTGGCCACTAAACCCCGTCTGCTGATCGCGGATGAGCCAACGAATGCCATGGAGCCGACCACCCAGGCGCAGATTTTCCGCCTGCTCAGCCGCCTCAACCAGAACAACAATACGACCATCCTGCTGATCAGCCACGATTTGCGCACCCTGGGTCAATGGGCTAACCGGATTAATGTGATGTACTGTGGACAGACCGTCGAAACGGCGGTCAGTGATGAGCTGATCGCCAGTCCGCACCACCCCTATACCCAAGCATTAATCCGCTCAATGCCCGATTTTGGTCAATCCCTGCCCCATAAAAGCCGCCTGAACACACTCTCTGGGGCAATTCCCTCGCTGGAACATCTTCCTATCGGCTGCCGACTGGGACCACGCTGTCCCTATGCCCAGCGTAAATGCATTGAGGCCCCGGCGCTGACTGGCACTAAAAGCCATAAATACGCCTGCCACTTTCCACTCAATAAAGAGTTGCAGTAACTATGGAAACCTTACTCGAAGTCCGCGATCTGTCGAAAACCTATCGCTACAAAACTGGCCTATTCCGTCCACAACATGTGGATGCGGTAAAAAATGTCAGTTTTACCCTGCGTGAGCGACAGACATTGGCGATTATCGGTGAAAATGGCTCGGGTAAATCGACCCTGGCCAAGATGCTGAGCGGAATGATCGAGCCTTCCTCCGGCGAAATTATCATTAATAACCATGCGCTAAGTTTCGGTGATTACGGCTACCGCAGCCAAGTGATCCGTATGATATTCCAAGACCCCAGCACCTCATTGAACCCCCGCCAACGGGTCAGCCAGATCCTTGACTTGCCCTTACGCCTAAATACGTCATTGAACCCGCAACAGCGTGAAGCGCGTATTATTGAGACATTGCGCAAAGTCGGCCTGCTGCGTGACCATGCTGGCTATTTTCCGCATATGCTGGCGCCTGGACAAAAACAGCGCCTAGCGTTGGCCCGTGCCTTGATCCTCCAGCCAAAAGTCATTGTCGCAGATGAGGCCTTAGCCTCCTTGGATATGACCATGCGCTCGCAACTGGTCAACTTGATGCTCGAGCTACAGGAGCGGGATGGTCTGTCATTTATCTATGTGACCCAACATATCGGCATGATGAAACATATCAGCGATTTTGTGATGGTGATGCATCAGGGTGAGGTAGTAGAGCGTGGCGGCACCGCCGATGTACTAGCCTCGCCGTTGCACGATCTGACCAAGCGCTTGATCCACAGCCATTTCGGTGAGGCACTGACCGCTGAGGCTTGGCGAAAAAACCAACGATAACCGGTATAATCAGGCTCAGTTGTCGCGTATCTTTACCTGATAGCACAATGTCGTGTTAGAATCCCCCCATTGAACATTGCGGCTGGCTTGCTAAATCAACAACCGCCGCCAACAACAATAACCATTTTAAGGATTACATCTATGGGTTTTCTTTCCGGTAAGCGCATTCTGATCACTGGTGTTGCCAGTAAATTATCCATCGCATGGGGTATTGCCCAGGCTATGCATAAGCAGGGTGCGGAACTGGCTTTTACTTACCAAAATGAAAAATTAAAAGCCCGCGTAGAAGAATTTGCCAAAGACCTGGGTTCAGACATCGTTCTGCCTTGTGACGTTGCCGAAGACGAAAGCATTAAGTCCCTGTTCACCGAACTGGAAAAAGTCTGGCCAAAATTTGACGGCTTTGTTCACTCTATCGGTTTCGCACCAGGGGATCAGTTAGACGGTGACTACGTTAACGCAGTGACCCGTGAAGGCTTCAAAATCGCTCACGACATCAGTGCTTATAGCTTTGTAGCAATGGCTAAAGAGTGTCGTGCCATGCTGAATCCGAACGCTGCCCTGCTGACCCTATCTTACCTGGGTGCAGAACGCGCTATCCCTAACTACAACGTGATGGGTCTGGCAAAAGCCTCTCTGGAAGCTAACGTTCGTTACATGGCTAACGCTATGGGTCCAGAAAGCGTACGTGTTAACGCCGTATCTGCCGGTCCAATTCGTACCCTGGCCGCTTCCGGAATCAAAGATTTCCGTAAGATGCTGTCTCATTGTGAAGCGGTGACCCCAATTCGTCGTACTGTGACCATCGAAGATGTCGGTAACTCCGCAGCCTTCCTGTGTTCAGATCTGGCGGGTGGTATCACCGGTGAAGTGGTTCACGTTGACGGCGGTTTCAGCATCGCGGCAATGAACGAACTGGAACTGAAATAAGTTCCCTAGCAGGCGGTGTTCACCGCCTGCTTTTTTAGTTCTCTTCCCCCGCCTGCTTTGCCCTGAAGCCGCGCAGTTCCCGTTCCTACCCGAACAATCAGTCTGTTATCATCTCTGCCTGCTGGCTAATTCCACGCAATGCATATCGCGCTTCGTCAAAAAAGTGTTGTACCAGCGGTGTCGCTTTACCGGCACCGGCGATCACCATCGCCCCCTGACGCCCCATGGTAGGCATATCCACGGCAGACTGCGTCAGTCCTTGCTGCAAGGCGGGCAGGATACTGCTTTTCGGAGCCAGCATTACTCCCATACCGAAATGGGCACTTTCAAGCAATTGCAATACCGAAGCACTTTCGATGATCACCCGTAGCGACAACCCCGCTTGGCGAAAACAGGTATCCAGGTAACGACGAAAATAGCGGGTCGGTTCGGCCAAACAGAGTGGGTTTACCGCAACCTCCTTCATTGATAGCCGGTGTTTGCCAACCAAAGCTGGGAAATGTTGCGCCGCATACAGGGCCACCACCCCACCATCCGCAAATAGCGCATCCTGAAACTGCAGCGAACGCAAGGTAGACATCTCAAAGAAGCCGAAGGCAACGTCGACAGTGTGGCTATTAATTGCCTCCAATAACTGGTCGGCACTCATCACCTCCACGCGGTAATTAATTTCCGGATAACGTTGTGACACAGCATGCAAAACACTGCTTAACGTAAGGCTGCATTGCGGGACCACACCAATACGTAAGGTGCCTTTGATACCGTGTTTCATGGCATCGACTTCCAGTTTTAATCCTTGATAGACGGACACCATTTCCCGCGCCCAGGTCAATACCCGTTCCCCTTCCGGCGTAAAACCAGAAAAGCTATTGCTACGATTGATCAGGGAAACCCCCAACTCATTTTCAAGATTTTTGAGGCGCATGGACAGGGTCGGTTGGCTGACAAAACTGGCTTCTGCCGCACGGCCAAAATGCTTTTCCTGTTCAAGGTTACATAAGTACACCAGCTGTTTTAAATCCATGCTCTCCTGCCCTGAATCTGAAGATGACACTACATCTGTTTTGACACATCCCGCGAGTGTCAAGCGATAGAGGAGATTATACACCCACCTGACGATAAGCGACCTCTATCGCTCGTTTATTGCAATCAATTAGACATCCACCGCCCACATAAGCACAATTGAACCTCATTGTCGCAACAGATCATTAACATCAGCAAACAGAAGCGGTCAATTTATGAAATTCAAACGCCAGATCAAGCCTTATCACGCCGCCGCCGGAGGCTGGGGTTCATTGGAAGCAACCACCCGGTTTGTCCTGGACAGTAAAGCTGCATTAAAAAATATGCGTAATCTGATGCGTATGAATAAAGCCCGTGGTTTTGATTGCCCTGGTTGCGCGTGGGGCGATGATAATAAAAGCACGTTTAGCTTCTGTGAAAACGGCGCTAAAGCGGTGACCTGGGAAGCGACCCGCCGCACCGTGGATCCGGCCTTTTTTGCATCCCATAGCGTCAGCCGCTTATACGCGGAAAGTGACTACTTTTTAGAATATCAAGGGCGCCTGACCCACCCGCTCTCTTATAACGCCGAAACCGACCATTATGAGCCAATAAGCTGGGAAGATGCGTTCTCAATCATTGCCCGTCATATTGACGCCATGGACAATCAGAACCAGATCGAACTCTATACTTCCGGGCGCGCCAGTAACGAGGCCTCTTGGCTTTATCAGTTATTTGGCCGCATGCTCGGCACCAATAACTTCCCAGACTGTTCGAATATGTGTCACGAGGCCAGTGGAACCGGCTTAAAACGCAGTATCGGTGTCGGTAAAGGTACTATCCGTCTTGATGACTTCGACAGTGCCGACGCGATATTCGTGTTTGGACAGAACCCCGGCACCAATCACCCACGTATGCTGCACAGCCTACGACATGCCGCCGATCACGGTGCGAAGATTGTCACCTTCAATACGCTACGGGAACGTGGTCTGGAGCGTTTCGCCGATCCGCAAAAACCATTGGAAATTGTGACGCCGATGGCAGGCACCATTAGCTCTGCCTATTACCAGCCACACCTCGGTGGCGATATGGCCGCAATACGTGGGATGGTGAAAGCTCTGCTGGAAGCGCATCGCCGTGATATCGAGAACGGCGGCGTGGGTATTTTCGATCAACCCTTTATTGATCATTATACCCAGGGTGTTGAGGGCTATCTAGCGGCGGTAGATGCCACCGACTGGCAGACCATTGTTCAGCAGTCAGGGCTTACAGAAGAGCAGGTCCGTCAAGCCGCCGCGATTTATCAAAGTGCTGAACGGGTAATCTGTACCTGGGCCATGGGCGTAACTCAACATAAACATTCGGTGGATACCGTTCGCGAAATTGTTAACCTGCAATTGCTGTTCGGTCAGTTAGGTAAAAAAGGCGCTGGCCTCTGTCCGGTTCGCGGTCATAGTAACGTTCAGGGCAACCGCACCATGGGGATTGATGAAAAACCGAATGCCCCTTTCCTAGATGCCCTGGCAAGCCACTTTGATTTTGAACCGCCGCGCCGTGCCGGACACAACACCGTAGAAGCCATCGAAGCGATGCTACGGGATGAGATCAAAGTACTAATCACCCTAGGTGGCAACCTAGCCGCCGCGGCTCCAGATTCGCCGCGCACTGAAGAAGCGTTACAGCGTTGTGGCCTAACAGTCCATATCAGTACCAAACTGAACCGTACCCATTTAGTGCCCGGCTATGAAAATAGTCTGATCCTACCGACCCTCGGCCGTACCGAACGCGACGTTCAGCGCAGCGGTCCACAGTTCATTACCGTTGAAGACTCTTTCAGCATGGTGCATGCCTCAGAAGGAGTCGGTATCCCATTGGCGGATACTCAGCGCTCTGAGACCGCTATCGTCGCCGGGATTGCCAATGCGGTATTGGGTAGCGATAAAGCCGACTGGCTGGCAATGGCGGACGATTACGCGGTGATCCGTGAGCATATCGCCGCGACCATTCCCGGTTTCGCCGATTTCAATCAGAAATGCGAACAACCTGGGGGATTTTATTTAGGGAATGCAGCCGCCAGACTGGAATTTAACACCCCATCAGGGAAAGCAGAGTTCAATGCCGCTATGCTGCCGCGCTCACTCTTCCCACAGCTCAATGACCGTCATGTGCCTTTTGTGATGCAGACGTTACGCTCCCATGACCAATACAACACCACGATTTATGGCCTGGATGACCGCTATCGTGGGGTTTACGGTCAACGCAAGGTGGTGTTTATTCATCCCCAGGATATGGCGGAGCAAGGCTTGCAGGAAGGTCAACAGGTGGATATTGAAACCCTGTGGAATGACGGTATCACCCGCCAAGTCTATGGATTTGTACTGGTGCCCTATAATATTCCCCGTGGCAATTTGGCTGCCTATTATCCGGAAACTAATCCACTGGTGCCACTTTCCAGCTATGGTGATGGCAGCGGAACCCCAACCTCAAAATCAATTCCGGTGAAACTATCCTTAAGCCCACAATTGCCGTCAATGCGTATTGCCTAAGGCCCAAACTGCCAAAAAGCCGGCTGCCACGCCGGCTTTTTTTATCTTTCTCCGTTTGGCTATTGCCCGACAGGGGTGATTCGCGTAAAACTGTCAGCCGCTGTTAGGCCACGAAACTAAAAAAATTATGTTCCAGGATAATCCGCTGCTGTCGCAGCTTAAAGAAACGCTTCATGCACAGACCCCCCGCGCTGAGGGTGTGGTAAAAGGTACCGATAAAGGTTTTGGCTTTTTAGAAGTCGATGCCCAGAAAAGCTACTTTATTCCACCTCCGCAGATGAAAAAAGTGATGCACGGTGACCGTATTGTTGCGGTGATCCAGAGCAATAACGGTAAGGAGAGCGCTGAGCCTGAAACGCTGGTTGAACCTTTCCTGACACGTTTTGTTGGCCGTGTTCAGAAAAAAGATGATCGTTTATCGATTATCCCTGACCACCCACTGCTCAAAGATGCTATCGCCTGTCGCCCTGCACGTCAGCTGGAACATAATTTCCAAGCTGGTGACTGGGCGGTGGCTGAAATGCGCCGCCATCCTCTGAAGGGTGACCGTAATTTCTATGCAGAGCTGACCGAATATATTACCTACGCGGATGACCATTTAGCTCCGTGGTGGGTGACACTGTCACGCCACAATCTGGAGCGTGAAGCCCCGGATGTCGGCTTTGGCGATATGCTCGACGAAAAGCTTGAGCGTGAGGATCTTACCGCGCTGCCATTTATCACTATCGACAGTGCCAGCACCGAAGATATGGATGATGCGCTCTTCACCGAAGAGTTACCCGACGGCAAACTGCGCCTGACGGTGGCGATCGCCGATCCTACCGCCTATGTGCCGCAAGGCAGTGAGCTGGATAAGCTGGCCTCACTGCGTGCGTTCACCAACTATTTGCCCGGATTCAATATTCCGATGCTGCCCCGTGAGCTGTCTGATGATGTTTGCTCACTGCGTCCGGGTGAACGTCGTCCGGTACTGGCCTGTCATATCGTGATCGATAAAGACGGTACTCCGCAAGCTGACCCTCATTTCTTTGCTGCCTGGATTGAGTCAAAAGCTAAACTGGCCTATGACAATGTCTCTGACTGGCTGGAAAATATCGGAGACTGGAAGCCTGAAAGCGAAACGATTGCCCAGCAGATCACCCTGCTGCACCGTTTTTGCCTGGCACGACACGAATGGCGTAAAACCCATGCGCTGGTGTTTAAAGACCGTCCTGACTACCGCTTTGTTCTCGGCGAAAAAGGCGAAGTGCTGGAGATCGTCGCAGAGCCGCGTCGCATCGCCAATCGGATGATCGAAGAAGCCATGATCACTGCCAACATCTGTGCCGCTAAAGTGCTGGCAGATCGTTTAGGTTTTGGGGTCTACAACCTGCACCCTGGCTTTGATGAAACCAATGCCGAGTTAGTCGCCGCGGTACTGGCTAACCATGACCTGACCGTAGATCCGAAAGAGATCGCCACACTGGAAGGGT
Source organism: Tatumella saanichensis (assembly GCF_000439375.1). GTDB lineage: Bacteria > Pseudomonadota > Gammaproteobacteria > Enterobacterales > Enterobacteriaceae > Tatumella > Tatumella saanichensis. The sequence goes on from NZ_ATMI01000012.1 coordinate 118,159, forward strand.
TCAAAGTGATGCGCCGTCATCTGGACAGCTTGCCTACTCAGTATCTGGATAGCCGTATTCGTCGTTTCCAGTCATTCGCGGAAATAGGCACTCAGCCAGGACCACATTTCGGTCTGGGTCTAGAGGCTTATGCCACTTGGACGTCACCTATCCGTAAATACGGCGATATGGTGAACCACCGTCTGTTGAAAGCGATTATCCTCGGTGAACAGGCGCAACAGCCAGATGCGGAACTGACTACCATCATGGGTGAGCGCCGCCGTCTAAACCGCATGGCCGAACGTGATGTCGGTGACTGGTTATATGCTCGTTATCTTGCCCCTTATGCTGGGACGGAACAGAAATTTGCCGCCGAAGTGATTGATGTCTCCCGTGGCGGGATGCGCGTACGTCTGACTGAACTGGGGGCCGTCGCCTTTATCCCTGCTCCGTTCATCCACAGTGTCCGTGATGAACTGGTATGCAGTCAGGAAAACGGCACCGTGCAGATCAAAGGGGAAGTCCGTTATCGCGTCACTGACCTTATCGACGTCACCATCGCAGAGGTCCGTATGGAAAACCGTAATGTGGTAGCCCGTCCGGTAGCATGACCTTTCACTGCGTGTCGTCACTGACGACACGCAGTGTTATTCCTGTCTTCGATTATCACTCTCTTTCCCATTACACCCAGAGTCTCTCCGGTTACCAATCCACCGATTTTCCAAACCGATCACAATATATCAGGCCCGGTTTATCCCGTCGGTTTTCAATGGTATTAACGATGTCAGGGACAGTCTCTTCCAGGGTAAAGGCAGCATTGTCACCGCCCAATACAGTCCGGATCCAACCCGGTGCTAGCAGTAACAACGAACGCTCAGGATGCAATGATGACTCACGGGCAGCATAGCTGCGCATAAACTGGTTTAGCGCGGCTTTACTACCGCGGTAGAGCTCCTTGCCCCCTTGGCGATTACGACTGATACTGCCTTGCCCGGAGGACATAACCCCGATTAATCCGTCTGGTTTAACCCGCGTTTGCAAGCCATCTATCACCCGCATCGGGGATAAGGCATTGGTGACCATGACTTCAACAAATTCTTGATTGCTGAGGGTGGCGATAGGGGCATCCTGATGTTGATTTGCCGTGCCCGCATTGATAAACAGCACATCAAAGCGTCTCTCTGATAAGCGCTGATACAGTGCAGTGATCTGAAGTGTATCGGTAATATCCAATAACTCAGTCATTAAGTGCTGTGGATAACGCTGAGACAGCGCCGTCAACTCGTCATTGGCGAGGTTGCGGACGGTGGCCGTCACTTCCCAGCCTCGGCGAAGAAATTCATCAACCATTGCCAACCCAATACCCCTTGATGCACCGATCAATAATATCCGTGGCGTTTGCTTGCTTATACTGGCTTCAGACATCGTTTTCTCGCTGTATAGGTGGAGTAAGTGGTCAGCATAACCGGCATCTAAAGATTGCACCAGACGCACCCTATGCAATAATAGATTGCATCTTATGCAAGTGTGGCCTCTAAAATGACGATTAACTCCGTTGATATGAATTTGCTCAAGGCGCTGGATGTCTTGCTCACAGAGTGCAGTGTAACCCGGGCGGCCGGAAGCTTGGGTCTCAGCGTGTCCGCAATGAGCCGCACGTTGAGTCGGTTACGCAAAGTTACTGGCGATCCATTACTGGTTCAGGCTGGACGCGAACTTGTGCCAACCCCCTATGCATTGAGCATCCGTGAACGTGTCCATGATGTCAGGTTAACTGCTGACGAATTGCTGCAACCTGCGCAAAAAGAGGTCGACCCGACTACCTTGGAACGTACCTTTACGATAAGAGCGAATGAAGGGTTTATCGACCTGACGGCCAGCCAACTCGCTGCCCAGTTACAGCAACACGCACCACGGGTGTGTCTACGTTTTGTGCTAAAAGAAGACAAAGATGCCTTGCCTCTACGGGAAGGAAGTATCGACCTGGAGATCGGTGTCGCTGACACCCAAGCCCCGGAGATAAAAACTCGATCCTTATTCCGTGACCAATTCGTCGCAGTTTGCCGGAGCGACCACCCGCTGTTACAACAACCCATTACTGCTGAGCGTTATGTCGGTTATCCTCATGTTGTAGCATCCCGTAGGGGGCACAAACACGGGCCCGTGGATCCCGCCCTTGCTAAACTGGGTTTACAGCGACACGTCGCCATGGTCGTGCCGAGTTTTAGCAATGTCATGCGTACGACACGGCAATCCGACCTTATTGGCTTGGTCCCTTCATCGCTTATCAGTAGTACCGAAGTAGGCAATGTAAATGCGCTCGGTCTGACATCTTTCCCGCTACCGGTCAACACCCCTGAGATTACCATCTCTGCACTCTGGCACCCGCGACTGCATAACTGTCCGCAACACCGCTGGTTACGAGAAACCATTAGGGCACTCTGTCAGCAGCTCTGGCAGGATCAATCCCAGTCAGGGGCGGATAACGGGACTGGAAGCAAAATAGCAACTGAGGTTACTGATAACAGGTACTGCCCACAAAGCCTCCCGCCAGAATGACATTCATCACGCAGCAGCAAAAAACGAGGTAAAGTGTAGCAGTCACGATCAGGGTAGATTGGGGGCCATTCATCTTCTATGCTTATCAAAGATTCGGAGTAATCAATCTGTCTTTTAGGATCAACATCCCTAAAATAAGCGCCACGCTGCGAGTACCGTTGGAATTCTCAGCTTGAAAGAACTCTGTTTCCCTTGAATTTCATGCGGGTCGATTATTCTATTTCAGTCATTTTATCCGCCGTTTACCGGCAGATAAACAAAGGAGAAGACTGTGATAACCTTAAAAAAATCATTCATTTCAGTACTGGCGATGACGGTTATCGTCTGCAGCCTGAGCGGTTGCGGCAATATGTCAAAGCGTGATCGTCATACTGCTCTGGGAGCAGGTATTGGCGCCATTGGCGGCAATATCTTGACCGGTGGTAGTACCCTCGGCACCCTGGGAGGGGCTGCTGTGGGTGGCGTGATCGGTCACCAACATTGATAAGATAAAAAGGGCCATTACGGCCCTTTTTTACACTAAGCGGCTCAACCGCCTGCTAATTTGACTTTATGGCCTTTGGCTTCCAGTAACGTTTTAAGTAAATCCCGTTTATCACCCTGGATTTCAATATCGCCCTCTTTGACTGCTCCACCACAACCGCATTTCTTTTTCAGTTCCGCAGCTAATTTCCCTAATTCCGCATCGGCGAGGTCGAGGCCGGTAATGATACAGACGCCCTTGCCTTTACGTCCGCTGGTTTGCCGCTGGATGCGAACGATCCCATCACCTTTTGGACGCGCAACTGCTGGTTCATCTGCTTTGATGCGGCCGGTTTCGGTAGAGTAGACCAAATTGTCCCGAGCCATTATGCCCCCTGCAATGAGTGAAGAATATCCTGTAACGCCGCCGCTGGATCTGCCGCTTGGGTGATGGGGCGACCAATGACCATATAGTCGACACCGGCTTGTAACGCCTGTGGAGGGGTCATAATCCGGCGCTGATCCTGCGCCGCACTACCTACCGGGCGAATGCCTGGCGTCACCAGCCGGAAACCCTCACCAAGCGCCTGCTTAAAGCTGACAGCTTCATGGGCAGAACAGACTACCCCATCCAGCCCGCAAGACTGGGTCAGTTTTGCCAGATGTAAAGCATGTTCCGCTGGGCTACGTTCGATACCAATATCTCGCAGGTCACTGGCTTCCATACTGGTTAATACCGTCACAGCAATCAGTAGCGGTGCCTGGTCACCAAAAGGCAGCAGGGCCTCACGGGCTGCATTCATCATCCGTGCGCCACCACTAGCATGTACATTGACCATCCATACCCCAAGATCAGCCGCAGCAGCCACCGCGTGGGCAACGGTATTTGGAATATCATGGAATTTTAGATCAAGGAAAACCTCAAAACCCCGCGAATGAAGGGTTTTTACCCATGCGGGGCCAAAACGCGTAAACATCTCTTTACCGACTTTCAGACGGCAGCTTTGCGGGTCGATAAGATCGACCAGGGCAGTCGCCCGATTGATATCGTCAAAATCCAGTGCAACCAGCACCGGAGAGGTAACAGAAGATGGCGATAATACAGTCATGCAGGGTTCCTTAAACAAGCAGGCGATCAGGCTATCGGTAAACGGCGCTTATTTTACCTGCCTGACCCATGATGTCACCCTTTTTACATTCGGCACCCTTCATTGCCATAATCGAATAGTATGTTGTAACTAAAGTGGCTACCAAAAAAACAGAGCCTGTGGCTCTGCCTTGTGGTTATTGACCATCTAGACCACGGATCGGTTTGACAGAGGCCCACGTGCGGCAGGACGGGCAATGCCAATAAATCGCATGGGCGGTGAAACCGCATTTCTGACAGCGATAACGGGGTTTAGTGCGAATTTGTTCTCCAACCATGTTCCGCAGTACCGCTAAACTCTGTTTAGCACGACCGTCCTCAGCATCTTGGAGATAATAGTTGATCAGACGATGAAAGCCACGGGTAGTAGGATGGTTTTCTAACTGCTTGGTCAGAAACACCTGCGCCGACTCTGAACCTTCGTTAATATCAAGAATGTCCGCCAAATAAAGTTCAGCAGCGTTACCGGTTTCATCCGCTACACAGCGCTGCAAAAATTCCAGCCAAGGCTGCGGGGTGTTCAAGCGCTGATAACAAGCTTCCATCAATGGAAGAACTTCACTGATAAAATCAGGATCCTGTTGCAGTACCCGCTGCATGCTTTGCACCGCTTTCTGGTCTTCCCCTTTTTCGATATAGATCCGTCCCATCATAATAGAAATCCGGGCACAGTTTTTATCCGCAGACTCCCCTTTTTTCAGCAGGCTAAGTCCTTTATCTAAATCGTCACTGCTCATCGCCTGTAACGCCAGTTCACAGTAAAGATGAGCAATCACCGTCTTCTGTTTGCTCTGGCCCAGTTTTACTAATCGTTCAGCGGTATCAATCGCCTGGCTCCAATCACTGGTCAGTTGATAGATTTGCAGTAACTGCTGCAAAGCACTTTCACGAAAATCGGTTTCATCAGTCAATTGGGCAAACATATCTTCAGCGCGGTCATAGAGGCCGGCAGCCAGATAATCGCGCCCTAACTGCTGAACCGCCAGTAAGCGCTGGTCATAATCCAGTGATGTGCTTTCCATCAGAGACTGGTGAATGCGGATCGCGCGATCCACTTCGCCACGAGAGCGAAACAGGTTGCCTAAGGTAAGATGCGCTTCTATCGCCCCACTGTCTTCTTTAAGCATATCGAGAAACAGATCAACGGCTTTATCCTGCTGGTTAGACAGCAAGAAGTTAACCCCGGTGACATAGTCCCGTGACAGACGGTTAGCCTCCTGCTGTTTATCCTGATGCGCACTTCGCCGCCCCATATACCAGCCATAGGCGGCAGCAACAGGCAGAAGCAGAAACAACAGCTCGAGCATAGAGGGTTATTCCTTCACCACAGCTTTGCCGGTGCCGGTTGAGGTCGAAGTTTCAAGACGTTTGATTTTACGCTGAGCGTGGGACAACGCCAGGCGGACTCGCAGCCAGAACAGACCACAGATTACCCAGCCGAGGATAAAACCGGCACCAAACAAGGTGGCCAGCAATGTCGACACGCGATAATCGCCCTGAGCAAGCAGATAATTAAAAGTCACAACTTGGTCATTTTTCGATCCAAGGGTAATGGAGATAATAAAAATGAACAGTACGACTAAAAAAATCACTAAATATTTCACAATGCATCCTGTTATCGTGTTTTCCGTGGGGGTCCCGTGACCGGCAACCTACTGTTGCACTGTCTGCACGAAACCGTCTGCCTGCACCCTCCTATTATGGGGATGCAAACGCCTTTTACAATCATACTTTGCATTAAGCTAGACGAATAACGCCCTTCAGGGCCGTCTTACCGGCATTTTTAACAGCCAGCACAGTAAGCAAACCCATACCGCGGCCACTGATATTGACATTATAACATCCCGTGGCCAGTGCATGCCCATTGCCATCCGACTCCACATCACCATGATTGCCCAGCCAAACACCACACCGACGACCCAGCGATGACGGGTTGGCTTTACCAGCGCTAAGATAAGCAGTGCCCAGCAAGCGGCAAACATACTGTGCCCTGAAGGGAAAGCATAGCCGGTTTCCTCTTCCCAGTGCTGTTTCAGAAACCCTGGTAGTTGAGGGTAGCCTGCAGTGACTTGAATCACCCACTGACGGCGTTCCGCGGTTGGCTGCTGATAAAAATCTGTGGTCGGGGTTCCAGTGACCTGCTGCATCCATACGGCGTAGGGACGGGGCTCCTTGACCTGGTGCTTAATCAGGGTGTTGATCCCCTGACCGCCCCATACCACTGCAACAATAAGCAGTGCCGCTTTCAATAGTTCAGTGCGGCCTGCCCCCTGCCTGCGTAGATAACTCAACAGCGCTACACCAAGTACCAGGGTGCTGACAACTCCCCACGGTCGAGTGACCGTTTGCGTCATGGCATAGAGAAATGGCAGTGCCGGCTGCGATGAGTGCGGTTGCCATTGCCAGCCGGAGCACCAGACGGCTACCGGCAATATCAAGAGGACCAGCATGCCGCTGCCGACCGTTGTTATCAGTTGTCGCATTATCAACACCTTGTTTGCGCTGTCTTTGTCAAAATAAGTATTACCTTTCCCTGCAGATTACCCTTATCCTGCTGGGTGTCGGATTGTGCTACTCGTGCCGGGCATGGCAGAGATTAATACCGACACAGTGACAATTATGGCACAATAAACGATTGAACTCTGGCATTCAGAGTGCTGATAACCCTACAGTTTTATAGTCGCGGAGTTTGACATGCAACTTAAGCGGGTGGCACAGGCCACACTGCCCACACCATGGGGTGACTTCCTGATGGTGGGTTTTGAAGAAATAAAGACCGGTAAAGATCACGTTGCGCTGGTGTATGGGGATATTTCCGGGAGTGCACCAGTGCTGGCCCGGGTCCACTCTGAATGTTTGACCGGTGATGCCCTGTTCAGTTTACGTTGTGACTGTGGCTTCCAGCTTGAGGCAGCCTTGAGCGCTATTGCTGCCGAAGGGCGTGGCGTGCTGCTCTATCACCGTCAGGAAGGACGTAATATCGGCCTACTGAATAAGATCCGTGCCTATGCATTGCAGGATCAAGGGCTGGATACCGTCGAAGCCAACTTGAAATTGGGCTTCAAAGCCGATGAACGTGATTTCACATTATGTGCAGAGATGTTCAACTTGTTGGATGTTCAAGCGGTTCGTTTGCTGACCAATAATCCACGCAAGGTCGCTGTCCTTTCCGAAGCAGGCATCAATATCAGTGAGCGAGTGCCACTAGAAGTCGGCCGCAACCCAAAAAATACCGGTTATTTAGATACCAAGGCATTGAAAATGGGTCATTTCCTACACCACGACGATAACGACTGATCCTGAATGACTGACTGCTGTGGCGAGCCTTCACCACAGCAGTATTCCCCCTATTGCCAGCAGTAGCCAGAACGCGATACAACAGACGAGCGCGGCTATCCAGATCCCCAACCGCTGCCCCCATTCTGGCGGGGCGTATTTCCGCGCGGCAACTTTTTGCCGAGAATAGCCAAACAGTCCCATGATGATCATCAGCAATCCTTGCCTACGCATGATTTTACCGGCACACCACCGGCAGTCCTCGGCCATTTTGACAATGACTCAATACCGGCGGCCTGATCCTAATCAACAGAATGCTTATTTCACTGGTAAGCGGATATCCTTAAACATGGCTTCGATATCGTCATTGGAACGCAACGCAATGGCAGCATCAACCACATCACGGGTCAGATGCGGCGCGAAACGCTGGATAAAATCGTACATATAGGTACGTAGGAAGCTACTGCTACGGAAACCGATTTTAGTGGTGCTGTAGGTGAAGATATCCGAGACATCGATTTTCACCAAATCAGTTTCGGTGACAGGGTCAATTGCCATACTGGCAATGACGCCAATCCCTAACCCTAGCCGAACATAGGTTTTAATGACATCAGCATCGGTGGCAGTAAAGACAATTTTTGGCGTCAGGCCGGCCTGATTAAACGCGGAATCCAGTTCTGAGCGTCCGGTAAAACCAAAAGTATAGGTCACCAACGGGTACTCGGCTAAATCCTGGATGGTAACACGCGTTTTGTCCGCCAGCGGATGACCATGAGGCACCACTATTGCGCGGTTCCAATGATAGCAAGGCAGCATCACTAAATCGTCATACAGGTGCAAGGCTTCGGTCGCAATCGCAAAATCTGCATTCCCTTTAGAGACTGCTTCGGCAATCTGCGTCGGCGACCCCTGATGCATGTGCAGAGATACCCGCGGGTAGCGCTGAATAAAGCCTTTAATCACCGGAGGCAGCGCATAACGTGCCTGAGTATGAGTGGTGGCCACATACAATGAGCCCTGATCCGGCCAGGTATGTTCACCGGCAACGGATTTAATGGCATCAACTTTCGATAATACTTCACGAGCGATTCGGATAATTTCATCACCGGCGGGAGTGACCTGAGTCAGGTGTTTACCACTGCGCGCAAAAATTTGCACACCCAGTTCATCTTCCAGCATCCGTACCTGTTTACTGATCCCCGGCTGAGAAGTGTAAAGCCCTTCCGCCGTCGAGGATACGTTCAAATTATGATTAACGACTTCGACGATATAACGTAATTGTTGTAATTTCATGGTCCACCTTTTCGGGACAAAAGGTCTTTAACGCCTGTATTCTTGTAAAGACAGGTCTTATAGATAACGGATTGATCAACAGAATACACACCCGGTGTGACTATAACCATTGTATCATCACAAGCATATTAACAGAACTAATGGATATAGCCTCAGGACGCAAAAAGGCCAGCATACGCTGGCCTTAAGTACTCGGCAGTTACTTCTTCGCTTCCTGCCATTTCCCGTCAATATAGAACATTGACCAACCGGTGGCTTTCCCGTCTTTTTCAGAAGAGATATATTGCTGCTTAGTTTTGCGACTAAAACGGACCAGGGTTTTATTACCTGCCGGGTCCGCAGCGGGGGCCTCGGTCAGATAAGCAAACTTCTGCGGCAGTCGGTCGTTAAAACGTTGGAGTTCTTCCACCAACGGTGCTCGCGTTTCCCGAGATTTCGGGAACGTGTTGGCCGCTAGGAAAATCCCCGCAGCCCCGTCACGCAGTACAAAATAAGCGTCTGATTTTTCACAAGGCAACTCAGGTAATGGAACCGGATCTTCTTTCGGCGGTGCCACATCACCATTACGCAGGATCTTACGGGTATTTTTACAGTCATCGTTAGTACAGGCCATGTACTTGCCGAAACGCCCCATTTTCAGGTGCATTTCGCTGCCACATTTTTCGCATTCGACTACCGGACCGTCATACCCTTTAATACGGAACTCACCCTGCTCGATTTCGTAACCGTCGCAACTCGGGTTGTTACCACAGACATGCAGTTTACGTTTTTCGTCGATCAGATAGCTGTCCATCGCGGTGCCACATTTACGACAACGCGGACGGGCACGCAGGGCATTGGTTTCTGCATCGTCCCCTTCCAGAATATTCAAAACTTCATTTTCCGGAATCAGGTTAATGGTCTGCTTACAGCGCTCTTTCGGTGGCAGCGCATAACCTGAACAGCCCAGGAATACTCCCGTGGTGGCCGTACGGATCCCCATTTCGCGCTCGCAAGTTGGGCACGCAATCGAGGTTAGCACCATCTGGTTCGGCTTCATGCCGCCCTGTTCCGGATCTTTATCGGCCTGCTCGAGCTGTTGGCTAAAATCAGTAAAAAAGTTATCTAATACCGCACGCCATTCGGCTTTTTCATTGGCCACTTGGTCAAGGTTATCTTCCATACGGGCGGTAAAATCGTAGTTCATCAGTTCGCGGAAGTTATCTTCCAAGCGATCGGTGACGATTTCCCCCATCTTCTCGGCATAGAAACGACGGCTTTCGACACGCACGTAACCCCGGTCTTGGATGGTGGAGATAATTGAGGCATAGGTTGAAGGACGACCGATACCTCGTTTTTCCAGCTCACGGACCAGCGATGCTTCACTGAAACGGGCCGGTGGCTTAGTGAAATGCTGTGCCGGGATCACTTCCGTCAGGGTTGGCTGTTCACCCACCTCTATCGGAGGCAGCGTCAAGTCATCATCATTCTTACGCAGTGCCGGCATTACCCGCGTCCAACCATCAAAACGCAGGGTACGGCCTTTGGCTTTCAGGCGGTAATCCCCCGCCACCACCGTCAGGGTGGTAGAGTCGTATTTAGCCGCGACCATCTGACAGGCCACAAACTGTCGCCAGATCAATTGATAGAGTTTCTGCGCATCCGCTTCCATATCCTTCAACTGTTCAGATACCACATTGACGTCTGAAGGACGGATAGCTTCATGGGCTTCTTGAGAATTATCTTTGTTGGCATACACCGTCGCTTCTTTCGGCAGATACTTATCTCCGAAATTTTCCGAAACGTAACCACGGGCCATAGCGATGGCATCCTGACTCAAGTTCGTCGAGTCGGTACGCATATAAGTGATATGACCAGCTTCATAAAGGCGCTGGGCCAGCATCATGGTTTTCTTAACACCGTAACCGAGACGCGTACTGGCTGCCTGCTGCAGTGTCGACGTAATAAACGGTGCACTGGGTTTACTGCTGGTCGGCTTATCTTCACGCTCGATCACCTGATAGCGGGCGTTCTCCAACGCGCTCACCGCAGACATCGTGGTCTCTTTGCTCACTGGACGGAAGGCTTTGTCGCCTTGGTGGGTCACACGCATCAACAACTCAGCACCCTGTGGGGTATTAAGACGCGCATCCACTTCCCAGTATTCTTCTGGTACAAAGGCTTTGATTTCCCGCTCACGCTCGACCACAAGGCGCACGGCCACTGACTGGACGCGGCCTGCGGATAAGCCACGGGCCACTTTTTTCCACAATAGCGGAGAGACCATATAGCCCACCACTCGATCCATAAAGCGACGGGCCTGCTGGGCATTAACACGGTCAATATTCAGCTCGCCCGGTTCTTCAAATGCCTGACGAATCGCATTTTTGGTTATTTCGTTAAACACGACACGACTAAAACGGGTATCATCGCCGCCAATCACTTCCCGCAGATGCCAAGCAATAGCTTCCCCTTCTCGGTCCAAATCCGTTGCCAGATAGATGTGATCCGCATCGGCCGCCAGAGCCTGCAACTCAGAAACAACTTTCTCTTTACCTGGTAAAATTTGGTAATTAGCTTTCCAGCCATGCCAAGGATCGACACCCATACGGTGAACCAGCGCACTTTTCTCGTCTTTTTTAACGCCTTTGGCGGCTTTTGCTTTACCGGTTTCCGCCGTCTTTTTAGCCAGTGAACCACTGGTTGGCAGATCACGAATATGCCCGACGCTGGACTTCACAACAAAGCCACTGCCAAGGTATTTATTAATAGTTTTTGCCTTTGCCGGTGACTCAACAATAACGAGTGCTTTACCCATAGATAACTTTACCTAATAAAAACGTCCTGAAGAACGGGAGAGGATAACTCCCCTGATTTGCAACAACTCTGATTGTCGCCGATTTCCGCAGTTCACAATAAAAAACCAGTGATTACTGATAATAGCCTAGGAATAACAGGTTGATTGAAATAATCTTTTATCCCGATCCGCCCGCTGGCTGTGATGCAGACTCCCTGATTCGCAAATCGTCCACACTGTACCTGATAAAATCCTTTACGCAACTTTATTAGCACGCTGCCATCTTGGCGGCTGACTCTGCGGGCAAAATTTTTTGCGCCAAGCACACCTCCAAGGATATCCTTATACTGACAAAGGATATCTCTTTAAGGAAGACCACTGCCATGACAATTGCACAACCTAAGGACGCACAAACACTGCTGGATCTGGCCTGTCAATATAGCTGCCATCACCCTCAGTATTTTTCGGATTTTCGCGTGACCGCAGTCAGCCAGCACGATGATCTACTGATATTCAATGGACCATTATTCACCGCGCCGGATGGTGCCCCGACGCCACAGACCCTAGCGATGTTCAATATCCTCAAATTCCTCACTGTGGAACTGTCGCCACATTACTGTCTGAAACAATAACCCCGGGACAAGCCCGGGGTCTACATACAGAAGGCGTTAACCTCACCCTCAGAGTAGCGGTTTTTCGCTACGCTGCCACCATTTCAGTAACAAACGGTCAACTGCCTGTGCGCTGCTGCCGGTGAAACGCTCCAGCAGGCTTTTCTTTTTACCGTAAGTGACCGAGAGGATGCGGAAGTTATCCATCTTGCGGATGATCACTTCATCACTGGTGGCAATCTCATCTACCAGCCCGTTTTCTAATGCCTGACGACCGTACCAATGTTCACCGGTGGCCACGGACTCAATGTCCAGTGACGGGCGCATCTGATGAACAAAGGATTTGAATAACTGATGAGTTTCGTTGAGGTCTTCACGGAATTTTTCACGGCCTTGTTCGGTATTCTCCCCGAGTAATGTCAAGGTACGTTTGTACTGCCCTGCGGTATGAAGTTCAATGTCCACATCGTTGCGCTTCAGTAAACGGTTAAAGTTAGGCACTTGGGCGACAACACCGATAGAACCAATAATAGCAAAAGGTGCTGACACGATATGTGATGCCACACAGGCCATCATATAGCCGCCACTGGCAGCCACTTTATCCACTACCGCAGTCAGGGGTAAACCATGATCTTTAATACGCTGTAACTGTGATGCTGCCAGCCCATATCCATGCACTACACCGCCGGGACTTTCCAAGCGTAACAGCACCTCGTCGCCGGGGGTTGCCACTGACAACACCGCAGAGATCTCTTTACGCAATGAGCTGACTTCACTGGCATCCATGCTGCCTTTAAAATCCAGCAGGAATAGCGTGTGTTTAGCCGACGTCTCGCTGCCCTGTTTCGCTCTCGATTTCTCCTGTTTAGCCTCAAGTTTCTGTTTTTTCTTTTCAGCTTTCAGATAGGCTTTTTGTTCAGCCTCCGGTAGTTTGGCCAGTGCTAAGGTTTTCTTTAGCGCCTGATAATCTTCCCCAGGATGCCCCAGACGCAACTGCCCCTGACCTTCCTTTTTCTTTGATGAAAGGCTAAAAATCACCGCCACCAGGGCGATCACTGCAATCACAAAAGTGACGATTTTCGCCAGAAACAAGCCATATTCTGCAATGAAACTCACTCAGTCCACCTTAGTTACTTCGGTTAAATTCCCGTTTAGCCGGGCCCGGCCAGATATCACAGACCGGAACACTAACTGCATATTGTCCTAGTGTACCATATGATAAATTGGCTGCTAACTGCATGAAATAAGATAAGGAACGGCTATGAATGCTACTGTCACGCCCAAATTATTGGAAAATCGTACCCTGCTTATCACTGGCGCCAGCGAAGGCATCGGCCGTGAAGCAGCCCTGACTTTTGCCCGACAAGGGGCGCGGCTGGTCTTACACGGGCGGAACCTGCAAAAACTTGAACGCGTTCGTTCGGAAATTAGCCAACTGGGGCTGCAACCCGCAGAGATAGTGTTGCTCGATTTTGCCACTGCCAGCGCTGCTGACTGTGACGCTTTTGCCAACCAGGTCGCCGCGCTGACTCCACAGTTGGATGCAGTGCTGCATAATGCCAGCATCCTCGGCAGTATCTGTGCAATGGCAGATATCCCCGCCGAGGAATGGTTACAGGTCATGCAAGTCAATGTGAATACCACCTTTTTCCTCGCACGTGCCCTACTGCCACTGCTGTTAAAAGCGCCTCAGGCTACGCTGCTGCTAACCACCTCAAGTGTCGGCCGTCAGGGACGTGCCGGCTGGGGGAGCTATGCGGTATCAAAATTTGCCACGGAAGGAATGATGCAAGTGCTGGCGGAGGAGTATCGCGATCAGGGCTTGAAGGTGTATGCCATCAATCCGGGAGGGACTCGCACGGGGATGCGTGCTGCCGCTTTCCCTGAAGAGAACCCGCAATTGTTAAAAACGCCTGCTGACCTGATGCCCGTCTATCTTGAGTTGATCAGTGGTAACAGTGCTCTACCTTCAGGAAGCAGCATCGATGCCCAGCCGGGTCGAAAAGCGGGACCGGCCAGTTAAAGAGATAAAAAACCCGCCGAGTGGCGGGTCTTGTAGAGAACAACGACGGTATTAGCGTTGTCCTTGGGTACGTTTCGATGCTGGACGAGCAGTGGCACTACGGCTGCTGCCATTGCGGCGGCCATTACCATTGCTGCTAATCTGACTGTGACGTTTTACCGCACGACGTATCTGATTGGCTTTGGTACGGCGACGATCTTTCTCAACGGCCAGTTTGGTTTCAGTCTCTTCCGGCATATCCACTAATTGACGCAGGTAGTTCACCGACGTCAGATCCATTTCGGTATAACCTCCCCGTGGTAGACCTTTCGGCAACGGAAGATCACCATAACGGACACGGATCAGACGGCTGACTTGCACGCCAACGGCCTCCCACAGGCGACGAACTTCACGGTTACGCCCTTCGGTAAGGGTGACGTTGTACCACTGATTGAGGCCTTCGCCGCCAGCAAATTTCAGGGTTTTGAACGCCGCAGGACCGTCTTCCAATTGTACGCCGACGCTCAGTTGACGGATTTTATCGTCATCAATCTGACCAAACACGCGCACCGCGTATTCACGCTCCACTTCACGGCTAGGGTGCATCAAGCGGTTTGCCAGTTCACCATCGGTGGTAAACAGTAGAAGACCACAGGTGTTGACATCTAAACGGCCAACGGCAATCCAGCGGGCACCGTTTAAACGGGGCAGACGATCGAACACCGTTGGCCGCCCTTCAGGATCATTACGGGTACAAAGCTCACCTTCCGGCTTATAGTAGGCCAGTACGCGGCAAATTTGAGTTTCCCCTTCCTGGACACGAACCAGATGACCGTCGATACGGATCTTCAGGGAAGCATTGACCTCAACACGATCACCCAGGGTGGCGATTTTTCCGTCCACACTGACGCGCCCGGCAGAAATGATGGTTTCAATTTCACGGCGAGAACCATGTCCAGCACGTGCTAACACTTTTTGTAACTTTTCGCTCATTGAGCAGCCTCACTGTCGCCTTCCCAGGCCTCAGGTTTAAGGTGTATTTAATTTAAAATCAAACACTTATATTTAATATCACTGCCATTATACAGGATGAAAACCCGCTTGTAACCTGATTTATCGGCCCATAGGCCGCCCGCATTAGGCGGTGGCCTATGGGCCAGAGGCGTTACCGGAACGGAGTCGGATCACCGGCGCCTTCACGGATAATTTCTGGCGCATCTCCGGTTAAGTCGACGACGGTGGTAGGTTGCTGGCCTAAGGTACCGCCGTTAAGGATCAAATCAACCTGCTTACCAATGCTGTCTTGGATCTCTTCTGGATCCGATTCGGCGAAATCATTGCCCGGCAGCATCAGGGTGGTGGACATCATTGGCTCATTAAGGGCTTCCAGTAGAGCCTGGGCCACCGGATGTGAGGTCACTCGCAGACCAATGGTTTTGCGTTTTTCATTCATCAAACGACGCGGGACTTCTTTGGTGGCTTTCAGCAGAAAAGTGTAACACCCGGGGGTATTGTTCTTGATCAGACGAAAAGCACTGTTATCCACCTGTGCATAGACAGAGAGTTCAGACAGGTCACGGCACATCAGAGTGAAATGATGGTTTCCGTCCAACTGACGTAAACGGCAAATACGTTCCAATGCCGATTTGTCCGCCAGTCGGCAGCCAAGGGCATAGCCGGAATCGGTCGGATAGACAATCACCCCGCCTTTGTTCAGGTAATCCACCGCCTGGCTTATCAGGCGGGGCTGGGGATTTTCTGGGTGAATATAGAAAAACTGGCTCATAGTTCGCTCCCTGCGCCGGCCATTGCCGGGGCATTACTGTGAATGTCAGGAAAACGCTGCCACAGGGCATCTACCCCTGCCGGTAACCACAGGTTGCGGCCCAGCTCGATCCATGCACAGGGCATGTGAAAGTCCGAGCCTTGTGAGGCGGCAAGTCCGTATTCCTGAGCGTACTTCGCTAATTGCTGACGTTCGTCAGGCGGCTGCTGGCATTGAGCGACTTCCATAGCATCGCCCCCTGCCTCAGCAAAAAATTGCAGTAACCGCTTTAACCATTTTGCGGATAACTGATAACGTCCCGGATGAGCAACTACTGCTCGCCCGCCAGACTGGTGGATAGCATCAATCGCCTGATTAATTGTACACCATTGGGCTGGCACATATCCGGTTTTCCCACGGGCCAGATAATTTTTGAACACCTGAGCGACGGTAGCAGCTTTACCACACTGCACAATATAGCGGGCAAAGTGACCACGGGTAATGGCACCGTTACCGGCCAGTGCCCGCGCGCCCTCCAGCGCCCCACTGATCTGTGCTTTTTCTAAGCGACTAGCAATCTCCTCGGCCCGCGACAAGCGTTTGTCTGCCTGCTGAGCCAGTAACTGACATAATGCCGAGTGGTGGATATCCATTCCCAACCCGACAATATGGATCTCATGGTTCTGCCACAGGGTGGAGATTTCGACGCCGCTGATAAGTTTCAATGGCAACTGATGTGCATGGACAGCCTTGATGGCCTGCGAGATCCCGGCGGTGGTGTCATGGTCGGTGATAGCCAGCCAGTTAACACCACGCTCATGGGCCCTGAGCACCAGTTCTTCTGGGCTAAGTAAGCCGTCTGAGGCGGTGGTATGGCTGTGCAGGTCGTATAAATTAAAGGCAGTTCTGTCTGTCAAAATGGCTCCGTGTTGCGTTCGCTCTGTGGTCTGCCACTGATTTTAGCAATAACGCTAAAAGATGTATTGACAATCTGTCGGTGAACTAGTTAACTAGTACGCAACTTCAGACAAGGATACTTCTCATGTGTGTTACAGCAATTGACTCTCTCCGTTGGTGGCATATGACTCTCCCTTAAGGGCGATGTTTTCGTGCACCCAAGTGTAACCACAGTGCAGATTTCAGGGCCCGCAAATTGCGGGCTTTTTTTTGGAAAAAATTCAGAGACACAATCATGGCAAGCGCAAAACCCGATTTAAAACTGATTACCGGTGATGCCCCGTACCGCGATGACCCGGCAGCCTTATTTAACCAACTCTGTGCAGCTCGCCCGTCTACCCTGCTGCTGGAATCAGCAGACGTCGACAGTAAAGACAACTTGCAAAGCCTGCTGATCACAGACAGTGCCCTACGGATCACCGCTTTGGGTCGCCAAGTGACGGTCCAGGCACTGTCAGAGAATGGTGCCAGCCTGCTGCCCCTGCTAGATGCTGCCCTGCCTGCTGAAGTGACCATATTACCTCGTCCCGATGGCCGCGAACTGACCTTCCCGGAAATTGATCCACTGCAAGATGAGGATTCTCGTCTAAAATCTGTGTCAGTACTGGATGCTCTACGCCTGATCCCCACCCTGATCAACAGCGACCCCACAGAGCGCGAAGCTGTGATGATCGGTGGCCTGTTTGCTTATGATTTAGTTGCCGGTTTTGAAACCCTGCCGGACCTGAAAAATGAGCAACGTTGTCCAGATTACTGCTTCTATCTAGCAGAAACCCTGCTGGTGATCGACCATCAGTCTCGCACTTCCCGTATTCAAGCCAGCTTATTTTCCCCGGCTGCTGGGGAATTTGAACGTCTGCAACAACGAGTTCATCAGTTGAATCAGCAGATGATGCAACCGGCTCCGGCACCCGTCGCTCAACAGGTGCCGCAAATGACATTAAGCTACAGCCAAAGCGATGAAGTCTATTGTGACGTTGTCACAAAAATGCAGCATGCTATTCGTGTCGGTGAGATTTTCCAAGTGGTGCCTTCCCGTCGTTTTTCCCTGCCTTGCCCATCGCCATTGGCAGCCTATGAGACCCTAAAGAACAGTAACCCAAGTCCCTATATGTTCTTTATGCAGGATCAGGATTTTACTCTGTTTGGCGCATCGCCGGAAAGCTCGTTGAAATATTCTGCACAGACCCGCCAGATTGAGATCTACCCGATTGCTGGTACCCGTCCACGTGGCCGCAACGCCGCCGGTGAATTGGACCGCGATCTGGATAGCCGTATCGAACTGGAAATGCGTACCGATCAAAAAGAACTGGCTGAGCATCTTATGCTGGTGGATTTGGCCCGTAACGATCTGGCTCGTATTTGTGAGCCAGGCAGTCGCCATGTGGCTGACCTGACCAAGGTTGACCGCTATACCTTTGTAATGCATCTGGTGTCTCGGGTAGTAGGTAAACTGCGCCAAGACCTGGATGTGCTGCATGCCTATCGTGCGGTAATGAATATGGGCACCCTCAGCGGCGCACCTAAAGTGCGTGCGATGCAGCTGATTGCTGAATCGGAAGGTACCCGTCGCGGCTCTTACGGCGGCGCAGTCGGTTATTTCACCGCCACCGGTGATTTTGATACCTGTATCGTGATCCGCTCTGCCTATGTTGAAGATGGCGTTGCCACCGTGCAGGCAGGCGGCGGAGTGGTGTTAGACTCCATCCCACAAGCGGAAGCGGATGAAAGCCGCAACAAGGCCCGTGCAGTACTGCGCGCGATTGCCACAGCCCATCAATGTAAGGAGATTTTCTGATGGCTGATATCTTACTGCTCGATAACTTTGACTCCTTTACCTATAACCTGGTCGATCAGCTGCGGACCTTTGGTCACCGGGTGATGGTTTACCGTAATAACATTCCCGCGGAAACCCTGAAACAACGCCTAAGTGAAATGGAAAAGCCAGTGTTGATGCTGTCTCCTGGCCCAGGTGCACCGGCAGATGCTGGCAGCATGCCCGCCCTGCTGAAAGAGATGCGTGGCAAAGTCCCGGTGATCGGTATCTGTCTCGGCCATCAAGCGATAGTTGAAAGCTATGGAGGTGTGGTCGGTCAGGCCGGTGAGATCCTGCACGGTAAAGCGTCAGCAATCAGCCATGACGGTGAACAAATGTTTAGCGGCCTGCCTAATCCACTGCCGGTAGCCCGTTATCATTCACTGGTGGGCAGTAATGTCCCTGAAGGGGTGACGGTGAATGCCACCTTTAACGGTATGGTCATGGCGATCCGTCATGAGAAGGATAAAGTGTGTGGTTTCCAGTTCCACCCAGAATCCATCCTCACCACCCAAGGAGCCCGCTTACTGGAACAGACTTTGGTCTGGGCGCTCAGCGAATAAGGACATTACTCATGCAACAGATCCTTGAAAAACTTTACCAAGGACAGGTGATCACTCAGCAAGAGAGTGAGCAGCTGTTCAGTGCGGTGGTCACCGGTGAAATGGACCCCATCTCCTTGGGTGCCGCCTTGATTGCCATGAAAGTGCGTGGCGAAAGCCCAGCAGAGATTGCCGGAGCAGCCACTGCCTTGCTGGATAATGCCCGTGCTTTCCCGCGTCCAGACTATCCGTTTGCCGACATTGTGGGCACCGGTGGCGACGGTAGCAACAGTATTAATATCTCCACGGCCAGTGCCTTTGTGGCTGCTGCCTGCGGGCTGAAAGTGGCCAAACACGGTAATCGTAGCGTCTCCAGCAAATCCGGCTCCTCCGATCTGCTGGCTGCTTTTGGTATCAATTTAGATATGACGCCGGAAAATGCCCGCCAGGCACTTGATGAGCAAAATGTCTGTTTCTTGTTTGCTCCGCAGTATCACAGTGGCTTCCGCCACGCGATGCCAGTACGTAAACAGCTACAGACTCGTACCCTGTTTAATGTACTGGGCCCGCTGATTAATCCGGCCCGGCCGCCACTGGCACTGATCGGCGTCTATAGTCCAGCACTGTTACAGCCGATTGCTGAAACATTACGGGTGCTTGGCTATCATCGCGCTGCGGTGGTCCATGGTAGCGGTATGGATGAAATCGCCGTCCACGGGGTCACCCAGGTTGCCGAGCTACGTGACGGTGAAATCACCCGTTATGAACTCTCCCCCACTGATTTCGGCCTACAGAGCCATCCTATCGACGCCCTAGCGGGAGGCACCCCTGAGGAAAACCGTGACATTTTACGCAAGTTACTGCAGGGTAAAGGAGAAACCGCGCACGAGCACGCTATTGCGATGAATGTTGCCATGCTGATGAAATTATTTGGTCATGAAGATTTACGCCAGAATGCAAAACAGGCAATGACCACGATCCGCAGTGGGCATGCCTATAACTGTGTCACTGAACTGGCGGCAAGAGGATAATCATGAAGGGTACCGTATTAGAGAAAATTGTGGCCGATAAGGCACTGTGGGTGGCCGCTCGTAAAGTACAACAGCCACTGGAAAGCTTCCACGACCAGCTAGTCCCTGCCAGCCGCAGTTTCTACCAAGCTTTAGCCCGCGATAAGAGCGCTTTTATCCTGGAATGCAAAAAGGCATCCCCCTCTAAGGGATTAATTCGCGAGGATTTCGACCCTGCAGCTATTGCCGCGAACTACGATCACTATGCCTCAGCGGTGTCGGTATTGACCGACGAAAAGTATTTTCAGGGTAGCTTCGATTTTCTACCGGTAGTGAGCGCTGCTATCCACCAGCCGGTGCTGTGCAAAGATTTTATCATCGACCCGTACCAGATTTATCTGGCCCGTTATTATCAGGCCGATGCCATCCTGCTGATGCTGTCAGTACTGAATGATGCTGAGTACTTGGCATTGGCTGAGGTGGCACACTCTCTGAATATGGGAATCCTCACTGAGGTCAGTAATCAGGAGGAGCTGGAGCGGGCAAAACTGCTGAAACCACGGGTCGCCGGGATTAATAACCGTGATCTGCGTGACTTGTCGATTGATTTAGAGAAAACCCGCCAACTGGCACCGCAATTGCCGGATGATACAATCATTATCAGCGAGTCCGGCATTTATGATTATGCTCAAATTCGCGAACTTAGCCGCTACGCCGACGGTTTTCTGATCGGATCGTCCTTAATGGCCGAACCGGATCTGAATGCGGCCGTGCGTCGAGTGCTGATTGGCGATAATAAGGTCTGCGGACTGACGCGGGATGAAGATGTTAAAGCGGCCTATCAACAAGGTGCGGTATACGGTGGTTTGATCTTCGCCAAAGGTTCTCCGCGCCAAGTCAGTGAACAGCAGGCAGCAGAACTGATGCAGGCCGCGCCGTTGAAATTTGTCGGTGTATTCCGTAACGCAGCCTCTGCCGAGGTAGCAGCGGTTGCTGGCGGTCTTGGTCTCGCAGCAGTACAGCTTCACGGTGACGAAGATGCCGCCTATATCGAATCGTTACGTCACCTGTTACCTCAATCAGTCGCTATCTGGAAAGCCTGCAGTATCACCGATAGCTTGCCAGCACGTGATATTCCTTATGTTGACCGCTGGCTGTTTGATAACGGTCAGGGGGGGAGCGGGCAGACCTTTGACTGGTCACTGTTACAGGGGCAAGACCTGCACAATGTGATGCTGGCCGGTGGGGTTAATGCGGCCAACTGCACCGATGCGGCTGGATTAGGCTGTGCGGGCCTGGATATTAACTCCGGCGCGGAAAGCGCGCCTGGGATCAAAGATGGACAGAAACTGGCAGAGATTTTTGCTCAGTTACGGGCTTACTGAATTAAGACGCGTCATGCAGACGACACAGGAAATAGCGTTATGACTTTACTGAATCCTTATTTTGGCGAATTTGGTGGAATGTATGTTCCACAGATCCTGATGCCAGCACTGAGTCAGCTTGAAGAGGCTTTCGTCAGCGCACAGCGTGATCCAGAGTTTCAGGCTGAGTTTACCGACCTGCTGAAAAATTATGCCGGCCGTCCTACCGCCCTGACCCTCTGTCGTAACCTGACTGCCGGGACCAACACCCGCCTTTACCTAAAACGTGAAGATCTGCTCCACGGCGGCGCACACAAAACCAACCAAGTGCTGGGCCAGGCGCTGCTGGCAAAACGCATGGGCAAAAACGAGATCATCGCCGAAACCGGTGCGGGTCAACACGGCGTCGCTTCGGCATTGGCCTGTGCTCTGCTAGGCATGAAATGCCGCATCTATATGGGTGCTAAAGATGTCGAACGCCAGTCGCCGAACGTTTTCCGCATGCGCTTAATGGGGGCCGAAGTCATCCCGGTTCACAGTGGCTCTGCGACCCTGAAAGATGCCTGTAATGAAGCGTTGCGAGATTGGTCAGGCAGCTATGAGACTGCACACTATATGTTGGGTACCGCTGCTGGCCCGCACCCATTCCCGACTATTGTTCGCGAGTTTCAACGGATGATCGGCGAAGAGACCCGTGCTCAAATTCTCGAGCAGGAAGGCCGGTTGCCGGATGCCGTTATTGCCTGTGTCGGGGGCGGTTCTAACGCTATCGGTATGTTCGCTGACTTTATCGATGAGAGCGCTGTCGGCTTGATCGGTGTCGAACCCGCTGGCTTAGGTATTGATTCAGGCCACCATGGCGCGCCACTTAAACACGGCAATACCGGTATCTATTTCGGCATGAAGGCGCCGATGATGCAGACCGAGGATGGTCAGATTGAAGAGTCTTATTCGGTCTCTGCAGGATTGGATTTCCCCTCCGTCGGTCCGCAGCATGCGTGGTTAAACAGTACTGGTCGTGCTGAATATGTGTCGGTTACCGATGATGAAGCCATTGATGCGTTTAAAGCGCTGTCCCGTCATGAAGGGATTATCCCAGCATTGGAATCTTCTCATGCCTTGGCCCACGCCTTAAAAATGGCCCGTGAAAATCCAGATAAAGAGCAATTACTGGTGGTCAACCTGTCCGGCCGTGGGGATAAAGACATTTTTACCGTGCACGATATTCTGAAGCAGCGTGGAGAGTTTTGATGGAACGTTATTCTGACCTTTTTAAACGTCTAGCAGGGCAAAAAGAAGGCGCATTTGTGCCCTTCGTCACCCTAGGAGACCCATCCTTCGACCTGTCGCTGCAGATCATTGATGCGTTAGTTGAAGGTGGTGCCGATGCACTGGAACTGGGCTTTCCGTTTTCGGACCCGCTAGCCGATGGCCCGACCATCCAGAGCGCCAACTTGCGAGCCCTGAAAGGTGGCATGAATACTGATAAGTGTTTTGAGATCATCGCCCAAGTTCGTCAAAAATATCCGCAATTACCCATTGGCTTGCTGATCTACGCCAACTTGATATTTAGACCCGGTCTCGATGCGTTCTACGCACGCTGTGAACAAGCAGGCGTAGATTCTGTTCTGGTTGCGGATGTGCCTTTGGAAGAGTCTCTGCCCTTCCGTCAGGCGGCGATGCGGCATAACGTGGCCCCTATCTTTATCTGCCCGCCAAATGCCAGTGATGAGTTACTGCGGGAAATTGCTTCTCACGGTCGCGGCTATACCTATTTGTTGTCCCGGGCCGGTGTCACCGGTGCGGAAAATAGCCACTCTGCGCCACTGGAGCACCTGATTGCTAAACTCAGTGAGTACCATGCGGCGCCTCCAATCCAAGGCTTTGGTATTTCGCAGCCTGGTCAGGTGAAAGCGGTGATCGACGCAGGTGCTGCGGGGGCGATTTCCGGCTCTGCCGTGGTGAAGATTATTGAATCTCATCTTGATGATCCAACCCTGATGCTGACCACCCTGCGTGAATTCGCGGCATCATTGAAAGCGGCTACCCATCACTGATTCACCGTTCTTACAGGCACCTCAGGGTGCCTGCTTTTTTATAATTATCAGAGTAGGTGACAGTTGCGGATACGCTGAATGTGGCCAATAATTGTCACTGAAATCATCAGACAGGGAGGCAGTATATGAAATTTGTTAAAGCGTTATCCGGTGCAGTAATGGCTTCTGTTGTAGCGCTGGCACTCAGCGCCTGTGCCCCTGGCCCGGCCAAAGAAGGGACCGGCGGCTATATCGATGACACCGTGATCACCACTAAGGTGAAAGCGCAGTTACTCGGTACCAAAGAACTTAAATCGACTCAGATCAATGTTGAAACCTTCAAAGGCCGCGTACAGCTGAGCGGTTTTGTTTCTTCACCTCAGGTTGCCAGCCGTGCGGTCACTGTTGCCCGCCAGGTACCAGGTGTCACCTCTGTTGTGAACGATATGCAGATCCGATAATCCTTAGAGGATAACCGCCCGGCCTATGTGCCGGGTTTTTTTATGGCTTATGACTACGGTTTTCAAAGAAAAAAGGCCGCAGTAGCGGCCTTTTTTCAACAGGGATGTTATCAGAAGCTGTAGCCCGCACCGATAAAGAAGACAAATGGGTTAATATTGGTATTGATGCTCTCGCGCTGATCACCTGCATTAAAGCGAACTTTGGTTTTGATATTCATATACCACAGTGAGGCGTTCAGCATCCAGTGCTGGTCCAGTTGGTAATCCATACCTACCTGACCGGCAACGCCCCAGGAGTTTTTCAGACTGAGGTTACTCAGACCGGCAGCCTTACCAGTATCATTAAATTTGTTATCGAAGAAAGTGGTGTAGTTCAGGCCCACACCAGCATAAGGCTGGAATTTTGAGTTGTTGTCTAAGAAATAATACTGCGCCATCAGGGTCGGTGGCAACTGATGAACAGTTGCCAAAGTGCCGGTCGGCCCTAATGCGACTTTATGACGGAATGGCGTGGCCGCCAGCAGTTCAACACCGATATGATCGGTTGCCATATAGGTGAAGGTTAACCCCAGCTGAGTATTGTTTTTGACATCAAATTCACCCAAGCCCAATACGTTGTCACTGCCGCCGGTCGGACGAACAGTGGCGCTACCCGCACGGATAAAGAAATCCCCTGCCTGATGTGCGCTCGCAACCGCAGGTAAAAGTGCCGCAATTAATAGACCCATTTTTGCCAGTTTCATAATCCTTCCTCTCTTCGACGCGCGTAATTTTTTTCATTTTGATGACGGACAGTTTGAGCTGCTGTCTTCTGTGGCCCTATGTTTAACGCGAATCAAACAGAAAATCATGCGTTTCTGTCACATAAAATCCTTGATAAAACAAAGTCTTGATTTAGATCAATTTTAAGTCGCGATTAAAGCGACCTTTTCGGCAGAAAAATTGTCTAGGCGGGCAATAACCAAGGGATGTCCGTAAGGGTAAAAAATGCAAAGAGTTGTCAGCCGGGGTGCCGCGAAGCAGCCGAAGCATGTACAATCCTTCGGTTAATTCATTTGTTTCCTCAAGGAGTGTTCATGTCTCTCACGGCCAGTTCGCTATACCGTGATACTGCAAATTTTTTGCGTCATCAGTCGAAGACGATTGTACTGATCTCTCTGGTCAGTGCCTTTGTTACGGTGATCCTAGGCACTGTCTTCGCACCAGGCGCTGACCAACTCTCTCTGCTGAGCCAGAACAGTGATAATGCCGGCTCTTTGATTGAACTGATCCAAAGTATGTCGCCGGAGCAGCAAAGAGTATTACTGCACAGCTCAGCGGTCGGCACCCTGTCAGCCCTGATTGGCAATACCTTGCTGCTGGGTGGAATGCTGGTATTACTGCCTGCTGTCAGTGCCGGAAAACATTTGAGTGCCCTCTCCGCTATCGGCGGTGCTGTCGGTTTTCTACCCTCATTACTGATCCAAACCTTCCTGGTCACCTTGATTGCTCAACTGGGCTTTATGGTGCTGATTGTGCCTGGGGTGATCCTCACAATCCTTTTTTCACTCTCCCCGGTACTGCTCAGTCAAAAACAGGGCGGTATTATCGGTACCATGAAACAGAGTGTCAGCCTAGGATGGAAAAACATCCGAGTATTGGCACCGGCGGTGATCTGCTGGTTGCTGGGGAAAGTCGTGCTGATCATGGTACTCTCTTCACTAACTCGTCTACCGGTTGCCTTCTCCTCGCTGATTGTGACCACTCTGGGTAATCTGTTATCTGCCGTGCTGATCACCTACCTGTTCCGGGCATTTATGCTGTTACGTTAACTTTTACGGCTGAGATGTCAGCCGTGTCTGTGGATCTGTTATGAAACAATTACTGGATTTTTTACCATTAGTCGTCTTTTTCATTGTTTACAAAATGTATAACATTTATGCCGCGTCTGGTGCCCTGATCGCTGCCACTGCCGTAGCCTTAGTTATCAGTTGGGTGCTGTATCGTAAACTCGAAAAAATGACCATCATCACCTTCCTATTGGTGACGGTGTTCGGCTCCCTAACACTGATTTTCCATAACGACGAGTTTATTAAGTGGAAAGTCACCGTCATTTATACGCTGTTTGCTGCTGCGCTGATGTTCAGTCAATGGTGGATGGAAAAACCCTTTATTCAATCGATGCTGGGTAAAGAACTGACCTTACCTACAGCGGTATGGTGTAAACTGAATGTTGCCTGGGCACTGTTTTTCTTTATCTGCGGATTGGTGAATATTTACGTGGCATTCTGGCTACCAGAATCAGTGTGGGTTAACTTTAAAGTGTTTGGACTGACGGCCCTAACATTGCTGTTTACGCTATTCAGCGGGATCTATATCTGGCGCTACCTGCCCCGCGAAGAAAAATAAGACTGACCGATTAACGAGAATTTTATGAGCGATATACTACGACGCCCCCAAGGCGAGATGGTCCTGCGTACCCTGGCAATGCCAGCAGACACCAATCCGAACGGTGATATTTTCGGTGGCTGGTTAATGTCACAGATGGATATGGGTGGTGCGATCTTGGCCAAAGAGATTGCTAATGGACGCGTCGTCACCGTCAGGGTCGATGGCATGACCTTTATGAAGCCGGTGGCTATTGGTGATGTGGTCAGCTGCCATGCGCGCTGTATCCGCACCGGTAACAGTTCAATCACTATCAATGTGGAAATGTGGGTCAAGAAGGTTTCTTCAGAGCCAATCGGTAAGAGTTACTGTACCACTGAAGCTGTGTTTATCTATGTGGCTGTCGATGAGACAGGTAAATCACGGCCACTGGATGAGAATATTGCCAATAAAGACTATCCTTAACAAATGCAAGCTAGGGCTGACCAAGTATCAGCCCTTTTTTACCCCTAACAGCAGCTGTTACTCCACCGATGAACTACCATCAATTTTAAAGAGCACATTCATGGTCATACCGGTGGTGGGTTTGCCACTTTGAAAACGCCAGCGCTTCATTGCCTGCCGTACCTCTCGGTCAAAGATATTTTTCGGTTCTGCATCTATAATTCGTCCGTTAACCACCCTGCCATCACTGTCGACATCGAACTGGACCGTAACCCGCCCCTCAAGATGGAAAGCTAGTGCGCGGGCCGGATACGCCGGACGCATTAAGCTGAGTGCCTGAGGTTTACCCTGCGACAGGCTCTGTTGATGAGTATCTGCGCGCGCCGGAGCCGTTTGAGCACGGGTCTGGGTTGCCTCTTTGGTTTGCACAGCCGCCGCTGCAGGCTGATTATCAGTGTGCGGCTTTTCCAGCGGTCGGGCCTTCTCGGGCCGGGGTTTTGGTGGTACCTTCGGCTGCGGTTTAGGTTCAGCTTTCTTCACTTCATGACGAGGAGGTTTGACCACCGGCCGTGGAGAGGGCTTTTCTACTGCTACCGGTTTGTTTACCACTGGCTCCTTTGGAGTACTGACCTCCGGAGTCGCTGCGGGTTCAGGTGTAGGTGGCGGCGGTGTTTCTGCTGGCGTGGTCACCGGCTGAGGCTGACTTTTTGCTGCCATCGGCTGGACTTCCGGCGCCACTAGGCTGACATTAATCGCCGACTCCGGTGACGGCGCATTAAGGGTTTGGTGAAAGGAGGCAAATAATAATCCTGCAATCACCGCGCCATGAAGCGCCACAGAGACCAGCATAGATATGGGTAAACGTTTAGGGAGTTCTTCAGTCAAAATGCTCATAATATCGGCCAGTTCAGTGGAAACAACATTCTAAATGCAAATAGCAATCAGTTTCAATAACTATTCCCTACCATAGAGTGCCATTTTATTTGCACTGTAAGCGCAGTTAGCTTAACGTTGGGCTTACAATTTACTGTCGTAAGAGATCAACAACGTGCTATACGTCATTTACGCTGAAGATACCCCTGATTCACTGGAAAAAAGACTGTCTGTTAGACCTGCGCATCTGGCACGTCTGCAGTTACTGAAAGATGACGGTAAACTGATTATTGCAGGTCCCCTACCAGCAGTAGACAGTAACGATCCAGGCCCAGCCGGTTTTACCGGTTCGACCATTATCGCCGAATTTCCGTCACTGGAAGATGCTCAGTCCTGGGCTAACGACGATCCCTACGTGGCCGCCGGGGTTTATCAGCAAGTCAGCGTAAAACCTTTCAAACAGGTATTTTGATAACCCTATTCTCATGTAATGATGATGAATTAGTCGGTGAGTTTCGGGCAATTACCATAATAAGTACGCAAACAAGTACACAAAATGTTTTTGCCCGCCTTCAGAGTCTGTGTTAACGACACATCCCTGCCCAAAATACTCTATCTATTGGCCCCCTATTTCACCAGTAAGTGCATTATTCTGGGGAGTGTGTCTAGATGCCTGCTCTTTATCTGCCATTGAGACAAATCCGTTCAGCACTCCCAATACCAATGCAATACTCGCTCAGACTCCGTAATAATATCTGGATCGGGTAAAGGGTCGAGAGAGGAGGTCTGCTGTATAAGTGTGAGCAAGTCGTCATTTTGCCCAAGCCGGGCAGCCAGCTCAGGATCTTCCCGCAGCGCGCGTTCTATTTCTAACGCTTGCATATCAACAACAGCCCTATTTTCTTGATATCTGATAAACAGCGTCGCCAGTGAATAGCAGATTTTGGGCTCCCTTCATAGCACACACAGAATCTTCCTTTGACCGCTGTCATCTGTTGGCTTTTAGAGAAGAGTATTTTACTCTCTGACACTCAGTTGCTGTAATGGATATCAGATGTCCCGGAAACCTGACATAAAACGCCCGTTTGGCAGTGCTATGATCCAGAAAACCACCATGCTCATTGTCCGTGGCTGGGCCCCTGCGGTGATTAAACGGTTTGCCTTCCGTGTTGCCCTGTGGGATGCCTACCGAAGAAAGTGAGAACAAAGCAGCAGCCAATAGTGACTGCTGTGTTCGAAGGTTTTTTCAGCCTAACAGGCTTTGTAGGCTGACCGATGCACCACCACAGACAATAACCAGTACATTCTGCCGGTCTACAAGCTGAATTTTTTGATCGTAAATCAGCGACAGCGATACCCCACAAGCTGGTTCAACTAATACTCGGTGATCATCCAGAAAGCGTCGACAGGCAAATAAAGCCTCCTCGTCGGTGACACGAACCCCTTTTACGTTTAGTTGAGTGGCAACCATATAGGCATTCTCACAGACTTGGCTAGCTGCAAGGGTGGTGGCAATGCCACTGACCTTATCCAGACGGACCCGTTCACCGGCATCCAGCGACGCATTGAGAGAAGCTGTACCCTCGGTTTCCACCGCATAGATTGGGATATGACTCAGCCCGTGCCTTTCAAGCCCCAACGCCACGCCCGACAGCAAACTCCCGCCCCCTACTGACAGGATCACCGCATCCGGAATTACCCCTTCATCGATCACCTCATCCACCAGCGAACTGATCCCTTCCCATAGCAATGGGTCATCAAAAGGATGGATATAAATGATCTGGTCAGAAGTTAATGATAGGGCATAGTCGTTAGCTTCACTCCACTGCTTCCCCACCACAATCAGAGTGGCACCTTCTTGTTCGATCAGTTGACGGGCGCGCAGCGGCGTGGTTTCAGGCACCACAACTGTCACCGGTAGCCCAAGTTGACGACCGCTATGCGCCACAGCGATACCCGCATTTCCCCCAGAGGAAGTCACAAAACCTATGGCTCCCCGCTCTGCATAAAAACGGCAGGCATGTTCTGCACT
The DNA here is from genome assembly GCF_000439375.1 of Tatumella saanichensis. GTDB lineage: Bacteria > Pseudomonadota > Gammaproteobacteria > Enterobacterales > Enterobacteriaceae > Tatumella > Tatumella saanichensis. Next base: position 147,931 of record NZ_ATMI01000012.1, read on the forward strand.
TCGTAGCTTAAAAGAGCCAGTCGGTTGGGAAGATTCCATTTTCAGCCAGACAGGCGTCTGGCCAATAGCACTGAGAGGGAGTGACTGCAAAAGCGGTGTTCTGATACTGATACTCATCAATAACGGCTCCGTTAAAGGTAATACAGAATGATTAACCTATCAGAACGCCGGATAAATGCGTATTACTTATGACGTTTCAGGCGTCCGGACTCGGCGGACACCACTTGATTTCGCCCTTCACTCTTGGCGCGATACAGCGCTTCATCAGCAGCAATCATCGCCAAGGTAAAATTATCAGTGCGACGTTTTACTGCCACCCCTGCACTGACCGTAATACTGATGTCTTGGTTATAGTCCATGGTGAGCGCGTCGACTATCTCGCGCACCTTTCCCGCAACATCAACATTTTCCGACATAATGATGCAAAACTCTTCACCGCCGGAACGCGACACCAGCAACTCTTGATCAATAAAACGGTTAAGGGTGAGACCTATGGTGGTCAGCACTTTGTCACCGGTTTCATGGCCGAAGGTATCATTAATACGTTTAAAATAATCAATGTCGATAATGCAGACCGTCGCAGCCTTTTTCTCCATTTCACGGAGGATAAAATTCAGAGCTCGGCGGTTAGGCAACCCGGTTAACTCATCGGTCAACGACAGGTCTACAGCGGATTTGTAGTTGTAATTTATAAAGGAAATAAAGTCGTTGAACGCCAAGATCACCAGCGCCATCGCGGGGACAAACAGCACCGAGACAATCAATGCCACCAGATTGATCGCCAATAACTCTAACCCTGCCGCCAGTACTGCCAACTGACAGTTAAACAAAATAAATAATCCTACTCGGAAGAAGGTGACATACTTTTCATAGGGTTGGGTATGAAAAGATTTTGCCAAAAACCAAGCGATCATTATGGCCGTACAAAATACGATGTAAAAATAGGGTCTGAGATTGGAAAGATTATGGCTATTGATCGCCAGCCAAGCAGCAACACAGAGTGTCAGCAATGCATAGCCAATAAACGACCAGTAGAGTTTTCTGTCCGGTGTTCCCTGAAAGCCAATCAGCAGGTGATCTTGTTTAAATTTCATCAGTTACCTCATTCAGTGCGCGGTAACTTTAGCATAATTTCGAGCGTTCCGGGGAAGCGCCCAATTAACTCAGTGGTCCGTCAGACAGACAACTCAGAAGGTGTGGGTAACCCGGGCGGCATGTCCGGACAGTTTAAACAGCAGTGACCCGCGTTGTTTCTGCGCGAGGCGATGGCGGATAAGCAGGATACGGCTATAACGACGCGACTGCCCTTCCAGCCAGCGAACTTTACGGCGATTTTTCTGACGTGCCATTCTCCAGCGGGCAACTTCATTCCTGCTCTTTCTCATTCTCTGCTCCCGGTTGAGGTTTCACTGGCAGTATACGCCGATACCGTTCACTGCCAATGATTGATTAGAAAAGGTTTTACAAAAATCGAACAGCACGTACACTTCCGGAATGAAAGCGTGAACCGGATTTCCACTGAATGGCGACTTTTTATTCCCTGCTTAATGGGCTGATCTTATTCGGCTACTGGCTGCTAATTGCCGGTGTCACCTTGAGGATCCTGATGAAACGCCGAACCGTTTCCTCCTCAATGGTGTGGCTATTGATCATCTATATACTGCCGCTGGTGGGTATTATCGCCTATCTCAGCTTCGGTGAACTCTATCTTGGCAAACGCCGGGCTGAACGCGCGCGGACAATGTGGCCTTCTACCGCCCGCTGGTTAGCTGAACTCAGAAAGTCCTCTCATCTGTTTGCCACCCGCTCCAGTGAAGTTGCCAGGGCACTGTTCCAGTTATGTGAACACCGCCACGGTATTGCCGGGGTACGCGGTAATCAGCTTGAATTACTGACCTATCCCGAAGATGTAATGGCTGCGCTGGTTAACGATATTCACCAAGCTCGCAACAATATCGAGATGGTGTTCTACATCTGGCAGCCCGGCGGCCGAGCCGATGACGTCGCAGAAGCCTTCATCGCCGCGGCGCGGCGGGGCGTCCATTGTCGTCTAATGCTCGACTCTGCCGGTAGCCGTAAATTTTTCCGCAGTGCTTGGCCAAAACGTTTTCGTGAAGCGGGTATCGAGTTGGTGGAGTCCCTGCAAGTTAACCTACTGAGGGTATTTCTTCGCCGCATGGATCTGCGTCAACATCGCAAAATTGTGCTAATCGATAACTATATTGCTTACACCGGCAGTATGAATCTGGTAGACCCAAAGTATTTCAAGCAGGAGGCTGGGGTTGGTCAGTGGGTCGATCTGATGGCGCGTATGGAAGGCCCGGTGGCGATCACCCTCGGAATCGTCTACTCCTGCGACTGGGAAATTGAAACTGGGAAACGTCTGCTTCCTCCTCAACCGGAGCAGGCGGTGATGCCTTTTGAGCAAGCCGAGGGGCATATCATCCAGGTCATCGCCTCTGGACCAGGCTTCCCGGAGGATATGATCCATCAGGCATTGTTGACGGCAATTTACTCATCCCGTGAACAGCTAACCATGACCACCCCCTACTTTGTTCCCAGCGATGATCTGCTACATGCCATTTGTACTGCTGCTCTACGCGGTGTCGATGTTCGTCTGATTGTTCCTGAGAAAAATGATTCGATGCTGGTGGATTGGGCTAGCCGCGCGTTCTTTACTGAATTACTCGATGCTGGGGTCAAGATTTATCAGTTCTCCGACGGTTTGCTGCATACCAAAAGCGTACTGGTCGATGGCGAGCTGTGCCTGGTCGGTACGGTTAACCTCGATATGCGCAGCCTGTGGCTGAATTTTGAAGTAACCTTAGTGATTGATGACGGAGATTTCGGTAATGATATGGGCTGTGTTCAGCAGGACTATATTGAGCGCTCAACCCGCATGAAAGCCTCGGAATGGGCGAAGCGCCCTTACTGGCGGCGGATTGTCGAACGACTGTTTTACTTCTTCAGCCCTTTGCTGTAAAAAGGCCGCATATTGACACTTTATGAGTACGGAATCGACATGGATCTTAACAACCGTCTGACCGAAGATGAAACCCTGGAGCAGGCCTACGATATCTTCCTCGAACTGGCCGGCGATAACCTCGATCCCGCAGATATTATTCTATTTAATCTACAGTTCGAGGAACGTGGTGGCGCGGAATTATTCGACCCAGCGGAAGATTGGCAGGAACATGTGGATTTTGATTTAAACCCAGATTTCTTTGCCGAGGTCGTGATTGGACTGGGTGAGGCTGATGGTGAACCTGTCACGGATATCTTTGCACGGGTTTTGTTGTGCCGTGAAAAAGACCATAAGCTGTGCCATATTCTGTGGCGTGAATAGCCCACTCAACCTTAATACCATTCGTTAAAAAAACCGGGAAATTCCCGGCTTTTTACTATCAAACTGTTGCGGTTTTCAGACAGGCGACACTGTGGCTGTCTGGTCCCTCTGTGAGCGGACGTTGCTGGCGACAAGCTTCATCTGCTAGCGGACAGCGCGTTGAAAACACACAGCCTTTTGGTGGGTTAATCGGCGACGGCAGTTCCCCCTCCAATAACTGAATCGTTTTGTTACGCTCCAGTACCGGGTCCGGCAAAGGCACCGCCGTCATTAACGCTCGGGTATAGGGGTGTGCTGGCTGGCTATAGACTCGCTGATACTCTCCGGTTTCTACCGCATGCCCCAGATACATCACCATCACTTTATCAGAGATATGCTTTACCACCGCCAGGTCGTGGGCAATAAAAATCAGTGCTAACCCCATCTCCCGCTGTAACTGGCGAAGAAGATTGACCACCTGAGCCTGAATGGACACATCTAGGGCCGACACCGGCTCATCACAGATCACCAGTTTCGGTTCCAAAATCAGGGCTCGGGCGATACCAATTCTCTGGCACTGTCCACCAGAAAACTCGTGGGGATAGCGGTTGATCATATTGGGCAGCAGCCCGACTTTCTCCATCATCGCCCGGACACGTTGCCGAATATGCTCCCGCGAAAGACGCGGTCGCTGGCTACGTAGAGGCTCGGCAATAATATCACCAATGGTCATACGCGGATCCAAGGAGGCTAACGGATCTTGGAAAATCATCTGGATGTCGTTACGGGCTATCTGCCACTCCGCCTGACTTTTACCCGCCAGTTCTTTCCCCATCCAGCAGATACTGCCTTCACTGGCTTCCACTAGACCAATAATAGCGCGTGCCAAGGTCGATTTTCCACAACCGGACTCACCGACCACACCCAATGTTTCTCCTTGGCGTAATTGAAAACTGACCCCATCTACCGCTTTCAGGCTCTGGGTAGGCTGCCAAAACCACTGCTTCTTCTGACGGATATCAAACCACACCTTGAGGTTTGTGACATCCAGTAGTAAAGGCCCCTTAGGCTGAGTGGGATTAATCATTGTAGCTCCTCCACCGGTCTATGGCAGGCACGGATACGGCCTCCGGTGCTTATCAAAGGCTGTGGTGAGGTTTCACACAGCGGTATAGCGTACTGACATCTCGGCCGGAACGGGCATCCAGCGGGTAAATTCAGCAAGTTTGGCGGGTTACCGGGTATCGTCCGCAGTTCGTCGTCTTTGCTATCAAGGCGCGGTACGGCTTTTAACAGGCCACGAGTATAAGGATGGGTAGGATCAGTGAATAATTGATCTGCGGTCGCATACTCCATAGTCCGTCCACCGTACATCACCAGCACTTTGTCACAGCCTCCGGCCACCACCCCAAGGTCATGGGTGATCAGAATAATGGAGGTTGAGAACTCACATTTAAGTTCATTTAACAGCTTCATAATCTGTGCCTGAACGGTGACATCCAGGGCGGTGGTCGGCTCGTCGGCAATCAATAACCGTGGCTGACACAGCAATGCCATCGCAATCATCACTCGCTGGCGCATACCCCCAGAAAACTCATGGGGGTACATTTTCATTCGCTGACGGGGGGCTGGGATTTTAACCGCGTCTAACATCCTGACACACTCTTCAATGGCTTCGTTGCGACTCATGCCTTTATGCAGGCGTAGGACTTCGGTTAACTGATCACCCACTTTCATATAAGGGTTAAGCGAGGTCATTGGGTCTTGGAAAATCATGCCAATTTGCCCAGCACGCAGCGCGTTAAGCCGTTTCTCTGGCAGATTAAGCAGTTCCTGCCCTTTAAAGTTGGCAGAGCCACTCACTTTCCCGTTGCGGGCCAGTAAGCCCATCAGTGCAAATGCTGTCTGTGATTTACCCGATCCCGATTCGCCGACGATCCCCAGCGTTTCCCCTTCATTGAGGGTAAAATTGAGGTTATTCACTGCGGTCACTTCACCATCATGGGTAGAAAAGGTGACCCGCAGGTCTTTCACGGTCAGTAATGGCTGTTCAATACCGGCTTGTTTAACTGTCATTGCCTGCTCCTTAGCGATCTTTCGGGTCGAGGGCATCACGTAAGCCATCGCCGATAAAGTTAAAACAGAACAGTGTCACCACCAGGAAACTTGCAGGAAACAACAGTAACCAAGGGGAAACTTCCATTGAGTTGGCGCCGTCACTAAGCAATGCCCCCCAACTGCTTAACGGTTCTTGGGTCCCAAGGCCAAGGAAACTGAGGAAAGATTCAAACAAAATCATCCCAGGCACCAGTAGTGAGGCATAGACTACTACCACTCCCAGCACGTTGGGAATGATATGACGAGTGACGATCCCAGTGGAAGAAACTCCGGCCACGCGGGCAGCTTCGATATACTCTTTCCCTTTCAGGGCCAGGGTTTGACCGCGCACAATACGCGCCATGTCCAGCCAAGAGACCATCCCAATAGCAACAAAAATCAGCAGGATATTACGGCCAAAAAAGGTCACCAATAAGATGACGAAAAACATAAAGGGGAAAGAGTTAAGGATCTCCAACAGACGCATCATAAAAGCATCGGTTTTACCGCCCACATAGCCCGCTACTGACCCATAAAGGGTGCCAACCACAACTGCAATCGCGGCGGAGGCAATCCCCACCATCAGCGAGATACGCCCACCAATGGCCACACGTACTAATAGATCGCGGCCTGAGGAATCTGTGCCGAACCAATGCCCAGAAGCCAAGTCCGGTGCCGCCGACATCATATTCCAGTCGGTATCATCGTAGGCAAACGGCGATAACAGAGGTGCAAAGGCGACAAAAAGGATAATCAGTGATAACAATAGCAAGCTGACCAATGCCGCACGGTTATGGATAAACCGACGACCAGCATCCTGCCACAGACTGCGTCCAGCTATCACATTGTCAGCCACTAATGTCTGGCTATATTGCTTATTTCTTTTAAATAAAATCATGGTAAGTTCCCGCCATCAGTAACGAATTTTCGGGTCGATAACCGCATACAGAATATCGACGATGGCGTTAAAGACGATAGTTAACACGCCGACCAGTATTGTCAAACTCAGTACCAGCGAATAATCACGGTTCAGTGCGCCGTTAACGAATAACTGGCCAATCCCTGGTAATCCGAAGATCGATTCAATCACCATAGAACCGGTAATAATGCCGACGAAGGCAGGGCCCATATAAGAAATCACTGGCAGCAATGCCGGACGTAGTGCATGACGAAATACGATGCGGCTCATTGGCATCCCTTTCGCTCGTGCAGTGCGGATATAGTCCGAATGCATAACCTCGATCATTGAACTGCGCATGATACGCGCAATACTGGCGATATAAGCTAAGGCCAGCGCCACCATTGGCAGCAGCACATATTGCCACTGACCGCCATTCCAACCGCCCCCCGGCAGCCACTTAAGGGTGATGGCAAATATCAATACCAGTAACGGTGCGACCACGAATGAAGGTATGACTACCCCGGTCATCGCCACCCCCATCACAGCGTAATCCCAGAAACTATTCTGCCTGAGGGCCGCAATAATCCCTGCCCCGATACCTAAAACCAGCGCAAAGATAAATGCCGCCAGTCCCAGAGAGGCCGAAACAGGGAAAGCCTGGCCGATCAGATAGTTGACGGTAAAATCTTTGTATTTAAATGACGGACCAAAATTACCGTGAGCCAGCTGGATTAAGTAATCGATATACTGTTTACCGATGGGATCATTCAGGTGATAGCGAGCTTCGATATTTGCCATCACTTCCGGTGGCAAATTACGCTCACCGGTGAACGGGCTGCCGGGTGCCAGCCGCATCATAAAGAAGGAAATGGTGATAAGGATTAATAGCGTGGGGATCGCCTCTGCCAGACGACGTAAGATAAATTTCAACATGGCGTTATCCTGATTGCTTCACTGCCGTTGCCGTGAAACCGGTCAGCACTCCTGGCTGACCGGCTGCGGTTAAAATTAATGCTTAATGATGTATAAGTTTTTATCGTAGATATGGTCGAGAGGATCGTTACCGGTGAAGCCTCCCACATACGGTTTCACTAAGCGGGTACTGGCGTAGTAGAACACCGGAACAATGGCAGAGTCCTTATCCAGGATCTGTTCCGCTTTCTGATAATCGCTAGCACGCTGGCCACTGTCGGTGGCGTTGGAGGCATCTTTCAGGGCCTGATCAAAGGCCGCACTGCTATAGAAAGCAGTATTATTGCTGTCGCCGGTCTGCATGGTGTTCAAGAAAGCACTGGGTTCGTTGTAATCTCCGCACCAACCAGCACGAGCCATCTGATAGGTACCCTGATGGCGAGAATCGAGGTAGGTTTTCCATTCCTGATTAACCAGCTGAACATTTACCCCAAGGTTCTTCTTCCAGATAGAGGCCGCAGCAATCGCCAGTTTTTTATGGAGGTCAGAGGTGTTGTACAACAATTCAATGGTCAGCGGATGATCAGGACCATAGCCAGCTTCCTGCAGCAGCTTTTTCGCTTCCGCATTCCGCTGTGTCTGAGTGAGTTTATACCAATCAGGCTTCGCCACATCGATTCCATGGGTCGCCGGGTCAGTCAAGCTGTAGGCCGGCGTTTGGCCCTGGGCCAACACTTTGTTGACGATAATATCGCGATCCAGACCCAGTTTGAATGCGGTGCGGATCCGCGCATCATTAAACGGCGGCTTTTTATTGTTTAGCTCGTAAAAATAGGTACACAGATAAGGCGTAACCCGTAAATCCTGTGGGTTGTCTTTTTTCAACTTGCGAAACAGCTCAATCGGCAGGTTGTTATAAGACATATCGCTGCCACCGTCTGAATAGAAACGGTTAACGTCCGTCACTTCAGAATCGATTGGCAGGAAAGTCACTTTATTGATAACCGTCGCTGCGTTATTCCAGTATTTCGGGTTACGCACCACCACAATACGTTCGTTGACGATATGATCCTGCAAGGTGTAGGCACCGTTACCGACCCAGTTCTTTGGCAATGTCCATTGGTCACCGTATTTCTCTACCACCGGTGGGTAGACTGGCGACAGTGCTGGATAGACCAGTAATTGGTCAAAGAATGGTACGGGTTTGCTGAGTGTCACTTGCAGGGTATGATCATCCAGGGCTTTAACCCCTAATTGATCAGGGCTTTTCTTGCCGGCGACAATGTCATCCACGTTTACAACATGACCATAGGCAAGATAACTGGCATAAGGCGATGCGGTTTTAGGATTAACCAGACGACGCCAGCTATAGACGAAATCCTGGGCAGTAACCGGCTGGCCATTAGACCATAAGGCATTTTTACGCAGATGGAAGGTCCAGACTGTAGCGTCTTTATTTTCCCAGCTCTGTGCAACCCCGGGTACCACTTTACCTTGCGGATCAACGATAGCCAGCCCCTCAAGGAGGTCATAGCTGACATAGGATTCTGGGGAGCCTTCAATTTTGTGCGGATCCAGTGACTGTACCTCACCGCCATTGCCTCGAATGATCTCTTGTTTAGCGGCTAATACCGTTCCCTGAGGAACATCTGCTGCCTGGGCTGTCGCTACCGCCATCTGACTGAGGGCAAGTAGAATACCTGCAGTAAGGATGTTTTTGTTTGGAGAATTTCGCATCTTAACTGGCTCCATTATTGTTGTGATGTGTGTGTGCGGCGTGTAAGGGTCGCCAAGCTATGAAAACCGCTACCTACAGCTGCCCTCTTTTAGTAGTTTATTTTTTATACAAACTTAGTTTATTGCACAAATAAAAGTCGGTAACTGATGGTAGATTTACCTATGACTTCACAAATTGAAACATAATTAGTGAAGAAACATTATTTCCACAATAAAAAACTATCCTATGCATGAACTATGCCAATAAATGTTACTAAGTATGTTTCACATACCGTAGGGGAACTCAGATAGCGATGTTATTCCTAAATCTATTTAGCGAGCAGACGCTATTGTTCAGAAAACACACTTATGAAAGGTAGGCAATTATTACTAAAAGGAATGAAGGTGAGCCATAGTGGTGCAACATCACCATAATGGCGCTCCATTATGGTGATGGCGTAAATCGTTACGAATTAAGTTAATGCAGAACCGACAAGCCAGGGAATAACGCGCGAATACCGGTAACAACAAATTCAATACCTAAGGCCATTAACAATAAGCCCATAATACGGGTTATTACGTTAATGCCTGTTTGGCCGAGTACGCGGGCCATCACAGGGGCCGCACGAAACAGTAACCAGCAACAGGCCGCAAACAGTGCGATAGTCACGGAAAAACAGAAAATATTGAGCAGCGAATGGTAACGGGTGCCCCAAACAATTGTTGAGCTAATAGCTCCTGGGCCTGCCATCAATGGCAGCGCCAAAGGCACCACCCCGAGGTTTTCATGGGAACCCGCTTCCGCTTTCTCCTGCTTATTCTGCTTATCTTCCCCGATTTTACCGCTGATCATCGACATGGCGATGGTGACGACTAAGATCCCACCCGCAATGCGGAAAGAATCAATCGAAATCCCGAACAGCGCCAAAATGCTGTCTCCCAACAAAAGAGAGACCCACAAAATAATCGCCACCGATAAGTTAGCGGTTAAGTTGGTCTTATGACGCTCTGCCGGCCCCTGACTACTGGTCAGACTAATAAAGACCGGAATGATCCCCACTGGGTTAACCAGTGCAAAAAGTCCGATAAAGAATTTAATATATGTCGGAAAATCAGACAAAAAAGATGACAATGACGACCTCATGTTCCGAGAGTAAGGAAAAACGATAAGTATAGACATCTGCCTCTACCAGTAAAAGAGCTATAACCTAAACTATCAGCCCTCTCTACGTTTTTTGTTCTGATACAGCCACAGCATCGCCCCAACACAGATACCACTTATTGCTTCTTATAGCCACTCTGCGATGCAGCTCACACTTATCTCTGCTGAATGGTGTCAGCTTCACCACCGGTTGATCTGCATCAGTGAACCGCTTGTCACCGGTCGCTACGATGACCTCAAGCCGCAGACTCCCTGATGTGAAATCCTTTCAGTAAACATACCTGCCTGGCAGCAGGCCGGTTTACTAAAAGTTTCATTTTCCTCAGGAGCACACCATGACCGTCACTAATTCCGAACAACTGAATGCTCTCGTTGAGCAGGTAAAACAGGCACAACAGCAATATGCCGGTTTCAGCCAGCAGCAGGTTGATAAGATTTTTCGTGCTGCAGCACTGGCTGCTGCAGATGCACGAATACCGCTGGCAAAAATGGCTGTTGCCGAGTCTGGAATGGGTATTGTCGAAGATAAAGTCATCAAAAACCACTTTGCCTCGGAATATATTTACAACGCCTACAAAGATGAAAAGACCTGCGGTATTTTGGAAACCGATGATACTTGGGGCACACTTACCATTGCAGAGCCCATCGGCATTATCTGTGGAATAGTCCCGACCACCAACCCCACGTCTACCGCTATATTTAAAGCATTAATCAGCCTCAAGACACGCAACGGTATTATTTTCTCCCCTCACCCTCGGGCCTGCCAAGCGACCAATCGGGCAGCCGAGATCGTCCTACAGGCTGCCGTTGCCGCCGGTGCACCGGATGGGATCATTGGTTGGATCGATAAACCCTCGGTGGAACTTTCCCACCAGTTGATGCATCACCCGCAGATTAACTTGATCCTCGCCACCGGGGGGCCTGGTATGGTCAAGGCTGCCTACAGTTCCGGTAAACCCGCCATTGGCGTCGGTGCCGGCAATACACCGGTAGTGATTGATGAAACGGCTGATATCAAACGAGCGGTCGCCTCCATTCTAATGTCTAAAACTTTTGATAATGGAGTCATCTGTGCATCGGAGCAGTCAGTGATTGTTGACCGTAAGGTATACCCTCTGGTCAGAGAACGCTTTGCCAGCCACGGTGGATATCTGCTGCAGGGCAAAGAATTACAGGCCGTACGCAACGTTATCCTGAAAGACGGTGAGTTGAACGCCGCTATCGTGGGCCAACCTGCCACCCGTATCGCTGAACTGGCTGGCATTACCGTCCCAAGCTCCACAAAAATTCTCATCGGGGAAGTCACACTGGCTGATGAATCAGAAGCCTTTGCCCATGAAAAACTCTCACCGACGCTTGCGATGTACCGCGCAGAGAATTTCGATGATGCCCTGCTTAAAGCAGAGAAATTGGTTGAGTTGGGTGGCATTGGTCACACCTCCTGCCTGTATACCGACCAAGATAATCAGCCGCAGCGTATCCGAGAGTTTGGTGAGAAGATGAAAACTGCGCGGGTGCTGATCAACACGCCAGCCTCACAGGGAGGTATCGGGGATTTATATAACTTTAAGCTGGCCCCATCATTGACACTGGGGTGTGGTTCCTGGGGCGGCAATTCAATCTCGGAAAATGTCGGACCTAAGCACCTCATTAATAAAAAAATAGTCGCTAAACGGGCGGAAAATATGTTGTGGCATAAACTTCCAAAATCTATCTATTTCCGCCGAGGTTGCCTGCCGGTAGCATTGGAGGAAATCGCCTCTGACGGCGCACGGCGTGCGTTCATCGTCACTGACCGTTACCTATTTAACCATGGCTATGCGGACCAAGTGACACGAGTTTTAAAAGCTCAAGGGGTCGAGGTCGAGGTATTTTCGGAAGTCGAAGCTGATCCTACCCTGAGTGTTGTTCGCAAAGGAGCTGAACAAATGAGCGGCTTCAAACCGGATGTGATTATTGCCCTTGGTGGCGGATCACCGATGGATGCCGCCAAAATCATGTGGGTAATGTACGAACACCCAGAAACCCATTTTGAAGAGCTAGCGCTGCGATTTATGGATATCCGTAAACGCATCTACCGTTTCCCAAGAATGGGGATCAAAGCGCGCCTGGTGGCTATCACCACCACCTCAGGTACCGGTTCGGAAGTCACCCCTTTTGCGGTGGTAACCGATGACCTCACCGGTATGAAATACCCGTTAGCCGATTATGCCCTGACACCAGATATGGCTATTGTTGATGCTAACTTGGTCATGGAAATGCCACAGTCATTGTGTGCATTTGGCGGATTAGATGCCGTTACTCACGCCCTAGAGGCCTATGTGTCGGTGCTAGCCAATGAATATTCTGACGGCCAGGCTTTGCAGGCATTGACGTTACTGAAGGCACACCTACCCGACAGTTACCACCAAGGGGCTCGTAACCCGTTAGCCCGTGAAAGAGTGCACAACGCCTCAACATTGGCCGGTATTGCCTTTGCCAATGCTTTTCTTGGGGTCTGCCACTCTATGGCCCATAAACTGGGCTCTGAGTTCCATATTCCCCACGGACTGGCTAATGCTTTATTAATCTGCAACGTTATCCGTTATAACGCTACGGATAACCCCACAAAACAGACCGCATTCAGCCAATATGATCGTCCACAGGCAAGACGTCGTTATGGGCAAATCGCCAAACATTTGGGACTGGGCACAGCAGAAGATCGAACCGGGGCACGGATAATCGCACTGTTAGAGTGGCTGGAAGCTTTGAAAAAGGATCTGGGGGTGCCCGCGTCGATTCGCGATGCCGGCGTGGCAGAGACGGACTTCTTAGCTCGTCTTGATAAACTGGCAGAAGATGCATTTGACGATCAGTGTACTGGCGCCAATCCCCGTTACCCTCTAATTTCCGAGCTCCGCCAGATATTACTGGACAGCTATTACGGTCGAGCCTATCAAGAAGTCTCTGACATTACTGTGCCTGCACAGCAGAACTCGACGCCAACCAAGACCAAGAAAACCGCGAAAAAATGATAACCGCCACCGCCTTAGGCGGTGGCGTCAATTATTTGAAATCAAGCCGGTGTACTCACCGGCCTGTTATTTTCAGGGATGGTGACCAAATACGGCGCTGCTGCTGCCCTGTTCTATTGCCTGCCAGTAGTGTTTACGGCACACCGAAATATAACGCTCGTTACCGCCGATCACGACCTGTTCTCCTTCCTTAAATGGCTTTCCTTGACTGTCCAGTCGCAGTACCATTCCAGCTTTACGCCCGCAGTGGCAAATGGTTTTTAGTTCCACTAATTTGTCCGCCCAAGCTAAAAGGTATTGGCTACCTTCAAATAATTCACCGCGAAAGTCAGTTCGAAGGCCATAACACAACACTGGAATATCAAGATTATCTGTCACATCTGTTAGCTGACGCACTTGAAGACGAGTCAGAAATTGACTTTCATCAACGAGAATACAGTGTAGATGTTCCTGCCGATGTAACTCGGTGATCTGTTCCAAGATATCGGTTTGCGGAGTATAGGATCGGGCTTCCGATGACAGACCAATCCGTGAGCTGACTTTCCCATGACCAAAACGGTTATCAACTTCCGCAGTGTAAATCACTGTTTTCATGCCGCGCTCTTGATAGTTATAAGAAGACTGCAGCAGTGAAGTGGATTTACCGGCATTCATTGCCGAATAATAAAAATAGAGTTGTGCCATAGATAGGTCTCAGCTCAGTATCAGTAATGGCGGCTATATTAACATAACCTTTGACCGCAAGGGTGCTCAGACAAGCAAGGTTAGAGGTTATTTATCCCATTTTTATTTGTTGTCATCGGCAGATTTCTGTAAATAAGTAATATAAGCTACCGATCCCTCTTAACGAATGAGTTGCAGTAAAATTTAGCTGAGACTATGATTATATTTTCCAGCATAACATCATTTAAATTGTGAGAACCGGACAATGAGCGATGTCATTAAATCGTTAAATAATATTCGTACACTTCGTGCCCAAGCCAAAGAATACAGCATTGAAACTCTTGAAGAGATGCTGGAAAAATTCGAAGTAATTGTTAATGAACGACGTGAAGAAGAATCTCAAACAGCCGCCCAGAATGCAGAGAAACAACGTAAGCTGGAACAATATCGCGAAATGTTAATCGCCGATGGTATTGACCCTAGTGATCTGTTGCAGGCGGTAGAAGAGGCGAAACCCGCCATCAAAGCACGTCGTGCTGCTCGTCCACCAAAATATCAATACACTGATGAACAGGGTGAAGTCCGTACATGGACTGGTCAAGGACGTACCCCCGCAGTGATCCGTAAGGCGATGGAATCCGAAGGTAAAACGCTGGAAGATTTTGCACTCTAAGCTGTGATGTCCGGTGGTTAAAGATGCACACTCAGTAAGCAGGGTTACGCCTGCTTTTTTATTACTCCGAACCACCTGCCCCGCTATACTTCTGGTTAATCATTTCCCTGTTCATCGCTCTGACTCACCACATTCGCAATCCCTCGGCTAACTCCGCGGTGACGACAATAATATCGAAAAGCGATCACCTTATCATGAAAGTGGATTATTTAAGGGTCTTTCAGACAGCAGCGATGATGAAAGATACTTTTCTGGCTACCCCAGTGCAACGACCCAGGAACATTATAATAGAAATCGATGGGATGAATGAACGCATTGGAAACGTGTTTTCCCTTGGTTGATAAGGGATCGGAGAGTAGCCATTAAAAAAGGCGATAATAACATCGCCTTTGATCACCTGTTAGATACCGCTCAATCAGTCAACGGTTTTATGTAACCAAGCTTTAAAGTCTTCACCTAAAACTGGATGACGCACGCCATATTCGACGAATGCCTGCATGTATCCCAGTTTGTTACCACAGTCATGACTGCGACCCTTAAGGTGATAAGCTTCAACGGTTTCTTTTTCCATCAGCATAGCGATAGAGTCCGTCAGCTGGATTTCACCACCAGCACCCGGAGGTGTTTTTGCCAGTAATGGCCAGATGTCCTGAGACAGCACATAACGCCCTACTACCGCCAGATTTGACGGTGCTTCAGCCGCTTTAGGTTTTTCAACCACACCGACCATAGGTGCGCTATCGCCAGCTTTCAGTTCTGCGCCTTGGCAATCAACAACGCCGTAAGCCGTCACGTCAGCCACTGGTTCAACCATGATCTGACTGTTTCCGGTTTCATCAAAGCGTTTTAACATCTCAGCCAAGTTATCCTGGTTAGGGTTAGCGTCATATTCATCAATAATAACGTCCGGCAGAATAACAGCGAACGGTTCATCACCGACTAATGGATGTGCACACATCACCGCATGACCCAGACCTTTAGCAACGCCCTGACGTACCTGCATAATGGTAACATGAGGAGGACAGATACCTTGAATCTCATCCAGCAGCTGACGCTTAACGCGTTTCTCCAGCATGGCTTCCAATTCAAAGCTGGTATCAAAATGGTTTTCGATAGAGTTTTTAGAAGAATGGGTGACCAGAATAATTTCATTAATTCCAGCAGCAATACATTCATTGACTACGTACTGAATTAGTGGTTTATCCACCAGCGGCAGCATTTCTTTAGGAATGGCTTTTGTAGCTGGTAACATTCGGGTACCTAATCCCGCAACAGGAATTACCGCTTTTTTAATGTTCGATTTATGAGCAGACATCAACATACCTCAAATAGGGGTCAGGTAAACCCGGAATTTAGTGTTCAGGACACAGACAGTATAACAGTTCCCGGCAAAGGAAAATCCCCGCCGGTTAATTTGTTATAAATTTAGGACTTATACTAATCATTGATGCGCAAAAATAATTGATTGTTCACTCATCTGCCGTTAGTGCTCTGTAGCAAGCATAATATTCAACCGCCCACCGGCACCAGAAACTACGCACTCGCAAGCACTTAGGTGAAAACTATGCTGGCTCGCGTGGATCTTCTCAAATGTTCCCGCCGGAGGTCCGGATTCTAATACTCGGGTTTTCCCGTCAAAAGTGAGGGCTGCGTGCAATCCTGCAGGGATGACTAACAGATTATGCTGCTGCTTATTATAATAGCCGATCAGCAACGGAAATTGCCCAGACATTCCGGCATCTTTAATTAGCTGATTAATATCATGCAAAATACTATTAACAGCTGGCAGCGACTGGTTGTTATCGGAGACTTTGTGTCGCAACAACTCACTGAACATGACCCGCAACAATAAGGCGGCCATAACGCCATTGTTGCCAGCGCGTGTGACATCAAGAATATAGAAACCCAATTGATGCTCTGACAAGGCGGCAATATCAAACACCAAGCCGGGTTGCTGGGTACTGGTCAATTGACGGTAATTGATCCGCATATCTGCCAAAGTCTGACGGATCGGCGGCTGAAGTTGTTTTAATAACTGCACTGCTTTTTCTGGCTGACGGATCAGAGTATCCCAGCCCTCGAACAGCTGTTCATCTTCGCGACTCGGCGATGAAAACATCATCGGGTATAAACTTTCCAATAACACATCTTGCAGACGCTGGATATCATCCAAAGGTTTTAGGATCACATCCTGAACCCCAAGTCTTAGCATGCCGGCAATTTCAGAGACCTTCTGACTGGCTGTGGCAATAATGATGGGCAGCTCACACCCCTCACGGCGGACCTGTCGGACAAATTCGGCACCATCCATGACTGGCATCTCTACATCGCAGATGATCAGGTCGACGGGTCGTTGTACCAACATCTCTAGTGCCCGTTGACCATCTGTCGCCAGCAATGTCTGTGCGCCCATACTTTCCAAAATAGCCTTCAGTGACGATGAAAACACCGCTTCATCATCCACTATCAGGATCAGTTTTCCGGATAATGTATTGCTCATACTAAACCTTGTTGTTATTACCTGTGAACTGCTTCCCCCTGATCAGGACTCCCTTCCCGACAACCTCAAGATGGTCCTGCAAATACTCGCCTTTGCCAACGTGACAATTGGCCATTCAACTGTAGTATAGTTCAACCTTGAACATTTCACTGTCAGCGCTGTGCTTTACCCTGCTGAATTGAAGCCTGAACCCGTAGTCATTTCTCGGAGATAATGTGTCAACTCAAACCTGTCCTTGCGGCACCCTTAAACCTTATACCAGTTGCTGTGGTCGATACATCAGCGGAGAACAGGTCCCGCCGGATGCAGAAGCACTGATGCGCTCACGCTACACGGCCTATACGCAACAAAACAACGACTGGTTACTGGCTACCTGGGACCAAAGTCAGAGAACACCGCAATTGAGTGCCGCCTTGCAGGCTGATAGCAGCCAGACACAGTGGTTGGGGCTGAATGTTATCTCACATAATCATCAAAAAGATAGTAATGAGGCCTTTGTCACCTTCTTTGCCCGTTACCGCGATAATGAACACACATCAGCAATTTATGAACGTTCTCGCTTTCTCCTCAGGGAACAAGACTGGTACTATATTGACGGTGTTCACCTGCAGGCAGGCCGTAATGAGACCTGTCCCTGTGGCTCAGGAAAAAAATATAAAAAATGTTGTGCTTCCTGAAAGCGCACCCAAGACTGATATTTGATTCGACAGGATACTCTGCAAATGCAAGCCCAGACATTACAAAAAAAAGTTCTCAGAACAATCTGCCCTGATGCCAAGGGTCTGATCGCTAAAATCACCAACATTTGTTACAAGCATGAGCTGAATATCGTGCAGAACAATGAGTTTGTTGATCATCGCACTGGGCGCTTTTTTATGCGTACCGAGCTTGAAGGGATTTTCAACGACACCACCCTTCTGGCGGACCTCGACAGTGCGTTACCTACCGGTTCGCTCCGTGAGCTGACCCCTTCTGGACGCCGCCGTGTGGTGATTATGGTGACCAAAGAAGCCCATTGCTTGGGTGATCTACTGATGAAAAGCGCATTCGGTGGCTTGGATATGGAGATTGCTGCAGTTATCGGTAACCACGAAACGCTACGCTCACTGGTCGAACGCTTTGATATCCCATTTGTTCTGATAAGTCATGAGGGTTACACCCGTGAAGAGCATGATATGCGAATGGCAGATGAGATTGAGCGCTACCAACCAGATTATGTGGTATTGGCTAAATATATGCGGGTACTGACGCCGGAGTTTGTTAAACGTTTCCCAAATCAGATCATCAATATTCACCACTCCTTCTTGCCCGCTTTTATCGGTGCCCGTCCTTATCATCAAGCTTACGAGCGTGGTGTTAAAATTATCGGTGCTACCGCGCACTACGTGAATGATAATCTGGATGAAGGGCCGATCATTATGCAGGATGTGATCCATGTTGATCATAGTTTCACTGCTGAGGATATGATGCGTGCCGGACGTGACGTCGAGAAAAATGCCCTAAGTCGTGCCTTAGACAAAGTGTTAGCTCAACGCGTATTTGTTTACGGTAACCGGACAATTATTCTTTAATATCGGGCAGATAATAACCACCCTCTTTCTTTTGCGTGTAAAAAACAGGCAAACGGTGCGTAAAGGCCGTTTTGCCTGTTTACAGGATAAAAGGTTCTGTTATTATGCACCCCGCTTCGCCGCACAGCGCAGCGTTCAAAATTAGGTGGGATTCCCGAGCGGCCAAAGGGAGCAGACTGTAAATCTGCCGTCACAGACTTCGAAGGTTCGAATCCTTCTCCCACCACCATTTCAAATGACACTTCATCCGAAAATTCATTCTCAATAAAGTATATTCTCCACGGAGAAGGACGAGAACCTTCGACTAAGGTTCGAGCCGAACACTGTGAGGCAACGTGCGTCAGCACGGCCCGTAGGGTGAGCCGCCAGGCGAATCATCCTTCTCCCACCACCATTTCAAATGACACTTCATCCGAAAATTCATTCCCAATAAAGTATATTCTCCACGGAGAAGGACGAGAACCTTCGACTAAGGTTCGAGCCGAACACCGTGAGGCAACGTGCGTCAGCACGGCCCGTA
>NZ_ATMI01000013.1 GCF_000439375.1 Tatumella saanichensis
CTGTTAAACTTATCGCTAAGACTATTTTCTTCAAATCCATTATTATTACTCTTGTACTGAAGGTGTCCGATATTTTTTAGCGACAGTTTGTACTTGCCAGATGTGAGCAATTTGTTCATGGCTCAACTCAGAAAATTCGGGAGAGATATCTGGCAGGAAAACAAGGTCTTCAGCGTTATAGCCACTGATATCGGGATATTCAAGTGGCTTTTTCTCAACGGCTGAAGTTGAGGTTTTAGCCACATCATGTGAAAGATCGTGCTCGGTTTTTGTCGGAGGAGTCATATTATTCCTCTCACTGACATTCTGCTGGGTTGCCGTAACCTGTTCTTTCTGAGAGATATGCACCGTGCGATGGGTGGTCATTTCTTTATCCAGTTTTTGGTCACGGATATAGTTTTCTAGCTCTTTACGACGACTGTCCTCACGTTCTTTTTCCAGCTGAGTATGCTGCATAGCCACATAGCTCTCAAAATTACGATTTACTGATTGTTTAAGGATTTCGCGTTCATCTGCACTGGTCGTAGACTTATGCATAAGTTTACGCCGTAACATGCTCAGCTTATGATCAGCATGCATCGTAATGACACGTCTTTGACGTTCCATAGCCGATCGCATTGCCTGAGCATTTGTAAAGCGGTGGGTCAGTAACCATGCCTCTTCAGAATGGATCCCAGCAAAGCCATAATTGCGACCCATAAAGAATGCAAAGAACTGCACGCCAATATAAACGATGGAAAGGATAATAAAGGTGACCAATGAAGCATCATGCTTAGACTGTTGCATATCTGTTTCGGCTTGCTGTCTAGCATGTTGATTATTTTGCTCCGCTTGCGCCGGCAATACATTGCTCCAAGGACTGCTCACCTCATTACTGGCCTGGTAACTGGAAACTGATTCCTTAGACTCGACATACTGTAATGTATAATAACGTACGCCAAATGCGGCAACTGCGATAATGAAAATCCAAGAGTAAAAACCAACAATTGGCCAACGACGGACAGCGCAATTATGATCTATCGAAATCCTGGCAGCGATCTGGTTGTAACGAGGCTGATCATTATCTTCATAAGTGTGAACAATCTGTATTTCATTAACTTCATTAAGGTTATGTTTTGACTCACTTTGGTTAAACCAAGTTTTAGCCTTTTTCAGTAATGAATTATAATGCTGGGCGAGGCCTGCATGGTGTGCGATAAATCCCGATACTAGGGAAAGGATCAGAGCCAATGACCAGACTACAATTTGCAGATTATTTGCTGAGATACGCGGTGCCATAAAAGGGCCGAGGACATAGGCGAAGCCGATCGCTTCCATTACAAGCAACACAGCGATAACCGGGATTACCCAGAAAGGCCCTTTCTTACGCCCTGATTCAAGCACTTTTGCGAGATAGTCTTTGCATTGACTGTAGTAGGCAATGTCCTGATCGGCAGCAACATATTCACTGTAGTATAAGTCAGCAATGTTCTTCTCAACATCTAGCCATTGTGAGCTATGTACTACCGATGAGTTTGTCTTGTATTGGCGGGCGGACTTAGCTACTGTTCCCACGACTGGCATCACATGCCAGGTTCGCATAACAAAGTAACGAACATCATCCCATTTTTTATAAGCTACCACTAAAGCAACAATAAATACTATCAATGCTGCAGTGATCAGCCGATGTTCCAAAATATTGGCGAATAAACCCGCCAGTGAAAAATCATTCATGATTTCAGGATCTCATAATCGTTAAGGAGTAGGAATATAATTCGCCACATAAGTTGTGTTTGATTTCGGGTAAAAAATCTGTCCTTTCGTTGCTTTTGCTCCTGTTGTACTGAATACAATATCCATACAGGTCACAGCACTGCCAGGCTGGCGAGGATACACACGATAAATAATTTCGTCTTTGCCTTGGTAGGTTTGGGCAACCGCAGGGATCACAACAGAAGGTGTTTTCTTGACGCCGGTAAACTGAGTAATTATCGAGACGGTGGGATCCTGAGTAACCTGTGCACCTGCACGTAATATGGAAACAGGAGAAATAACCACCAAATTACTGTTAACCACATTAGCCCAAGATATACCACCATATCCTGGTAAGTAGTCATAACTGTGGTGTTCTGAAAAGTCTTTACCGGTGGCTAGGCTTTTTACCTGCCCACTGATTCTGATACTGTCGGATGCACAGCTCATCATATTGCCATCGGCAGCATGTGCCTCAGGAAACCAGGATGAAGACTCGCGGAGGTTTACACTACTCACAACGCTTGCTGTTGATACTGCCGGCTGTCCACTGAAATCAATATAGGAGGCTGAGGATACCGCATGGCGCTCCCTTGGGGCGGGCATTGTATCTTCAACTTTACCCTTTTTGTCCGCTGATGTCGCAGTGAGTGAGAGATTAGCAGTAGGCTGTTTTATTTTGGTCTGGCGGATTGCCGATGACGCTGAGGAGAGAGAGGCTCTCGCTGTTTTATGTCTCTCCTGAGAGTAGAGGGCTGTGCCATCGCGCATCGGAGCAGTTGTACTGCTATAACTCAAATACCGACTGTTTGCCTGCTCCTGTGCAATTCTTAACTCCATTGCTTTTTCATCGCTTAGCTGGCTGATCTCTACTCGCCTATTTTCTGCTCTTCCGTCATAAGTCTGGTTATTACCTATCGGGCGTGAAGAACCTGCTCCCTGATAATAAATATGGTTGGCAGAGATACCTGCATTGCGTAGTAACAGGCCAACGGCTTTAGCTCTTTGTTCAGAGAGTTGTTTATTAAGTTCAGGGTTACCCGTTGAATCAGTATGTCCCACGACCAAAAAGTAGTTTTGTTTATTGTCAGACCCAGCGTAGACCTTAGCAAGACTCTCCATCTGGTAACGACCAGTATTGGTCAGTTGTGCCGATCCACTGTCGAACATACCGTGGTCGTTTACCTGAGCAACAATACCCGAAGCCTGTTTATCCGATGATGATATTTGCGTTAAAGCAGACTCGGTAGTCATGTGGATATTGGCTTTCTTCGCAGCATCAAGTAATGCTTGTGAACGTTTTTGCCAGATATTCCCAGCATAACATCCACCTCCAGCCCCTAAGGCGACACCGATGGCTGTTCCTGCCGCAGCATTCCCGAGTTTTCTTCCAATGATATTGCCTACAATTGCCCCCCCGATTGCACCAACACCACACAATATTTCCGTACCGTAATTAGCTCCAGTTTCATTGAGCTGATTTTGAGTGTTTGCGCAAGCACTTAGCATGCTGGCGGAGACAATAATGGCAGTTATTTCCTTAATTTTCATAGCGTCGCTTATAAATTCCTTAGTGGAAATCCCATTATCTTATTGATATTATTATGCTTTAACTGTATCTGCAGTCGAGTGTGACAACCTGATTAACTCTTAAATTGTAAGCAATGCTAATGTATCACTGAATATATCACTAACTCAATTTCAAATTATTCGGTCTACGCTTTTCGATGTATACCTTATGATGAGTGTTACCAATATTTTGTTAGTGTTTTAATCTGTAATTATATGTTTTTTTGGTGTTTTATTCTGATTAATGTTCTATTATTTATTCCGCAGAAATGTAATTATTAATATTCCTATTAAAATAAATCCTAATAAATATAAATTATATTTTTAGCTGTATTAGTAAGGAATAAAAGAAGAATAATTATTTTCTAGTGCAACTTTTATTTTTTGATAGATAAGGGGAAGTGTTATTTTATAGTGATATACTATTGGTTTTTATTATCGTCACGTTTGACTGTGTGAGTTAAGTTATTTCTCTTGTATCTATATGGCGATTGCATTCCTACCAAGATCTGCACATAGTTAAAAAATTAGTATTTTCTTATGAAGGTTAACTTCAGTGGCGTTAATAGGGGAAGAAGAGTTCCCCCTCAATTATCCTCAGTATCAAATTAATACTAAATTGTATAATTATAATACGGCCATTTTTAGTTATCTGTCCCCCTCCAGCAAACCACAATCAATTTTGGCGACGATCTTACGCAGGGCGGCGGGGGAGTCGCAGGTGGACATTGGGCGGTGCAGTTCGCCGGGGAAAATGATCGCCAGTTCGCCGGGTTGGAGATTGATCAGCGTTTCACCGGGGATGTCGGCGCAGAAACCGAGGTCATGGGCGTCGTTAAAGGGTTCACTCAGCGTTAGCGGTAAACCGAGGACGCCAGCCCCAATCACTTCCTTGCCTGCCAGCACAATATGAATGTCCAGATATTGGCGATGAAACTCGGGCTTTTGAGCGGCCAGTGGTTGGGTTTCTCCTTCGACGACATTAAAAAACATCTGCTTATCCTGCACTTGATAATGGCCAGCAGGGAGTTCAGCAGGCTGGTGTTCAATGATGGTGGTCAGCATCTGGCGGATCACCGCTGGGTAAAGCGGATTGTTGGCGGCAGTGGTTAAGGCATCAATAATCATCGTGGTGTCCTGATCTCGGCAAAGGGTGGGTTAGCGCAATTGGTGAACATACTGGCTAACGATACTGTCAACCGGTGGCGTGATGTCGACGGCCATCACATCGGGTTCATCTAGCCCGGGAATTTCAAGGTTAGAAAATTGGCTACGTAGCAGAGCTTCGGGCATAAAGTGTCCCTGGCGCTGACGCATGCGCGCTAACACCCGCTCAAAATCACCGTGTAACCATAAGAATTTCAGGTGCGGGTTTGCGGCCCGGAGTTGGTCTCGGTAGCATTTTTTCAGGGCGGAACAGACTAATACCCCGTTTTCATGTTTCTTATCCAAGCTGTAGATCACGTCTGCCAGTCGGTTCAGCCAAGGTTGGCGGTCAGTATCGTCCAGCGGCTGGCCCGCCGCCATTTTGTCGATATTACGGCGGGGATGCAGGTCGTCCCCGTCGATAAATTTAGCCCGCAGGGCATGGGACAGGGCCTGACCGACGGTAGATTTGCCGGTGCCGGAAACCCCCATGATGATAATACAATGGTTGGTCAGCGTGCGGCTCTCCGCTGCCACAGCGTGCAGGTTCTCGTCGCCAAACGGCAGAGGAGTGAACTCAGAGCAGTGGCCCTGCATACTCAAAATATCATTCATGGCAGTACCCATTTTCATCTGCAAAACCCGATTACCTGACAGCCACCTATCGGCCAACGGACTCAGATCGATAGGTCGTTATCAGTGCAAGGATGAAGTCAACGAGTCTCTATCTGACGTGGTTTTCCAGCGATAAACTGTGACGGTGATCACTAAAAAGAGTGTTACGGATCGGCGTTACACACCCTGTGATCGCTGCCAAAAAAATCGCGACCGCTAATCTGAAAACTCTGCGGAGGGCGGATTTCCATTCTGGGTAGCGGCAGGCATAATCAGGATCCACTCCCGTTGATTTCTGGCAGAACGAATGAAAGTGCAGCGCATTACACTGAATGATATTGCCACCCTGGCGGGTGTCACAAAAATGACGGTTAGCCGCTATCTACGGACCCCAGACAAAGTCAGTCCTGAGACTGCCGAGCGTATTGCCAGCGTGATCAAAGAGGTCAATTACCAGCCTGACCCGGATAATGCGGCGATTAACAGCACTGCTATCCAGCGCATTGGTGTGTTGGTACCGTCGTTTCATAACCAGATTTTTGCCGACCTGCTGGCTGGGGCAGAAACCGCCGCCGCCGCCCATGGTTACCAAACGCTGGTGGTTAATTACGATTACGATAGTCAGAAAGAAGAAGAGCAAATTGCCACGGTGTTGGCCTTCAATGTCAAAGCGCTGTTACTCACCGAAAGCGTACACAGCCTGCGGGCCGAAAAGTATCTGCGTAATACCAAAATCCCTGTGGCAGAAGTGATGGGGCTGGCGGAGAACCCTGGCCGCATTAATGTCGGCTTTGATAACTTCAAAGCAGGATTGGATATGACCCGTATGCTGCTGGCTAGCGGTAAACGGCATATTATTTATTTCGGTTCGATGTCAGATATCCGCGATGAGCAACGTTACGCCGGTTACTGTCAGGGGATGGCCGACGCCGGGCTGAGCGCCGGGCGCATTACCCCTGGTAAGGTCTCTTCTGTGTCGATGGGCAGTGGCATGATGACCCTAGCACGTCAGATGTACCCACAGATGGACGGCATTTTGTGCACCAATGACGATCTGGCGGTGGGCGTGTTACGTGAATGCCAGTCTCGTGGTATTGAGGTTCCGGCACAATTAGCGATTGCCGGTTTTCATGGCTTAGAGATAGGGCAGGTCACCACGCCACGGCTGGCTAGCGTGCTGACGCCACGCTTTGAAATGGGTAAGGTTGCCACCGAACTGTTGATAAAACAGGTCAAAGGATTGCCCGCCATTGAACGAGTGGATCTCCACTATCGGTTATCGATGGGAGAAACCATTTAGCCGTAAAGCGGGTGATTCCCCATCACCCGTGTTTTGCCCACCCAGATCACGCCTCCTGTAACACAAATTTTTAACATCCTTCTAAGTGACGCAGATCGCAAAAATCCCCGTAAAAAACACGTTTGATAAAGGGCATAGGCTTATGACCGTTTAGACAGGATCGCATCTATGCACTCAGACACTCAGCACCACTCCTTACCGCAGGTACTCCTGGTCGCCCCTGTCATGGACGCGCTGCAGACCGAACTGGAAGCGCGCTATCAGGTTATCCGCGGATATCAACAGACTGACACTGCGGCGCTGCTGGCCGCCTCCGCGGACAAAATCACGGCGGTAGTGACTCGGGGAGATGTCGGCATCAGCCGAGAACAGCTTGAGCAACTGCCACATGTCGGGATGATTGCGGTATTCGGTGTCGGGACTGATGCCATTGATATGGAGTATGCCCGTCAACGTCATATTCGCGTCGGCATCACCGCTGGCGTGCTGACCGATGATGTCGCCGACCTTGCTATGGGCTTATTACTGGCCGCCAGTCGCCGCCTGATCCAAGGGGACCGCTTTGTACGTGAAGGACGCTGGGAAAACAGTGCCCTACCGTTGGCAAATAAGGTGAGCGGCAAACGTATTGGTATCTTCGGCATGGGTAATATCGGCCAGGCGATTGCCCGTCGTGCCCGCGGGTTCGATATGTCCATTCTTTACACCAGCCGCCAGCGCAATGATGCGTTGGATTATCACTGGTGTGCGGACTTGCAAACATTGGCCAAGGAAAGCGACTTTCTGGTGGTGGCCGCCTCCGGCAGTGCAGAGAATAAGGGCATCATTAATCGCCAA
Organism: Tatumella saanichensis; assembly: GCF_000439375.1. Taxonomy (GTDB): domain Bacteria; phylum Pseudomonadota; class Gammaproteobacteria; order Enterobacterales; family Enterobacteriaceae; genus Tatumella; species Tatumella saanichensis. The sequence goes on from NZ_ATMI01000013.1 coordinate 7,199, forward strand.
GTGTTTGACAGTATGCCGCAACACAGTTGGCTGATTAATATTGCTCGGGGCAATTTAGTTGATGAGAAGGCACTGATTGCGGCCTTACAACATCAACAGATCGCCGGAGCCGCCTTGGATGTGTTTGAAAATGAACCCCATGTCCCGAAAGCGTTTTTTGAACTGGATAATGTACTGTTGCAGCCTCATGTGGCCAGCGGCACCGTCGAAACGCGGCAGGCCATGAGTGACTCGGTATTGGCAAATTTAGACGCCTTTTTTAATCAGCGGGAGATCCCCGGCTTGGTTGACTAATCCCTGTTTTCGCATTCATCACAGACAGCCCCTTGCTACTGGCCGTTGCCACTGACGGCTAGGGTATTTTTCGCTAGCCGCCCACTCTGACCGGGGAATGAATATGAACGATAAAATACCTGGCACCCGCTGGTTGCGGGTCATCGCACCGATCCTCATTGCCTGCATCATGTCATTTATGGATCGGGTTAATATCAGTTTCGCGTTACCGGGAGGCATGGAACAGGATTTAGGGATCTCTAGCCAGATGGCGGGAGTCGCCAGCGGGATCTTCTTTATTGGCTATTTATTCTTGCAGATACCTGGCGGACGGATTGCGGTACATGGTAGCGGCAAACGTTTTATTGCCGGCTCGTTAATGGCTTGGGCGATCGTTTCGGTGGCTACCGGCTTTGTTACCCATCAATATCAACTGTTGGTATTGCGTTTTATTCTCGGCGTCTCCGAAGGGGGGATGTTACCGGTAGTATTGACGATGGTCAGTAACTGGTTCCCAGAGAAAGAACTGGGTCGCGCCAATGCTTTTGTGATGATGTTTGCGCCCCTTGGCGGCATCCTGACTGCACCGGTTTCCGGGGCGATAATTGCCTCTCTCGACTGGCGCTGGCTGTTTATTATTGAAGGGCTGCTGTCAGTGGTGGTGCTGATGGTGTGGTGGTTACTGATTAGCGACCGTCCAGAAGAGGCCCGCTGGTTACCAGAAAAAGAGCGTGAGTACTTACTGACAGAGTTAGGCAAGGAACGGCGGGCCCGTCAGGGCACGGCTGAGGTGACCAAAGCGCCCTTAAAAGCTGTGTTTGGTAATAAGGCACTGATGCGGCTGGTGGCGCTGAACTTCTTATACCAGACCGGAGATTATGGATTCACCCTGTGGTTACCGGCCATCCTGAAAAATCTGACCGGTGCCAATATGGCGGGGGTTGGTATGCTGGCGATTCTGCCGTTTATTGCTACCTTGGCCGGCATCTATGTGATTTCACTGTTCAGTGATCGCAGCGGCAAACGTCGAGTATGGGTGCGGATTTCCCTGTACAGCTTTGCCGCAGCGCTGGTGGCGTCGGTACTGTTGCGTGACTACGTGATCGCATCTTATATCTCGCTGGTGGTGTGTGGTTTCTTCCTGAAGTCCGCCACCAGTCCGTTCTGGTCAATTCCGGGACGTATTGCCACACCGGAAGTGGCAGGCAGTGCCAGAGGGGTAATCAATGGACTGGGAAATCTCGGCGGTTTCTGTGGCCCCTATCTGGTCGGGGTGATGATGTATCTGTATGGTCAGGATGTGGCGGTCTGTGTGCTGGCGGCTGCGCTGTTACTGGCCGGAAGCTTGACCTTTCTGTTACCTAAGCAGTGTGACTTATCGGTGGCAGAACAGAAAAAAAGCGTGTCGGCGTCCGCTCCGCAACATATCTAAAGCGATAAGTTCAGCGTATCTAGCGGTGTCTCGATGCGTTGCGATAACCAGAGAGTGCTACAGTATATTTCCTTGGGATATTTGTAGGGATAGCCTTTGTTGGTTATCCCTACCTGCATTTATATTGGGCCCGGGCAGGGAATGTTATCCGGAGCGTCACCTCGCAGACCTTTTTATATTCAGCCATATGACGTATTCAAAACTTCAGATACCTTGTCATGATCATGCCGAGAGAACAACGCTTTTAGTTTTTCGGTCGATAAGTTGTATTTTCTTTACTTTTTGCTAATTTTTTAGCTGATGGCGACTTATTGACGCAAGTTATGGGGATAGAGTAATAATAGTGGTCAGTAAATAGAATGCGGGGAAGGTTAATAACAGCCGGGTATCAGTGTTTAATAATTAATAAAATAAATGTGCTTAACTTGTTTCTCTATTGTTAATGATTTTCAATAAGGGAACGGGCTGGGGAAATATCAGATTCTTACGGAGCAGATCCACAAATGGAATATTATGCAATTGTTCTGTTGAAATTCATTATCGGTTTTGCCGTGGTGATTTCTCACCTTAACTTTACCGGTAAAACGCAGTTATCGCAGATGACGCCGGTCGATTTTATCGGAAACTTTGTGCTGGGTGGCATCATCGGTGGCGTGATCTACAGCGATGCCATTCCGATGCATCAGTATGTACTGGTGTTGTTTATCGGCGTGTTCCTGATCTCTGCCCTGAACTGGGTATGTAAGCATGTTTGGTTCTTCCGCACCTTCACTATCGGCGAGCCCATTCCAATCATTAAAAACGGTAAATTTTTGATGGAGAATATCCTGCGTCGCCGCAATAAAATCGACATCATCAATGTTGCCTCTCAGCTGCACTCACAAGGTATCCACTCTTTCCAAGAGATCCGCTACGCGCAGATTGAGCCAAGCGGTTCGCTGTCTGTGGTTTGTGAGGGCAGCAAAATGCCGTCGATTATTATTATGAAGGACGGACGACCAAGAACCTCTGAGCTACAGGGCATTGATAAAGATGAAGAGTGGCTGGATGCCAAACTCGAAAACCTGAATATCCAGCGTACTGATGTATTTATCGGTGAGTTCTGGGATCACAAACTGACCTTTGTGCTGCAGGATGGTCAAGTGAAAAGGGATGTTGAGTAGGGCAAAGTATATTGATTTATATTCATAATATACAAAGTGTTAATTGATAGTAGGCACTTACTTTACGCTGGTGTTTAGTCTCTCGAAATAGGGGGTATAGCCGGTGGCTGCGCCGCCTAAATAGTATTCTCACGGTCTATAAGTAAACAGCAATACGCCGAGCAAGTCTCAGTCCTGACGCGGCACCCCCTGCGATACCCTAACAGAGTATCGCAGGGCTAAAGTTGATCGGGCAGTGATGTCTGCCTATAAGCGTGTCCAGTACAGGTATAACCAACATTTATTTTATTGCTTGGCAACCCCGCCAATGATAGTAACTACTCACTATTGTAATCCTTCTGCTACCAGAATATTTAGCTATCCTGATTCACTATATATCCCATCGATTCGTACCAGTGTTGCCATGTTTGTGCCGATCGGACCGCCTCACAGTTAACGTATGTATCATTGGCGATCCAGTCGCAGCCTGTATGGTCCCATTCCAGACGAACACATGTTAAGCGTATGTCAGGGACGCAATGGCTTGGCTACGTGGCGACGAAGTAATGCTGTTACGAAGCGACAGGCTATATCTTGGGCCAAAAATGATGCTGGTAACAGGGTTAAGGAGAGGTCGTTTTAGTGATAAGTGGCAGGTGGGCTTACCAATCCTTTTACTTTTATGGCAGCCCAGCACGGGGAATAGAAAAGAAGCGTTAACGATAAATGTCTTACTGGCCGGTCGCAGGAATTTTAGCGACCGGCCAGTAAGATTACTGCTGGGCAATAATATTCAAAGAGTCGCAACCCGATGAATGGTTCTTACTGATACTGAGTGTAGACAGTTTCCCCTGCCAGCGAGTCACATCCAAAGTGACCTGTTTACCCTTACTAACATCCACCTCCTCGCTGGGAAGATCTGCACCACTGAGGGTGACTTTCACCGTATCCTGTGCATTACAACTGGTGCTAAGCGAGATTATCTGTAGTTTACGTATCCCGTTAAGTACCCAGGTGACGGTGGTCGGAGTGTGCTCACCAGGATGCGCATAGATCACTCCGGCATTATCTACAGAAAATGCCCCCCAGATATCACCCTTTTGTATGTTCGCACTGATCAGGGCTGACTTAATCCCCTGTGAGTAGATCGCTTTCCACTGTGGATAATACTGATAAAAAATCTGTAGAAAATCGCCGATTTCTTCAGGGGTGAACGGACGGACACGCTGGTATATCCAAGCTTTGACACCGTTATCTAAGACATAACCTGGCTCCATTCGCACAAAAGCTTGGCCAATATTTTGGTGGTTCAGGATTGCCTCTACCGGAACAGTAATGACCCGCTGACCATCAGCTCTGAGGTGAATTTGCGGGGGATCAGTGACAATCACATACTTAGATTGTAGCGCTAACATATTAATGCCATCACGCAGGTCAACCTGAGAAGTATACGTAATACGGTCTTCCAATTGACGGTGTGACAGGGTATTTAGCATGTCATCATTTAACACCTGATTGGAGCTTAATACCGTGACTTTATCGCCATGGGCAGTCAGTTGGTTGACGGTTTTCTCCAGTGCTAGATAATCTTTATAGTTATCAACATGCATGGGTAACGTCTCAACCGGTAAATTATTGGCAATACGGTCAGGAAGCGGGTAACCAAACAGGGTATGTAACTGAATGGCTAACGCCAACACCGACAAGACCAGAGTGAGCAACCACTGTACTGCTTTATGGCTGACTTTCGTCACTAGCCAAAAGATACCCTGTCCTGCGACCAACAACTCCCAGAGTGCAAAAGGCATAATATGCTGCATTCCCGGGGATTGTGTACGGGTAAAAAGGAAAAAGCTGAAGCAGAGATTAAACAGGCAGAATACAACTAATATACGCTGTGGTCTTGACCCAGCAAAACAGATGGCGAGGATACCCAGTGCCATCAGTGGATACAGGTATAATCCGCTGAAATTAATCAGGCTCTCTACAGAGTAACTGAATGATGACTGATAGGCGGAGTAAATATATGCGTAATTGGTCTCAATAATTCGTTTAAGCAGTGGTCCCTGAAAGATAACTGCCAGAAGGCAGGAAGTGATACCGGCAATAAAAAAATTGGTCAGCAGGTTTTTAACTTTTCTCCAAGAGTACGCATATCCCGAATGAAGGAAAAAACTCATCACTGGAAGTGAAACGTAGAGTGAGACAATTGTATACGCGTACCAGCGGCGCAATAGAAAAGGCATCCATAATATCAGCCCTAAAAGCAGTGCATTTTTGACCGCTAACTGGAGGCCAAAATCTTTTTTTGTACAGTAGTAGACTGATAATATGACAAACGCTAAGCCGCAGATATCCGGGTAACCCCGCAGAGCCGGTGCCCAGAAAGCACTGAAGGTGGCAGCTAGCATAAAGCTCAATACTTTAATGACAGGGGTATCTACGCGGGTAAACTGCCGGCAAAGCAGCGAAAACATAATTGCTGCGGGGACAAAATAAAATGTAAATAGGGACAGTATATAAGACAATCTCGATGATAATGGGATAATACCGAATATCGATGTAACAGCGACCGGCAGCGTATTATAATCATCATGGCGGATTGAATGGCGGACACCATTGATAGCACTTAACGGATGGTGGGAGAACTGTGTACCAAAGTCCTGCCAGAATCGCCAGTACCCATTAAAGTCCCAATAATAAATGTTTTCTTCCTGGCAGACATAACAGCCGGCAATAAAAAGAATCATCGCGGAAGCGACGAGGTAAAAGAGACGAGTATTCACCGTATTCATGATTTACCTTTCTCTGAAAATTTTTCGATAAGGAACTTAGGACGTCCTTTGGTTTCCAGATAAATTTTCCCGATATATTCGCCGATAACCCCTAAGCATAAGAGTTGTATTCCGCCAAGAAAGAAAATTGAAATCATCACTGAAGTCCAGCCCTCTACAGCGTTGCCCTGTACTTTCTGAACCAGAGTATAGATACTGATGATTAACGCCAGTAGGAAGGTTAACAAGCCTAATGCCGCGATCAGTCGTAGCGGCGTTACAGTCAGTGAGGTAATCCCTTCAATTGCCAGGGCCAGCATTTTTTTCAGAGGATATTTGGACTCACCTTCGAGACGTTCATTACGGCTGTAGTAAACCTTGTCACTGGCAAAACCGATCAGCGGAACCATACCACGGATATAGATATTTTGTTCCTTGAATTGTAGAAGACTCTGTAGTGCACGACGGCTTAATAACCGGTAATCCGCATGGTTTTCAACCTGATTAACACCCATTACTGACATGAACTTATAAAAGCTGTTAGCGGTACCACGTTTAAACGCGCTATCACTTGAGCGATCATCTCTGACCCCGTAAACAATATCACTCCCCTGCATATACTTCTCAACCATCTGGGCAATGCAGCGCGTGTCATCCTGGAGATCCGCATCAATACTAATGCTGATATCCGCATCTGCAACGGATAATCCCGCCATCAGTGCGCGCTGATGCCCGCAGTTGCGTGACAGTTTAATACCTTTAACATATGAAAGGCTGAGAGTGCTTTCTTCTATCAATTGCCAAGTATTATCGCGACTTCCGTCATCGACAAACAGTAGGTAACTGTTATCTGCAATTTTGTTCTCAGCGATTAAGCCGTTAAGGATATCGCCTAACGTCGCTAGGCAACGGGGGAAAGCCTCTTTCTCATTGTGGCAAGGCACCACAATCGCCAATGAGGGGATCCCTGTTCCGGCTGCAATATTTTTTTGAGTCTCTATAGTCATTTCATAACCCATATTTTATTCAGAATAAATCCACTTATTGTGTATAACGCCATGCCAAAAATTTGTGCCGTATATTTCGCATCAGGGAGAATGTGCAGGCATGTTTTGATTGCTATAAGGTTGATCAGGTAACAGATACCGCATGTGACCAAAAACTTAACCAGCCTCGGCAGATTCATTTTGGTAGAGAAGGTAAAGCAGGAATTGAGGATAAAACTCAGTATAATGCCAGCAACATACCCGGCAGCATTCGCCGTGTAAATGCCGAGGCCAAGATAGGTAAGTACCAGAATAATCACGGCTGTCAGTAGGGTATTTGCCAAGCCAACCAGGATATAACGAGTGAGTAATTTTAACATTTTGTCGAGTCATTGAGATATTTTCGTCATTATCTCATAAGATTCCTCCGTATCACCATCGCCATCCGTGTATTTCACCGACTGCCAAACAAAAAAAGGCATAAAGGCTATATATTTCTATATATTACATTGGGTTAAGGCTATTACCTCACAGTATCAATCTTAGGCACTGCCGATTGAGCCTAGGGCCTTCCCAAGGAGTGACTCAACACAGCTTACTCTTGAGATAAAAGGGGATCATTTTTCCCATCGTTCCATACTGGCACGTCATCATAACAGAATTTTTGTCAACCATAACGAGACAGTTATTCTCTTTTAAGGCAGTTGATGGTCTATATTATTTACAATAAGGTGTTCGCATCGACGGGGGAGCCCCCTGACTTTCTACCACTGAAAGGAACATTTTATGATTGAGCAACGACACTCTGATAAGCGCGGCGTCGGTGATCACGGCTGGTTATACTCCCGCCATACCTTCTCGTTCGCCAGCTATTGGGATCCGGCTCAGACCGGCTTTTCTGACCTACTGGTGATTAATGATGATCAGGTTGCGCCGGGGCGGGGATTTGGGACGCACCCGCATAAAAATATGGAAATTATCTCCTATGTATTAGAGGGCACGCTGGCGCACAAAGATTCTATGGGCACCGGTTCTGAGATTGTGCCAGGAGATATCCAACTGATGAGCGCCGGTCGTGGTGTGACGCACAGTGAATTCAATGCCTCGCACAACGACTCCGTACATTTTTTGCAAATCTGGGTGGTGCCAGCAGAAAATGGAACGCCTCCGGGTTACCAGCAGATTGCCTTGGCAGAGCAGGATAAACGCGGTAAGTTTGCACTGATCATTTCGCCGGACGCTGCTGAGGGGTCACTGAAAATTCGTCAGGATACCCGCATCTATGCAGGACTGTTTGATGGCGAAGAACAGCAGACCATTACGCTACCGGAAAACCGTTATGCTTATATCCACGTTGCTAGTGGATCGCTGAAGGTGAACGGTGTCGAGTTTGTCGCCGGGGACGGTGCGCGGGTTCGCGAAGAAACCTCTCTCACCTTCAGTGACGGCGATAAAGCAGAAGTGCTGCTGTTCGACCTGCGGCCGGTCGAGAATAATTATCCGACGCGCTGATCACCGTCAGCCAGGTAAAAATAAAAGAGCGATGTCACAGACATCGCTCTTTTTTGACCGTTGTAGACAGCGGAATGTCAGCTTATGACTGTGCTGCCCGCATCATTAACTGGCGTTTATTCACCACTAAATAACCACCCACCAATGCTAGCAACGGTACGATCGCCAGTAAGGTACTGATAAACAGGCTGCCGCCGGTTAGAGTGGTAAAATTAGCAAGAACCATCACCAGTGAGGCGGTCAGTGCCAGCACTGAAACGCTCGGCAGAATACGCGTTTTCCAAACACGGCCTTCTACTAGGGCACTGTTTTGCTTAAAGAAGGCAACTACTGACAAACTGGTCAGCAGCATCAGTAATACGATACCCACGGTGGCAATCCCAGCCATAAAACCAAACACCTGAGTCAGAGGCTGCAGTTTGCATAACGCACAGACAGTGATCAGGATCAGTGCAGTGGCCGACTGTACCAGTGAGGCATTGGACGGGGATTTATGTTCAGCATGCACCGATGACAGGAATTTCGGCATAAAGCCCTGGCCGGATAATACATATTTATAACGGGCGAGGACATTATGAAAGCTCAGGACGCAGGCAAAAATACTGCTGATCAGCAGCACCTGAATGATATTACTCAGCAGCGGACCGCTGTACTGGCGAGCAATGTCGAGCAGCATATTACCATTGCCGTTCAGCGTATCATTCGCCACGCTTACCGCGCGGGCAGCACCGGCCCCTTCAATCATTGCCCAAGCAGAGAACGTGTAGAAGACCCCGATAATCAGTACCGCCAGATAAGTGGCGCGGGGAATGGTTTTACCAGGATTACGTGACTCGTCGCGGAAAATCGCCGTCGATTCAAAACCGATAAAGCCGGTCAGCGCAAACAGTACCGACATGCCTAATCCGTGAGAAAAAGCATTGTGCGGGCTGAATGAGGCCGCTGTGATGCCGCTGGCACCGCCTTTCGACAGGATTGAAAAGTTCATGATCAGCACCACACCGATTTCCAAAACCAGTGCTACCCCGAGGATTTTAGAACTCAGCTCAATATGACGGTAGCCGAGGATAGCTACCGCCGCGATAGTCAGCAGTGAATAGAGCCACCAAGGATGCGCCGCACCACCATAATGCACCACCAAGTCATTCATCGCCCATCCCATATAACCGTAAACTCCGGCCTGAATGGTGGTATAGGTGACCAAAGCCAGCCATGCCGCGCCCATACCGGCACGTAAGCCCAGCCCTTGAGTAATGTAGGAGTAGAAAGCACCGGCATCTTTTACGTACGGGGTCATGGAGACAAAGCCGACTGCGAATACCAGCAGGATCAGTGACGCGATAAGAAAGCCGAAAGGCGCACCAACGCCGTTACCGATGCCGATCGCCAGCGGTACATTGCCGCCAATAACGGTGAGGGGGGCGGCGGCGGCAATTACCATAAAAACGATACTGCCGACGCCAAGGTTACCGGTCAGCCCGGCAGATGCCATAGTTGGTTTACTGTCACTCATTTTACATCCCCTGAGTTTTAGAATAATTCACAAAATATCGCTACGCAGATCGGTCAGGTAAGGGTTGTTTTGCTGTGCCTGGCGAACGTGCGCGGGATCGATTTCTGCGTATAACAATTGCTCTTCTGTTTCACCGGCCATGGTCAGCACCTTGCCATCCGGTCCAGCGACTAGGCTGAGTCCAACATATTCAAGGTGTTGCTCATGACCGATCTGATTGACATAAGCCACGTATAGCTGGTTCTCCCAAGCACGTGTGGCAATCAGATGGCGGTTAACAAAATCGAAGGGTTTCATCTGTGCGGTGGCGACGGCCACCAAGTGAGCTCCGGCCTTAGCCGCAGCACGAACGGTTTCGGGAAATTCGACGTCATAACAAATCAGTAAGGCAATATTGACGCCACGATAAGGGATCATACAGACCGGCTGGTCACCGGCAGTGAACTGTGCCTGATCCAGCTTGCCGAATAGATGCGTTTTGCGATACACCGCCGATAGCTCGCCATCGGCCGCGATAAAGTAACTGGCATTAAAAATTTTCTGCTGCGCCCTCTGTGGACCGCCAATCACCAGCGCGACCTGATGTTTAGCCACCAGCGCCTGTACCGCCACCAGCGGAAAACTGTCTGCCATTTCAGCGATGCGCTGTTGCAGCACATAGCCGGACAAAAACATCTCAGGGGTGATCAGTAACTCAGCCCCCTGAACTGCTGCCTGTGCCAATGCCGTATCTAGCCTCGCCAGATTTGCGTGGTAATTGCAGTAATCACTTTGAGCCTGCCAGATCGCTATCTTCATACTTCCCCCACATCACATTGGTTATTACCAAGCAATTACTGTGCCAGCCGTAGAGAGGGAATTTTTTGATTAAATGTACTTAACTATACAGGCAGCATGGGCCTTGGTCTGAAGTCAGTGTTTAGCAGATGGTGCACTATGCTCCATGATGATGCGTCATACTGGTGCATTGACGGGAACCTAACGGGTAGGGAAAATCGGCCTATGAGAGATATTACCTTCACAAAAAAAACCTCTTGGCGGCGATATCCTGTCACTGCACTGAAATGACACTGCTAAGCAGCCAGCAGCAAGTGAAGATGATTTATTAGTCAGAATTATGATTTGGTAGCTAGCTGATAATAAGGAATCAATATGATCAATGAGATATCACTAGTTAGTGTGGCCGCTGAGTGAAAATCATACAACTATATTAATTAGATTAATCAAAGTGTCCACGAGCATAGACAGGGCCCCGCAGAGCGTGCTCTGCGGGGCAGAGAGTCAGGAGATCGGATCTGCCGCCAGTGGTGTTTTCCTCTGCTGACTGAGTGTAAACAAGGAAAGCACCGTGAAGCTGAGGGCAATCAGTCCTAATACCAAATAAGCGCCTTTAAAGCCCATGCTTTCATACATCTGCCCAGCAAGGGCCGACATAAAAATCATCGCCAGCTGTTTAAAGAAACAGAAGCACACCAGATAAATGGTGGCAGAAAAACGGACCTCAAACTGTGTGGTGATGTATTTAAAACATCCGACAATCAGGAAAGGGATTTCGAACATATGCAGGGTTTTCAGCAACACGACTTCCACGGCGGTGGTCGCAAAGGAGGAGCCGATAATGCGTACTGACATAATTAACCCTGCGATCAGTAACGCATTCTTGCCACCGATACGGTTTACGATTAGCGGAGCAAAGAACATGATAAACGCATTCAGTAACTCGCCTAGGGTAGTGACATAGCCGAAGACCCGTGTTCCCTGATCACTGCTGCTGAAAAAAGAGGTGAAAAAGTTGGCAAACTGCTGGTCAAAGACATCATAGGTGCAGGAAACGCCGATCACGTACAGCGATAAAAACCACAACTTAGGCTGACGAAAGAGTTCCAGCGCCAGTTTCAGGCTGAACAGAGATTGGTTAGCCCCGAGGGCATTAGCCACTTTGGCGGAAGGGGTGTTCACTGGACGTGAGAACAGCAGCAGTAATGCCAAAATCAGCGCGCAACCTGAGCCCAACCAGAACACAAACTGGTTGTTGATGGTAAACATAATGCCGGCAATGGAGGCACATAATGCCCAGCCGACACAGCCGAACATCCGTGCCCGCCCAAATTCAAACTGGCTACGGCGGCTGACTTTTTCCACATAAGCTTCAATGGCTGGCGCACCGGCATTATAGATAAACCCAAGGTAGATCCCGGCGGCGATTGCCCCAGCCAACACATTGGTTTGTAGTAAAGGGCCGAGGACATAGATAAAGAACGGAGCAAACATCACCAGCATCGCGGTGATCACCCACAGTAGATGTTTGCGCAGCCCGAGCTTATCTGACAACAGACCAAAAATCGGCTGAAACAGCAGTGAAAACAGCGACACAGATGCGAAAATAATCCCCGTATCCTGCTGGTTGATATGGTTAATCTCATGCAGCCAAATCGGAAAGAACGGGAAATAGGCCCCCATAATAAAAAAGTAGAAGAAAAAGAAGCTGCCGAAGATCCAGAAATTGGTGTTTTTTAAATAATACATGAGCAAAGTCCTCACCCTGTCTAGCGACCCGCGGACGGGCCGCAACGCGATTAACGGCCGAGATCCTGACACCAGGTCAGTTGGTAACAGTAACGGCGAGCGGTCAGCAGATACTCTGCTGCCACCGACGGGCTCCAGGAATCATCGCCGCCAATGCCCATGTGAAAGCCGTCGATATTCAGCCAGCAACCCGCTTCTTCGCTCAGTAAATGACGATGGCTGGTGGCCGCCAACTGCTGCTGACTATAACGACTGATATTGAACTGAAAGTCTCCCAGCCACCGATGACCGGCGTAACGCAGTTCCCGAGTATCACAGCGTAGGCCATTCTCGGTGGGGAAGACGTAAGGGGTGTACATCTCTGCCAGGGGGAGCGTCCAGCGGCCCACCCGGGCGGACGTCAGCCGGTCAGGGTAATTCTCATGCGGGCCGCGCCCCAGCCAGCTTACCGATTCAGCCTGTCGGGGCAGTTGACAGCTCAGGCCAATCCGCGCCGGTGGTGGACTACCCGCGCTCACCTCGACCTGGGCGGTGATCTGCAACTGACCTGCCGCAGTGATTTGCCACTGTTTATGGCTGACAAATAACGTTTTGTCTGAGGCATGCCAGCGATGAAGGGTGGTAATGATCACGGTCTCTCCGAGAGATCCGGCGCTGCATTGCAGTAATTCGGCGCAGACATCGTAATGACCGGCCGCTTTCCAGCGCTCGACCCAGGCGTTAGCATCAATACGACCGGCTTCACTGACACCTATATCGTTATCCAGTGGTGCGCGGGTAAATTGGTCGCGAAGCGGTGACAGCAACTGCGGTTCGCCGTCAATCAGATACTGTGTCAACTCACCTTGTTGGCGGCTAAATTCCCAACGGCTATTGGCGGCGCTGACAATAAACTGTTGGTCAGTGACATGCAGTTGTGGTGGCTCGTTAACCGTATCGCTGGCGGGCAGTGACGGTATCTCTTGTAATAACCACTGTTGGCCGCCGCAGTGATGACCGGCATCCGACCAGGAGGTCGCGGCGGGCTGAACAATATCGGCGTTCAACCACAACTGACCGGCGCGCAGCGGAGCAGCAAAGCCGGGTAGGGTGATCACTTGGCGCCCAAGTGGTGCAATATCCAACGTCTGTTCGCCAGCCTGCAGCACCTCGCCATCCAACTGTATTTGCCAGTGCAGCTGCTCGTTATCGGTGTGGCGGAACAGATATTCACTACTGACTTCAATCCGCAGGGCATCATCGCGTTGCAGGCTCATGGTGAAGAACTGCTGGGCGTGTTTCGCTTCATACAGCGATGGGTGTGGCGTTCGGTCAGCGAACACCAGCCCATTCATGCAGAACTGACGATCGTTCGGGGCATCGCCGAAATCGCCACCGTAGGCAGCCCATGGACGCCCTTGCTCATCATAGCGAGTCAGCGACTGATCTACCCAATCCCAGACGAAACCGCCCTGCAGACGCGGGTATTGGCGAAAAGCCTGCCAGTAGCGGGCAAAACCACCGAGGCTATTTCCCATTGCGTGGGCATATTCACACAGGATCAACGGTCGCTGTTCCCCTGGCAGTGACAGCCATTTTTTGATCGACCACTTAGGGACCGCCGGGAAAGGCTGGTCTTCGTCGACACGGGCATACATTGGGCAGATAATATCGGTAGCCGCCGTATCGGCACCGCCCCCCTCATACTGTACCGGCCGGGAAGGATCTTCCGCTTTCAGCCAACGATACAGGGCATCATGGTTGCGGCCGTGGCCGGATTCATTCCCCAAGGACCACAGAATAATGCAGGGGTGATTGCGATCACGTTGGACCATCCGTGTCACACGCTGGCTCATGGCGGGCAACCATTCTGGATCATCACTGAGACGGTTCATTGGGACCATACCGTGAGTTTCGATATTGGCCTCATCGACCACATACAGACCGTAGGCATCACACAGCCGATACCACAGCGGATGGTTAGGATAATGGGAGCAACGTACGGCATTAAAGTTATGCTGCTTCATCAACAGAATGTCCTGCAGCATAGTCTGGCGATCGATCGCCTGACCGTATACAGGGTGATGTTCGTGACGGTTGGTGCCACGGATCAATAATGGCTGGCCGTTGAGGCGCAGCAGACCTTGCTCAATGGTGACCTCACGGAAACCGATTTCACAGGCTTCTGCCTCCAACAGACGTTCATTTTGCGATAACAGGATCACCGCGCGATACAGTGACGGGGTTTCGGCACTCCACAGTGCGGGCTGCTCGACGTTCAGCGTCAGATACGCTCGATCGGTATAGGCTCCACGCTCGTCGATAATATCGCTGCCCAGTGACTGGATCTGTTCAGCCACTAACTGGTCTTGAAACCATAATTGGAGCGTGATGCGTGTGCGCTGATCGATTGGGCCACTTAGCCTGACCTCAGCACTCAGTGTCGCCCGGGTATAGTGGTCACTGAGCTGGCTGGTGATACGGTAGTCACTGATGGCGGTAGACGGTTTATGCAGTAAGGTGACATCACGGAAAATACCGCTCATGCGCCACATATCTTGGTCTTCCAAATAACTGCCATCACTCCAGCGCAGCACCATCACTGCCAGCCGGTTTTCTCCTTGGATCAGCACCTCACTGAGATCAAATTCCGAAGGCAGGCGGCTGTCTTGGGCATACCCCACCCGGCGGCCATTGCACCACAGGAAAAAGGCAGAGTTAACGCCATCAAAGATAATACGGGTGTTCCCTTGTTGGAGCCAGTCGGGGTTAGGTGTGAATGTGAGCGAGTAACAACCGGTAGGGTTTTGTTCCGGTACCCGCGGCGGATTGACCGGAAACGGGTAAGTAACATTGGTATACACTGGGGTATCATACCCTTGGGTCTGCCAGTTGCCAGGCACGGTAATCGCCTGACTGTCTGGCAGATCCTGCCAGCGCCATTGGTCAGGGACATCCTGTGGCCGGTCAAAAAGACGGAACTGCCACTGGCCATTCAGCGATTGCAAGCTGGAAGAGGGCGTATCCTGTTGTGCTTCGCCAGCCGTTCTCCAACTGTGAAAAGGCGGATGGGCCGGTAAACGGTTCCGTGCACTGATGCTCGGATCTTGCCAGCATTGGTCTGCCAGAACGGCTGGCAGAGCGTCATAGTCAACGGTCATTATCGATCCCTTACGTTTAATTGTTATTCGCTCACAATTAATTAAACATAAGGAGAGATTATCTGACCTGTAAAGCAACGGTTGTTCAGTAAGTGAACTGACTCACAATAATGCGTCGCGGACCGGTTAATGGTCCGTCGGTGGCGTCGATAGCCGTGCGACTTGCTGTGCCAGTTGTTGCAGGGAGATGGCTAGGCTGCGCGGGGAAGGTTCACTGGAAGCCGGGTAACCAACGGTCTGCCGTGGGACGAGGCTGACCGGCAGTTGCTGACAGAGCGGGATGTGCTGTTCGCTGTCTAGAGCCAGCAGACGATCGACACTCATTTCACCCAACTGGCGGAAATCCTGCTTGATGGTGGTGAGCGGCGGAATATAACAGCAACTGTCTTCGGTATCGTCATAACCGATCAGCGAGATATCGTCAGGCACCCGCAATCCAGCTTCACTGATCGCCCGAAGTGCTCCCAGCGCCATCTGATCGTTGGCGATCAACAGCGCTTGCGGCAGGATCCCTTGGTCCTCCAGCAGTTGCCGAGTTTGCTGATAGCCAGAGAGGGCACTCCAGTCACCAGTGATCTCAGCCACGGGCTGTAAACCCTGTTCGGCCAGGGCGTGATACCAGCCATCACGGCGTAAGCGGGCCGATACCGACTCTTGTGGACCGTTGAGCAGAGCAATACGACGATGTCCCCAAGCCAGCAGATGACTCACGCCCAGTAAAGTGCCCTGCTGAGGAGAAAAAATAACGCTGGGCACCGCGCTATCCATCGATACATCGAGGAACAACGCCGGCACATTGCCACAGCTGCTGGCGACCTCTTTTGCCGCCTGTTCTTCAAGGGGGAAATTGATAATCAGTCCAGTGACCCGCTGTGCCAGCAGATTAATGATGGCCGTTTTACAGGCATCCACCCCGGACTTCTCAATCATCGCAATCACGACACTGGCCCCGCACTGGTCAGCGCGGGATTTGATGGCCGCCACAATCTGTGAGGGGGCATGCAGACCAAGGTGGGTAGTGGCAACCCCGATTAACGGGCGCTGTTTTCCTGCCAACTGCTGGGCAATACGATTGGGAATGTAGTTCAGTTCAGCCATTGCCGCTTCTACTTTTTCCCGAGTATGGGCTGAGACATGGCTAGCTTGATTCACCACTCGGGAGACCGTTTGGTAGGAAACCCCGGCATGCTGTGCAACATCGTACAGCGTTATCTGTTTCATGATGACTTCCCTGATCCTGCGGCTGACTGGCGGCCATCATGCCACAGAACGCCACAATTCTGCTATTCGATCACCGCGCCTGCTGGGCGCAGTTCAGTGTGCCATCACGCGGGCCTGTCCAGATAGGCGGATCGGATCGCCAGGCACTGGATCGATCTCCGCAGAAATCAGCGATCGCATTCCCATATCTTCGCCTTGCACGATGGTGATCTCTCCCTGATGGGGCCAGTCGAGATCTCGCAGATACCCCGCCAGTGCCGCGGTGGCCGCCCCGGTGGCAGGATCTTCATAAACACCGCCATAGGCAAAGGGGTTACGAGTGTGAAAGCGCTGATGATTTTCAGCGAACACTAGCAGCAGGGTTACCCAGCCATGTTGTCGCATCAGTGTCCGACCGTGCAGCAGATGGTACTGCATCGCTGCCAGCGCCTGACGACTGTTCAGGGCTAGCACCAGATGATCAGCGCCAGCGTGGATCCGAGCGACAGGAATGCGTGGGTCCAGATCCTCAGGGCCGTATCCTAACAGCGCCAGTGCTTGCTCGATCGCGACCGGATCTTCCGGCTGGCTGAAACAGGGCGGTGACAGCAGAGTTGCCTGCCATTGCCCGTCCTGCTGTTGGGCACTGACGGTCAGGGTGCTCAGATTAAGGTGTAAACGGTATTCACCGGCACCGAAACGGCGCGCTAGCCCAACAGTCATGGCAATGGTGGCGTGTCCACAGAACGGCACTTCTGCCTCTGGAGAGAAATAGCGTACCCGCCACTCATCGGTGGCTCCCTCCTGTAGCGGCATGGCAAAAGCTGTTTCTGAAAACCCAATCTCTGCGGCCATCTGTTGCATCGTCTCGGCGGCGGGCAGTTGCGGACCGATCCACACGCCGGCGGGATTGCCCCCCGAGTCGCCCTCTGAAAAAGCGGCAATACGGGTCAGTTCAGGTAACAGTGAGGACATAGTCTCTCCGTTCAGTGTTCAAAGGGAGCCAGCCAAAGCAGGATAGCCATTAGCTATATCACAGAGCCCAGCATGACCGCCAGCGCCAAGCTGCACATCTCAATATTGGCGCTGGCGCAAAGAAATCCGCCGACGAACAGGCTATGCTCCGCGTTTCCCCGAAGGTTCTGGCAGCATGGCGGACAGGAAATCATGGCTGAGCTACGGTTAATATTGCTGCTATTACAGCAAATGTGTGTCTTTTTAGTGATCGCCTGGCTGATGAGTAGGACACGGCTGTTTCTTCCGCTGATGCAGGTCACCGTGAGGTTTCCCCATAAGCTTCTGTGCTATATCACCTTTTCTGTGTTCTGCATTCTCGGGACTTATTTCGGCCTGCATATTGATGATTCCATTGCCAACACCCGGGCTATCGGGGCGGTGATGGGCGGATTACTGGGTGGCCCGGCAGTGGGCGTGCTGGTGGGCCTGACAGGAGGCTTGCACCGCTATTCACTGGGAGGAATGACGGCGCTGAGCTGTATGTTGTCCACCATTATCGAAGGGCTATTGGGGGGCTTAATGCACAGTCTACTGGTACGCCGCGGACAGACGAGGCAGATTTTTCGCCCGCTGACCGCCGGGAGCGTGACCCTGATAGCGGAAGGAGTACAGATGCTGATTATTCTGTTGATCGCGCGGCCACTACCAGAAGCGCTCCGGCTGGTCAGCAGTATTGCAGCACCGATGGTGATCACCAATACCCTCGGGGCAGCTTTATTTATGCGTATTCTGCTGGATAAGCGTGACATGTCTGAGCGATACAGCGTGGTCTTTTCCGCGACGGCGCTGCGGGTCGCGGCGGCGACAGACGGCTTACTGCGCCAAGGGTTTGATCAACAAAGTAGCCTGAAAGTGGCACAGGTACTGTTGCGGGAATTGGATATCAGCGCGGTGGCGATTACTGACGAGAAAAAACTGCTGGCCTTTACCGGTCTCGGAGACGATCACCATCTTGCGGGCACGCCAGTTGCCTCGGCCCATACCCGCCGGGCGATAGACAGCGGTGAAGTGGTCTATGCGGATGGCAGTGAACTGCCGTATTGCTGTTCGCTAAGCCCGCACTGTAAGCTGGGGTCTTCACTGGTGATCCCATTGCAGGGGGAGAATCAACGGGTGATTGGCACCATTAAGCTCTATGAAGCGAAAAATCGCTTATTCCGTTCGGTAAATCGGACCCTCGGCGAAGGCATCGCTCGGTTACTGTCGGCGCAGATCCTTGCGGGCCAGTATGAACGACAAACGGCCTTGCTGGCTCAGTCCGAGATCAAACTCTTGCATGCTCAGGTGAATCCGCACTTTCTTTTTAATGCACTTAATACCTTACAAGCAGTGATCCGCCAAGACGGTCAACGTGCTACGCAACTGGTGCAATATCTGTCGACCTTCTTCCGTAAAAACCTGAAGCGTTCGTCGCAGCTGGCGACCCTCGGGGATGAAATAGAGCATGTGAATGCCTACTTGCAAATTGAGCAGGCTCGCTTCCAGTCACGACTGCGGGTGGACATCTGTGTGCCTGAAGGACTGTATCACCAACCTTTACCGGCCTTTACTCTGCAACCGCTGGTGGAAAATGCCATCAAACACGGTACTTCTCGGCTGTTTGGAATTGGGGAAATTACGCTGTCCGCTAGCGTGCACCAGCAGCAGGTCGTCATTTGTGTGGAAGATAATGCCGGTCTGTATCAGCCTACCGGGGAGCCTAGGCAGGGCCTGGGAATGGGGCTGGTCGACCGACGGCTGAAAGCCCGTTTTGGTGAAGACTGCGGCCTGAGTATCGACACCAGGGAAGGGTGTTACACCAGGGTCAAGGTCTGGTTACCTGCGGAGAAGAAACCATGCTAACAGCCGTGATCATTGATGATGAACCTCTGGCGCGGGACAATCTACGCGTTCTGTTGCAGCCGTATCCTGGCATTGAGATTGTCGGTGAGGCGGAGAATGCTATCGAAGGGATGGCGATGATTAACCGCCTACAGCCGCAGGTGGTATTTCTCGATATTCAGATGCCGCGTATCAGTGGTTTAGAAATGGTGGGTATGCTCGACAGCTTGCAACGTCCGCAGATTGTTTTCCTGACCGCCTACGATGAATATGCCTTACAAGCCTTTGAAGAACATGCCTTTGATTACTTATTAAAGCCCATTGAACCAGCTCGTTTACAGAAAACCCTGCAGCGCTTGCAGCAGTCCACGGCAACACAAGATCTGAGGCTATTAGCGGAAGTGCAGGCCCCATTACGCTATATTCCTTGCCATAGCCGCAACCGTATCTGCCTACAGGCCATCGAAGAGGTTGTCTGTGTCAGTAGCCGGATTGGTGGGGTGTATGTCCTCAGTTGGGAGGGTAATGAAGGTGCCACCGAGCTGACGCTACGCACGCTGGAAGCTCGTACACCGTTGATCCGCTGTCATCGACAACATTTGATCAATATCGATCTGTTGCGCGAGATCCGCCTTGAGGATCAGGGGCACGGGGAGCTGATCATGAAAAATGGTCAGCGGGTGCCGGTCAGTCGGCGCTACCTACGACAGTTAAAAGAACATCTCGGCTTATAAATCTGTTTATCGGGCTATGCAGTCCGCTCCAGAACAACGATCCTCGCGGTAGGATCGCGCCGATCTAAGCTGGTTCAGCAGCAGCGCATACCTCCTTTTCCGTCGCCCCCATAGCGTGCCTGCTGACGTTCACGAAAAAAGGCTTCATAACTCATCACCGGCAGTTCTGGGTGGCAGCGGCGCATGTGCTGCACATAGTTATCGTAATCAGGCAGGCCGATCAGCATCCTAGCTGCATGGCGCAGATGTTTTGAGGCAGTGGCAACTTTAGTGATCATCATCGCTCCTTACAGAGACCCCGCCGACGGCGGGGTTGAGATTAATGGCCTGAGGAGGTTTTAACTCCCTCTTCAGGTACCGGCTGCCAAGGCGTTTCTTTATCGGTACGCTGTGGTGTGCGTTGTGCCTGACGCCAGGTTTTGATGCCGTACACCAGGATGCTGTAGACCACCACCAGGAACAGCACACTTAGCCCAGCGTTGGTGTAGTTATTCATCACGATCTGCTGCATTGCCGCGGCCTGTTGTGATGTCAGATCCACTTCCGTTGCGAGGCGATACTGATAGTCACGGGCCATATATAAAAAGCCCTCCAGTTCTGGATCACCGCTAAACAGCTTCATCCCTAGCGCCCAAGTGGTGCAGATCAATAGCCACACCGCCGGTAAAAGCGTAACCGGAATATAACGACCGCGTTTCATTTTAATCAGTACCACTGTGCCGAGCATCAGTGCCACTGCCGCCAGCATCTGATTGGAAATCCCAAACAGTGGCCATAGGCTTTTCACTCCGCCGAGGGGATCGACCACGCCTTGATACAGCAGGTAGCCCCATAAGCCGACACAACCGGCAGTGCCCACAATGCCCGCGGGCAGAGAATGGGATTTCTTAAGGAATGGAATAAAATTCCCCAGTAAATCCTGCAACATATAACGGCCAGAGCGGGTACCGGCATCTAGCGCCGTCAGGATAAACAGCGCCTCAAACAGGATCCCGAAGTGATACCAGAAGCCCATATCCGCCATGGGTAAGATCTGATGGAACACATCAGCGATCCCCACCGCTAGGGTGGGTGCGCCACCGGCCCGGTTCAATAGCGATGGTTCACCGATATTACGAGCCGTCTCTAGGATCTGATCCGGGGAGATCACAAAGCCCCAAGCACTGACGGTAGCGGCTGCCTGGGCAGTCACAGCCTGTAGCTGTGCCATGATCATTGGCGCATTATCGCTCCCTAACTGATGCAGATTAGGCATCGTGATCCCCAAGGTCGCTGGCGGACTGTTCATCGCAAAATAGAGACCAGGTTCGATAATAGAGGCAGCGACTAAGGCCATGACGGCGACAAAAGATTCCATCAGCATGGCACCGTAACCAATAAAGCGGGCATCCTTCTCATTAGCGAGCAGCTTCGGCGTAGTACCCGAAGCAATCAGTGCATGGAAGCCCGAGACTGCGCCACAGGCGATGGTGATAAACAGGAACGGGAACAGGGCTCCTTTCCACAGCGGGCCACTACCATCGATAAACGGCGTGACGGCGGGCATTTTCAGATCTGGATTAAGGATCACTATCCCGACAGCCAGACCGACAATGACCCCGATTTTTAGGAAAGTCGCCAGATAATCTCGCGGCGCCAAGATCAACCATACCGGCAGTAGTGCTGACACAAAGGCGTAGCCGATGAGGGTGAAGGTAATCGTCGTATCTTTAAAGGTCAGGGCTGGCCCCCAGTAAGGGTCTGCCGCAATCACGCCGCCGAACCAGATAGACAGCAGCAGTAACACCAGACCGATCACCGAGACTTCACCCACTCGTCCCGGACGCAGAAAGCGCATATAAATCCCCATAAACAGCGCAATCGGCACGGTTGAGCAGACGGTAAATACCCCCCACGGACTCTCCGCCAAGGCTTTGACGACGATCAGCGCCAAGACCGCGAGAATGATGATCATGATCAGGAAACACCCAAACAGTGCGATGGTGCCAGGAACTGCCCCCATCTCTTGCCTGATCATCTCGCCAAGGGAGGCTCCGTTACGCCGTGAGGAGATAAACAGCACCATAAAGTCCTGTACCGCGCCGGCCAATACTACCCCTGCCAGTAACCATAAGGTGCCGGGCAGATAGCCCATCTGGGCCGCGAGGACCGGACCGACCAGCGGACCGGCCCCAGCGATCGCGGCAAAGTGGTGGCCGAATAATACATAGCGGTTGGTCGGCACATAGTTAAGGGCGTCATTATTGATCACTGCCGGGGTGGCACGGGACGGGTCGAGTTGCATCACTTTCTGAGCGATATACAGGCTGTAGTAACGGTAGGCCACCAGATAGACCGATATCGATGCGACGACCAGCCACATTGCACTGATCGCTTCACCCCGTCGCAGGGCAATAACCGCTAAGCAGCAGGCACCGAGTATGCCCAGCAGCACCCAGGGTAGATGTTTAAGGAGTTTGTGGTTATTCATGATAAGTCCGCTTTGTTCTCTGAAATCCTGAAAGTCAGGCTGTTTCCTGTACGGGAACAGCAAGCGCCGGGCCAGCCAGCGATCTCTATCCTGACAATTTGTCGGCGGCAGTGGGGGAAAATCTGATTCAGTGGTCGGATAGCGACGGGAGCGGTCAGTCGCAGCGTTGAGTGGTTTTAGCGGCGGCGTATCGATGCTTAATCTGTGATGCGGCACACAGCCACGGCAACAACCGTTGAATATGTAAAAGAATACAATCCGCATTACCGTGATTGGCGGCCTGAGTATTGCGGTTTATGTCGGCGCTGTTGGACTAACCGACAGAAAATTCACCGGTTATCCTCCGAGGAAGTAACGGCAGCCAGCGGCATAGGCACCTCCAATGGCCAACGGAAATAGATAAATCTGTGAAGTATGTCCCAAATCAGTGACTACACTTAAGGCTATCTGTTTTCACTGTACAGTCTAAGGAGTTATGGATGAACTTATCTCTCAACAATCAGGTGGCATTAGTGACAGGTGCCAGTTCTGGTATCGGCTACGGTGCTGCTGAAGCGCTGGCAGAGGCCGGGGCTCGGGTTGTCATTAACTACCGCAGCCAGCCGGAACCAGCAAAGGCACTGGCGGCGAAAATCTGTGATAACGGCGGTGAAGCCATTGCGGTGCAGGCGGATGTTTCCAAGGAAGCGGATGTGGAAAGCTTGTTTGCCAAAACCATCGAGGCCTTTGGTGGGCTGGATATTCTGGTGGCTAACTCCGGGCTACAACGAGATGCGATGATTGGTGATATGAGCCTCGAAGAGTGGCAGCAGGTGATTGATGTTAACCTCACCGGCCAGTTCCTCTGTGCCCGTGCCGCAGTTCGTCAGTTCCGTAAGCAGGGCTCCCGTGAAGAGTTTAGCCGTGCTAAAGGGAAAATTATCCATATGAGTTCGGTGCATCAGGTCATTCCTTGGGCCGGTCATGTTAACTACGCTGCATCGAAAGGCGGCGTCGATTTGATGATGCGCTCTTTGGCTCAGGAACTGGGTGAAGAGAAAATTCGGGTCAATGCCATCGCGCCAGGCGCGATTGCGACCGCCATCAATAAAGAGGCGACAGAGGGGGAAGCGGCGGAAAAACTGCTGGAGTTGATCCCTTACGGGCGTATTGGTGACACCAGTGATATTGCTAATGCGGTAGTGTGGTTAGCCAGCGACCTGTCAGATTATGTCCATGGTACGACGCTGTTTATCGATGGCGGTATGTGCCTCTATCCGGAATTCCGGGGAAATGGCTAATATTCTGTCCATACTCTCTAAGCCGCCCACACAGGGCGGTTTTTTTCTATGGGCGGTGGTTTGCCCTGCTTTTTCTGATACCTCCTACCTGTACCGCCCACACTATTGTACAAAAAAAAACAGCCCCTGACCATTCTGGAAATCTGGACATTAAGACGTCCAAGCGTCTAATATGCACTACCGTTTCAACACTATGACAGATAACCACCTATAATTATGACGCAACTTTCTGCTGACGCTTCGTCAGACTACTCAACACCAGATAACGACTACCGGATCCGCAACGCTGCGGACGTCAGCCGGTTGGTCAACAACTCCACCCACAGTAAAAGCAACGCCCGTATTATCGTGGCTATTGCCTTAGGCGGCGTTTTTCTCGATGCCTATGATCTTGGCGCGTTGGCATTCGGCGTCAAAGATATCACCCGACAGTTCGGCCTCAGCCCTTCAGGGATCGGTATGGTGGTGTCCGCCATTACCATGGGTGCCATCGTTGGTGCGGTGATTGGCGGCTATCTGACGGATAAAATTGGCCGTTACCGTGTGTTTATGGCGGATATGTTCTTCTTTGTCTTTGCGGCACTGCTCGGGGCGTTGGCACCCAATGCCGAAGTCCTCGGGATCAGCCGCTTTATCATGGGACTGGGGATCGGCATCGATTTACCGGTAGCGATGGCCTTCTTGGCGGAATTTTCACGCCTCAAAGGGCGCGGCAACAAAGCCGCCAGCGTGGCGATGTGGTGTCCGACTTGGTATGCCGCTATCTCCATCTCGTACTTGCTGGTACTGGGACTGTTTTATTCTCTGCCCGCCAGTCAGACAGAATATCTGTGGCGCTATGTGGTCGGCTTCGGTGCGGTTCCGGCGTTGATTATCCTGACGGTGCGCAAGCGCTATATGACGGAGTCGCCGGTATGGGCCGCCCAGCAAGGGGATTTACAGACCGCTGCCACGATTTTGCAGACCGCTTATGACATCCCGGCGACGGTGGATAACGCTGCCGCAGGTTCAGCGAAATCGGAGGTCGCGCGGCGTAATATTGGCTGGAAAGGCTATGGGGTATTATTTAAGGGGCAATACTTGTCACGTACCGTGCTAAGCAGTGTCATGTCGTTTGTCTCTCCGTTTGCCTACGCCGCCATTGCCTTTGGTCTGCCGATTATTATCTCGACCCTGTTTAAGCAATCGATGCTCACCACTATTTTGGTATCACTGGGCCTTAACCTGTTGTTTGCCTTTACCGGAGGCATAGCAGCGGTACGGCTGGTGCCGAAACTGGGCTCCCGCAGCATGACCATTGCCGGCTATAGCTGCCAACTGGTGGCACTGCTCGGTTTGGCCCTGGCGGGCCGTCCGGAGGATACGCTACAGGCGGTAGCCTGTTGTGGATTCCTGGCGTTGTTCCTGTTAGGGCAAGGCTTCGGTCCCGGGGCGCATACCATGGTCTATGCTTCACTGAGTTACCCCGCATCAGTGCGCGGTGTCGGTGTTGGTTTAAACCAAACCATTACCCGTTTTAGCTCCACTCTGGCGCTGTTCCTGTTCCCGATCCTTACCGCGAACCTGGACACCGGCCTGTTCTGGGTGATTGCGCTGTCGCCGGTGATCGGACTGCTGGCACTGTTTATTATTCGCTGGGAACCGGCAGGTTATGATGTGGATGCCGAAGATTATCAGCCTGCAAAAAACCCGTAGTTGACGTATTAGGGAGCTTAGGATGTCATTCACTGAAATTCAGGTTGTGCCAGGTCCGGCCAACTACTACTGCTTTCCGGGGGCACTGCGCGAACTGGAAAACTTTTATTCCCAGGAAACCCTCGAGCAGGCGTTCTGGCTGTATGGCGAGCGGGCGCTAGCGGCGACCGAGCCCTTCCTGCCACCCGCCTGGGCGGCGGCCGGGGCAGAAAAGCACTGTGTCCGTGACCATTGCAGCGAGCCATTAATCAACGCGTTGATTGCCCAAGCGGGAGAGAGTCGTAAAGTGGTGATCGGCATCGGTGGTGGCTCAGTGATGGATAGCGCCAAAGCATTGGCAGATCGCTTGGGCGTGCCGGTGGTGCTGATCCCCACTATCGCAGCCACTTGTGCTGCCTGGACACCGCTGTCGGTGTGGTATAACGCAGAGGGCGGTAACGTCGGCTATGAGATTTTCCGCCAAGCCAACCACTTAGTGCTGGTGGAGCCGGAAATTATTCTGCAGGCGCCGTCCGAATATCTGTTAGCGGGTATCGGCGATACGCTGGCAAAATGGTACGAAGCGCGAGTATTACTGCCGGATGAGAAAGCGGAGTCAGTGCCTTACTTGGCAAAAACCGCGTTGAATATGGCAGAAGGGCTGCGTGATCTGCTGTTCAGTGACAGTGCCGCGGCACTGCGTGATCAGCAGCAAAATCACCTGACGGCTCGTTTTATCTCGGTTGTTGATGCCATCATTGCTGGTGGCGGTCTGATTGGCGGACTGGGAGAGCGGTTTACCCGTGTTGCAGCGGCCCATGCGGTGCATAACGGCCTGACGGTATTGCCTCAGACGCACCGTATTCTGCACGGTATCAAGGTGGCCTATGGCATTCTGGTCCAATCGGCATTGCTGAACCAGCAGCAGGATATTCGTAAACTGCTACACTTTTACCGTCAGTTGAAACTGCCGGTAACCTTAGCCGAACTGGGAGTCGACCTGTCGAACCGTGAGGAGATGACGCGGATGATTGCGCATACTCTGCGTGAGAAAGAAACCATTCATCTGTTACCGATAAAAGTGACGCCAGAGACGCTGTATCAGGCCATGGCGGCGATTGAGCAGTCCGGCAGAAGCGAATAGCCGCCACAAAAAAGCCCAGTCTAGAACTGGGCGCTATCGAAGCCAGCCACCGCAGATGCGGTGGTTTTTTATTACTGTTTTAGAAATCAGCTTTCAGCACTGCACGGTAACGGGCTTTGCCGTCACGCACATGTTGCAGTGCTTTATTGATATCAGACATGGCAAACAGCTCAGTCTGTGGCTTCACACCGGCGCGGGCAGCCAGTTTTACCATGGTGCGCAGTTCGTGAGGCGAACCGGTAGAAGAACCGGCAATGCTACGGTCCCCGGCGATCAGGCTGAAGGCTGGAACTTCAAACGGCTTCATTACAGCACCCACGGTGTGGAAGCTACCGTTGTAGGCCAGTGCCTGGAAGTACGGCATCCAGTCGAGCGAGACGTTAATGGTGTTGATGATCAGATCAAACTGACCCGCCAGCGCTTTTAGGGCTTCTGGATCACGGCTGTTCACCACTTTATCGGCACCCATATCCAGGATTTCCTGCTGTTTTGATGGAGAAGAACTGAAAGCAGTCACTTCACAGCCCATGGCGTGCAGCAGTTTAATCGCGATATGACCCAAGCCACCGATTCCGATCACACCGACACGGCTGGTGGCGGTGATGTGGTGCTGTAACAGCGGCTTAAACACAGTGATCCCGCCGCACAACAGCGGACCAGCAGATTCTGCATCCAAGGCTTCTGGTAATGGGATCACCCACTGCCAGTCGGCACGGATTTTCTCGGCAAAGCCACCGTGGTTCAGGATGGTTGGGACTTTTGCTTCCTGACAGTTGCTGTGGCTGCCGCTGATACAGGCATCACAGTAACCACAACTGCGGGCGGTCCAGCCGATACCGACACGCTGACCAATTTTCAGGCCTTTATTCTGTGCCGCATCCCCGAGGGCGCTGACGCGACCGACCACTTCATGGCCGGCGACCAGTGGATATTTTGAAATTCCCCACTCATTATCGATCATCGACAAGTCGGAGTGACAGATACCACAGTATTCGACGGTAACTTCAACATCACCAGCACCCAGTTCACCGGCATCAATTTCGCACAGTTCCAAGTCTGCGCCGGCTTCGGCTGCTGCGTAGCTCTTAATCTTGCTCATGAAGTTCTCCATTGTGTTAAAGGAATTAACGGGGTAAAGCATGGCAGATGATAGCCATTAAAAAAAGTGACAGGCAGAATAAAAGCCAACAAACAGAAATAATTACCAGAAAGGGCGATTCGGGCCGACAGGGCTGCCGACCCGAAAGTATGGCGGTTATTTTGAACAGCCGGTGCACTGATTTTGCAGGATCTGCGTGAAGAAATCGTTCCCTTTATCATCCACCAGAATGAAGGCAGGAAAATCTTCCACTTCGATTTTCCAGATAGCTTCCATGCCCAGTTCCGGATACTCAACGCATTCTAGGCTGCGGACACTCTGCTGCGCCAGTACAGCGGCAGGGCCTCCAATACTGCCGAGATAGAACCCTCCGTGCTTCTTACAGGCATCGGTGACCTGTTGGCTGCGGTTACCTTTAGCCAGCATGATCATACTGCCACCGTTAGCCTGTAGCTGATCCACATAGGAATCCATACGTCCAGCGGTGGTCGGCCCCAGTGAACCAGAGGCATAACCGGTAGGTGTTTTAGCCGGACCAGCGTAATAAATCGGATGATCCTTAACGTACTGGGGTAAGTCTTCGCCGTTATCCAGACGCTCTTTCAGTTTGGCGTGGGCAATATCTCGGGCGACGATAATGGTGCCATTCAGCGATAAGCGGGTAGATACAGGATACTGACTGAGTTGGGCCAGGATGTCTTTCATGGGTTGGTTCAGGTCTACGCTGACCACTTCGCTTTCGCCTTCACTGCGTAACGATTCAGGGATCAGCCGCGCCGGATGCTGTTCCATTTTTTCGATCCACAGCCCTTGGCGGTTAATTTTCGCCTTGATATTACGGTCGGCTGAGCAAGAGACTCCCATACCAATCGGGCAGGAAGCGCCGTGGCGCGGCAGACGGATCACCCGTACATCGTGGGCAAAATACTTCCCGC
Source organism: Tatumella saanichensis (assembly GCF_000439375.1). Classification (GTDB taxonomy): domain Bacteria; phylum Pseudomonadota; class Gammaproteobacteria; order Enterobacterales; family Enterobacteriaceae; genus Tatumella; species Tatumella saanichensis. The sequence continues at coordinate 35,871 of NZ_ATMI01000013.1, forward strand.
CAAACTGCGCACCCAGCCCAATATTCTGAGCTTCTTTCAGCAGTTCCTGTTCCAGTTCGATATCACGGAACGCCTGGCCATACTGGTTTCCTTCGGTGGGTAGGCCGTCATAGTAGTGGGTCGAAGCCAGTTTTACGGTTTTCAGGTTACTTTCCGCAGACGTCCCGCCGATGACAAAGGCGATATGGTAGGGCGGGCAGGCAGCGGTGCCAAGGGTACGCATCTTCTCAACCAGATAGTTTTTCAGCCTGCCAGGGCTGAGCAGCGCTTTGGTTTCTTGGTAGAGGTAGGTTTTATTGGCAGAACCGCCCCCTTTGGCAACACACAGAAATTTATATTCTTCGCCATCTACCGCGTAGAGGTCGATCTGTGCGGGCAGGTTCGTCCCCGTATTCACTTCGCGGTACATATCTAAGGGCGCATTCTGTGAATAGCGCAGGTTATCCTGCTGGAACGTGTTGTAAATACCCCGGCTTAGATGTTCTTCATCGCCCCCGCCGGTCCAGACTCTCTGGCCTTTCTTGCCAACAATAATCGCCGTACCGGTATCCTGGCAGGTGGGCAGTACCCCTTTGGAGGCAATCTCTGAGTTTCTCAAAAACTGCAGTGCAACGTAGCGGTCATTCTGGCTGGCTTCCGGGTCATCCAGAATGGCGGCCACTTGTTGCTGATGGGCGGTGCGGAGCAAAAAGGAGGTATCATGAAAAGCTTGCTGGGCTATCAAAGTTAAGGCTTCAGGGGCGACTTTGAGCACCTCCTGGCCGTCAAACTGGGCCACCGAGACATGGTCACTGCTCAGCAGATAGTATTCGGTCTCGTCTTCGCTGAGCGGAAAAGGGTCCTGGTAATGGAAAGGGGTATCAGACATGTTTTCTCACTTAATCAGTCACAGACGCTGCCGCCACTGATGGTTATTGAGTGAACCCTGTGCCGGAGGGTGGCACAGGGAACTGATAAGTTAACAATACAACCCTGAGGTACTATCAGCCGAAGATCATCATCATCCACGGATAACCGACTACCAGTAATAAGGCGAGGAAGATGGCACCGAAAATAGTGCCTAGACGCCAGTAGTCACCGGTCGGCAGATAGCCACTCCCATAGTATATCGGGCTAGGGCCAGTACCGTAAGGCGTAATAATGCCCATAATCCCGAGGGAGGTCACAGTCATCAGACAAAATACCTGCATGTTCATCCCCGGGATCGTCGCGGCAATGGTCAGCATCGCCGGTAATAGGGCAGTGGTATGCGCCGTCGAACTGGCAAACAGGTAGTGCAGCAGATAGAAGGCAACCACCAGCAGCAGCAAGGCCACACTCGGAGAGATACCGGTCATCAGCGAACCGCCTGCGTTGCCCAGCCAGCTGATAAAGCCGGTGGAAGAGAGGCCGTCAGCCAGTGCCACCAGGGTGGCAAACCAGGCAAAGGTGTTCCATGCCGCTTTATTGCCGGTAATGTCGCTCCAGTTGAGCACGCCGGTCCACAGCATTAGGGTGATCACCAGCAGGGCAGCCAGGGCTGGTTCGATCCAGCTTGCAGCGAAAATCCACATTACTAGAGCGCAGCAGACAAGGAGCAGTAACAGAATTTCGTTACGTGACAGCTTGCCCAGTTTTTCCAGTTCACGAGTGGCCCAGCGCGGAACTTCATCATTCAGTTTCACTTCCGGCGGGTAGAACAGGTAGGCCAGTAACGGCATCGCTAGGATCAGGATCACCCCTAGCGGCAGGAAGGCGATAAACCAGTTACCCCAAGAGATGGTGATACCGGTAATACTTTTGACTAAGGCCAGGGCCAGCAGATTAGGGGCTAATGCCGACAGAAACATCGAACTGGTGATACAAGCGGCACTGATCGCCACCCACATCAGGTAAGAACCGATGCGCCGGGCGCTGGGATCATTAGGTTTGGAGTCATACAGCGGAGGGAGGTTAGCGATAATCGGATAGATAGTCCCGCCGCTGCGTGCGGTATTAGAGGGTGTGAACGGAGCCAGTAGTAAGTCAGCAAAGGTAATGGCATAACCCAGCGTCAGACTGCGGCGGCCAAGGTATTTCACCAAGATCAGTGCTAGGCGGCGGCCTAACTGAGTTTTGTCGTAGCCGGCAGCGAACATAAAAGCCCCGAAGATCAGCCAGACCGTCGAGTTACCAAAACCACTGACCGCCCATTTAAAAGACTGTCCTGCCAGTTTAAATCCAGGTGCGGCTTGTTGTTCCGGGCTGAACAGTAGCCAGTGACTGCACAGGGCGATCACTACTACTCCAGTCAGGCCGATAACCGCTCCCGGCAATGGCTCGAAAATCAGGCCAATAATCACCCCGACAAACACGGCGAAGAAGTGCCAAGCGTAAGGAGGCAGCCCATCGGGCACTGGCACCAATAACAGCAGCAGCGTCACCACAATAGGCAACAGTAATAGTATCAAACGTTTCTTTTTAGCTGGGGCGGGGGGAGCACCCGCTCCCGCTGGGGTGGCAATAGGTTTCACGTTCATAGTCACTTTCTATAAGAGTTAAACATTCACGAGACGGCAGACAAATAATATGATTTCCGCTGCCGATGGCGCGATTATCACCATCGCGGCAGGATCGCAGAAAGATTATTATGTCAGACATGGTACAACATCTTTCTGAGGGGTAAACTGTTTATATGATCTGATTTATCTTTTTTTTTCGGTTGATTCGGATCAATGAAATATAATATTTGTTTAATTTTAAAATTATTTTTTTGCAATTCTTTTAGAGATCAGATACCTGCTTTATAACTTGATTTTCGCCTGCCAAAATATCTCGGCAACTTAGTGAAATAATCTGTAGTTTTATTGATTTTAAACAGCTTTTATTATTGTAAGTGCTGTTATGCACAGCAGGAGATGCCGTCACGCAACAGACTATGCAGGAAAATGCTGCGAATGATTTTTCGCTTTTCAGCGATTAATAGAGATTTAATTAATTTAAATCATAAGTTCAGCGTTAGCGATATGCTTGAATAGGGGTTCCGGGGAAGGGAATTAATAATTCTGCTCCGGAAAATCTTTAAATTACTCTGTATTAAAGCGTCCGGAGCCGATAATGACCCATCTTCATCCCCAACTATTAACGCCATTACCCCTCGCCTGTGGCACTACACTTAAAAATCGTTTAGTGATGGCCCCAATGACCACCTGTTCCGGCTTTTACGATGGCAGTGTGACCATCGAGTTGGTGGAATACTACCGCCAGCGCGCCAAGGATGCTGCTGCAGTGATTGTTGAATGTGCGTTTGTTGAAGATAACGGTCCGGCGTTTCCCGGTGCTATCGGCATTGACAGTGATTATAAAGTGGAGGGGCTGACCAAAATTGCCGACGCAGTGAAAGGACAGGGCGCTAAAGCGATTTTACAGATATACCATGGCGGTCGCATGAGTGAACCGTTGCTGATTGGCGGTCGTCAGCCGGTGGCACCCAGTGCCATTGCCATCCCCCGTGAAGGTGCAGTGACGCCACGCGCCCTGGAAAACCAGGAAGTGTACGATATGGTAGAGAAATTCGGCCAAGCGGTGCACCGAGCGATCCGAGCCGGATTTGACGGCGTGGAGATCCACGGGGCGAACACTTACCTGATCCAGCAATTCTTCTCTCCCCATGCCAACCGCCGCGAGGATGAGTGGGGCGGTGATCGAGAAAAACGTACCCGTTTCCCACTGGCAGTGCTGGATATCACTCGCCGCAAGGCACAGCAGTATGCCGCACCGGGGTTTATTATCGGTTATCGTTTCTCCCCAGAAGAGACCGAACAACCGGGTATCCGCTTTGATGACACCCTGTTTTTGCTGGATAAACTGGCCGCCAAAGGGGTGGATTATGTCCATTTCTCGATGAACCATACCCTACGCAGTTCGCTGGTGGATACGGCTGACAGTGAACCGCTGATCGATAAATTTATGCGTGGCCGTTCCACGACACTGGCCAAGGTTCCGGTGATTGGCGTGGGCAGTGTGCTCAGCGCCGCTGACGCTGGCACGGCCTTTGATCACGGCTATGATCTGGTGGCGGTAGGCAAAGGCAGTATCGCCTATTCTGACTGGGCGCGGCAGATCCTTGACGGCAATACCCTGTCACTAGCCATCGACAGCACCCGTCGGGAAGCGCTGTTGATTCCTGAGCCGTTATGGCTGTTCCCGCAGGTGGCGGCGATGATACGAGACAGCCGCTTGTCAGGCGGGAAGTTTGCCGCTGGCCTCTATTCTGAAACGATTCAGGACGAATACGGCGAGTGCTGTCTAACGGTCACTTTGGCAGAAGATCGCATTACCGATCTACAGATGGAGACGGCACAACCGGCGGATATCGAATTTACCACCCACTTTAACGTCCTGCGCGACCGGATACTGGAAGCCAACAGCCCTTATGTCGATGCCGTCACCGGGGCGACGACCCAGAGTGAAGCGGTGAAAAAAGGGGTAGCCAAAGTGCTGATGGCATCGGCCAGACAGCGCCAACAGCAGGAAGGCGCTGACAGTGCTGCGGCCCCACACTACGATGTGGTGGTGGTGGGCTGTGGCGGAGCCGGGCTGACCGCCGCCATCCAAGCCAGTGAACAGGGTGCCAGTGTGTTGATTGTCGAAAAAATGTCGGTGCCCGGCGGTAACACGCTCAAAGCCTCGGTGGGGATGAATGCGGCAGAGACCCGTTTTCAGGCGCTGAAAGGGATTAGCGACAGCAAAGAACGCTTCTATCAGGAGACCCTAAAAGGGGGACAGGGGAAAAATAATCCTATCTTGCTGCGTGAGTTTATCAACCAAGCCCCACTGGCCGTGGACTGGTTGGCGGAGCGTGGCATTGTGCTCAGCGATATCACTATCACCGGCGGTATGAGTATTGACCGTACCCACCGTCCGGCGGATGCTTCCGCGGTAGGTGGCTACCTGGTGAGCGGTTTATTGAAAAACGTCCATCAGCGCCCAGAGATTGACATTATCACCGACACCCGTGTCAGCCGTATCTGCTACCAGCAGGGTAACGTGACCGGCGTGGAACTTACTAATGAATTACAAGAAAGCCAGTCTATCCACTGTCATAGCGTGATTGTGGCTACTGGCGGATTCAGTGCCAACCCGCAAATGGTAGTCAGTTATCGTCCTGATCTGGCGGGCTTTGTTACCACTAACCACGCCGGTGCCACCGGTAGTGGCATTGCGTTACTGGAAGCCATCGGGGCCGGTACCGTGGATATGGGGGAAATCCAAATCCACCCGACCGTGGAGCAAACCACGTCCTACCTGATTTCAGAATCGGTACGGGGCGGTGGGGCGATTCTGGTCAGCCAGCAGGGTGAGCGTTTTATCAATGAAATGGAGACCCGCGATAAAGTTTCGGCGCAGATCATTGCCTTGCCAGAGAAATCCGCGTGGATTTTGTTTGATCAGCAGGTTCGCGAGCACAATAAAGCCATTGAAACCTATCTCTCTCGCGGCTTTGTGGTCAGTGGTGACAGCGTACAACAGTTGGCCGCCAAGCTGGAGATACCGGCCACCACTCTGCAACAGACCCTTGAGACGTTTAACCAGGTGGTGACACAGCAGCAGCCGGACCCGTTTGGCCGTACTACCGCATTACGTCAGCCGCTGGATCAGGGGCCATTCTATGCGATCCGCATCGCGCCGGGCGTTCACCACACCATGGGAGGCGTCACCATCAATACTGCCACCGAAGTATTGGACAAGGATAAACAGCCATTAGCGGGAGTCTTTGCCGCGGGAGAAGTGGTTGGGGGCATTCATGGCGGTAACCGCATCGGCGGTAATGCGGTGGCCGATATTGTGATCTTTGGCCGTATTGCCGGTGAGAATGCTGCCCGCCACGCCAAACAACAGGCCTAAGTTGTCGATCAGATCAGGAGGTGTGATGTCACCGCACAGCGATAAAGTGTGTTATTCGGCAGTGATGATGGGCACTCGCATTGAGTTGCACCTGTCAGAGCACCGTCCTGAACTGGCGACCGAGGTGTTCCGACGCATCAAATACATGGAAGATCTGCTGACCGTCAACCGACCACAGTCACAACTGATGTCGGTGAATCAGGCGGCAGGTAAGCATCCCGTCAGGGTATCTGCGCCGGTGTTCACGCTGATCGCCCGGGCGCACCGTGCCAGCCTAGAAGGCGGTTGCTTTAATCTCGCCATCGGTCCGCTAGTACGCTGCTGGAAAATTGGTTTCAGCGGCGACCGTGTACCGCAGGCGGAGGCTCTAGCGGCACTGTTACCCCTGACCGACCCACGAGCAATAGTCTTAAATGCTGCCGATTGCTCTGTGTTTCTGACCCGTGCTGGCATGTCCGTGGATGCTGGGGCCATCGCCAAAGGATATATGGCGGACCTAATTTGTGACTATTTGGCCTCGCAGTCTGTCACTCGCGCGATGATAAACCTGGGCGGTAATATTCGGGTGATGACACCCGCCGGAGAAAGTGGCTGGAAAGTGGGGTTACAGCGGCCCTTTGGCCGCAGCGATCAACTACTGGGGGTGATTACGACTGACAACAGTTCGGTGGTTACCTCGGGTGTCTATGAACGCTATTTTGTGGCCCAGGGAAAGCACTATCACCACATCCTTGACCCACGCAGCGGCTACCCGCTGGATAATGACCTGTTAAGTGTTACCGTGATTTCGCCATTATCCATCGATGGCGAAATCCTCAGTACTCAGTTGTATGGCATGGGGCTGGAACGGGGTTGCCTGTGGCTGACAACCCGTCCTGATATTGACGCTATCTTTGTCACCCGCGATCGGCAGGTGGTGGTACCGGCACAGCGCCGCTTCAGTTTACAGCGGCTACCGTGGCCGGAGGGGATCACTCCCGCTCAAGGGTGAATAGGGTAATTTCTCCCAGATACCCGAGACGTAGGGCAAAACCGTTCCACAGTCCTGTGCCGTTACTGACATACAGCAGCATTCTTCCCAACCGGTACTCACCGGAATAGAACCCTTGATTGGCCCGTTTAACGATTTTATCCAGTCCCGGCACCATCCCGCCGTGGGTATGGCCGGACAGTTGCAGGTCCACCCCGCGGGCTGCATTGTCACGGGCATTCACGGGGCGATGGTCCATTAGGATCACCGTATCGTCGGTGGTGACGCCCTGTAAGGCCTCATCCAGCGACGGCCCTGGCTGAGAAAAGCGCAGGGCAGCTTCATCCGTCACACCGGCCACCACGATACTTTGCTGATCACGGTAAATGCGCACCGACTGATTCATCAGCTCATGTAATCCTAACGACTCTGCTTCTTTCATCCAGCCAGCGAAATCGGCGTAATATTCATGGTTTCCGGGAATGGCATAGACACCATCTGCCGCCATTAACTTTTTCAGTGGCGCCACATCTTGCTTACGATCTGCCACTTCACCGTCAGCGATATCACCAGTGACCAAGATCAGATCGGGATGCAGGGCATTGGTATCACGGACAATGGCCGCCATCCGATCGCCACGCAGCAAGGTACTGGCATGTAAATCGGTCAGTTGCACCAGCCGATAGCCCTCAAAGGCTGCTGGCAGTTTCTGCATTTTAACGCGCACACTCCTGACTTCGGGTACTTTAATCGCCTGCCAGACGGCGTACCCTGATACGCCTACAGAAACCAGCAACAGTAGCGAATTAGTGGTGATATCTCCCCGTAGTGGATGGCCTATCAGGTAAGCGATGCCGCCAATAATGCCGTGTAAGATCAGTAATAGGGTAAACAGAATTTCCGCGCCAAAAAGCACGTTGAACAGCACCATAATGGGCCGAGGAAACTCGGGCGAAAACATATGGTTGAACACCAGCCGGTAGATCAGATGACATTCCGACACCAGCAGGGTAATCACAAACAGCACAATTCTGAGTGAGACCGGTAAGGGCAGGCAGAAAATAAAGCGCCAGCCAATCACCAGCGCCATTATCGGAGAGATAAACGGTAACACGGCGACTCCTTTATTAATTCAATCTTATAACTTTAGCAGCGCATTGAGATTCGTCATCTGTGAACAGGCCGCACACCGCCATAGTGACATGGCAATCGCTGCTGTCTCGCCCGGCATCTCTCCAAAACGCCCAGCCAGAGATGAGGTGTCGTCGGCAAGTTGTAGTCGTTGGTAAGTGGAGGCTGGCTGCCGTAAGCCGGTAGTTCTGTTGCTCACGACTGTGACAGCATCCCCCGTCATCTGCTACTAGACGCAAAATCGGGTTTGTGCAAGTCACTCACGGCTCACGATTTTTTTACCTTAAAAATTATAATTTGTAAGTGGTGATATTTCCTATATCACCGGCGAGAAAGAACCTTTATCCTGATCAGGTAAATAAAGTATACAGACGTAAATTGTTACACTAACTAGCCTGAATTATTGTGCTGGATCACTGTCTGAAGGAGTAGTCGTAACGAAATGTCTGTTTAACACTGGTGGCATTCGCATGAAAAAAAATAATGGATTCCAACTTAGCTTTCTGAATCCTAAGTATCTCTCCTTATGGCTGGGCATCGGCATTCTACGCTGTATCGTCATGCTCCCTTATCCCCTATTACTGGCACTGGGTAAACGTCTCGGTACCTGGTCACAACCTTTTCTTAAGCGACGCAAATCGATCGCTCAGCAAAATATCCGTCTTTGCTTTCCGCAGATGTGTCAGGCGGAACAGGATAAACTCGTCCGGCAAAATTTTGAGTCCCTGGGGCTTGGCTTACTGGAAACCGGTATGGCCTGGTTTTGGTCTGACAAACGTATTCGCAAATGGTTTGATGTGTCTGGACTGGAAAATCTGCAACATGCTCAGGCCGGCAAACGCGGTGTGATGTGTGTCGGGGTTCACTTTATGTCTCTGGAACTCGGTGGCCGCGTGATGGGCATTTGCCAGCCAATGATGGCCACCTATCGTCCGCACAATAACCCGTTGATGGAGTGGCTACAGACTCGAGGCCGTCTGCGTTCCAATAAAGCGATGATCGATCGCCGTGACTTACGCGGCATGGTCGGCCAGTTGAAACAGGGAGAAGCGGTGTGGTTTGCCCCCGATCAGGATTACGGTAGCAAAGGCAGCTCGTTTGTGCCCTTTTTTGGCGTCAAAAATGTGGCCACCACTAACGGTACCTATGTGTTATCCCGTTTGTCCCGCGCCGCTCTGTTGACCATCACTCTGGTGCGCAAAGCGGACGGTACAGGGTACCAGCTACATATCGAAGCGCCGTTACAGGACTTCCCGGCCAGCGAAATTCAGGCCGCGGAATATATGAATCAGGTGATCGAAAAAGAGATCATGCGCGCACCAGAGCAGTATATGTGGGTACATCGCCGCTTTAAAACCCGTCCGATGGGTGAGGCACCGTTGTATACCTAATCGCGTTCCTGTGTACTGATCCCCACTAAAGCCGGCTGATACAGCCGGTTTTTTTTGTCCTGAAGATCCGTTTCCCTGCATACCGGTTGCACCCGGAACATGCTACTGTCATTGGCGACAAGTGGCCGGAGTGTGACCGGTTGAGTACAACAGGGTGTTCAGGGGGCAATATGACCGGCAAAGTCTGTGTAGTAGGATCGTTTAACCTCGATGTTGTGGCCCGTGTTTCCCGTTTTCCGGCTCCCGGTGAGTCATTGATCGCCACCGGCAGTTCATTTGGCGCGGGAGGAAAGGGGGCTAATCAGGCGCTGGCAGCGGCTTGTGCCGGAGCGGAGGTACATTTTGTCACCAAATTGGGGACCGATACCTACAGTGACTTTGCCCGCAGACATCTGCAGGCTTCGCCGATCCATTCGCTGTCCCTTCTACAGTCAGCGGATCAGCCTACCGGCAATGCGGTGATTTATGTGGCGGAGTCGACAGGTGAAAATACCGTGGCGGTGTTCCCTGGTGCCAACAATACACTGACCCGTGAAGAGATCGATGCTCTGCTACCGGTATTGAATAGCGCCGACATTTTGCTGCTTCAACTGGAAAACAATCTGGATGCACTGCTCCACGCCATCATGCTCGCCAAGCAGGCTGGGCTGACAGTGGTGCTTAACCCAGCGCCGTATTCGCCAGCGATCAGCGAGTGGCTGCCGAAGGTAGATATCCTGACGCCGAATCAGTCTGAAGCCTCACAACTGGCGGGTGTCACCATTACCGATACAGACAGCGCAGCAGCGGCTGCTCGCAAAATCGCAGCTTTGGGGGTTCCCCAGGTGATTATTACCCTAGGTGCCCAAGGGGCTGTCCTCTACGACGGCGAACAGGTTCAGATCCTACCTGCTTTTACGGCTCAGGTCGTGGATACGACCGGGGCTGGGGATGCCTTTAATGGGGCGCTGGTGGCGGCTTTAGCCCGAGGTGAGACGCTCTCTCGAGCCGCCACCTTTGCCGCAGCCTATGCATCGTTGGCGGTCGAACGGATGGGGGCGGCATCCATGCCAGATTACAACGAAGCCTTGCAGCGCCTCACAGAATCAGAATAAACCCAGCCTAGTGACGCGGACTTTAACGCCCGGTACCGCTATGCTAAAAGGCTAATCATCTGCATTGCGGGAGAGCAACATGTTACGTTTAGCCGTGGTCGGCACCCATTGGATCACCGACAGTTTTGTCAGCGCCGCCTTAGAGAGCGGGCGTTATCAGCTCAGTGCGGTCTATTCCCGCCAGTTGGCACAGGCACAGGCGTTTGCGGAAAAATACGGACAGCCGCAACTGTTCACCGATCTGACGGCGATGGCCGCGAGCGATGTGCTGGATGTGGTGTATATCGCCAGCCCGAACTCACTGCACTGTGAACAAAGCTGCCTGTTTATGCGCCACGGTAAACATGTGATCTGTGAAAAACCGCTGGCGTCTGACGCCGTTCAGGCGGAGAAGATGGTGGCTTGCGCCCGTCAGCATCAGGTGGTCTTATCCGAAGCGTTTAAAACCCCGACCCTGCCTAACTTTGCGGTATTGCGTGACGCCCTGAGCCGCACTGGCCGGTTACGCAAAGCCTTTCTGCATTATTGCCAATACTCCTCCCGCTATCAGCGTTACTTGGATGGCGAAAACCCAAATACCTTTAATCCCGCTTTCTCGAATGGCTCAGTGATGGACATTGGTTTTTATCCGCTGGCCACCGCTGTGGCGTTATGGGGCCAACCACATTCTGTGAAAGCGGTAGCCAGCCTGTTAGACAGCGGGGTAGATGCGCACGGTACAGTGCTGCTCGACTACGGTGATTTTGATGTCACAATTCAGCATTCCAAGGTCAGTGATTCCGTGTTGCCCAGCGAAATTCAGGGCGAGGCAGGTTCACTGGTGATTGATAAACTGTCGGATTGTGGTCGGGTTCGCTGGTACCCACGCGGCGGCAATGAATGTGATCTGAGTGTATCGCAGCCGCAGCACCCGTTACGGGCGGAAGTCGAGGTTTTTGCTGAGCGAATACAGCAGCGGCAGATCGAGCATCCGGGCCTTGAGGTCAGCCTGATCACCGCTCGCTTACTGACTGAAATCCGCCGTCAGACCGGGGTCCATTTCCCCTCTGATCCTACGGCAGAATAAGTGTGGCCTCTGCTTGTTCAGCAGCAGAGGTTAGATTTCAAAATCATACAACACATCACTGTGGCTGCCACTGTCCCGTACCGTCGCTTTCAGTTCTTCAACCGACAGATTCGGGTTGCACAGCATCATAAACTGCCACAGATATTCTCGCTGTAATTGCCCGCGTTTTACCGCCAACCAGACCGTGTTGGCGGAGAACAGATGACTCACGTCCAGCGCCACCACTTCATTATCGTCAGCAATCACGGCCGTTTCGGCGACGATACCAATGCCCATCCCTAGCCGTACGTAGGTTTTGACCACATCAGAATCCTGCGCACTGAGCACGATATCGGCCTGTAAACCGGCACTCTCAAACGCTTGGTCGATGGCTGAACGTCCGGTCATACCGCTACGGTAAGTGATCAACGGCCAAGCGGCCAGATGTTCCAGGGTGATGTCCTGTAAATCGGCCAGCGGATGATCAACCGGTACCAGCACTTTGTGATTCCATTTAAACCACGGTACCGCCCGCAGGGTGTCACTTTGCGACAGCACTTCTGAGGCGATACCTAAATCCGCACTGCCACTGCTGACCATATTGCGGATCTCATCAGGGGTACCCTGATTGAGTACTAGCCGGATATTGGGATAATGTTCGCGGAACACTTTAATAATGGCAGGCAGGGTATAGCGGGCCTGAGTATGCGTAGTGGCAATCGTCAGAATACCGTCTTGTTGACTGGTAAACAGTTCACCTAAGCGCTTGGCTTTACCGGCGTCATCGAGGATCCGGCGGGCAATCGCCAGCATCTCTTTACCCGGACCGGTCAGTCCCAGCATCCTTTTACCATGACGAATAAACAGTTCGACTCCCAGCTCCTCCTCCAGCTCGCGGATATGGCGGCTGATCCCGGACTGAGAGGTGTAGAGTTTTTTCGCCACTTCAGTCAGATTGAACTGGCTCCTGGCAGCCTCTCTGATAATTCTTAGTTGCTGGAAGTTCATAGTATTCACTTATATTGCACAGAAGATATCCTGCTAAAATAAGAAAAAAAGGACAATTGAGTAAATAATTAAAAGATCCCTGATATTACGGAATGATATATAACGCTTATGATTAACGTCTTACAGAGTTTTATGCCCTAGAATCGGGGCACTCCCTGCTGTGGACTAAAAAAAGATAGAATAATCAGTATCTCTGACAGTTAGTTTTTTTCCAGGAAAGATATTGCAGTTTTGTTATTTTAACTCGTAAAAACCGCAGCCCTATTATGGCATCACAATGTGATGAATAATAATTAAGAGGCGATGCATGAAAGGGGTGAATGTAGGGCGGTTTAAACTCTCGCTGCTGGTGGCAGGCATGTTGGCATCAATACCCGTATGGGCTGCACAGCAGCCGGTTCACGGCGGCACACTGATCTATTTAGAGCAGCAAGCACACACTAACCTGTATCCTCCCGCGGGAGGCTTCTACCCTAATGGCGGGATCCTCAATCAGATCACGGATAAGCTGACGTGGCAGAACCCGAAAACCCTGAAGATTGAACCTTGGATTGCCCAAAGCTGGACCAGCAATCCGGAAAAAACTGAATGGACGTTTAAGTTGCGCCCCGGTGTGACTTTTTCCGATGGTACGCCATTGGATGCGTCGGCGGTGGCAAAAAACTTTGATACTTACGGGTTAGGAAATAAAGACAAACACCTGCCGGTATCCGAAGTGATTAATAATTATGACCACAGTGAAGTGATTGATCCGCTAACAGTGAAGTTTTATTTCAAAAAACCGGCCCCCGGATTTTTACAGGGTACCTCAACCATAGGATCTGGGCTGGTCTCATTATCGACGCTGAATAAAGACTTCGAACAGTGGGGGAATGCCCGCAATATTATCGGTTCTGGACCTTTTGTGGTCAGCGGGGAAACCCTTGGTCATGAAGTCGATTTAGTCGCTAGGAAGGATTATCACTGGGGACCGGTCGGAGAAAGCCATCAGGGACCCGCCTACCTGCAAGGGGTTAAAGTTCTGGTGACACCTGAAGATGGTGTCCGTATCGGGGCACTATTAGCGGGGCAAGCTGACTTTATTCGCCAAGTGCAGGCCTATGATGAAAAGCGTGTCGAAGCACAGCATTTCACGGTGTATGCCGAAGCGACTCGGGGCGTGAATGACAGCCTCAGTTTCCGTCCTGATAACCCGATTGTTGCTGATATTCGGGTTCGCAAAGCCTTATCGCTGGCTACCAACCGTCAGCAGATTGTCGACACCCTGTTCTCTGCCAATTATCCGGCAGCGACATCAGTATTGGCGGCTACCGCATTGGGTTACATCCCCCTACAGGGGCTGTTGCAGTATGACCCGAAACAGGCAGAAAAATTGCTGGATGAAGCCGGCTGGAAGACCGGCAGTGATGGTATTCGTCAGAAACAAGGTATTCCGTTATCACTGAGCGTCTATATTTCGCCGCCACAACCTCAGAATAAAGAGGTACTGCAACTGATCGCCCGTCAATGGCGAGCCATTGGTGTCATTCTTAATGTACGTCCAGCAGATTCTGGGACCGCAGCCCTAAACCGCCTTGACCCCGTAAAAGCGCCGCTAATGGTCTCTGAAGTGGGCCGTGCTGATCCGGATGTGGTTAAGAGTATGTTCTATCCGGCTAACCGTGATGCCCTACTGCAGAAAGGCGGGCTGAGCAGTAAAGTGAAATCGTTCCGTGACGATAAGCTCAACACTCTGTTGTATCAAATTTCCATCGAAACGGATAACACGAAACGCCTAAAACTGACCGGCGATGCACAACGTTATTTGCTGCAACAGGCCTACGTGATCCCTATCTTTGAAGAGCCGCAGGTCTATGCCGGTGCGCCGTGGTTGAAGGGGATCAGTTTTGAAGCGGTAGGGCGTCCTTCTTTTTATGACGCCTGGCTCGAAAAGCACTGATAGGAGGAAGACCAATGGGACGCTATATCCTCAAACGCCTCGGGCAAGGGATCCTGGTGCTGTGGGCAGCATGGACCCTCTCTTTTATTTTGCTACAACTGTTGCCAGGGGATGCCATTATGATCAAGTTTCTCGACCCGTCACTGGGGTTGAGTGCCGATCAAATTGCGCAGATGCGTAAGGTGTATGGGGAAGGCGTTCCAGTTTGGCAGCAATATGTTACTGCACTGAGTGCAGTGTTACACGGGGATCTCGGTTACTCGGTACAACTGGGCGTACCGGTCACCGAAGTCCTGTCGACCAATTTTCCACAGACACTGAAACTGATTATTCCTGGCTTTCTGTTGGCACTTGTCATCGGTCCGGGTTTAGCGATCTTGGCCTGGTTACCGGGTTTGAAAAGTCTTCGTCATCTGCTGTTATCGTTGCCGTCATTATTAGTCTCTCTACCGGTGTTCTGGCTGGGGATCGTACTGATCCAGATTTTCTCTTTTCATTTGCACTGGGTTTCGGTGATCAATCCCTCCCCGATAGGGGGCATGATCCTGCCAGTGATCACGCTGGCACTGCCGATCGCCGCCCCGCTGGCGCAGATCTTTATGCGCAGTATTGATCAAGTGATCACTCAGCCGTTTGTGGCAGCCGCCCGTGCCCGCGGCCTGAGCCAAAAACGGGTGCTGTTCCGCCATGTCCTGCGTAATGCCAGCCTACCGCTGCTAACAGTGGCGGGGTTACTGCTCGGGGAGTTGATTGCGGGAGCATTAGTGACTGAAACGGTGTTCGGCCTGAACGGCCTGGGGCAGGTGACACAGCAAGCGGTGGATGCGCAGGATGTCAATGTGTTGCAAGCGGTGGTGATGATCTCTGCGCTAGCCTATGTGGTGATTAACTTACTGGCGGACTTGGTGACGCCGTTACTGGATCCGCGCCTAAATATTCTCAGCGGAGGTGTACGATGAGTCTCACCGATACTCTGCGTTTGTCTTCCCGTGCTCCTAAAATAAAGACGAGGTCGTTACGATTTCGTTTCGGACTGTGGTTGGCCTGGACACTGATCATTGGGGTGGTTATCGCGGCGCTCTTTCCACAGTGGTTTACCCATTATGATCCTTATAACGGTGTGGCAGGCACTCAGCTAACGGCTCCCGATCGCTTGCACTGGTTAGGTACCGATCAACTGGGCCGAGATCTCTACAGCCGAATGATTTATGGTTCCCGCTGGTCGCTATCTGCCGCCAGTGCCGCGGTAGCGGTCGGACTGGTGCTCGGGTCGCTGACCGGAATGCTGGCGGCCTTTGCCGGAGGCGTGGCAGAAAGCGTAACCATGCGTGTGGCCGATGTCTTGCTCTCTATACCGGCGCTGTTACTGTCTCTGAGCATTATCATCCTGCTGGGAGTTGGTAATATACATGCCGCACTGGCGGTGGGGTGTGCTTCAGTAGCGCACTTTGCGCGCCTGGCCCGGGCAGAAGTTCTGCGTATCCGCCAGCAAGATTATATCGAAGCGGCGTTTGGCAGTGGTGGACGCTTTTTCCCCGTGTTTTTTCGTCATGTATTGCCGAACGCCCTCCCCACGCTGCTGGCTTTCTCGGCATTGCAGTTTGGTCAGGCCATCCTCGCGCTGTCGACCCTCAGTTTTCTCGGTTTTGGCAGCCCACCTCCCATTCCAGAGTGGGGACTACTGATTTCTGAAGGACGTAATTATCTGGCTACCGCCTGGTGGCTCACCGTATTTCCGGGTCTGCTGGTGATTGCCGTGGTGCTGGCGACTCACCGTATCAGCCGTGCTTTTTCAGGAGAACGCCGATGACAACTTCACACTTACCGGTACTCCAGGCTGATAACCTGACCCTCAGTTATCAGGATCACGACGGCTGGCGTGAGACGGTTCATCAGGTCAGTTTCAGTTTAGCGGCCGGAGAGATGCTGGCAGTGGTTGGCGAATCTGGCTCGGGTAAAACCACCACCGCTCAAGCAATATTGGGATTGCTGCCGGAAAATGGTCGTCGTACGGCGGGACGTATTTTGTTTCAGGGGGAGGAGATCAGCCAGTGGTCCTCCCGTCGTCTCGACAGTTTACGGGGTAGGCATATCAGTTTGATCCCACAGGACCCGGGTAACTCACTCAATCCGTTGAAAACTATCGGCGATCAAATCGGTGAAGTCCTGAAACTCGCACAGCGTGGCGTCTCCCGCCAGCAACGTCAGCAGCAGGTGACCGCGCTATTGGAACGGGTCGGCCTCAGCTATCCACAGCAACGCTTTTACCAGTACCCTCATCAACTGTCAGGCGGCATGAAACAACGGGTACTGATTGCGATAGCCATTGCCCTTAAACCGGCACTGATCATTGCGGATGAGCCGACCAGTGCCCTGGATGTCACCGTGCAAAAACACATCATGACGTTGATCGATGAGTTACGTCATGAATATGGCACTGCCGTGTTGTTTGTCACCCATGACCTGGCCTTGGCGGCCCAGCATGCGGATCGGTTGGCCGTTTTTCGCGACGGTAAATTGTTGGAGCAAGGGGATACCGCAACTGTTCTTCATCAGCCTCAACATCCTTACACCCTGAGGTTGCTCGAAGATGTGTCACAAAATTATCAGCCTAGTACGCCTCTGCAAGCGACGGTGAGCCATGCGGCACCGGTGATCCGCGTACAGGGCGTGTCTAAGCAGTTCGTCCTCAACCGACAACAAAAGATGCAGGCTTTGGATAATATTTCCCTGACGGTCGAGCGTGGCACCACCCACGCACTGGTCGGAGAGTCAGGTTCAGGCAAAACCACCTTGGCACGGATCCTATTGGGATTTGAACGTGCCGATGCCGGTATCCTTGAGATCAGCGGTCAATCGGTGGCAGGTTATTCCGCGGCACAGTGGCGGACCTTGCGGCAGAAAATTCAATTTGTTTACCAGAATCCGTTCTCCTCCCTGGATCCGCATCAGACCTTGTTCGCGGCCATTGAGGAGCCGTTACTTAATTTTGAGCCGCTGAGCCGTGAACAGCGTCGGGAAAAAGTGCTGGCAGTGGCCCAGCAGGTGGCTCTGGACCCGGCATTATTGGGTCGCCGTCCGCAACAGTTGTCAGGTGGTCAACGCCAGCGGGTGGCGATTGCCCGAGCGCTGATACTGCAACCGGACATTCTGGTCTTGGATGAGGCGACCTCCGCGCTGGATGTGACTGTCCAGTCACAAATCCTCAACCTATTACAGGAACTGCAACAGCGGTTATCGTTGACCTATCTGTTTATTACCCATGACCTGCAGGTGGTGCGCCGTATTGCCCATCAGGTCACTGTATTACGTGGCGGAAAAAAGATAGAGCAGGGCGATACCGAACGGCTGTTTGCCGATCCGCAGCATGAGTACACGCAGCAATTGATTGCTGCGATCCCGTCATTTCAACGCCGTCAGGAGGTCCGCGCATGACGAAAAAACGACTCGGATTTTTCACCCGTTTACTGGATAACGTGTCAGCCGCAGAGCGCTATCGGTTGGCAACTGAACAGATACAGCACGCAGAAGCCCTAGGCTTTGACAGTGCCTGGGTGGCACAGCATCACTTTCACGAGAAAGAGGGCGGCTTACCGTCGCCACTGGTGTTTCTCGCCCATGTGGGTGCCCGCACCCGACATATCCGTCTGGGTACCGCGATCATTACACTGCCGATGGAAAATGCCGTTCGTGTGGCGGAGGATGCGGCTGTCGTCGATCTGCTGACCGACGGTCGTTTGGAACTGGGGCTGGGGTCCGGCGGCACGCCGTCGTCGTTTGATACCTTCGGACTGACTTTTGCGCAGCGAGGGGAGGCGTTCGCCCGCAACCTGTCTGTGCTGCAACAAGCCTGGCAGGGCGAGACATTGCAACAGACGGAAAATCGTCTCTATCCGGCTGCCGACGCGCTGAACAACAAAATTTGGATAGCCACCTTTTCTGCCCAAGGCGCCAGACTGGCCGGTCAAGCCGGGCATGGGCTGATGCTGTCCCGTACCCAGCCGCGTCCGGAAGGTGGCGCACATTTACCGCTGGATGCAATCCAAAACCCGATCATTGATGCGTATCTGGAGGCACTACCCGCGGGTGTTGCCCCACGTATTCTCGCCTCACGGACTGCATTTGTCGCGGATGACCGGCAATATGCCCGTCATGTGGCGCTGCCTGGATTGACTGCTCAAGCAAATGCTTACCGTCAGGCAGGGCACCAGCTCCGCGGTGAGACACTGGATGATTTTATCGGACAGTTTGATGCCCATATTGGTGATCCGACAGAGGTACTGGCATCGCTGCAACGTGACAGTTCGTTATCCCGAGTCACTGATATTTCATTTCAGGTCCACTCCGTTGAGCCTGCCCATCAGGATGTGCTGCGTTCTCTGACGCTGCTGTCCCGTTATATTGCCCCTGAGCTGCGCAGTCACGCAGCACTCCCTCAGCCTGAGAGGTCTTTATGAGCCATGTTGATGATCTGATCCAGTCTCTGGCAGCAATCCCTGCCGATTCAGAGCTGGCGGAGAGCCGTCAGTTTCGCAGTGCTGCCACCGAACATACCCAGGGCAGTTATCAAGCGCTGTTCGCTGCTGGTAGCGAGCACTTTCCGATAGCAACCCGTGCGGCCATCGCCGCACAAGTGGCGGAATGGCATCAGGCCGATAATCTGTTACAGCATTACCGTGAGCTGGCTGGGCAGGTGATCACCACCCCGTCATTGACCGAAGCGCTGGCGTTTGCCAAACGGCTCACCTTTGAACCGGTGACGGCTTCACCGCACCATATCCAGGCCTTGCAGCAGGCAGGGTGGAGCGATGACGATATCGTCACGTTGGCGCAAGTGATTGCCTATGTCAGTTTTCAGAGCCGGTTGGTGCATGGCTTTTCGCTGTTGGCAGAATCACCTTCCGCCAGCACGCCGCAAAGTGAGACGCCTCCGGAGGTCAATGCCGGGCGCTGGCATACCCAACCCCGCACGGCGAGTGGTCAGCAAGCGCCTCAAGCTTTTACCCGTAAAGAATTGGGTTGGGAGCCCTGGCTCGCCCCTAAACCGTTTGCCGACTTTAGTGCCGCCCAGCAGGAAGTGTTAGTGCGCTTTGGTCATCAGAATTCAGAGTATTTTCGCCTCTTGGGGCGTGACCAGCCGGTACTGGAACAGCGCACTCTCACCGATAAAGGGATCTTTTATACACCGGGAGGGCTGAACCGCGCTGAGCGCGAACTGGCGGCGACCGTAGCCAGCAAAGTCAATGGCTGCATTTATTGCGCCTCGGTCCATGCCCGCAAGGCCAGCCAGTTGTCAAAGCAGCCGGAAGAGATTGCCTTGTTATTACAGGTCCAACCGGGATACCCGCTCTCTGCTGGGCAGTCTGAGCGTTGGCAGGCGGAAATCGAAGCGGTGGCGGCACTCTCCTTGACACCACCTCGTCTGACTCATGCGCACCTGCAGCGGTTACGGGAACTGTCTCTGACCACGTTGGAAATCACTGATCTTCTACAGTCTGCGGCCTTTTTTGCTTGGGCAAACCGGCTGATGCTGACTCTGGGAGAGCCTTTTATTCCACATTCCGAGGCTGCCAGTAGCGACGAAAAACGCACGGTCGCCTGATTGGTGCCGGGAGCCGGGGTGTCTCCCGGCGCCATTTTTTGGATTAGCAGTTTCCCGCCGCGGACGAAACCCTTATGCTGCTTTTGCTAAGGGGTCTGCGAGGGAAAAGCAATGCGTCCGTTTTATACACTGTTCTTACTGCCAGCCGTGATGGTGTCATGCTCGGTCAGGGCTGATCCTTACCAGATCAACCCGCAACTCAGCACGATTGTCTTGAACTGGCAGATGATCGGGCGCGGGACTTATCATGCCAGGATCAGCGGCGTGAACGGCAGGCTGACCTTCTCCCCCAGCGATGATACCCGCGATACTTTGCAGGCCGCGATGCCGATTAACCGGCTGGATGCTCATCACCGGCTGCTCACGCTGGCGTTGAAAAGCCGAACTTTCTTTGATGCTGCACAGTATCCGGACGCAGTATTTAGCAGTAGCCGATTGGTGGCTCTGGGGGAGGGGCGTTATCGAGTGTTTGGCAGTTTGCAAATCAAAAACCAGCGCCGCCCATTGATCCTCTACGCCCAACAATCCTCGGTCTCGGCACAGCGTCTGCGCCTGTCGGCACAAACCACTGTCTCTCGCAGTGACTTTGGCATGGGCCAGTATCCGCTGCTGGTCAGTGATCGTATCGGCGTCGAAATTGTGTTGTATGCCGACCGACAACCCTAACCTTTCTCCTTACTGACCGCAGGTAGCCCTCGACGGCTTGACCATTAATCACTTTGCTAATTCTTTTATCAGATATCCTCAATTCAACTATCTAAGCCACTAAATGATATTTCCCTGGCTTTGTTTGGCTTGTTAAAAATAATACCCACAATCACCTGGTAAGGTTACTGCCATGTCTTATGAGTTAGGTATTTTGGATAAGTGCCCAGTGAATGAGGGAGAAACGTCACAGCAGGCGCTATTAAATATGGTGGAACTGGTCCGTACTGCTGAACAATGGGGTTATCAACGATTCTGGATTGCTGAACACCATAATACTGAGGCGCTGGCCAGTCCGTCACCGGAAATATTAATTTCCTGGGCGTTGGCACATACCCATAAAATAAAAATCGGTTCCGGTGGTGTCATGCTACAGCATTATAGCCCGTATAAAGTGGCGGAAAACTTTAATGTATTAGCGTCACTCGCCCCGGGGCGTGTGGAACTGGGAATTGGCAAAGCGCCGGGTGGATTTCCGTTATCTACCCGTGCGTTGCAGGCGGCCAGGGATCCTGCCAAGCAGGGAACCTTCAGTGAACAACTGACGCTGCTTGACCAGTATTTGTCTCCTCGTCAGCGGACGGATACGGCAGACCCTCTACGGGCGACGCCGCTGCCGACTCAGGTCGCGCAACCCTATCTGCTGGGGGCCAGTCGCGACAGCGCACAATTGGCGGTGGATCTAGGCTGGCAGTTTGTGTTTGCTGCCCATCTGAACGGTGATCGAGGTTTACTGAGTGAATTCAGTCAATTCTGGAAGGCGAACAGTCGACAGCCGCTGATCATTGCCCTGCAGGTGATCGTCAGTGAAGAGGCTAAACACGCCGAAAAGCAGGCGCAGCAGCTACAGTTGTGGCAAGTGACCTTGGAAAATGGGCAACATGTGACGGTCGGCAGTGAAGCCCAAGCGGAGACGTTTCGCCGGCAAAGCGATGTGCCGGTACAGGCGATCAATCGCAAACCCACCGCAGTACTGGCGGGGTCGCCGTCACAGGTCCTCGCCGAACTGGATGCGCTGCATCAGCAGTTTGCCATTGACGAGTTTATGTTGGATATCCCGCTAACGGACCCTCAGGCTAGACAAGAGACGCTACGTTTACTGGCGAACGAAAAACAGAAAAAAATCCCCTGTTGCGAGGCAGCTAATAAACCGGCGCTCACAATAGGCTGATACCTGGCCGTAGAATAACCTACCACCGTTAATAACCCGATAAATACGCCACGATTGTCTTTTTATTTACTGATTCAGTAAGGGGTGAGTATGTCTGCAATAAAGCAATTACGATTAGGCACTATGATACACGGTGCTTCCGGAAATATGTCCGCATGGCGTCATCCAGCCGTGGTCTCCGATGCCAGTATTAATATTGAATTCGCCAAACAAACAGCGAAAAAAGCAGAGCAGGGTAAGTTTGATTTTATATTTGTTGCTGATGGCCTTTATATTAATGAAAAATCTGTTCCGCATTTTTTAAATCGCTTTGAGCCACTGACGCTATTATCTGCGTTATCCGGTGCCACTCAGCATATTGGTCTGGTGGCGACCGTGTCCACCTCTTACAGCGACCCATTTACGGTGGCGCGGCAGTTTGCCAGCCTTGATCACCTCAGTGGTGGTCGTGCGGGGTGGAATGTCGTCACCTCGCCACTGGAAGGCTCTGCCAAAAATTACTCCCGCGACAGCCACCCTGAGCATGCCCTGCGTTATCGCATTGCCGATGAATATTTGGATGTGGTGAAAGGGCTATGGGATTCCTGGGAAGAGGATGCCTTTATCCGCGATAAGCAGAGCGGCGTCTTCTTCGATAAAAACAAACTGCATGCTCTCGACCATCACGGCGAATACTTTCATGTGGCTGGGCCGTTAAATATCGGCAGAACGCCTCAGGGGCGGCCGATTGTCTTCCAAGCGGGCGCCTCACAGGACGGTAAAAAGCTGGCTGCCAAACATGCGGATGCGATTTTTACCCATCACAGCAGCTTCGAAGAGGCACAGCAGTTCTATCGCGAGGTGAAACAATCCGTGGCAGAGCATGGGCGTGACCCTGAACAGTTACATATTTTCCAAGGCGTACCTGTCATTGTCGGTGACAGTGACCAGGATGTTGAACGGCAGTATCAACAGACCGCAGCGCTGGTGTCGATAAAGGATGCCCTCAATTACCTAGGCCGCTTCTTCGATCACCATGACTTCAGTCAGTATCCGCTGGATGAACCCTTCCCGGAAATTGGTGAGCTGGGCGGTAACAGCTTCCGCAGCACCACTGATCATATTAAAACCCAGGCGCGGCAACGGCAGTTAACTCTGCGTCAGGTTGCACTGGAAACCGCCACGCCACGGCCGGTGTTTCATGGCACTCCAGAGCAGGTCGCGGACGGGTTGCAGCAATGGTTCGAAGGTCAGGCGGCGGACGGTTTTATTATCCAAGGCGGAACACCTGAAGTGTTCCCACGTTTTGTTGACCAAGTGGTGCCGATCCTCCAGGCGAGAGGCATTTTTCGTCGCGACTACCCAGGTAAAACCCTGCGTGACTCTTTTTCATTAGCTCATCCCGATAACCGTTTCACCCGCGTAGAAGCCACACAGGAGTCGTTATGAAAGGATTAATTCTCAGCCCGCTAGCACTGTTGCTGGCTACGGCGACCAGCTTGCCAGCAATCGCAGCAGATGTACGTATTAACCAGACTGAGATCAATTTGGCGGCCAATGCGGTGCCGATACATACCCCCAGAAATCCACAGGCGATTGCGGAAATTCCTGCCGGTTATCACTTTGCCCATCCTGGCGAGTTTACCGTCGCGGAAAGTGGCTCCACTGAGCCGCCGCTCAGTGTGGTCGGTGACGATAATAAGACGCTACTGGGCAGTGAGCCGGATATCGCCCGTTTGGTGGCGGATAGCTTGGGACTGAAACTGCGTATTGTTCCCACCTCTTGGGATGACTGGCCGTTAGGGGTGGTCAGTGGCAAATACGATGCGGCGATCAACAATATTACCGTCACCCGCGAGCGCAAGAAGAAGTTTGATTTTGTCACCTACCGTAAGGATCTGCTGGCGTTTTACGTTAAAGACAACTCACGCATTAAGGCGATCACCAAACCGGCCGATATCGCCGGTCTGCGCATCATTGTCAGTTCTGGTACCAATCAGGAAGCCATTTTATTGGCCTGGGATAAACAAAACCGCAGTCATGGACTGGCGGCCTTTACCCCAGTCTATATCCAAGACGGTGCCAGCGAGACATTGACCCTACAGTCAGGCCGTGCCGATGCCTATTTTGGACCTCATGTATTGGGCGCTTGGAAAGCAGCGAAAAGCGGCAATGAAAGGTTAGTCGGATCGGTGGACGGTGGTTGGCCAGCCAGCGCGCACATTGCGGTGACCCTGAAAAAAGGCAGTGGACTGACAAAAGCGATTCAGACAGCCCTCAATGGTGTCATTGCTAACGGCGATTATCAGAAGGTGCTTAATCGCTGGGGAGAAGGACTGGAAGCCATTCCTGCTGCGGAAATCAACCCGCCAGGTCTCGGCGACTAGGAGGCACGATGGCTGAAACAGGTTTTAGAACCCTTTCCCCGGAGGCGGCAGAAGTTAAGCCGATCCTTCGGGGGCTGTTCGCTGAGTATTCACAACGTTATGGCGATTACTTCGCGGGGGATCGTGAACAGGATCCGGTATCCCGCTATCTGCCTCCACAGGGGCTGTTTCTGGTACTGGAAGAGCAGGGCCAGATCATCGCCACCGGGGCTTATAAGCCCTATAACGCGACAACCGCAGAGATTAAACGTATTTGGACCGCGCCAGCCTTGCGTGGCCAGGGCATTGCTCAACGAATGGTTCGGCAACTGGAACAGCGTGCCCGTGAGGCCGGTTATCAGCATATTTATCTGACCACCGGTTTTCGCCAACCGGAAGCGGTAGCGCTCTACCTCTCGCTGGGCTATCAGCCCGGCTTTGATACGCAGCGTAACTTCGAAGAGTACAGCCTGCCGCCTTATGACGGGCGTTTACGCTTTACTAAATCTCTCGTTAATTCTGTGCCTACGGCCCCCGATGGAGTGACACACTATGGCTGAATTTCCCCGTACCCCGAAAATTATTCCGGCGCGTTATCCGTGGCGGATTGTTGGCACTCTGCTTTCTGTCATTATTTTTGCGGCGATCATCCAGTCGGTTGCGCTCAACCCGCGCTGGGAATGGCAGGTTTTTGCGCGCTGGTTCTTTAATCCGGTGATCCTGACCGGATTGGCACAGACGTTACTGCTGACCCTGTGCAGTGCGGTGCTAAGTGTCCTATTTGGCGGCATGCTCGCGATGGCGAGGATCTCCTCATCACCGCTACTGAATGCGCTAGCCTGGGGCTATATCTGGCTATTTCGCTCACTGCCGCTGATTGTGGTGCTGATTATTCTCTATAACTTCTCCTACCTCTACGACACCCTGTCAGTGGGCATTCCCTTTACGCCACTCAGTTGGGGACATTTCCAAACCATTAATGTGCTGGGACAGTTCCAGACGGCGGTCCTCGGACTAACCTTGGTGGAAAGTGCCTACATGGCGGAAATCATTAGGGGCGGTTTCCGAGCCGTGGACAGCGGGCAATATGAAGCGGCGGCGGCGTTGGGCCTGCCGGGCTGGAGACGGACTTGGCGCATTACCTTACCGCAGGCACTGCGCTCTATGGTGCCAACCGCCTTTAATGAAATTATCGGCTTGGTTAAAGGCACCTCGGTGGTCTATGTGCTCGCTATGCCGGAGCTCTTTTACACTATCCAAATGATTTATAACCGTAATCAGGAAGTGATCCCGCTACTGATGGTGGGGGCCTGCTGGTATCTGGTGATCACCAGCCTGTTAGCCGTCGCACAATTATGGATTGAGAAACATTTTGCCAGAAGTGAACGCCGTGCTGTGGCGACGCCGCGTCCGCGGTTAGCCGTGAAATGGTCGCTGGCCCTCAATCGTCGTCGTCACTCTCAGAGTACAGAGGTCTCTTATGTCCGAAATCACTAATTCGCGTGGCAGCATCTCCGTCAGTGGCGTGAGTAAGTCTTACGGCCACTTCCAAGCGCTGAAGAATATTAACCTTGAGGTCGCCCCAGGATCGGTGACGGTGATCATTGGCCCTTCTGGGTCGGGTAAATCCACCTTACTGCGCACCATTAATCATCTTGAAAAGCCGGATGCCGGGCTGATCCGCATAGATGAGGAATTTATGGGCTACCGTCAGAAAAACGGGGATTTGTATGAGCTCAAGGAAAAACAGTTACTCAAACAACGGATTAATGTCGGCTATGTGTTCCAAAACTTTAATTTATTCCCGCACCTTACGGTGCTAGAAAACCTCACCGAGGCTCCGGTGGTCCATAAGAAACTCACCCGTCCCCAGGCGGTAGCTCGCGCCGAAGCCCTGTTGCGTGCCGTTGGCCTTGAACACAAAAAAGAGGCCTGGTCTCGGCATCTGTCCGGCGGACAGCAACAGCGGGTGGCTATTGCGCGTGCGTTGGCCCTGGAACCGCGGGTCCTACTGTTTGATGAGCCGACCTCAGCGCTCGATCCTGAACTGGTGGGAGAGGTGCTGGAAGTGATCGCCAGCTTGGCAAAATCCGGCACTACGCTGGTGATCGTCACCCATGAAATCAACTTCGCCCGTCAGGTCGCCGACCAGGTGGTGTTTATGGTGGATGGAGAGATCGTTGAGCAGGGCGACTGTGAACAGGTGTTAAATCAGCCCCAGCATCCGAGGACGCGGGAATTTCTGGCCAGTGTACTGTAAGGAGTAAACCATGCCACGCTTTCAGCTGGCCCACTACGGGCTAGTCGTACTGATGACGGTGACCGCGGGCAACGCCGCGGCCAAGGCGTTAGATCCCGCCAATAATCTGATGCCGCTCGATACCAAGGCCTCTCCGGCAGCGATAAAGCTGATCCCCGCTGGCTTCCATTTTGCGCATCCGGGAGAACTGACCGTGGCGATCTCGGCGCAGAATGCGCCGCCACTGGCATTACTTGGGGCGGATAATAAAACCCGTATTGGCAGTGATCCCGATATTGCTCGGCTGTTGGCCGATGGTCTCGGCTTACGCTTACGCTTGGTGCCGGTATCTTGGGAAAACTGGCCGCTGGGCATTGCCAGTGGCCGTTATGATGCAGCGCTGGTCAATATTGCGGTCACCGAAGATCGCAAGAAGAAGTATGACTTTGCCACCTACCGTACCGACTCGCTGGCCTTTAGTGTCAGGAAAAACAGTCCGATCCGCAGCATTCATCAGCCACAGGATGTGTCTGGCTTAAAAGTGGTGGTCGGTTCTGGCACCAATCAGGAGCGTATTCTGCTGGGCTGGAATCAACAGGATATTCAGCACCACCTTGCGCCGGCGATACCGGTCTATCTGACCGATGATGCTGCCCAGTCACTGGCGTTGCTGTCAGGACGGGTCGATGTGATTTTTGGCCCGCAGTCAGCGGCTGCTTATAAGGCTGCACTGAACGGTGAGACTCGTGTTGTCGGGCTTGGGCCGAAACTGGCTCAGGTGGCGGTCACCACTAAAAAGGGTAATGGTCTGGTTTTCGCCCTGCAGGCAGCATTGAACAGCAGTATTCAGAATGGCAGCTATCAACAGGCCTTGGCCCGCTGGGGACTGGAAGATGCGGCGATTAAGACCTCTCAGGTTAACCCGCCCGGTATTACCTATTAAGCCTCGACGAGACACTGCAATATCAGTAAAAACGGAGGCATCAGCCTCCGTCCGTGAATGACTACTTACTGCTATCTCCCCGCATTTTCGGGTCTAGCGCATCCCGCAGGCCGTCTCCCAACAGGTTAAATGCCAGTACCGTCAGGAAAATTGCCAAGCAGGGAAAGATAGCCACATGGGGTGCCATCACCATATCGGCTCGGGCTTCGTTGAGCATCGCGCCCCATTCTGGGGTAGGCGGTTGTGCGCCTAGACCGATAAACGACAGGCTGGCAGCGCTGATAATCGAAATACCGATACGCATCGTGAAATAGACCACGATCGACGATAGCGTGCCGGGCAGGATATGGCGGAACAGAATATGGCTGTCGGAGGCACCAATACTGCGCGCCGACTCGATAAACGTCTGACGTTTCAGTACTAGGGTATTACCGCGTACCAACCGGGCAAACGCAGGCACACTGAACACCGCCACCGCCAAGATCACATCGGTCATACCGCTGCCCATGATCGCCACAATGGCGATCGCCAGCAGAATACCGGGAAAGGCAAACAGTACATCGCAGATACGCATAATGATGCGGTCACACCAGCCTTCATAGTAACCGGCAATCAGCCCAAGTACCGTGCCAATCAATGAGCCGATCGCTACCGAAAACACCCCAGCCAGTAGCGAAATGCGGGTACCGACCAGCACGCGGCTGAAAATATCCCGCCCCAGAGAGTCGACCCCGAACCAGTGCACCAGTGTCGGTCCCTGATCTAACCGGTCATAATCAAAATAATTTTCGGCATCGTAGGGGCTGATCCAGGGCGCAATAACCGCCAGGATCAGTAATAACAAAATAAACACGGCGGCGGCGATAGCCACCGGTTGTTGCCGGAAGCGGTGGAGAAACTCACGCCACGGGGTACAGGGCCGGTGCTCGCTGAGCACCGGCATGGCATTCAGTGCCGCATTACGTCGCCAGTTTTTCATGGTGGTCCCTCAGCGGTAACGGATCGCCGGGTTAATGGCTGCGTACAGCAGATCAACCAGCAGATTGATAAGAATAAATTCAAAGGAGAACAGCAGCACTTCCGCCTGGATCACTGGGTAATCCCGCATCGACACGGAATCAATCAGTAAGCGTCCCAATCCCGGCCAGTTAAACACCACTTCCACCACGATAGAGCCACCCAGTAGGAAACCGAATTGCAGTCCCATCATGGTGACCACAGGGATCATGGCATTGCGTAGGCCGTGCTTAAAGATCACCGATAATTCAGAGGCCCCTTTGGCGCGAGCGGTGCGCATATAATCCTCACGCATCACTTCAATAAACGAGGAACGGGTAAAGCGGGCCATCACTGCGGCGACACCGGCCCCGAGGGTCAATGACGGCAGGATATAGTGCTGCCAACTGCCAGCACCGACCGTCGGCAGCCAGCCAAGCTGTACCGAGAAAATCTGCATCAGCAACATACCGAGGGCAAAGGCTGGGAAGGAGATCCCAGAGACCGCCAATAACATGCCCAGTTTATCCGGCCAGCGGTTATGCCACACTGCGGAAATAAGCCCAGTGATCAGTCCGAACACACAGGCCCAGGCCATGCTGGTCAGGGTCAGCAGCAGGGTCGGCATAAAGCGCATGCCGATTTCTTCCGTCACGGGACGTTTCGAGACCATCGACTGTCCCAAGTTACCGTGTACCAGATTGACCAAATAATTCCAGAATTGCTGGGGTAACGGTAAATCTAGCCCTAGCTGATGGCGTACCATCGCCACCACGCTTTCATCGGCATCCGGGCCGGCCTGCAATCGCGCGGGATCACCCGGCAGCAGGTGGACAAACATAAACACCAGCACCGCGACAATGATCATCGTTGGGATCATACCGAGCAGACGTTTGATAAAATAGTTAAGCATTCACAGTCCTGATGAAAGGGGCAGGCGTTGCCGCCTGCCCGGTCGAGTTACTTCAGATCCGCATCGTCGAAATCAAAGGAGGTATCCGGCATCACATAAAACCCAGTCAGGTTTTTGTTGTTGGCAGAAACCAGTTTTTCCACCGCCAGTGGGATCCACGGCTGATCGTGCCAGATACGATCCTGCGCATCTTTGTACAGGGCCGCTTTTTCATTGTCATTGGTGGTTTTCAGGGCATCCGCTAAGTCTTTATCCACCTGTGGGTTGCTGTAGAACGCGGTGTTAAAGATCGCCGGTGTCCAAGATGAGGTGGCAAACAGCGGAGTCAGTGCCCAGTCGGCTTCGCCAGTAGAGGCCGACCAGCCGGTGTAGAACATTCTGACGGCACTGTCTTTCTGATCCTTATCCTCCACCTGAGCGGCACGCTGACCGGCATCCATAGCGGTAACCTGCACTTTTACACCGACCTGTGCCAACTGCTGCTGGGTAAACTGCAACACTTTTTGGGCAGTGGTGTAGTTATGCGAGGACCAAAGGGTGGTAGAGAACCCGTTCGGATAACCCGCTTCCTTCAGCAGTTCACGGGCTTTGGCCGGGTTATATTCTGGGGCCGGGAAGCTCTGCGCATAGGCAATCGACGGTGGCACAATGCCGGTTGCTGGGGTCGCAAAGCCGGAGAAGGCCACTTTTACCAGCGCCTGACGGTTGATGGCGTAGTTCAGGGCTTCACGCACTTTCGGGTCATTAAATGGCTTTTGTGTGACGTTCAGGCTGATATAACGCTGCATAATCGACGGAGAGGTCACGACATCCAGCTTGTTATCACGTTCCAGGATAGGGGCTTGCTCATACGGGATCGGGAAGGCAAAGGTCGCTTCGCCGGTCTGCAGCATGGCAGCACGGGTGTTGTTATCCACCACTGGACGCCAAGTGATTTCATCCAGTTTCGGATAGCCTTTTTTCCAGTAGCCGTCCCATTTCTTCACTTTCATATCATCAGTCTGGTTCCAGCTTACGAACTGGTAAGGACCGGTGCCGACCGGATGGAAACCGATCTGATTGCCGTATTTTTTCAGGGCAGCTGGGGAGATCATCACCGCCGCTGGGTGAGCCAGGCTATTGATAAAAGGTGAGAAAGGCTGTTTCAGCACCACTTTCACGGTTAACGGATCCACCACCTCGGTGTGGGCGATATATTTGAACAGGTTATAGCGCTTCAGATGGTTGGCTGGGTTGCTGGCACGGTCCAAGTTCACCTTAACCGCTTCGGCATTAAAGTCGGTGCCGTCTTGGAATTTCACCCCAGGACGCAGTTTGAAGGTATAGGTCAGGCCATCTTTGCTGACGGTATAGCTTTCCGCCAACACGTTTTCCAGCTTCATGTTTTTATCGAAGCCAAACAGCCCCTGATAAAACGATTTTGCCACCGCTTGGGACAGCGTATCGTTAGCGTCATACGGGTCCATGGTGGTGAAATTGGACATCACCGCAACCACAATATCTTTGGCGGCAAAGGCGGGCATGGAAGCGGCGCTGCTGCCGATAAGACCGGCGGCAATCAGCCATTTTGCTGTTTTCTGATGCATAGTCCTGCTCCTGTCGATATTTTTATTCCCGCTGCCGGCGGCAGCAGGTGGGTGAGTGCTTCACTCAGCGAGCCTGATGACCGGTAGTGGCGACAAAATGCTGCTCAGATACCGGGATCAGAGAAACCCGTTGCGGCGCTTCGCCGCGACGGAAGATAGCACCGGGCTGATCATCGGCCCGGAGTTTCACTGCATGGCGCGGGGCATCGGGATCGGCCACCGGCACCGCTGACATCAACTTGCGGGTATAGGGATGTTGCGGGTTTTCAAATACCGCCTGACGGGGTCCGATCTCCACAATCTGCCCTTGGTACATCACCGCCACACGGTGGCTAATCCGTTCTACCACCGCCATATCGTGGGAGATAAACAGAAAGGCGATCCCGTATTCCTGTTGCAGATCCATCATCAGATTAATAATGCGTGCTTGTACCGACACATCTAGCGCCGACACGGATTCATCGGCAATCACCACTTTCGGATTGAGGGCCAGCGCACGGGCGATACAGATCCTTTGGCGTTGGCCTCCGGAGAACTCATGGGGATAGCGGGCCGCATGTTCAGCCTGTAAGCCGACCCTGACCAGTAACTCTTCGGCACGCTTGGCGGCCGCGTCTTTATCCATCACCTTATGCACCAGCAGCGGCTCCATAATCGAGTAACCGACCGACTGGCGTGGATCGAGAGAGGCGTAAGGGTCTTGGAAAATAAACTGAATATCACGGCGTAGGTGAGCCAATGCTGGGCCTGAGAGGGTATCAATGCGTTGGCCATTAAAGGTGACGGTGCCCGCTTGGCTTTCGACCAGTCGCAGCAGTGAACGCCCAGTGGTGGACTTCCCGCAGCCGGATTCACCGACCAGTGCCAGAGTTTCTCCAGCACGCAGATCAAAGCTAATATGTTCCACCGCATGTACTTGACGTTGCACACGATTCAACCAACCGCCACGGATATCAAAGCGGGTCACCAAATCACGGACTTGCAGCACCGGCGGCAGATCATGGCGTACCGTATCCGGTTGCATTTGCTGGTGGGCCGCTTCCCCCGGTAAGTCAAACTTGGCTGGCAGTGGCCGACCGTGCATTGCTCCAAGGCGCGGCACAGCAGCCAGCAGGGCGCGGGTATACTCCTGCTGAGGTTGAGTAAATAGCTGGCGTAGCGGGGCGGATTCAACCTGATGGCCACGGTGCATCACTGTCACGGTATCGGCCATTTCGGCCACCACTCCCATATCGTGGGTGATAAAAATCACCCCCATATGCATCTCTTGCTGCAGTTCACGGATCAGCTCGAGGATCTGGGCTTGAATGGTGACATCCAGCGCGGTGGTGGGTTCATCGGCAATCAGCAGAGCGGGTCGGCAACTGAGCGCCATGGCAATTACCACACGTTGACGCATTCCCCCTGACAGTTGATGGGGATAACGTTTCATGGTCTCTGCCGCCGCCGGAATACGCACTTTATCCAGCAGATCTTTGGCTTCACGCCATGCCTGAGTGGCCGTTTTACCTTGATGCAAACGCAGGGATTCAGCGATCTGTTCGCCGACGGTAAACACCGGATTCAGGGAGGTCATCGGTTCTTGAAAGATCATCGCGATATCTGCGCCGCGGATCCGACGTAATTGCTGCTGATCGCTGTGGATCAGATCGATAAGATCGCCATTACGGCGGCGCAACCAGCTTTCACCGGATACCTGCCCACCGGCCTGCTGAATAAGCCCCATCAGTGCCAGTGAAGTCACCGACTTTCCGGAACCGGACTCACCGACCAGCGCCACGGTCTCACCATGACTGACCGATAAACAAAGCCGATCCACGGCGGTAAACATTTTATTATTCTGGCGGAAAGCGATATGCAGATCCTCAGCCAGCAATACCCTGTCAGGGTCATGGAGCATGGTATTTTTGAGATCAGGCATTATCATGGCTCCTTAGCGCTGAGGGTCGCGGTAGATGGCGACCTGCGGAGGATCATTGTCGACCGCAGAGGCGCGGTACATGCCTTCACTGTTAAACGGCAAGGCGATATGCCCGTTCGCATCGATGGCGATCAAGCCTCCTTCACCCCCCATCTCACCCAGCGTCTGCATCAGATGCTGACAGGCCGTATCCAGCGAACGACCGGCATAGTTGAGCTGTGCTGAAACGTCGTAACCGGCCTGGGCGCGGATAAACACTTCACCGGTACCGGTGCAAGAGACTGCTACCGTTTTATCAGCATAGCATCCGGCTCCAGGCAGCGGCGTATCGCCCACTCGGCCAACCCGTTTATTGGTCATGCCACCGGTAGAGGTGGCTGCGGCCAGATTCCCGGCGGCGTCGAGGGCCACTGCGCCAACGGTACCAAACTTATTTTTCGGGTCGATGGGGTCGCCACTTTCCAGTGCTGCGGCCCCTTGGTGATCCAGCACGATATCGTCCTGCTGCAGGGCCTGCTGTAACTGTGCGAAACGCTCAGGAGTAGAGTAAAAGTCACTGGAGACCTGCTCCAGCCCCTGCTCGGCCGCAAAGGCATCGGCACCGGGACCAGCCAGTAAGACGTGAGGGCTATTTTCCATGACCGCTCTGGCGGCCAGTACCGGATTGCGAACCCGGGTTACACCCGCCACAGCACCGGCTTGGCGGTTGTGGCCGTCCATTACGCAGGCATCCAACTCGTGAGTACCTGCATGGGTGAAGACTGACCCTTTACCCGCATTAAACAGCGGGCATTCTTCCAGTAACCTTACCGCTTCTGTTACTGCTTCCAGGGCAGTACCACCGGAAGTAAGTACTTGCTGACCGGCGGTAATAATATCCTGCAGTGCCTGGCGGTACTGCTGTTCCTTTTCAGGGCTGAGAGCGCGACGGGTAATGGTACCAGCCCCCCCGTGTATCGCGATAGCTGTCGTCAAGTGTTATCCCTTCCCGTTCCCGGAGAGCTGTGAGAGTGTCTGCTTATAGAGCGGTCATTTTTTATATTTTTTTTGACTATAAAAACTATAGACGGGGTTGTAAATAGCGGCCATCCAATCCTGGTAATAACTTTTTCCTATGGATGATAACTGAGGCTTATTAGGGGAAGGGCGTGAGGCACAGGCCGCCTGAACAGCGGCCTACAGGGTGATCATGTTGCCAGTTGCGGGACGGCGAAGCGGCGGTTCTCCAATACTGGTAATACCTCGCGGGCATACGCCAGGCGGGCTTTATCCAAATCGGCAAAAATCAGTGCCGGAGCTTCCGCTGCGCTGGCAATCACTACGCCAAGGGGGTCGGCCACTAAGCTGTGACCGATATTTTTCGGCCCACATTCACCGACCGCCAGCATATAACAGGTATTTTCCAATGCGCGGGTGGTGGTCAGCATCTGCCAGTGTTGCTCTTTCAATGGCCCACGTAACCATGCAGAGGGCAGCAGCAGCACTTCAGCACCGTGTAGCGCCAATGCCCGTGCCAGTTCAGGGAAACGTACGTCATAGCAGGTCATCAGCCCGACTTGAAAACCAGCCACCTCGATTAACGGCGGGATCTGCTCGCCGGCATTAACCCGTGCCGATTCCTGCACGGAAAAGGCATCATAGAGATGCAGCTTTTCATAGCGCGCAATAATCTCGCCCTGACGTAGGGCAAACAGAGTATTCACCGCCCGGTGTTCGGGGGCAGGAATGTGCATGGTAAAGACTATTGTCAGTGAGTGCTCGCTACTTGCTGCCCGTAGGGCTGTGAGGAACGGTCCATCGATGGGTTGGGCGGCATCAATCACAAAGCTGGGCTGAGTATTGTCCCGCGCCAAAATGGCTTCCGGTAGCACCAGCAAATCGGCACCCTGCTGCACCGCTTGGTGCATCAGTCTCTGACAAGTTTCAACGTTCTCCTGCCATTCACGGCTGACCGCGAATTGTCCGAGTGCAACTTTCATCATGCGCTGTTCCTGTACTGAGGGAGAGTAAATTATCTTAGAGAAAGGCAGGGCAGGCGACCAGTGCTTTATTCAGTGGCAGAGAGTAGCTCAGGGGTAAGTACTGTCAGGCCATCATGCTCACATTGAGCGGCCAGCGCTGGCGGTAGTGGCGTATCAGTGATCAGCGTATCGAAGCGGTCGAGAGAGGCTATCCGTGCCGGGCGTACCTTACCGAACTTGCTGCTGTCCAGCACCAATACTTTACGGGTAGCCCGTTGCAGCGCAAAGTGCTTCATGGCTAATTCATTATGATTAAAGCAGGTGACACCTTGCACCTCGTCCAGTCCAGCGGCGGAGATAAACGCCAACCCGGGACAAAAATCGTTTAATGGAGAGTCCGTAAGGCGGGGGGTAAAAATACCATTATCTGACTGAAATTCGCCACCGCTGAGGATCATCCGACACTGTTTTTTCTGCTGTAACGCCAAAAAACTGTTCATGGAGGCGGTCAGCGCGGTAAAGGACAGGCTGTCATCCAATGCTCGGATAATATGCGGAACGGTGCTACCACAGTCGAAAAATACCGTTTCATTGGCGGGGATCAGCGCCGCCGCCAACTGCGCAATCTGCTGCTTTTCAGCGATATGCTGTGTTTCTTGATCGGTGATAAAGTAGTGTTCCGGCCCGTGATCACGGGCCAGCACGATATAGCCGCCTAATAACAACAGTGGCTGCGGACCTTGGCTAAGGTCTCGGCGGATAGTCATCCCCGACACTTTGAGGAACTCCGCGGCTTGCTGTAAATGAAGACGGCCGTTTTTCTGGACAGATTGTAGCAATGCCTGTAGCCGCAACTCACGTTTGGTTTCCATCATTCCTTTCCCTGATGAATGGTCAGTGTCATACCTTAGGAGCCGCGCTTACTCAGCCACTTAGGTATCTTCTTTATCATGCCTTTTGTAGGGGAACTTATGATGCCCGAAACGGACAATCAATACCGCAATCCCCAGCAGCACAATGGCCAGTGAATACCAGAAAATCTCTTGCGGTTTAATATTGCTCGGCTCTGTCATCAGATGGCGAGCGATACCCACCATGGCGATATACAACGGCATACGCACCGGTAACTGCCCCATTTTCCAGTAGGTCTCGGTCATGGAGATAAACTCAAGATACATAAACAGCAGCAGCAGGTCGCTAACGGTAATACTGCGGTGTATCACCATGCTGACCACATGGCTCAGGGAGGCGGCAATGGTCGACAGCAGGATAATCATCAATCCGCATTTTTCGATCAC
Source organism: Tatumella saanichensis (assembly GCF_000439375.1). Taxonomy (GTDB): domain Bacteria; phylum Pseudomonadota; class Gammaproteobacteria; order Enterobacterales; family Enterobacteriaceae; genus Tatumella; species Tatumella saanichensis. The sequence continues at coordinate 71,994 of NZ_ATMI01000013.1, forward strand.
TGAATGGATATTCCCAGGGAACTTCATGATTTCTCTCCGCAATCTGTTTTGTTAGTCGAGTACTCTGGCGGCAGGGTATAAAAAACCGCGTACCAGTGCGAAAAATTGTTGCTACTAGGTATTGCAGCACCGAACCGCCAACCAACTGTTTTCACAGTGTTGCTCTAAAAAACAGCAACCGCGCCGCTGAGGCTGGATTAGCCCCCGCGGATACTTTATAATCCCCGCCACTCACTGGCCCCTTAGCTCAGTGGTTAGAGCAGGCGACTCATAATCGCTTGGTCGCTGGTTCAAGTCCAGCAGGGGCCACCAAATAAAACAAGGAGTTAGATGAGAAATCGTCTGACTCCTTTTTTTTTGCTGTAATTTGAGTCAGGTAAGGGATTGACTCCTCGCCCTCTTCATCTCGCTGCCAGCGCTCCCGGATAGTGCTTGGCAATGATGCCATTCATCTTTTCTGTCAGATCATACCGCTTAAAAGTGATGTGCGCTGTTCCCTTCTGGAAGTAACGGATACTGAAGAAATCATCTTCGTAAATATCCTTCGACGGGTTGTCCCGAATATGATCCATCAAACGTATAGTGACATCGCCACGGTTGTCGGGTATCGGTTTACCATCGAGCAGAAACAACATTCTCTCCAGGCCCGCTAGTTGATCCCGTCGCCAATCCCAGTTCAAACTAAATCCCCAGTAGTTATGCGTCACCAAATTGTTGACGATGATCTTTTTACCAAAGCTGCAGGGACTATTGGTTTTGTAATCCCACGACAGCCCTTTGAAGACATTGATAATGCCATGCTCAAATACATCCATTTTGTTCAGATGTAGCTGCTCAAAAGTACTGAGGATATTCGCCATCGCTGATGGCAGGCAGTGCTTTATCGACCTTTTCGGTCATCCAGCTATCGTAACGATGCCCGGCTTTCATCGCCCAGTCTTGCGCTGTACCACCGCCAATTTCTGAGGTGAGCCGTGAAATGGAGTCAATCTGCTGAATAAGTTGTTCGATCTGTTTAAGTGCGGAATCGCGGCCCGTGACTACACGTTCGATACTGGTCGAAATAATGAGCCCATTGTGTTCCGTCAACACGTCGGGTTCTGTTTGCATCGTTAATCGTCCATAAAAGCAAACACGCCAGCCGGGAGTGGCAGGCGCATTATGCGATGAATAAAAAGAGTGGAAAGTGCAGAGGTAAAAATCAGGAAAGAGGCTCGAAGAATTTAAGTATTTATTAATCCGGTAGCTCGCCTCGCTCGGAGAATATCGGTAGCGGTCAGGAATGGCATCTGCTCCTGCCAGGTGAATCCCTTACGGTCGATGCGTACCAGTTCATAACGTTCCACCAGAAAATTAACAGAATCGGCGAGCGTGATTCCTGCATCAATATGCTCCTTAATAGCCGTGTTGTCATGGAATGACGTGTCGTTAAGCGTCAGGCCGTAATGGTGCTCCAGCAGATACGTTAACAATTGCTGCCATACCTGTACGGGCGATAGGTGTGACGAAACCGGCTCCGTGGCCGGTACAGTTGAAATGTGCATGAGTAGAATCCTGAGAAAAGAAGAAGAGAGAAGGTGTTACGGGGGCGGATGAATAGAAATGTAAACGTAGCCGCAGCTACCACGGGTATCAGCTATACAGGTTAAACTCGCAAGTTGAATGTTCACCTGACGTTGCTGATGTGGATTTAGTTGGCCAGCACGCAGCATTTCTTCCAGTTGTTCTACAAACAGCGGGAAAGCCAGATCTAATTTCTTCAGGTGTATCGGGCTAAAGCTCCCCGTAAAACCAGCCCTATCAGCCAGGTAATGCAGCCAGTTGCTCTCCTGTACCAGCCTTGCACCAAAGCGGGGAGTAATATCACTTTGCAGTCCCCATTGGGAAGAATCAGATAACGGCATAAAAGTTTCCTTTTGTTGATATTTTGCCGGACTTACAGCCAACTGAGCTCTGCAAATGACATCACGTCATCCCCTACCACGAGGTGATCCAGTACACGTACTTCGACCAAGGCCAGTGCATTCACTACCCGCTTTGTGATGTGCCGATCTGCTTGGCTAGGCTCCGTTTCGCCGGAAGGATGGTTGTGGGCTAGAATGACCGCAGCGGCGTTATGGCGTAGAGCCGCTTTGGCCACTTCGCGGGGATGTACCTCCGTATGGCTGAGCGTGCCGGTAAACAGCGTTTCACGCTCCAGCAAACGATGCTGATTATCGAAGTACAGGACGATAAAGATTTCCCGCTCAAGGCCCGCCATTTGTAGCTGCAGTCAGGTTTTAGTGAATGCGCTGATAAGTGGTCCACAGGTCGTTACTTTCATCCTGCCAGCGGCGCGGGGATAGGATTTGCGATTCCGTCACCGGCTGATGCTCTTCACCAAAGCGATAGGTTAATGCCGCTTTCGACATCGCCCGCTGTGCTGGCGGAGTTAATATTAGCGACTGCATAGCATCGCGTTTCTCTTCTACACGGTCAAATATTCCCAGCACTTCGTAAGCCCCTTCAATGACTTTATCCACCACGTTGCCTTTATGAGGTACACGAAACTCACCAAAACTCTCACCGCAAATTAGTCCATTCTGGCAGACTGAAAGAAATAATCTCGGCAACATCTGATAACTGCTCGAACCATCGTGGCTGTTGAGTAGAATAATTTCCGGAACTTGCTAGCCAGTGATTTGGTCCTCACGACGAAGACGCAGCATGTGTTTGGTGTGTTCGCTTTGCTCTGGTCGAGCACTCGGGTCTAGCAGGCAAAGAACGGCTGGAAACCTTCACGTTGCAGATTATCGAGTAGGGTTATTGTCGGGATATAAGTGTATCGGTCGCTGCGGGACTCATGCTTTTCTTCACTGAATACGCTGGGCACGTAATGTGCCAGTTCGTCGTGAGTTAATGGGCGTTCGCGGCGTACAACATTAACCGCACCAAAGCAGCTGGCTAATCGGATCATGATTAATTCCTTTTTTGGCGATGAAAAACGAAAAGGCCATGCTTCCCGAAGGAGGCATGGCCTGATGTTGTTGCGAGTCTGAGGTCTGGTAGTTTTAAGTCTAAGCCAGTTATGATGCCTTATTCACAGCAACCGATACTGACAGTGGCTGATAATACTGAGGGTCGAAACGGAAAGTGGCTGCCTGGTCTGATGGCCGTTGCGCTCTTCGGTCGCCTTCATGATTTCAATAGCGCTGACGTTTTCGACACATTCATGCTCAAGAAAAGCTTCCTGAGAACGAGTAGCATCACTGTCGCCAAAGGGGGCTACGTCCATTGTTGCCGTCGCCAGCGTGTTGCCCGCCTTGTCTTTCAGCCCCAGCGAAACAGACAACGGGCCAAAACCCACACCGCTACCACCATTATCCAGACGGAACTGATACACACAGATATTACCGGGAGTCCACACGGTATCGGTATTGCGGATACTTATAAAGCGTTGTTCATCTGCGTAAGCAGATGAGAGATGGCACAGCATTAAAACGACAATGGCAGGTAAGATTTTAGCCAATCGGCTGACGAGTGGCATAATTTTGCTGTAGGTAGGTTTACCCATAATGCCAATTACCGGCTCGTAATTTGTTAGGTGATTGATCTGATACAGGATCCGTTCTGATATCCACTCAGGTAATGCATTAAGTGCCTCCTGAAAAAATTGCAATCTTTTCTTATTATTCATGATATCTCCTGAGACAAAAGAAGCGAAAACAGAAAGTTCGTCTTATTTCACTGTAATGGTGGTATGTTCAGTGAAATAATATATATGAGAACTTTTACAATACGGGGGACTGCTTTGAGTGAAAAGTGACTTAAATGTGTGCATTTATTACTTGTTGTAAATAGCCATACCAGCTACAGCTCTGTAATCACAAACGAGCTATGTCACAACAGAATTCGGTTAGTAGTGACAGAGATATTCCGCAGGATGAATGTTAACTGGCCTTCATGCGATAAAGGCCAGTTAATTAATTTTGACGTCTGTTGCCTACGGTTAACTTTAGCCTCCTACTGAAGTTTAGCCAAGAAGTTGTTTGCTCCAATTAGTCAAAATATCTTCGGCTAAAATCTTCACATCTTCCACTATAATTTTACGTGCCACTCTATCGTGTTCTTGGTGAGCAGAGTAAACCTTCTCTGCGAGCAGAACATGCTTGATGTTACTCTGACTAAACTTCGGTAAATCAAGGTGTTTGAACACGTCTGCAACTTGAATAGATACATTGTGTGCGTTAATCCACTCTTGCACCGTTTTTGAGTTCAGTAGTCCGCATAAATAATAGGCGGTCTCACGATCATCAAAGGCAGCAAAATATACTTTATGGTCAGGAATATAAGTGCGTGTTCCTACCAGAGGAACATCCGCGCTACCAGCTACGGCAGCATAGAAAGATGAAGACATTTCAGGCCATATCACTTTCCATGGCTTAAATGTATATTCCCCAACGTTATAAACCGCATGGAAGGGAGCCCCTTTCATTTGTCGTCGGTATGTAGAGCGTGCCTGCAATAGCGGCTCAAATGAATCAAACCAAGCTGCAGTTTTCTTAAGCTTCTCTTGGTTTATTCGCTCTGCTGCATCTATGTAATCAGCATTAGAGATCCCGATATTTGGCACGAACGTATATAGCCGCTCTTCGTTATCCACATCAGGCGCACTGATTTTGAGGTAGCACTCTTCAAAATCGCTTGCACCTTTAATCAGTGGATACAAATCTTCCGGCTCCACCCAAACTTTTTTTACCGGGCCAATGTCTTTTTTCCCCGCTTCTGGCCTGCTTCTAATCTGAACATAGGATTCATTGGCATTAAGGATAGGAACGAAGTACACACCATTGAGATCGGTCGTGATCCCCTTGCGGCCCTTGGTCCAGGAACATTGGCGAGATAAGTATTTAATGGCTTCAAATCTATGTGGCGCGAGGATAGCCCAAGGCGAACCCGCCTCATTAACTGGAAAAGCTTCTTTTTCATCGTGCTGTAAAGTATCCATGACAGCTTCAAGCGTTTGAGAAGCTTTAATAGCACGTTTATAGCCTTCACGAGGGCTCCATACGCGATATGGAACCGGATATTCCGGTGCTTTTTCTGACTTCTTGAATACAGCAATCGTTGTATGATTGCTTGCATCTTCAAACGGTTTCAGCCCTTTCATATCATCGACAAATAGCGGTTGAAGGTACAACGAGTCTTCTCTCGAAGGTTCGATCTTGAATGTTCTAAAACCAGCGGATGAAGGATTTTTGAACAACGTACCTGTGATAACAAATGCCAGATGTCCACCGACATTTAACCATTTGTCCGCCACTGTATAAGTAATCATTGCAGATATATCGAGTTCATTGCCGCCGTGCATACGCGTCTTTGAGAAAATCCCATAGTGTTCACAAGTTGGCTTTACTCGCTCCCGATACAACTCGGGTAATTTAGACCACCTGACCCATGGTGGATTACCAATGACTAGGTCAAACTGTCCGGCAGTTGCCGACCAGAAAAAGTTTCTGACAATCCTGAACCATATTCCATTCCAGTTTTGACGATGTAGAGTCAGGATCTGATCATACGTATAACGTAGAGGCGTATCCCATTCTTTAATCAGGTCTTCGGTAAAATATTTGCTTTTGCGGACCTTCTCCATAGATTCATCAAACTCGAGCCCCATTTCGACATCTTTACCCATGCGATTAAACATGTAATCAAGGCTTACGCGATCGAGTGCCAGTGCTACAGGCAAATGAATGTCGAGCTTGGCAACATGACTGCCAATACGATATTGGATGACAGGCTCAAGCGAGCTTGGGGCTGCTGCCGGGGAATAAATCGCATCGGCCATCAATACCGGCACTTCAAAATCTTGGCCTGGGCATTGCGATAGTAAATCGGCGACTTCAATCAGAAAGTTCACCCTCGCCGTCTGAACGGCTAAGGGGTTAAGGTCAAAACCCCATACGCTTTCACAAAGAAGCTTTAGAGTTTCTTTCGCGCTGAGATTTTTCGCCTTCGCTAATTGACGCTTTTTGCGAATCACTGCTAGTAAAAACGCCCCTGAACCGCAAGTAGGGTCAAGGACCCTCTGGGTAAGAAGTTCAGGGGAACTAACTTTGTCCAGCGTGAAATCTACCAGCCAGTCAGGCGTATAAAATTCGCCTAAGCTCTGACGTAGTTTACTTGGTACCAAACCCTGATAGAGATCACGTAGTACATCACGTGTTTGTGATAACTGATCCAGACGATAGAGTGACAGGACAGAAAGCAATCGCCTCAACGTGGGAAGCAGTTCAGGAACAGTATTCAGTCTGGCTACATCAAGGTACCAGCTAAAAATGGCTTCCTCGACAAATCCATGGATACCGGCTTCTTGGAAAATCGTAGAACGCTCAATAGCCGAGCCGAGAAATTCAAGCATCTGCTCATTATTCTTCAAGGCCGCCATGCTTTGAGCTGGTTGAGCGGTCGAAGTTAGCCCATGTGCTGACACTATCTCTGCAGCCAGTAACTTAATAAGCATTGAGTTGTAGGTATGTAGTACAAAAAGCCGTGCAGGTATCGACTCTGATGGGGAGCCGGACCAGGTGAATTTCAGCTCCTTAGCTATGGCTTCTGCTTGGAGAATTGAAAGATCGGCAACCTGACCATACAACGTTCGCCATTCTGCAAAGAGCATTTTGATTTTGTTGTTACCGCTAGCGACCAGTTGCTGACATAGCCCGTCAGAGAGCTGCTGCATGAAAGCACGGGCATTTGCTGAACCGTGACCAAAATCAGCCAGCAGATTGTCTGTGGTTAAACCTTTACGCGTATCTGATCGTAACGCATCAATAACCATTTCAACAGATTCAGGGGAAAATGGCATTAGATGTTGAGTATTGATTTTTCCATCAATTACCTGAGCAAAACAAATATGTTCCCCATCGATTGCAATACCAATGAAGTCAGATTCAGGTATTTTGGTTTTTGCGGCTTTTTTGATAATGTAAGGTAGCAACCGCTCTGAAGTCGCATTCAGAAACGCAGGGCTATTTTTTTTACCGTTGAAGAGACCAGGGGCTTTGTATTCAATTATAACGTGGTTGTAACTTGCATCATTACGTTCGCGCTCAGCAAAAAGGTGTAATCCTGTTGCATCTTCTAACGCTTTGTTCCAAGCAAACCGGACTTCTTCTTCACCCTTCCAAGGTTGAAGACGTTTTTCTTGAATGGAGGTGTAAGCGGATTGCTTCATGATAGTAAGGCCTGGTCACAAGGGGAATGTATGCAACCGAGCATTATGAATGTCGTATACTTCTATATCAAGTTCTTACGCTTTAGAAACTCCATGTTTGTCCAATATTCAAGCGGTATCTCTCATTAGTTCCGCTCACTTCCGCTCACCTACGCTAAAAGTTACCTCGTGAATCACTCAACTTAACAATATCCTCATCAACCTTAAGCTGGTTCCTTGTTACACCTACTGTGGGCGCACGTTGAATCGCCCGCAGAGCGGTTTAACCAGTATGTTGCATTTATCGGTTGAACCCACAGCGAAAATAAAAAATAATCATAAATATAAATAATTTATATTACTTTTTTAGGACAGTTCATGAATAATGAAACCGATCGACTATGTTTCCAGTATATCATGTCATCACCGCTTTTAACTTTCCCGTCACGCGACCATTTGGGGAACGGTATAGCAGATTTACGTTCAAGTATCAGCTCATTCTGATGCATGATGCGGTACACGCATTTAGCATTCATATCTTGTCCCTCAGATGCTTTTAGTTTTTTGTTTGCTACATCGAAGATGCCAGTCCCGACGCGGGTACAAATTGTTTACCAGCGTTAACGGCAGTAAGACAGCCTTTCTGATACTGCTTGTGCCACAGGCAGCCAGCGATCAGCATGTTTATCAATGTGATGCAGCGATTTTAAGCGTATTATTTGCTATGTGGAATAATATACTAGAAAGATATGGAGCCTGACGATGTCTGTGAACTGGACTAAAGCTGATTTTTTTAAGTGCGCTTTACAGGTAAACCCTGCGGGTTACAGTAAGTATCGCGGGAAAGAATCACTCAGCGAGGATACTTATAATCAGCAGCTTCTGGAGTCCTGCCTCGAAGCTGGTATTCAGGTCGTTGGTGTTGCGGACCATGGTGCTGTTAATGCTGTAGACAGGATTCGTCAGCTCTTTAAGGAGCATGACATTGTCGTTTTTCCTGGGTTTGAGATCTGCTCAAGCGAAAAAATTCATTTCGTTTGTTTGTTTGATGAAAACCGGACCGTACAGGAACTGGAACGCTGCTTGAGCAATCTGGGGTATGAAAATCCCGATGATTGCATTTCCCCTTCAAAGCTCAGCGCCATACAGATCATTGAAAAAGTAGAAAGCCTAGGAGGGTTTATTTTCGCTGCACATAGCACGAATGATAATGGAGTACTGAAATGCCGTATGAATCATATATGGAAAGAACGTGGATTGTTGGCGGCGCAGATTCCAGGAACTGTCGATGACTTGAAAGGGATTGAGGATGATTTTTATCGAAAAGCTATTCTGAACAAACTTCCTGACTATCGTCGCGAGAGACCTATTGCCATTATCAACGCGGCAGATGTTGCCCAACCAGTGGAAATTAAATCCCCAGGAGCATCCTGCCTGATAAAAATGACGCGGCCATGCTTCAGCTCATTTAAACAGGCATTTTTAGATCCAGAATCACGAGTGCGCCTCAACGTAAATAAGCCACACTGCTATGCTTCGGCAATTGAAAATATTCGTTTTACTGGTGGATATCTGGACGAAACTGATATCACTTTTTCCGACCACCTCAATGCTGTAATTGGTGGGCGTGGAACTGGTAAATCTACTTTGCTGGAGGCTATTCGCTTTGCTCTGGGTAAACAGCCTTTTGATGATTCAGCACAAAAGCAACACAGTGCAATTATCAAGAGCAACCTAGGAAATGGTTCGCTGGTTCAACTGCAGGTTCGCTCTGCTGTGATGCAGGGACGTACCTTTACCATCAGTCGAAAATTTGGCGGGCAATCCATTGTAACTGACAGTGAGGGGAATGTTTCACCTTATTCTCCGGATGATTTACTTCCTGGGCTGGAGTTGTACGGGCAAAATGAAATTTATGAAATGACCCGAGATGCTCGGAGTCGTAATCGTCTTGTAGAGCGATTTTTAGAAGGCGATCATAACCAGTACGATGTGATTATCAACCAAGCGTTGTCACGCTTGGGAGAGAGCCGTCAGGCTATCCTTAATGCTCTGGAGCAAAAGACGGAGGCAGAACTTGAAGTTGCACGATTGCCGAAACTACTGGAGCAAGCAGAGCAATTTAAACAGCTTGGCCTGGATGAAAAACTCAAAATCGTCCCTTTGTTGGAAAAAGAAAAGCAATTCAGTTTACGCCATCAGGAAGAATTATCTAGGGTGAAGGATGCTCTACTTACACTAATAGACAGCCTGCCCGATCTCGCTTACCTCAGCGATGGCGTGATAAATGCCTTGCCTCACCACTCTCTTCTTCTCCAGCAACGTGATGTGCTCCAGCGAGCACAGGAGCAGGTGGCAACATTAGTCCAACAGCTTGGTGAGGTCGTTCAACGTTCAACTGGGGAACTTGCTCCTTTACAACTTGAGTTATCAGATTTAATCGGTGCAGAAGAGGCTCAGCTTGAAAAAGCCTTTAAAGATATCCCAGCCAGCCAGGGAAAAAGCGGGCGACAGATTGGCGCAGACTATCAAACCTTGTTACGTCAGATTGCCTCTATTCGCCCTAAAGCAACGGCGTTGGAGCACCGGCAAAAGCAACTTACAGAACTAAACCAGCAGCGAAAAAAATTGCTTCTGGAACTTATCCAAGCGCGTTCTCAGCGCTCGGCGGCATTGGCAAAATCAGTAAAACGTCTGAACAGAAAACTGGATGAAAAAGTACGGCTCAATTTGCAACCTGAAGGTGATCGTCAACCTCTGTTGCATTTTCTGGAGCAATGTAATCTGGAAGGTGTTGGATCACGACGCCTTGCTTGGGTGCTGGAGCATGATTTTACACCGGAAAATCTGGTTGGGAGTATCCGTCTTGGTGAACAAGCCTTACATAATGCCGGGTGGGGAATTACACCAACGGTCATCCAAGCATTATTGCGTTTGAGCGAAAAGCAGCTGCTGGAACTGGAAGCATTATCATTGCCGGATACGATGCAAATTGAGCTGAATGTCATGCATGACGGTGGTGGCGTATTCTGGCGCCATATCGACGAGCTATCTACCGGGCAGCAGTGTACTGCAGTCCTGCATTTACTGTTGTTAGAAAATCAGGACCCACTAATCCTCGATCAACCCGAAGATAACCTTGATAATGCATTTATCGCAGAGCGTATAGTGACGGAACTACGTAGGGCGAAGCTGTCTCGGCAGTTTTTATTTGCCACACATAACGCTAACATACCGGTTTTCGGTGATGCAGAGTGGATTGGTGTGTTGAGTGTAGAAGAGGGTAAAGGGCGAATTCTCCCTGAGCAGCAGGGGGCGATTGATTTACCTGAAATCCAGCATCTGGCGGCGAATATTCTCGAAGGTGGTCAAAGCGCATTCAATCAACGTCGGGAAAAATACGGGTTTAAATAACAAAGAATCAGAAATCAATCATGCTGAAATGCGAATTGACCCCGTCCCAATATCCGTACCAGCTAAATCAGAGATCCGGACCTTTTTGATGACTTCGTGCAAATTCTGCCGGAGTTAGGTTATTTAACGAAGAATGCAGACGAAAATGATTATATTCCTGCCGCCAGTGTTCAATTTTCTTCTGAGCATCTTCCAGAGATAAGAACCAATGGACGTTCAGACATTCATCTCACAGGCTGCCATTAAATGACTCGATAAAGGCATTATCTGTAGGCTTTCCGGGGCGTGAGAAATCCATCGTCACCTTATTTTCATACGCCCACCGGTCCATCGATTTCGAGATAAATTCGCTGCCGTTGTCCGTCTGCAGCCTTTGCGGGACTCGCCCCAGTGACCCTTTCAATCGATCCATGACAGCCACAACATCCCCGCCACGTAATTCCTGACCGACCTCGATCGGCAGACACTCCCGACTAAAAATATCCACTATAGTTAGTGCCCTGATCCGATGCCCGTTGAACATATTATCAGCAACGAAATCCATGCTCCAGCACTGATCTGCAGCGAGTACCTGCGGTCGCCCTTTCCTGTGTCTGGCCGTCACATGCCGCCGCGGACGTTTCGAACGCAGATTGAGCCCCTCAAGGCGGTAAATACGGTGTGTTTTCTTACGGTTAATCAACCAACCTTCACGGCGCAGAAGAATATGAATACGCTCGTAGCCATAAGGGATCCGGGTTTCGGTAATCTCCCTTATTCGTTGTGTCACAGCACGATCATCCCGGCGGCTGCGGTAATGATACACTGTGCGACTCTGCATCATCAGGCACCGATACGGTATGCCGCCAGCAGATACTCCACCACCTCACGGTTCTGCGGTGGCCTCAGAACTTTTTTCGGATGACATCCTGCAGTATTTCCTTATCCAGACTCAGATCTGCCATAAGGCGTTTGAGGCGATGATTCTCTTCTTCAAGCTGGCGCAGACGGCGTAATTCCGTGACGCCCATACCGCCAAATCTCTTTTTCCAATTGTAAAATGTCGCCTCAGAAATACCCATCATTCTGCAGACTTCCTCGACGCGAGTGCCGGTTTCAGCCTGTTTCAGCGCAAAAGCTATTTGTTACTCGGTATAACGTGTCTTTTTCATAGCGAATGACCTCTTTTGGGACGGAAAAGAAAGGCCGAAAACTCTATTTTACAACGGTACTGAACGAAAGGGAGAGGTCAGGGAGAGGTCACCCCCAAAGAAACTAGCCCGTTGTCACTGGCAAGCCGGTCTTTGATTCGTCACAGATTCAGAACAAAGCAGCGTACTATTACGTGGAAGCAGATGTTACAGGGTAGATGGACGTATACCACCCGTGTTGGCGCTTATATCGGACGCTGGGTACCGTGGCTGGGAGCTGTGCTGACCACCAAGGATATTGCCGTCATTACGCGAAATGTCATACACCGTTATCGGTTAATTACGGGTAGAGGAGTGGGGGAGTGATGAGCTGTACTGACGCAGTAAAGGGACTTATTGAAAAGTATTTTTGGGAAATGCCGGAAGGCGCTTCACTCAGTACTGGGAATGAGCTGGTGTTACCTGAGGATGCCAGCGACTTTTTTGAAGAATATTTTCAAACTTTTGGGATCGATAATGCCAGATTTGATTTCCGTAAATATTTCCCGAATCAGGGCGTTCCTTTCCTACCCAATGCAATACTGCCTGATTACCTTAAAACTGACCATCACAGGCCGCAGCCCTTAACAGTGCAGATGCTGATCGCTTCAGCGGATGCCGGTTACTGGCTGTATTGATGCAGTCAGTGAGGGTTCAAGCGGATAAGTACCCGCTTGAATAATCTATTTATAGCGGCGGATGTTGTTATGGAGGATACAGGGTGCTGTCAGGTGTTCGCTGGTCACACAGATTGACCTTAGGATTTTTAAGGCTTACACCTGAACTCTGCCGATTAACAGCTAAAGAACCGCATATCTCAATAAAATCCTACACCTAAAATACCTCCACTGGCATCACACCCATCTCGACGACCTCAATGACGTCTCACCACTGGGGCTAACCTTTTTGCGTTTCACACTGGTGCGACAGCGCACCGATAAGGCACAAATCCGACATCGCACAGGCGTGCATTTTTTTAAATACTATAAAAAACAGCATGATACTGTAATGGCATGGTTATTGCTTTTTGTATTCAATCTTGTATACAAACCGGGATTCAACCATGACATCGACCTTCGGACTCACCCTTCAGGATTGGCAATATCGTTACCAGCAGGATCCGCAGAGCATCCATTCACTGTTAGCTGCACATCTCGACGCGATTGATCCGCAGGATAATGCGTGGATTTATCTTGCGACGCCCGGGCAGTTACAGACTCAACTTGATCCTCTGCTTGAACAGTACCTTCGCGATCCTCAGTCATTGCCTCTGTTTGGGGTGCCTTTTGCAGTGAAGGACAATATCGATGTGGCGGGCTGGCCGACCACTGCGGGATGTCCGGCACTGACCTATACCGCGCAGAAGGATGCGTTTGTGGTGGCGCAACTTAAAGCGGCGGGAGCAGTGGTGATCGGCAAAACCAACCTCGATCAGTACGCGACTGGCCTGGTGGGTACCCGTTCGCCGTACGGTGCGGTCGCCAATACCTTTAACCCCGATTATGTCAGCGGCGGGTCCAGTTCCGGCTCGGCTTCTGTACTGGCTCGGGGCTTGGTGGGTTTTTCACTGGGCACCGATACCGCGGGGTCGGGCCGTGTTCCCGCGGGGTTTAATAATATCGTTGGTTTGAAACCCACCAAAGGATGGTTGTCTGCCAGTGGTCTGGTCCCGGCTTGTCGCCTGAACGATACCATTTCGGTGTTTGCCCTGACTGTGGAAGATGCCTTTACCGTCGCGACTCTCGCGGGCGGCTACGATGCTGCGGATGCCTATTCACGGACTGACCCACATACTGCACCTGCCGCTTTCAACGCACAGCCTGATTTCGCGATCCCCGCCACGCTGGAATTTTTTGGTGATAAACAGGCAGAGGCCGCTTGGTTGAAAGCACTTGAGCAATTGCAGGCCTGCGGAGCCACGCCACATCCCATTGATTTTACTCCGTTCAGTCAGTTGGCAGAACAACTCTATTATGGCCCGTGGGTGGCAGAGCGCACCGCCGCCGTCGGTGCAATGATCGACCGGCCGGAAGAGATGGACCCGGTTGTGTACGGCATTGTCAGCAATGGGTTGAAATACAGCGCAGTAGACGCCTATCAGGCAGAGTACTTACGTGCTGAATTGGCGCGGCAGATCGGGCAGACACTGTCCGGGTTTGATGCCTTAGTGGTACCGACGTCGCCGACCATCCACACGCTGGAGGAGATGAAACAGGAGCCGGTGAGCTATAACTCCCAATTCGGCACCTATACCAACTTTACCAACCTTGCCGACCTCAGTGCATTAGCTCTGCCAGGCCCGTTCCGTGACGATGGTCTGCCCGCGGGGATCACAGTGATCGCACCGGCTTGGCATGATCGCGCGCTATCCGAGTTCGGATTGACGTGGCAACAGCAGTCGGCTCTCCCAGCAGGCGCCACCGGAAAATCGATCAATACCGCGACGGCGTCATTACCGGCCTCGGCCGGGCATGTTCGGGTGGCGGTAGTGGGCGCGCACCTTACCGGCATGCCGTTGAACTTCCAGCTGACCACCCGCAATGCCGTGCTGGTGGAAGAAACGCAGACCGCCGCGAATTATCGTTTGTTTGCGCTAACTGACGGGCCGGTGAAAAAACCGGGTCTGCTGCGCGACGAAAGCGGGGCCGCGATCACCGTTGAATTGTGGGATATCCCGCTGGCCCGTTTCGGTGAATTTGTGGCTGAAATACCGGCACCGCTCGGTATCGGCACTTTGACGCTGGCTGATGGCCGTATCGTCAAAGGCTTTATCTGCGAACCGGCGGTGCTGTCTCAGGCACCGGACATTACAGAATTCGGCGGCTGGCGTCACTGGCTGGCTTCTCAGGAGAATAAATAACTATGTTCAGCACCGTACTTATTGCTAACCGTGGCGAAATTGCCTGTCGAGCTATCCGCACGCTGAAACGTCTGGGCGTGAAAAGCGTTGCCGTCTATTCAGAGGCGGATCGCAATGCGCGCCACGTAAAAGAAGCCGATATCGCGATTGCGTTGGGCGGAGAAAAAGCCAGCGACAGTTATTTGCGTATCGATAAAATTCTAGCCGCCGCCAAAGAGAGTGGTGCAGAGGCTATTTGGCCCGGCTACGGATTCCTCTCTGAAAGTCTGCCGTTTGCTGCGGCCTGTGAAGACGCTGGGATTGCCTTTGCTGGCCCGACCGCACAGCAGATTGGCGAGTTTGGCCTGAAACACCGCGCCCGTGAACTGGCGGCGAGTGCCGGCGTACCGATGACGCCGGGCACGCCGTTA
Organism: Tatumella saanichensis; assembly: GCF_000439375.1. GTDB lineage: Bacteria > Pseudomonadota > Gammaproteobacteria > Enterobacterales > Enterobacteriaceae > Tatumella > Tatumella saanichensis. The sequence continues at coordinate 87,042 of NZ_ATMI01000013.1, forward strand.
TTGAACAGCGTCGAAGAGGCCCTCACGGCGGCAGAAACTATTGGCTACCCTGTAATGTTGAAAAGCACTGCCGGTGGCGGTGGGATCGGGCTGACCCGCTGTGCTGATGCCACCGCACTACAGGAGGCTTGGGAGAGTGTCCGTCGCCTCGGAGAACAGTTTTTCAGCGATGCTGGGGTGTTCCTGGAACGCTGCATCGATCGCGCCCGTCATGTTGAAGTGCAAATCTTTGGCGATGGTCAAGGTAAGGTCGTCGCTCTCGGTGAGCGTGATTGCTCACTTCAGCGCCGTAACCAGAAAGTAGTGGAAGAAACTCCGGCACCTAATCTCCCCCAAGCCACGCGTGAAGCCTTACTGGCGTCTGCTGTCCGTCTTGGGGAGTTGGTCAATTACCGAAGTGCGGGAACCGTTGAATATATTTATGATGCGGATCAGGATGCGTTTTACTTTCTTGAAGTGAACACTCGCTTACAGGTCGAACATCCGGTCACCGAATGCGTGACCGGTCTGGACTTGGTGGAGTGTATGCTTAAGGTCGCGGCGGGTGATGCCATTGACTGGGAGCGCCTGCAACAGGCACCAGTAGGCGCATCGATTGAAGTCCGTATTTACGCGGAAGATCCACTGAAAAATTTTCAGCCCTCGCCGGGAGTACTGACTGGCGTGACCTTTCCCCCAGAGGTTCGGGTAGATAGCTGGATCGATACCGGCACCGAGGTTTCTGCTTTTTACGATCCGATGATCGCAAAACTGATCGTGCATGCAGAAAACCGTGACGCCGCATTGATCAAAATGCAGCAGGCACTGGCGGCAACGCAACTGCACGGTATCGCCACTAACCTCGATTATTTACGACAAATCGTTGCGACGGAGGCTTTCCGTAGCGGCAATGTGTGGACCCGTTTCCTCGACAGTTTCACTCCGACTGCCAGTGTGATTGAGGTATTACAGCCAGGTACGTTTAGCACCATTCAGGATTTCCCCGGCCGTTTGGGCTACTGGGATATCGGCGTTCCGCCTTCGGGACCCATGGATGACTTTGCTTTCCGACTGGCGAACCGCATTGTCGGAAACCATGAAGCGGCCGCTGGACTGGAGTTTACCCTACAGGGGCCGACACTGCGTTTTCATTGTGATGCGGTGATAGCACTCACTGGGGCCGATTGTCCTGCAACCTTAGACGGTGTCAGCGTGGCTTACTGGCAACCGGTGACGGTTCGAGCCGGTCAAACGCTGGTATTAGGCCGTGCTCAGAGTGGATGCCGCACCTATTTGGCCGTGCGTAATGGTTTTGACGTGCCGCAATACCTGGGCAGCCGTTCCACATTCTCACTTGGACAGTTTGGCGGTCATGCCGGACGTACCCTGCGGATGGCTGATATGCTGCCGGTTTCCCGGCCGCAACTGGCTGCCTGCACCCCGCCAGCGCCGGTCAGTGAGCCGCAAGCGGCTGATCCAGCACTGATCCCAGAGTATGGCAATGAATGGCGTATCGGTGTGTTGTACGGTCCACACGGTGCCCCTGACTTCTTCACCCCAGAGGCCATTGAGGAGTTCTTCGCCGGTGAATGGCAAGTCCATTACAACTCCAATCGACTGGGCGTGCGACTCACCGGCCCGAAACCCTCTTGGGCTCGCGCCAATGGCGGTGAAGCGGGATTGCACCCCTCCAATGTCCATGATTGCGAATATGCGATTGGTGCGGTGAACTTCACCGGTGACTTCCCAGTGATCCTGGCCCATGACGGCCCGAGTCTCGGTGGTTTTGTGTGTCCCGTCACCATCGCCAAGGCGGAGTTATGGAAAGTCGGTCAAGTGAAACCTGGGGATCGCCTCCGTTTTTATCCGATCAGTGCCGACGAAGCCGTTGCACGGGAAAAAAGCCAAGCCCGCAGCGTAGCAACCTTACGCAGCAGTGAGACTCCGTCCTTTGCGACACCGTCACTGGCGACCACTGATATCGGCTCGGCGACACTGTTAGCCGCATTACCTGCCACCGCCACGACTCCGGCCGCGGCGTACCGGCAGGCGGGTGACAAATATATTCTGATTGAGTATGGCGATAACGTACTGGACTTGGCATTGCGTCTGCGCGTGCATCTCCTGATGAATGCCCTACGGCAGCGGGCAGTCCCTGGTGTGGCAGAACTCTCCCCCGGCGTGCGTTCTCTGCAGGTACGTTATGACAGTCTCGTGATCAGCCAGCAACAACTGATGGATCTGCTACTGGAATTGGAAGCCGGTTTGGGGGATGTCAGCCAACTGAAAGTGCCGTCACGTGTTGTCTGGCTACCGATGGCATTTGAAGACAGCGCCACCCTGGGAGCCGTTGAGCGTTATAAAGAAACTGTCCGTTCCACCGCACCGTGGTTACCGAATAATGTGGATTTTATTCAGCGTATTAACGGCCTGGAGAGTCGCGAAGCGGTACGTGACACGCTGTTTAACGCCAGTTATCTGATCCTTGGGCTGGGAGATGTGTATCTGGGGGCACCTTGTGCTGTCCCAATTGACCCGCGTCATCGCCTGCTCAGTTCCAAATACAATCCAGCACGTACCTATACCGCAGAAGGAACGGTGGGCATCGGCGGGATGTATATGTGCATTTACGGCATGGACTCCCCGGGGGGGTATCAGTTAGTTGGCCGCACGCTGCCTATCTGGAATAAATTCTTGAAAAATGATCAGTTTGCGGCGGAAGAACCCTGGTTACTGCATTTCTTTGATCAGGTCCGTTTTTATCCGGTATCGGAAGAGGAACTCACCCTGATGCGGGATGATTTTCGTGAAGGTCGGGCGACCGTCCGCATTGAGGAAACGGTGTTTGATTTTGCTGAGCATCAACGCTTCTTGCAGGAAAATGCCTCGTCGATAGCCAGCTTCCGTGAACGTCAGAGTGCGGCCTTTGAGCAGGAAGTCACGCTGTGGGCACAGGAGGAGGAAGAAGCCCCGCTGACCTCAGAACAAACACTGATCCTGCCAGAGGAAGAAAGCGATGCACTGGCCATTAGTGCGGATATGAACGGCAATATCTGGAAAGTGCTGGTACAGCCCGGCGATAAGGTTGATGCCGGACAGACGCTGATTATCGTCGAAGCGATGAAAATGGAGCTGGCAATCACCGCGCCGCAGGCTGGCACGGTTAAACGAGTCGTCTGCCAGGCCGGCCGTGCGGTAAGCCCGGGCGATACTCTGCTGTGGCTGGAGTAAGGAGTGATCATGATCCCGAATCCAAAGAGTAAGGGGCGTCCCGAGGCCCTGGCTGAGAAGGTCTATCAAGCGTTGAAACAGGACATCTTCGAGTTCCACCTGATGCCCGGTGATCGCTTTAGCGAAAATGAGATTGCTGAGCGGCTGGCCGTCAGTCGTACCCCAGTGCGTCAGGCGCTGTTCTGGCTGGAACGCGAGGGATATGTCGAAGTGTGGTTTCGTAGCGGCTGGCAGGTAAAACCGTTTGATTTCGAATATTTCGAAGAGCTGTACGATTTTCGGACCGTCCTGGAGCGTGAAGCGGTACGCCGGTTGTGTTCCCTGCCACCATTGACCTGTACAGAAGTCTTAGCGGAACTGAAACGTTTTTGGATGGATACCCCGCGCCCGGAGGACGACAGAGTGGTGTCGGCGAAGGATGAAGAGTTTCATACCGCGCTGGTGGCGGCGGCAGGAAATCAGGAGATGGCCCGGGTTCATGCTGGGCTGACCGAAAAAATTCGTATTATTCGGCGGCTCGATTTTACGCGTAATGATCGGGTGGAGGCGACTTACCAAGAGCACATCCAGATCCTGCAGGCGATCTTCCGGCAACACACTGACGAGGCGCAGCGTATTTTAACCGACCACATCGCGGTCAGTAAGGCTGAAGTTCGGAAAATCACCTTGCACAGGTTACAGCAGGCCCGCTCTCAACCGGCGGAAGCGCAAGGTGCAGTTTCCTCTCATCGTTAAGAGTAAACAGACGTGGGTGGAGTCACACGATGCTCCGCCTTGGTCTACCAACGGGGATAAAGGTGGGTGGGAAAGGATCACTACAGCAATAAAAACGAAGGGGGATCATCGGCGTCCCCCTGACGGTAGCGCGTCGTGTCGCTGAGCAACGGTAAAACAGCCAATGGCTGCAACCAATCAACGAATTAACCGCAATAGGATGGATTATGAATATAAACGATGATGTCGTGGTGTCGGGGGCTTCCCCGCAACAAAATAATCATTCTGTCAATGAAACGCTGGAGGATTATACTTTACGTTATGCGCCGTACAGTTTTAGACGCTGGGGAAGCCTAACGGTTGCCGTTACGGCACTGGGGGGAATTGCCTATTTGGCAGACTTTTCTATCGGTGCCAGTATCAGTCTTTCGTACGGAACCAGTAATGCGCTACTTTCTATTCTGTTTGCGGCAATTATTATCTTCCTGACCGGGAGCCCGTTAGCCTTTTATGCCGCCCGATATAATATCGATCTTGATCTAATTACTCGTGGCGCAGGGTTTGGTTATTATGGTTCGGTAATTACCAGTATTATTTTTGCGGGCTTCACCTTTATTTTCTTTGCCCTCGAAGGTTCAATTATGGCCCAGGGGTTGCAGTTAGGATTAGATATTCCCTTATGGCTGGGGTATTTATTATCCACACTGTTAGTTATCCCTTTAGTCATTTATGGGATGAAAGTGTTAACTAAACTGCAGATCTGGACGACGCCATTATGGCTGGTACTGATGATTGGGCCGGTGCTTTACCTTATTTGGAAACAACCGGATCTTCCCGAGCAGTTTATGGCCTTCACGGGGCAACAAGGAAAAAGGGGTATCGATATCTCTGCAGTGATGTTGGGCGCGGGTATCTGTCTGGCCCTGATCATGCAGATTGGTGAACAGATCGACTATCTGCGCTTTATGCCGGCAAAAACCGCTGAGAATAACAAAAGGTGGTGGCTGGCGGTGATTTCGGCAGGGCCAGGGTGGGTGATCCTGGGGGCCATTAAGCAGGCTATCGGTGCTTTCCTCGGGTTCTACTTGCTGACACTCACGCCAGGAATTAACAGTACCGAACCGGTCCGACAATTCAGTGCTGCTTTCCACGATATGCTGCCCGCTGGCGTCGCACTAACACTGGCTGTGATCTTGGTGATTATTTCCCAGATTAAAATTAATGTGACCAATGCGTATTCTGGCTCATTATCTTGGACCAGTGCCTACACGCGGATACGCAAACATTACCCTGGGCGGATTGTGTTTGTGCTGGTTAACTTGGCTATTGCGCTTGCATTGATGGAAGGGGACATGTTCTCTGTCCTTGGCAATATCTTGGGCTTTTATTCCAACTTTGCCATCGCCTGGGTCACTGTCGTGGCGACCGATATTGCCGTCAATAAATACCTTCTCAAGCTATCGCCAAAGGCCCCTGAATATCGTCGCGACATGTTATTCAATGTCAATCCTGTGGGAACGGTCTCTTTCCTGGTGGCGGCTGGGCTGTCGATTGCCGCGTTTTTCGGCCTACTGGGAACGTTTTTGACACCTTACTCACCGCTGATTGCTCTGGTGGTCGCGGCGGTGATGACCCCGCTAATGGGGCTGGTCACCCGCGGTAAGTTCTATATTAAAAACGCCTCGGATGGCATCGAAGAGCCTCGTTATGACTCGCAAGGATCACCGGTTGGCACTGTGTATAACTGTGTCGCCTGCTCGCAACCTTACGAACGTCCTGATGTTCTGTTTTCCCACCGCCACCAAGGAGTGATCTGCTCGTTATGTAAAACGTTGGAATCATAGCGACTGACCTGCTAGGCCGCTGATCATCAGGGACGATGATCAGCGGCACTCTGTCAAATTGAGAACGTTTTCGTTAATTTCCCTCTGAAATCGGCATCTCTACTGACTACCGTACTACGATCCGAGCCACTGCTCGTCGGCTCAACAATGTTGAGCCTGCCGCTACGCAATCACTCGCCGGTCACTCTCCCTGTTGGTCGCCTATTTAACGGTGGTTAGAAGCAAAACAGTTGTAGAGTGGAAGGCGTATGCCTTTAAGCATCAGTCGCGCATTGGGGGACGATGCCAGCGACTTGTCTCACTAGTGAGAAAAGTTAAGCCTATCCAGCAAACTGTACCAGGCGACCCCAGCGTTGATATAAAACCGCTGTAGGCCATGGCCGGGAATTTTTTTCAGCTCGGTGACTGGGTAAGGGAACGAAGAGGTCGGATCATAAAGACGCTCTGCCAGATGTTTTCCCAGACTGGTGCATAAGGCAATTCCGCGGCCATTGCAGCCCAGCGATAAGGTAATGCCCGGGGCCGGTTCATGAATATGGGGCAGGAAGTCACGGGTGATCGCCACTTTTCCGCACCAGCGATAGTGTAATCCAATCCCTTTAAGTTGCGGATATAACAACGCCAGCGACTTTTCCAAGTGCGCGAAGTCTTCAGGTCGTTGCGGATCGTTAAACGTACCTCGGCCGCCAATCACTAATCGTCCCTCGGCATCTTTACGAAAATAGAGCAGTAATCGCTGGGCAGTCGAAACTGTCTCTTTGCCAGGTAAGATAGTCTCTGCCAGGGAAGGGGGCAAAGGTTCGGTAGCGATAATAAAACTGTTGGCGGCTAAGATACTTTGCGCCATGCCTGGCCACAGTTGATCACTATAGCCATTGGTGGCAACTAACACCTTATCCGCACGGACGGTTGCGCCGGTTGAGGTGCTCAGTAACCATTGATGAGCCTCTTTTTGTAGCCCTGTTACCCGCGTATGTTCATAAAGACTGACACCCGCTTTCAGGGCCGCATTGACCAATCCCCTGACATAAGAAAGAGGCTGCAGTGAGCCCGCTCGTTTATCCAGCCATCCCCCAGCAAACATTGGGGTACCAGTGCGTGCCTGTGACGACTCGGCAGTCAGTAGCGAGACGTCGACTCCCCGCTCAGCCCACTGTCTGGCACGCTGGTGCAGGGCGGTAACGCCTTTTTCGGCATAAGAAAGCTGCATCCAGCCGTTACGCACCGGATCGCAGGGGATCTGGTTTTTGTTGATCAGCGAAAAGACCAGATCGCCAGAAGCGGTAAGTGTCTCAATCAGTTGCTCACCTTTTTCAGTACCAAACAGACTGATCAGTTGCTGCGGATCATACTTCAGTGTTGGGTTAACCTGGCCGCCGTTTCTTCCTGATGCTCCCCATCCAGCGTGTTGTGCCTCCAGCACACAGACGCTAACGCCTTTTTCCGCCAAATGCAGGGCGGTGGATAATCCGGTGTAGCCAGCCCCGATAATCGCAATATCTGCGGTCACCGACTGGCTAAGTGAAGGCAGGGCAATAGGCGCAGAGGCCGTCTGGGACCACAATGATGTTATAGAATTTGCCATTAATAATTCCCTGGTTGTAAGACCCGGCGCAGAAAATCCTGGGTACGTGGCTGCTGCGGGGCGACCAGCACTTCACTGGCTGGTCCCGATTCAAGGATATGTCCGCCATATAGGAAGCAGACCCGGTCAGCGACCTCACGGGCAAAGCCCATTTCGTGGGTCACCACCACCATGGTCATCCCTTCGTCAGCCAGTGCGCGCATGACATCAAGAACGTCCCCTACCAGTTCGGGGTCTAGTGCTGAGGTTGGTTCATCAAAGAGCATCACTTCCGGTTGCATGGCCAATGCTCGGGCGATAGCCACTCGCTGCTGTTGACCCCCCGATAAGTGCTCCGGCCAGGCATCTGCTTTGGTGGATAATCCAACTTTATCTAACAGTTGCAGGGCCTCTTTTTTAGCCTGATCGGCGGACAGGCCTTTGACAAACACAGGACCTTCCATAATATTCTCGAGCACAGTTCGATGGGGGAATAGATTAAAGCGCTGAAATACCATGCCTATTTTTTGTCGTAACGTATGAATTTCATGACTTTCTTTTTTGATCTCATTACCGAGAAAAGTAATGCTTCCTGAATCATATTTTTCCAAGGCATTGATACAACGTAGGAGTGTCGATTTGCCTGAACCTGAAGGTCCGATTAAACAGACCACTTCTCCTCGTTGGATCTCCAGATCGATATTTTCCAGTACTTTATTACTGCCGAACGATTTCTGAAGTCCGGTGATTTTAATCATGCACTGCGTCTCCAGCTCAGGTGTTTCTCGATATAATTAATCAAATAAAATAAAGGCAGGCTCATGGCTAAGTAGAGCAGGGCAACCAGCGTATACACGGCCATATTCTGGAACGTCGATGAAGCAATTAATTGCCCCTGCAGGGTCATCTCGGCAACGGTAATGGTGGAAACCAGGGAAGAGTCTTTCAGCATCATTACCAAGGTATTACCATACGCCGGCAGTGAGATTTTAAATGCCTGCGGAAGGATCACCCTTTTCATCATCATTTTGGGTTTCATCCCCAACGCTTCAGCCGCTTCCCGCTGACCTTGCGGAACGGCGATGATCCCGGAACGGAAGATCTCCGCCTGATAGGCCGAATAGGCCACCCCCAGACCGATCACCCCGGCCCAGAAGGCAGACAGATGTAAGCCAACATCGGGCATCACAAAGTAGATATAAAATAACTGCACAATGACAGGCAGACCGCGGATCACGTTAATAAATACCCTTGCCGGTATCGAGACGATCCTCCACGCTGACAGCTTCATCAGTGCTAACACTAGGCCCAGCAGACTGCTGAGGATAAAAGAGAGGGCGGTGACTTGGAGCGTGACAACCGCCCCTTTGAGCAATAGCGGGAGGAAGTCACGGGCATTCGTCAGAAAATCTATCATTGGCTCAGGCTCCGTGAGTACTTAGGCCCCATTGGTTCAAGATTTTCTCAAGTGTCCCATTCGACTTGATGGTATGGATGGCGTTATTTAGCGTGTCCAAGGTCGCGGTATCGCCTTTTCTGACCACAAAGCAGACTTGACCGGTTGCTGTCGGGATATAGTCAGGAGAGAGTTTTACCCCCGAAAAGGTGCCCAATTTTAATTGGTAAGCAATGATCGGCTGATCAGCCACTGCTGCTTTTATTCTCCCCAGTTTTAAATCGGTGACCATTTCGGCAATGGTGTTGTAGGTTTTGATGGCCTTAAAGGTGCCCATCTTATTCAGCATGGTGTAGTAAACCGTTCCCCCCTGAACGCCAATAACTTGGCCTTTCAGCGCATCAAGATTGGTGTATCGGGTATTATCATCACTTTTCACCATTAAGCCCTCCCCGTAGGAATAGACCGGCTCACTGAAGCTGACCACTTTGGCTCTGTCATCGGTTTTGATCATCCCAGCAGAGATAAAGTCTATCTTATTGGAGGTTAATGACGGGATTAGTGCAGAGAAACTGGTTGGCACAACATGGATAGAAAACCCGCCTACCTTACTGACGGCATCGGCGATATCAATCATAGAGCCGCGGATCTTATCGGCTTTAATATCAAAAAAAGTAAAAGGTGCGCCGGTTGGGGTTGCACCAACATTGTATGTTTGTGCACTGGCTGCGTGCGCAGTACCGGCTAAACAGGCTGCAAAAAAGATAAAACTGACACCGCGCAGGAGACTGTAACTCTTTTTCATCGCTTAATGACCTTTTATTGATATGGGAGAGGGGTTTTATTATTTACTGCAATTGTTATGCCATCCCTTCCAATGAAAATAATTCTCCGCGACTGAAAAGTATCAGGTTAAATATCTATATTGAAAAATGATGGCGGGGGGAGTCACCTATAAGCATAACCTCTGACTATTGAGTGAATTGCGGTTTTTGTGGCTGTATTAGGATTGTCACAGTGTCAGTCGCAGCAGGCCGTGCCCGGGGCCGACAAGCACAGCCTTTCTATGCCGGTCACTACATAAAAAGGGTGTTTATAATGCACTTACCGCAATCATCATTATTTTGAACAGATAAAAAAAGTATCCACCTATTTTCATAGCCACCACTATCGATAAAACCCCTAGCAGGGGGACTGACCGTCATTCAGGGGTTATCTCTAACCGTTAAGTGTTGTGCGGAATAACGATATGCTCACACTGTGCGGCTCATAAAGAGCCTAAATCATCTGAATAAAGGGACCATTAAACAAAATTAAATTTATCCTAAATAAGATATCCTGTTACGTGTTTATCCATTTTTATTAGATCATTATTGCCGCAGATCACAGTTGTTTATATCTGGTATTTACAATCCATATCTATGCTGATAACTATTACGAAAAGTATTTTATTACAGCAATGGCGTTAATTATTACTGTTATGTAAACCGTTAGCGGTTGATGTCAGGTGATTATTCACCACGAAGTGATTGTCTATACCAACGTACTCATTAAGATAAAGGACAGTCCCTCTAATTAGCGGTTCTCTTTATTGAATAAGGATATACTCATGTCAACACCCGCACATTTATGGTTGAATGATGAAAATGGCTCACCGATTACCGGTGGGTGCTTGATGCCGACGCGTCTTGGTTCAATAGAATTACGGACGTTAACCCATAATATTACTATTCCGGTTGAGGCTTCTCTGGGTAAGTTGACCGGCACAAGGGTACATAATCCGATTGTTTTGCAAAAGGAGTTTGATCCGACCACGCCATTGCTGTTTCGGGCACTATGTCAGGGAAGGACGTTTAAATCCGCCAAGATAGCCATGTACCAGATCACTGACTCAGGCGTAGAGACAGAGTATTTCACCATAAATATGGAAAATGTTAAAATTACCAGTATGACCTCATCGGTGTTACCTGGCGGCATAACGGGAACTCATATAGAAAATATTGAGATGCGTTATGAAAGTATTACGTGGAAATATGTCAACGGAAATGTCCAATTCAAAGATGCCTGGAACCAATATATGGTCGCCTAACCTTATCGACTTACCGTGTCAGTGCGTGTCATTTTACTGATCCTCCAACGGCGGTTGAGTCTAAGGGGGTTATGATACTTAAATATTCTTCAAGATATTGCTTGAGTAGTATGCTGTTTTTTACTACAGGGTGTTATTTTTAATTGTCTTAGATATAACTTTAACTATTTCCTACTAAAAAAAGACAAAAATAAATTTACGGTTATCACGATAAAAATTGCAAGTAGCCACTTTTTTGGGTCTTCAATAAAACTGGAAATCATTAATCCAAAGAACAATAAAACTACTGGAATGCTATACATTATTAGTAACTCTCTGAATATTATTTTTAATATCCTTTTAATATATGAAAGCATTATATCTTATCCTTTTAGTTATTATCTTAATCGGTGTGCAACGCCTTAATTAAGTGTGTTGTTATTAATGGATAGGAGTGTATTACGCTGGGTGTAAGTAACTTCCTCCCCGCTGGTGATATCAAATACTATATTCTGGTTCTATGTTAGTTAAAGACTTTATTTATAATGAAACGTGAAAAAGTAGGTGAGTGTTATAAAAAATATCAGGGCCAGTCACATCGGTAAGTGATTAACAAGCAACAGTGCAAAAAATATGATTAATCCTATCGGCATGTTCGTGATGAACAATAATTTAATAAAAAATGTTTTTATATAAGATGCTGGCAGTAAAAGTATGGTTTAGTGATCCTTTTGTGGCTATAGATAATCCTATCTACTGGCACTACAGGTTACACTTCATCTAATCAATTATAATACTGTAACTCTGCCTCTTCGAGGTGGGAAGTAATAAAGAGGTTTAATGAAAAATATAATACAATACGTCATAATTTATAAATATATAAAACCTATTATCCCATTACCACTTTATAAAACGTATCACCACGTATAAAACCTTTATAGCGAATATTGGCACCAACCACATTGGAGGCTCCTTAACAAAATTTATAAGTAGAAGCGCAAATATTAAGGTTAATGTTGACGGTAGGTAAATAAATAGCATTAATTTAAAAGCTTGAATGAACAACTTCTTCATGTAGGACAGTATCATAAGAAGCATTTTTATCGGGCCATTTTAGCAATAATATTAATAATGTCCTGTTCTGTCGGAGAGATTATACTAAAGACATCAGCTCGAGAAAATAGTGGCTCAATAATAAAATAGAGCATTTCTAACTCCAAAGTATATAATGCATTATAGTAAAATGGAGAGGCAATCTGTAAACGCAGTGCGCTGTCCACTGCTTTCTGAACTATACTGTAATAACCAACAATAAAGATCGCTGTTGTTATGCGACCTGCTGTGAGAATACTTATATCAACACTCAGTTTGGTTCCCAGCACGATAGCATTGGCAATACCGAAGGCAAACGCGGCCTTGGTCAATGTAGTGGCAGCAATATAGACATTAACCGCCATTAGACCCTTTTTGATTTTCTCTAGTTGACGAGGACTTTTATTCTTAATTAGTTCTTTAATGTAAATAATCAGCATTTGTTCAAGGATGTCACTGTTCTTCAGTAAATGCAAGACGGCTTTGCCAAAGCGGGCATCTTCTTCACCTTGTTGCTGGCAAACATCTTGGTAATTTGTAGTGAAACAACTAACATAATTTGATAGTCGCTTAATCCCACTACCGGTATTTTGTACTTTATCCCAAACCATTTCGCCAACCCCTTTAAGGGCTTTTTCCAGTTTCAGTGCCAGAATGTCATTATTTTGTAGATAACGGATCAGTTCCTGTTGGTAAGGCATAGACTTTCCCTAATCAATATTTTACGCATCCCGATATCTGAAGGTAGAATCTCTACAGAGGAGAGTAAAGAGGGTCATGATAAATATAAGACAGGGATCAAGCTTTAGAGGATATTTATCGACTGCTAATGACATTATTAGTTTGGTTATTTACGTGATCATATTAAAGTATTCACTATGCCACTACATGTCAGGGTGGCCGCAGTACGGGAACAAGTGACGGCGGTCTGGGCAAACAGTCAGGATGCCGAGCTGCTTGATCTGACATTACCCCAAGCAATCATGATGATTGATGCGATCTCATTCGAGCAGAGTGCAACACCTGTGCTCCTCGCCAAGCACCGTTACAGTACGGAACATTTCATTTACGTCAACGAGGTTCGCTGAGCGATGTCATAGACCGCTACAACACTATGTCCTCTGGCCTTGTGATGATCACGGTAAGGAGAGGATAAAGGTAGCGCTATCGAAGACGCTGTAAAACAGCTAATAGAGTCTTTACTGGCTTTAGATCTCGTCAAAAGGGCGGTTATTATCCCGATTGGTTTCCCGCTGACCCCAAGGTGGGTACGCGTATCTTGTCTTGACAGAAACAGGGGAATATCGGCCTAGCCCTTCATCAAGGGGGATAACGTCGCCGTGTAAACTGTAAATTTACGTAAAAAAAAGCAGTCAGCCGCTTTTTTACTGTCTAGGCCTTTATTTTACGGTTTTATTTGCGCTATATAGTTTATATCCCGCGGCTGAAGTGAGAAAACGACACGATGACCCCCCCTGGAAACCGTAAAATTCTGACCTGTCTATTACTGATGACTCTAGCAGGCTGTTCTTCTCACTCCCGCCAGTCTGGTAATCCCGCTGAAACGGTGGCACAGCAAGATCAGCAATCTGATCTGATTAATGTTTTAGCGGCGTTACATGACCAGATGCACTCTTGGGAAGGGACCAAATATCAGTGGGGGGGGACCCAGTTAACCGGTGTCGACTGTTCTGGTTTTGTCTGGCGTACCCTCAAAGACCGTTTCAATATCCCGATGGATCGGGTCACGACTAAGCAGTTGATCCTTATGGGCCAGCCGGTGGATAAAGCCCACTTATTGCCGGGGGACTTGGTATTCTTCCGCATTCATAATGAACTGCATGTCGGTTTCTATGACACCGATGCCCATTTCCTGCATGCCTCGGTCAGTCGAGGAGTGATGCGCTCATCACTGAATAATCCGTACTGGAAGTCAGTGTATCTGGAAGCTCGTCGCTTACCCCGTGAATACAACTCACAAATTACTTTCAATAACAGCGTCAGTTAACCCAGTTAGAGGTTACGACGATCCTCTTAGCTACGCTTCGATGATCACCGTCATCACGTGTTGCCACGCTTTCGGTCGCTGGGAGCGTAGCACTGTCATGTGAATGCCGCTGATCTGCACCGATCATTCAATCTGCCACCGCTGGCGCTCACTTCCTCACTCTATCATTGTCCCTTGTGTGCTTGCGATCGGCCTACAGGAATTTGTTCACCCTTCAAACTGTTACAGGGCTCACGTTACGGGTAACAATTTTCACAGTAACATTCTGTTAATCGATCGCGATCACAGCTTTAACCTGAGGAACACGCTGTGATAAGGGGCCGGTATGAGGCACTGAAACAGCAAAGGCCCACGACAGGAAAAAACGCTCACGACAGGGCAATGAAGGGCTAAGTCACCGTTATTTATGACGGCATGACTGACCGGTAACCGTCCCTACAGAAAGTTACTGGCTAACGTTACATTGATAGGATCTGAATCACGGGAGCAGTACTATGCCAATTACGCTGATCGCGCTGGGAGTGATACTCCTGCTGATATTGATGATTGTCTTCAAAACCAATGGATTTATTGCACTGATATTTGTCTCGGCGCTAGTCGGGATCGCCGAAGGCATGACGCCGCTGCAAGTGATGGCCTCTATTCAAAAAGGTATTGGCGGAACGCTTGGTAGCCTGGCGATGATCCTTGGCTTCGGGGCGATGCTCGGTAAATTGGTGTCTGATACCGGGGCGGCCCAGCGGGTTGCCATGACACTTATCGCCGCATTTGGTAAACAGCGTGTGCAGTGGGCCTTAATGGTCACCGGGCTGATTGTCGGGTTGGCGATGTTCTATGAGATTGGTTTTGTTCTACTGTTACCGCTGGTGTTTACGGTGGTGGCTGCCTCAGGCATGTCGCTGCTGTATGTCGGAGTACCGATGGTGGCTGCGCTGTCGGTGACGCACTGTTTCCTGCCCCCCCATCCTGGGCCAACCGCTATTGCCACCATTTTCGGGGCCAACACTGGTACCACGCTGCTGTATGGCATGATCATTACCCTGCCGACGGTGATTATCGCTGGACCAGTCTTCGCACGTTTTCTCAAAAACTTTGAGAAAGAACCGCCGGAGGGACTGTATAACCCGAAAGTATTCGCAGAACATGAAATGCCGGGTTTTGGGATCAGTATCTTTGCGGCCATTATTCCGGTGATCCTGATGGCGGTAGCTGCGGTATTTGAACTGACCTTGCCGAAAGAGAATGCTCTGCGTCAATTTTTTGAGTTTGTCGGTAACCCAGCCGTCGCACTGTTTATTGCAGTGGTGATTGCCGTGTTCACCCTTGGTTTACGCAATGGCCGTAAGGCGGAAGAAGTGATGGAGATGTGTAGCTCTTCTATCTCTTCCATTGCGATGATTATTTTTATCATCGCCGGCGGCGGGGCGTTTAAACAGGTGCTGGTGGACAGTGGGGTCAGTGACTATATTGCAGCCATGATGAAAGGGTCATCACTGTCACCACTGCTGATGTGCTGGACCGTGGCGGCGATGCTGCGGATTGCCTTGGGGTCGGCCACCGTGGCGGCTATCACCACCGCCGGGATTGTGGCCCCAATTATTGCTATCAGCCATGTTGACCCGGCACTGATGGTATTGGCGGTCGGCGCTGGCAGTGTCATCGCCTCCCATGTGAATGACCCGGGTTTTTGGTTATTTAAAGGCTACTTTAACCTGACGGTCACCGAGACGCTGAAAACCTGGACGGTACTGGAGACACTGATTTCGGTTCTGGGGCTGGCGGGAGTCTTGATACTGGATACCCTGATCCACTGACGGGGGCTGGTGATGCTCATGACCGGGAAGGGGAACCTTCCCGGTCAGCAGATCCTTAAGGCAGGAATTTAACGTCGGTGGGGGTGCCAATACTGAGCGCAACTCCGGTCGGTGTTAATGAACCATCATTGGCATCACGGTACAGTTCTATCACACTGTTTGAGTACACATTGGCAATCAGCATGTACTGACCACTGTTATCGAACGCGAAAGCTCGGGGTTCAATGCCCCCTGCCGAGTAGGATTTTGCAGCGCCTAACTTACCGGTCGCTTTATCCACTGGGAAGACGATAATTTCGTTACGTGACTGGCGGTTAGCGGCATACAGGAATTTCCCGTCCGGGCTGAACAGAAGCCCGCCACCGCCTTTGTCTTTTTCATTGACACTGTCAGTCAACGGGGCGGTTTGCACTTCTTTCAGGCCCTGCGAGCTGACGGCATAGACATGAATATTGGCGCCCATTTCGGTGATGAGATAAGCAAACTTACCATCCGGCGAGAAGGTCATATGACGTGGGCCGGAACCGGCTGGCAGTGTCAGGTCAGCAGAAGGGTCAGCGGAAAATGGGGTTTTATTATCAGGGTTGTAGCGATAAGCATGGACTCTATCGGCCCCCAAGTCGGCGACAAACAGCATTTTACCATCAGGGGTAATGTTTACCGAATGAGCATGGCCAGTGTCTTGGCGATCGGCAATCGCACCGGACCCTTTGGTCAGTGAGATATGCTGTACGCTGTCACCCAGCTTACCGTTTTTATGGACTGGGAAAATGATCACACCGCCGTTTTTACGGCTAGCGGCATAGTTGGCTGCTAACAGGAAATGGCCATCCGGGGTCAGTACCGCATGGGTAGGGTGCTGGCCCTGGCTGCTGACAGTGTTGATAAACTTCAGCTTACCATCATCGGTGAATGACAGGGCAGTGACCTGACCCTCTTCACTCTCATTGGTGGTATAGAGGTATTTGTGGTCTTTACTGAACACAATCCATGATGGATTTTCCAGTTTGATGCGATCCAACGGCAGTAGGCTTCCGTCCGGATTCATCTTCACCCGATAGATCCCTTCGCTGGGATACGCAGTTTTTTGTGCCAGTGGGTTGCTGGTTGGACCGGTCCAACTGCCGATCAATACGGTTTGAGGTTTCACGCTATGATGCTCCGGTATCATTGAAATACTGTCCTGAGCATAGGCGATATTACCAGCGAACAACAGGGCGATGGCTGAGACTCTGCCAGCGTAACTTAGCCGGCGTTTGGTTTTATTTATCATCAGTTAATCCTTTTCTGTCGGGCAGAGAGGGGGATCACAACAGAGGATTTCAGTGAAAGTGAGGCTAAATAATCAGGGGACCGTGATGCAGAACGGTGAGCCATTTCACTGAAATATTCCGAAATCGGAAGGTGTTATAAAATATTTCACAGTGAAATTAAATGTAATAAAGTGTTTTGTTGTGGCTAATGGTTGGTGATAATGACTGATATTTTCTGACTAACAAGCGGAAAAGTGGGTTTTTTTCTTTTAATTTGGGAGGAGATTTTGCAGGAGGGTGCTCTAGCAGCGATAAATGTGTTTTTTCCGACTCACTCATTTCCGAGCAGCCTGTAGTGTGAATCAATAAATAGGCAGCCGTTATCTGGACAGTACATCTGCCTGTTGGTGAAGCACTCTACCTAACTTCGCGTGGCATAAGTTGTTTTACCTCTAAGCGTAAATATTGCCTGTTAGCCCAGCGGGTGACTATACTCATTTTCGTTTGTTCTCCCCGATGTTTGTCGGCAGTGCTCTGATGATAACGGCGCTATGGGGGATACTTTTCTATGGCCTGTCAGACTTTGTCTACCGGTCTGTGTTTTACTGGCAGGGATATCCTACATGAGAGTCGGGCAGAGACGAGTAATCGAGACTAGATTGATTGGTCGGCTGCTGTCGACAGTACTGGTTGTGTTGATGTCGGGATGCTCCCTGTCTCCTGCGATACCGGTACTGGGCGCCGCATTCCCCAGTTGGCTGTTTTGCCTTTTCGGCGCAGGAATACTGCTGACTGTCTGCCATATCCTGATTGTACGCCGACAATGGCAGCAACATTTTTCCCCGCTAGTGGTGAGCTACTCCGGGCTTTTGTTCTTATCCGCAGTAGTTTTGTGGTTTCTTTTCTTTGTGAACTGATAATGATGACGAACTCAGCTTCGGGTACTTTAAAAAAGAGATGGCCGCTGGTGGTCATTGTGCTGGCAGTGATTATCGGGATTATCTTGGTGATTTGGCAGTTACAGACCTCTCCGCAAACCGATGATGCCTATGTCTATGCCGATACCATCAGCGTGGTCCCTCAGGTGAACGGCACCATTGTCGAGATGCCGGTACGGGATAATCAGCAGGTAAAAAAAGGACAGCTGCTGTTTCGCCTCGATCCGCGTTTTTATCAGGATGCACTCGCGGGTGCACAAAGCCGGTTGGCGGCACTGGATGCACAGATTATGCTGACCCGGCGGACGGTAAAAGCTCAGCAATATAATGCTGAATCAGTTTCGGCAGCGGTAGCACGGGCGGAGGCGCTGGTCCGGCAAACCACCTCGACACGTATTCGTTTAGCCCCTTTGGTCCCCAAAGGCTTTGCCTCGCAGCAAGATCTTGACCAAGCGGTCACTGCTGAAAAAGCGGCCCGTTCAGAACTGGCCGCCACCCGTTTACAGGCCATGCAGGCGGCATCTGCGGTGAGCGGGGTCGACGCCTTGGAAGCCCAGCGCGGCGATATTCTGTCACAGATTGCCATCGCCAAATTACAACTGGAACATACTGAAGTTCATGCCCCTTTCGATGGCACCATCGTTTCCCTGAAAACGACAGTTGGCCAGTATGCCTCGGCATTAAAGCCAGTATTCACTCTGATTGATACCGAACACTGGTATGTGATCGCCAATTTCCGTGAAACCGACCTGAATAATCTGTACCCCGGCCGTCCGGCGCAACTGCGGATTATGACCGATCATTCACGGGTCTTTGATGGCGCGGTGGATTCGGTAGGCGGCGGGGTGATGCCAGGAGATAGTGTTAGCCTGGCGGGCGGTCTGCCGTTCATCCAGAAAAGCATTAACTGGGTGCATGTGTCTCAGCGTTTTCCTGTCAAAATTAGCGTTGATAACCCTGATCCGGCGCTGTTCCGCATGGGGGCTTCTGCTACGGCGGTCTTGCTGCCTGCTGACGGTCACCACTAAGGGGCGGGTTATGGTAAAAAGTCTCGCATTTCTGCGTCAGGAACTGAAGGCGATACCCGGTCGCGGTGGCTACGCATTGCGTCTGACGCTGACCTGCGCCATTTTGATCGCCCTGTTTATGTCACTGCAAATGCCGTTGTTGTCGGTCGCGCTGATAGTGGCGTTTTATGCCAGCCGTTCGGAAGTTCACACCATCGGTTTGCTGAGTATCGCGTTTTTTGTGCTGATCAGCCTGATCATCGGTGGCATCGTACTGATGTTCAAATTTACTTATGATTTCCCGTTATTGCGGCTGATCATCTCTTCACTGCTGTTTTTTGGCGCGATGTTTTTGATGCGCGCGCTAGATAAGCTAGGATTGGCTTTTTTTATCGTCGCCTTGGCGGTTATTTTTGCGCAGACGTTCCCTTCCTTGACCGGTAACAGCGAAATACTGATCCGTATGGTACTGTGGCTGTGGATAGCCATTAATACCTCAGTTCTGGTGACTTTACTGGTGAATGCCTGTTTTCCTGGAGCCTATCCGACGGTCCAGTTCCGTCGCCAGTTGGCCGACGACCTGGGCCACACTGCCGCTTGGCTCAGAGCCTGTGCCGGGGAGGAAAATTCGCCGTCAGCAGTCTCGCCCTTAGTACTGGCACAACAGTTCACCTCCTTACAGACCCTCAGCGGACTGGCCCTTAACTCTTCGGCAATGCGTGATGCGAAATCACAATGGCAGTCATTGCTGGCAACGGCGTTGCATTGCCATTATCTGGCAATGTTGCTCAGTCCGGACAACATTAACCCGCAACAGAAACCACAATTGCTGGCGATTGCCGACCAGTTACAAAGCTTGGCGCGGCAGGCTGAGCGGGCTACGCCGTCCGCTGACAGCCTCTCCAATCTGCGTATGTTGACCGAAGATGGACAGTCAGCGGTGACAGATCGGTTGATTCGGGTGATTGCCCAGTATCGGCAAGGGCTACCGATTGAATTGCCGGAGGCGTCTCAGCCTAAAGCGCCCCTGCTGTTACCGGATGCATTCAGTAATCCGGTTTATCCGCGCTTTGCGCTGAAAACCCTGCTGGCAACCCTGATCTGTTATCTGTTTTATACCGCCACCGATTGGCAGGGGATCCACACCATTATGCTCAGTTGTGTGATTGTCGCTCAGCCGGGGTTAGGGCCGACCATGCAGAAAACCGGCCTACGTATCGCCGGGGCGCTGCTGGCGACGTTACTGGCCCTTGGGCTAATGATTTTTGTTCAGCCGTTGGTCAACTCACTGGCGGGTTTCCTAGTGATGACCGTCCCAGTGATGTGGCTATCCGCTTGGCTAGCAGGAGGATCGCAACGTATTGCCTATGCCGGGATCCAGACCGGTTTTACCTTTGCGCTGGCGTTTATGGACTGGTTTGGCCCGTTGTACGACCTGAGTGAACTGCGTGATCGGGTGCTGGGTATATTGTTGGGAGTCGTGGTTTCCTCACTGGTCCATCTGTATCTGTGGCCGGAGAGTGAGGCCCTGAAACTGCGTAACCAGATGGCCGAACTCTATCGGCGTCTGGGCAATTGGCTGGATGCCGACCAGGATCAGCGCGAGCCGTCGCTGGTCAGCCTCTATCGGTCATTGTTGGAGACCCAACAGTTACTGGAGCGAGTGCAGGCTGAGCCGGTATTGGCGTTTGCCTACCCGTATCCGCAGGTTAAACACTGGCCGATGCAGCACAGCGTTGATTTAGCTCAGCAGATCATCCGCCTTGGGGCGGGTTACCACCTTTATCAGTTACAACCTGATCCCGGTCTGCAACAGGCTGCACAGCAGTTGCGCCAGTATGCCGATACGCTTGGTCAGCCGCGGCAGGAGACGCCAGCCGTTGCGGTTGTATCCTCGGTTAACCCTTATGCGTCCTCGCTTAGCGAGGCACTCAGCCGTTTGCCTGGCTGGACTTCAGCCGCTCACCCCGCGGCCCGGAGAGTAATAGGATGACGATTTTTCGCCGGTTAAGCGCCTGTCTGCGGCCTCGTACGCTGGCGGCAGGATTAGTAGTGCTGCAACTGAGCGGCTGTGCTTGGTTCCGCCATGACCCGGGGCAGGTGGCTATCATTAACCCACAGCAGGCGCAGTTATCGCAGGTGATCCACTTGGCCTCTGACCAGTGGCCGGACAGTTGCTGGTGGCAGAAGTATCAAGATCCACAACTCACCGCGCTGATACATCAAGCTCTGCAAAACTCGCCAACGGTTCAGGCCGCGAGGCTGCGGGTGGAGCAGTCACAGGCAGGGGTCGATCTGGCACACTCTTTCTCCGGTGTGCAGGCGACGGCGGTAGCGGCACAGAACCGTCTACGCACCACTGACCGCTCTTTCACGTGGCCTTATTCATTTTCGCTGCCTCAAGACCGCACTGGTCCTTGGTACACCATGAATACCGTTGGCGTTGCGGGGACACTGAATCTTGATCTCTGGGGTGAAAACCGTGAGCGGGTAGCTGCTGCACTGGGCGAAAAAAATGCGCGGTTGGCGGAAACCGCGCTGACCGAACAGACGGTAGCCGCCAATGTCGCTCGGCTCTATTTTTCGGTACAGGCCGCCTGGCAACGCATTGGCTTACTACAACAACAGTTGGAAATCAGTCGCTTCTCACTGGAAGCGCATCAAGCCAGAGTCGGGCGCGGACTGGAAGATGATGTCGCCTTGGCGGCTGCACAGAGTGAATCTCTGTCGGCCCAACAACAACTGCTGAGTGCTCGCACTGACCTGATCTCCGCTCGGGAAATGCTACGGGCATTGGTGGGTGCCGGGCCTCACGGGCTGCCGGTGATCACTCCGCAACCTTGGCCGCAGGTTCAAGAAACCCTGCCCGCCAGCCTCTCTTACGGCTTGTTATCACGGCGTCCGGACTTGCAGGCAATGCGTGGTTATGTGCTGGCCTCTCTTAGCCGGGTGGATGCGGCGAAAAGCGCGTTCTATCCGCACTTTGATATCAAAGCCTTCTGGGGGTATAACGCCTTCAGTGTCGGCGATCTGTTTAAATATTCATTCCAGCAGATTAATGTGCTGCCAGGGCTCTACCTACCATTGTTTGATGGTGGGCGGTTGAATGCCAACCTAAAGACCGCAAGGACCTCAAGTAATATACTGATTAAAAACTATAATCAGGCAGTACTGGATGCGGTACGCGATGTCGCGGTCAGCTCACAGCAACTGAACGCGCTGGATCAGCAGGTCGGATTACAACAACAGAAAGTGGTGGCGGCCCAAACCGCTGCCGACAGCGCACAGGCCCATTATCAGCGCGGCCTGATGAGCCGCTACGCCAGCCGGGAAGCACGACGGGCGGTGCTGGCTCAACAGTTGGTGCTGACGGATTTAAAATTCCAGCAGATTTCTACCGATATCAGTTTGATCCAAGCGCTGGGTGGCGGCTACCAGAGCCCACTACAGGCGGTACCGGTCACCGACTGATTGACGTTATGGTGGTGGCAGAGGCCACCGTTTTACATGGCAGGAGGGTAAATGTTGAAATCAGGTGGAGTAGCACTGGCCACAGCAATCGGTCTAATGGCGATGACCGGCACAGCCGCAGCAGACTCACTCTCGCCGAAAGGACGGCTAGTGGATAAAACTGAGTTACCGGCGGACCACGGTCTACAAGAGGCCTCGGCCCAGTACCTGATCCATTACACCTCGATCAGCGGGGTAGACGGGAAAACTCATCGAGAAGACAGTGGTGCCGTTTTTTTACCGAAAGGCCCAGCACCGGCAGGGGGCTGGCCTGTGGTGGTTTGGACCCACGGCACCGTTGGGGTAGCGACGCAGTGTGCCCCATCACTGAACCCGCGTTCAGCCCGCGATCAGCAATACCTGAATACCTGGTTGTCACTGGGCTTTGCGGTGGTCGCACCGGACTACGCCGGTTTGGGATCGCCGGGGCTACATCACTACCTGAATGCCCGAGCAGAAGCCTGGAGTGTCCTTGACAGTATCTCTGCGTCCCTGAAAAGCTTCCCGCTGAGCAATAAAATCATCATTGTGGGTCAGTCGCAGGGGGCTCATGCGGCCTTCGCCGCCTCCGGCTATCAAAAGTCTTATGCTCCGTCGCTCGATGTCCTGGCAACCGTCCTGACGGGTACGCCATATATTAATGCCGACACTCGGGTGGAGAGGGTCTTCAGCGGTAACAGTCAGCAGGTCGGCGGCGACCCGAAAATGCCGTACGCCTACTATATTTTCCTGTCGGCGGCGGATGAGAATAAGACGCTGAAAGCGGAAGACTATTTCCGGCCAAAAGCCTTAGCGGATGTGGCCTTAGCGAAAAGCCTGTGTATCACACCACTGACCCAGCATGTGATGGAGAATGATCTCAATGCGGGCAATAGTTTCCTGCCGAGCTTCCAGAAATTACTGGATACCCAGCTCCCTTCACTGCGTTATCCGACCCTGAAAATTGATCATCCGGTGTTTATCGGTATTGGCTTACAGGATGTCAATGTCCCCACCGCCATGCAGCAGCAGTTTGCCCACGATGTGAAAGCCGCTGGCACAAAGGTAGAGATCCGCGAATATGCCGGGATGAATCACGGCGAAACGGTCAATGTCTCGTTACGTGATTCGGTGCCGTTTGTATTGAAAGCGTTGTCGTCAGTAAAGTAGTACTGTTGGCAACCTAATAATGGCGAATACTATCGCTGGAATCGTAACTGGCAGGAGAACTCCTGCCAGTTACGATGACTTACCGGCTTTCGCCAGTGGCCAGTCTTGTCATTTCACGAAACCAGCGTTGCCAGTGGGCAGCAATCTGTTCAGTGGAGAAACGCTGTGCATTAATCAGTGCCGCTTTGCCCATCTCCGACTGTAATTCCGGCTGACTGATAACCTTAATGATTGCCTTTGCCAGCGCTGATTCATCAGGATCAGGAACCAGAATTCCGCTTCGGGACTCACCAATAATATCTAACGGGCCGTACTTCACCGCAAAACTGACCAGAGGGGTTCCAAATGCCATGCATTCCAATGCGAAGATAGATAGCCCTTCCTGATTGGAACATAACACCGCACAGGCGGCATTGCGATGAACGTCGGCTATATCCTGGGTATAGCCATTGATAGAGACCGCCTGTTGCAGTCCCATCTGCTGACAGGCTTCCTGTATTTCTTTACGTAATGGACCGGTACCATAGGTTTCCAAACGTGCCTGTGGACAGTGCTCGAGTACCTGTTTAAACACCCGTAATAATAAATGGTGTCGCTTCTCAGGAGAGTAGCGTGCAAGATAAATAACGGTTTGCGAAGCTTGCCGCTGCTGGCCCATGAGTAAGGCCTGTTCATCGATATGATTAGGAATGATATCCATCTGAGCTTTAGGAAAACCGATTTGGACCAAATCATTAGCCTGTTCATGGGTTAATACAATCAGCTTATCCACCCATCCGGCATTTTCCAATAAATGGCGATAGGTTTGTTTATAACGTCCGTCAGCTAACTGATGTGTTGAATGAAGCACCGCAGTCAAGGTACAAGCAAAGTGGTCGCGTGGAGAGGAACACACAAAATTTTTATAAGGCTCGTTTTTATCGACAACGAAATGCCAGAAAACATCCTTACTCAACGAGTGATACAGCAGGAAAGTATAAAATGAGGACTTATCATTGAACGTCAGCGGCTGCTTTTTAGCGTCAAGTAGCGTAAGAGAACGTAGTACCATTTTGTTATGGTGACGTTGAAAACATTTTCGGAGCAAAATGTTCCCCTGATTATCCACATAATCTTCAGCATAGAAGTCTGGCCCCTGTTCCGGCAATGCGTATTGGCGCATTTTGGATATGATCGGGTTACCCTGTTCGGCGAAGTCATCCTTTTGAGTCGTTTGCCCACCCGCTGGCAAGGGGGAAATTTTTCCTTCGGCCAGTAAGCGGGGGAGCTGCTCATAAAGATTGAGGACTTGGGTATCTTGAGGGAACTTATGTCCCGCTTTTAAGACGGCGATATTTTCTCTGAGCCGTGGATTAAATTCGGACGTGATAATCAATGGGGAGATATTCAGACGCTGACGGAAGAGTGACACTCTGCGTTGTACGGCAATTTCGATGCCATTACCAATATTGCGAATATCCCCAGTCAGGAATACCAGTCGTTGTGGTAACTGTTTAGCGGGTCGCAGAGAAACTTGCTGTTTTTTCTTCTGGATATAGTGATTCAGATAAGCCACATACCCTGACAGATAATGCTCGACATCATCAATCCTCACTCGGTAGCTGTGATGACGAATGAAGAAGCTGCCACTGATACGTTGTGGATGTTTAAAAAACATCGCAATTTCCGGCCAGAAAAAGCCATTAAGCAAGTAGCGTGCCCGGTGTTCCAACGCCTGAGCAAATTTCTCGCAATCAAAATCGTCTAATAAACCGACATGCTGCGGATCGTTCTGCAGCCTCGTAATCATTTTGGAGGCTGCCATCATCAGTTCCAGTAATGTCGGATAGGTGGTGACTCGATTAAGTACAAAATCAAGATGGCCACTGACATTCTGTAATCCAAAACGAAAATATTTTTCTTCAGGGCGATAACGGGTAAGTTCATTGACACAGTAACTTAGCCAGTGATCATGCGATTTCCAGTGCTGGCGTTCAATGAAGTCGTCAAAGGCTTTTTCGACGGTAGTTAGCCAGCGCGGGTTTTCGGTAATGGCATATAAACGCATCAGCGCGAAAGCCGCTTCTCCGTCATAATAAATGATACGGAAGGGGTTTTTGACTGACAAATCGCTGGCATTCAAAACATGAACAAACCTACCGGTCTCTTTGTTTTGCATAAAGCTGATACCTGCCGCCAACTGCTCCATCAGGACAATATATTTTCGGTCACCTGTCACTTCAGTATATTTAGCCAACGCCAGTATCGAAACCGCATTCCCCCCCAGCTTTATTTCATCGCCCACATCAATTAAAAAAGCGGCCTGTTCCCCATCAGGTAAGGCGACGCAACGAATGAGGGTATGGCTTAGATAGTTGAGGGCTCGCTCAATCGCTTCCCGTTGCGAGGCCTCACCCGTCACTTCCCAACTTTCTATTAAAGCATAGGTGGAGCTGGCATGACGCAGCGCGTTATAGGAGCGGACCGGTTTATCAAAACAGGGAAACCAACCATAATAATATTCACCACTGGCTTTCACTTGCTCCGCCAGATACTGGCTACCTTGTTGAATAACGGACTCTAATACTGACTCCTGCCAGTTATGGATGCGCCGATAGCCTGAGTTACGACCTTCATTCTCAATGGGGAAAACTTCTCCATTCTCAACGTAGACAGCCTTGGTTTTAAAACGCCAGATAACAGCATTATCCTCTGCGGGCCACTGCTGTGCATGACCAAAGCGCGCCAAGGTGTAGTGGGCAAGATTACGGGCATTCGGTGTTGCAACGCCATTATCACCATCATACAGGATCGCGTTAGCCCCGAGTTCCTGTTCCAATAATGCGCATTCGAAGCCGCAATCGAATGCCAGACCAAACCGGAAATAATTTCGCTTAGTTCTACTGAGCTTGCTCTTGAGTTGTTGCCAAGTCAGTGACTCAATCTGGTCTACGACATCAATACGCAGTCGGGGCTGAAGGAGGTTATGCGTATCGCAATAATGTTCAGCCTGAACCGTTCCTTTTTCCCATGCCTCGTCAAAACTTTGACCTGTTACCGTGAAAACATGAGCACGGGAAGTCATATCTGAAATACTGAAAAAGAGTATGCATGCTGGGTAAGGTGCTACTGCCAGAGAAGTCGCTAAACTACGACATTGAAGGGAAACGGAGTTAAGTTGCTGGCGGATATTCATAATATTCCCATGAAATTAGTGCAAATACAGCCCCCCTTGTTCAGAAGGGGGCTGTGGATAATGATTAACGTTCTCTTAAGGCCTCTTTCATTTTATTGAAAGGCTTAATCAGGTATTGCATTACTGTTTTCTGGCCAGTTTTAATATCAACGGTTGAGATCATGCCAGGTACAATTGAAAAATGTTGCCCTGCTTTATTCGTCAGGAAGTCATGCTCAGTCCGGATGTACACACGGTAATAATAAATCTCAGGCTTAGCTTCGTCCTGTATGGTATCCGGGGAGATACTTTCAACCTTGCCATGTAGGCCACCGTAAATTGAGTAATCATAGGCGGTGATTTTTACCATTGCAGATTGGCCTGGGTGAATAAAGGCGATATCTCTTGGGGATAATCGAGCTTCAATTAACAGGCGATCATCCATAGGCACAATTTGCATCAGCTCACCATTGGGAGGGATAACACCACCGATGGTAGTGACTTTGATACTTTTTACCACTCCACGTACTGGGGATTTAATGGTTAATCGGTCCAGCGTATCTGCTCGGCCTTTAATCACTTCTGCAAGAGACTGCACATCGGCATCTGCCTTCGCCATTTGCTGACGGGCATCCACATAATATTGTGTTTTTAAGTCGGTTAGTTTCAGATTAAGGTCTGACAGCTGACGTTGTAAACGCAAGACGTCAACAATACTTGCTGCTCCGCTTTTCACCAGTCCTTCAGTAATATTGAGCTCGCGCTGGACTAAACCGATAGACTGATTCATTTCCCTCTCGGATTCGTTTAATTGATCTCTGCGGCTGTGGTAGAGCAATGTCTCTGCATTAATCAGATCCGGCCATTGGGATAATGAAGAAGGAAAGACCAATGGTGTGTTGTTCACTTCGGCGTGCAAACGAATGCTTTCAGCCAACGCCGCCCGGTATTTTGCTGAGCTTTCGCCGACGTTAGATTCACTGATTGTCGGGTCGAGCCGTGCAACGACTTGATTAGCTTTTACTTGCATCCCTTCTCGGACATAGAGTTCTGCCAGGATACCGCCATCCAGCGACTGCAGGACTTGCTCATGAAGGCTAGGAATTACTTTTCCTGTACCGGTGGACACTTCATCAAGTTTGGCAAAGCTCGCCCATAGAATGAAGATGACAAGTAGGGCAAACAGCACGGTAATAATACGCGTCGACCCATTGAGGCTGTGGCTGTCTGCCCCAGAATCATCGAGCAGGCATGCCGGATCAAAGTGCTCGTGTGTGGGTGAGGGTTTCTGATTATTGAATGTCATTCTGCTTTTCCCTGGCATTTTTGTTCAGAAGGTTGGCCTTTGGTGTATCCATTGTTAATTGCCCGTCTTTGAGTACCAGTACTCTATCAACCAGTGACAAAATTGCGGCACGATGCGTTGCAATGATTAATGTCCGGCGACCAATCCAGCGGGAAAAACGTTCAATAAATTCTTTTTCAGTATGCTCGTCCAGTGAAGCTGTAGGCTCATCAAGCAGAACAATATTCGGGTCCCTGAGTAAGGTTCTGGCCAGTAATATTGCCTGACGCTGACCACCTGACAAACCACTTCCCCCTTCCATAATAGGATGCTCAAGTCCTAGAGGGAGTTTTTTGATAAAGTCGGCGACAGCACAGACGTCAAGAACGTCAAAAATTTCACTGTCAGAAGCCTGGGGCCGACCCAATACTAGGTTTTCGCGCAGCGTTCCATGGAACATCCTGGCATCCTGAGTCAGCAGGCCAGTATTGCGGCGAATATCATCGATATCGATATGCGGCAAACTGAGGCTATCGACCCGTAATTCACCGGAAATAAGATCAACGTTGCCGACCAGTGCCTGCAAAAATGTCGATTTCCCTGCGCCATTGCGTCCCAGTAACGCAATCTTTTCCCCAGCATTAATATGGAGTTTATTGATGGTGAGCGGTGCTGGTCCTTGCTGGTCTGCATAGCGGAACGTTGCTTGGTTGAAGGTATATTCACCGTGTAATACGGGGGTATGTACTCGGGTCTCTTCGCGGCTGTTTTCAACCGGCAGTTGCATAAGATTGTCCAGCCCCGCTTTAGCCGCTTTAACTTGTTGCCAGCGAGCGAGCACGCCGCATAAGGCGGTCATTGGAGCAATCATTCGTGAGGAGAGCAGGGAGGCCGCTACCATGGCACCGGTGGTAATGTCACCACTGATGACGAGTGGCGCGCCAATCACCACGACTAAGGCGTAGACCAGATTTTGCAGGGTTGTCCCCCAGCTCAACAAACCATGGGTGATCTGACGGGTTTGGGCGCCCGATTCTGCGGTGACCTGAATATAGCTGTTCCATTGTTGCAGAAAATGGCTCTCAGCTTGCATCAGTTTAATGTCCTGTATTCCCTGCAGGCTTTCTACCAAAATAGCATTCCGCAGTGTGCTTTCATGAACATTTTTTCGCGCCTGTTTTGCCAGTTTTTTCTGCATGAACAGTCCGGGCACTACCATTAATATTGCGGCAACTGGTGCTATCCAGCAGAGGTAGGGAGACACAACCGTTAGAACAACAAAGAATAAAATAAAGAAAGGTAGATCGACAATGGCAGAAACAGTTGTCGAGGTGACCATTTCGCGAAGCTGCTCCAGCTCACGAACCTGAGCAATAAAACTGCCTGTTGAACGCGGGATAGCGGAGTAGCGTAAACGCAGTGCATGACCAAATACTCGGTCAGAAACCCGCATATCGGCACGCTTACCTAAAATGTCCATCACATGACTACGAACGATTTTCAGTAGGAAGCCAAATATGGCTGCAATCAGTACCCCGCCAAACAACACATATAAGGTCGGGTAAGATTGAGCAGGGATAACCCTATCATACACCTGCATGGAGAAGAGGATCCCTGCCAGTGACAGGATATTGATTGCCAATGATGCCAGCATAACGTGGCCATAGGGGCGGAGATCCTGCAGAGCAATTTTACGCAGCCAGTCGGGACGAAACTTTGACAGATAGAGTTCTGTACGTATATCCCGAGCTGGGGCTGACGGCCGTAACGCCACCAAACATTCTGCCTCATCGAGTAACCCTGTCAGCGGAACCGAGGTACTTAAACCGTTATCCTGAATTAACCTCAGGGAAACATTTTCTTCTCCGTCGAAGCTTTCGATAATCCCGATCTCACCTTGTTTGAATACCACTACCAGTGGAAGTCGGCGCGAAGAGATACTTTCTGGGCTCTCGGTCAGGATGCGGTAATGTAAGCCTGCCTGTCGGCTAAGGTGACTGAGGACTTCGGGAAGATATTTTCCGGTCAGCCATGCTGCCTGGGACTGCATAGCGCCATGAGAAAAACTCAAACGATATTGTTTGGCGATCAGGGTGAGTGTCTCCACCCACGCCAGTACTTTGCTTTCATTATCAATTAAGATTTTATGACTCATGGCCTTATTTCAACTCCCTGTATTTTTCTATTATTTAATGCAAAAGCATTCCGTATTTGTCCGGTACTGTAGAGGCAATCTAATTGCAGTGAATGCAACTGTGCCTGTGTTTGTTCTTGGGTAAATTTGGCCTGATAAATTTCCTGCTCGACGTTCAAAAGATCAAGTAAAGGGCGTGTACCAAGTTGCAGATATTGTGCTTCATATAAGTCACGGGTTTTCTCACCGAGACGTTGTTGTCGGGCCTGAACATCTAATGTCTGATAAAGATTCTGTGCTTGCTCCTGCGACTCGGTCAGTTTTTGACGGGCTTCAAGCTCCGCTAGGCGTATAGCCGCTCGGGCTGATTCAAGGGTTTGTATTGCCGCATCACGACTAGCTGTCAGCCCTCCCCCCTGATAAAGGGGCATTTGCAGTTTAATAAAGGCGGAGTACTGCGTTTTATCCAGCTCACGGCTATCTGAGTAGTTATTATTCAGATAATGAGTGACCTGTGGTTCAAGGGACAGCGTGGGTCTCATCTGCGCATTGGCGTTATCCAAATCAGCCTGGGCCTGATTTTTTTGTGCATAAGCCGCCAGTACCGAAGGGATCACTCGATAGTTGATTTGCTGAATTGCACAAGCATTCATTAGAGCCGGAGGGAGAGTATCTGCCACTTGTCCAACGGGGCCAGTTCCCATATCGGTAGCTAATGTGGCTTTCCAACGCTGAAGCGCTGACTGATATTGCATCAGGGTAGCTTTAGCCCCTTCAATACGGGTATTAGTCTGAACCACGTCAGACAGAGAACTGGCACCCGCGGTATTACGCTGCTGGATCAAAGACCCGATGTGATTCAGCGCATCAAGCTGCTGCTGTGCAATGACGACCAGTTTTTGGTAGCCCTGAACCTGGACTAGCGCCGATGCTGTATCGTGGGCAACTTGGTCAATACTGACCATGACGTTTGCCTGTTGCTGCGCCAAGCCAGCATTTGCTGAACGAACGGAACTGGATACCTTACCGAAGTCATACAACATCTGAGAAACAGAGACTTCTAAAGAGGGTGAATAACCGGCGTTAACATAGCTATTTGAATAGCCATTATTCATTCCTGCACTAACCTGTGGGTAGTACTTGGATTTTGCCTCATCCACTTTGGAAGCCTGCTGAAAAAGTTTACCGACCGCCTGGCCTATCGCCGGATGCCATTGCTCAGCCTGTAATACAGCATAATTCATGTCTGTCAGGCCAGAGGGAGGAGGGGTAATAGGCTGACTAATGGTATTGCTTAAGTCCGGAAGAGATTGCTGATCACTCAGGCTCTGAGTACTGATATCACCTGCACTTGTTATGCTATCCGCGCGCACTTGCTGACACAACAAGAGGCTAGATGTCAGGAGAGCGACAGGGAGAATGTGGAGAGCAATGGGCGAATTAGAACTTAGCATTGCTAATGAATACCTGTAGGTCAGCGTTGATGAAAAATGAGGGGCTGTAAACCACACACACCTCCGTGATTGCGATGAATAAAATGAAAAGGCGGGCATGGCTGCCCGCCTGATTAGCGTTATGATTGATTTTCAGTCGACGAGTGATGAAGGATCTCATCCATTGTGGCGTTCACATTTTCAAGTGTGATCAATGTCGTAGACTGGTAGGTACTACCGCTTCCGTCACGGTCTATAGATACGACAGTATTACCGCTATCGGTATGTGTAACCGACACGTAATTCCCCAGACTGCTTTCTTTACCATCCCAACCGACTAGCAGGGCATCCAGATCAATGTGATCTCCCTTACTTACTGAGAAATCGTCCCAAGTATCGCTGCCGTTTCCTCCGGTATTATCGTCACTTAATACTTTGTACACGACAGAAGAGTCGTCACCTTCAAGATGGAACGTATCGTCGTAGGCAGTACCTCCGGTAGTATCGGCTTGGGTAGTTCCGGAAATAGTCGGATGCAAGTCAATGGTCAGGTTAGCTGTGGAGGTGGTACTGCCATCCTCCGCAGTCAGCGTATAACTGAATATTTCCTTCTGCGTCATATCCGCGACATTGATATTGCTATTCAGTGCGTAGCTATAGCTGCCATCTCCGTTAATGGTCAGGGTGCCATACAGCCCGGTAAGGCTTTGCGACGCGGTGTCATACTGATTTAGCGTCACGCTGCTGTCAGATTCATTAGCCACTGTCAGTTTGGTATAAACCGTTTGCAGCTCATCCGCCACACCGTCTGAATCGGAACCATCGAACAGGTTACCGCTGACCACTGAAGAGTCTGATGACGTTTGCATGTCATCCACAGAGACCTCAGTGCCGGTAACTTTGTAGCTGATACTGACTGTCGGAGCGACAGTCAGTACCCCTGTCGCTGCCGAGGTCGTTGTGATCTGAACATAATAATTCCCACTATCGAGATCATACTGACTCAAATCGATATCGACAGCCTTTGTGGTTGCACTGACCGTACCAGAAGCAATAGCGGTACCTGAACTGTCACTGCCCTCATACAGGGTATAAGCCAGTGACAGGCTGGCAGTAGCGGCGAAGAGTCCGCTCTGCGTTGGTGTGATAATCAGATGCGCATTGGTTAATACCGTATCGTCATCCACCGTAAACTCAGCACCTGTTTTCGAACTTACCGCAGCCGATTTATTGGCTGTGAAGCTGTTAGTCGCAGTGTCTGATGTATACGCAGTTTCGATACCGGCAGCGGTTACATCCAGACTGACCTGATCATCTACCGCTTTCAGAGCATTGTTGTTGAGATTAATTGACAGTGTTTTGGTAACCACTGTTCCGTCTGTTTCGGTCAACGTATAGGTGAATGTCTCAGCTGAGCCGATACTGTCCGTGGTCTGACCGGCATTCAGGGTATAGGTGTAATTCCCCTGTTGATCGATAGTCAGTACACCGTATTCACCGGTAATTTCGGTTGTGCCACTGGCACTGATATCGGTGGTACCGACTTTCGTGACCAAAGTACCGGTTGGCACAGTATCACTCCCCTCACTACTACTGGTTTCAGTGAGGAGGTTACCGGTGGTTGACGTGGCCACTGAGGTGACACTGTTGACGATATCAGACGTAATGCTGAGGGTGTAAACCGTCGCAACAGATAAGCCCACTCCACCATTGAGCATAAACAGATATGAACCTTGGCTCAGTTCCAATGACAGCGGAGATGACGCGCCAGCAACTAGGGCACTGGTGACCCAGTTGGAAACCTTCTCATACTGCGCATATTGGCCAGTTTCATCATCATATTTATAGATGTACAGATCATAGGTCGATGCGATAACCCCCACCATTGTTGCTTTAATGGTGATATTTTCGACCGTGTTATCTGCCACATTCAGATGTAGCTGATTGTTCAGATTGAGCAGAGAGGTGTTCAACACACTCCCCAGCGAGAGATCGAGTAAGGCGGCACTGGTTTTTGAACTGGTCCCCTTATCCGTTTCTTCTGAGGTGGTTGCGTAATCCAGTTCCGTCGTCACATCAGGCTCAGTCACGGTGCCAGTATCAGTATCGGCATCGGTCAGCGAAATCGTCAGTGTGGCACTGCTGGTGGTACCATTTGGCCCCATCAGGGTATAACTGAAGGTTTCAGTGCTACCAATATCGGCAACATCAATGCCAGAATTAAGCGTATAGGTATAGTCACCGGCAGCATCAATGCTGAGCGTACCGTACGTTCCTGTAATGGTGGTATAACCTGACGCTGCCACACTGGTATCGTTGACGCTGCTGATCACTGAGCCTGCCGGTGCGGTGTCAGCACCACTCCCATCACTGCTGCCTGAGATCAGGTTACCGCTGGTCTCTGAACTGTTTGATACGTACGTTTCCAGAATATCGGACTTGATATTCAAGGTATAACCCGTCGCAACAGAGAGGCCGACACCGGAGTTCAGCATAAACAGATAGGTACCTTCACTCAGTGAAAGTGACAGATCTTTGGATACGCCCGCCAGTAAGCCAACGATCCAGTTACTGACTTTCTCGTATTGTAGGTAATCGCCACTGCTTGCATCATATTTGTAGATATACAAATCGAATGAAGAGGCTACCAGACCACCTATATCGCCCTGTACCACAAAGTTTTCTGTGGTGCCTTCTGCGACATCAATTTGTAATTGGCTAGCTGGATTAACCAGCGAGACATCAAGAACATTCCCTAACGAGAGATCCAAGAGTGCAAACCCGGTTTTAGAGCTGGCACCTTTGTCGGTTTCGTCAATATAGGTGGTGTAATCCAGATCCGCACTGTCATCAACAGCCAGCACCGCGGTGCTATCGATAGTGGTACTTACCGCCGTCGATTGGTTGCTGGTATTACCGGCGGCATCAGTGACCACGGTCGTAAAACTATAGGTTCCATCAGTCAGTGTCGGGGTGGTGAATGTCCAGCTACCTTCTGAATCCGTAGTCGCTTCGCCTAAAACACCTGATGAATCACTGATAGTCACCGTACTATTTGCTTCTGCACTCCCTTTAAGGACTGGTGTAGAGTCAGTGGTCGTGCTGTCGTCAATATCGTTACCATTCGCATCGACCAGCGTGATCCCGCTAGCCGCCGCCGGTGCCACAGTATCGATAGTAACGGCGATTGCATCGCTAGCATCACTGCTATTACCTGACGTATCGGTAACTTTCGTGGTCAGGCTATGGGTACCATCAGCCAGAGCGGAAAGTGTGATACTCCAGCTACCATCGCTATTAACCGTCGTTGTGCCAAGACTTTTCGAACCATCGTATACCGTGATGGTACTACCGGCAGCAGCCTTACCACTCAGCACCGGACTATTGTCGTTAGTATCGGTTCCGGCCAGATTTTTACCGTGACCATCAGTCAACTCGATATCAGTTGCTTTCGCCGGTGAAGACGAGTCGCTGTCGGAATCCGAGTCGCTGTCGGAGTCTGAATCGGAGTCGCTATCGGAGTCAGAGTCGCTGTCAGAATCCGAGTCGCTATCAGAGTCAGAATCGGAGTCACTGTCAGAGTCTGAGTCGCTATCGGAGTCAGAATCGCTGTCGGAATCTGAATCACTGTCGGAATCTGAATCACTGTCAGAGTCTGAATCGCTGTCTGAATCTGAGTCACTGTCAGAGTCGGAGTCGCTGTCGGAATCTGAATCGCTATCGGAGTCAGAGTCGCTGTCGGAATCCGAGTCGCTGTCGGAGTCTGAATCGCTGTCAGAGTCAGAGTCGCTGTCTGAATCCGAGTCACTGTCAGAGTCTGAATCACTATCGGAATCTGAATCACTGTCGGAGTCCGAGTCACTATCAGAGTCTGAATCGCTATCGGAATCTGAGTCACTGTCGGAGTCGGAGTCACTGTCGGAATCCGAGTCACTGTCAGAGTCAGAATCGCTGTCGGAATCTGAATCACTATCGGAGTCTGAATCGCTATCGGAGTCGGAGTCACTGTCGGAGTCAGAATCGCTGTCGGAATCTGAGTCGCTGTCGGAATCCGAGTCACTGTCAGAGTCGGAGTCGCTATCGGAGTCAGAGTCGCTGTCAGAGTCTGAATCGCTGTCTGAATCCGAGTCGCTGTCGGAGTCAGAATCGCTGTCGGAATCCGAGTCGCTATCAGAGTCTGAATCGCTATCGGAGTCGCTGTCGGAATCTGAATCACTGTCAGAATCAGAGTCGCTGTCAGAGTCGGAGTCGCTATCGGAGTCAGAGTCGCTGTCAGAGTCGGAGTCGCTGTCGGAGTCTGAATCGCTGTCGGAATCTGAATCGCTGTCGGAATCTGAATCACTGTCAGAATCCGAGTCACTGTCAGAGTCGGAGTCGCTGTCGGAATCTGAATCACTGTCGGAGTCAGAATCGCTATCGGAGTCAGAATCGGAGTCAGAGTCACTGTCGGAGTCTGAATCACTGTCGGAGTCTGAATCACTGTCGGAGTCTGAATCACTGTCGGAGTCTGAATCACTGTCAGAGTCTGAATCGCTGTCAGAATCAGAGTCGCTATCGGAGTCAGAGTCGCTGTCGGAATCTGAATCACTGTCAGAGTCGGAGTCGCTGTCAGAATCTGAATCGCTATCGGAATCCGAGTCACTATCAGAGTCGGAGTCACTGTCGGAATCCGAGTCACTGTCAGAGTCAGAATCGCTATCAGAGTCAGAATCGGAGTCGCTGTCAGAGTCTGAGTCACTGTCGGAGTCCGAGTCACTGTCAGAGTCTGAATCGCTGTCTGAATCGCTGTCTGAATCCGAGTCGCTGTCGGAATCTGAGTCGCTGTCGGAGTCAGAATCGCTGTCGGAATCCGAGTCGCTATCAGAGTCTGAATCGCTATCGGAGTCGGAGTCGCTGTCGGAGTCAGAATCGCTGTCAGAGTCTGAATCACTGTCAGAATCCGAGTCACTGTCGGAATCCGAGTCGCTATCAGAGTCTGAATCGCTATCGGAATCCGAGTCGCTGTCAGAGTCAGAATCGCTGTCGGAATCCGAGTCGCTATCAGAGTCTGAATCGCTATCGGAGTCGGAGTCGCTGTCTGAATCAGAGTCGCTGTCAGAATCGGAGTCCGAGTCGCTGTCAGAGTCAGAATCCGAGTCACTGTCAGAGTCGGAGTCGCTATCGGAGTCCGAGTCACTATCTGAATCCGAGTCACTATCTGAATCCGAGTCACTGTCAGAGTCTGAATCGCTATCGGAATCCGAGTCGCTGTCAGAATCTGAATCGCTATCGGAATCCGAGTCACTGTCAGAGTCTGAGTCGCTATCGGAATCCGAGTCGCTGTCAGAGTCTGAATCGCTATCGGAATCCGAGTCACTGTCAGAGTCGGAGTCGCTATCGGAGTCAGAGTCGCTATCGGAGTCGGAGTCGCTATCGGAGTCGGAGTCGCTGTCAGAGTCTGAATCGCTGTCTGAATCCGAGTCGCTGTCGGAATCTGAGTCGCTGTCGGAGTCAGAATCGCTGTCGGAATCCGAGTCACTGTCGGAGTCTGAATCGCTGTCAGAGTCAGAATCGCTATCGGAGTCAGAGTCGCTGTCGGAGTCTGAATCGCTATCGGAATCCGAGTCACTGTCAGAGTCTGAGTCGCTATCGGAATCCGAGTCGCTGTCGGAGTCTGAATCGCTATCGGAGTCGGAGTCGCTGTCTGAATCAGAGTCGCTGTCAGAATCGGAGTCCGAGTCGCTGTCAGAGTCAGAATCCGAGTCACTGTCAGAGTCGGAGTCGCTGTCGGAGTCAGAGTCGCTGTCTGAATCTGAGTCACTGTCAGAGTCTGAGTCGCTGTCTGAATCCGAGTCGCTGTCGGAGTCAGAATCGCTGTCGGAATCCGAGTCGCTGTCAGAGTCAGAATCGGAGTCGCTATCGGAGTCAGAGTCGCTGTCTGAATCCGAGTCACTGTCAGAGTCTGAATCACTATCGGAATCTGAATCACTGTCGGAGTCAGAATCGCTATCGGAATCCGAGTCGCTGTCGGAATCTGAATCACTGTCAGAGTCGGAGTCACTGTCGGAATCCGAGTCACTGTCAGAGTCTGAGTCGCTATCGGAGTCGGAGTCACTGTCGGAATCCGAGTCACTGTCAGAGTCTGAGTCGCTGTCGGAGTCTGAATCGCTGTCGGAATCTGAATCACTGTCAGAATCAGAGTCGCTGTCAGAGTCGGAGTCGCTATCGGAGTCAGAGTCGCTATCAGAGTCAGAGTCGGAGTCGCTATCGGAGTCTGAATCGCTATCAGAGTCTGAATCGCTGTCGGAGTCTGAATCGCTATCGGAATCTGAATCACTGTCAGAGTCCGAGTCACTGTCAGAGTCTGAATCGCTATCGGAATCTGAATCACTGTCGGAGTCCGAGTCACTATCAGAGTCTGAATCGCTATCGGAATCCGAGTCACTGTCAGAGTCGGAGTCGCTATCGGAGTCAGAGTCGCTATCTGAATCCGAGTCACTGTCGGAATCTGAATCACTGTCAGAGTCGGAGTCGCTGTCTGAATCCGAGTCACTGTCAGAGTCTGAGTCGCTATCGGAATCCGAGTCGCTGTCTGAATCTGAGTCGCTGTCAGAGTCAGAATCGCTGTCAGAGTCTGAATCGCTGTCTGAATCTGAGTCGCTGTCAGAGTCTGAATCGCTATCGGAATCTGAGTCGCTGTCAGAATCAGAGTCGCTATCGGAGTCAGAGTCGCTGTCGGAATCTGAATCGCTGTCAGAGTCGGAGTCACTATCTGAATCCGAGTCACTGTCGGAATCTGAATCACTGTCGGAGTCTGAATCGCTATCGGAATCCGAGTCGCTATCGGAATCCGAGTCGCTGTCAGAGTCCGAGTCGCTATCGGAGTCAGAGTCGCTGTCTGAATCTGAATCGCTGTCTGAATCTGAATCGCTGTCGGAATCTGAATCACTGTCAGAGTCGGAGTCGCTATCGGAGTCTGAATCGCTATCGGAGTCCGAGTCACTGTCGGAGTCAGAATCGCTATCGGAATCTGAATCACTGTCAGAGTCGGAGTCGCTATCGGAGTCTGAATCGCTATCGGAGTCCGAGTCACTGTCGGAGTCAGAATCGCTATCGGAATCTGAATCACTGTCGGAGTCCGAGTCACTATCGGAATCTGAGTCACTGTCGGAGTCTGAATCGCTGTCAGAGTCAGAATCGCTGTCGGAATCTGAATCACTGTCGGAGTCTGAATCGCTATCGGAGTCAGAATCGCTGTCGGAATCTGAATCACTGTCAGAGTCTGAATCGCTGTCTGAATCTGAGTCGCTATCGGAATCTGAGTCGCTGTCAGAATCGGAGTCGCTGTCAGAGTCGGAGTCGCTGTCGGAGTCACTATCGGAATCCGAGTCACTGTCGGAGTCTGAATCGCTATCGGAGTCGGAGTCACTGTCGGAATCCGAGTCACTGTCAGAGTCGGAGTCGCTATCGGAGTCAGAGTCGCTGTCGGAATCTGAATCACTGTCAGAGTCGGAGTCGCTGTCTGAATCCGAGTCACTATCAGAGTCTGAGTCGCTATCGGAGTCCGAGTCGCTGTCGGAATCCGAGTCACTGTCAGAGTCAGAATCGCTATCGGAGTCGGAGTCACTGTCGGAATCCGAGTCACTGTCAGAGTCGGAGTCGCTATCGGAGTCAGAATCGCTGTCGGAGTCAGAATCGGAGTCGCTGTCAGAGTCAGAATCGCTGTCGGAATCTGAATCGCTGTCAGAGTCGGAGTCACTATCTGAATCCGAGTCACTGTCAGAATCCGAATCGTCGGGATCGATTAAAAGTATATACGGATCAGAAGGAGCACTACTGTTTCCATAACTGTCGGTCACAATGGCGGTAAAGTCGTGGTTGCCATCAGCTAAAGGATCTTGAGGCGTGAAACTCCAAGTACCCTCTTTATCGGTAGTTGTTTCACCTAAAACATTCTGTCCATCTTTGATAGTAATGGTCGTGCCGGCTGTAGCCTGACCGCTTATGGTGAGTTCAGTCTCTTCCGTATGTCCCGATACTATATGGCCACTATGATCTGTAACGGTAATATTGGTTGCCGGTAAGGGTGGGGTGGTATCGACAGTAAACGGAACTGCGGAAGAAACGTCACTAGTATTGCCCGCAGCATCGGTGACGGTGGTGGTGAAACTGTGCGCACCGTCGGCAAGGGTCGGCAGAGTAGTGCTCCAGTTACCGTCTTTATCCGCGGTAGCCGT
>NZ_ATMI01000014.1 GCF_000439375.1 Tatumella saanichensis
CGTCTGATTAGCGGGCATCAGACGCGCCTCAATAGTGAGCGTGAAAATTGCGTAATACGTTTTTGGCGGCATTGCCTCACGACCTGCCCCCCCCCCCCCTCACGGTGCTGTTGCCCAAGCCGAAATCCTGGCACTGGATTTGGAGCGTGAACACTTCGCCCATACTGGTCAGGCAATAGAGATCCGCCGACGAATTATCAGCACAACTTGACCGGTCAATAATTCGCTGGACATGGCCCGCTATCAGTCTGGCGGCTTCACGCTTGACCAGGAGTGGATGACGGTACAGGAACTGGCGGGTAGCGCCTTACAGTCGCTGGAGAGTACCGGTATCAGTACGAATATCACCCTCGCGCTACCGGATCCCTTGATTCTGGCGTTTATCGATGGGGCACTGTTGGAGAGAGTACTGGTCAATTTGCTGGAAAATGCGGTTAAATACGGGGGCGATGCGCCACAAATCACCCTCAGTGCCACGGTGGGGGCTGGGCGATTGACGCTGCATGTCACCGATGATGGACCCAGTATCCCACAGGGCCAGCAACAGAGCATTTTTGAAAAATTCTTTCGTGGTAGCAAAGAGTCCTCAATACCCAGTATCGGGCTAGGATTGGCGATTTGTGAT
Source organism: Tatumella saanichensis (assembly GCF_000439375.1). GTDB lineage: Bacteria > Pseudomonadota > Gammaproteobacteria > Enterobacterales > Enterobacteriaceae > Tatumella > Tatumella saanichensis. The sequence continues at coordinate 626 of NZ_ATMI01000014.1, forward strand.
GCGATAGTCCATTTGCACCAAGGCACCATTAGCGCCAGTAATCAGCCTAGCGGTGGCGCAGAATTTTGCATCGACATTCCCCAACAGGCACCGCCAATGTTGAAAGACTTGGAGTAAACCCCGTAATGAATGTGCTGGTTATTGAAATGAAAAAGAGATCCGCCGTTTTCTTCGTCTGGCACTGGAAGCGATATCGGTTATCGCTTTATCCTACAAAGCCGCTGAATTACTTTATAAACAAGGCTTCTCCCAACAGAAACTGTGAAGAAAAACTGCTACAAAATCATAACATCCTAATCCTGATCAATAAGTTCACTGGATGTTTCACGTATAACAGCCTAGTCAGCGAACGGCTAAATGTGCCGCAACGTGTGTGCCGTCACCTATCCAGTCAGTATAAAAGAACTGGCAGACGGCTCTACACGGCTGTGTTTTCCCGGAACAGGTATGCGCTACGCAGCCTGTCGGTCACCTCTGGAAAAGGACTGTATATGTGGAATATTAAAAACAACCGTCAGGTTATACTGCGCGCCACGCTGCTGGGCGGATTTATGAGCTCACTGGTTAAATGGGGTTCAGAAGTGAATATGCCACCACGGATGGCCGGCGAAATCTCGCCACCGGCTGCGCATATTGATAGCTGGCTAGGCTGGAGCGGTTTCAACGCCCATTCTTTAGATTATCTCTATCAGGGCATCACCGTATCAGGGGCGGTTACCCTCTATCACTGGTTGTTCAGCTTTGCCTTCGCTTTTGTGTATGTCTGGCTGTCAGCCTACTGGCCAAAAATCAGAGCAGGTTACGGTGCACTTTACGGCTTAGTGATCACCGTTGTGATGCACGGGTTTCTGATCCCGCTGTTGGGCTTTCGTGATCCTGCCTATGCGATGGGGAAAACCGGCTGGTTATGGAACCTGAATGCAGCCGAACTGAGCAGTGAGATCCTCGGTCATATTTATTGGTCAGTCTCCATCGAAGTTTGTCTGATCGCCGTGCTGGCCTGTTTGTCGCGACCACTTTCCGGCTACTGGGTCTGTAAATAACCCTCGCTACGCGGGCATCCACGGCTGCCCGCGCTATGCTTCGCCCGCCCCCACTCCTTTACCCCGCGCAGGCCTGTCTGATACTCCGCCCTCTGATTTCGCTATACCGCAATATACCCTGTGGAAGCTTGCTCCCTTTCTGGCATACTCTTGAAAACGTTTTTACTGCGGAGAAAAACCAATGATTTCAGGTAGCTGCTTATGTGGCAATGTGCGTTTTAGCCTGCTCACCCCACCGCTGAAATTTTACCGTTGTCACTGCTCACTGTGTCGTAAACAAACCGGCACCGGTCACAATTTGGCGACCTTGGTGGCGGCCTCGCAGTTTCAGTGGCACCCAGAAAACGGAGCGATTGGCAGCTGGTCGAAGCCTTCTGGATATCGTAACGATTTCTGTGCCGCATGTGGATCAACCGTCCCCAATACCCTGCGTAATCAACCTTATGTGTGGGTGCCCGTCGGGTTACTGGATGACGATGTCGCCCTCAGCTGTGCCGCCGATTATTGTACGGCCGATGCAATGTCCTGGGACTGTCAACGCTCGCTCCTCGTCTCAGCAGGCGCCGTCAATTCAGTTGAGGAACTGCTCAGGGTGTTAGGGGGCGATAAAGCATAGAAGTTGAACAGGGATGTTCGGCAGGGCTTTCTGCCTATAAAGCTGCCGCCGCCCTATAGGATTCAATAAAAAAAACTCAACACAATGTATTAATTGGTATTTTTATCATCGATAAATCACAGATACCCCCAAATAATTTTCCGAGCCCTTTTTGTGGGGGACATTTGACCGATAGCAAGCAAGCTAAACGCCCACCTCACTCCTCGGTCATGCTCATCTCATCAGCACTCTTATTGTATGATACTGGTCACCTACAATAAGGGATTTCCCGCGCGTCTACTCCCGCTACGGCCTGCCTGAAACCACTCAGGTTATGCTGCATAATTGCATCAGATTTGACTACCCCTTTGTATTTTACTTGACTCTCACCACAAAGTCCTACCGCATAGATTAGAAGGCATAAGGCTGTACATTTGTATGGGGCAGGCTATGTGCCAGAAGCTGACATAGCTCTTTTTTGAAAAGAAACAATATGACTAAATCATACTCTTTTCGCCTTACAGAGAAGTATCCCGGGTCTTCAATGGGTTAGATGGGAAAGAGGAAAAATGGTATTTTAATATTGGCTAATAACGATTACTTATTCGAGAGTCTCAATGGACCCATTATCTGATGTTCTGCAACTGCTGTCAGCAAGCAGTTACATCACCAGCGGCCAGTCCGCAGGTTCTTGCTGGTCTATGCGTTATCCAGGCTTCACCGGAATGAAATTTATCTCCATTCGCAAAGGGTTCCTGTGGTTTCGTCTGGAAGCGGAAAAGGAATGGCTCAGATTGCATCCAGGTGACGGACTTATTCTGACACGCTCAGCCCCCTTTATAATGGCAACAGATCCTGGTCTGACTGCCGTCCCTTCGGAGAACATCCCGTATCAGAGACGCAATGGTATTGCGGATTACGGCGGTGAGGACAGCATCCTGTTGGCAGGTAAAATGGAGATTGATCCGATGCCAGCCAGTCAATTACTGAGCGTGCTTCCTGTGCTAATCCCGATTAAGACAGGGACAGAATCTTCCTCAACGTTATACTGGCTGATGGCCCGGCTTCATGAAGAAAATTTATCCTGGCTTCCGGGGGCGTCACTGGCAGGCAATCATCTGATGCAGCTCATTATGATTGAGGGGATTCGTGGTTGGATATTGTCTGAAGACTCAGGCATGAGCGGCTGGATGGGGGCATTGAAAGAACCTCGAATTCTTAAAGCCGTCGAAGCTATGCATACAACCCCGGAAAAGAACTGGCAGCTGATTGAATTGGCGGCTATTTCTGGTATGTCGCGGGCAGGCTTCGCACGGCGTTTCAGCGAGGCGACAGGAACTACACCTTTGAGTTACCTCACGCACTGGCGGATGCATATCGCCAGCAGGGCGCTGAGGCTCAGCAGCGAGCCGGTTAAACATCTGGCTTTCAGACTTGGCTATGCTAATGAAAGTACCTTCAGTACCGTTTTCAAGCGTGTTTATGGGATATCGCCCACGGCACATCGGTCTCAATATCGGGAAGGGCCCGTATACCCTCTTCGCCCTTACCAGCATAAAAACCGCTGATATTCCCATGCCTTCGTAGTGGTGATACTTTCACGAAAGTATTATGGATTTTTGATTATTATCAGTCTCATTCAGGAAGAGTATCATTTCCCGCACATATCAGCTGGTTCCTTTCCCTGACTCAAGGGATGGCTGCAAGGCTGAAATAAATGATCTTTTTCGTCGGCGACGAAAAGACATCTATCAACGGGAAAATAATATGACTATTACACAAACCAGCAAGCGGTTGTTTACTGCGGCATCCTGCCTGGGGATCGTTCTTGTCCAGCTTGACGTAAGCATAGTTAATGTTGGTTTACATTCGCTTAAAGAAGCCTACGATGCTGCGGTTTCGGATCTGGAATGGGTTATTAATGCATACGCACTCGTTTTTGCTGCATTAATGCTGAGCTCCGGTAGCATTGTTGATCGCTTTGGTTCTAAAAAAACCTTTATAAGCGGGGTACTGCTTTTCATCGCTGCATCTGTATGCTGTGCACTGGCACCGACTATCTACTGGCTTGATTTTACCCGCGGTATACAGGGGATAGGAGCTGCACTTTTATTGCCCAGCTCACTTACTCTTCTTCGCCAGTATTTCTCAGATCCGCGTGAACGCGCATCCGCGATTGCGATGTGGGCAGCTGCCGGCTCTCTTGCGCTTGTGGCAGGTCCGGTTGCTGGCGGGCTGCTGATTAAGTTTTTTGGCTGGAAAAGCCTGTTTCTTATCAACTTTCCCCTAGGGATGTTGAGCGTAATAGTGATTCAGCGTCTGGCACCAGCGAGCCCGCAATCCAGCATCAACATGAATCTCTCCAGTCAGGTGTTTATCATACTTGGGCTGGCAATGCTGACCTTTACGCTGACTGAAGCCGGGAATTATGGCTGGGCGAACCCTGTAATTCTAACCACATTGGTGCTGAGCGTAGCGCTAATGGCGGTTTTCCATCATGTCGATAACCGTTCAACAAATCCCGTTATTGCGAGAGGTGTCAGAGACAATCCATTGATAGTCAGCGCTGTGGTCGTTGGGTTTCTGTGTAACCTGGTGTTCTACGGGGCTGTCTTTATTTTCAGCATCTTCTTTCAGAACCGGCTACATTTATCGGCCCTTGAAACAGGTATCGCATTTATGCCGATGATGGCATTAACCGCTCTCGTAAATTTTTGTTCAAAATGGTTCTCAGCGTGGTTCTCTGTTCGGACACTCTCCATCCTGGGAAGCCTGATCAGCATGCTAGGGTTTGCGATAATTTTCTTTATTACGCCAGCCTGGACTGCTGACCAGTTGTTCATACCGATGATCCTCCTGGGAAGCGGGACGTCATTTGCTATGCCAGTCATGACCAATGTCGTGCTATCACAGGCAACACAGGGTACTGCGGGGTCTGCCTCGGCGTACTTTAACTGTGCAAGGCAAATGGGAGGCGTAACAGGAGTCGCCGTTTTTGGGCTTATCCTGAGCACGTGTGGTGATGACCTGACTCAAGGCTTACGGTTGGTCGCTTATGTGGCGGCAGCGGTGACACTCTGCTGGGTGTTTGTCAGTCTGAAAAAGCTACCGTTTCTTAAGTTGCAGGAGCTGTCTTCGCATGAGTAAAAAGCATACTCTGGCTTTTTGTATGCCTAACGATATTGCCTGAAAACTCATATCCCCCACTTGATCGTGGATTACAATGGATTTAGGTGGACGTTAGTAGACGTAGGAATGGCTTTGAAGTGCGTATTTACTGGGATTAGTGGACGTTACAGGACTGTAGTGGAAGGGAAAATGGTACGCCCTATAGGATTCGAACCTATGACCTACGGCTTAGAAGGCCGGTGCTCTATCCAACTGAGCTAAGGGCGCCTTGATTTGCTGGTGGAATTATACGGTCACTCCTCACTGAGTCAATGTTTTTGCACCGCATTGCGTTTTAGTGCTGAAGCTTTGTACAGACAGCGCCAATCTTTGCCTGACAGGGCGTCAAGCTTCTGACAGAATAGGGAATCTCCCTTATGTTTCTAATTCCGTGGATTTTACTCCGATGTCAGCACAAATTATTGATGGTAAAACGATTGCGCAGCAAGTAAGACGAGAAGTTGCGGATAAAGTTAAACAGCGCTTAGCGGCCGGTAAGCGTGCCCCAGGCTTGGCTGTGGTTCTTGTCGGTGAAAACCCGGCATCACAGATTTATGTCGGCAGTAAACGTAAAGCCTGTGAAGAGGTCGGTTTCATTTCCCGCTCTTATGACTTACCTGACACTACCCGTGAAGATGAGTTACTGGCATTAATCGATAAGCTGAACGACGATGCCGACATCGATGGAATTCTGGTGCAGTTACCGTTACCGGCGGGTATCGATAACGTGAAAGTGCTGGAGCGTATCGCCGCAGATAAAGATGTCGATGGCTTCCATCCCTATAATGTTGGCCGTCTGTGTCAGCGTGCCCCTCTGCTGCGCCCTTGTACCCCGCGTGGCATCATGACCCTGCTGGAGCGTTGCAATATCGAGACCTTTGGTCTGAATGCGGTGATCATTGGTGCTTCTAACATCGTTGGCCGTCCGATGAGCTTGGAACTGCTGCTGGCGGGTTGTACCACTACCGTTACCCATCGCTTTACCCGTAACCTGCGTCAGCATGTGGAAAATGCCGATCTGCTGGTGGTCGCGGTTGGTAAACCTAGCTTTATTCCCGGTGATTGGATCAAGCCTGGCGCGGTTGTGGTTGACGTAGGCATTAACCGTCTGGATGATGGGCGCGTAGTGGGCGATGTGGAGTTTGAGACCGCCGCACAACGGGCATCCTGGATCACACCGGTGCCGGGAGGTGTCGGTCCAATGACAGTCGCGACCTTAATTCAGAATACTTTGCAGGCATGTGAAGAATATCACGATGGAGCAGTAGAATAATGGCAACCTTTTCACTGGGAAAATTTCCCCATGTTGAACTCTGTGACTTACTGAAGCTGGAAGGCTGGTCAGAGAGCGGTGCACAGGCAAAAGCATTTATCGCCGAAGGGCTGGTGACGGTAGACGGGCAGGTTGAAACCCGTAAGCGCTGTAAAATTGTCAGCGGCCAGAGCGTGGCATTTGACGGTCAGTCAGTGAAGGTCATTGACTAACTAACAATACGTAGATAACAAGGGCGTCCCGAGGGACGCCCTTTTGCTTTGGCTTACTTACGCCGCCAAGTAGTGCCCTGTGGTCCGTCTTCGAGAATAATCCCCAGTTCATTCAGCTTATCGCGGGCGATATCTGCCTGAGCCCAGTTTTTGCTCTCACGGGCGTCTTTACGCATTTTGATCAGACCTTCGATCTCAGCCACTTCATCATCATTACCCCCCGCGGTGCTCTGCAGGAAGGTTTCCGGGTCTTGCTGTAACAGCCCAAGAACCTCAGCCAACTGACGGAGTTTGGCCGCCACCGAGTCTGCCATTGCCGGGTCTTCCGTTTTCAGGCGGTTAACCTCACGGGCTAGGTCAAACAGCACCGGATAGGCTTCAGGGGTATTGAAATCATCGTTCATCGCATCACGGAAACGCTGCTCAGCGTCAGCACACTCCGCTGGTTTGGCAGAAGGGTCTGTGTGACGCAGCGCGGTATACAGCCGTTCTAGCGCCGCACGGGCTTGCTTGAGGTTGTCTTCACCGTAGTTCAACTGGCTACGGTAATGACCGGACATCAGGAAGTAACGGACGGTTTCCGCATCGTAATGGCTTAATACATCACGCACCGTAAAGAAATTGCCCAAGGATTTGGACATTTTTTCACGGTCAACCATCACCATCCCAGAGTGCATCCAGTAATTGACGTATTCACCGCCATGGGCGCAGGTTGACTGAGCGATCTCGTTTTCATGGTGCGGGAACATCAGGTCTGAACCGCCACCATGAATATCAAAATGCTCGCCTAACTGTTTGCAGTTCATGGCTGAGCACTCGATATGCCAGCCCGGACGCCCTGCTCCCCAAGGTGATGGCCAAGAAGGTTCGTCAGACTTGGACATTTTCCATAACACGAAGTCCATCGGGTTCTTTTTGATATCGGCGACTTCAACACGGGCACCGGCTTGTAACTGCTCAAGATCCTGACGGGATAACTCACCATAGTGGGCATCACTTAATACATCGAACATCACATCGCCGTTGGCCGCGACATAGGCATGGCCACGTTGCAGTAGTTTTTCGACCAGTTCGATGATTTCACCGATATGACGGGTGGCGCGCGGCTCTGAATCCGGCGGCAGAATACCCAGTGCAGCAAAATCACTGTGCATTTCAGCAACCATGCGATCGGTCAACTGGCCGATAGTTTCGCCGTTTTCGTTAGCACGTTTGATAATTTTATCATCGATGTCGGTGATATTACGCACGTAGTTCAACTCATAACCGAGATAACGTAAGTAACGGGACACCACATCAAAGGCAACGAAAGTCCGGCCATGACCAATATGGCAGAGGTCATAAACGGTAATACCGCACACGTACATGCCGATTTTTCCAGCATGGATAGGTTTAAATTCCTCTTTTTGTCTGCTCTTGGTGTTGTAAATTTTTAGCATTTAACTCTTCCGTTTCTGCGTGTGCGATAACTCCGCGTATTGTGCCGTATTTTTCACAGGTCTGCGACGTAAAGCAAGCTCAGAGGCCAGCGGATTACCAGCCACTGCCGCAAAGATGAATTTTATGATATAAGGAACGACTGTAAATGCCTGCTCCGACGACCGGGAAGGCAGCCCTACTGAACGACAACTCTGACAGGATGAAATTATGGTCACTTTCCAGACTAACTTCGGCGATATCGTAATCAAAACATTTGATGATAAAGCCCCGGCAACCGTTGCAAACTTCCTGGAGTACTGCCGCGAAGGTTTTTACGACAATACCATTTTCCATCGCGTCATTAACGGTTTTATGATCCAGGGCGGTGGATTTGAGCCAGGGATGAACCAGAAAGATACTAAAGCCGAAATCCGCAACGAAGCGAACAACGGTCTGAAAAATACCCGTGGAACCCTGGCAATGGCCCGTACTTCTGCCCCACACTCTGCAACCGCGCAGTTCTTCATCAATGTGGCAGACAACGACTTCTTGAACTTCCGTGACGAAAGCATGCAGGGCTGGGGCTACTGTGTGTTTGCCGAAGTGGTTGAAGGTATGGACGTGGTTGAGAAAATTAAAGGCGTTTCTACTGGCCGCAGCGGTATGCACCAGGACGTTCCTAAAGAAGACGTCGTCATTAATAAAGTGATCGTCAGCGAGTAATGTCGCGAACACTTTTTATCGCAGACTTACATCTCTGCCAACAGGAACCGGCAATCACTGCCGGTTTTCTGCGTTTTTTACAGCGCGAAGCCACACATTGCGATGCACTGTATATCTTGGGTGATTTGTTTGAGAGCTGGATTGGCGATGATGATCCCGAGCCTTTGCATCAACAAGTGGCCGAGGCACTGGCTGCCCTCCCCGTCCCTGTGTACTTTATCCACGGTAACCGCGATTTCCTGCTAGGGAAACAGTATGCGGCGCGTAGCCATATGCAGTTGCTGCCGGAACAGAAGTTGCTGGAGCTCTATGGTCAACGGGTGCTGATTATGCACGGCGATACCCTTTGTACTGATGATGAGGGTTATCAGCGTTTCCGCCGCAAAGTACACCAGCCCTGGTTACAACGTATTTTCCTGATGCTGCCGTTATCCCTACGCCAGAAAGTCGCTGCCCGGTTACGCAATGATAGCCAGCAGGCGAATCAGCATAAGAGTATGGAAATTATGGATGTTAACCCGCAGGCAGTTGAGCAGGTGATGCAGGATAATCAGGCCTCGCTGTTGATCCACGGTCATACCCATCGCCCTGAAATTCATACTTTGACTGTGGATCACCAACCTGCCCGCCGCGCGGTATTGGGTGCTTGGCACCAGCAGGGATCGATGATTGAAGTGAATACAGACGGGGTACGACTGATCGCCTTCCCGTGGTAATTCCGCTGATGTAGTCCGGTTGCGGCGCTACGCAACCGTTTTCCTTCACGCTGACTCATGCTATCCTGACGCCCTTTTCAGGGTGTATCACCTGTCTGAATTCAGGTCTTTTTTACTCACAGGAGTTGTCCGCATGTCGTCGAATACTGCCCCAGCCCGTATCGCTATTATTATGGGTTCTAAAAGTGACTGGGCTACGATGCAGTATGCTGCAGAAATTCTCAACGAACTGAATCTTGCGCACCACGTTGAAGTGGTCTCTGCCCACCGCACACCGGACAAACTGTTCAGCTTTGCTGAAACAGCTCAGCAGCAGGGTTTCCATGTAATTATCGCCGGTGCCGGTGGCGCAGCTCACCTACCGGGGATGCTGGCCGCGAAAACACTGGTGCCGGTACTGGGTGTCCCAGTACAGAGCGCTGCCTTAAGTGGCGTTGATAGTCTGTACTCTATCGTACAGATGCCACGGGGTATTCCGGTAGGCACTCTAGCCATCGGTAAAGCCGGTGCCGCCAATGCCGCCCTACTGGCAGCTCAGATTTTGGCAGTCAATGATCCAGCGCTGGCAACCCGCCTAAATGAGTGGCGCACCGCCCAGAGTGAAGCAGTGCTGAATAATCCGGACCCGCGGGAGGCATAATGAAATCTGTATGTGTGTTAGGGAACGGACAACTGGGCCGGATGCTGCGTCAAGCCGGTGAACCTTTAGGGATAGCCGTTTATCCGGTGGGTACCGATGCCGAACCCGATTCGCTGCCTATTCGTGAGAGTGTGATCACCGCTGAAATCGAACGCTGGCCAGAAACAGCCCTGACCCGTGAGCTGGCCAGTCACCCTGCTTTCGTTAACCGCGACATTTTCCCGCGTCTGGCAGACAGACTGACCCAGAAACAACTGCTTGATCAGCTTGGTTTAGCAACCTCGCCATGGCAGTTACTCAGTGATGCTAAAGAGTGGCCGCAGGTGTTTGATACGCTGGGTGAATTAGCAATTGTTAAACGCCGCACCGGTGGCTATGACGGCCGCGGTCAGTGGCGTCTGCGCCGCGAAGACTGTCTAACTCTACCAGAAGAGTGCTACGGCGAGTGTATTGTCGAAAAAGGCATTAATTTCTCCGGTGAAGTGTCGCTGGTTGGTGCCCGTGGCCGTGATGGCAAAACGGTGTTTTATCCGCTGACCCATAACCTGCATCATAACGGCATCCTATTATGCAGTGTGGCCCTGCCACAGCCAGATGCTGTCCTGCAGCATCAAGCAGAAAGCATGCTGACCGCCATTATGCAGGAGCTAGACTATGTCGGTGTGATCGCCATGGAGTGTTTTATCACGCCAGAAGGACTGCTGATCAACGAACTGGCGCCACGGGTACACAACAGTGGTCACTGGACACAAAATGGTGCGTCGGTGAGTCAATTTGAACTGCATTTGCGGGCCATTACCGGTCTGCCGCTACCGCAACCGGTGGTGTTTGCGCCGTCTGTGATGGTTAACCTGATAGGTACGCCGCTAAATGACCAGTGGCTGATCCATCCACTGGTGCACCTGCACTGGTATGAGAAAGACGTTCGTCCGGGCCGTAAACTGGGCCACCTCAATCTCACCGACAGTGACACTGCGCGCCTGACCGACAACCTGTCGGCACTGGTCAAGCAGTTACCCGAAGAGTATGCCGATGCCGTCCGCTGGGCGACCGAAATACTCTGACCTGCTGTGCCGCAGTCCTTATTAGGGCTGCGGCCTTGCCCGCGCTTCTCCCCCTCCTAATTGGCCTTGACGCCGTTTTCTGTGTAATACTTTCACAACAGGGCGCATCCTGCGCGTCAATTCCCGATGGATCGTGTGAGTTTATGCAAAAGACTATTTTAATTACCGGCTGTTCGTCAGGTATCGGTGCGGTGGCTGCCATAGATTTACTGCAGCGCGGTTATCGAGTGATCGCCGCCTGTCGTAAAGCAGATGACGTCAGGCGGATGAATGAACTGGGCTATGAAGGGGTACAGCTAGATCTCGATGATCCTGACAGTGTCGAGCAGGCTGCACAACAGGTGATCGCGCTGTGTGACGGGCGGCTATTTGGGTTATTTAATAACGCCGGGTTCGGTGTCTACGGTCCGCTCGATGAATTAACCCGCGAACAACTGGAACAGCAATTTTCCGCCAACTTTTTTGGCGTCCACCAGTTGACCACACGGCTGCTACCGGCACTGAAAGCCGCAGGCCAAGCACGGATCATTAATACCAGCTCAGTGATGGGGTTGATTTCAACTCCCGGCCGTGGCGCCTATGCTGCCAGTAAATATGCCTTGGAGGCTTGGTCAGACGCGCTACGTATGGAGCAAGAAGACAATAACATCCGTGTCAGCCTGATTGAACCGGGCCCCATTTCCACCGCTTTCTCACAGAGTGTGGTGCAGACCAATACCTCCTCGCCGGTAACTAACCCGGGGATCGCGGCCCGCTTTACCCTACCGCCGGAAGCGGTGTTACCAAAAATCCGCCATGCGCTGGAAAGCCGCTATCCGCGCCAGCGCTATCCGGTAACTGTGGTGGCCCATGTGATGTCTATTGCGCGGCGTCTACTGCCCGGCATACTGTTAGACCGGATTTTAAACAGTCATTCGTCGGACCGAAAATAGCCGCTTGAAGTTCAGGAAAACTCCCCCATATCAGAGGGATAATGGTACTCATTTTCAGACCAAGGACCTACCGCGTATGTTACAACAAGCCCAGATTATTGACGTTAATGAATCTAACCTGCAACAGACCCTTGAACAGTCCACGCAGGTGCCAGTGCTGTTCTATTTCTGGTCTGCCCGCAGCCAACACTGCCAGGAACTGACGCCGATACTGGATAAACTGGCCGCTGAGTATCAGGGGCAGTTTTTGCTGGCGAAGCTTGACTGTGATGAGCAACAGATGATCGCTTCTCAGTTTGGTCTGCGTGCCATCCCGACGGTTTACCTGTTTAAAGACGGTCAGCCGGTGGATGGTTTCCAAGGTCCGCAACCGGAAGAAGCAATCCGTAACCTGTTGCAGTCAGTACTACCACGGGAAGAAGAGCTTAAACTGCAGCAGGCGCAGGCATTGCTGGCGGAAGAGAAGCCCCTAGAAGCGCTACCGCTACTGAAAGAGGCTTGGCAACTTAGCCAGCAGGCCAGCGACATTGGCTTTGTGCTAGCAGAAACCCTGATTTCCCTTAACCGCAGTGATGAAGCGGAAGAGGTACTTAAACATGTCCCGTTACAGGATCAGGACAGTCGCTATCAGGGGTTGATCGCGCAGATCGACCTACTGCGTCAAGCGGCGGATACTCCGGAGATCCAGCAGTTGCAGTCGGCATTGGCCGACGATCCTAGCAACAGCGATCTGGCCGGCAAACTGGCGATCCAATTCCACCAAGTAGGTCGTAATGAGGAAGCACTGGAACTGCTGTTCGGCTTTTTGAAATCCGACTTAGCCGCCGGTGGCGGTGAACTGCGTAAAACCTTCCAAGAGATCTTGGCAGCCTTAGGCACCGGGGATTCTCTGGCCGGTAAGTTCCGTCGTCAACTTTACTCGCTGCTTTACTGATCCTCTTGCGGACGGGCCTGTGCTGCACAACAGCCTGCTAAGGAATCAATGATCGGACAGGCTGCCCCCTGATCACCGGGGCAGCTTTCTGCCAGGGCCACCAATCGTTGACGCATCCGAGTCAGTTCTTCCATCTGCCGGTCCAGGTCACGCACTTTCTGCAAGGTACGTTGTTTGATATCGGCGCTATGCCGTTGTGGATCATTAAACATCGCCACCAGCTCACGACACTCTTCAAGGCTGAACCCCACAAGGCGAGCCTGACGCAGCAGCGTTAACTCTTCAATATGATGATTCACATAGCTGCGATAGCCATTGGCACTGCGTTCCGGTGGGCTGATGATCCCTTTCTGTTCATAAAAGCGAATCGCTTTACCGGATAACCCGGTTTTCCGGGCAACATCACTGATATTCATAGACTCTCTCCGTGAGGACGGTTTCCGCAACGCGGTAAGTATTTGACCTTAACCTTAGTGGAAGGTTTACACTTTAATTAGCGTAACTGATTTACGTTAACAAAAAGCAGGAGAATAGCGATGTCTGATACTACCACTCTGGCCCTACAGGGGCTGTCCTGTGGACATTGTGTTAAGCGTGTCAAAGAGGTGCTAGAAAAACGTGATGATGTGTCTGAAGCCGAGGTAAGTTTGGATCAGGCGGTAGTCACCGGAGAGGCGACGCCACAGGCACTGATTGAGGCCATCAAACAGGCGGGTTATCACGCCACTCTGGCACAGGGCGACAGCCTCCCAAAGCCTAAACCGCTGACAGCAACAGCACCCGCGCCGGACGGGCTGGCAGCGGCTTCTGATCCGGCAACTATCACACTCTCGCTAAGCGGTCTGAGCTGCGATCACTGTATCGGTCGCGTCACAGAAGTGCTGGAACAACGCCCCGATGTGTCGGACGTACAGGTGACCCTTGAGCGAGCGGTCATTGATAGCAGTGCTTCAGCCCAGTCGCTGATTGAGACTATCGAGCGGGCAGGTTATCAAGCCACAGAGGGCACCACCGACGCGGGTTCATGGCCCCCGGCCACGACGCCCTCCCCTGACACCGAGAGCGTTGCACCGATGGTAGCGGAGACATCGCCCCCCGAAAATGAATCTGTCGCGGATGATCTGCAACTGCTGATCGATGGGATGAGTTGTGCCAGCTGCGTAAGCCGAGTCGAGACTGCCCTAGCAAAAGTGCCAGAAGTCAGTCGAGCACGGGTTAATCTGGCGGATCGCAGTGCACTGGTTTCCGGGCATCCGGACCCTCAAGCGTTACTGGCGGCTGTCAGTCACGCCGGTTATTCTGCACGGCTGATGCGCGATGACCAGCAGCGGCGTGCAGAGCAACAAAAAAGCGGGCGGCAACAGTTTATCCGTTTCAGCTGGCAAGCTGGGTTGGCTCTGTTGACGGGCATTCCGGTGATGATCTGGGGCATGGTCGGTCATAATATGATGCTGACCGCAGATAATCTGCGGGCCTGGCAAGGGATTAGTGTTATTACCCTGCTAGTGATGATCATTGCCGGGGGGCATTTTTACCGTAGCGCATGGAAAAGTTTGCGTAACCGCACCGCGACTATGGATACACTAGTGGCGCTGGGAACAGCGGTTGCTTGGCTGTATTCAGCGGCGGTGGTCCTACGTCCGGACAGCTTTCCAGCGGCGGCACGCCATCTCTATTTTGAAGCCAGTACTATGATCATCGGCTTGATCAACCTCGGCCATGCCCTAGAGCAGCGGGCCCGTCAGCATGCCTCACAATCACTGCAAAAATTACTCGACCTGACGCCAGATACCGCGCGGGTAATGACTGCCGAGGGAGATAAAATCGTCCCAGTCAGTGAGATCAGTGCTGGCATGATGATCCGCCTGCGGGCAGGTGACCGAGTCCCGGTAGATGGTGAAGTAACCGAGGGTCAGGGGCTAGTGGATGAAGCGATGCTAACCGGTGAAGCTTGGCCTCAGAAAAAACAGCACGGTGATAACGTCCATGCGGGCACCCTGGTGAGTGACGGTAACCTGACCTTCCGCACTACCGCCACCGGGCGTAATACCTCGTTGGCGCGCATTATTAGCCTCGTCCGTAATGCCCAGAGTAGTAAACCGCAGATCGGCCAGCTGGCCGATAAGATTTCAGCAGTTTTTGTGCCCACAGTGATTGTGATTGCGCTGCTCAGCGGACTGATTTGGTATCTGGTTGGCCCACAACCGCAGTTTGCCTACAGTATGGTGGTGATCACTACCGTGCTGATCATTGCTTGCCCCTGCGCCCTAGGATTAGCCACCCCGATGTCGGTGATAGCCGGTGTCGGCCGGGCAGCAGAAGCTGGAGTACTGGTGAAAGATGCCGATGCGCTGCAGCAGGCCAGCAACATTGATACGGTCATTTTCGATAAGACCGGTACCTTGACCCTCGGTAAACCGACCGTCACCGCCATTAAGCTGTTTAATGGCTTTGATGAGCAACAGGTGTTGGACAATGCGGCGGCGGCAGAGAGTCACTCCTCTCACCCACTGGCTGCGGCAATCATTGCCCGTGCCGGAAATAAACCTTTAGCTACCACCTACGGCCTGACGACGTTACCCGGCAAAGGGCTAAGGGCGGAAGTGGCTGGGCGACAGATCCTGTTGGGCAACGCGGCACTGTTGAGTGATGAAAAGATTGACCTGTCCTCCGCTCAGACTGCAATGGAGGGCGCTGCAGAACAGGGGGAAACACCGGTGCTGCTGGCTATTGATCAGCAACTGGCTGCCCTGTTTACCATCAGCGATCCACTGCGCCCAGAAGCCGCCGCGGTGGTCAAGCAACTCTCTGAGCAGGGCCTAGAGGTATTGTTACTCAGTGGGGATCGTCAAAAAACTGCAGAAGTGATCGCCGCTCGGGCCGGTATCCATCGAGTGATTGCCGAAGTCCTCCCAGATCAGAAAGCCGCGACGGTGCGCGAACTGCAGCAGCAGGGAAGACGGGTGGCAATGGTCGGTGATGGTATTAACGATGCTCCGGCCTTGGCGCAAGCAGATGCAGGGATTGCGATGAGTGGCGGCAGTGACATTGCCATCGAAACCGCCAGCTTGGCTCTGATGAGACAGGACCTGCAGGCCATTGCTGATGGCTTATTGATTGCCCGAGCAACGCTGCGAAATATGAAACAGAATCTGGCCGGTGCCTTTGTCTATAACTGTCTGGGGATCCCGGTGGCAGCCGGGGTACTCTATCCCCTGACCAGCACCCTGTTGAACCCAGTGATTGCCGGAGCCGCGATGGCGCTGTCATCAATAACAGTAGTCAGCAATGCTAACCGCCTGTTACGCTACAGGTTACCGCAGCAGACTCCGCGGTCCCCAGACGCTACCCGATAATTCAGCGCCGGCGGACAGCAAAGGATAGGCTTATCATGAGATTCCGCACATTCCTGCAGACTTGCTGGCAGCTCCTTCATCCGGTCAGTTACCCCTGGCCGGCGGTGGATTTACAGCTGCCTAATAGCCGTATCCATTTGGTCGGCAGTATTCATATGGGGACCCGGCCAATGTCGCCGCTGCCTGACCCATTGCTAAAACAGTTACAGGCGGCGACGGCGCTGATTGTTGAGGCGGATATTCTGAATATACCCGCAGTAATGCCAAACAGCAGTGACCGTCCGCCGTTGGCGCAGCGGTTGTCAGCGGAACTACTGGCGGCACTTCGCCAACGCTGTGCCGAATCAGACCTGTCTATTGATAACCTAGACCGGTTACCCGCCTGGCAGATTGCCCTGATGCTGCAAAGCCATCAGGCCATGCGTTTAGGACTGCGCCCAGAATACGGCATAGATTATCAATTATTGCAGGCGGCCAGAGACCTGAATAAACCGGTGATTGAGCTGGAGGGGGCAGATACCCAGATGGCAATGTTGACCGCCCTGCCCGATGACGGCCAACAACTGCTGGATGACTCACTGGAACATTGGCATACCAATGCTCGATTATTACAGACCATGATAAGCTGGTGGCTTGAAGGCCCACCGCGACACCAGCGACACCAGATGCCCGAGGGTCTGCTGCCCTCCTCATTCGGACAGTCACTCAGCGATGTCCTGATCCGCCAGCGTAATCAGCAGTGGCAGCAGGCTTTTTTGCAACTTCCTGCTGGCCGTTATCTGGCGGCCGTGGGCGCACTGCATCTGTATGCCGAGCATAATCTGCCGTCGCTGTTTAGCCGCTGACCGAGCTGATTTTTTTTTGGATAACAAGGAAAACCTATGACTCCCGCCATCAATCTATTGGAGAAACAGAAGATCCCTTTTCAGGTCCATCACTATGATCACGACAGTAATGAAACTAACTTTGGTGATGAGGTGCTTCGTAAGCTGCAACTGGATGCTTCCCAGGTATTTAAGACCCTGCTGGTGTCTTTGAACGGAGATGGCAAGCAACTAGCGGTGGCAGTCACGCCGGTGGCCACACAACTGGATTTGAAAAAAGTCGCTAAAGCGTTAGGGGCGAAAAAAGCCGATATGGCGGATCCACAGCTGGCACAACGGGTGACGGGTTATTTGGTCGGGGGCATCAGCCCGCTGGGGCAAAAAAAACGGCTGCCAACGGTGATTGATGCCAGTGCCTCACCCCAGCCACAGATCTATATTTCTGGGGGCAAACGCGGATTAGATATCTCTCTCGCCCCAGCCGACCTAGCGGCATTGCTGAATGCCAATTTTGCCGATATTGCCCGTCACGGCTAAAGGATTATCGCCGCCGGATCCTTCCGGCGGTGATCCAACCTACGGATCAGCGATCCCAGTAAGCCTCTTCTAAGCTATCTTCACGTTCCGGTAGGCCGCGGCTCAGGCGCGGTGAGTGCTGATTAAGCACCTGATAACTGACCCGGTTAGCATACTTACACACCTGTGCCAGCGAGGAATAGGTGAGGAACGGCTGGTTATGTTTGGCAGAATTCGGCACCGTTCGGCGATGATAATTATTGGCCGAAATATCATGCAGTACCGCTGCCAATGCACCGTCACCGGCACCGTTGGTATTCATGATTTTCTCAGGTCCGCCCATATAGGGCGCAATGTGCGAAAAGATTTTTACCGGTTGCTGACAGTCCGCATAACGCATGGCTCGGCTGAACTCATACTGGTTAAACTCGGCAATGGCCCCAGGCAGCAGTGGCAGATTGGTCTGACGTTTGGCATTGTCATCAGTGAAGCCCGCCATATACAGTCCGGCAGGTCCGGCGGTACAGAGCACCAAATCTACCCATTGCAGCGCCTGATCCGCGGCCAATAGCGGGTCACTTTCCCCGGTCAGCTCACAGCCTTCTTCCTCGTTCATCGCCACAATAGAGATATGTTGTTGCAGAAAGTCTCGCCAGAACTGTGGGTTTTCGGCAATCACATGGCGAGTGCCAAGGGTTAGAACCACCGGCACCTGATGTTTCTTGGCATACTCTATCGCTTTCATGGTGGCCTGCGGCATCGGCTCCCCTTCCTTAGCCCGCACCAGATACGAGGTCAGCACCAGCGCCGAGGCTTCGGCAATCACCGCTTCGGGAATGCTGTCGGGGTGCAACTGGTTCATATCGCCAGGGCTGATGGCAAAGGTGCGTTCGCCGTTGTCGCCGATCAGGGTATAACACCGGCCTATAGAGCCTTCCACGCCCTGTAGGCAGTTAAGGTCGACTTTACTGGAGGTGTTACACAGGTAGCGGTAGGCATAGTCGCCGATATTGATATTTTTGCACATAACGCCAAGCAGTACTGAGCGGTCATCCGCCAGCACGGAGTAGTTGTGCAGGGTATTGCCAATAGTACCGCCAGCAAATTGATGGCTGATCAGTTGCTGCTGCCGCAGTTCCTGATACAGCGCTTCTGCTACCTGATTATCAATCACCAACGAATGACCACGGCTTAAGCCGTAGCGTTCAAGAAAGGCATCATCCACTTTGGCTTCAATATCGACCATTGTCTGGTCGATACCTACCACCGGTGAGATCATCTCCATCACCGCTGGAGCAGTTTGCAGTAGCGGGTCGCGGGCACTCACCGGGAAGTAGTGTTTGGATTTACGATGGCCGGGAAATTTCATAGTATTCAGTTAATCGCAGGAGTAAACCGCAGATAGTAGCATACTCCTGCCCATTAACGGCCTTTCATCGCTGTGCGTTGACCAACTCCGCCATCATCTGGATATGTAAGGCATCATCATTCAGTGCCGGAATATACTCAAATTTTTCCCCGCCAGCATGTAAGAAGAACTCACGGTTCTGCTCGTTGATTTCTTCCAAGGTTTCCAAACAGTCTGCAGAAAAGCCTGGGCTCATCACCTGGA
This sequence comes from Tatumella saanichensis, assembly GCF_000439375.1. Classification (GTDB taxonomy): domain Bacteria; phylum Pseudomonadota; class Gammaproteobacteria; order Enterobacterales; family Enterobacteriaceae; genus Tatumella; species Tatumella saanichensis. Next base: position 19,653 of record NZ_ATMI01000014.1, read on the forward strand.
TATGACGGACCCCTTTGCCAGGCAGGGTTTTGATGGTTTCATCGGTGTAGGGCATCAACCAAGGCTCACGTCCAAAACGGGACTGGTAGGTCATGATCAGTTCACTGTCGCTCATACCTAAGGCTTCACGCAGGCAAGCGGTAGTGGCTTCACACCGCTCTGGGTAATCATCCCCCTGATCGGCGAAACGCTGTGGAATGCCGTGGAAAGAGAGCAGCAGCAGATCCGGTTTGCCATGCTCAGCAAAAGCACGCTCGACGGATGCCTTCAGGGCGGCGATATAAGCCGGATGGGTCGCGTAGTCGCGGATCAAATGGATGCCCGGTAGAGAGCGCCGCTTACGAAAGATACTGTGTAACCCGTCCCAGACGGCAGACACCGTTGACGAGGAGAATTGTGGATAGAGCGGTAAGACGATCAGGCGGGTGACGCCCTGCTCCAGCAGCGCTTCGACACCACTTTGCAGTGACGGATTACCATAAGACATTCCCAGCGCGACCGGTATATCAATCATGGCTGCCAAGGCATCGCATTGTCGTTTACTGTACACCAGTAACGGAGACCCCTCTTCCATCCATACTGAGGCGTAAAGTTTAGCCACCCGTGGTGAGCGCAGTGGCAAGATCCCGCCACGTAATACCGGCCACCAGATCAGATTTGGGACATCGACCACCCGCTTATCACTCAGAAACTGCTTCAGATACCGCTTAACTGCCGCCGGGGTCGGCGCATCAGGCGTCCCCAGATTGACCAGTAACACACCTGGCTTGTCGTGCTTCATCGTAATTCCTTGTTTATGAGCTTATGCAGGGAAAGGGTAATTGTAGCGAATTTTTTGCAGGGGAGCAGCGGGAAAGAAAACGGACCGTAGAAAGACGGTCCGTTAAGGGCATTAGCCAAGGATAGTGGCCAGCTGCTGACTCACTTCCGCCACCGGGCGGGTACCGTCAATCTTCTGATAACGGGTCAGTCCTTCTGCCGCATCTTTGCTGTAGTAAGCAATCAGCGGTGCCGTCATCTGGTGATATTCCACCAGACGCTTACGTACCGTCTCTTCCTGATCATCTTTACGGATGCTCAGCGCTTCGCCAGTGACGTCATCCAGACCTTCCTGCTTCGGCGGATTGTAGGTGACGTGGTAAACACGGCCAGATGCGGCGTGGACACGACGACCAATGATGCGATCTACGATCACTTCATCCGGTACGGCGAATTCCAGTACCACATCAACATTGATACCGGCTTCTTTCATGGCATCCGCTTGCGGGATAGTCCGCGGGAAACCGTCCAGCAGAAAACCGTTACGGCAGTCTTCCTGCGCAATACGCTCTTTAACCAGTGCAATCACCAGCTCATCGGTGACCAGTTTGCCGGCATCCATAATGGCTTTGGCCTGCTGGCCCAGTTCAGTGCCCGCTTTAACTGCTGCACGTAACATATCCCCAGTAGAAATCTGCGGAATGCCGTATTTCTCCATGATGAACTGTGCCTGAGTTCCCTTACCTGCGCCCGGAGCTCCGAGCAAAATAATACGCATTGCGTAGTACCTCTTGCGAATCGCGTTTGATAATTCTGAGAAGGGCCAAAACATACCATCATGTCCCCCGCTCCACAAGGAAAGGGCGGACGAAATCACCGCTCTGACTGGCATTTGCTGCCATAACCCTGAGGTTATCGGTAACATCGGCAGCTAATCAGCGGCATTCAACACTGCTTGTCTGACCACAAAAAAGGCCCGCATCTGCGGGCCGGTGTTCTGAGGCTAATCAGGCCAGTAATAACTGGTTCATACGGCGGATAAACTGGTTTGGATCTTCCAGAGTTCCACGTTCGGCGAACAGGGCTTGATCTAACAGCAGCTCTACCCAATCCGCGAAACGAGCATCATCACTGGCTTCGGAAGCTTTCTTCACCAGGGTATGGTCCGGATTAATTTCGAAGATGTACTTCACTTCCGGTGCTTCCTGACCGGCAGCAGCAAACAGTTTTGCCATCTGGGTGCTCATCTCATCCGCATCGGTGACCACAATGGCCGGAGTATCGGTGAGACGATGGGTCAGACGGACATCTTTTACCCGCTCCCCTAGCAGGGTTTTGACGCGCTCAACGAATGGCTCAAGGGCTTTCTCGCTCTCTTTCTGCTGTTCGTTCTCTTCGTCGGCCAGTTTGTCTAAGGCGTCATCCGCTTTGCTCACTGACTGGAACGATTTACCGTCGAACTCGGTCAGGTAGCTCATCATCCACTCATCGATACGATCGGATAACAACAGGACTTCAATACCTTTCTTACGGAACAGTTCCAGATGCGGGCTGTTCTTGGCGGCAGCATAGCTGTCGGCGGTGATGTAGTAGATCTTCTCCTGCCCTTCTGCCATCCGGCCGAGGTACTCTTCCAGGGTGACTGTCTGTTCGGAGCTGTCGTTGTGAGTCGAGGCAAAACGCAGCAATTTAGCGATCGCTTGGGCGTTACCGGCATCTTCCGCCGGACCTTCTTTCAAGCACAGGCCAAAGGCTTTCCAGAACTGTAGATACTTAGCGGCATCATCTTTCGCCAGTTTCTCCAGCATCTGCAGGGTACGCTTGGTCAAGGCACCACGCAGGGTCTGGGTCACACGGCTATCCTGCAGGATTTCACGAGAGACGTTCAGTGGCAGATCATTGGAATCAATCAGCCCGCGCACAAAACGCAGATAGTTCGGCATAAACTGCTCGGCATCATCCATAATAAAGACGCGCTGAACATAGAGCTTCAGACCATGTTTATGATCGCGGTTCCACATGTCCCAAGGCGCCTGAGCTGGAATGTATAACAGGCTGGTATATTCCTGCTTCCCTTCGACGCGGTTATGGCTCCAGATCAGCGGATCGGTGAAGTCATGGGCGATGTGTTTGTAGAAGTCGTTATACTCTTCTGTGGTGATCTCTGACTTATTACGGGTCCACAGCGCTTGGGCTTTGTTCACTTTTTCCCAAGTAGTGGTGCCAGTTTCTTCATCCGTGGTTTCAATTTCCACCGGCAGCGCAATGTGGTCAGAATATTTGCTGACGATGTTACGCACGCGCCAAGTATCGAGGAACTCATCTTCCCCTTCGCGCATATGCAGGGTAATTTCGGTACCGCGATCAGCTTTTTCGATATCCGCCAAGGTGTACTCGCCTTCACCGGCAGATTCCCAGAACACCCCCTGGTCAGCAGGCGCACCGGCGGCACGGGTACGTACCGTCACTTTGTCCGCCACAATGAAGGCAGAGTAGAAACCGACCCCGAACTGACCGATTAACTGGCTGTCTTTAACCTGGTCTGAGCCCATGGACTCCAAGAAGGCTTTAGTACCGGATTTAGCGATGGTTCCCAGGTTGTCAATAACGTCCTCGCGGCTCATCCCGATACCGTTATCACTCAGAGTCAGAGTACGTTGCTCTTTATTCACGGATAGGCGAACCCGTAACTCTCCGTCACCTTCATACAGATCCGGCACAGACAGTGCACGGAAACGCAGTTTATCAGCGGCATCGGAAGCGTTCGAAATCAGCTCACGTAAAAAGATCTCTTTATTTGAGTAGAGGGAGTGGATCATCAGTTGCAGAAGTTGTTTTACCTCTGACTGGAAGCCACGGGTCTCTTGTCCTTTCATGGTCATTGATACCTCAGAAGTTCAGTATTAACTATGTCAGCAACAGAGATGGGGATAAGGGACAGATTTTCAAGCTGATGTTCAGAAAAAACATCAGCGCGAGATCAATATTTGAACTTTTGTCGACCGGCGAGAGAATGCGACAGGGTGGTACCGTCTACCATCTCTAGTTCACCACCCACCGGAACACCGTGGGCAATGCGGCTAGCGTCGACGCTGTACTGATGGCAAAGCTGCGCGATGTAGTTGGCAGTGGCCTCCCCTTCAATGGTGGGGTTGGTTGCCAAAATCACTTCACGGATCGGCTCTGCCTGCAAACGTTGCTCCAGGATATCTAGTCCGATATCCGCCGGCCCTATTCCGTCGAGAGGGGATAAATGGCCCATCAGCACAAAATAACGGCCGGCAAATTGCCCGGTCTGTTCCACTGCATGAATATCGGCAGGACTTTCCACCACACAGATGATCCCGTTTTCCTGACGGCGCGGATTAGCACAGATGGTACAGGTTTCCTGCTCCGTAAAGGTACGACAGTGGCTGCAATGGCCGATTTCCGACATGGCCCGCGTCAGCGCCTGCGCCAAGCGCATACCACCACTGCGATCCCGTTGCAGTAACTGGAAAGCCATCCGCTGCGCTGACTTAGGCCCGACACCGGGCAGACAGCGCAGAGATTCCATCAGTGATTCCAGAAGCGGGCTGGTCTGCATCAGAATGGCATCTTAAAGCCAGGAGGCAGCTGCATACCGGAAGAGACAGACGCCATTTTCTCTTTCTGGGTTTCTTCGATACGACGCGCTGCATCGTTAAACGCCGCTGCGACCAAGTCTTCCAGCATTTCTTTGTCATCTTCCATCAGGCTTGGGTCGATTTCTACGCGACGGCAGTTGTGTGCACCATTGATGGTCACTTTAACCAGGCCAGCACCGGATTCACCGGTCACTTCGATTTTCGCGATCTCTTCCTGGGCCTGGGCCATTTTGTCCTGCATTTGCTGGGCTTGCTTCATTAAGTTGCCCAGACCACCTTTACCAAACATAGTTTTCTCTCTCTGCTTAGGCCACAGCCATCCCGATGATGACCTGCAGCATGTTAAACGGGTCGGATGCTTTCCGGATCCAGATCCGCATCAAATAGTTTTTGCAGGGTCCGGATATGCGGATCGTCGCTGATCGACTGGCGTGCTTGCTCCAGTTTCTCATCATATATTGCCTGTCGCCATTCCAGTGGCGTCAGTGTCTGCTGATTATCATCTTCCTCGATAACCAGTTCAACCGTTTCCCCTGCAGCTGCTGATAAAACGTCCGCCAGTGCCTTACGGGCAGAAGCGGTATTCAGGTGACGCTGTGCAGAACGCAGATGCAAGGTAATAAGATTACCCTCCTGCTGCTTCCAAGCATTCAGGGTCAGCTGCTGCACCAGTCTTGGCAGATTAAGGTTAGCAATCTCTGCCGCCCAAGGATCACGTAAGCGGGCCTCTTCCGCCAGCCGTGCAGCCAATTCCGGCGTTTTTTCAAACTCCAGTGCACTGCGCAGTGCTTTAGGAGTAGTTACCGGTTCCGCTTCAGTTTCCGGCTGTGAAGCCTTCCAGCGATAACGCTCGGTTTTTACCGGTTTAGCCGCGGCATCGCTATGCGTTGCAATGCTGGCGACTTTGTCGGTCACCGAGGCCAGTCGGTCTAGGGCGCGCTGTGCCGGCTGCGCGTCAGGCACCGCCGGCTTAGTCTTTTTTGTGGCCGGAGTCCCCCGCCTGAGCAGTTCGGTACGAGCCTGCAATAATTGGCTGGTGGTCCCTGATAATGCAGCAGGGTTGGCAGCACTCTCGGTGGGAGCCGCCGAGGCACTCTGCGGCGGAGCGGAGGCTGCCGGCGCGTCAGTACGGTCTGCAGGCTGTGCAACCTGACGAACGGGTGCAGTGCGGTGACTGACAGTCGCCGCGTCGCTGATTTCGGCCTGCGGATGGAAAGCCAATGCCCGCAACAGGGTCATCTCCACCCCCATGCGTCGATCTGGGGCAAACGCCAACTCTTTTCGGCCCACCAACAGGGTCTGATAGAACAACTGCACATCTTCTGGCGGCAGTTTGCGGGCCAGCTCACGCAATATCTGCTCATGGGCCAGGAATTCTTCACCGAGACTCGACGGCAACAATTGCAACATGGCGATGCAATGCAGTAAACGTAGCATTTCCACTAGCAGGGCTTCCCATTCGGTGCCACGGCTAGCTGCTTCCTGTAACTGCTGCATCAGCGCGCCACCTTCACCGGCGGCCAAAGCCTGGATCAACGCCAGTGGTTGATCATTGTCCAATGCCCCTAGCATGGCAGCAACCGTGTCGGCACTGACATTGCCCTGTCCCATAGCAATCGCCTGATCGGTCAGGCTCAACGCATCGCGTAGACTACCATCGGCAGCCCGGGCTAAGAGTTGCAGGGCTCGCGGCTCGGAGGCAATCTGTTCTTGCTCGAGGATATGGGTCAGTTGTTGGGTGATCTGCGTAACATCCAAGGCTTTAAGATGAAACTGCAGACAACGGGATAAAATAGTGACCGGTAACTTTTGCGGATCGGTAGTCGCCAGCAGGAATTTCACATGCTCGGGCGGCTCTTCCAACGTCTTGAGTAAGGCATTGAAACTATGCCGAGACAGCATATGGACTTCATCGATCAGATAGACCTTGAAACGGCCTCGTGCTGGGGCGTACTGGACGTTATCCAGCAGGTCTCGGGTATCTTCGACTTTGGTACGAGAGGCAGCATCGATTTCGATTAAATCGACAAAACGTCCCTGCTCGATTTCACGGCAATTTTCACACTGACCACAGGGAGTGGCGGTGATGCCCTGTTCGCAGTTCAGTCCCTTGGCCAGCAGTCGGGCAATGGTGGTTTTACCGACCCCGCGGGTACCGGAGAACAGATAGGCGTGATGGAGTCTGCCCAATGACAAACCATTGGCCAGCGCGGTTAGTACATGCTGTTGACCGACGACATCCGCAAACACCTGAGGTCGCCATTTTCGCGCAAGAACCTGATAACTCATGGAAATTCAGTCACTGGATTGGGGTTAAAACATCATACAGCGCATCGGTGCCGCTGCTCTGCATCCGCACACGTGAGTTGTAAGTCATCGATGTTGATTGATCAACAAACGTGATCGCTAGTGTATCAGTCACCCGACCCGCTGCCTATGTTTTTAGGCTGTGGGCCGGGGAGCGCGGAGATCAGTGTCCCGGGAAGTTAACCACACTGAAGCACTCGAGGCCCAGCGCAGTCAGGCGGGCTTCGCCTTCGAGGTCAAACAGATTAATCACAAACGCAGCATCGTGGACGTCTGCACCGGCACGACGGATCAGTTTTACCGTCGCCTCAATGGTGCCACCGGTCGCTAGGAGATCATCGACTACCAGCACTACGTCACCCGGTTTAACTGCATCGGTGTGCATTTCCAGGGTATCCGTGCCGTATTCCAGGCTAAAGGATTCGCTGTACGTCTCACGCGGCAATTTACCCGGTTTGCGAACCGGCACAAAACCGACACCCAGTCCTAAGGCCACCGGCGCACCAAATAAGAAGCCACGGGCTTCGGTGCCAATCACTTTGGTGATGCCCTTATTACGATAACGCTCCACCAGAATGTCAATAGTTGCTGAATAGGCTTTGGCATCTTCCAGCAGTCCGGTAACATCACGGAAAAGGATCCCCGGCTTTGGATAATCGGGAACACTTTTGATGCTATTCTTAATGGATTCAAGCTGTTGCTCAGTTACGCTCATAATGGTATGCCTGGTAAATTCTTAGAAACACGCAGCCCGCTGCCGGCCCAGTATCAAAAAACTAGGCTGTGACAGATAATAATGCGGACGGAATCTGCGTAGGAAAACCGGTAAATTTAAGCAAACTGCGGGATAAATGCAACCTTATGGCCGGAAGAATGTCATTTTATTCTGTCGTACTGAGCGGCATCTCCTCCTGAAAGCCCCTTTATCGCGGTACTGACCGCCAGTGAAAAAACGATGAATAAACAGAAAACCATACAACAGTTTGAGTATATTCTTGCCTGCCTTGAGAGTCAGTGCCAGCGAACGGGCGAGCGTCCGGTCTTAGGGCGGCGCTTTGACAATCGCTTATTCAATAATGAAGAGAATACCCTTGCCGCATGTCTGGCTGAGATGCGGCAACATCTGGTCAAATTACAGCAGATGAAGGATGGCCATCAGCCGGCATTTCGTTGGCTGGCGGAAAAAATGGCGGATCAGTGTCAAGGATTAAGCCGAGAACTTTCCACCCCGCAGGCCCGCACGCCTCTCCCCCAGACTGAAGGCCACTACTGGCAACAGCAATATCAGCAAAACAGTGGTTACGAGCGCCGTTTACTGGAGAAGCTTGCCCATCAGGAACAGTTACTGGGGCAGGCGGAGACCTTGCAACAGCAGCAGGCGATTGCCCGCGAAATCACTACACTTGAACAACGGTTGGCGCGCTGCCGTGCTGAAGTCAATCGCTGCCACTGGCAGGCGGCACTGTACAGTTGAAGTAGCGTTTCACACAATGCTTGCCCAACCCGAATGACAATGGTATCACTGATGGCTATCCGCACTCCGTTGCTCACCGCACAGAGAGATAAAACAGTTTCTGACAGAACAGGTTAACGTTATGGCTTTGGAATCCGCCCCTGAAGAAATAAAGCTTGCCGTTGATTTAATTATGCTTTTAGAGGAAAACCAGCTTCCACCGCAACTGGTGTTAGCCGCGTTGGACATCGTCAAGCAAGATTATGTCCGCAAGCTAAAACAACAGGCGCCACTGCAGAAATGATGCACTGAGACCGGCACAATTAACGGTTCAGTAATAGTGGGCTAAAACGTAGCATGTCGATAAAAGCCCCGACTAGCGTCTCCGCATCGTTTTCCAGGTCAAAACCTGTCGGTGTAAATAACCAATTTTCCATCAGTCCGCTCATATAACTGCGCAACATCACCGCGCATTGACGGGTATTCAGTTTTTCGGGAAGTTGACCGGCGTTAATACACTTATTTAACGATAACTCTATTTTTGGATAACACTCTAGCAGCATGGTTTGTTGTATTTTATGGAAGGTTTCCATTTCTCCAACAAACTCACATTTATGGAAAATTATTTCCATTAATGCACGGCGGGAATTATCCCGTACCGTGGACTGTAATAAGGTGACCAGCAGTGCCCGCATCTGTGCCAAAGGATCATTCGGGTAAGTGTCCTGGAGTTCCAGTTCGCGCTGATCGAGGGATTCATCACATTGCAACCAAATTTCATTAAGAATGTCGTTTTTGTTTTTAAAGTGCCAGTAGATAGCACCCCGGGTGACACCTGCCCGGGTAGCAATATCCGCCAGCGATGTGGACGACACGCCGCGGGTGGAAAAGCAATGCAGTGCAGCATCCAAAATCTGATGACGCGTCTCTAATGCCTGCTGTTTAGTTTTTCGTGCCATAGGGGGCTTCTTTCAGTGTGATAACGTGCCGCACGCCTGTCTGCGGGCGACTTAATGATTTACATACATTCATGTATATATGTACTATACCATGGCTTGTGTAATTACACAGCCGCAGCCCTTTTTTTCAGAACACTGCGGCCAGATTTCATTCCGGACACTAGAGGTTTTACTATGAAAAGAAACAGAGGATTGTCACCTCTGGCGGCCATTCTGATGTTTTCCGGGAGCGTCGCACTCACCGGATGTGATAACAATAAATCGCAGCAATCCGCCCCACAGCAGCCTCCTGAAGTGGGCGTGGTGACACTTAAAGCCGCCCCGCTGACCATGACCACCGAATTACCCGGCCGCACCACCGCCTGGCGAGTGGCCGAAGTCCGCCCTCAGGTTTCCGGAATCATCCTGAAACGCAACTTCATTGAAGGCAGTGACATCCGCGCAGGTGAATCTCTGTATCAGATTGACCCTGCCCCGTACCAAGCGGCTTATGACAGCGCCCTCGGCGATTTAGCCAAAGCGCAAGCCAATGCCCGTATCGCCGAACTGACTGTACGCCGTTATAAACCCCTGCTGGGCACTCAATATATTAGCCAGCAGGAATATGATACGGCTGTAGCCACCGCCGCACAGAACAACGCGGCAGTACAGTCCGCTAAAGCGGCTGTGGAATCTGCCCGCATTAACCTTGCTTATACTAAAGTCAGTTCGCCAATTTCCGGCCGTATCGGTAAATCAGCAGTGACTGAAGGGGCTCTGGTACAGAGCGGTCAGACCACGGCCTTGGCGACGGTTCAGCAGTTGGACCCAATGTATGTCGATGTGACGCAATCCAGTGATCAGTTCCTGCGCTTGCGCTCAGAGCTGGCATCCGGCCAGTTGAAGCAGACTAACGGTAAAGCCAAGGTCATCTTGGAACTGGATAACGGACAGACCTTTAACCAGACCGGTACCCTTGAGTTTTCCGATGTCTCTGTCGACCAGACTACCGGCTCAATTACCTTACGTGCGATTATCCCTAACCCGGATCACAGCTTACTGCCAGGCATGTTTGTACGCGCCAAACTGGACGAAGGGACTAACCCGAATGCCCTGTTAGTGCCGCAGCAGGCCATTACCCGCACACCGACCGGTCAAGCGACGGCAATGGTTGTGGGTGCGGATAACAAAGTGGATGTCCGTAACGTCGATGCGTCGCAGGCTATCGGTGACCAGTGGCTGGTAACCAGCGGACTGAAATCCGGTGACCGGGTGATCACCGTCGGACTACAGCGTGCTAAACAGGGCTCTCAGGTCACTCCAGAAGAAGTGAAACCTGATGCCAACGATAACAGCAATGCGCAGTAATTTTCCGGCAAACCTTCGTTTTTACAGGAGCCAGTGATCCATGGCTAAGTTCTTTATCGATCGCCCGATATTTGCATGGGTACTCGCCATCATCGTGATGATGGCGGGGGCGTTGTCGATTCTGAAACTCCCGATTGAGCAATATCCCGCAGTTGCTCCACCGGCGATTCAGATCCAGGCGACTTACCCGGGCGCAGATGCAAAAACCCTTCAGGACTCCGTTACCCAAGTTATCGAACAGAATATGAACGGTATCGATGGCCTGATGTATATGTCGTCCAGCAGTGATTCATCTGGGACCTTACAGTTAACCCTGACCTTTGCCGCCGGGACTGATCCGGATATTGCTCAGGTTCAGGTGCAGAACAAACTGCAACTAGCGACACCTCTGCTGCCTCAGGAAGTACAGCAGCAAGGGATCAGTGTCGAAAAGTCGTCCAGCAGTTTCCTGATGGTTGCAGGTTTCGTCAGCAATGACGACAGCATGACCCAGAACGATATCGCCGACTATGTTGCCTCTAATATTAAAGACCCGATCAGCCGTACTCCGGGTGTTGGGGATACTCAGCTGTTCGGTGCGCAGTATGCGATGCGTATCTGGATGGATCCGGCCAAACTGGATAACTACAAACTGACGCCGGTGGATGTGATTTCCGCTATTAAAGCGCAGAATAACCAAGTGGCAGCCGGTCAGCTAGGTGGTACCCCGCCAGCGCCAGGTCAACAGTTGAATGCCTCTATCATTGCACAGACCCGTCTGACCTCGGTGGATGAGTTCAAAAAGATCTTGCTGAAAGTGAATACTGATGGTTCACGGGTTACCCTGGGTGACGTGGCCAAAGTCGCACTGGGCGGTGAGAACTATGAAATCATTGCTCGGTATAACGGGAAACCAGCAGCCGGCCTTGGGATCAAACTGGCGACCGGTGCCAATGCACTGGATACTGCGGCGGCGGTGAAAGCCGAGCTGAGTAAGTTGGAGCCATTCTTCCCACATGGCCTGCAGGTGGTCTACCCTTATGACACCACGCCTTTCGTAAAAATCTCGATTTTCGAGGTCTTCAAAACCCTGTTTGAAGCGATTGTGCTGGTGTTCTTGGTCATGTACCTGTTCCTGCAGAACTTCCGCGCCACGCTGATCCCAACCATTGCCGTGCCTATCGTATTACTGGGTACCTTTGCCATTATTAATGCACTGGGTTACTCGATAAATACCCTGACGATGTTCGGGCTGATACTGGCTATCGGTCTGTTGGTGGATGATGCCATCGTCGTGGTCGAGAACGTTGAGCGTGTGATGGTAGAGGAAGGTTTGCCTCCCAAAGAGGCGACCAAACGGTCGATGGGCCAAATTCAAGGCGCTCTGGTCGGGATTGCACTGGTTCTGTCTGCGGTCTTTATTCCAATGGCATTCTTCGGCGGCTCAACCGGGGTTATCTACCGTCAGTTCTCCGTGACTATCGTCTCGGCGATGGGTCTGTCGGTACTGGTGGCATTGATCCTGACTCCTGCGCTTTGCTCCACTATCCTCAAACCGGTGAAAAAAGGTGATCACGGCGCGACCAAAGGCTTCTTTGGCTGGTTTAACCGTATCTTTGAGAAAAGCACCCATCACTACGTCAACAGTGTCAGCCACATTATTCAGCGTACCGGCCGTTATCTGGTGATTTACCTAGTACTGGTGGTGGCAATGGTCTGGCTGTTTGTCAAGCTACCGACCTCGTTCTTACCGAGTGAAGACCAAGGGCTGTTACTGGCTCAAGCACAGTTACCGGCAGGAGCAACCCAGCAGCGGACACAGAAAGTACTGGATCAGGTAACCCATTACTTCCTGACTAAAGAGAAAGCTAACGTCCAATCGGTGTTTACCGTGAACGGATTCGGCTTTTCCGGTCGTGGACAGAATACCGGTATCGCCTTTGTCAGCTTGAAACCTTGGGATCAGCGTGAAGGCAGTAATAATAAAGTACCGGCGATAGCGGCCCGGGCCATGGGCGCTTTAAGTCAGATCAAAGATGCCTTTGTGATCCCGTTTAACCTGCCAGCGATTATCGAACTGGGGAATGCCACCGGTTTCGACTTTGAGCTGATCGACCAGGCCAACCTGGGTCATGAAAAGCTGACCGCGGCCCGTAACCAGTTACTGGGGATGGCGGCACAACATCCTGATGTACTGAGTGGTGTTCGTCCGAACGGCCTGGAAGATACGCCACAGTACAAACTGATTATCGATCAGGAAAAAGCCAATGCGCTCGGCGTGTCCATCTCTGATATCAACACAACCTTAGGCGCCGCCTGGGGGGGAAGCTACGTCAACGACTTTATTGACCGTGGCCGTGTGAAGAAAGTCTATGTGATGGGTGAAGCCAATGCCCGTATGCTGCCATCCGATATCGATAAGTGGTATGTGCGCAACAGTAATGACCAGATGGTCCCCTTCTCGGCCTTTACCAGCGCGAAATGGGAATACGGTTCTCCACGTCTGGAACGTTATAACGGTCTGCCTTCCATGGAAATTCTGGGACAACCTGCCGCTGGAGCCAGTTCAGGTCAGGCGATGGCGTTAATGGAGCAACTGGCGTCCAAACTGCCAGCCGGTATCGGCTATCAGTGGACCGGTATGTCCTATCAGGAACAGATGTCTGGCAACCAGGCGCCTGCCCTGTATGCCATCTCTCTGATTGTGGTATTCCTGTGTCTGGCTGCGTTGTATGAGAGTTGGTCAATACCGTTCTCGGTGATGTTGGTGGTGCCACTCGGGGTAGTCGGTGCGCTGCTGTTCACCACTCTGCGTGGTCTGAGCAACGACGTCTACTTTGTGGTCGGCCTGCTTACCACTATCGGGCTGTCGGCGAAGAACGCCATCCTGATTGTCGAGTTCGCTAAGGACCTGATGGATAAAGAAGGTAAAGGCTTGGTTGAGGCAACACTCGAAGCGGTACGTATGCGTTTACGTCCAATTCTGATGACCTCACTGGCGTTTATCCTCGGGGTACTGCCACTGGCAATCAGCAACGGTGCCGGTTCCGGTTCGCAAAATGCGGTAGGTACTGGGGTCATCGGTGGTATGTTCACCGCAACCTGTCTGGCGATCTTCCTAGTGCCGGTGTTCTTTGTGGTGGTTCGTCGCCGCTTCAGTAAACAGTCCCCAACTAAACATACTGAAGAAACCACAGATCACTGATTATCAGCTTATGTAGGGTGATACTAAGAGGCTGCTCCGGCAGCCTCTTTTTTTATACTTATTTTTTGGTGCCCGATCGCCTACCGACTTACCTTGCATAGGGGGTAAAACACTGCAATAATTAAGTTATGTTATAACATAACAATGCATTCTTGGGGCAGTGGTAGCTTTAGCATGTGTATTATCGGGAATGTGACCGTGACTCAGGATGAGAGCCGTGCGCTGTGACAGTGAATATTCAATATAGCGTTGGCAGCCCTCTGCTCACGGGGCAATGTTACTGTCGTCCTTTCTTCATTGATCAGTGTTTTATTATTATCACAGGAGTTTTCTATGCAGGTCCTCAGTTCTCTAAAATCCGCCAAACAACGTCATCCAGACTGTAAACTGGTTCGCCGCCATGGCCGGGTATTTGTTATCTGTAAAAGCAACCCCCGATTTAAAGCTGTTCAAGGAGGCAAGAAAAAATAAACGCCATCTCACCGAGCTTTTTGAGTGGGCAATGGCCTGCTGTAATCGTGATTAACAATAGAAACAAAAAACGGCCCGCAGGCCGTTTTTTGTTTACTGTGCATTACTGCATGCTTTTCAGCAACTCACTGACATTATGCTTGAAGGCATCCACATAAGTGGTCGCTGGGCCACCTGCCGGTGATAAGGCTTCTGGGTATAACTCCCCTCCAGGAGTTGCTCCGGCGGCCGAGGCAATCTGTTGGACCAGGCGCGGATCGGTCTGGTTTTCGATAAAGTAACGATGAATATGGTTAGTTTTCAACTGAGTAATCAAAGCCGCCACCTGTGAAGCACTGGCTTCTTCATCGGTGTTCAGGCCGATAGGTGACATAAAGGTCACCCCATAACGTTCGCCGAAATAGCCAAAGGCATCATGACTGGTAAGAACATGGCGTTTGGCTACAGGGATGGCGGCAAATTCCGCAGCAGTCTGAGTATCCAAATCCTGTAACTGCTGAATATAGGCGTCCCCTTGCTTACGGATCGCTATAGCATCCTGTGGGTCAGCCTTTTGCAGACTTTCGCTGATATTGCGCGCGTAGATGACCCCATTCGCCATACTGTTCCAGGCATGAGGGTCAGTGATCACCGTACCGTCTTCTTCCATGGTGCGGGTCTTGACACCCTTGGACGCGACCATGACTTTACCTTTATAGCCAGAAGCCTCAATCAGGCGCTCCATCCAACCTTCCAGCCCCAGACCGCTGATAATGACTACATCGGCCTTGGCCAGCGCCACACTATCCTGCGGAGAGGGTTCAAAAGTATGCGGATCACCGTTTGGACCCACTAGGCTTTTCACCTCAACGTACTGTCCGCCAATCTGGCGAACCATATCTGCCAGTACGGTAAAGCTTGCCACCACATGCACTGTTTTTGCCATTACCGCAGGAGTAAATAGCACACAACCGAGTAATACTGCAGAGAGCGTTTTTTTCATTACTATCACCTGTCATTATCAGCCATTAATACGCCGGAAAATCCCTCCACAGGGACCGACACACACCGAAATAAAGAAGAAAGCCGTCGCACAGAGAATAACGGCTGGCCCGGCCGGTAATGACCCGTACCAAGATGCCGATAATCCCAACCAAGCGGAGAGAACAGCAATCAGGATCGCTACACCCAAGATGCGCTCTAAGCGATAACTCCAGAAGCGGGCACTGGCAGCGGGTAGCATTAGCAGCCCGACTGACATCAAAGTCCCCAGGATCTGAAAACCGGCCACTAAATTCATCACCACCAAGATCAGAAAGATGCCGTGTACCAGCGGTGCATGCCAACGCCCCTGCATATGCAGAAAATGCGGATCAAAAGCATCGATCACCAGTGGACGATAGATCAGCGCCAACACCAGCAAACTGACGGCAGATATGGACGCGACCATAATCAAAGCTGAACTGTTGACCGCCAATAATGACCCAAACAGGACATTCAGTAAGTCAACACCAGAGCGGCGTAGTGAGATCAGGGTAACGCCGAGGGCCAGTGCTCCAAGGTAGAAGCCCGAGAAGCTAGCATCTTCCTTTAAAGGCGTAAAACGACTCACTACTCCGGAGAGCAGCGCCACCGATAGCCCGGCAATCAGTCCTCCGATACCCATTGCCACCAGCGACAGCCCCGAAATCAGATACCCCAATGCGACGCCGGGCAGTACTGCATGGGATAACGCATCCCCCACTAGGCTCATACGCCGCAACGACAGAAACACCCCGAGTGGTGTGGCACTGATCGCAATCGCCACACAGGCCACCAAGGCCTTACGCATAAAGGCAAACTCAATAAACGGCTGAACTAACAACATAGATTTAATGCCTTTTCCTGCTTATCTGTGGTGTGGTACCAGTGGGCTCGCTCCCCTTCGAGAGAGAGTACCTGTCGAAAATTTTGCATCACCAAACGCTGGTCATGCAGCACCACTACAATAGTGGTGCCAGCCTGCTGCTGCCGGTGGATAAGGGTCATAAGAGAACTAATGGTCTGCTGGTCCACGCCGCTGAAAGGCTCATCCAGTAGCCATAAGTCACTTTGCTGCAACAAGAGTCGGGAAAACAGTACTCGCTGTAATTGCCCTCCAGACAACATCGCCGGACGAGCCTCTGCAAATTCCTGCATTCCAGTCGCCGCCAGGGCCTGATAGATTTCCTGGCGAAGCTGCGCATTGATACTCCGAAACCAGCCGGTACGAGGCCAGCAGCCCATCGCCACCAATTCAAAGACGGTCAGCGGAAACTGGCGTTCCAGGTCGCTGCGCTGAGGTAACCAGCCAATTTTCTTGCGAGGCAGGCTAACCTCACATTTCCCAGCCACCGCAGGTTGCAGACCGGCTACCGTTTTCAGCAGCGTCGATTTCCCACACCCATTCACCCCAACCAATGCCGTTAGGGTACCGGGGGTGATCTCGCCATTGACCAGTGGGGTCACTGCTCGGCCCCCATAACCTGCTTGGCAGTCGTTAAAACGAATCATCCGCGGATCCCCCAGCTTACAGCCAGAGAGAGAAGAACAATAATCAGTACAGCCACCAATGCGCGACTGAAGGCTGAGAAAAGTAAAGGACTGCTGTTCATGGAATGCCTGCAATCAAAAATGTTATAACATAACATATTAAAGAAAAAGCATGAGAAATGAAAGTCTCGTTCCGTGGAAAAGTCACGATTTCTCTGGCTAGAGATTGACGCACCCAGTATTCAGGTGCTAATAGTTAAGTGACGGACGTAAAGGTTTCTCAGCGTCACCCTCGCCCGCCACGACCTCATCTCCTAAGGGTTTTCAGAGTTATCTTTATTGATAAGCAGGTTCGCAGAATGTTAGCTTCTTTGTAGTATCAGCTACTTTGTTGGTCGGTGTAACTACTGCGTCTCCCGCATCGAAATACTGGCTTTTCTGCAAACCGCCTCTAATTTCATTGTTACTGCCGGTACTTTTGTCATTAAAAGGATCGATTCAAGAATTAAATCATCGCAAGATGAAAGGTTCATCCGTTAGGATAACTTAATTATTTTTGTCATATTCGAGCATCATCCTGAATGCTGTTATTTTTTTATTTCACGAAGTCTCTGGCTATTCTCAGTGAGTGTACTCCTACTGAGCTTTCTGTTTCCGCTGAAGCATATTCAGCCCACGGATAAGAGGTGGAAAAGATGGATGAATACTCACCTAAACGGTATGATGTGGCGCAGTTACGGTTTCTCTGTGAAAGTCTTTCGCAAGAGATCTATGCCTCGATAAATACGCAGCAGTTTTGCTGGATCAATGATCCAACATCACCAGAAAGTCTTCAGATAAATGATTTAATCGAACATATCGCTGACGTAACAATTGTTTATAAATTAAAGCATCCCGAAGATGAGGTACTGATTTCACAGGTTGATACGTTTCTTGACGATACCTTTACCTTATTGAGTCGCTATACCGTAAATAAAAAAGACTTCCTGTATTGGGAAATGTCATCAAAGCAGTTAGTTAAAATATTTTTTGATGCCTCTGCTGGCCAGCGCGCCAGTCATCAGGCATTCATTAGCCAGGAGTAGTCGCTACTATGAGTGAAACCGCATTAACCAAAACAGATTATTTGATGCGACTTAGACGCTGTCGTTCTATCGATACCCTTGAGCGGGTTATCGAAAAGAACAAATATGAATTATCAGATGAAGAACTGGTGGTCTTTTATTCCGCCGCAGACCATCGCTTGGCGGAACTGACCATGAACAAACTCTACGATAAAGTTCCAGCCAGTGTCTGGAGACATGTACGCTAATCGTGGTGCTGTCGCCAGAAAGCTCCGATGCGCTTCATGACGGTGTGCGTGACCAGAGATAGTCTGCGAGTAGTATCAGAAATGCGGGAAACGGTTAAGAGCGGGCCCGCATTTTTTGTCCACTGTCTATGCGGTCACCTTCTCGCTCCCATTAACGTCCTACTTCTGATCCTGACTTTCATTACTCCCTACCACGATTGATAGAAGGATCATGCAATAAGGTCGCAGTCCTGCCGGTCTTGAGGTCTTGAGGTCTTGAGGTCTTGAGGTCTTGAGGTCTTGAGGTCTTGAGGTCTTGAGGTCTTGAGGTCTTGAGGTCTTGAGGTCTTGAGGTCTTGAGTCAATCAGCATGATAAAGCTAATTGGGTGGGGCCCTGCCAGCGACATCCCGGCACATGCGTCACCTGCTACGGCTGCTTCCTTCCGGATCTGACCGGGTTCACGGGTTAGCATTGCGGAAGAACCAACAGGGCCCCATTGATGAGCTCTGATTTCTCAGAGCGGGGGCATTATCAGCGATGAGCTGTGCAATTGCAACCCCAGCCAGTCCTGACCGTTGTTTTCTTAAGCACAACCCTTGTATTATTGCCTCTCTCTCCCCGACTAGCGGAATTAACATGTCTGACCCCCTATCCTTTCGAGAGCAAGTCTGGCTAATAGTGGCTTCTATTCCACCTGGCAAGGTGACCACCTACGGGGACATTGCGCGGCTGTCGGGTCATCCACGGGCTGCACGGCAAGTGGGTGGTATCCTCAAGAAGCTACCCGCAGGTTCAACACTGCCGTGGCATCGCGTGATTAACAGTCAGGGGAAGATTTCGCTAACGGGGAGTGATTTACAACGTCAGCAGTCCGCATTACGGGCAGAAAATATCGAAGTCGATGCAGCAGGGAAAGTCACACTTGCACGGTATCGCTGGTCAGGAGAGCCCTCCTGACCAGCGGGTAACCCCTTATGGAGCTCCTGGTGCTACAGGTGCAGCTGGAACTGCCGGTACCACGCCACCATCAGGAGTGACGACAGCCGGAACGTCAACGACCGGAACCGCAACCTGAGGGAATGGGATCAGCGTTAGATCCTGACGCTGTGAAGCACCTGCGGTAATAGGCTGCAGAGAGTCTGCTGCATAAATCACCTTACCGTCCAAGGTAATTGCGGCACTTAACAGAGTCTGGGTTCGGGAGTTAACATCAGCACCGTTAAAGGCCAGTTCATAATGCAGTGGAGACTGCTGTTGACCTGATAGGCGTTGCACTTTCTGTGCAATCACACGGGTCGGACCTGAACCGCCAGCAGCATCAGACAGGGTCACTGTCAGCACAGCACCGGAAGGGATGGCCATACGCTGCTTAAGGTAAATGGCGCCAGAAATCACCGGTTGTGCCGTCTGTGCGCTGATGCCAGTAGGTGGTGGTGGCGGAGTGTCTGCTTTATCGGCACAGGCTGTTACAGATAATGCAATCGCCAACCCAGTAATAATATGCATTGATTTCATTGATGTCGTCTCCTTGTGAACAAAATGAACAACGTGTATTACGCGTTACTTATAGTGCATATTTGCCTCGGTTACTGATAATTCTGGCAGAAAATGAAATTAATTCCTGTCTCGGGGGATTAAAAGCCTGACCTTGCCAGGTATTAAGATTATTCCTGGTAGCGATAATCATGTTTCTGTAGTGCAAAAAAAAGCGCTCAAATGAGCGCTTTTCAGCTTTATGCGGTGCGTATCACACCGCAGTCGGGATCAAATTACTGGTTGTAAGCATTTTCACCGTGGCTATTAACATCCAACCCTTCACGTTCCTGGTCTTCCGGAACACGCAGTCCAACCATCAGGTCTGCTACTTTAAAGGCAATAAAGGCAACCACACCAGACCAGACAACCGTCACTAGGCAGCTCAGCAGCTGAACCCAAATCTGGTGGCCCATAGTGACGCCGGAAGCATATCCCACACCACCCAGAGAAGAAGAAGCAAATACCCCGGTCAGGATACAGCCTAAGATGCCACAAACACCGTGCACACCGAACACATCACATGGGTCATCAACACGCAGGAAACGTTTCAGCGCTGTAACACCCCACAGACCGGCCAGACCCGCGGCCAAACCGATGATCAATGCACCACCAACACCGACGTAACCGCAAGCTGGAGTAATAGCCACCAGCCCAGCAATGAAGCCAGAGCAGGCACCCAGCAGTGAAGGTTTGCCTCGCAGCATCCATTCACCGAATACCCACGTCAGCACTGCACCGGCAGTCGCAACAACGGTGTTAAGGAATGCCAGACCAGCAATTTCGTTAGCAGACGCTGCAGAACCGGCGTTGAAGCCGAACCAGCCGATATACAGGATAGCAGTACCAATAAATACCATTGGCAGGTTATGAGGTTTCAGTGCTTCTTTACCAAAACCGGCACGTTTGCCCAGCATATAGGCACCCACCAGCGCAGCCACCGCGGCGTTAATGTGAACCACAGTACCGCCAGCAAAATCCAGTGCGCCGTCAACCGCCAGTAAACCGCCACCCCAGACCATGTGGGCGATTGGGAAGTAAGAGAAGGTGGCCCAGATCAGCGTAAAGATCAGCACCGCAGAGAAACGCACGCGCTCTGCTAAGCCACCCAACACCAGACCAACGGTAATACACGCGAATGAAGCCTGATAGGCAACATGGATGTACTGGTAGATGGTGCCCATCACGGATTTCAGTTCGATATCCTTTAACATCGCCCACTGGAAACCGCCAAAGTAGTTATTACCGGCTGCGAAGGTCAGTGAATAACCGTAGATCACCCAAATCACACATACCAGTGAAAACGAGACGGAGATCTGCGTCAGCATCGAAAGGATATTTTTACCGCGGATCAGACCGCCGTAAAACAGTGCCAGTCCCGGAACGGACATAAACAGCACCAAGGCGGTACAAATCATCATAAATGCGTTGTCTGCCTGGTCAGCAGCAGCAGGCGCAGCCATGGCCAGTGTCGGGGAGAGCGCAGCCCCGGCAAACGCCAGTTTCGTCAGAAGTTTGTTCATGTTTATCCCTTACCTCAACAATCAAAGGTCAAATTAAAGCGCAGCTTCGTCTGTTTCACCGGTACGGATACGAATGACCCGTTGCAGTTCAGACACAAAAATCTTCCCATCACCAATTTTACCGGTGTAGGCAGCTTTACTAATAATATCAATAACTTCATCAAGCTGATCTTCAGCGATAGCAATATCAATTTTGACTTTCGGCAGAAAGTTAACGCTGTACTCTGCACCACGGTAAAGTTCCGCATGCCCTTTCTGGCGACCGAAACCTTTGACCTCTGTGACCGTCAGTCCCTGGATACCTACGGAAGATAATGCTTCGCGCACGTCTTCTAACTTAAATGGTTTGATCACCACGGTTACCAGCTTCATATCACTCCCTCCGGGTATTGAAATTATAAGTTACATCGAACCTGGACTAGTCTAAGCAAATATCATGCCATCCGATTAATATTATGCATATTTTTTCGTGGAACCGTCTCGGAAAAGGGGCCGCTGTCTGCGGAATAAATAAAAGTACGGGGAATGACATAAAGAAGGCGAATGATATGCACCAAAATAATGCATACGGCCTTATTTCAGTGCATTTATCAGAGAGTTCCGAGAAAAATGGTCTAAGCAGGTGCATTCCAGCACTCAGTGCTCACCATGCTGCCCGCCAGTGGGCGTTCACCGGCAAGACGCATTAAGTGATTTTAAGAGTCGCTGTGGCGGGCCAACTGTACCCCGGCCTGCTGTAACCGATACATCTGCTGGTAACGTCCCGCAGCCGCCAGCAACTGCTGATGAGTCCCCTGCTCGGCTATCCTGCCCTGTTCTAGGACCATAATCTGGTCTGCTCCGGTGATGGTGGACAGTCGATGGGCAATGACGACCAGTGTGGTTTCCTGCCTGACCAACGCCAATACCTGTTGTATATCCTGTTCGGTACCTGAGTCGATACTGGCAGTCGCTTCGTCGAGGATCAGTAACCGCGGCACATCGACGACGATCCGCGCCAGTGCCAATAGCTGCTTCTGCCCAGCAGAGAGACCACTGCCCTGTTCATTCAGCGGGGTGTCGATACCCTGGGGTAAGGTTTGCAGCCACTCCCCCAACCTGACACGGTGCAGGGCTTCCGTGACTTGCGCATCATCGACCTCCCGCCCCAGACGGATATTTTCACGTAGGCTCTCCGCTAGGATCACCGGGTCCTGTTGGACCATGGCAATGCCCTGCCGGAGCACCTGATGGCTCAGTTGACCGACCGCTCGGCCATCGACCTGCAACGTGCCCGCAGACGGCGGATAATATCCCATGATCAGGCTGGCTAGGGTACTTTTACCGCTACCGGTATGGCCGACTAGGGCCAGGAAACCACCTGCTGGTAGATGGAAATTGATATCCTCTAGCACGGGCTGATCAACATGGTAGCCAAAGGTCAACTGTCGGGCAGTCACTGCACCGCCGCTTAGCGGGCGCTGGTCCGCGCCATATTGCTGGGCCGGAGCATCCATCAGTTCGAAAATCCGCTCGGCTGAGACCACAGCCTGCTGTAACAATGACTGGCGACTAGTCAGTTCGATTAACGGCTCTTCAATACGTCCCAGGTAGGCAATAAAGGCATACAATACCCCGACCTCAAAATGACCAGGGGTGGCCAAACTGAAGCAGAGTACCAGTAGGGCCAATACCGAGGAGGTCAGCAGATTGAGTAACGGACGCAGTAATAGTGCATCCAAACGCAGGATCTTCATCCGCGCCTGGTAGTGCTTTTCGTTGTACTGATGCAAGCGGTCTGCAAAGGCTTTCTGTCGACGGAATTGCTGGATCACCGTCATTCCACTGATCACCTCATTAAGGCTATTGGTAATTTCGGCCAAATAGTGGCGCACATAACGGGCAAGACCGGTACTGTAGCGCTGGTAAATCACCATAACGATCATCACCAGCGGAAAAATGACCGAGGCAATCAGCGCCATTTGCCAATTGAGGATAAACATCGCGATCAGCATCGCAATAATCAGAATACTGCTGCGTAGCACGCTGCCGATCACCGAGATATAGAGATCCCTGACCACTTCACTGTCATTGGTGACCCGAGAGACCCATTGTCCGACAGGCTGGCTGTCAAAAGCACGCAAAGGTTGATTAAGGGCAGCCTCCATCACCTGACAACGCAATGTCGCCACAATACCAATGGCAATGCGGTTAAACAGTAGCGACTGGCGATAGTTAAACCAAGCGGCCAGCATCTGCAGGATCACAAAGCCGCCTCCCAGTGCCAGCACGGTCGTCCACTGCCAGTGTCGGGTAGTGATCACCTGATCGATAAAGGCGCTGATCAGCGCTGGGCCAGCGACCTGCGCCGCCGAAGCGAAGATCAGTAATACTATCGCCAGCCAAAGCTGTTTTTTCCATTTGGCCGCATAACTTAGCAGCCGCAACAGGGTACTGAGAAAGGAAGCAGGCTGAGTCACTTAAGGCTCCTGTGCCGGTGGGATCGGGTGCCCAGTCACGGAGGCGGCCAGCTGTTGGTAATGGTACATTTCACGGTACCAGCCAGCGGTATCCGCTAAAGTCTGATGGCTGCCTCGCTGGGCGATTTTTCCATGCCGTAATACCAAGATTTCATCAGCACCGCTCAACGCGGATAAACGATGGGCGGTAATAATAAGGGTACGTTTGCCCTGATGTTTCAGTAGACCGGAGAGGATGCGGTGTTCGGTACGCGCATCGACGGCAGACACTGCATCATCAAGGATCAGGATCTCGGCATTAACCAGCAGTGCCCGCGCCAGAGAAATACGTTGTTTCTGTCCGCCAGATAACATGACACCCCGCTCACCGACCTGGGTCTGATACCCTTCTGGCAAACGCAAAATATCTTCATGGATACACGCCAATATGGCGGCCTGCTCAATTTTCTCTTGGCTGGCATGGGGATCGCCCAGGGCGATATTGGCCGCCACCGTATCCGAAAACAAAAACGGGCTTTGATTAACCACCGCCAGGCGTTGCCGCCATTCATCGAGCACGATCTCAGGCAGTGGATACCCGTGGTAACTGATCTGTCCGGCAGTCACCTCATAGTGACGTTGGATCAACGCCAGTAACGTACTTTTACCGCTGCCGGTAGGACCACAGATCCCCAATGTTTGGCCAGGTTGTAGCCGGAAGCGGATATCCGTCAAACTGTCAGCCTCCGCCCCCGGATAACGGAAGGCGTCAATATCGGCACGCAGGGGTGCGGATAAATCAGGTAACCGACGATGTCCGTCTTTCAGTACCGGCGCTAATGAAAGCAGTGCCGAGATCCTCCCCCAGGCTGCACTACCCCGCTCCACGATATTAAACATCCATGCCAGTGCCAGCATCGGCCAGACCATTAGCCCAAGATACATCACAAAACTGGTTAATTGTCCGAGAGTCAATTGCTGATGCCATACCATCCAGCCTCCACCGGCTATCGCCAGAAAGTTAGAGGCGGCAATCGCCAGATAGATAGAGGGCTCAAATAAAGCGTCCACTTTCGAGACGCGGACATTATCTTGGCTGGTGAGAGCAGTCGTCTCGGCAAACTGTTGGGCACGATAGTTTTCCAAACCGAAGGCTTTAATCATGCGGATGCTAGTCAAGTTCTCTTGCGCTTGGTCATTTAAAGAGGAGAAAGCAGCCTGAGCCTGACGAAAACGCTGGTGCAATGTTTTTCCACAGCGATTAATAAACCACGCCATCACCGGCATCGGTAACAGTGCAATCAGCGTCAGTTTGCCGCTGATTTGCGTACTCATCACCACCAGCACTGCCAGTCCCATCACCAGCGAATCAATCAGGGTCAGTACCCCTTCTCCGGCGGCGAAGACCACACGATCGACATCATTGGTCGCACGGGCTAAGAGATCGCCGGTACGCTGCTGCTGATAAAACTGCTGACTTTGCTGGCTCAGTTGTCGGTAATATTTTTCCCGTAACACCACCGCCAGCCGGTAGGAGGCACCGAACAGTAGGATCCGCCACAGATAACGCAGTAAATAAGCCAGCAGCGCAATCAGGAGCATGGCGAGGATAAGCCCCGTGATCTGTTGCCGGCTCAGAGTGTGGTGGCTGATACCGTCGACAATAATTCCTACCAAGTGCGGAGGCACTAGTTGCATCAGCGAAATAATGATAAGCAGGCTGACGGCCCCGGTATAGCGCCGCCATTCAGAAGAGAAATAATCACGTAAGTATCGAAAAAGCAGCACAGCGGGCTCTCATCAGCTTGCAGATTACGGTTTAAGCGGGAGCGCAGTGGTGTATTTGATCTCTTCCATTGAGAAACTGGAGGTCACTTCCGTCAAACCCTCAATCCCTTCCACCAATCTTTTATACAGGGCATCGTAGCTTTTCATGTCAGCGACTTGGATCTGCAGTAAATAATCATAGATCCCGGACATCCGATAGCAGCCCATCACTTCCGGCAACTCATTGATCAGCCCCACAAAGGTCTGATACCACTCTTTACTGTGTTTCTGGGTTTTTACAAACATAAACGCGGTCAGACCCAGGCCGAGCTTTTCGCTGTCCAACAGGGTCACCCGGCGGCGAATAATGCCATTATCTTCCAGTTTTTTCAGCCTTTTCCAACAGGGCGTTGACGTCAGATTCACCGCCTCAGCCAGTGACTGTAATGACAGCGTACTATCCTGTTGCAACAGATTGAGCAGTTTACGGTCGGTTTTATCTATCATTATCTTCCCCGAGAGAAAATTTTTCCCTAATGAAGCCATAATAGCTGATTTTTAACCATCTTTTTTTCCGCAGGGTGCTTTATGCTGCTTTTTTTGACAGGAGAATAAGTACGATGGCCGATAGCTGGGTTCGCGATGCGATCAATGAAATAAGTGCCGATTTCCGGCGCTCTGCAGACACACACCTGATCCGCTTCACGTTGAAGGATTTTCCAGGTATTCACTTTTATCTGAAAGATGAGAGCACTCACCCCAGCGGCAGCCTGAAACATCGTCTGGCCCGATCGCTGTTTCTGTATGGCCTGAGTAATGGCTGGATCCGCAAAGATACCCCGATTATCGAAGCCTCCTCTGGCAGTACCGCAGTTTCCGAGGCCTATTTTGCACAGTTATTGGGCCTGCCTTTTATTGCAGTGATGCCAGCCGCAACCGCGCAGCGTAAAATTGACCAAATCCGCTTTTATGGGGGGGAATGCCATTTTGTCAGCACCTCCGCCCAAATCTATGCTCGATCCGCAGAGCTGGCCGCACAATTGAATGGCCATTATATGGATCAGTTCACTTATGCTGAGCGCGCGACGGACTGGCGCAGCAACAATAATATCGCTGAGAGTATTTTTCGTCAGTTAGAAGGTGAGCCCTGCCCTATTCCGCATACACTGATTATGAGCGCCGGAACCGGAGGCACATCCGCAACACTGGGACGTTATTTGCGTTACCGCGGCCTACCCACTCACTTGCTGGTCACTGATCCGGATAACTCGGTGTTCTATGATTACTGGCAGTCTCGTGATCCTACTCTGACCCATCACTGTGGCAGCCGTATCGAAGGTATCGGCCGTCCACGGGTAGAGCCGTCATTTCTACCGGATGTCATCGATGAAATGCTGAAAATACCGGACGCCACTTCCGTTTCTGCGATGCTGGCACTGGAGAAAATCCTTGGTCGCCGTGTTGGGCCTTCTACTGGGACTAACTTTGCCGGAATGCTGCAGGTGGCAACACAGATGAAGGCTCGCGGAGAGACCGGTTCACTGGTGACCTTGATCTGTGACAGCGGTGAACGCTATCCAGATACCTATTACAACCCACTGTGGGTAGACGAACATATCGGTGATCTCAGCGACATCAGTTCTCTGTTACAGGGTTGCTTAAAGTGAACAGCTAACCTCGACGCTGCATACCTTTGTTCTTTTAGTTTGCAAAAGGTAAACTGGCCGCGAACTTTTGACAGGAATTAACCAATGAAACGCGCAGTGGTCGTTTTTAGTGGCGGACAGGATTCCACCACCTGCCTGATCCAGGCTCTGAACCAGTATGATGAAGTGCATTGTGTCACTTTCGATTACGGACAACGTCATCGTCAGGAGATTGATGTCGCCCGTGAACTCAGCCTACAGTTAGGCGCTAGGGCCCATAAGGTTTTGGATGTCACCCTGCTCAATGAGTTGGCGGTCAGCAGTCTGACGCGGGATAACATTCCGGTGCCTTCCTATACACCAGACAGCAACGGGCTACCGAGTACTTTTGTGCCTGGCCGTAATATTCTGTTTCTGACATTGGCCTCGGTATATGCCTATCAGGTGGAGGCCGAAGCAGTGATCACCGGGGTCTGTGAAACCGATTTTTCCGGCTATCCTGATTGCCGAGATGAGTTTGTTAAAGCGCTGAACCATGCTGTTACCCTGGGTATGGCCCGTGACGTGCGTTTTGAAACCCCACTGATGTGGCTCAACAAGGCGGAAACCTGGGCGCTGGCCGATTACTGGCAGCAGCTTGATTTGGTCCGTCAGCAGACGTTGACCTGTTATAACGGTATCAAGGGCGATGGTTGCGGTGAATGTGCTGCCTGTCATCTAAGGGCCCGTGGCCTAGAAGAGTACCAGCAGCAGCCTCAGGCGATGATGGCTGAGATGAAGCAGAAGACCGGATTACGTTAGTGGATAAACCTTACGGTCCCGACACAGACGGGACCGTAAGGTCTGCTTCTGCTTCTGCTTCTGCTTCTGCTTCTGCTTCTGCGATCCAGCATTATCACTCTGACCCCTCTGGCAATACCTTTTACTCTGTCATAGCAGTCAGAAGCTGCAGCTACGGTATAGGCACACTGCTCGTCTGAGTTTGGCATTCCACGGGTAGCAAGAGGCTTTAACTCATGTGCTCTTATTACGCAGGCCTTTTACCACACTGTATACAGCCAGCGCGTGCTTGAGCTATTAGCTCGCCAGTGTTTACAGGGTCAAGCGGCTGAGATTACGCTGCAGCAGACTTTCGCCAATACCTGGCACTTCTGCTAATTGTTCGACGCGGGTAAAAGGTCCGTATTGTTCACGGTATTCCACTATCGCCTGCGCCTTTCTTAGGCCGACTCCGTTCAGCGCTGCCGCCAACATTTCTGCACTGCCCTGATTGATGCTCACTTTAGCGGATGGGCTAGATTGCACCGGATTTTCGGGAACGGGTGCTTCTTCTGCGCGCAAAGGCTGTGCCCAGATCAAGGCGATAGCCATCATCCAGAAAGTGAGAATGCCGGACCGCTGTGGGGGATAGAATGTCATAACAATGCTCCTGATGTGAAAAGTCAGGGCCATCATGACAAGGGCAAACGACAAGAAAAACCGGCAGAATGCAGAAACGAGAAAGGCTGCACAAGGCAGCCTTTTAGTTAACAGAGTATACCCTGTTTTTTGCGAGGGATTACTGAGACTGCGCAGCCGCACCCAGTTTTATTTTCGCATCGTGACGCAGGTTTTGCAGCAGTGCATCAAACACCAGCTGTGCATTATTCTGCGTCACGCCTGCCGCCAACTGCTGTACCTGGGCTGTCGGTAATGCACCGGCTTCAACTTTATCCAACGCGATGATGACGACATTCCCCTGCATATCTTCGCCACTACCGTAGGAGGATTTACCGTCCTGTGGCAGAGATAAGTTAAACACATCAGAAGTAAGCGCATTCTGACTATTACGGGTCAAGGTTTCGCTGGCACCGAATTTCAGTCCTGCTGCGTCGAAACTGTCGGTTTTACCCTGCTTCAAATCAGCCAACAGCGAGGTCGCTTGAGCACGAGCTGCCTGCAGGGCTTTATCCTGCTTAATACGATCGGCAATCTGTGTTTTAACTTGATCCAAAGGTTTCACTGCCTGCGCTTTATGCTCGGAGATGCGTACCACAAAGGCACGATCGCCGTCGACAGTGATGATGTCAGAATTATTCCCCGCACCGCCATTACTACCCAGCAGACTGCCGCCAAAAATAGCCTGTTTCACTGGGTCGAAATTCAGGGCATCCGGCACCGAATCACGGCTGAACCAGTCAGTTTCTACCGGCTTCACTCCGGCTACGCTGGCGGCACCCGCCAGAGAGCTGTTGTCATTAGTGGCCGCATCGCTGACTTTCTGCTGCAGTTTATAGAAGGCGCTGACCGCTGCGTCCTGTTCTGCTGCCTGAGCCACAGTGTTATAGACCGCAGACAATGGCTGAACCTGTTCAGGCTGAACATCATCCAACCGGGCAATCAGGTAGCCAACAGAGCTTTTGATCACGCCTGACAGTTGACCTTTTTCGGTCAGACCTGCATTTTTCAGTTCATCTGGCAGAGTATCTGGCTCCAGCCACCCCATATCACCGCCCTGACGGGCAGAGATAGGATCGATAGATTTTTGTTTTGCCAAAGTGGCGAAATCAGCCCCTTGCTTCAGCTGGGCTAAGATTGCCTGAGCATCCGCTTCGGTCTTGACCTGAATCACACTGAAACGGCTACGCGCTGGCTGGCTATAGTTGCTTTTGTGGCTGTCATACCAGGCCTGAACCTGCTGCTGGGTCGGCGTTTGTTGCATAGACGCTGCATCCAAGGCCAGGTAACTGACGCGGAACTGCTCCGGCGACATAAAGCTGTCTTTATGTTGCTGGTAATAGCTGTTGATTTCATCCTCAGAGGCAGTCTGTTTAGCTGCTAAGGCATTAGTGCTGATCACCGCTTCACGGAAGTCTCGCTTCTGTCCGACCAGACTCACTAGCTGAGCGGTTTCATTTTTCAGCATAAAATCAGTATTGGTCACGGCATCCACCAGTTGGCTGGTGGCCAAGCTTTTACGCAGAGCGGCAGCGTACTGATCGGCGGTGTAGCCCATATTATTGATAATACCGTTAAAACGGGCATTATCAAATTTACCATTGGTCTGAAACGCTTTCTGAGCAAAGATCGCTTGCTTAACTTGCGCATCGCTGATTTGCAGGTTCAGGGATTTCATGTACTGCTGAAGCAGAGTCTGATCAATCAGATCAGACATCGCCTGCTGGCGCATCTGCTGCATAAAGTCAGGATTTGACGCCAACTGTGAGAACTGTGCACCCAGTTGTTGCTGCTGACGACTACGTTCATTGTTAAAGGCATTATCCAGCTGAGACCGGCTGATAGTGGTGCCGTTCACTTTTGCCGCGTAATCGCTATTCCCGCCGATCAGGTAATTACCCACGCCGGTCAGTACAAAAGAAACAATGATCAGTCCCAGTATAATCTTCAGCACGATATGGCTAGAGGCCGTGCGTAAATTGTCCATCATGGTATGGCAACACTCCGCTGTAGTGTAAATATGACGCTTTACCGTCGCCGTTCAACCCAAAACCGGGGCTGCCATAGCCGCCGTGTTTTGCTCGTCTCTGGTGATGCCGCCCAGGTCTATACACGCCGGACGTAAAAAAGGCACATCACCACGATGTGCCTGTATGTTACATGAGAACGCGGGATCAGTCCTCAATCCATGAAAGAAAATCCTTTCAGGGTATAAAAAATTATTAGTTTACAGAGTCTTTCAGCGCTTTACCTGCACGGAAGCCAGGAACCTTACCTGCCGGGATAGTGATTTCTTTACCGGTCTGCGGGTTGCGTCCGGTACGCTCTGCCCTTTCGCGTACAGAGAAAGTGCCGAAGCCAACCAGCGCCACTTCATCGCCCTCTTTTAGAGAGTCGGTCACCGCGCCCATAAATGCATCCAGAACACGTCCAGCTGCTGCTTTGGAAATATCCGCATCTGCCGCAATTTTATCGATCAGTTGTGACTTATTCACTCGTTCATCCCCTTTTTATTTTTTTCACTTTACCGGCAGGAAGACGCCGGATAAAGAACAGCCCTGTTATAGCAAGCCCCGCGAATGGACACAATGTTATTGAGTCCGAATTTTGAGCATCGTGGGGGTTTCTGAAAGCCTGCTCCCCATAAAGAGGAGCAGAGCTGACCGAATTATTTCGCAGTGACGATTTCAAAACCTTCAGGAGCGCGCTCCAAGGCCAGACTCAGGACTTCTTCGATACGCTTCACAGGATAAATTTTCAGATCAGCGATCACATTGTCTGGGATCTCTTCCAGATCACGTTTGTTTTCATCCGGGATCAGAACCGTTTTAATACCACCACGGTGCGCTGCCAACAGTTTCTCTTTCAGACCACCGATAGGCAGAACCTGGCCACGTAGAGTAATTTCCCCTGTCATTGCCACGTCGGCACGGACAGGGTTACCCGTCAGGCTAGAGACCAGCGCCGTACACATGGCGATACCGGCACTCGGGCCATCTTTCGGGGTCGCCCCTTCCGGCACATGCACATGAATATCACGCTTTTCATAGAAATCGCTGCTAATACCCAAGCTTTCGGCACGGGCTCTGACCACCGTCATCGCAGCCTGAATCGATTCCTGCATGACTTCACCCAAGGAACCGGTGTAGCTCAGTTTCCCTTTACCCGGT
This sequence comes from Tatumella saanichensis, assembly GCF_000439375.1. Classification (GTDB taxonomy): domain Bacteria; phylum Pseudomonadota; class Gammaproteobacteria; order Enterobacterales; family Enterobacteriaceae; genus Tatumella; species Tatumella saanichensis. Next base: position 51,056 of record NZ_ATMI01000014.1, read on the forward strand.
ACGCTGGCGGTTTCGATGGTCAGTAGATCACCCCCCACTTCGGTCCATGCCAGACCCGTCACTTCACCGATACGGTTCTGATCGTCAGCGCGACCATAATCGAAGCGCTGTACCCCGAGGTAATCTTTCAGGTTGTCACCGTTGATAGTGATGTGCTTCTGGTCTTTATCCAGCAGCAACGCTTTCACCGCTTTACGGCACAGTTTCGACAGCTCACGCTCTAAACTACGTACCCCAGCTTCGCGGGTGTAGTAGCGGATAATCCCCATTAGGGCGCTGTCTTCCACGGTGATTTCTTTAGCTTTTAGCGCATTGCGTTCAATCTGTTTCGGTAACAGATGACGTTTCGCGATATTCAGCTTTTCATCTTCTGTATACCCAGACAGACGGATCACTTCCATACGATCCAGCAATGGCGCAGGAATATTCATGGAGTTAGAGGTGGCGACAAACATCACATCGGACAGATCGTAATCGACCTCCAGATAGTGATCGTTGAAGGCCACGTTCTGCTCAGGGTCTAGCACTTCCAGCAGGGCTGATGCCGGATCGCCGCGCATATCAGAAGACATCTTGTCGATCTCATCGAGCAGGAACAGTGGGTTTTTGACCCCGACTTTCGCCATTTTTTGGATAAGTTTGCCCGGCATAGAGCCAATATAGGTCCGGCGGTGACCGCGAATTTCAGCTTCGTCCCGGACGCCACCAAGTGCCATGCGGACATATTTCCGGCCGGTCGCTTTGGCGATTGACTGTCCCAGGGAGGTTTTACCCACACCCGGAGGCCCAACCAAGCACAGGATTGGCCCTTTGATTTTGTTCACGCGACTCTGTACCGCTAAATATTCCAAGATACGGTCTTTAACTCGCTCCAGGCCGTAATGGTCAGTATCCAAGGTTTCCTGAGCTTTACGCAGATCTTTTTTGACTTTGCTGCGCCCAGTCCAAGGTACTTGTACCATCCAATCAATATAGCCACGAACAACGGTCGCTTCCGCAGACATCGGTGACATCATTTTCAGCTTCTGCAGTTCTGCTTCCGCTTTTTCCTGTGCCTCTTTCGGCATCTTGGCGGCGTCGATTTTCTGCTTCAGCGCTTCAAATTCGTCAGGCGCGTCATCCATTTCACCCAGTTCTTTCTGAATTGCTTTCATCTGCTCATTCAGATAATACTCGCGCTGGCTTTTCTCCATCTGCTTTTTCACCCGGTTACGGATGCGTTTTTCAACCTGCAGCAGATCGATTTCAGACTCCATCATCGCCATTAAATATTCGAGGCGTTCGTTGATGTCGTTCATCTCCAGCACCGACTGTTTATCAGCCAGTTTTAGCGGCATATGGGCAGCAATAGTATCCGCCAGTCGGGCTGCATCATCGATATTATTCAATGACGTCAGCACTTCCGGTGGGATTTTTTTGTTGAGCTTAATATAGCCTTCAAACTGGCTGACTGCGGTGCGGATCAGGACTTCTTCTTCCCGCTCTTCAATATCAGCCGGCTGTAGATAGTCCGCACGGGCAACAAAATGGTCACCGTCATCGGTCAGGGTATCAATACGCGCACGCTGCAAGCCTTCGACCAGCACTTTAACAGTGCCGTCCGGCAGTTTCAGCATCTGTAAGACAGAGGCAACAGTCCCGACAGAAAACAGATCTGCCACGCCTGGCTCATCGGTTGAGGCTTCCTTCTGAGCCACCAGCAGGATCTTTTTATCGTTGTCCATCGCTGCTTCCAGACAGCGGATTGATTTCTCACGTCCAACAAACAACGGAATAACCATGTGCGGATAAACCACCACATCGCGTAATGGCAATACGGGGATTTCAATGCGTTCGGAACGCTCAGATGTCATAGAGCTCTCTCTTAGTTAATTTCCGCCAAGGTATGGGCTGTGACGCCCTTCGCAGTTGCGTGGGTGTTCAGACCAAATATATTTGAGTATATGGGGATGATGACACGACATTCAATGTCATAAATGTGAGAAAAATGAAAGGGGAAGCAAATTTCCCCTTTCGATGATGACCAGATTTACAAACTTGCTTAATTATTCGCCGGAGGCCTGGGCTTCCTGCTTACCGTAAATCAGCATCGGCTCTGATTCACCGTTGATGACGGTGTCATCAATCACCACTTTTTCAATACCGTCCATCGAAGGCAGATCATACATGGTGTCCAGTAACGCTGCTTCGACGATAGAACGCAGGCCACGGGCACCGGTTTTGCGAATCATCGCTTTTTTAGCGATCGCCGTCAGAGCCTCGTCACGGAACTCCAGTTCAGCACCTTCTAGGCTGAACAGCGCCTGATACTGTTTAGTCAGGGCATTTTTTGGCTCACGCAGGATCTGGATCAGCGCTTCTTCACTCAGTTCATTCAGGGTCGCGACCACTGGCAGACGCCCGATAAACTCAGGGATAAGACCAAACTTAATCAAATCTTCAGGCTCTGCCTGAGACAGCAACTGACCTTCGGTCGCTTTCTGGGAAGTATCTTTTACCGTCGCCCCGAAACCGATACCTGAACCGGTTTCGACACGCTGAGCGATAACTTTATCCAAGCCAGCAAATGCTCCGCCGCAGATAAACAGAATCTTAGAGGTATCGACCTGCAAAAATTCCTGTTGCGGATGCTTACGGCCACCCTGAGGTGGTACCGCAGCGACAGTACCTTCGATCAGCTTCAGTAATGCCTGCTGTACACCCTCACCGGAAACATCACGGGTGATTGAAGGGTTGTCCGACTTACGAGAGATTTTGTCGATTTCATCGATATAAACGATACCACGCTGGGCCTTATCAACATCGTAATCGCACTTCTGCAGCAATTTCTGGATGATATTTTCAACATCTTCACCGACATAACCGGCTTCGGTCAGGGTGGTGGCATCCGCCATAGTGAACGGCACATCCAGTAAACGGGCTAAGGTTTCTGCCAGCAGAGTTTTACCGCTACCGGTAGGACCGATCAGCAGAATGTTACTTTTACCCAGTTCAACACCGTTGCTGGTATCGCCATTGCGCAGACGCTTGTAGTGGTTGTAAACCGCTACCGACAGCACTTTTTTGGCTTTTTCTTGGCCAATCACGTAATCATCAAGATGAGTGCGGATTTCATGTGGCGTAGGTAATGCACTACGCTCACGATGAGGAGCAACTTCTTTAATTTCCTCACGGATAATGTCGTTGCACAGATCAACACACTCATCACAGATATACACTGACGGTCCGGCAATCAGTTTACGCACTTCATGCTGGCTCTTGCCGCAAAAAGAGCAGTACAGCAACTTACCTGAACCGTCTTTGCGCTTCTCTGTCATCAGTTAACCTCTTTGTTGTTTCGACAACAGGCCCTCTTTAGGAATGACCTGTTGTACTCATCAATACACTGCCAGCTTTAGATTCTGCTTAGGTTCAGCAGATAAGTGTAGCAAAGTGTCTTATTTACGCTGTGTCAGGACAGAGTCCACTAAGCCATACTCTACCGCTTCAGATGCTGACAGGAAACGGTCGCGCTCGGTATCTTCAATGATCTGCTCTAATGGCTTACCGGTGTGTTTTGCCATCAGTTCGTTCATACGCTGTTTCACTTTCAGGATCTCACGGGCATGAATTTCGATGTCCGATGCCTGCCCTTGGAAACCGCCTAACGGCTGGTGGATCATCACACGGGAGTTTGGTAGGCAGAAACGCTTGCCTTCGGCACCCGCTGTCAGCAGAAATGCGCCCATGGAACAGGCTTGGCCCATACAAATGGTACTCACATCCGGTTTAATAAACTGCATGGTGTCATAGATTGACATACCGGCGGTGATGACGCCACCTGGCGAGTTAATGTACAGGTAGATGTCTTTCTCAGGGTTCTCTGCTTCCAGGAACAGCATCTGCGCGACGATCAGGTTGGCCATATGGTCTTCAACCTGACCGGTCAGAAAGATCACACGCTCTTTAAGTAAGCGGGAAAAAATGTCGTAAGAACGCTCACCCCGTGAGGTCTGTTCAACCACCATCGGCACCAGTGCCATCTGGGATGCCATCATTTCACTTTCGCTACTGTAAGACATAACCGTCTCCTGAATAAATTTCGTTGGTAACACTCTGTACCGATTTTACGTGAGGACTGCCGGAATTCCTACCGGGCAGCCCTGTTCCGACTACGTCAGGACGGTTAATCAGTCAGTCTCTTCCTTCATTCCCTTTGATATGGGGATAACTGCCAGTAAATCAAGCATAACAATCTTTTGAGGATTCGCGAAGATTATGCACCAGATTCCACGATTATCCGTTAGCAGATTGAGGAAATATAAAGAAAAAGTATACCTGCTGGGTCGTTAACGACCATAAGCAAAAAAGCCCGTGGCCATTCCGGCCACGGGCTTCACATCACTCCATGCTCTGGAATGACTTAGGCAGACTGCTGCGCCTGGTTCATCAGATCGTGGAATTTAGCAGGTTTTTCAGTCACTTTAGCCTTAGCTAACAGTGCATCAACCGCTTGCTCTTCCAGAGCCACATTACGCATATTGTCCATCAGCTCTTTATTTTTGCTGTAGAACTCAATGACTTCCTGTGGATCTTCGTAAGCAGATGCCATTTCTTCGATCATCGCTTTGACGCGATCTTCATCAGCTTTCAGTTCGCTGGTACGGATCACTTCACCCAGCAGCAGACCGACAACAACGCGACGTTTTGCCTGCTCTTCGAACAGTTCACGTGGTAATTCCAGCGCCTGAGCTTCGTTACCACCAAAACGCTGTGCCGCTTGACGACGCAGAACGTCGATTTCGCTGTCGATCAGGGCCGCAGGAACCGCGATGTCGTTCTCTTTGATCAGGCCATCGATGGTCTGAGTTTTGATGTTGTTACGCACCACATTTTTCAGCTCACGTTCCATGTTCTTACGAACTTCGGTACGCAGGCCAGCAACTGAACCGTCAGCCACGCCAAAACGTTTTACGAACTCTTCAGTGAACTCCGGCAGTTCTTGCTGTTCTACTTTCTTCAGAACAATCGCAAACTTCGCGTCTTTACCCTTCAGGGCTTCCGCGTGGTACTCTTCTGGGAATTTCACATCGATGGTGAATTCTTCACCAGCTTTATGACCGACCAGACCTTCTTCGAAGCCTGGGATCATGCGGCCCTGGCCCATTGCCAGAACGAAATCAGACGATTTGCCGCCTTCGAACTCTTCACCGTCAACAGTACCGGTAAAGTCGATGGTAACACGGTCAGTGGCGGTCGCCGCTTCGTCAGTTTCTTTCCAGTCAGCCTGCTGCTTGCGCAGGGTGTCCAGCATGGTGTCGACGTCTTCGTCTGTCACATCAACCTGAGGTTTTTCAACTTCGATTGCGTCCAGACCTTTCAGTTCGATTTCAGGGTAGACTTCAAACTCAACAGAGTAAGTGAAGTCTTCGCCTGCTTTATACTGACCCGGGACATACTTAGGTGCGCCCGCTGGGTTAATTTTCTCTTTGATGATCGCATCAATGAAGTTGCGGGACATCACTTCGCCCAGCACGTCCTGACGTACGGATGCACCGTAACGCTGCTCGATGATGTTGGCAGGGACTTTACCCTTACGGAAACCATCGATACGAACTTTCTTAGAAACGTCGATCAGTTCTTTCTTCACCGCAGTCTCAATGCTCTCAGCAGCGACTGTGATGGTAATGCGACGGCCCAGGCCCTCTGTGGTTTCTACTGAAACTTGCATCTTGTTACCTCAAAAAATCACGTGCTCGGTCAACTTCAGACATCACGCATTATCAATACGCACTATCTGACAACCGGGAGGGCTTCCCTGAAGAATACTCCATTCCCTGTTACCAGAAGCGTCCCGAAGACATTCCGGAAAAATAGACGCAGCATTATAGCGGCATCATCTGTATGAGTCGAGAAGCCACATGCAGAGGATCGGCCCGGGATCACCGATTTTTGCCTGAATGGGACTTTTCAGAACAAAAAAACGGCCGTAAAGGCCGTTTATCGGGTTGTCCGTATCAGGCTTGCAGCCCTGCGCCCCGACAATCTGGCGAGGCCGGTACGGTATCTTGCAGTCCCTGCCATTCGGTGGTGGTATAGGTGTGCAACGCCAGTGCATGGACAGGCCCGGCCAGTTCTTTCGCCAATACCGCATAAATAGCACGGTGTCTGGCAAGAAAGCGCTCTCCGCTGAAACGATCACTGACAATCACAACCTTAAAGTGACTTTCTGAACCCGCAGGAACATTATGGCGATAGCTTTCATCCTGCACATCAAGGTAGGCAGGCTGAAACTCATTACGTAGTTTATCTTCTATCTGAGCGCGTATCATTTCGGTGACTCCTGACGTTCGAGCGCACTGCCCTTCATTAACAATACTAGTGGGTTTTCAGCCACGCACTGTCTGCTTTTAAAAAATAGAGGCTATCCCGGGGTTGACCGGCCATGATAACATCTGGATGTGAGCGGACTATGGATGAGTTAGTCACTGAAATCCAGAGGCTTTTACAGATTTCTCTGAGACTATACTCCCGCCTCAACGACCGAAACCCCGCCGGCGAGCGTCGTAGGCTGCTGGCTTTTTTCATGTGATGAGAAACTAAGTATGTTAAAACGCGTAATTTTTCCGCTGCTGGCAGCGTTTGCCCTGGCAGGCTGTGCCTCAAGCAGTAATACCCTGGAAGTCACGCCAAAAATGTCTCTCCCCCAGCAGGACCCTAGCCTGATGGGCGTCACCATCAGTGTTAACGGGGCCGATCAACGCACCAGCCAAGCTCTGGCACAGGTAACCCGTGATAATCAACTGGTAACCCTGACACCATCCCGTGACTTGCGCTATTTGCTGCAAGAAGTGTTGGAAAAACAGATGACCGCTCGCGGCTATATGATTGGCCCTAACGGCGCAGTGGATCTCTCTATTGTGGTGAATAAACTCTATGCCAATGTGACCCAGGGCAACCTGCGGTACAGCATCACCACTAACGCGGATATTTCGATTATCGCTACCGCCAAGAATGGTAATAAACAAATCAAATCGTATCGCCAGACTTACAGCGTCGAGGGGGCCTTTAATGCCACCAACGATAAGATTGCCAAAGCGGTCAACACAGCAATGGGTGATGTCATCTCCGATATGGCCCAGGACACCAGCATTAACGACTTCATTAAACAAAATACCCGTTGAATGGTATCATCGCTGCATGAAATTTCATCATGCAGCAGGATGCCATGCGAACCGACTACTTAAAAATTTTCAGCCAGCGTAATTTTGCCGTTTTACTGTTGCTGGGATTTTCTTCGGGACTGCCGTTAGCGCTGACCTCTGGTACCCTTCAGGCCTGGATGACCGTTGAAAATATCGATCTAAAAACCATCGGTATTTTCTCTCTGGTTGGACAGGCCTACGTCTTCAAGTTTCTCTGGTCGCCGTTTATGGACCGCTACTCCCCGTCTGTGCTGACCCGCCGCCGTGGCTGGCTGTTGCTGACCCAATGCGCACTGATCCTGACCATTGCCGCGATGGGCTTTATTCAGCCCGCCAGTCATTTAACGCTATTGGCATTACTGGCTGTCCTGGTGGCCTTTTGCTCGGCCTCCCAAGATATCGTGTTTGACGCATGGAAAACCGATGTACTTCCCCCAGAACAACGCGGCAGTGGTGCCGCGATCACCGTACTGGGCTACCGGTTGGCTATGATGGTTTCCGGCGGGCTGGCTTTATGGTTGGCAGACCGCTATCTCGGTTGGAATGCCACCTATTGGCTGATGGCCGCACTGATGTTACCCGGCATCCTCGGCACTCTGATGGCTAAGGAGCCGACCACCAGTGCCGCGCGACCGGTCACCCTGCGTCAGGCTGTCGTCGCCCCATTACTGGACTTTTTTGGCCGTAACAACGCATGGCTTATGATCACGCTGATTGTGTTGTACAAATTGGGAGATGCATTTGCTGGCGCCCTCAGCACCACCTTTTTGATCCGAGGTCTAGGTTTTAGTGCTGGCGATGTTGGGCTGGTGAATAAGACGCTCGGTTTGCTGGCCACCATTGTCGGGGCACTCTATGGCGGCGTGTTGATGCAGCGTCTGTCCTTGTATCGTGCCCTAATGTGGTTCGGGATCCTACAAACCTTTTCTAACCTTGGTTGGTGGCTGCTAAGTGTCACCGCCCCCCACCTGTGGAGTATGTCTACCGCCATTTTCATCGAAAACCTGTGTGGCGGTATGGGCACTGCGGCTTTTGTCGCCCTGTTGATGGCGTTATGTAATGCCTCATTCTCGGCTACCCAATTTGCCCTGCTGTCTGCACTGTCCGCCGTGGGCCGTGTTTATGTCGGTCCTGCGGCGGGCTGGCTAGTCGAACTCTGGGGCTGGCCACTGTTCTATGCCTTCACCGTGATAGCCGGCCTACCCGGCTTGTTGTTACTACTGGTGAGTCGTAGCAGCTTGGACGCTGCCCGTCAGGGCATTTTTCCACCGCGTCAGGCACTGCCTAAGGCCTATGGCCTTGCTTTCAAAATGTTTATTGCAGGTTGTCTGGTACTTTTGGCATGGCTGACTACACTTAGTTTAACAGCTCTCCACTGGCTCCCGGCAGGCTTTCGCGATGCACCGGTATTTGAAACCGGAATGGCAATCCTGACCTGTGCAGTATTATTCGGTGTAGTGCTCGATTATCGCTGTATAAAAAGTGATGACTGATGCTATTAATGCCATCAAATGTTAAGTTTATGTTCATTTATTGATGTTCGGTCTACTTAACAGCTGCGCAAAATAACACCAACCCCATCACAAAACCTCGCCACAATAGTTGCAAAAAAGTTAATATATAATGTTTTTACAACAATCTGTGGCGAGAATTTTCGCTTTCACTCGTCAATCCTGGGACCTTACCTGCGGACCAGAAAACATTTAACTAACTGATATAGATACATTTTCATTATAAATAACAAGGAGTGTTAAACATATTAGAAAATGCCACTTAGAGCGACTGACATAACCTCAATTTTGTTTACAGTATAGAAACCTTACCGTAAAATACCGCCACACTTAAACGACAATTAGCCCTTTGTCATTGAGGTCGTTAAATGAGACTCAGGAAATTCAATAAATGTTTGGGGATTTTGTCACTGATCAGCGGCGCAGTGTTATTGAGCGGCTGTGACAGTGCCTTATTAAATCCCAAAGGACAGATTGCACTGGAGCAACGTTCATTAATCATGACGGCCTTTGGCCTGATGCTGGTGGTCGTTATTCCCGCAGTCTTAATGGCTATCATATTCGCCTGGAAATATCGGGCATCGAATACCAATGCTAAATACTCACCTGAATGGTCACACTCCAATAAACTGGAAGCGGTGGTATGGGCGATCCCGATCCTTATCATTATCTTCCTCGGCATTCTGACATGGAAATCTACCCACGCACTGGAACCGAGTAAGCCTATCGCTTCCGATGTGAAACCGGTTGAAATCGATGTGATTGCGCTGGACTGGAAGTGGCTGTTTATCTATCCAGAACAGGGTATTGCTACCGTCAATCAGATAGCCTTCCCGGCCAATACACCGGTCAGCTTCCGGATCACCTCCGACACGGTGATGAATTCCTTCTTTATTCCTACCTTGGGCAGCCAAATCTATGCGATGGCCGGTATGCAGACTCGTTTGCATCTGATCGCTAACCAGCCAGGAATTTTTGACGGGATCTCCTCTAACTTCAGCGGTCCAGGTTTCTCTGGTATGAAATTCAAAGCCATTGCCACTCAGGACAACGCGGCCTTCCAGCAGTGGGTAGATAAGGTCAAAGCCTCTTCTAACACACTGACCACGATGGATGATTTCAATAAATTGGCGGCGCCAAGTGAGAATAATCCGGTGGAGTACTTCTCAACCGCAAATCCACAACTGTTTGATCAGGTTGTCGACAAATTTATGGCCCATAACACCATGAATATGTCTCAGGATGGCAAGATGGATATGCCGAATGGTGAAGGTATGGAGATGAACCATCAGTCAGCCGCCGGTGCAGGGGAATAAACCATGTTAGGAAAATTAAGTTTAGCGGCAGTGCCCTTAGACGTCCCGATTGTCATGGTGACCGTCTCTGCCATTATCATCGCGGGTATCGCCATCCTAGCGGCGATTACCTATTTTGGTAAATGGAAATATCTGTGGTCGGAATGGATCACCTCTATCGACCATAAAAAACTGGGGATCATGTACTGTATCTTGGCGTTTGTCATGCTGTTGCGTGGCTTTGCCGATGCCATCATGATGCGTAGCCAGCAAGTACTGGCCTCAGCCGGTGAGCCGGGCTTCCTGCCCCCTCACCACTACGATCAGATCTTTACCGCCCATGGCGTGATTATGATCTTCTTCGTGGCGATGCCGTTCGTGGTCGGGCTGATGAACCTGGCGGTGCCGTTGCAAATCGGTGCCCGTGACGTTGCTTTCCCGTTCCTGAATAACCTGAGCTTCTGGTTCACGGCTATCGGTGTGGTACTGGTTAACCTGTCACTGGGTGTCGGTGAGTTCGCACAGACCGGCTGGCTGGCCTACCCACCGTTATCGGGGGCAGAGTACAGTCCGGGAGTCGGTGTTGATTACTGGATCTGGAGTCTACAGCTCTCCGGGATAGGGACCACCCTGACGGGTATTAACTTCTTTGTGACGATCCTCAAGATGCGTACTCCAGGGATGACCCTGTTTAAAATGCCCATCTTTACGTGGACAGCGCTGTGCACCAACGTGCTGATCATTGCGGCTTTCCCAGTACTGACCGTAACCCTGGCACTGCTGACCCTTGACCGTTATCTGGGCTTCCATTTCTTTACTAATGAAATGGGTGGCAACATGATGATGTACGTCAACCTGATTTGGGTTTGGGGCCATCCAGAAGTATATATCTTGGTCCTGCCGGTGTTCGGCGTCTTCTCTGAAGTCACCGCCACCTTCTCCAGAAAACGGATGTTTGGTTATACCTCCATGGTGTGGGCAACCGTTGCCATTACCGTTCTGTCGTTTATCGTCTGGCTGCACCACTTCTTCACCATGGGTGCGGGCGCGAACGTAAACGCCTTCTTCGGTATTATGACCATGATTATCGCTATCCCGACTGGGGTGAAAATCTTTAACTGGTTGTTCACTATGTACCAAGGCCGCATTCAGATGACAGCCCCGATGCTGTGGACCGTTGGTTTTATTGTCACCTTCTCGGTAGGTGGGATGACGGGGGTACTGTTAGCGGTTCCGGGCGCGGACTTTGTGCTGCACAACAGCCTGTTCCTGATTGCTCACTTCCATAACGTGATTATCGGTGGTGTGGTATTCGGTTGTATGGCCGGTGTCACTTACTGGTTCCCGAAAGCCTTTGGCTTTACCCTGAACGAAAAATGGGGGAAACGCTCTTTCTGGTTCTGGATCATCGGGTTCTTCGTTGCCTTTATGCCGCTGTACGCGCTGGGCTTTATGGGTATGACCCGCCGTCTAAGCCAGAATATCGACCCGCAGTTCCACCCGTTATTAGTCGTCGCTGCCTGTGGTGCTGGCCTGATTGCTATCGGTATCCTGTGCCAAATCATCATGTTCTGGGTATCGGTCCGCGACCGTCACCTGAACCGTGATCTGACCGGTGACCCGTGGGGTGCCCGTACCCTGGAGTGGTCAGTCTCCTCCCCTCCTCCGGCTTGGAACTTTGCGGTCATTCCAGAAGCCCATGAGCGTGATGTGTTCTGGGAGATGAAACAGCGTGGCGAGGCGTATCAGAAACCGGCTCATTATGAACCGATTCATATGCCGAAAAATAGCGGTGTTCCGGTGATTATTGCGCTGTTTGCCACGGTGTTCGGTTTTGCCATGATTTGGTGGATCTGGTGGCTGGCGATTGTCTGCTTCGTTGCCATGATTGCTCTGTGGATCGGTAAGAGCTTCGATGAGGACGTGGAATACTACGTGTCAGTGGAAGACATCGAGCAGCATGAACGTAAACACTTCGAAGAACTCAGCAAAGCAGGTGTGAAATAATGGCTACTCAAACTCTCTCTGAACAGCACGAGGCCCATGCAACACATGGGCACCACGATACAGGGGCCAATAAAGTGTTTGGTTTCTGGATCTACCTGATGAGTGACTGCATTATCTTTGCAACACTGTTTGCGACCTATGCAGTAATGACTCATGGTACGGCGGGCGGCCCAACCGGTAAGGACTTCTTCGAACTTCCTTACGTCCTCGGCGAGACGGCCCTGTTGCTATTCAGCTCCATCACCTATGGCTTCTCCATGATTGCCATGAACCGCAACAACCAGAAGGCCGTTATTGGCTTTCTGTTGGTGACCTTTGTACTGGGAGCTGGCTTTATCGGGATGGAGATCAACGAATTCCATCATCTGATTGCCGAAGGATGGGGGCCACAACGCAGCGGATTCCTGTCAGCCTTCTTCACACTGGTCGGTACCCATGGTCTGCACGTGACCGTAGGTCTTATCTGGATGCTAGTGCTGATCTATCAGGTGGCGACCCGCGGTCTGAGCGCCACTAACCGTACCCGTCTGATGTGCTTGAGCCTGTTTTGGCACTTCCTGGATGTGGTATGGATCTGTGTGTTTACCATTGTTTATCTGATGGGGGTCATGTAATGAGCCATACTGTTAGCGAACATGGCGCTTCCCACGGAAGCCTGAAGTCGTATATCACCGGCTTTATTCTTTCCGTTATCCTGACCGGTATCCCGTTCTGGATGGTAATGGAAGGCAGTGCTGCCAAAAGCACCACTCTGGCGGTGGTGGTAATCTGTGCCGTGGTACAGGTTGTGGTTCACTTGGTCTACTTCCTGCACCTTGACCGTAAATCGGAAGGTGGTTGGAACATGGTTGCAATTGTCTTCTCGGCACTCATTATACTGATTGTTGTAGTCGGCTCACTGTGGATCATGTGGAACCTGAACTACAACATGATGCCGCAATAACTGAGTTAACTGTGATGATAAAGCAATACCTGCAAGTGACAAAACCAGGAATTATTTTCGGAAATTTAATTTCTGTGGTGGGTGGTTTTCTGCTGGCGTCAAAAGGCAGCATTAATTTCACCTTATTTCTCATCACACTGGTCGGGGTTTCACTAGTGGTGGCATCGGGTTGTGTGTTTAACAACGTGATCGACCGCGATATTGACCAGAAAATGGAGAGAACGAAGAACAGGGTGCTTGTCAAAGGACTGATTTCTGCCAACACCAGCCTGGTGTATGCGACTTTGTTGGGTATTGCCGGCTTTGCCACTTTATACTTTGGTGCCAATCCACTGGCGATGTGGTTGTCAGTGGCTGGCTTTATCGTCTATGTGGGCATTTACAGCCTGTATATGAAACGTCACTCCGTGTATGGAACGCTTATCGGCAGTCTCTCGGGGGCCGCGCCCCCGGTGATTGGCTACTGCGCCGTGTCCAATGAGTTTGATGCTGGAGCACTGATCCTGCTCGCCATCTTTAGCCTGTGGCAGATGCCGCACTCTTATGCGATTGCTATCTTCCGCTTTAAAGATTACCAGGCGGCCAATATTCCGGTACTGCCTGTGGTGAAAGGGATCTCTGTCGCCAAACATCATATTACTGTCTATATCCTTGCTTTTATGATTGCCACCCTAATGTTGTCACTGGGCGGCTATGCCGGTTATCGCTATCTCGTCGTGGCAGCCGTAGTCAGCATCTGGTGGCTAGGTATGGCCCTTTCCGGCTATAAACGCAGTAATGATGATCGTATCTGGGCGCGTAAACTGTTTGTGTTCTCCATTGTTGCCATCACAGCACTGAGCGTCATGATGTCGGTGGATTTTATGACCCCAGCCTCTAAAGATTTACTCACCTACGTCTGGTAACCCACTGTTACCCGAATCCAAAAGGCGCCAGTTTCGCGCCTTTTCTTTTTTTGTTACTTCTGTTTGTAAACTATTATTTTACCGAGCCTGTTTCGCACCTTACTATAGCGAAGGTGAATGAAAAGGGGTTTTGATGAACGATAATAAAATGACGTCGCTGGAAATGCGCGCGACCTGGGGCCTAGGAACGGTCTTTTCCCTGAGGATGTTAGGGATGTTTATGGTCCTGCCAGTTCTAACCACCTATGGGATGGCCTTGCAGGGCGCTTCGGAATCATTGATTGGTTTGGCTATCGGTATCTACGGCTTAGCTCAGGCGATTTTTCAGGTGCCATTCGGTCTGTTGTCCGATCGTATCGGCCGCAAACCGCTGATCGTCGGCGGGTTACTGTTATTTGTCCTTGGCAGTGTAATTGCCGCGGATACTCAGTCGATTTGGGGGATTATCCTTGGCCGCGCCTTGCAGGGCTCCGGCGCGATTGCCGCCGCCGTGATGGCGCTACTGTCAGATCTGACCCGCGAACAGAACCGAACCAAAGCGATGGCTTTCATTGGCATCAGCTTTGGGGTTACCTTTGCCATCGCCATGGTTTTGGGACCGATAGTGACCCATCTGCTCGGCTTGCATGCGCTGTTCTGGATGATAGCCCTACTGGCGCTCATAGGGATCCTCATCACCCTGCTGGTGGTGCCTTCTGCTAAGGATCACCTACTGAACCGTGAGTCCGGCATGGTGAAAGGCAGTTTTAAGAAGGTCCTCGCCAATCCACGACTGTTGAAACTAAATTTCGGTATCCTGTGTCTGCATATCCTGCTGATGTCGAGTTTTGTTGCCCTACCCGGCCAGTTTGAAATTGCTGGCTTACCGGCCTCACAGCATTGGAAAGTGTATCTGTGCACCATGCTTATCGCGTTCGCGGCCGTGATGCCGTTTATTATCATCGCCGAAGTAAAACGTAAGATGAAAGCAGTATTTGTGACCTGTGTGGCACTGCTGGTGATCGCCGAAATTATTCTCTGGGGGGCGGGGACCCATTTCTGGACCTTAGTGGTCGGTGTGCAGGTGTTCTTCTTCGCCTTTAACTTGATGGAAGCGATCCTGCCATCACTGATCAGTAAGGAGTCTCCGGCGGGTTATAAAGGGACTGCCATGGGTATTTATTCCACCAGCCAGTTTATCGGTGTGGCGATTGGTGGCAGCCTCGGGGGCTGGATCTTCCAGCATGTGGATGCACAGACCGTTTTTCTGGCAGGAACCCTGCTGGCGGTAGTGTGGCTGCTGGTCAGTCTGACCATGAAAGAGCCGCCTTATGTCAGCAGCCTGCGTCTGGTCTCTGATAAGCTACAGCAGGCTAAGGGGCTTGAGCAGCGTCTGGCTTCTGTCGAGGGTGTTTCCTCGGTGATGATGGTCCCTGAAGAGAACAGCATCTACGTGAAAATAGACAGCAAGGTCACTAGCCGCGATGCGCTGGAAGCCATTGTTGCCAGCTATCCAACCCAACCAGTGTAATCTTTGGTTGCAACCGGCACATAGTAAAAAGCGCGGGCCATAGGGTCCGCGCTTTTTTGACTAAAGCGTTATCTTAGTCGCGGAAGTTCTTAAACTGGAAAGGCTGTCCCAAGTTACCGCCGCGGATCAAGGCCATAACACTTTGCAGATCATCACGGGATTTGCCGGTAACACGCAAAGACTCACCCTGGATCTGGGTCTGCACCTTCAGTTTGCTGTCTTTGATCAGTTTGACGATTTTCTTCGCCACATCAGACTCAATGCCTTTTTTCAGTTTGGCATCCACTGACCAGCTTTTACCGCTGTGCTCAATCTCTTCTGGGACTTCCAGCGCAGCACCTTCAATGCCCCGCTTCAGCAATTTTTCACGCAGAATATCCACTAACTGCTTTACCTGGAAATCAGATTCGGTACTGACTTTGATGGTTTCGTTCTTTTCGTTTAACTCGATAGACGCTTCGACATTACGGAAATCAAAGCGGGTAGTCAGTTCACGGCTGGCGTTTTCGACCGCATTACGGACTTCCTGAAGTTCGACTTCAGAGACGATATCGAAAGATGGCATATTTTCTTCTCCTGATGCTGTTTTGCCATGCATAATACGCAGATCGACGCGGTAAAAAAATGCCTGAGTCCTGAAATCCTACGACTCAGCTGTGAATTTACGCCTGCCGCCGGCAGTTATTGGGAGTGATCATGAATATTACTGTACTGGGGTGTGGCGCCCTGGGACAAATATGGCTTTCAGCATTAAGCCGCCAAGGGCATCAGGTGCAAGGCTGGTTGCGGGTACCTAAACCTTCTATCAGAGTGCAAATCAACAGCCCTGACGGCCTTATCCATCGCCATCAATTTACCGCCAATGATGCCGGACATCTGGCCAATTGCCAGTTGCTGTTAGTGACTTTGAAAGCAGCGCAGATTTCTACTGCCATTACGCAAATTCTCCCGTTACTGCCCGCAGATTGCCCGATACTGCTTATTCATAACGGTATGGGAGTACTTAATGAGCTTCCGGTGATCCACCAGCCTCTGTTGCGCGGTATTACTACCCACTCATCTTATCGTGAGCGAGATCGAGTGATCCATGTGGCCCATGGGCTTACCCATATTGGCCCAGTAAACCGTCACGATACTCGCTTCAGTCTGCTGGCGGATAAACTGCATGAAGCCCTGCCTGATGTCGCCTGGCATGACAATATCCTGCCTGCCTGCTGGAATAAGTTGGCCATTAACTGTGTGATCAATCCGCTAAGTGTCCGTTATGACTGCCAAAACGGCGACATATTGGCTTATCCGCAGGATATCGCGCAGATCTGTCAGGAAGTGGCGGACGTGATGGCTCGGGAGGATCTACATGCTGACGCCGCCCGCCTGCAAGCCAATGCTCTCCATGTGCTACAGCTCAGCGCTGCTAACACTTCATCAATGCTGCAAGATATTCGTGCCGGACGCAGTAGCGAAAATGACTATATCACCGGCTATTTATTGCGTACCGCCACCCGCTACGGCATGAACCTGCCGTTTAACCGTGAACTCTATCAATTCGTCAAAAATAAGGAGTCAGCCAATGGGCACCCCGAAATCCGTACTGGTTTGCCTAGCGCATGGTACTGAAGAGACTGAAGCGGTCTCGGTGATTGACCTGCTGGTTCGGGCGGGGATCAGTGTCACCACGGCCAGTGTCGAGAGTGACGGCGAACAACTGATCCGCTGCTCCCGTGGGGTACGTCTGATGTGTGACGCCACTCTGGTAAATGCCGCTGATCAGCCATTTGATGCGCTGGTATTACCGGGCGGAGATGAGGGGGCTCTCACCTTCGGCGACAGCGTACTGCTCACAGAAACCGTCCGCCAGTTCCGCACCACTGGGCGGATCGTGGCGGCCATTTGTGCCGCCCCGGCACGGGTGTTGGTTACCCACGGTCTGTTCAGCGATGGAAATATGACCGGTTTTCCCGGCCTGCGTGATCAGATCCCCGCACAGCAGTGGATAGAACGCCGCGTAGTCTGGGACCCGCGGGTTAACTTGCTGACCAGTCAGGGACCAGGCACCGCCTTTGATTTTGCCCTTAAGCTTATTGATCTGCTGGTGGGGAGCGATAAAGCCCGTGAGGTCGCTGAGCCGCTGGTACTGGCTCCGGGTATTTATAACTATCAGGAAAGCTAAGATAAAAAGCCCGCCGCGGTACTCACCGGGCGGGCTTTTTTCAGGTCACTGACCCGTCCTGAATAGCGTTGACACGTTCCTGTTCTAATTCTGGAGAACGTGATGATGACAGAGTTCAAACGCACCCAACGAGATTATCCTCTATC
>NZ_ATMI01000015.1 GCF_000439375.1 Tatumella saanichensis
ACTGTAGGTAACAAACCCTTGCTCAAACCAAGCAGAGCTGCCGCTGATATCTGTCAGCACCTTGGCTATCCAGCCACCGGTGCATGACTCGGCGGTGGTGACAGTAGCCCCGGCAGACAATAGTAACTGCCCAGCCTGGACGCTTAATTGTTGTAAGTCCTTATCCATATTCTCTCCTGCGGGGATGGCATCAGAAAACAGTGATGCATGTGAAGATACTATGGGCTAATGGCAGGTTTTCAAGTTCAGGAGGACAGTCAGAGGGAATTCTGTGAGGCACGACGAGAAGTTCCTGAGGAAAAAACTGTGATGCGGTGGCCCCACTCCCCCCTGGCCGAGGCCGGGAGGGCACAGGAAAATGATCATCCGTTCTTTTTCACGAACTCAGATTTTAATTTCATCGGACCAAAGCCATCAATACGGCAATCAATGTTATGGTCTCCCTCCACTAGGCGGATACCTTTTACACGGGTACCTATTTTCAGCACCGAGGAACTGCCTTTGACCTTAAGATCTTTCACCACCGTCACGCTGTCACCGTCAGCCAGCAGATTCCCGTTGGCATCCCTGACGATCAGCTGATCGTCAACAGCATCACTACCGTTAACCGGCCAGAGGTGTCCGCATTCAGGGCAATTATAATTATCAGTATCCTGCCACGTGTATTCAGACTGGCATTTTGGACAAGCTGGAAGAGTTTGCATCGGAGTTCCTTCACTCAATAGCAGGCACAAGGGGCGCCCACAAAAGAGCGCCATTTTATATCCCTACATTTGATAAGGAAAGGTTCTGGTTAAAAAACCCGATTCTGACGTGCCGCACTGACCGCTTCACCCAACTGCCATACTGCCATCGCATAATGGGTACTGTGATTATAGCGGGTAATCGCATAGAAGTTAGGCAGGCCCATCCAGTACTGGTAGTAACTGCCCATATCTAAGCGCAGTAAGCTGACTTGCTGACTTGACGGTAATGGCAATACTGGTGTCAAGCCGTAGGCACTCAGTTGTCCTGCGGTATAACGGGTGGTATAGCCATCCGGCAAGTTTACCCCAGAGCCCTGAGCGGCAATGGCGACACTTTGACCAGGTTGCCAGCCATTTTGGCTAAAGTAGTGTGCCACACTGCCGATAGCATCCACCGGGTCCCACAGGTTGATATGACCATCACCATCAAAGTCCACGGCGTATTTCTGATAAGCCGAAGGCATAAACTGACCATAACCCATCGCACCGGCAAAGGAACCACGCAATTCTAGCGGACTCTCTTTTTCATTACGCGCCATCAGTAAGAAGGTTTCCAGTTCACCACTGAAATACTCGGCGCGACGAGGATAATCAAAGGCCAAGGTTGCCAACGCATCGAGGATACGGGTCTTGCCCATAACACGCCCCCAGCGAGTTTCCACACCGATAATGCCAACAATAATTTCCGGTGGTACGCCGTATTGCTGTTGAGCACGTAACAGGTCCCCCTGATACTGATCCCAGAATGCGACCCCGTTCTTAATATTGGAGGGGGTAATAAAGTTTTTACGGTAACGTAGCCAAGCCCCATTAGGTCCAGGAGCTGGCGTCACGCTTGGGGCCTGACGATCCATCAGACGCAGTACATAGTCCAACCTGCGAGCCTGTGCTAGCCAAGACTCTAACTGATTGCGGTCAAAACCGTGTTTTTTGACCATCATAGTGATAAATTTTTCGGTTTGCGGTTGTCCGATAAAATCCCCAGCCAACATACCGCTGCTTGGAGGCTGTAGAAAACCGCCTTGCGGTGCGCGGGGACTGTTCTCCCGGGGATGGCTGCTGCAAGAGACCAGGACGGCAAACAACGGTAACAACGCAATTTTATAACGCATCAGAGACCCATTAACCAGAAACCAAAGAACCTATATCATAATACCCTCAGCCCAAGACCCAAAGTTTCCACAGAAAAAAATTCTGCTATCAGGGCATTTATCAGAAGAATAAAGACGAGAAGCGCAAAAACTGTGCAGACCACTCAAAGAAACAACGTATTGCACTGCTCTCCTCCACAACGGGAGATAAAAAGCGCGTAGCGGTACAGTTCGGCTCGGTTAGTGGCTCCCATCTTACGACTGACATTACGGTAGTGGGTACTGATGGTTTTCTGAGAGCGGTTCAATACCCGTGAGATGCGCTGCCGGTCTAGCCCTTTGCCTATTAGCAGCATCACCTGATATTCCGTCTCCGAAAGCTGGGTATAGCGGCGGTACTTTTGCAGATTCTCAATGGGAAACTGGCCGTCTTCGTTTCGAGCGAGATAGAGTATTTTTTTTATTTTGATAGCAATATCATCCAGCGGGCAATTACGGCTTAGCAGCGGGATATGCCACGTTGACGGGGCCGCCAGATGCGTCATACCCAATGCACAGCCGCCATCTGCTGGCAGATGGATCGTCACCACATCATCGCGAAAAATAATGCTGACATGCTCTGAGGAAGGTGGCTGGCTTGCGGGTAAGAAGCAGATCTCCTGTGGGTCACCTCGGTAGTGCTGACGCAATAGTGACTTCAGTCCCATAAGCTCATAAGAATTTGAAACCAATAGTGATATTTCGAGAGTCATCCTTTACACCCGTATTCCTTTTTTCAGGACACGCTATCTGCCGCTGCGCGCGCCGCTCACGAACGTGCCTGAATACACGATACACGGCCAGTCGCATTATTTGCAGGTCAGGGACCACTCTGAAACGTCATCCGCTGACGGAATCTCTTACTGGCCACAAATAAGAAAAATACAGAAATACTATTTAAGTACGCAAATACACCGTCCCCGTATGCTGTGGGATCCTCAGCACCGTGAAAGATCAGCATCTAATTTATGGTAAAACACTTATTTGATAACAACATGATCAGAATCGATATCGTAACGTCCTCTGATATAGAGATCTAAAGGCTGAGGTGACCAGTAAATCAGAGCAGAAAGTTCAAATAAAATGGTTGCGTAATTCCCCTGTAGTGACTCCTCATTCAATACAGTGACCACCAGCGTCTCCGGAATCACTCTTGGCTCAAAACGTAATATCGCGGTGCGAATATCCTGCTCTGCGGCCTGCCATTCATCCTGAACCACATAAGTCCCACGCTTCGGTAAACCATAATTCATAGCAGAAGAGGCTATATCCGGATAGCGTTCTACATCCAAGGAGCGCTCCATATTGGCATGGTTCAGAATTTCCATGATTTCCGCGATCACCAGCTGTCGCATTTTTTCCGCTTCCAGCCGACTATAACGACTGCGCTTTTCGTCGGTGTCGGTGGTGATTATTCTTTCCAGCAGTGTTGGGGTATATTTATGAAAGCTGGACACAGGCTCTCCTGAGAATTATCGAGCGACTTTTATAAACAGCTATCAATTCCAGTTCCCCTTAATAATGACAATTCTGTGTGAAGGATTGAATCGGAATTTTTCAAAGGTGTGGATAACGGAGAGAGTTCACGGATTAAATCACGATGTCCTTTACCGAAAAAAACTTTTTCGGTCCATTCATCCACCGGTAACTCATTCAGAATATGATCAATCGTTAGCCTATCGCCTAATATATAATCCGTGACAGTGGTCGTTTTTTCAGTACAGAGTGCTTCAATTTCATGGGGTTTATCTAAACGTTTCTGATTACTGATCTCGGTACTCTCTCTTTCCGCGTCTGGATCAAACAGATAACGCATATACTCATTCGTCAATACTTTCAGTAAATCTCGGTCGTTTTGTTGCTCTTCACTGAGTTGGCTGAAGCCGCAGCGGTGATCCGTGGCATAATCGCCAGCGGGCAAAATCGATTCAATCGGCATCGGATTGTTAAGCATAAAAACCTTCCCTGAGAGGTCTGCCCGCCATAGCCAGTTCGCGGGCAGCTGTAAACAACAGATCAGCCAATAAACACATCGTCTGAGCCGGAGCAGATTTGGGCGCCACAGCCGGTGACATCAGAAAGTCTGGCTGCGGGTGAACCTTCAATAAAAACGGAATCTGAGCCGCTGGCCACAGGGGCCGCCCCGTGCAACAACGCACAGGTGACAACACTGCCGCAGACAATGGCCGCGGCTGAACCATTAATAAAAACAGACCCCGCGCCCGAAACGATCACACCACCGTGTGAACTGGCATCCCCTATCCTTGCTGCGTTAAACATAGTCCCTCCTTCACAGTAGATAAACGGAGGCAGTCAGCCTGCCTCCTCGATATAAAACAAGCCTCAGACGTATAATTTGTCCGGCGGTGGTGTCCATGATGGTGTTTCTGACGGTGTTTCCGACGGTGTTTCCGACGGTGTTTCCGACGGTGTTTCTGATGGCGTTTCTGATGGCGTTTCCGATGGCGTTTCCGATGGCGTTTCTGATGGCGTCGGAGTTGGTCTGGGTGGCAATATGCCGATACCAATCCCCGCAATAATCAACGGTATCCCGGGCTTACCGATAATGCCGCCGCCACCACCACCACCACAACTGCAATCCTGACAATCGCCTGGGTTAATATCCACTTCTCCGCCCTGCAGGACTAGTTTGTTGGAACCGATAATACGCACCACCGGCGCACTGATCACCAACTCGTTAAGGGAGCTTATCGAGAAAATCCCGCCCGCCATCATCGTGGCCGCCCCGCCAGCGATCATCTGATGGGCACCACCAACCATCAGCGAATGATAGCCGCCCACTGCGGTCATAAAGGCTCCCCCGACATTAATCCCTTTGGCTCCGACAACATTATCGGTCTGCGCAGCCCCAACACTGATACCGTATCCTCCGCCGATCACTAAACTGTTTTCACCCACTACCGACAGGGAATTATCCAAGCCAACGCTGGTGGTTCGCGACAAGCCGACGACCTGATTTTCATCACATTTGGTCAGACGCTCCATATTCCTTTCCGCCTGTTCCCAGTAGGTTTCACCGCCGGGTTTATCATCAAAACGGACACCATTAAAATTTTGTCGCCCACCGCCGACAGTACGGCTGATTAGGCCGCTCTGGGTCGCATTACTGGGCAAATCCCAGGGTGGCATAGTGACATTGTTATACAGGCTGCCCATCACCAGCGGTCGGTTTGGGTCACCATTGATAAAATCGATAATGACCTCATGCCCGACACGGGGAATACAAATCCCGCCAAAATTATTACCCGCCCACGGCTGGCTGACCCGTAACCAACAAGAATCTGACTCTCGGTTTTTACCATAACGATCCCAGAGGAAACGGACTTTGATACGGCCATATTCGTCGGTCCAAATTTCTTCTCCTGGGGGTCCGACCACCAGTGCCGTCTGCGGGCCAAAGGTTCTGCGTTTTTCAACAGTCAGAGGATGACGGTAAATTTTATTTGACGGTTGTACCATGAAGGCACTTTCCATAAAGAAGGTATTCTGGCCGGCCCGCTCAGAGATTTCACGGATCTCCAGATCGGATTTCAGCACAATATATTCACAATTCGCTTTCTGCAGAGGATAGTCAGCAAGCGTAAAAACATAGCCACAAACAATGGTGGGTACCGGCCCTTTACCCTGACTTCTCAGCCCTAACGCCCCACGCTCCTCCATCCTAACCCGCGCCAGCAGTTCACCTATCTCGGTTTTATCGTAATTGCCCGGCCAGTCAAAAATTTCCTGAGCGTTAAAACTTGTCTGTCGTGGCTTGCTGTCCAGGGACATAATGTCTGCACGGGAACGGGTAAAGTCGTAATCGTCCGTCACCCAGCGGCCAGTAGTAATGGTCTGCCGATAGTTGAATGCTGAAATATATTCGGCATCTTTTTTCGGGGCATCTTGGTCATAGGGAATACTGTGGATACCACCATCAAAGAACTGTTTGTGGGCACCGACATTGTCGACAATCACCAGTTTATGCTGCTGATCCTTATGTTCAAAAAACCAGTAAAGCCCCCACTGTTCCATCAAACGCTCGATAAAGCTGAAATCGGTTTCGCCGTATTGCACCTGATAATCCAGTGACGGGTAAGTGGCCGCTATACGTTTTTCCTGTGGAAAATCATAGTCCGCCAGCACTTCATCGATAATTTCGATCACCGTTTTGTTCTGAAAGATCCTAAAGTCAGTGGTTAACTCCGCCAAGTACAGCCAAGGACGGATGATCAGCTGATACACCGCACGACTGCCATCTCTCCCCAAGAAGCGAACTTGTTGAACCATACCGGTAATTTCACGCACTTCACCGCTCAATGCAGCCAGTGGCCGAAAATCACTGAGCGAGAGGCTCACCGTGACCTGCTTGCCGATCATCGATTTGATGGGAATATTCGATGCCGATTGCCAGGAGATATTTCCGTTATCCGGTGTTTTAACCGTCAGCGTATAACGATACAACTCCGAGAGTCCCTCCTCCCCTTCCAGCGCTGACATCACTAACGCCGCCTCTCCCAGTAGTTTGGGCATTGCGGCACTTTTTAAGGTAATCGTTCTCGACATTGAATCCCCCGAGGATTAAATAAGTGTTAACTAAGATCGGTGGTCATCTAATGAACGCGCCGATGTCCTTATCAGCGTTACCCGATGCAGATGCGGGTACCAGCGCTGATGTCCAGCCTGAAAACAGTAAGTGTCAAGCCATACCTCAAGCGCACTTAAATGATCGCAATAAGTTGAGCACTAGCTGGCCATTCTCGGCCAGGCCGGATATCTGTAGTGTGGCCTGGTTATCCCCACTGACAGCTGCGACTGACACATCACGCTTGCCGGTCAGTTCGGTCATTTTCATACTCTCCAACCAGCGGAATAAGCCCCAATCACCGCCAAACTGTTGAGTCTCTGTGTCGCCGGTTTTCGCTGAAGTAAAACTTAGGCTAACCGCCGGTTCCTCACCCTGCGTGGGCCACGCCAAAGTCACCGGTCGCACCGGCCCATGAGAATACGAGAGTAATTGCTTACCAATGCGTAGCTGCATACGACGGGCACTTCCAGACATCCAAGGCACCGAAATTTTCACCGGCAGTGATAAACGCTGGCCGCTACCTGCGGGGAAAAAGGCCTCGCTTATCTGGCGAGCCACCCTGAACATCTGCAGCTTACGGTTTTCAGCATCCCCGGGCTGAGTCCCTTTGAAGTACCAGCGTTTTGCTGTGATTTCAGTTTTCGCCGCCAGTTGCTCAGTGAAATAGCGGTCTGCGTCTCCTCCTGGCGCAAAAAAACGTTCAAAATCGTTGATTGACGCGTCCTGGGAACTGACTGCAAAGGGATAGCGTCCAGCAAAGGCTTTACGGCAGAACTCCGCTGGACCGAGGGCGATCTCCCCAGCCGTACGGGTGACGGCTTCAGTACGAGCTCCTGAAACAATCTGATTCAGCAGCGGTAAGGTGATTTCTTTTACCGGCACCGGCCAGGTCATGGCTCGGGTACGGATGGCACTGGAAAGGTCAGCCTTTATCTGATTGGTAGCACTGTCGGAGCCGGTTAAGCTCTGACTGAGTACCACCTGTAATTCGCCTAACTGGCTGAGTAACTGGCCCAGAGGACTACTATTGCCTGCATTGCCATTAGTGGGGAGACTCCCGTCACGCTGTCCGGTTACAAATAAACGCAGCGCACTGAAGTGATCATCGACCCGCATGCGGACGCGTATCTTTTCACTGGCCGTCAGTTGCTGTGCAGCCCGCACGACTGCAGTAGCAGCTCTGCCAGAGACGAGGCTACTGCCGCTGTTGGGACTCTCTGTATCCTCAGCAGTTAACGTGGTTTCCGCCACCAATCGAGTAAGCAACGTGCGCATCGGGGAATCCGGCGCAACTAATCGTCCCAAACGGTACAAGTCCCTTTGCTGCGAACCTTCACTGCTTTTGCCAGTGCGTGCATAGGTTTTGATTTGGATGCCGGCCAGATAACGCTGCCAAAGACTGGCGTACTCATCCAAATAACGGTTAAGAATATCGTTATATAACCTCACCAGTTGCTGGGTGGCATCAGCTGCCTGCTGTACCGTATTCCCCTCCTGATTAACTCGCCCGGCCAGCACCCATTGGTCCTCTTCGGTCAGGCTTTTCAGTTGCGTCATCACTTTTTTTTTGAAGAGCGGAAATCCTTGGCGAGTGAACAGACCCGGCAGTGCAGTCAGTGTTGCACCTTCGCGTAGTTCAAACAGATCACCGGAACTGCCCTCCGTCAGTTGGTAGAGGTCAAGATCCTGAGGGGCCTCAGCCGCTAGCCGCTCCTTAAGACGGCTGTAGATCCTGGCGGACCGGCTCTGACTCTCCAAGCTTTCCCGAGCCTTACGCACCAGGTTGTCATCAGCCTGTTGCCGGCCTCCCCCCTCTATCGGCTCAAGAAAAAGTGCTTTCAGGTGACGATTAACCTCGTTATTCTGTGTTCCTGCTGGCAGCAAGGTTGTGGACTGCCATAACCCCGCCAGTTGCTGCTCAAGGAAGGTGATATCCGCGGGGTTAAGCCCATAGACCATGGTATAGAGACGCAAGTTGAGGTAAAGATCTTCGTCACGCGAGAGATTCAGCGCGCGCTGTAGCCGCTGAGTGGCATAGGCTTCGATAACCGGTAGTAGCAACTTCTGTAACATTGAATGATAAAGCTGGCTGGCGGTTGCACTGACATCTGCGCCAGTATAAAGACCATACCGCCAACTTAATCCCGGGTCCTGAAGATTAAGGCCAGCGTATTCCGGTAGCGCCTGTAAACGGGTCAGTAATGAGGAAAGACGGGCCAGTTGATCGCTTCTATCATCACTGAGATCACTGATAATGCTCTCTTTATCTGCTCTCAACTGTGTGATTTTTTCAGTGATCTCCTGTAGGTAGGCATTGTTTTTACCGTAACTGATAAACATGCCCCAAGAGATCCCTACCAGCAGCAACATTACCGCAATATTTTTTACCCAGCGCTGCATCGCAGGCCCGGTAATATTCAATTTGAGATCCTTTGCCAGTGCCTGATCACGGATAATCAGTTCGCAGAATAATTGCCGCAAAAAGCAAGGCTGGCTCACGAATTTCTCATTGCCAGCGCTGGCCGTTGATATTTCAGGCAGTTCATCACTGTTCTCTGTCCGTGTACGGAGAAATTCCGTCCACTGGCGGATCACAGTTTGTGTATTCACAAATTCCCGAGAGGCATGAGGATAACAACTGGTCAGGTAGACACCGCGTAATGCCGAATTATCGTGGGTATCATCAAACCGGGAGGAGAAAAAAAGGATCTGCAGAAAGTGTTGCAGGTTATGGACCAGCAAGGACAGATCCCCAGGAAACCCATACATACGACGGCGATCATTGAGATCGTATTCCGATAACAGTCGAGCATTGATATCCGCTTCAATACGCTGAACTAACTGAGGTATTAACTGCGCCACCTTCTGACCGGTTACCGAAGTGCCACTCCCCACGGAAAAACTGATCCCCCAAATATCCTGACGTTCCTGGCTGGTCAGTCCCCTAAAATATTCTGCAAAACCATTCAGGGTATCCATCTGAGTCACCACAATATAGACGGGAAAATAGACCCCTGTAATGCGTCGCATTTCACTCAACCTGCGGCGAAAGACTGCGGCGAGGTGGTTGAGACTTTCCCCTTCTTGGGACAGTAATT
This sequence comes from Tatumella saanichensis, assembly GCF_000439375.1. GTDB lineage: Bacteria > Pseudomonadota > Gammaproteobacteria > Enterobacterales > Enterobacteriaceae > Tatumella > Tatumella saanichensis. The sequence goes on from NZ_ATMI01000015.1 coordinate 9,563, forward strand.
CCGTCGCCGATAACATGACAAGCGCACCATTGATGGCCCGTGAAGGTCGGTATTTATTCAGTGACGAGAGGATTTCTTGCCATTCGTGCTCACTGTCCTGTGGGTCACTGATATATTTCCCTGCGGTATCCAAATAGACGGCATCATTGGCCAGCCAGCAACGGCAGTTCTGCGGCTCCCCCGCCTGGATCTCTTGGGGCTCATCGGCTTCAGCTTGGGGGAAATACTGCCCTGAGTGAACGATTGCTGAGGTCTTCCCAGTACCGCGGCTGCCAATAACTATAAACCAAGGCAAGTTCGCATCGCGACGTCGCCAATCGGCAAAATGCCATAACCGCGCAAGACCCCGTGGACGTTGCCTGATACTGTCGGTGACTTGGCGGAACATAGCATCTATGCCTGAGGGAGCAGCACCATTACGAGGTTGGCGCGGCGTGGTAGCCTCGGTCGCTTTATGCTGACGCCAACGCCTGAGCAAGGATCCCGCAAGGTACCCCCCAGCCAACAAACCAATCAGGGTGAGCCGCGGCGTGACACCTGCGAGCCAGTAACGTCCGGCCAGATAAAAATAGGGACCAGGAATCCAGATCACCGCCGCAATAATCGCCAATATACGCACCGCCCAAGACCAATGAGCAATCATTGCCAGCAATAAGAACAGGATCAATACCCCAGCGATAAGGCGGGCAGATCGGTCAGCCAATGGGCGAGCATCCCCAAACCCAATATAAGGACCGGTAAACCACACTAGTGCCATCACCGCAATGCCCAGCAAGATCCATTGCAGCACTTTGAGGTTCTGACGAGAGAAAATGCGTCTGATAAAGAGCATCATATTATATCTCATTAATAAGTAACTAAAAATTCGACACGGCGGTTTCTGGCACGCCCATCCTCGGTACGGTTACTGCTGACCGGCTCGCTGTCTGCCATACCTTTCACGCTGATCATTTCGGCTGGAATGCCAGCAGTGGTAAAGATCTCTGCAACGGATTTGGCACGGGCGGTAGAAAGCTGCTGATTATTTTTAAAAGCTAAGGTTTTGATCGGTACGTTATCTGTATGCCCTGTGATCACTACACGCCCTTTGACGCGCAGTATTTCCGTAGCGACCCGGCCAATAATGGCGGTCATCTCCTCAGATAAACTGGCCTCTGCAGTACGGAAGGAATTATCACTGTTCAGCACCACATGGCTCTGCATCAAGTTCTCATTGACGCTGAGCAGCCCTTGGGCAATTTCTTTCTCCAGCAGCCTAGAAAGACTGAGACGAGGTTCCGGAGGTGGTGCAACGGTATATTGAATATCATGCAGAGTATTGATACCGGCCAGTAGGGGTTGTTTTTCAAGAAATAGCCAGTAGCGATAGCCTAGCCAACTGATGCTGAGAATAAAAAGCGTGATAAACAGTGAAAGGCTGACCGGCATTCGCCAGCGCTGCCGGACGGGAGGGGGGAAATCAGGCATTACTGCCATAATAGCCGGTAATGCTGGCTGCTGGCGGTTGCTTTGCAGCAGGGCCAAGAGACGTTGACGTATTTTCACTAATTGCCGCTCACCGTCTTCCGGAATACTGTAACGCCCCTCAAAACCAAGTCCGAGGATACGTAACAGGATTTCGATCACATCGGCATACTCGGCAGGGCTCATTGAGATACGGCCAATCAGTAAAAAGAATTTATTGCCGCCGTCATTATCACCTTCAAAATAATTCAACAGATTACTTTGCGACCAGCCTGCGGCAATCCCCCAAGATCTGCTGTGAGCAGCTTCATCCAAAGCGGTACACAGGCAATAACGCACTATGGCCATCTTTTTCCACGGAATATTGACTTCATCACAGAGCATGCTGAAGTGATTTATCTCACGTTTAAGGATATCTTTAAGCAGTTCGACCTGCCGCATATCGACTATCCGCAACGGCATCTCACTTAAGGCACGCAGTAAAGGGCGTGCCGCTTCGAGTAGCGGATTATCGGAGGCCTGCACTCCAGCGATACGTTGTCGTACGCTTTCAATTTTAATGGCAAAAGGAGAACTACTTTTCTCTTCAAATAACGGCTCTTGCGAATAGTTTGTCTCTCTTGGAGAAAGGGAGGGTGAACTCTCCCAGACATCATTTTGGTTCAGCAAAAAATCGCCCCAGGCTTGACCGGAGGTTTCATTGCCCTCAGACGCCTCGGGCAATGGTGATGCCGGCGTAACCGGCGCAGTGGTAGCTTCCTTCATGAGGCTCTAACCCCCCAGAGTTCCATATTCAAGCCGGGAAAATCACCGGCGATATGCAAAGCCAGCGCACCAGAATCTGCGATATTCCGCCAGAATGGTCCTGTTCTTTGCAGTTCAAAGTAGATATACCCTGCCCGGTACGGGATCTGCCGTGGCGGTACTGGCAAGGCCTGCAACAGAAGCCCAGGCAAATGTGAGCGCACCAATTCATGTAACTGCTGAGGGGCGCTGATTTTGACTTGGGTAGTAAACTGATGCTGTAAAATATCGGGTGCCAGTCGAGCCTGAACCGCCAGTACCACGCCAGAGAATGCGTTAAGTTCAGCAGGCAATAACGATGCGGCCCAGACCCCATTCCCCCGTGCATGCAGCGGGATCATTTCTCCGGCACGGATCAATATTTGGTTGAGTAATTCATGAACCTGTTCGACGAGAGGTCGAATGGAAGGATAAAGCTGAGTATGGTCATAGCCGGGGGGCGGCAGCGGACGGCGGATTTTAGTGCGGACAAAGGTGGAAAGCTCCGCTGCCAACAACGCCAGGATCTGATAAAAATGCACCGGCGGGGATTCGGGGATCTGCCGCAAATGGTCAAGAGACGCTTGATACTTATTGAAAATCTGTAATAGCAGATAATCGATGACCTCTGCACTGCCTTCGGCCTTACCATCACTGGCTGTCAGTCGACCAGAAAGCAGTTCCGCTCGCATTTTGACTAAGCCACTGAGATGGTTAAGCCATTCAGTCAATAAAGCGCTAGCACCGTAGCCCGCCACCGGCGGAATATAATCCTCACTATGCAGTAATACGCTGCCATCCGGCTGTAGGGCTTTGATCCTGGCACAGGGTAAACCAATCCAGGACTCGGTCATTTCCGATTCAGAGACCAGTTTAAGCCGCATTCTGGCTAGCTGTACCGGTTTACCGCCCTGTCGAATAGCATTACTGTCATTTAACTCCATTTCCGTCGCGCAGAATCGGGCAAGTGAGCTGCTTTCATTAGCATCAAAAATAGTTTCATCACTGTTATCCAGCCGTAACGGGACAGCCAGGTAGATGATTTTGCCGGTATGTTCTGGCAGTAAGGTGAGTGGCGCAGGCAACCCGGCGTGTCCGGGGATATCGAAGGGCGTACCATCTGGAAAAATTCCCGTAGCACTTCTGAGCACCAGTTTGCCGTAAGCCAAGGCTTCACGGTCGATTTCGTAACGGGAAAATCCCCAAAAAAACAGGCCTGAGGAGAGTGCTCGCTGATGAATGAAATATTCAAAATAGCGCTCCTGTTGCTGGAATATCTGAGGACGTAAAAATAATCCCTCACTCCACACCACTTTATTATTTTTCATGACTTATTCCCTTTCTGCCAAGGTCACGTCTAGGCGATTAAACTGGGCATATAGCTGCAAGTCTGTTGAGATAAACGTCCGTTTTACCCACGATCCCTGATGGATATCGCTTAACTTAATTTCTGATTTCCAGCGGGCATTTTCTATATCCCGGTATTCACCGCTTACGCCAATCGCAGCACTGTCGGTAGGGACCACCAATTTAACGCTAAAGACTTCACCCGGCTGAATAATGGCCTGATAGAGACGGTTAATTTTAGTATTCTCCGCCCCTTGTTCCCCATCGGCTAATTCATCAATACTCATGTCATCAGAAAAACCCAGTGTATTGATACTGTAAACCGTTATTGCGAGAGGTGCCGGCTCAGAGAACATATTCGGATTCAAATCCTGACTGGCCCGAATATCTAAATAAACCACCCGCTGTGGGTAATCCCCTGAATATGGACGACAAGAGGAAAGAAAAAAAACACCCATCACTATGCTCAATAGTGACAATAGATGAATAACCCTTAGCGTCGATATCTTACCCTTCCCTCTTCGGCGGAGGATCTCGCCTTTTATCATTATGCTGAACCTCAGCCGTTATAGTATTCATTCAACAACCGATGACCGGTGCCCTGAACGGGCCCCGGCCTGGCGGTTATCAACCGCGTTGGTTAGCTTTGATATCGTAACTGGCAGAAATAATTCCCGACTTATTCCCCTCAGCATTTTGCATAACATAATCCTGAGTAAAGCGCGAGAAGGAGAAAGAGACTAGTTCACGTGGACGCACTTCATCCTCAGCATTACCCGAACCTTCTACTCGAGTGATGATGATATCGCTAAAGTTAATCATCAAATATTCAAGAGGGTCTCCCCCGGCTTTACGGACTACAAACTTGATCTCTTTAATATGCTTCCCAGATAAACAATAACTTAATAAATTAGTACTGGCTTTATCGAGATAATGCTCAAATTTGAAATCACCGACGGTGGCTTTACCCGAACCGCCACCTGATCCGGAGTGCATATTTGAATGCTGGGAGTTTTCCCAGTTCCAGCTTAAAACTTCAATTTCATTTTTATGAGTAGCATCAAGTGATTCTCCTTCGATACCCTCAATTTTAATAAACATATCCTGGGCCATAATAGTCCTTATTAGTCGCTGTAAGTTGAACATGTTACATGCTACTTGGCATGGCAGTACCACAGGAATTAAAACGCTCCGCTGTCCGTGCTTAGTAACAGTACTGATTTCCCCGTTATTCCTTAACGGGTCCACTCTTTTATCAGGCTACATCTTTCAGAGAAGGTAATTTCGCTACCATTCTTAATGATACTGTCAGCCCTTCCAACTGAAAGTGTGGTCTTAAAAAGAATTTAGCCTGGTAATAGCCCGGATTGCCTTCTACATCTTCGACAATCACTTCTGCTGCCGCTAGTGGGCGACGGGCCTTTATTTCTGGAGATGAATTTACTGGATCCCCATCAACATAATTCATGATCCAGTTATTTAACCACTTCTGCATATCTTCACGTTCTTTGAAGGTACCGATCTTATCTCTGACAATACACTTTAAATAATGTGCAAACCGTGAACAAGCAAACAAATAAGGTAATCGGGCAGAAAGGTTTGCATTTGCGGTGGCGTCGGCATCGTAATATTCAGCCGGTTTTTGCAATGACTGTGCCCCGATAAAAGCAGCATAATCGGTATTTTTACGATGGATTAAGGGAATAAAACCATTTTTTGCCAACTCCGCTTCACGGCGATCGGTAATGGCTATTTCTGTTGGACATTTCATGTCAATGCCACCATCATCTGTCGGAAAAGTATGGCAGGGAAGATTCTCAACAACGCCACCACTCTCGACGCCACGGATCATGGTACACCAACCATAGTGTTTAAAAGACCGATTAATATTCACGGCCATTGAGTACGCGGCATTAGCCCAGACATAACGGCTGTGATCGGCACCGTCGGTGCTCTCTTCAAAATTAAAGGCGTCCACTGGATTAGTTCTGACGCCATAAGGCAACCTAGCCAGAAAACGCGGCATCGCCAGACCAATATAGCGTGAATCTTCCGACTGACGGAGAGAGTTCCAAGCGGCATACTCCAAGTTCTGGGTGAAAATTTTGGTCAGATCTCGAGGGTTCGCTAATTCTTGCCAGCTTTCCATCTGTAAAACGGAAGGGGCAGCACCCGTGATAAAAGGAACATGCGCAGAAGCTGCAATGCGACCGATGGAAGACAGTAGGTCAACATCCGGTGCGGAGTGATCAAAGAAATAATCCGCAACGAGACAACCGTAAGGTTCTCCTCCCAGTTGCCCGTATTCTTCTTCATAAATCTGCTTGAATAATGGACTCTGGTCCCAGGCAATTCCCTTGTAGCGCTTTATGTTACGTCTCAGTTCGCGTTTAGAAATATCCATAAACCGCAGTTTCAATTTCTCATCGGTTTCGGTATTTGACACCAGATAATGCAGTCCGCGCCAAGCACTCTCCAACGCCTGAAATTCTGGATGATGCAAAATGACGTTAATTTGCTCTGTCAGTTTACGATCGATTTCAGCAATGAACGCCGAAATATTTTTATACGCATCATCCGCCATGGTGACGGTACTGTTTAATGCCTGCTCAGCGAGGGTTTTTACCGCATTCTCCACCGCAAAGCGGGTTTGCTCAGTGCGCGGACGAAATTCTTTCGACAACAGAGCATTAAAATCACTCTGTTTAACCTCAGTCGTCGTTACACTCGCCGCCGGCTGATACTTTTGCTTGTGTTTATCCATAACAATGGCCTCTGGTCCCTGATGAAATTATTCCTCACCTGCCGCTGGATCAGCGGAGACTGGCTGAGCACGGGGGGCTCGGGCCAGCGTATTCAATAACGCTTTATCCTGAAGGACTTTCATCACTAGCCCTTCGGCACCCGCTTTTCCATCCATATAGGTCTGCAGGTTAGCCAGTTGGGTCCGTGCTTCAAGCAACGTTGCCAGGGAATCAACCTTGCGAGCAATAGCATCGGGTGAGAAGTCATCCATACTCTCAAAGGTCATATCCACCATCAGTTGTCCATCATCGGTTAACGTGTTCGGGACGGCGAAAGCGACACGTGGCTGCATTGCCTGCATCCGCTCATCAAAGTTATCAATATCAATATTGAGAAACTTACGCTCATTCACCGGCGGCAATGGTTCAGTGGTTTTACCGGACAGGTCGGCCATGACCCCCATAACAAACGGTAGCTCGATTTTTTTCTCACTTCCGTAGATTTCAACGTCATATTCAATCTGCACCCGGGGAGCCCGGTTTCTGGCAATAAATTTCTGTGAGTTATCCTTTGACATAATCATACTCATAGTCTGATGAATAAAATTAAACAGTCAGCCTGAGCGGCCAAGCAGTGCCTAGACTGACTGCCCGGCCTACTCGTATTCGAGAGTGATACCCGCCACTGCATAGACTTTCCCTGCAGTCACAGGTCCACCACTCCCAGAGTAATAAGTGACATAGTACTGATGTGTCACCGGAGTCTCTCCCTCCCGGATTTCAAAGCGGTCAGCGGTATTAAGATCATCAATGATCATCTGGCTGTTATCCTCTTTGCGTAACCTGAGTTGAAGATTTTTACTATAGCCGCCACCGGTCTGATTCAGCAGATTGCCGCTGAGGGTATCAGCCGATGAATAGTTACTGTTAAACCTTAGCAGCACCGCCTGATTACCGGCACATTCATTCAGGGTGACATTGAAGCCTGTCTTCCCCCCTTCTCCGCCACTGTTACTGAGTGCCGTAGTCGAGATTAAGGGCAGACTGACTGTTTCACTGTTACTGCCGCCGTTAACACTCACCTCACAGGTTTCGTTAACATATTCCCCTGTAAAATCAACGGTAATTGGGTAGTCTCCAGCACCACATACTGTCGGTAAAAGCCATATCGCCAGCAGACTGAGGGAGACATACTTTATGCCAGACTTCCTACGGGCTATTTGCATACCACCTCCTCACGAATAATAGTGTTATCCGGCGACTGACTGATACGGGTCGCCAACGCACTGTTGGTCGGAATACTACATTAAGATTTGCCCTCACCACCTCGGATATACAGCGGCTCCTCTCCGATATTCCAGCCGCGAAGGAAGGCCATGCCCGCTTGGCCGACAACCGCTTGAGGCTCACCATTCGCTAACGTGATTTCACTGCCAATCGGAATATAAGAGCCTTGGCTGTCGCGAATAATAAATAACACCGGTTTCCCCGCGCGGGTTTTGATCTTCACGCCCACCGCGGCCCCCATTCGTGGAATAACGGCCTGTTCGTTCTCCAGCAACTCCACGGTATCGGGTAATCCCTTGGTATCAACAGACACCGAGTTTTCTCGATAGGGAGTTAAAGAAGGCACAATCGCATAACCATTTCTGTCGATAGTGGTGCCATAGCCATTACGGATTTTAGCCCCGGCGGCACCCGGTGCATTTACCACGGCAAAAGGTGCGTCACCCAGTGAAGGCCCTAATGTCAGACCACCGCTGTGTAAAACCAAGCTGCCTGAATTACTTGCGGAGAACTGACGGCTACGGTTACCCACCGACAAGGTCGACCCAAACTGACCAAACGGCGTGTTGTAATTCAGATTACCGTTGACCGCGTAGTCAGTACCGCCTTCCCGAGCCCGACTGGTACTGGTTCCCATGCCGTAACTCAGCGTGCCCCGATCACCCCGTGTCCCTGTTGCATTAGTGACCAACGACGTTGCCCCGTCGCTACTGCGAGTCATCATGGTACTCAACGAGTTAAACAGCGGCTTATCACTAATATTCAGACGTCGACTTAACGGAATTGTCATCGACAAGGTGTAATTATTTGATGTTTTTCCGTTAGTGCTGAATACCCGGCTAATCCCAGCGGCCCATGAGAATAACCGTTCGTTTTTACTAAAATAGAGAGAATACTGGGAGGTGGCACTGCGGTTGTTCCAGTACTGATAGAAGTTCCCTGCCAATACCAGACGGCTGTCCAAGGGGAGCGTCTGAGCGACATTCACCGCCAACCGCTGTTTGGTACGATAATCAATCATATAATAATCCTGACTGATACCGTACCGTTCCGCAGTGGCATCTCTAAGGGAATAAAATCCTTTCGATGAATACCGGTAAGCCGTCATGGAAATATTGGTGGAAGTGGGTTCGATAAATTTACTGTACCCTAGGTTAAAACTGTTTCCAGACGAGCTCTTGTTATTACTGAGCTGTGTCCAAGCTCGGGTAATATCCATTGAAATCCCCCCGAGCGGGGTATTAAACGACTGGCCTAACGCGGCAGAATAATAATCGTTACTAAACTGGCCGCCGGTATACAGGGTGTAGTAGTTATTCATCCCATACTGATAAAAGCCGGTCGCCATCATCGGTTTTTTCTGTAACCCAGACTCATCCAGTTCCCCGACGGCAATCGAATAACGACTCACCCCAGGATGGAGCAGCATTGGCGGAGCTGAGAACGGGATAATTCGAGTATAACGCTGACCATCCGCTTCAATAATCGTCATCTGTAGATCCCCGCCATATCCCATCGCACTGACGTTATTGAGTTCAAACGGGCCAGGAGGGACGGTGGTTTCATAAATCAGTTGGCCACGCTGAGTGACCTGGACCCTGGCATTGGTCTCCGCAATCCCTTGGAGAACAGGGGTATACTGACGCAAACTCTCAGGTAGCATTCGATCATCAGAAGCCAGTTGTATCCCTCGAAAGCTTAAGCTGTCAAACAGATCGCCGCTAGTATTGGTCTCCCCCAGTGTCAGTTGGCTTTTCAGTGATGGAATATCTCTTTGTAACCACGTACTGAGGTTGCGGGTGCCTGACTCAGATCGGCTCGAAAGATAGGTCGTGCTGCGATTGCGTAGTCGCCAACCATAAGCATTAATGCCACTCAGTAATCCTAGGCTGCCACTGGCGGTATGTCCCAATCCGCCGGAATAACCTTTGGAGAACTGCTGGGTATAGAAGTTAGTATTATAATCAAGAAACAGTGCAGGCATCCCAGCATCCCAGCTGGCCGGGTCGGTATACCCTTCCGGATAGCTCACCAGATAGAGTTGGGGTACCGACAACTCCAGCTCAAAGTCGGCAGAATCGTAACGGGTACTCGCGCCGTCTATCCAATTTTTCAGCAACTGGCATTGCTGATCATCTGCGGCGCTGCCCGCGGGTCTACTTTTCCCGTCGGGCACCTTAATCCCCAGCCGCAATAATTCGTCAGAACGAAAACAGGGTTGTGCAATATCACTACCGGCTATCGGAATAAACAGTACCTGATATTTACCACGCAGAGCACCATTTACTCGGGCCGTAACGGTCGTCAATCCGGGGGCGACCGGGTTTCCGGTCGAAAAACGTGAGACATCGATGGTGCTACCATGAACGAACGCGCTGTTAAAGGCGACCGGTGCGGGATCTTCTGGTTCAGAGACAGTCCCCTGCGCCTCCAGCGCAAGAGCAGCAGATACTGGGATCATCACTAATGATCCGCTCAGTAGCAGACTTCTGAGTTTTCCGGAATAACGACGATTGTCGCCTCTCCCTGTAATTGTCGTTGTAATTTTCAACTATCTGACTCCATTCAGTTATTTGAAATTCTTCAGGAAATTTCCCTTAACAGCACAACAATTATTTCCTGCGAGCTGAAAGGTCGGCTACCCAGCCTTTTCCCTGCTGGTACTTGACCTTTTCGGACACAATACTGCCGTAATCATTCAGTAGATTAAATTCAATGGCCGTCAGCGATGCGGGTAAAGGCTGTTTATCTACTGGAGTAAAGACAACGTCAGAGAAAGGGGCCAAAATAGCCGGTTCTATGGCAACACGTTTACTGCCTGAGACGGCATTCACTGATTCAAAAGAAAAATAATAAGGCGTCGGATTGGTAATTTTAACTGTCGCGGGTTGCGTTTGACGATCAATACTCCACTTCAGCTCACTACTGTGATCAACACTGCTTTCTTTTAATCCCGACGGTCGGTAAAAGATTTTGACTCGGGTACGAAACGCTAATTCTAACCGGTCTTTATTTTTATCCGCGTCACTGACGGTCGGAATTTCCAGTAAGTTAAACCAATAAACGGATTCACGATCATCAGGTAAGTTCATCCCATTATAGATAAGACGTACACTCTGCCCTTTACCGGGATTAATGCGATATACCGGCGGTGTGACCGTAAACGGGACTTTCATTTGATTCAGATCGTCGGTTTTACTGCCATCATCTACCCAGACCTGAACCAGAACGGGTGAATCACCTTTATTATTGGTCCGGACACTTTTTTCACGTTCTGCCGCAGGAAAAATAATCCGTGTTCCGGCAATCGTGACACCGGCGCTGGCGACAGAGGAGAGGAATATCATTCCGGTCAGTAATACCGCTATATAAGAGAGTACGGCCTTGTAACATCTCATAAGTTAAACCATTCATGACAGGTGAGAGAATGGGAGGAGCTACTGCTCCTCCCGGGAGGACCACAGCTTGCTTATCGGTTACGGATAAGAAAGTGTGTAAACAACGTGTGCGGTAACTTTACCTGCGGTGGTCGCGCCGGTTGCGTAATATCCACCGGCATACGTCATGGTGGCATTACCGTCAACGATATCCACTTCTGCACCGGTATCCCCCGGACGCAGAGCCGAGAAGTCAGAGTTAAACAGACGGACTTCCACGTTAGTCGCAGCTTCTGTACCGCCTTCAGTGGCTTCATAGTCATTCAGCAGGTTCCAGGTCGCGTAGTTAATCCCTGAAGAACCAATCGGCTCAAAATGAGCAGCGACTTTGGTAAATGACTCTGGGCAATCTTTAACTTTAATATCAAAGTTTTTGATCCCTGTTTGCGCACCGGCCGTCGTCATAGACTGGGTGGATACCGTAGGCAATGTGACAATCAAGTTGTCATTTTCAATGGTGCAGGTTTCGCCCACTAACTCACCCTCAAAAGAGACCTTACCTTGACCGGCCTGGAGATCGTCCGCTGCCAGAGCAGAGAAAGTGAAAGTCGAGGCACACAGCGCCAGTACGCAGGCAGATAACTTTGTTTTTTTCATATAAAAATCCCTATTTAACGAATGAATAATAATCCAGAAGAATGTCCTTCTTCATCTCTACAACTCCACACACAAGGTTTCTTTGCTTTCCCCCTCCTTATAGTCATCATATTGAGTCAGTATATTTATACCGGCAGAAAGTGAGTGACGTAAAATAAGCGTGAGCATTTCACCTTGCGAATGCTCAACCCCCGATAACAAATAACCCGCTAACTCAGGAAGGATTTTTCTTTCTATCACATGAATAATTTCACGTGCACCTGAAGCAGCAGCCTGACAACTATCGACAATAAAGCTCACAACACTTTCTTCATATTTCAGTGCTATTCCATGCTGTTCCTGCATCCGCACTACTATTTTATCTAAATGAATACCGGCAATTTCTTCCAGCACTACCCTGTTTAATGGCATATAAGGAATGATAGTTACCCTTCCCAGGAACGCGGCGGGAAACGTTTTTAACAGTAAGGGATGAAGACTTTCAAACAAATGCTCTTCTGACGGTAATTCAGACTGTGAGCTATCAATCTCAGACAATAATGCAGACCCAATGTTACTGGTCAGCAGAATCAGTGTATTACGGAAATCAATACGCCGACCTTCGCCATCCTCCATCGTACCTTTATCAAAGATCTGATAAAAAAGTTCGTGCACATCAGTATGGGCTTTTTCAATTTCGTCCAATAGCACCACACTATAAGGCTTACGACGTACCGCTTCAGTAAGAACGCCCCCTTCACCATAACCGACATAGCCCGGGGGTGACCCTTTCAAGGTGGAAATAGTATGGGCTTCCTGATATTCACTCATATTAATCGTGATCAGGTTATGCTCACCGCCATACAACTGCTCGGCCAAAGCCAGCGCAGTTTCTGTTTTGCCCGTGCCGGAAGGACCCGTCAGTAAAAAGACACCGATCGGTTTTCCTGGATCTGCTAGACCTGCTCGGGCCGTACTGACGCACTCGCTGATCCGGGCTAACGCCCTCGACTGACCCACGACTCGAGTGGAGAGCTGCTCAGGCAGTTCAGCCACCGCTTGTAATTCATCTTTCATAACCCGACCGACCGGGATGCCTGTCCACTGGGCAATGATGGCGGCAATGGTCTCGGCACCAACCTCTGCACGAACCAGTGGAGGCTGACCATTATCTGGCGTTAACGTCCCCTGCAACACGGTTAATTGTTGTCGGAGTAATGGCAACTGCGCATCATTTTCCGGCAGCGTTAACAGCTGTTCGCGTAAGCGGTAGATCTCCTCAAGACGGCGACACTCTTCTTGCCAGCGCTGCTCAAGTGCCTCTGAGTCTCGGGTATACGATGCAATCTTGGCTTCAATTTCCGTTTTACGATGCGCCTCTCCGTGACCGAAACGTGAGGTTTTTTCAAACAGCGCCAGTTCATCACACGCGGATTTGGCCAAAAACCGTAGCTTTTGCAGATCTGCTGGGGGCGTAAACTGTGCAATAGCCACTCGTGCACAGGCCGTATCCAGCAAGCTAATAGCCTTATCCGGTAACTGCCTGGCGGGAATATAACGATGGGATAACCGAACCGCCGCCTGTAATGCCTCGTCAAGAATTAGGACCTGATGATGTTTTTCAAGTACCGGCAGGAGCCCTCTCAACATCAACACAGAAAGTGATTCTGAAGGTTCTTCAATCTGAACCACTTGAAAACGACGGGTCAGTGCAGGATCTTTCTCGATATGTCGTTTAAATTCGCTCCACGTGGTGGCACCGAGGGTACGAATCTGTCCTCGAGCCAGCATGGGCTTCATCAGATTTGCGGCATCACCGATACCGGCAGCGCCCCCTGCACCAACCAACGTATGAAATTCATCAATAAAGAAGATCACGGGCGGACTGGCCTGAGCAGCGGCTTCAAGTACTGACTTCAGCCGTGCTTCAAACTCCCCTTTTACACTGGCCCCAGCGGTCAGAGCGACAATATCCAGCGCCAGTAAACGTACCTCTGCCAAGGCTGGCGGCACTTCGCCGTTGACGATAGCCAACGCTAGCCCTTCAGCCACTGCGGTTTTCCCTACGCCAGCATCACCGGTCAGTAATGGGTTATTCTGGCGGCGGCGCAATAAAATATCGATAATAGTGGTGATTTCACCGTCACGTCCCAATACTGGGTCAATTCGGCCTTCTTTCGCTAACGCGGTGAGATCGGTGGTATAGCAGGCCAGTGCGCTATCAGCAGCGCCACTTTTCGCAGATAAAGACGCCACATTATCTGAACGTAACGACGTAATGGCTGACTGCTCGACAGAATCCCGCGTCAATGCAGGGAGTAAATGACTGACCTCTTCCGCCGATAACTGATTCATAACCGTGGAGATACTACCTAATGCGCGCCGTAATTCGGGATGAGACAACAAAGCCACCAGCAGATGACCACTGCGCACTTTTTCCAGAGGCTGCTCACCGAGACTGGCAACTATCCATGCTCTCTCGATGGCTAACTCAATCAGATACGAAAAATCAGCGACAGAGTCCGCTCCTCGTGGTAGCCGACTCATCTGTTGCATTAAGTCGTGATCCAACTTGGCACGATCAATCTCATAATGGCGAAGAATAAAATGCAGGTCGGTCTGTTCTTGTTGTAATAACTGATTCAACCAGTGAACCAGTTCAACATAAGGGTTTCCCTTCAAACGACAAAGTTCAGTGCCACTCTCTATACTGTCAGAAAGCACATGATTCAGTTTTTCAAATAAGGTTCTTCTTATAATAATCATGGTCCCTCAGCACCTCAGAATAGTGGTTTCCGGTCATTTAAATAGATAAGCTGACAAACATCCTTGTTAGCGGCAACGGAATAGTAGCCAAAAAAACATCAGATAAACAATAACGAGAGAGAAGTTCCTCCTAAAATAAGAAAACAGCCTGACCTTAATTCCTAAAATAACAAGAATACGTACCAGCCTGATTTAATCCATCGATAAAATAAGAGGATAATGATATTTATAAAAAGTCTTCCCAAGCTGTTTGCTACTATCCATTGCGCAGGGCCAGCAGTACGCGGTATTTATCAACGTCCCTACGATGACCGTAGGTCACGCCGGCACGTGAGAGAGTAGAACTGAAAAATAGCCCCATGGGCCCATGAATATAAGAATAATACATACACCGTGTATTTTTCCCTGACATGCTCTAGCCAGGGAAACAAATAAAGAGCTGAGGAACAGTGGATAATAATTTCCTAGAATATTACAACCGAGAACTGACCTTCATTCGTGAAATGGCCCGCGAATTTTCCCTAAAACACCCCAACATTGCTGGGCGTCTGGGTATGCAGGGCATTGAAGTCGCTGACCCTTATGTTGAGCGAATGATTGAAGCTTTCTGCTTTTTATCTGCTAGGACACGCTTAAAACTGGATGCAGAGTTTCCGCGCTTTACCCAGCGTTTATTGGATGTTGTCGCCCCAAACTATAACGCCCCAACACCGTCGATGGGCGTGGTCAGAATTCACCCTGACCCGAATGCTGGTGATTTGAGTCGTGGCTATACCGTTGAAAAAGGCAGCATTTTTCATAGCCAGTTACTGCCTGACAGCCAGACACGCTGCGAGTTTCGCAATAATCAAGCCGTGACACTCTGGCCCATCGATATTACCAGCGCAACGCTAACATCGGTGCCCCCGGATCTGCCGGCATTTTCAGACGAAGAATGTGACAGCAGTCAGTTTAAAGGGGCGATACGCATAGGCTTAACGCTTCGTGGTGAACTGACTTTTTCCGAGCTTAAAGGATTGGACCGTCTGCCCGTGTATATTCAGGGTAATGAACAAATTGTCTCTCACCTGTTTGAATTACTGCATTGCCATCATCTTGCGGTGGTGATGCCCTCTGCTGACAGCGACACTCCGCCACATACTTTAACCCGTGAGGCACTGGTCTTTGAAGGATTGGAACCTGCGCAGAGTTTGTTACCGGTTAACTGGAATATGTTCCATGGACACACTCTACTCCAAGAATACCTTTGCTTTAGGCAACGTTTCTACTTTTTCACCCTGCAAGGCCTTGAACTTGGATTTATTCATAATCACAGTAATCACGCTGAAATTATCATTCTATTACGTAAATTGCCGGCAGACCTGATTGCTCATGTCGATGCTTCTCGCTTTTTGCTGTTTTGCACACCAGTGATTAATCTATTTCCTAAGCGCTTGGATCGCATTGATATAAAAAGGTCATTAAATAATTTCCATATTGTACCTGATCGCTGTCACCCTCTGGACTATGAAATTTTTTCAGTCAGTAAAGTAGTGGGATTACTGGCGGAAAACAGTGAGGAGGTCATTTTTAATCCCCTTTACCATACCCGCCATGCAGATAACGGTAATTACGGACGCTATTTTTCTCTGCAACGCGAGCCCCGACAGCATCAGAGTTCGGATCGGAAATACATCACCCGTAGCCTCTATAAAGGCACCGATGTTTTTATTTCGTTGGTGGACCAAAACGAGGCCCCTTACAGTGATCGCATCCGTTACCTGCGGGTGGAGGCGTTAGTCACTAACCGTAACCTGCCCCGCCTGCTGGCCGAACATGCCAGTTTTAGTCTGTCACTGCCGGAGTCCATTCCGGCCAATGGGGCTGAATTTGTCGGCAGTCCTTCTTCGCCACGTGAGCCTTTTGCGAGGGGTGAGTCTGCTTGGCGACTGATTTCACAACTCAGCCTCAATTATCTGCCCTTGGAGGAGATGCCCGATGCCAGTGGCGCTGAAGGACTGAGGAATATATTACGTCTGTTCACTAGCCGCTCCGATCCGCGAGCCATCGCCCAAATAGACAGTATTGTCGGTTGCCGTACCGAGCCGGTCGTCCGCCGTTTAAAGGGGAACGGTCTGCTGGTGTATGGCCGTGGCGTCCGCTGTTGCCTGACGGTCGATGAAGAAGGATTTTCTGGGGTCAGTCCTTACCTATTTGGGCTGATTATGGAGAATTATCTTTCCCGGCATGCAGCCATTAATATTTTTACCGAAACGGAGCTATGTTCTGTTCAGCGAGGCAAAATCGGTGAATGGCAAGCCCGACCTGGCCGCCGGGGGATATTATGATCCGGCCTTCCACCGTTTTTCCTGCCGACCTGAGTGTTTGGTATCAGGCAGATAAACCCTGGGATAGTGGCTTTATCAGCCTGATGCGCGCTATTGCGGCGCGTTACCCCGGACTCCCTGCTCAGGGAACGGCATTGCTGCCTTCTCAGGAACCTTATCGTCTTGGTCAGGTCGCCAGTATGATTTTCCCACCGCGTGAAATTGCGGCCCTGTCTGATGAAGGACAGCAGTTAAAAATCGTCCTGTACAGCTTGGGGGTGTGGGGGCCTAACAGCGTGCTGCCTCTCCATTTGTCAGAGCTGGCTTATGTCCATACCTCCCGCCAGGAAGAAGGCCTCAGTGATTTCACCGATATTTTTCATCATCGCTCCTTATCGCAATTTTACCGCGCTTGGTTTCTCTGTCAGGACACCGCAACCTTGGATAATCCGCAGGAGGAACTGTTCTCCTTTTATATAGGGAGTTTGTCAGGGTATGATCCCAAGGAGATGGCGCCGCATCCCCTACCGGTGCACGCCCGATTAGCATCATCTCCCCATTTAATTCGAGAAGCGAGGGACCCCTCCGGGCTGCTTGATTCTCTACGCCACTACTTCAACTTACCCATCCATCTGCAGGAATTTACCCTGCAATGGATCTCCCTGACTGCTGCCGATCAGACCCGTTTGGGTCATCCGCGTTCGGCCTGCCGACTGGGAGACGGCGCTATCCTCGGCGACACGGTGCCCGATATTCAGCACAAATTTCAGCTAGTGCTGGGGCCACTGACATTATCGCAATATTTGTCATTAACGCCTTGGGGGCCAGACCTCCCGGTTTTGAGAGAGTGGGTCCGCTGCTTTATCGGGGTCGAATACAGTTGGGAGATACGCCTACTGCTGGCCGCCGATCAGGTCCCGTTAGCCGATCTCAGCGGAACGCATCAAATGGGCTATGCCGCATGGCTTGAGAGGCAACCTTCTGATGATCCGTTGGCCGGAATGTGTTTTGAACCAGAAAATATCGTCGTTTATTAACCATGGAGGGAGAATCACAGCGGCTATGAACAGAGAACTTACCCCTTTCAGCGGCCAAGAGGCCGGATTGCTCACCGACCTGTCGCCCGCACAGCCCTGCGGCATCAATCTTGATGAGGATCCTCAGTTCTTACTCCTGACGGCCAGCCTGCAGCCAAAAAACGATGCTCAATATGGCGATTTTTATGAGCCCGCAGAGTCAGTGAACTGGAGCGAAGTGGAGGCCAGCACCCGTAAATTACTGCAGAAAAGCCGTGATATCCGCTTGGTGATTATTCTGATGCGCTGCCGAGTGCGCGCAGAAGGTATCCAAGCTGTGTTAACCGGTCTCCAGCTTCTACAGCATATGCTGCAGCAGTGGCCGGAGACGTTATATCCGCAGTTGACAGATGAAGGCGAGTATACGCCACAGCTCCGGGCTAATGCTTTTGCCGAAATGAATGACCGCTATGGATTGCTGGCGGATCTCCGACTGTTACCACTGCCAAAAATTGCCGGTATCCAGGTGACGCTGGGTGAACTCGAAAAAGCGGCCATGATCCCCCGTCCAGAGACAGCATTGTCCGCCGAGTTAGTAACCCGCTTATACCAGCAATGGCCAGAGACGGCTGATCCACAATGGCTGGGTCTCACAGAAGCTCACCTCCAGGCCGAACAACTGATCGAGCAGGTACAGCAGCATCTTTCAGAGTATGCCCCTGATCTCTCCGAATTCAGTCATCTGTTATCACTGAGTGTCCCACCCAATACCGAAGCGTCACTCTCTACTCCCCCGATTAGATTACCGGCTTCACCGGTCAATGATGAACCCTTGTCAACGCCCCTCACTGACTCGGCCGCCCCCCCCGTTACGCCGAGCAAGCCGTTATCCCAGCAACCGTTCAGTGACCGCCAGGCTGCCCTGTCACAATTGGCGGCCTTGCGCCAGTGGTTTAATGACGCAGAACCGGGCAGTCCAGCAATCCCTATGCTGGCTTATATCGAGAAAAGTATTGGTAAAAGCTTTCCGGAACTGGTGGAAATGTATCCACCGGAGATTATCTCACTACTGAATCAAAAATAAGGACGAAGGTATGAAAAGGACGTTACTTCTGCTGTCGCCATTTGCTCTGCTGCTGTCCAATGTCGGCACGGCCTATGCGGTGTGTGACTGGGAAATGGGCTCGAGTATGATACAGACCATTCCCTCACAGTTAATCGAAATTGCTGCCGATGCGCCGGTCAGTAACACAACACCAATCGCCACCTACGATACTCCGGCCATGGGTCATGATATCCGTTACACCGAATGCCTGGTCGGGACAGAGCTTGGCCGACGAGTGATCGGTCTAGACAGCTACAGTTCTCAGTATAAAACCTTTAAAACGCAAATCCCCGGTATTGTCATGAAACCGATGTGGAGTAACGGAACCGAAGAGTGGGGAGGGTTTCCGTCAACCATTTATATGCCTGCGACCGATCAGAGCGGCTATGTTTACTTCGTGTTTCCAGCCACTGCCCGCTACCGGGTCGAGTTCTATAAAGTGTCTGACACGCTCAATCTGAGTAACACTAATGGCGATGTGGTGATGCCCGCCGGGGATATTGGTTATTATTACCTTATCGTCAGTGATGATCCCGGCAACTATCTGAGTAAACTGGCGCTTAATGAAATAAAAATCATCAGCACTCCAGTCTGTACCGCTGACAGTGCCAAAACGATTAATTTCGAGACCGTGACGCCGAAAATGCTGTCAGCCGGAGTCTCGCGTCCACTGGACTTCTTTATAAAATGTAAATCTGATTACGGTAATTATTCCGCCACCGCTTACATCACCACCGAAACCCCGACGGCGGATAACGGTGCAATTAAAGTCACGGACGGTGGGGGGAATACCGACCGTATGCAAATTGCGATTAAAGACAGCAGTCGTCAATCTTTGCCGCTCGATGGCTCCCGTGGAGAAACCCTAACCAGTACTGCCAGCCAGAGTAATGCAGAATTCCGCTGGACGGCAGAACTGACGAAAGCCAGCAGTACCGATCCGGCAGCTGGGCCGTTCTCCGCCAGGGCAGAAATTATTTTTGATATTAAATAATGACTGCTTGGACGGGGGTGTGCCTATGAACCGGTCGGCGATATTTGTCAGCATCGCTAGTTATCGGGATCCTGAACTGATCCCGACCCTAAAAGATATGATCGCCACTGCCGCCCACCCCAAAAATCTGCATATTGTGGTGTGTTGGCAGGATGATGGCGATCTGACCCCGTTCCATGTTGCCGGCTTCTACAAACAGGAGCATCCGCAAGCGGCTGAGCAGGATATTGCCGAATTTAAGTTGCGGGGCGCTCGGATCACGCTGTTGTGCCGTCATTATTACCAAAGTAAGGGTGCCTGCTGGGCACGCCACTTGGCAGAAACCCGCTTTGGTGATGAAGACTACTTTCTGCAAATCGACTCTCATTGCCGGTTCATTCCGCAGTGGGATGTGAAAATGATCACCCTGCTAAGCTCACTGCTTTCACAAAGCCCACGACCATTACTCTCCGCCTATCCCCCGGGCTATCAGCCTGGGGAGGATGAACAACGCCAAAATTTTGTCAACCGCATGATTTTCCGGGAATTTACCCGTGAAGGGATCCCGATGGCAGGCAGTAAAAACTTCCGCGCGACACAACCACAACGGGGCAGTTATCTCGCGGGAGGCTTTATCTTTACCTTAGGACGCTTTGTGAGGGATGTGCCTAATGATCCGCATATTTTCTTTGCGGGTGAAGAAATTGCGATGTCTGTTAGAGCCTTTACCCATGGCTACGATGTTTATCATCCGCACCAGCCGCTGCTGTGGCATTACTATCAACGTGCCGACTCACCGAAGATTTGGCAAGACCATGATAATAGTGCCCGTGACCGCGGTGCCATCTCTGAAAGCTGGTGGCAACGGGATCAGCGCTCCAAAAGACGCATTACCACCCTGCTAGGAATTAATCAGGATAATCCTGAAGCGCTCGGACCTTACGGTTGCGGAACTCTGCGCACTGTCCGTGAGTTTGAGTACCAGTGTGGACTCCTTTTCAGCCAACAGGCGGTACAGCCCGCAGTGGCGGATGAGCGTAAACAGGCATTCTTCCCCGAGAAAGTGACTTCAGAGCAGCAATGGCTTGACTCCTTCGCTGCACACTACGACCGGCAGATAACCCTACCGCTGGCGCTCTGGCAGGGAATGGATTCTCCTTATGACCATCTTCACCTGACGGTGTACGATACCGACAATCACCTCCTTTACCGCGATCATCTGTGTGCAGGCGTTTCGGCCCGCAGCACCGACGGTGTTTCCGTCTGCGTGGTCATCTCTTTTTCCACCCCAACCCCTTGCTTCCCCGCTACGATCCGTGTCTGTGGCTGGCACAAAAACCAGGGCTGGGGCCCGTTAACGGAGTATCCTTGGTGAAAAGTGAAACGCTGTTTAACCAGATGGCCGGTACCGGTATTCTACTGAGTTGCGGTGCGATTGTGCCTTCTTATTCAACCCTCAGACAGCAACTGGTCATTCAGCTTAATCAGCTGCAGAGCCTGCTTGTCACCGAGTCGCACCCACGGACAGAGAGCGGCGTATTGTGTCATCTGCTGGGGCAGTATTTGGATCGTTATCTGCGCAAGGCTTGGCAACCACAGGGAAGCCTCGCTGCCGATGCCCCCCTCACCACGCAATTACAGGCGATCGACGCGGAACAAATACCCCGCGGTCTGGCGGTTCAGTTGCAGATGCTGGCTGACTGTCGCGATCAGACGCTCTTCGCATTTGGCTATACCCTGATAAGTCTGCTCAGTCTGACTGATATCCGTCAGGATGCAGACATCGGCCGATTGTTAGCAGATTATCAGCAACGGCGAGTTACCCTCTCGTTGACGACCTTACCCTTTGCTGACGGTCACAATCACCGCCACCCGCCAACTGCTACCGAGAACCGATCTGTGTGTCTTATCGCAGGTCCCTGCGCCGGTAACTGGTTCAGCCAATACGAAACCACCCGCAGCAAACAAGGCGTTCTATGGATGACCGCTCCCGACCCGCACCAGTTCATCCAACGCTACCGCGAACTGACTGAACAGCACCTCCCAGAGCCTCTCTACTGCGTGATCCCGTTGCTCGGCGATATGTACTCACACAACGATCTGTTAGCCGCTGAATGTCAACGCTGGGCACAGATACTGGCGGCTGTCAGCGGGCTTGCTCCCCTGCGTTGTCAGTTAGTGATCTACAGTCCCTTGAGTCAGCAGCGTCAGCGTCATGATCCGGATGCGGCCTTTTGGGTCAAGAGTGCCGGACAAACACCAGATAATCACAGTCTGGCACAGCAACTACATGGCCTGTCCCAGCATCTGCTGGCCGATGAATGCGGCGGTGACTTATA
The DNA here is from genome assembly GCF_000439375.1 of Tatumella saanichensis. GTDB lineage: Bacteria > Pseudomonadota > Gammaproteobacteria > Enterobacterales > Enterobacteriaceae > Tatumella > Tatumella saanichensis. The sequence continues at coordinate 31,706 of NZ_ATMI01000015.1, forward strand.
CGCCGTACAGCGTCGACTGTCCGCCACGATCCTGCTGGAATGGCTGCATTCATCCCCCCTCTATACCGCTTTACAGTCGCTGTTCACCGACACGCCACTGATGCTATCTGGGGTGATGCTCGCCGATTACGGACAGGGCTTTACTCGACACGGTGCTTGGTCAACATGGTTGTCGGAGCATTACCATCTTTGCCCCGCCCTCGCCAACACTCTAACCCCCCCACCACTTCCCGAATTACCCGTTAGCAGTCCTGCTGCAAACGTCCCTGATCCGCAAGTTGTCCCACCAACCAGCGCAGACTATCGGCGTCATCACCGGTTAGCAGTACTGTTACCGCTACTGATAATAGGTGGGATTTACGCTGGGATTACAGTATTCAAGCCCCTCGCGCCACCACCGCCCTTCAGTCCGCGCATGTTAGCGTCGTCGCCTGGTCGCTACCTGACCCGTCACGATTTTGCGCCTTGGTTCGCGCCCGGCAGCAGTACCTTACTGCCTGAACGCTATCAAACACTGGCGGCGCTGATCCCGACACTGCAACAATCTGCCCGTTATCCGGTACTGATCGTCGGATATGCCGATAACACCGGCAACAGTGATAGTAATCGTCGTTTATCCCTGCGCCGGGCACAGGGGGTACGTGATTGGTTAGTTAGCAATAGCGGGCTGCCGGAGTCGCATTTTATTCTCGATAGTGCCGGGGAATCCCGGCCGCTGGTCTCTGACAACTCTACTGCTGGTCAGGCGAGTAACCGGCGTATTGAAATCATTTCCCTCTTTCCTCAGACATTTAAGGTGAATAAAGACTATGACTAATCAACCTATTAACTATCCTCTTCCTGAAGGAAGTTTTCTGACACTCCCACCGGATGCAGATTTTACAATTAACATCCTGAAATTTACCGATTTGGCAGGAGCCCCCTACGAAGTTATCATTAACCGTACTGAACTTACTGAGGGTCAAACCATTGATGAGTTTTATGCACTGCAACAAGAGCGAATGCGCATGCTGACAGCAGGCTATACGCCTGAAGGCGACAATCTCCATCATGAAATCGGTCCGTCGAAATTACCGGTACTGCAGGCAGCTAACCGCTATTTGGATAACGGTGTTTGGACTAGCCAGATAATGTCAGTGATCCACTTGCCTAATGATCCACAACGTAACCCGACACAGCGTAAAATTATTATCCTGACCATTGCAGCTCAGGGAGAGTTTAGCGATGAACAGCGCCGCCATTATGTTAGGATCATTAATAGTTTCACTCCAGGAGAAACGCCTGTGGGTAGCCCTAGCTAATCAACCTGCGGGAACGTCAGTCTCTGTTATGGCCTTCCCGCTGTAGGGAGTCAGACCCTGAATCTCGATTATATTATCAACGGGTAATTAATCCATCATTAAGGGTTAACATAACCACTTTGCATATCACTGATTAAAATAAAATCCGTTTATTTCCCTGATCTCTGCAATAAGGACATGCGGAGTAACTGCGTATTTACTGGTTGCTCTTTCAAGAAAGACCCACCATTTTAACAGTCTTGCTCGGACTCGCGAGATATCTTGGTAGGTTATTTTTTTGATCCACTTAACTGTTCTTCGCCAGCATTAGCATTATCATATCCGACTTGGAAAAGGAGCTTTCCTTAATAACGAAAATGATAGCTCATCACTAACGGTGACAAAATTGGCACAGGCGTAAAAGGTTATTTTTTGTGAATATTTAAAATAACCTAATTAATATATCTCTTTGGTGAAGAAAAAAGTCGTTGATAATAAAGTTTGTGAGAGCCACGATAAGCATGCCTTGATTGCACAACAGGCTGTTTACTGATTGAGAATAACCTGTGCCCGATAAAAATCGTAGCCATATTGGGTTGAGAGGCGACAAGGAGTTAACGGGTGGCAACCATTTTTTCTTTAATCCATGCCTGTCAGGCAGATGCCGACACGCTTGAGAAACACACTGCCATACGTATCGGCTTATGGGAGAAGTGGTTACAGCCTATCAGCCGAGAAAAACCGGCCGGTGAGGATCCCAGTTACGACGATGATTTTCAGCAAATCCGTGAAGAGGTCAACAAGCTTTCCGGTGCTGATACTGATCTTATCTGCTCACTGGTAGAAAAGCTGCTTAGCAATACGGCGAAGGATATTCGTGTTGCCACCTATTATATCTGGGCCCGGTTGCAACGGGAGGGGGAAAGCGGACTGGCCGATGGGCTTGAGCTGTTGGCAGGATTACTGCAACGCTTTTCCGGCAACCTCCATCCACGGCGTGACCGCAGTCGCCGTAGTGCCCTAGAGTGGCTGTGCAGTTCCCGCATGCTTGATAGCTTATCCCTTTATCCAGAAGTGGTTCAGACAGAGACACTCAGGGTCGCTGGCGCACTGTGGCAGATAGAACAGACTATGATCGATGATGCGGCCAATCCACTGCTGGGAGGGCTTTATCAGGCGCTGGAGTCTAGATTGATGCAGTCTGGTGGCCTAGATGCGGTAGTGCCACAAAATATTGCCGAGCATCCGAAAGATCCTAACCCGCAGAGCGTGCCCGTGTTGATGACAATGACGTCTGGGCAGGAGTTGCTGTCACAGGCTCGTAATCTGGCGAAATATCTGCGAGACCAACCAGAGGGCTGGCTTGCTAGCCATCATCTGATGAAAAGTATCCGTCATGATACCCTTCAGCAACTGCCACCGCTCTCCGCTGAGGGACAGACGCGGGTTGCCCCACCTAAACCTGACCAGCGTGCCCTACTTAAGCGATTATGGCTACAACAAAGCTGGCAGGAGTTACTTGAGCAGAGCGATGCCCTGTTCAGCCGTGGCGCCAATCATCTGTGGCTAGATTTACAATGGTATACCCATCAAGCCCTGCTTAAATCAGGGCAGGAGAAAGTGGCGGCGATCATCGTCAACGACCTTCAGGGACTGCTGGCGCGGCTGCCGGGATTAGAAACCCTCAGTTTTAACAATGGAATGCCTTTTGCGGATGAAGTGACCCTCAACTGGATACAGCAACAGGTCACCGTCAGTAGTGAAAGCTGGCAAAGTACCTCAAGCGTCGATGTTGCGACAACCTCGAGTGATAACGATATTCTGGCACTGGAACCGGAGGCACTGCACATCGCAGATAGCCAAGGCACGGATGCCGCCTTGGCCTGGTTACAGAACCGGCCGGGCACCCATAGTGAACGCAATCGCTGGTTGTTACGGCTATTGATGGCCAGGGTCGCTGAACAGACAGGTAAAAATGAACTGGCACTTCATCTGTTCGACGAATTGGATCAACGGGCTTCAGCCCTCTCCTTATCCTCTTGGGAGCCAGAGTTACTGTTTGAAGTCAAAGCCCGCCATTTAAAACTACTGCGTCATCAAGCAGGACGACATCAAACGAATAAAGCCCAGCTGCAGCCGATAATGGAACGCCTGCTTGCAGACTTGGTTGCGGTAGATCCAGTCCGTGCTGCCATTCTGTTTACATAAGGTTGGTGATGAAGATGGGGGGGTCTGTCACGACCTAACCTATGAAGTGTGTGCATAGCCCCAACAGTGCGGCTGCACTCACTCTGTACGGCTATGCGCACTTTACTATATTTAAATTAGGGATAATTTACTTGTGTATTCTTTTAAACCAATACCCTGTGGTCAAGCTACGACAGCGAATACCTGTTTAGCTCCCCGCCAAGGGAGCGGTATCCCCAGCAAGCCTGGGAAACTGGCCTTGATTGGGCGCTA
>NZ_ATMI01000016.1 GCF_000439375.1 Tatumella saanichensis
CCGGGAAGAAAAGTTCCCCGCCGGTAAAAAATTTATCCGAAAACTGGCCAGATTAAGACGATCAACGTTCCCGCCAAGGTCAACAGCACGTTGGCAATTGCATAGGTACCGGCGTAGCCCAGTGCGGGAATATTGCTGCGCGCAGTGTCAGAAATGATCTCCATCGCTGGTGCACAGGTACGAGCCCCCATTAGCGCGCCGAACAGCAGGGCACGGTTCATACGTAACAGATAGGCACCCGCCAAATAGGTGACCACCACCGGTATTAGACTGACCAAAATACCGCACCCCAGCATCAATGCGCCATCACTGCCGAGGCTATGGTTGATCCCGCTGCCAGCGCTGAGTCCGACCCCGACCATAAACACCATCAGGCCAAACTCTTTGACCATGGTTAAAGCACCCTGTGGGATATAGCCGAAGGTAGGATGGTTAGCCCGTAAAAATCCGAGCATGATGCCGGCAAACAATAGTCCGGCTGCATTACCGATGCTGACACTAAACCCGCTGAACTGGAAGGTGATCATCCCGACCATCAGACCGACAATAAAAAAGGCACAGAAAGCTAGCAAGTCAGTGACCTGGCTATGTATAGCAATAAAACCAATACGGTCAGCAATTTTTTTGACGCGCTTAGCTTCACCACTGACTTGGAGAATGTCACCTTTATTGAGAATAATTTCATCATCAATGGGCATTTCAATCTGGTTACGGATCACGCGGTTAAGAAAGCAGCCATGGTCAGTGAGGCGCAGTTTACCCAGCCGCTGATTGACTGCATTATGGTTTTTCACCACGATTTCTTCGGTGACGATACGCATATCCAGTAAATCACGGTCAAATACCTCTTTACCGTGGCGAAAACTGGGATCGAGGCGGGCATGGGCATCCGGGTAGCCGACCAGCGAGATATCATCTCCCTGTTGCAGTACCGCATCACCATCTGGGCTCGCCAAAATACCGTTGCGGCGGATACGTTCTATGTAGCACCCTGTCTGGCGGTAAATTCCCAGTTCACGGAGGTTTTTTCCGCCGCTCCATTCCACCAATTCCGGACCGACGCGATAAGCGCGGATCACCGGCAGGAACACTTTTCGCTGGCTATCGGGGTCGAGGCCGCGCTCACGGGCGATCTGCTGAGCACTTGTCGGCAGATCTTGGTGCTGCAGACGCGGTAAGTAGCGTGCGCCAAGGATCAAACTCACCAGGCCGATTAAATAGGTCAGGGCATAGCCGAGGCTAAGATGATCCTGCATCAGTGTTAGTTGCCGGCTATCACTGACACTTTGCCGCAGAGTATCACCGGCCCCCACCAGAACCGGGGTTGAGGTCATGGCACCCGCCAACATCCCAGCAGTCAGCCCGATATCCCAATGGAAAATCCGGCCTAGGCCAACGGCCAGTACCAGCGCAGTCAGCACCATAATTAACGCCAGCAAAAAATAATTTTTACCATCACGGAAAAAGATAGAGAAAAAGTTTGGTCCAGCTTCGACACCGACGCAAAAAATAAACAGCATAAAACCAAGGCTCAGCGCATCGGTATTCATTGAGAAGTGTTGCTGGCCGAGCAGGAGGGAGACCACTAACACACCGATGGAATTGCCAACCTGAATCGAACCGAGGCGCAATTTACCGAGACAAAGACCGAGGGCAAGCACAACAAACAGCAGTAAAACGTCATTAGTACTGAGGAGATTGGCGACGTTAATATTCACAGTTTCACTTCTTATCCGCACAGGAACGAGGGGCTGAGGGTCCCGCACTGGGGACGTTTCTAACCTGGAAAGGTCAGTGTGCTAGTGTAAACGGATTATAATCAACAAACTATGACTGGCAGCAGGATTTTTTGGAAGCAGAGATAGGGATTAGGGACCGGCAAATGCCAGCCCCACAGGCCTCAGGACTTATTGATACAGGCCGAGGTTGGCTTTCGCCCAAGCTTCAAAATCGGTAAAACCGCCGACATGTTTTTCATCCACGAAAATCTGGGGAACCGTTTCAACCGGCTTACCCGCGGATTTTTCGAGGTCCGCTTTGGTGATCCCTTCAGCATGGATATCAATATAGCGATAACTGAAATCATCACGCTCTGCGGTTAATTTTTCTGCCAGGTCCTTCGCACGGACACAAAACGGACAGCCCGGGCGGCCAAAAATAACAGTAAACATAACACTCTCCTGAGCGGGTAGATGGATTTTCTGCGGCAGGGTTCGATACTATGCCTGCCGCAGGGCAGGGAACAACGCCTGCCTAACAACGGTAATGTTACACTTAATGCATCCGCGCAGGCGATACCCTGCGCACAATGAGTCAACCTCGGAGAACTTCCATGCAGTATTTTACCCGTCTTCCTAGATGGCTGCTGCTGTGTGAGTGGCTGGGGGTGGCACTGGTCGTGCTAGCCCTGATAGTGACTCACCACAATGGCTCAGCCCCTGAGATAGACAGCCATACTAGGCTTGCCAGAGCATTGCTGATCACCGGCTTGGTACTGATACTGCCGGCAGCAGTGGTTATTTTCTGGCGTGGCATTCGGGCACTGCTCCCTGAGCGCCGTCGATAAAATTTTTTGTGAAATGGTCCGAAAAGGAGACAGCTATGACCCCGACCATCGACCTGCTTTGTCATCACCGTTCTGTGCGCGCCTATACGCCACAGCCGATCAGCGAACAACAGCGCAACGCTATTTTTGCCGCTGCCCGCTCGGCGTCCACCTCGAGTTTTCTGCAATGCAGTTCGATCATCCGTGTCACAGATCTGGAAATTCGCCGTCAACTCGCTGAACTGGCTGGCCCGCAGCCATGGGTAGAATCGGCTGCCGAGTTCTGGGTATTTTGTGCCGATTTTAACCGCCATCAGCAGATTTGTCCGCAGGCGGAACTGGGACTGGCGGAACAATTACTGCTGGGGACCGTCGATACCGCACTGATGGCGCAGAATGCCATGGTCGCGGCCGAGTCTCTGGGGCTTGGTGGGGTATTTATCGGCGGACTGCGTAACCATCCCCACGAGGTGACGTCACTACTTTCACTGCCGCGCTTTGTGTTACCTCTGTTTGGCCTGTGCCTCGGCTGGCCGGATACTGAACCAGACCTGAAACCCCGTCTTCCGGAGGCATTAGTGGTGCATGAAAACCATTATCAGCCGATCGATCCGCAGGTACTGGCAAGCTATGACCAGCATATCCTTGAGTATTACCAGAACCGCGACAGCCATACCCGTAGCGAAACCTGGAGTGAGATGATCCAGCGGATGATCGTTAAAGAGAACCGCCCCTTTATGCTGGATTTTCTGCATCAGCAGGGCTGGGCGACCCGCTGATCCCTAAAGTGTCAGCATGGTCAGAGGCTGACTCTGGCCTGTTTTACCGCGAAGATCCCTATTATGTGTGCGCTGCCTAGCACTTCATAGCAAATATTGTCGTTTTATACGGCGATTTGTATCACCACACATAGCGTTCAGCTGGGTTTTTGCGTAATCTGTGGCGCCTTTAACTATTGCCGGATGTGATTGAGATGGATGCACTCGTCAACCCTGACCTTGCTGTGCTTCGAGACTGGATGAACCAGAAAAAGATCGAATGGTTTGAATGCGGTGAGTGCCAGTCTTTGCATTTATCGTCAATGCAACATATTGCCGGCGTCGCAGATGCCAGACTGGATATTCTTGACGGGACCTTGCTCATAACGCTCAGCGCAGAGATCCGGGCATCGGCACTGTTGGCGCTGGTGGGTGATCTGTCGCAAATTAATGCCAGCTCTCTGACCGTCAAAGCCTTTATCGACATTCAGGAAGAGAGTCCCGCGAAATTAGTGCTCTGTCAGTCACTGAGTATTGGTGTCGGGCTAACTCTGTCACAGTTCGCCTTTTTTATGCAGCAGGGTGAAGAACAGCTGACCATGATGGTGATGGAGCTGGTGGCCGGACATTTGCTGGTCACTGGAGAGCCAGAAACGGCCGCGGCAGACACGACACCAGTATTACATTAATCTGCACTAAACCGCTGGCTATTTCCGGTGGAAGGAAACCCTCGGCTTTGGCAGCGGTCTAACCTGAGTCCTCATCGGAGGTGACCCTAAGTTGTAAACCCTATTACTGCCACGTTTAACAGCCCCTCACGGCGGTAAATAGGATTGCGGATAACCATGATTATCCACCGTTCTGTCAAGGAGATAGAGCTGATGTCAGCAGTGAAATTCAGATCACCGCGCTCACTGCCGGAGCCAGTGACGGCGGCGGTGATTGCCATTCTTGCTACCCGGGTGTTTAACCTGCTGATGATCCTCTTGAAACCTGACGGTGACAGTTCTACCGAACTATGGTTTCAACTTAGCCCATTAACCGGTTATCTGCTGGTGCTACTACTGGCGATACTGACCTTTGTGTTTGATACGGCTTGTGCACTGGCGCTACTGCGCGGCAGCCGTTTAGGCAGGCAGTTATTTATCGGTTTCCAATGTTTGCTAGTGTTGCTGATGATATTGCCGATACCCGGAGAAGGGGTGGCTAGCTTATTTGGGATTGATCCCCAGGATGCTCGACAACTCTGGCAGCATATCCTGTTGCAGAAGCTGCCTGATATCCTGATTATTATGATGCTTTGCCTACCGGTGAGTAGCCGCCGTTTTTTCCGTCGTCGCTGAGGCGGGACGGTCACGGCGGCCATGACCCTTAGCGACCGCTTCGCTCGAAGCGCAGGGCATAATGTTCCACCCCCCGCAGCAGCAAGGTTAGCAAGCCATTGACACACAGATAAATGATGCCCGCGGCAACAAACACCGATACATCATAGGTCCTCCCGTACAGCAGTTGCCCTTCGCCCATCACGTCCATGAGGGTAATAGTATAGGCCAGTGAGGTGCTTTTAAATATCAGCACCACTTCATTGGAATAGGCTGATAACGCACGCTTAAAGGCATAGGGCAGCATCACCCCTAGCCTTTGTCCTCGCGTCATCCCCAGCGAATCACAGGCCTGCCACTGACCGGTGGGGATCGCCTTGACCGCTCCATAAAATAACCGAGTGGTATAGGCGGCACTGTTCAGCGACAGGGCCAGGATGGCACAAAACCACGGTTGAGAGAGGATCTGCCACAGCCACGTGATCTGCTGTAATTGTGGGAACTGCCCTGGACCATAATAGATCAGGAAGATTTGAACCAGTAGCGGTGTCCCGGTGAATAGGATGACATACCCACGGATCAGTGGCGCGATGACCGATTTTTTTGAGGTCAGCATCAGGGTGAACACCACCGCCATCACTAAGGCGATCAGCAGAGAACTGACCGTTAGCAGCAGGCTGGTGCGCAGTCCCGACAACAATTGTGGAAAGTAATCGATCATCATGCCTCCTGATCAAAGCGGCTGGTCCGCTGTTCGGCACGGCGTAATACACTCTGACTGAATAACGTCACTAGTAAGTAGATCGCGGCAGCAATCAGATACCAGGTAAAGGGTTGCTGGGTGCGGGTGGCAATACTTTTGGTCTGTAGCATCAAATCATTGACGCTAATCAGCGACACCAGCGCGGTGTCCTTAAGCAGCACCAGCCATTGGTTACCCAGTCCTGGTAGGGCATGACGCCACATCTGCGGCAGGATCAGTCGATAAAAAATGGCAAATTTTTTCATGCCTAATGCCTGACCGGATTCACGCTGACCGGTGGGAATGGCCTTTAAAGCCCCCCGTAAGGTCTGAGAGGCATAGGCCGCATACAGCAAGGCCAATGCCACCACGCCGCACAAAAACGGACTGACATTAAAATCGGTGATGGCAACCTGGATATGCCAATGGGTGAAGCCCAATGGAAGATCAAAGCCATCCGACAGCGTGAGCAGCAGTTGGGAGGCACCGAAATAGACACCCAGCACCACCAGGATCTCTGGCAGGCCACGCAATAGCGTGACCAGCAGAGTCCCTGGCACGGCCAGGACTTTGATGCGTAACGATTCCCAGCCGGCAAACAGGATAGCCAGCACCAGACCGAGCAGCAAGGCACAGAGGGCAAGGCCGACGGTCATCCCGGCGGCGGTCGCTAACGGAAGAAACTCATTCATTGCCGATTACTGCTGGAACCATTTGTGATAAATAGTCTGGTAGGTACCGTCCGCTTTCACTTCGCTCAGTCCCTTATTCAGAGAGGCCTGTAACGCAGTATTCCCCTGACGTACGGCAATACCCAGTCCGGTGCCGAAATAGTCTTTATCGGTCACTTTACCGCCGACGCTGCTTAGCTGCGGATCTTTCTTCAGCCACTCATTCACCACTGCGGTGTCACCGAATACCGCATTCACACGACCGTTTTTCAGATCCAGCATGGCATTTTGATAGCTGTCATAGGGCACCATGGTGATTTCAGGGTGTTTATCCACCAAGAACTTCTGATGGGTGGTGCCGTTTTGCACACCCACCCGCAAGCCTTTCAGGGCGGCAATATTGGCAACTTGGCCTTTACGGGCAATAAACAGCGCAGAGTTATTGTAGTAAGGCTGAGTGAACAGGACCTGCTTTTCACGATCTGGGGTGATATCCATTCCGGCGATCACCGCATCATAACGGCGGAATTTCAGGCCCGGGATCAGACTGTCGAAAGACTGGTTACTGTAACTGCAATTGGCACCGATCTTCTGACAAATCGCATTGGCCAGGTCGATATCAAAGCCCTGGATCTGATTATTGGCACCGACAAACTCAAACGGAGGATAGGCCGCTTCGGTGGCAAAATGCAGCTTAGTGGCCGCGGTCGCATTCAGGCTGGCAGCCGCCAGCAGAGAGGCAAGAATGATTTTTTTCATTGGAATCGATCCTGAATTAATGAGAAAGATAGTGCGCAAATTGCGGAGTCTGCGGCTGTTCAAAACAGCGGGCATCTCCCTGCTCGATGATATGGCCGTTTTCCATGTACACCAGACGGCTGGCAATCTTACGGGCAAAGCTGACTTCATGGGTCACCACCACCTGAGTAATCGCAGTCTGTGACAGTTCACGGATGATGTCAGCAACTTGGCCGGTAATTTCCGGATCCAGCGCAGCGGTGGGCTCATCAAACAGCAGTACACGGGGTTCCATCATCAAGGCGCGAGCGATGGCGACGCGCTGTTGTTGTCCACCGGAAAGGTGCAACGGGAAACGATCGGCAAACGGACTGAGCCGAAGCCGCTCTAGCAAGCCCGCGGCGCGCTGTCGGGCCGCACCTTTGCTCAGACCCAGCACACGGCATGGTGCTTCGATTAGGTTCTGCATCACCGTCAGATGCGGCCACAGATGGTATTGTTGAAAAACAATACCGACGTTTTGTCGCAGTTCGCGGATTTCACGATCGGCGGGTGGCTGGCGGAAATCGATATGATGGCCCGCGATCTGTAATTCGCCGCTGCGCGGGGTTTCCAGTAAGTTAAGCACCCGCAACAGTGAACTTTTGCCGGCACCGCTTGGCCCAAGCAGTACCATCGTCTCACCCGCAGGGCAATTGAGGCTGATATCGAACAGTGCCTGTTGGTTGCCGTAAAAGCAGTTTATGCTGTTAAGTTGAATACTCATGCCTGAAAACTGAATAGTAATTAAGAGGCGAAGATACTAACGCCGACAGTATAGTTATGCAATTCCAGCACCTAAAAATTTATTTAACTTCCTGAAGCGGTCAACAAATCAGCATAAAATTTTGCGATTGACAGGAGGGCAGCCTATGCTCTCATTAGCATAACCTTTTGTATCCGGTACAGAGTCCATGAAATTACCCGCGGTAATACTATCACTGTTACTGATCAGCGGCTGCCAAAGCCCTATCCCAGTGAGCCCATCTGCGCCAGGAACGTTGCCGGTGTATTCTTTACACTCCCGTAGCCACTCGGCACGCATAAAAATGGTGATCCTGCACTATACCGCCGAGGATAATGCCCGCTCGCGACAGATCCTGACCCAGGGGCAGGTGAGTGCCCATTATTTGATCACGTCACCGACACCTAAGACTCCAGCGCGGGTTTATCAGTTGGTGGCGGAGTCCCGAGCAGCTTGGCATGCGGGGATAAGTAGCTGGCAGGGGCAGACAAGCCTTAATAGTGTGTCAATCGGGATCGAACTGGTGAATCCCGGTTATTACCGGCATGGCACGCTCAGCCAGTGCAGCAGTTTTGCCCCCTCACAGATCCGTGCCCTCGAACAGTTACTGCGGCAAATCGTAGCGCGCTATCAGCTGTCACCCCAACAGATCCTGGGGCACAGTGATGTCTCTCCTGGACGTAAACAGGACCCAGGCCCCTGTTTTCCTTGGCAGGCGCTGGCAAAAGACGGATTCGGTGCTTGGCCGGACCCTGCACGCGTCAGCGCAGCCCTTGGGGGGCGCTCTCCGTGGCAAGCCAGTGATCCGCAGGTTTTAGGCCATCTTTTACGTCGTTTCGGTTATCCTTTGCCCGTCGGGGCCGCAACTGAGCAGCAGCAGGCGGTATTCAGTGCCTTTCAGATGCACTTTCGGCCAGCACGGATCAGTGGGCGAGCGGATGCCGGGTCGGAAGCTATCGCACAGGCGTTGGTAGAACAATACCGCCCCGCAGAACCAGGGGCGGACAGTTTATAACTGATGTAGGAAGCCTTTCCAGGCATCAACCAATTGCTGTAAGGCTTGTCGGGGAGTATCAAGATGAGTGACCAGACGGGTGCGTTCTGAGGCGCTGATACGGATGCCATGCTCGGCCATCCACTTCTGTAACCCCTGACACTGAGCGGCAGGTAGGCGAATAAACAGCATATTGGTATGGCAGTTTTCGACTTCTATGCCTAGCTCTGCCAATGCACTGGCCAGCCAGCAGGCATTATCGTGATCGTCCTGCAGTCGGGTGACATTATTGTCTAGCGCATACAGACCTGCTGCCGCCAAAATCCCTGCTTGACGCATCCCGCCGCCAGTCATTTTCCGCCAGCGATTGGCCTCCTGAATAAACTCATGGCTGCCACACAGCAGAGATCCTACCGGTGCGCCGAGACCTTTAGACAAACAGATAGACAGTGAATCACAGTAACGGCTGACGGCCTCTAAAGGTTGCTGATAGCTGACCACCGCATTAAAGATGCGAGCGCCATCAACATGCAGACCAAGTTGCTGTTCGCGAGAAAACTGATACACCTGTTCTAGCCAAGGTTGCGGCAGGACTTTGCCATGGTGAGTATTTTCGATGCTGATCAGCCGCGTGCGGGCGAAATGAATATCACGGGGTTTAATGGCGCGGCGGATGTCCTCTAGGGGCAGAGTCCCATCGTCGGCGGCGGTGATCGGTTGTGGCTGGATACTGCCTAATACCGCAGCACCTCCCGCTTCATACTTATAGTTATGTGCCTGTTGGCCGGCAATGTACTCATCGCCACGCTGGCAGTGACTGAGCAGCGCCACCAGGTTTGCTTGGGTACCACTCGGGAAAAATAAAGCGGCCTGTTTGCCGCTGAGGGCAGCAGCTTTCTCCTGCAGGGCATTGACCGTTGGGTCATCGCCATAGACATCATCACCGGTTGGGGCGGACATCATTGCCCTCAGCATCTCAGCACTGGGCTGGGTTACCGTATCACTGCGTAAATCAATCACCGAAAACTCCTCTATCAGGAAAAAAAGCCCCCCCCTGAAACAGGGGGGTCTCACTGTTTTACCTGAACCAGTTGGTTTTCGCCAGATCGATCACCTCATCGCCCCGGCCATTCATAATGGCGCGCAGCATATACAGACTGAAACCTTTGGCCTGTTCCATTTTGATTTTTGGTGGCATCACTAACTCTTCTTTTGCAGTGATCACATTCACCAGTACCGGGCCAGGATGGGCAAAGGCCTGTTCGAGTGCCGCTGGCAGCGCTGAAGCACGCTCAACATTGATCCCTTTGATCCCACAGGCAGCAGCAATGGCCGCAAAGTCAGGGTTAGCCAGTTCTGTACCATCGGTGAGGAAGCCACCGGCTTTCATTTCCATTGCCACAAAACCAAGTACGCTGTTATTAAAAATGACCAGCTTGATCGGTAACTGATGCTGGGCGATGGATAGCAAATCTCCCATTAGCATGGCAAAGCCACCATCACCGCATAAGGCCACTACTTGACGATCTGGGAAGGCTTTCTGTGCACCCATCGCCTGCGGCATAGCATTGGCCATCGAGCCGTGGTTAAAAGAACCGATTAAGCGGCGACGTCCGTTCATTTTCAGGTATCGGGCCGCCCACACCGTGGGTGTGCCGACATCACAACTGAAGATGGCATCGTCGCTGGCCAGTTCACTGATCTGCTGAGCTAAATACTGCGGATGGATGGCTTGGTCGTCATCGGCGACGGCCAGATCATCAAGATCTTTACGCGCTTTTTGATAGTGCTTGAGGGCGCTATCCAGATGTTTACGACCGGTTTTTTCCTGTAATCGTGGTAACAGCAGTTGTAGGGTAGCGTTGATATCTCCCACCACTGGCATATCGACCTGACAGTGCGCCCCGAGACTGCCCGCGGAATTATCGATTTGAATGATACGCGCATCGGTGGGGTAGAATGCCCGATAGGGGAAACGGGTGCCGAGCAGCACTAAGGTATCGGCATTGAGCATCGCATGATAGCCGGATGAAAAACCAATAAAACCGGTCATCCCAACGTCATAAGGATTGTCATATTCCAAATGCTCTTTGCCGCGCAATGCATGGACTATCGGGGCCTTCAGCTTCTCCGCCAGTGCCGTCACTTGTGTATGTGCGCCAGCACAGCCGCTGCCACACAGTAGCGTGATATTTTCTGACTGATTCAGTACTTCCGCCAAGGTATTGAGTTGCAAAAGTGGCGGAACGGACACTGGCACCGCTGGCGGATACCAGTCTGGGCTCGCCTGCGAAGGCGCGTCGGCCAGGGCGATATCTCCTGGCAGAACCACCACCGACACACCGCGATCAACGATAGCTTTACGCATAGCAATCGCCAAAACCTGGGGGAGCTGTTCCGGATTAGACACCAGCTCACAGTAGTGGCTGCACTCTTGGAACAGTGACTGCGGATGGGTTTCCTGAAAATAGCCACTGCCGATTTCGCTAGAGGGAATATGGGCGGCGATCGCCAGTACCGGCACCCGGTTGCGGTGACAGTCGAATAATCCGTTGATGAGGTGCAGGTTACCTGGACCACAGGATCCGGCACATACCGCCAATTCGCCGGAAACTTGGGCTTCGGCGCCGGCCGCAAAGGCAGCCACTTCTTCATGGCGGGTGGAAATCCATTCGATAGTTTTCAGGTGGTTCAGGCTGTCACTGAGACCGTTTAAGGAGTCCCCGGTGACCCCCCAAATCCGTTTAACGCCAGCCAGCTCAAGACTTTTGATGATAAATGAGGCTACAGTACTCTTCATTGTTCACTCCCTGCTGTTAAGCCCTGCAGCGGCAAGGCTTAGGTCCGGATACTGAACAAAGTATAGTCTGTCTGACAGGTTTTACCGGCTTGGTCAGGTCAAACGGAGAACAGGGCGATCATCACCGGCGCCATCAGGCTGGTAATAAAGCCGTTGACCACCGCGACCGGCACGATGGCATTGCCACCTGCACGTTGCAGCACCGGTAGCGTGAAATCCATCGATGTGGCTCCACAAATGCCGACAATGGTTACAGCATAATGGCGGATCATCACCGGGATCAGCACAATAGAAACCAGTTCACGGATCAAATCATTGAGGAAAGCACTGCTGCCGATCACCGGACCGAAGGCATTGGTCATCAGAATACCGGAAAGGGAGTACCAGCCGTATCCGCTGGTCATTGCCAGACCGGTGTGCAACGGCAGGCCGAGCATCAGGGCGGTGATAATACCGGCGGGAAGTGCGCTGACGATCACCACCAGCGCGATCAGGCTACCTTGGCGATTGAACAGGATCTGCCGCAGGCTCATGCCACTGCTGCGCAATTGAATACCGATCAGAAATAACATCACCAGCAACGCGTACTCACCTGCGCGGGTGGCGTGATGCAGCGGGGACCAGTGACTCAGTCCTACTCCAAAACCGGCGACCACCACTAAGCACATTTTTAGGGAGTCCAACACCATATGTAGACGGGAAGGCAGCGGGCCTGAGGACTCACGGACGGGCAGAGATAAAAAGCGTTCACACATCCGCAGTGCAATAAAGTTACATAACAGTACACAGGCGGCACTGGTCAGGGAAATTCTGGCAATTACCAACAGATTGGTGGCAAGGTTATCCACGAACGCTAAGCTGATGCCCATAAGGAAAAGAATGATATACACCATGCGAGTCAGGCCAGCGTTGACCAAGGTGAGTAACTTTTTATGATGCACAGGTAGCAAATAGCCGGCGAACAGCGGCAGAAGAATAATAATTAAGCCAGAATACATGGAAGACTCATTAAAGGGTGACCGATAAGAGGTCAGATTATCCTATTGAAAGGAAAGGGTAAATATAACTTTATGTCGGCAGCGTAATTCCGTCAGTGGCCATCGAGACAGGGAGTAACCGTATGATACTGGAACATATCGATATTCGAAATTTCAGGGGAATTGCCCGTTTATCCCTGCCGGTGACCGCAACCTCAATGCTAATTGGTGAGAATACCTGGGGGAAGTCAGCGTTGCTGGATGCGCTGACTCGGGTACTTTCTCCCTTAGACGATAGTCCAGCGCTGAATAATAATGATTTTTACTGTGATGAACACCAGCGGCGAGCCAATAAATGTTCGGTCGAGCTACTCTTTGCGGAAGGTGAACAGGGGACTTGGCCGTCTCAACTCCGGCCACTGCTCACCGTCCGTAGGGAGGGTCAATACAGGCTACGCTATCGCTGGCAGGCTACGGTTCGTAACGGGCGTTTTTTCCAGGAAACCGGTTTTCCTGATAGGATGGGGTTGGATCCTAAACAGTTACTGCAGGCAGAATGTTGTCTAAAACAGCGTTTCCCAGTGCTACGCCTGCGGGATGCACGTTTTCTTCACGTTGCAAGTCCGACTGTCACTGGTCAGCCGCGTCCTCCATCCGTGACGGCTTTTAACGACCCGGTGCTAGAACAGGCTGTAGCCATCCTGCAACAGTTATCTGCGGATTATTTCCGTCGTTCAGATGAAACCCGTCTGCTAGCGGCTGGCAGACGAAGTGAGGAGTTACAGTGGCAGGAACTGAATCAACTTAATCATCAACTTGCCCAGCGCTCAGTGGCACAGCGAGCGCCACTCAGCGCCGAACTGGTCCGTCTTTTTAGCGATGGGTGGTCGATTGGTGCTGGATCTGTGCCCGTTACGCCGCTGATCCTGCTGGAAAACCCTGAGACCCGTCTACATCCGATGATGCTGGCGATTGTCTGGCAATTTATCTCGCTATTGCCTGGTCAGAAATTGGTGACCACTAATGCAGCGGAACTGCTGTCGCTGGTTTCATTGGAGCAAATTTGCCGCCTGGATCGTTCTCAGGGGATAACTCGCAGCTGGCAGCTTCGAGCCGAACAGTTACCCGCCGATGATTTGCGACGTATCACTTTTCACATTCAGGTGAATCGGCCGTTAGCGCTATTTGCCCGATGTTGGCTGCTAGTGGAAGGGGAAACCGAAGTTTGGCTGATCAATGAGCTGGCAAGGTTGTCTGGGCTATCACTGATTTCCGAGGGCATCAGGGTAGTAGAATTTGCCCAAGCCGGACTGAAACCGTTATTGCGGTATGCGGCCTTGACCGGTATTCACTGGCATGTCCTGACCGACGGCGACCAAGCGGGAGAAAAATATGCGGCCATTGCTTGCTCGCAGCTCAGTCAGAAGCAGTCTGTACGCCACCACCTGACCCGATTTCCAGCACGCGATATCGAACACTTTCTCTACCGCAACGGTTTTTCACAGGTTTATCTGCAGGCCGCTCGGGCAGAACAGGCTGTGAGTGGGGACATCAGTCAGGTCATTCGCCGTGCTATCCAGAACAGCGCCAAACCGTCGCTGGCGATCTCGGTTGCACAAGCCATGGCTGAACAAGGGACCGGAGCGATCCCTTTACTGCTGAAAAAAATGATGAGCCGGGTACGAGGGCTGGCACAGGGCCAATACCCTTAATCCTGTTTCCCGTAAAATCGGGAGGGCACCAATCAGTGATCAGGTATGGAGAGGTTCTGCTTCTTTCAGCGGGATGATCAGGCTAGCCTGATTGCCTTTAGCCCCTTCACTGGCGTTGAAACTGACCTTCTGTCCCGCTTTCAGTGTCTTGTATCCTTCCATCTGAATGGTGGAGTAGTGGGCAAAGATATCCTCGCCGCCCGCTTCTGGACAGATAAAGCCAAAGCCTTTAGCGTTGTTAAACCATTTTACAAATCCTGTTTCCATGTGATGCCTCTCACTTGAATTGCAAAAATGAATGAGGATGACAGAAACGCCATCTGATTAAAAAACAGGCGAGCCTGTTACTGTGACTATCCCTATAAGGTAAAAAATCGTCAAGAAATTAACCGGCACATCCGGAGATAATGTCTCAAACTTTGAAGCAGTTAACGCTATGGTGACGGGTGACGGTGAACGGAGAGCAATAAGTAGTCAAGCTTCGGGCTGCGCATCATTTTCTCGGCATGATAGAATAACAGCAGATCAGTTACTTTCGGTATAGGCACATTTCAGTGGAATATTATGGCACACACTAACGACTGGCTTAATTTTGATCAGCTGGCAGATGACGAACTTTGCGAAAACCTTAAGCCACCGTCGATGTATCAGGTGATCCTTAACAACGATGACTATACTCCGATGGAATTTGTTATTGACGTACTGCAAAAGTTCTTTTCTTATGGTATCGAACAGGCAACGGAAATAATGCTGAAAGTTCACTATGATGGAAAGGCAAGCTGCGGTATTTTCACTGCCGATGTTGCAGAGACCAAAGTCGTCCGGGTCAATCAATATGCACGGGAAAATGAACATCCCTTGCTATGTACTCTGGAAAAATCTGATTAAGCCTCCATATCAGGAGACAGAGATCAGAGCGTTAACCCAGGAGGTGCTTTATGCTCAATCAGGAACTGGAACTCAGTTTGAATATGGCTTTCGCCAGAGCGCGGGAGCACCACCATGAATTTATGACCGTGGAACATCTGCTGCTGGCATTGATCAGTAATCCCGCCGCACGGGAAGTGCTGGAAGCCTGTACCGTCGATCTGGCCGTATTGCGCCAGGAACTCGAAACCTTTATCGAAAAAACCACCCCGCTCCTGCCTGACAGTGACACTGAGCGGGACACTCAACCGACCCTGAGTTTCCAGCGTGTGCTGCAGCGGGCCGTTTTCCATGTCCAATCCTCAGGACGCAGCGAAGTGACCGGTGCCAATGTGCTAGTGGCCATTTTCAGTGAGCAGGAGTCTCAGGCCGCTTATCTGCTGCGTAAGCATGAAGTCAGCCGTCTGGATGTAGTGAACTTTATTTCTCACGGCGTCCGTAAAGACGAAGGCGACAGTGCGCCTAATACGGAAAGCCAAGCCAACAGCGAAGAGCAGAATGCAGGCGGGGAGGAACGTATGGAAAACTTCACTACCAACCTTAACCAGCTGGCTCGTGTCGGGGGTATCGATCCGCTGATTGGCCGTGACAAAGAGCTGGAAAGGGCTGTTCAGGTTTTATGCCGCCGTAGAAAAAATAACCCGCTGTTGGTGGGGGAGTCCGGTGTCGGTAAAACCGCCATTGCTGAAGGTCTGGCGTGGCGTATTGAGCAGGGTGATGTGCCAGAAGTAATGAAGGACTGTACCATCTACTCCCTGGACATCGGTTCTCTGCTGGCGGGCACCAAATACCGAGGGGACTTTGAGAAGCGTTTCAAAGCGCTGCTGAAACAACTGGAGCAGGATCAGCACAGCATCCTGTTTATCGATGAGATCCACACTATCATCGGTGCGGGGGCAGCCTCCGGTGGCCAAGTGGATGCTGCTAACTTGATTAAGCCGTTGTTGTCCGGCGGTAAAATTCGCGTAATGGGTTCCACCACTTACCAAGAATTCAGTTCGATCTTTGAAAAAGATCGCGCGCTGGCTCGGCGTTTCCAGAAAATTGATATCGTCGAGCCGACCGCAGAAGAGACTATTCAAATCATTAACGGGCTGAAAGCTAAGTACGAAGCGCACCACGATGTCCGTTTTACCGCTAAAGCCGTTCGTGCCGCGGTAGAGCTGGCAGTGAAATACATTAACGACCGTCATTTGCCTGATAAGGCGATCGATGTGATTGATGAAGCTGGTGCCCGTGCTCGATTGGTACCACAAAGTAAGCGCAAAAAGACCATCAATGTGCAAGATATCGAAACGGTGGTGGCGCGTATTGCCCGTATTCCGGAGCAGAGTATCTCTGCTACCGATCGCGATACCCTGCGCAACCTCGACTCACGCCTTAAAATGCTGGTCTTTGGTCAGGACAAAGCCATTGATGCGCTCTCTGAGGCGATCCGTATGAGTCGTGCCGGTCTGGGTCATGAACATAAGCCGGTAGGCTCATTTCTGTTCGCCGGTCCGACCGGGGTGGGGAAAACTGAGGTTACGGTACAACTGGCGAAGTCTTTAGGTATCGAGTTGCTGCGTTTCGATATGTCGGAGTATATGGAGCGCCATACGGTGAGTCGGTTGATTGGTGCACCTCCAGGCTACGTCGGTTTCGATCAGGGGGGGTTACTGACGGATGCGGTGATCAAACATCCTCATGCCGTGGTACTGCTTGATGAGATCGAAAAAGCGCACCCAGATGTATTTAACCTGTTATTGCAGGTGATGGATAACGGTACCTTGACCGACAATAATGGCCGCAAAGCGGATTTCCGTAACGTGGTGCTGGTGATGACCACCAATGCGGGAGTTCGGGAAACTGAGCGTAAATCTATGGGCCTTATCCACCAAGATAACTCCAGTGATGCCATGGAAGAGATTAAGAAAATCTTTACGCCAGAGTTCCGTAACCGTCTCGACAATATTATCTGGTTTGATCATCTGTCTACAGAGGTTATCCATCAGGTGGTTGATAAGTTTATTGTCGAGTTACAGGCCCAGCTGGATCAGAAAGGGGTATCACTGGAAGTCAGTGATGAAGCCCGTGATTGGCTGGCAGAGAAAGGGTATGACAAAGCGATGGGCGCCCGTCCGATGGCCCGTGCCGTTCAGGAAAACTTGAAGAAACCGCTGGCGAATGAACTGCTGTTCGGTTCACTGGTCGACGGGGGCTCGGTCTCGGTGGGACTGGATAGCAGCACTAATACGTTGACCTATCACTTTGAGAGTGCAGCACAACGTAAAGCCACTGGTACGGTGCATTAATACCGCGCTGGTTAGTGACAATAAAAAACCCCGCAATGCGGGGTTTTTTTATGCCTGTTGAACAGGCCATGATTCACTGACTCTTAGCGACTACGGAAGACAATGCGGCCTTTGCTCAGGTCATAAGGCGTCAGCTCAACGGTGACTTTATCGCCGGTCAGAATACGGATGTAGTTTTTACGCATTTTACCGGAGATATGAGCAGTAACCACGTGGCCGTTTTCGAGCTCTACGCGGAACATGGTGTTGGGTAACGTATCCAGTACGGTACCTTGCATTTCAATATTGTCTTCTTTGGCCATCGAATCCTCTGAATGGACTAGCTAAATTTGAATCGGCAAGATAATGCCCAATTCTGGTATTTATGTAAAGAATTGTTGGTGTTAATACCAACACTCCGCTGTGCGGCATGCAGAACATGCGCAGTGCAAATAAATTCGGGTGTTGTGACGTTAAGCGGGGATATGTGCACAAGAGCGTTACTGAGCAGCAAGTCGGAAAAACCTTCCTTGTTGTTCATCAGTTTACCAGCAGAATATCCAACGGGGCACTTCCGAGGCTCTCCTCTGAAAGCGCGAACGACATAACAAGCGCACAGAGTCTAACACTTTTCCGCCAGCATGTCTGTAAAACATTCACAGCGTCTTAACCTTGCAGCATTCCTTGCCAGCAACTGGGCAACAGTGGCTGAGTGATCAGTGTCCGCATCCGTGTCAAATAATCTTGGCGGGAAATCTCCGTAGCCCCCAATGAGGCAGTATGCGGATTGAGAATTTGGCAATCGATCAACTGGCCACCGAACGCCTGGAAATGGCGACAAAACATCATCAACGCTGTTTTGGAGGCATTTTCCTGGCGGCTAAACATAGATTCTGCACAGAATAAGCGGCCCAGGGAAAGCCCGTATAGGCCTCCCACCAAGCGGTCGTCTTGCCAGACTTCTACCGAATGAGCATGGCCGAGACGAAATAGCATCAGCCAGGCGGTGATAACCTCTTCAGTGATCCAGGTCCCGTCTTGGCGCTGCTGCGCACATCCTTGGATCACTCCAGAAAAATCCTGGTCCAGTGTCAGGTGGAAAGGGGAACGTCGGTGAAAACGTGCCATGCTGCGGCTGAGATGGAACTGCTCCGGAAAGATCACCGCTCGGGGATCCGGTGACCACCAGAGGATCGGGTCCTGCGGTGAAAACCACGGGAAAATCCCCTGCTGATAAGCCGACAACATCCGTGGCGGGCTGAGATCGCCCCCAAATGCCAGTAATCCTTGCGGGTCTTTCAGCGCCCGGGCGGGGGGCGGAAAATGCCGCGGGTCAGTGGTCAGTTGTGGTAGCACAGGTAGCACCCTGATTAAAACAGTGTCGCTGGTAAAACTGCCAGTAACGTCCTTGATGTGCAAGCAGAGAATCATGGTTACCTTGCTCGCTGAGGGTACCGTTTTCCATCACACAGATACGGTCCATTTTCTCCAGCCCACTGAGGCGGTGAGTGACCATGATCACCGTTTTGCCCACTGTTACCCGTTCAAGCAGTGCCAAGATGCGCTGTTCAGTGACGGCATCCAGGCCTTCAGTTGGCTCATCTAACAACCAGAGATCACCGTTATGTAGCATGGCGCGGGCAATTGCCAGACGGCGTAGCTCTCCGCCGGAGAGGGTGCGTCCGCCTTCTCCCAGCCAACCGTTAAGGCCATCACCCTCCAATAATGCCTCCAGCCCGGTATCACCTAGCACTGCACAGAGTTCGGCATCACTGGCCGTAGGGGCCGCCAGTGTCAGGTTATCTCTGAGGCTCTGGCTGAACAGGGCCACCCGCTGCGTGACCACTGAGGTGTGACGGCGCAGGGTACCTTCATCTAATTGCGTCAGCGGTTGTTGATTCAACAGGATTTCACCCTGCTCTGGGTCTGAAATGCGGGTCAGTAGCTGTAATAATGTCGATTTACCACAGCCGGTAAAACCGAGCAAGGCGATTTTTTCACCACTAGCTACCTGCAAGCTGAGGTGATTAATCACTGGCTGGGGTTGCTGCGGATAACGGAAGACGATGTCATTGACCGACAGTGCCATGCCCTGGGACGGAAAATCTGCGCCTTGTGCTGGAAAAATCACCGCAGGTGGCGCACTTAACAGTTCATTTAGCCGGTTAGCGGAGGTGATCACTCGCGAGATATGCAGGAAAGCAGCGGCGACCGGCCCAAGTGATTCAAAGGCTGCCAGCGCACAAAAAACAAACAGGGCCAGCAAAGTGGGATCTGTAGCGCGAGCACTTAACCACTGACTGCCCAGCCAAAGTACCAGACAGACCGCCAGCCCGGTGACGACCATTAATAGACTCTGCGAAGCCGCACTGAGGGCATGTTGCTGTTTTTCCGCAGCGGTGATCTGTTGTTCGGTTTCCGACAGCTTTTGCTGCCAGCGTTTTTCATGCTGGTAAATTTTCAATTCTGCCATTGCCGACAGCCAGTGGGTCAGTTGCTGACGATAGCGGGCATGGCGGCGAGTCAGAGCACTGCCAGAGGCGTTACCGAGGCGATAAAACAGCGGCGGCAAGATCAGCAGAGTAGCGAACATGATGCCACCGATCAGTAGCGCCAGCGGCAGATCCAGATAACTTAGTCCTAGGGATACGACTAGGATCACTACCAGTGCTCCCGCCAGCGGCGAAATCACTCGTAGATAGAGATGATCGAGGTTATCCACATCGGCAACGAAACGGTTCAGCAGATCGCCTTGACGGAAACGGCTCAGACCGGTGGTGGAGAGGGGAAACAGTTTACTGAAGGTATACACTCGCAGATGCTGCAATACTCGGAAGGTCCCATCGTGGCTAACCAAGCGTTCAAAATAGCGGGCAGCAGTACGGATGATGGCCGCTCCACGCACCCCGGCGGCGGGCAGCATATAGTTAAAACTATATAGACCGGCGGTACCGACCACAGCGGAGGCGGCTAGAAACCAGCCTGAAAGGGTCAGTAGGCTGATACCCGCCAGCAGGGTGACGATTGCTAGCAGTAGACCAAGACCCAATAGCAACCAGTGACGTCGCCATAGCCGCAGGAAAGGTGTTAAGGCATTCATTCAGTGATCTCCCCGTGGCGCTGACGTAATAATTCCCCAAAAGGGCCGGGTATGGCGGTTAATGCCCGCCAATGTCCCTGTTGAACCAGTTTGCCTTGTTCCATGACCCAGATTTCATCCCAGTCTTGTAACAGGTCGGCTTGGTGGGTGATCATTAAAGTAGTCTGCTGTTGTGAAGCCTGCTGCAGTGCAGCGGTAACCTGCTGTTCACTCTGTTTATCCAAGCTGGCTGCCGGTTCATCCAGTAACAGCAACGAACAGGGTAGCAATAGTGCCCGTGCTACGGCGACCCGCTGTGCTTGTCCGACCGACAATGCGCTGGCATGTTCACCGACCGGTGTATCAAGCCCTTGTGGCAGTCGACTCATCACATCACTAACACCGCTCATGCTGATTGCCCGCTGCAACTGTTGCTCAGTCGCTTGTCGACCAAACAGGATATTGTCGCGGACAGTATCGGCGGGTAGTTTCGGGTTCTGTCCCAACCAAGCAATTTGCTGATACCAGCCGTCAGGGACGATATCGCGCAGTTCAACGCCATTCACCGTCAGCGACCCCTGATAAGGTAAAAAGCCAAGTAGGGTATTCATCAGTGACGTTTTACCGGCACCGCTCATCCCGACCAGCGCCACCCGTTTACCCTGCGGCAATACAAAATTAAGTTTGTCACTGAGCGCAGCGCCAGTAGGACTCAGTACCACCAGGTCAGCGGCCACAATAGAAAACGCACCGTGCCATTGTGGCTGTGCTGCATCACTGTCGGAGACCGCCGCCGGACTGTCACTGAGAAAGGTTTCTAGTACATCGGCGGCACCGATCGCCTGCGCTTTGGCATGGTAAAAATTACCCAAATCACGCAGTGGTTGGAAAAACTCCGGTGCTAGGATCAGCACTAGGAAGCCGGCGAATAGGGTAACACCGCGGTGATAATCGCCAAAATGTAACTCGCCGAGATACGAGAAGCCGAAGTAGACAGCCACTACGGCAATGGACAGTGCAGCAAAAAACTCCAGCACGGCCGAGGAGAGAAAGGCCAGACGTAACACTTCCATGGTGCGCAACCGGAACTGCTCGGTAGTCTGCCCAATAGCACGCTGTTCAGCCGCTCCGCGGTCGAACAGTCGTAATGTATCTAGCCCGCGTAACCGGTCGAGAAAATCTCCGCTCAGCCTCGCCAATGCCTGGAAGTTACGGCGGTTAGCCTCCGCAGCACCCATACCGACCATCGCCATAAACAGTGGGATGAGCGGCGCGGTACAGAATAGGATCAGTCCTGCTGCCCAGTTCAGCGGGGTCAGCACCAGCAAGATCATCAGCGGAATGGCTCCCGCCAGCGTCATCTGTGGCAGATAGCGGGCGTAATAATCCTGCATATTATCGATCTGTTCCTGTAGGAGGGTGCTCCAGCTGCCCACCGGTTGCTGTGCGACCGTTACCGGCCCCTGGCGTTCAAGCTGATCAGTGACCTGCTGGCGAATAGCGGTACGGATGGCGGCGGCAGCCTGAAAACCGGCGATCTCCCGAAGATAATGCAGCAGTGCTCGCAGAATGAAACAGCCCGCTAGCGCCAGTAGTAGACCAGGGAAGTGACCCGCGGCTTGCTGGCGACTGATAAAGTTATCCAGCAATTGCGCCAGAATAACGGCTTGGAGGATAAGAATAAGCGCACTGAATAGGCCGGTCATGACCGATATGCGTAACCATCGCCCACCGAAGTGGCGTTGCTGTTTCAGCCAGCGGAGTAAAAACTGTTGTCGGGTTTTATTCATCAGGATCTGCAGAGTTAATCATCAGGCACAGGACACCAGGAATATCCCTGGTAAAAGTGCAGGTATTTTACCTGTAGGCAATAAAAAAGGCGACAGTTTTACTGTCGCCTTGATGAACATTATCGCTGTGACTTAGAGAGTTGCGTCAGCTAGACCGTCCAGGTAGCGTTCTGCGTCCAGTGCCGCCATACAGCCGGTCCCTGCGGAGGTAATCGCCTGACGGTATGAGTGGTCCATCACATCACCGGCTGCGAAGACGCCAGGGATGCTGGTCTGGGTGGCATTCCCCTGCAGGCCGGACTGAACCACAATATAGCCGTTGTTCAGTGTCAGCTGGTCAGCAAACAGCGCTGTGTTCGGGCTGTGTCCGATAGCGATAAAGACCCCAGCCACATCAATAGACTCTACCTCACCGTTTTCGTCGGTCGGACGCAGGCGGGCACCCGTCACACCCATTTCATCACCGGTGACTTCTTCAAGAATACGGTCGGTGTGCAGCACGATTTTACCGCTGGCAACTTTTTCCATCATCCGGTCGATGAGGATTTTCTCGGCACGGAAGCTGTCACGGCGGTGGATCAGGTGCACTTCGGACGCGATATTAGACAGGTAAAGGGCTTCTTCAACAGCAGTGTTACCGCCACCCACGACCGCGACCTTCTGCTGACGATAGAAGAAACCGTCACAGGTCGCACAGGCAGAAACCCCTTTACCTTTGAACGCTTCTTCTGAAGGCAGACCGATATAACGGGCAGAAGCGCCGGTGGCAATAATTACTGCATCCGCGGTGTACTCGCCGCTGTCACCGATGAGACGGAACGGACGGTTTTTCAGATCGACAGTATGAATATGGTCGTTGACGATTTCAGTGTTGAATTTCACGGCATGCTCATGCATACGCTCCATCAAACCTGGACCGGTCAGGCCCTCTGGGTCACCCGGCCAGTTTTCCACTTCTGTGGTGGTGGTCAGCTGTCCGCCTTTTTCGACCCCGGTGATCAGCACTGGGCTCAAGTTAGCGCGCGCGGCATACACGGCTGCGGTGTAACCGGCAGGACCGGAACCCAGGATCAGGAGTTTGCTGTGTTTGGCCATGCTTATTTCCTCAATAAAACTGTCTGATGACAAATGTTGGGGGTGATTGTAGGCAATCAGGCCGCTGAAAAAAAGGTTTCCCTGAGCGGTAATACTGATTAATGCAAACGTCAAAACAAATCAGCGCAGAATGCCTCGGGCTGTCGCGGCGAAAATGGGCGGATCTCTAGGGGAAAAGGGCGGTTTAGTCACAGGAAAATGATTATTCGTCCGAGCCGGCGGAATGTTGTACTGAAATTGGATGTTTTACTTTGACAATCGCCTGCTGTTTTGCGAAAACATGGGGGGAGCAAATAAAGTTCCGGCGCTTAAAAACGCGATATGCTGCTGTTTGAGGCGTCAGAACGAAAAAAACCCGAGTGGATTTCGCTGATTTGAGGATGGACAGACCTTCAAAGCGGAGGAAAACACCTATTAACAGGGGTTGCTTCACAACATACATGCCCGCCAGTTGACGCTAAAAAGGGCAGGTTTAGGGAAGGAAATGAAGAGAGACAATAATAATGACAGACACTAAGAAGCGCCCGGGAAAAGATCTGGATCGTATCGACAGAAATATCCTGAATGAATTACAGAAAGATGGCCGTATTTCCAACGTTGAACTCTCCAAGCGTGTGGGCCTGTCGCCGACACCTTGCTTAGAGCGTGTTCGCCGCCTGGAACGTCAAGGTTTTATTCTCGGCTATACCGCATTGTTGAATCCTCACTACTTGGATGCTTCACTGCTGGTATTTGTTGAGATTACTCTGAATCGTGGTACCCCGGATGTGTTCGAACAATTCAATACCGCAGTGCAAAAATTGGAAGAAACTCAGGAATGCCACTTGGTCTCCGGCGACTTCGACTACCTGCTGAAAACCCGCGTGCCGGATATGTCAGCCTACCGTAAGCTGCTGGGTGAAACCTTACTGCGTCTTCCAGGGGTTAATGACACCCGTACCTACGTGGTCATGGAAGAAGTTAAACAGAGTAACCGCTTAGTGATTAAAACTCGCTAAATCAGACAGGTGCAAAGTCTGCTGCAATTAGGTACACTCCTGTGAATTCATACAGGGACAGTGCTAATTACCGGTGCTGTTCCTCTCTTTAGTTGACAGGCACCTGGAGAGATCTCTTGAGCCAGGAATATACAGAAGATAAAGAAGTATCTTTAACGCCACTCAGCAGTGGCCGTCGCTTGCTGGAAGCCTTACTGATTCTGGTAACCCTTTTTGCTGTCTACCTGATGGTGTCTTTGGTCACCTTCAATCCCTCAGACCCTAGTTGGTCTCAGACGGCATGGCACGAACCTATCCATAATCTGGGCGGGCGCCCAGGAGCATGGTTGGCGGATACCCTATTATTCATCTTCGGCGTCATGGCTTATGCCATCCCAGTGGTGATTGTCGGACTATGCTGGATCTCGCTGCATCTGCGGCAGAACAAAGACTATATCGACTGTTTTGCCATCGGTTTGCGATTAATCGGTGTCCTGGCCCTAGTGATCACCACCTGTGGGCTGGCGGCCATTAACGCGGATGATATCTGGTATTTTGCTTCCGGTGGGGTGATCGGCAGCTTAGTCAGCAGTGCGATGGATCCTTGGTTTACTCAGGTTACCAGTACACTGATTTTACTCTGTGTCTGGGCTATCGGGGTGACTCTCTATACCGGCTGGTCTTGGTTGACTATCGCTGAGAAGATCGGCGGGGGAGGGATGAG
>NZ_ATMI01000017.1 GCF_000439375.1 Tatumella saanichensis
GGCTACCGTCCACAGTTCTACTTCCGTACAACTGACGTGACCGGTACCATCGAACTGCCAGAAGGCGTAGAGATGGTAATGCCTGGTGACAACATCAAGATGGTTGTTACCCTGATCCACCCAATCGCGATGGATGACGGTCTGCGTTTCGCAATCCGTGAAGGTGGTCGTACTGTAGGTGCAGGTGTTGTTGCTAAAGTTATCGCTTAATCGCCGATAATATTTGACGTCATGCACATGAAAAGGGCATCATTTGATGCCCTTTTTGTACGCCACGACATAGAACCTGACTCATCAGTGATTTTTTGACAAATCATTGCTGAGACAGGCTCTGGTTTGGCGTAAGATACCGGACGTACAACAGGTATTTCTGGTTTGGATACCTCGCTATGCGGGGTTTAATGGTTTCTGGATTATTCTGGCAGGTTTGTTTATGAGTGCAAATACCGAAGCTCAGGGGAGCGGTCGCGGCCTGGAGATAGCAAAATGGCTGGTTGTTGCTGTCCTGGTTGTAGTGGCGATCTATGGAAACTACCATTATCGCAGCGTAAATTTACCCTTACGGGCCCTGGCGGTGGTGGTGATCATCGCGGTTGCTGGCGCAATTGCTCTGTTAACAACCAAAGGTAAAGCGGCGGTAGCGTTTGCACGTGAAGCAAGAACCGAAGTGCGTAAGGTCATCTGGCCGACCCGCCAGGAAACGTTGCAGACCACGTTAATCGTTGCCGCGGTGACCGCCGTGATGTCACTGATTTTGTGGGGGCTGGATGGTATTCTGGTCCGTCTGGTATCGTTTTTCACTGGACTGAGGTTCTGAGATGTCTGAAGCTCCAAAAAAACGCTGGTACGTCGTGCAGGCGTTTTCCGGTTTTGAAAGCCGCGTGGCAGTATCACTGCGTGAGCACATCAAGCTGCACAATATGGAAGATCTGTTTGGCGAAGTAATGGTGCCGACAGAAGAGGTGGTGGAGATCCGTGGGGGTCAACGCCGCAAAAGTGAACGTAAATTCTTCCCAGGCTATGTACTGGTGCAGATGGTGATGGAAGATGCCAGCTGGCACTTAGTGCGCAGCGTGCCGCGTGTGATGGGCTTTATCGGCGGTACCTCTGACCGTCCAGCCCCAATCAGCGATAAAGAAGTCGATGCGATCATGAATCGTCTTCAGCAGGCAGGTGACAAGCCACGTCCTAAAACCATGTTTGAACCAGGTGAAATGGTTCGCGTTAATGACGGCCCGTTTGCCGACTTTAATGGTGTGGTCGAAGAAGTTGACTACGAGAAGAGCCGCCTGAAAGTGTCCGTCTCTATCTTTGGTCGCGCAACGCCAGTCGAACTGGACTTCGGTCAGGTCGAAAAAGGCTAAAAAGTCTGCAATAGCATGCTTGCATCAGGCGCGAAATTTGCCTACAATTTCGCGCCTTTTGTTTTTATGCGTCCCTGTGGCGTGTAGATAATTATCACGGGAAGCCTTATTTAAGGCGCTATACCCAACTGAGGAAATATCATGGCTAAGAAAGTACAAGCCTATGTCAAGCTGCAGGTTGCAGCGGGCATGGCAAACCCAAGTCCACCGGTTGGTCCGGCACTGGGTCAGCAAGGTGTTAACATCATGGAATTCTGTAAAGCGTTTAACGCCAAAACAGAAAGCCTGGAAAAAGGTCTGCCAACTCCAGTGGTTATCACTGTATACAGCGACCGTTCTTTCACCTTCATTACCAAAACGCCTCCAGCAGCAGTTCTGCTGAAAAAAGCGGCAGGTATTAAGTCTGGTTCTGGTAAGCCGAACAAAGACAAAGTAGGTAAAATCTCACGTGCTCAGCTGCAGGAAATTGCAACCACCAAAGCTGCTGACATGACTGGTGCAGACTTAGATGCGATGACTCGCTCTATCGAAGGTACTGCGATCTCCATGGGCCTGGTAGTAGAGGATTAATCAATGGCTAAGCTTACCAAGCGCATGCGCACCATCCGTGAAAAAGTTGTCGCGACTAAACAGTACGAAATTACTGAAGCCGTAGAACTGCTGAAAGAACTGGCGACTGCTAAGTTCGTTGAAAGTGTTGATGTCTCAGTAAACCTGGGTATCGATGCTCGTAAATCTGACCAGAACGTGCGTGGTGCAACTGTACTGCCACACGGTACCGGCCGTAGCGTTCGTGTAGCTGTCTTTGCTCAGGGTGCAAACGCTGAAGCCGCTAAAGCAGCTGGCGCTGAACTGGTGGGTATGGAAGATCTGGCTGATCAGATCAAGAAAGGCGAAATGAACTTTGACGTTGTTATCGCATCTCCAGATGCAATGCGCGTTGTTGGCCAGTTAGGTCAGGTTCTGGGTCCACGCGGCCTGATGCCAAACCCGAAAGTTGGTACTGTAACCCCTAACGTTGCTGAAGCGGTTAAGAACGCTAAAGCGGGCCAGGTTCGTTACCGTAACGACAAAAACGGCATCATCCACACCACCATCGGTAAAGTTGACTTTGATGCTGACAAACTGAAAGAAAACCTGGAAGCTCTGCTGGTTGCGCTGAAAAAAGCCAAGCCATCTGCAGCGAAAGGCGTGTACATCAAGAAAGTCAGCCTGTCTACCACCATGGGTGCAGGTGTTGCAATTGATCAAGCTGGTCTGAGTACTCAGGCTAACTAAGTCATTGCTTGACGCGGGCGAAATTTTCATCTAGAATTTTCGCCCGTTCTTCCTTTAGGGAAGCGACTCGGCACCTCGTTGACGCGGTGGCTGAGCAAGAATTTTCGGTTGGAGCCTGGCCTTATCCAGGCCTCCGTCCAAGACCGCAGGTGTATGAGTCGTCAGTTTCAGGGTTTGCCTTGTTTTGACACTCACACTTAATTCCCTGCGTAGACGGTGAGAGAGCCTGAAGAACCTATTTCTTTTCTGGATTCTACTCACCGTGTTTAGCGCCTTTTCCTTACGGTAAAGGTGAAGTGAGTTCCGGTGGGGCAACCTGCCGGACTAAAACATCCAGGAGCAAAAGCTAATGGCATTAAATCTTCAAGACAAACAAGCAATTGTTGCTGAAGTCAGCGAAGTAGCCAAAGGCGCGCTGTCTGCGGTTGTTGCGGATTCCCGTGGCATCACCGTAGATAAAATGACTGAACTGCGTAAAGCAGGTCGTGAAGCTGGCGTATACATGCGTGTTGTTCGTAACACCCTGCTGCGTCGCGTCGTTGATGGGACTCCTTTCGAGTGCCTGAAAGACACGTTTGTTGGTCCGACCTTGATTGCATATTCTATGGAACACCCAGGCGCTGCTGCCCGTCTGTTCAAAGATTTCGCGAAAGCGAATGCAAAATTCGAGGTTAAAGCTGCAGCCTTTGAAGGTGAGCTGATCCCAGCCGCTCAAATTGACCGTCTGGCAACGCTGCCGACTTACGAAGAAGCTCTGGCACGTCTGATGTCGACCATGAAAGAAGCCGCTGCAGGCAAACTGGTCCGTACTCTGGCTGCTGTTCGCGATGCAAAAGAAGCGGCATAAGCCCTTTTTTCCATCCGTTCTTGCTTACGTATAAACTTTATCTGATTCTTAGGAACAATTGTTATGTCTATCACTAAAGACCAAATCCTGGAAGCTGTTGCAGCTATGTCCGTAATGGAAGTAGTTGAGCTGGTTTCTGCAATGGAAGAAAAATTCGGCGTTTCCGCTGCTGCAGCGGTAGCTGTTGCTGCTGGCCCTGCTGAAGCTGCTGAAGAGCAGACTGAATTCGACGTAATCCTGAAGTCTGCTGGCGGTAACAAAGTCGCAGTCATCAAAGCAGTACGTGGCGCAACTGGCCTGGGTCTGAAAGAAGCTAAAGACCTGGTTGAATCTGCTCCAGCTGCAATCAAAGAAGGCATCAGCAAAGACGACGCAGCTGCACTGGAAGCTGCTCTGAAAGAAGCTGGCGCTGAAGTTGAAATCAAATAAGATAACCTTCGGGTTACAGTCTGATTAGTTTGCAGACTGCTGGCTGGTGACTATAATAGTCACCAGCCTTTTTGCGCTAAAAAGAGTCACTGTGGGGTTTCGCATTGTTTGTCCACCTTGATTCTGACCATGTCTTTTTCTCTCGACGCCTTAATATACTGCTTTCCCGTGGGGTTCCCTGCCTTGCCAGAGCAATGAAATGATTTAAGAGTGATAGAAAAAGATATCTGCACCCTGGCCTTGGGTGAAAAGCATAATAATGTTGCATGAACTGTCCTGCAGGACGGACAGCGTGGTTCGACTTGTCAGCGAGCTGAGGAACCCTGATGGTTTACTCCTATACCGAGAAAAAACGTATTCGTAAGGATTTTGGTAAACGTCCACAAGTGTTGGATGTACCTTATCTCCTATCTATCCAGCTTGACTCGTTCCAGAAGTTTATCGAGCAAGATCCGGAAGGCCAGTACGGTCTGGAAGCAGCATTCCGTTCCGTTTTCCCAATCCAGAGCTACAGCGGTAACTCTGAGCTGCAATATGTCAGCTACCGTCTGGGTGAGCCTGTCTTTGATGTGAAAGAGTGTCAGATCCGTGGAGTGACATTCTCTGCTCCCCTGCGCGTAAAATTACGTCTGGTCATCTACGAGCGCGAAGCGCCGGAAGGGACCGTTAAAGACATTAAAGAACAAGAAGTTTACATGGGCGAGATCCCGCTCATGACCGATAACGGTACCTTTGTCATCAATGGTACTGAGCGTGTTATCGTTTCTCAGTTACACCGTAGCCCGGGCGTGTTCTTTGACAGTGACAAAGGTAAAACACACTCTTCCGGTAAAGTACTGTATAACGCACGTATTATCCCTTACCGCGGTTCATGGCTGGACTTCGAGTTCGATCCTAAAGACAACCTGTTTGTCCGTATCGACCGTCGTCGTAAGCTGCCTGCGACCATCATCCTGCGTGCACTGAACTACACCACCGAACAAATCATCGATCTGTTCTTCGATAAAGTGGTGTATGAGATTCGTGACAACAAACTGCAGATGGCGTTGGTCCCTGAACGTCTGCGCGGCGAAACAGCCTCTTTTGACATCGAGTCAAACGGCACTGTTTACGTCGAAAAAGGCCGTCGTATTACTGCCCGTCATATCCGTCAGTTGGAAAAAGATAACGTCCAACACATCGAAGTTCCGGTTGAATACATTGCCGGTAAAGTGGTGGCACGTGATTATATCGACGAGAGCACTGGTGAGCTGATCGTTGCGGCTAACATGGAACTGTCCATGGATCTGCTGGCTAAACTGAGCCAGTCTGGTCACAAGCGCATTGAAACGCTGTTCACCAACGACCTGGATCACGGTCCGTACATCTCTGAAACCCTGCGTGTTGACACAACCAGCGATCGCCTGAGCGCACTGGTTGAAATCTACCGCATGATGCGTCCTGGTGAGCCACCAACGCGTGAAGCTGCAGAGAACCTGTTCGAGAACCTGTTCTTCTCCGAAGACCGTTATGACCTGTCTGCGGTCGGTCGTATGAAGTTCAACCGTTCATTACTGCGTGACGATATCGAAGGTCCAGGGATCCTGAGCCACGATGACATCATCCAGGTAATGAAAAAACTGATCGATATCCGTAACGGTATCGGTGAAGTGGATGATATTGACCACTTGGGCAACCGTCGTATCCGTTCTGTCGGTGAGATGGCTGAGAACCAGTTCCGTGTCGGTCTGGTCCGTGTTGAGCGTGCGGTGAAAGAGCGTCTGTCTCTGGGTGATCTGGATACCCTGATGCCTCAGGATATGATCAACGCTAAGCCAATCTCTGCCGCAGTGAAAGAGTTCTTCGGTTCCAGCCAGTTGTCTCAGTTTATGGACCAGAACAACCCGCTGTCAGAAATTACGCACAAACGTCGTATCTCTGCACTGGGCCCGGGCGGTTTGACCCGTGAGCGTGCTGGCTTTGAAGTTCGAGACGTTCACCCGACTCACTATGGTCGTGTGTGTCCAATCGAAACGCCGGAAGGTCCAAACATCGGTCTGATCAACTCCTTGTCTGTGTATGCACAGACTAACGAATATGGCTTCTTAGAAACGCCATACCGTCGTGTGGTTGACAGTCAGGTGACTGACGAAATTCATTACCTGTCTGCGATTGAAGAAGGTAACTTCGTTATCGCTCAGGCGAACACCAACCTCGACGATGATGGTCGTTTCGTAGACGATCTGGTTACCTGTCGTAACAAAGGTGAATCGAGCCTGTTCAGTCGTGACCAGGTTGATTATATGGACGTTTCCACCCAGCAGGTCGTTTCTGTGGGTGCGTCACTGATTCCATTCCTGGAACACGATGATGCTAACCGTGCTCTGATGGGTGCGAACATGCAACGTCAGGCAGTTCCAACCCTGCGTGCAGATAAGCCGCTGGTCGGTACCGGTATGGAACGTGCTGTTGCGGTTGACTCCGGTGTGACTGCCGTTGCCAAACGTGGTGGTACTGTTCAGTACGTGGATGCCTCCCGTATCGTTATCAAAGTTAACGAAGACGAGATGTATGCCGGTGAAGCAGGTATCGATATTTATAACCTGACCAAATACACCCGTTCTAACCAGAATACCTGTATCAACCAGATGCCGTGTGTCAACCTGGGTGAACCTATCGAGCGTGGTGATGTGCTGGCTGATGGTCCGTCAACCGATTTAGGTGAACTGGCTCTGGGTCAGAACATGCGCGTGGCGTTCATGCCATGGAACGGTTATAACTTCGAAGACTCCATCCTGGTCTCTGAGCGTGTAGTTCAAGAAGATCGTTTCACCACTATCCACATTCAGGAACTGTCTTGTGTGTCTCGTGACACCAAGCTGGGGCCAGAAGAGATCACCGCTGATATCCCGAACGTGGGTGAAGCTGCGCTCTCCAAACTGGATGAGTCCGGTATCGTGTATATCGGTGCGGAAGTGACAGGTGGCGACATCCTGGTCGGTAAAGTGACGCCTAAAGGCGAGACTCAGCTGACTCCGGAGGAAAAACTGCTGCGTGCGATCTTCGGTGAGAAAGCGTCTGACGTTAAAGACTCTTCTCTGCGTGTACCAAACGGTGTTTCCGGTACGGTTATCGACGTTCAAGTCTTCACCCGTGATGGTGTTGAAAAAGACAAACGTGCGCTCGAAATCGAAGAGATGCAGCTGAAGCAGGCGAAGAAAGACCTGACCGAAGAACTGCAGATCCTCGAAGCTGGCCTGTTTACCCGTATCCAGAGCGTGCTGATCGCCGGTGGTGTCGAAGCTGAGAAGCTGGACAAACTGTCACGTGATCGCTGGCTGGAGCTGGGCCTAACTGACGAAGCGAAACAGAATCAGTTAGAGCAGCTGGCAGAGCAGTACGACGAGCTGAAGCACGAGTTTGAGAAGAAACTCGAAGCGAAGCGCCGTAAAATCACTCAGGGCGATGACCTGGCACCTGGCGTGCTGAAAATCGTTAAAGTGTATCTGGCTGTGAAACGTCAGATCCAGCCTGGTGATAAAATGGCAGGTCGTCACGGGAACAAAGGTGTTATCTCCAAGATCAACCCGATCGAAGATATGCCTTACGATGAAAACGGTACGCCGGTTGACATCGTACTGAACCCGCTGGGCGTACCATCGCGTATGAACATCGGTCAGATCCTGGAAACTCACCTCGGGATGGCAGCGAAAGGTATCGGCGATAAGATCAACGCCATGCTGAAGCAGCAGCAGGATGTCGCGCGTCTGCGTGAGTTCATCCAGCGTGCCTACGACCTGGGTACTGATGTCCGCCAGAAAGTCGACTTAGACACCTTCTCTGATGATCAGGTCTTGCGCCTGGCCGAAAACTTGAAGAAAGGGATGCCGATCGCAACCCCAGTCTTCGACGGTGCTAAAGAGAGTGAAATCAAAGAGCTGCTGACATTAGGTGGGATCCCTACCTCTGGTCAGATCACGCTGTTTGATGGTCGTACCGGTGAGCAGTTTGAGCGTCAGGTAACCGTTGGTTACATGTACATGCTGAAACTGAACCACTTGGTTGATGACAAAATGCATGCGCGTTCTACCGGTTCTTACAGCCTTGTTACTCAGCAGCCGCTGGGTGGTAAAGCTCAGTTCGGTGGTCAGCGCTTCGGTGAGATGGAAGTGTGGGCACTGGAAGCATACGGTGCTGCTTATACCCTGCAGGAAATGCTGACGGTGAAATCCGATGACGTAAATGGTCGTACCAAGATGTATAAAAACATCGTTGACGGCAACCATCAGATGGAACCAGGCATGCCGGAATCCTTCAACGTATTGTTGAAAGAGATCCGCTCGCTGGGTATTAACATCGAGCTGGAAGACGAGTAAGCACTCGTATCTGTACTGGTTACAGGGCGTCCGGACTGTCCGGATGCCCTTAGAAGTCTCACTCCGACGGGAGCAAATCCGTGAAAGACTTACTTAAGTTTCTAAAAGCGCAAACTAAAACCGAAGAGTTTGATGCGATCAAGATTGCTCTGGCCTCGCCAGACATGATCCGTTCCTGGTCTTTCGGTGAAGTTAAGAAGCCAGAAACCATTAACTATCGTACCTTTAAGCCGGAACGTGATGGTCTGTTCTGTGCGCGTATCTTTGGTCCGGTAAAAGACTATGAGTGCCTGTGCGGTAAGTACAAGCGCCTCAAGCACCGTGGTGTGATCTGTGAGAAGTGTGGCGTCGAAGTGACCCAGACTAAAGTTCGTCGTGAGCGTATGGGCCACATCGAACTTGCCTCTCCAACTGCGCACATCTGGTTCCTGAAGTCACTGCCATCACGTATCGGTCTGTTATTAGATATGCCACTGCGTGATATTGAACGTGTCCTGTACTTCGAATCCTATGTGGTTATCGAAGGCGGCATGACCAACCTCGAAAAGCGTCAGATCCTGACTGAAGAGCAGTATCTGGATGCGCTGGAAGAGTTTGGTGACGAATTCGACGCTAAAATGGGTGCGGAAGCGGTTCAGGCCCTGCTGAAAGGTATGGATCTGGAGCAGGAGTGCGAGCAGCTGCGTGAAGAGCTGAACGAAACTAACTCCGAAACCAAGCGTAAGAAGCTGACCAAGCGTATTAAACTGCTGGAAGCCTTCGTTCAGTCTGGTAACAAACCAGAGTGGATGATCCTGACTGTTCTGCCTGTGTTACCACCGGACCTGCGTCCTCTGGTACCGCTGGACGGTGGCCGTTTCGCGACTTCGGATCTGAACGATCTGTACCGCCGCGTGATCAACCGTAACAACCGTCTGAAACGTCTGCTGGATCTGGCTGCGCCAGACATCATCGTACGCAACGAAAAACGTATGCTGCAGGAAGCGGTAGATGCCCTGCTGGATAACGGTCGTCGCGGTCGTGCGATCACCGGTTCTAACAAACGTCCTCTGAAATCACTTGCCGACATGATCAAAGGTAAGCAGGGTCGTTTCCGTCAGAACCTGCTGGGTAAACGTGTTGACTACTCTGGTCGTTCGGTTATCACCGTAGGTCCATACCTGCACCTGCATCAGTGTGGTCTGCCGAAGAAAATGGCGCTGGAACTGTTCAAGCCGTTTATCTATGGCAAGCTGGAACTGCGTGGCCTGGCAACAACCATCAAAGCTGCTAAGAAGATGGTTGAGCGTGAAGAAGCGGTTGTTTGGGATATCTTGGATGAAGTTATCCGTGAGCACCCCGTTCTGCTGAACCGTGCACCAACACTGCACCGTCTGGGTATTCAGGCATTTGAGCCAGTACTGATCGAAGGTAAAGCGATTCAGCTTCACCCGCTGGTCTGTGCGGCCTATAACGCCGACTTCGATGGTGACCAGATGGCGGTACACGTACCACTGACTCTGGAAGCTCAGTTGGAAGCGCGTGCGCTGATGATGTCTACCAACAACATCCTGTCTCCTGCGAACGGTGAACCAATCATTGTTCCTTCTCAGGACGTTGTTCTGGGTCTGTACTACATGACCCGTGACAAAGTTAATGCCAAGGGCGAAGCCATGGTGCTGACCGGACCTAAAGAAGCGGAACGTGTTTACCGCGCAGGTCTGGCAGAGCTGCACGCTCGCGTCAAAGTGCGTATTACTGAATACAGCAAAAACGAGCAGGGTGAATTCATCCCGCAGACCAGCCTGGTCGATACCACTATCGGTCGTGCCATCCTGTGGATGATCGTTCCTAAAGGTCTGCCGTACTCAATCATCAACCAGGCACTGGGTAAGAAAGCCATCTCTAAGATGCTGAATACCTGTTACCGTATCCTGGGTCTGAAACCTACCGTTATTTTTGCGGACCAGACCATGTATACCGGTTTCGCCTATGCAGCCCGTTCCGGTGCATCGGTGGGTATTGATGATATGGTTATCCCTGCCAAGAAAGCTGAGATCATCACTGAAGCAGAAGCAGAAGTTGCTGAAATTCAGGAACAGTTCCAGTCTGGTCTGGTGACCGCCGGTGAACGTTATAACAAAGTCATCGATATCTGGGCTGCCGCGAACGAACGTGTTTCGAAAGCGATGATGGAAAACCTGCAAACTGAAACGGTGGTTAACCGCCACGGCGAAGAAGAGCAACAGGTCTCCTTTAACAGCATCTATATGATGGCCGACTCCGGTGCGCGTGGTTCTGCTGCGCAGATCCGTCAGCTGGCAGGTATGCGTGGTCTGATGGCGAAACCAGATGGTTCCATCATCGAAACGCCAATCACCGCGAACTTCCGTGAAGGTCTGAACGTACTCCAGTACTTCATCTCGACCCACGGTGCACGTAAAGGTCTGGCGGATACCGCACTGAAAACAGCGAACTCCGGTTATCTGACCCGTCGTCTGGTTGACGTGGCACAGGATCTGGTGGTGACCGAAGACGATTGTGGTACCCACGAAGGTATCATGATGACGCCGGTTATCGAAGGTGGTGATGTTAAAGAACCACTGCGTGAGCGTGTACTGGGTCGTGTAACTGCAGAAGACGTTCTGAAACCAGGTTCAGCTGACATTCTGGTTGCTCGTAACACTCTGCTTGATGAGCACTGGTGTGACGTTCTGGAACAGAACTCTGTCGACGCCGTTAAAGTCCGTTCAGTTGTAGGTTGTACCACTGACTTTGGTGTGTGTGCACACTGCTATGGTCGTGACCTGGCACGTGGCCACATCATCAACAAAGGTGAAGCAGTCGGTGTTATTGCAGCACAGTCCATCGGTGAGCCGGGTACCCAGCTGACGATGCGTACGTTCCACATCGGTGGTGCGGCATCTCGTGCGGCAGCTGAATCTAGCATTCAGGTGAAGAACAAAGGGACTATCAAGCTTATCAACGCCAAGTCGGTAACCAACTCAGCTGGCAAGCTGGTGATTACTTCTCGTAACGTTGAACTGAATATGATCGATGAATTCGGTCGTACTAAGGAAAGCTATAAAGTTCCTTACGGTGCCGTGATGGCCAAAGGTGACGGTGAGCAGGTGAATGCTGGCGAAACCGTGGCTAACTGGGATCCGCACACCATGCCGGTTATCACCGAAGTGAACGGTTTTGTTCGCTTTGTCGATATGAATGATGGTCAGACAATCACTCGTCAAACGGATGAACTGACTGGTCTGTCTTCTATCGTGGTAATGGATACTGCGGAGCGTACTTCCGGTGGTAAAGATCTGCGTCCGGCACTGAAAATCGTTGATGCTAACGGTGACGACGTGATGCTGCCTGGTACTGATATGCCAGCACAGTACTTCTTGCCAGGCAATGCGATTGTTCAGCTGGACGATGGCGTGCAAATCAGCTCTGGTGATACCTTAGCCCGTGTTCCTCAGGAATCTGGCGGTACTAAAGATATTACCGGTGGTCTGCCGCGTGTTGCTGACCTGTTCGAAGCCCGTCGTCCGAAAGAGCCGGCGATTCTGGCAGAAATCAGCGGTATCATTTCCTTCGGGAAAGAGACCAAAGGCAAACGTCGCTTGGTGATCACGCCGGTTGATGGCAGCGAACCTTACGAAGAGATGATCCCGAAATGGCGTCAGCTGAACGTCTTCGAAGGTGAGCGTGTAGAACGTGGTGACGTGGTGTCCGACGGTCCAGAATCTCCGCACGATATTCTGCGTCTGCGTGGTGTTCACGCGGTAACCCGTTACATCGTCAACGAAGTCCAGGACGTTTACCGTCTGCAGGGTGTTAAGATTAACGATAAACACATCGAAGTTATCGTTCGTCAGATGCTGCGTAAAGCGACCATTGCTTCTTCCGGAAGCTCTGAGTTCCTGGAAGGCGAGCAGGCTGAAGTTTCCCGTATCATGATTGCAAACCGTGAACTGGAAGCGAATGATAAAGTCCCTGCGACTTTCGCACGCGATCTGCTGGGTATCACTAAGGCGTCTCTGGCAACTGAGTCGTTCATCTCTGCAGCCTCGTTCCAGGAGACAACCCGTGTCCTGACCGAAGCGGCTGTTGCAGGTAAACGTGACGAATTACGTGGTCTGAAAGAGAACGTGATCGTGGGTCGTCTGATCCCTGCCGGTACCGGTTATGCGTATCACCAGGATCGTATGCGCCGTCGTCACGCAGGTGAAGCGCCGGTGGTTCCACAAGTTACTGCAGATGAAGCGTCTGCAAGCTTGGCGGAACTGCTGAACGCTGGCCTGGGTGGCAGCGACGAGTAAGTTCGTGGCATAATTACGCGATAAAACCCTGCTCCGGCAGGGTTTTTTTATATCCGTAACACACGGGAAAGAGACCGAAGATGAGAGCATTTTATCTGCCTGCTATCGTACTTTCCCTGCTGGTGGTGACATTCCGTGTCCCGGCCTCGGAGCCGGTACAGCGGATGTTTCAGGCCTGGCAGGTCACCTGTAATAATCTGAATGATTGTGATATCCGCAATGTTGATGAAAATATGCGAGTCGTTATCCGGCACGAAGCCGGGCCCCATGGGGAGGTATCCCTTGATCTGATGGGGTTTGATATTGATAAACCCTCTGGCATCTGGCTGGATGGACAGTTGTGGAAAAATACGCTGACGCCGGTAGATACTGACAGTAGGCATGACTATGCCGGTTATCATACCGAGTCATTAGCGGCCGTGCAGGCCTTTGTCCGAGCCGCCCGTGATGCAAAACGCATCACTCTGACGCCGGATGCTGATGATGATACCGGCTCCCTTAAGGGACTGAATGCGGCACTGTTGTTTGCCGATGATATCCAAGGGCGGCTGGAAAATCGTACCGCTTTATTACGTACCGGTAACGGCCTGGCCTCACAGGTGCCGCTACGTTATGCCTTTGAGATCCCCGCCACACGGATCCCGGTGATCATTCCGGTTAGGGATGCCAATGCATTGATCAATGAAGTGCTGCAGACCCAGCAGGATGTCCTTAATGATGAAGAATGTTCACCCGATGCTGACGATCTGAGTCGCAGCCAAGTTAGGCCACTGGATCGTCGGCATGTGTTGGTGATGATCAACTGTGTGACTGGGGCTTACCAGTCTTCCGGGATCGTTTTTATCGTTCCACGTGAGCATCCGGATCGTGGTAGTGAGCTGGAACTGACCTTGCCGTTAAAAGACGAGCAAGGGGATCCTCAAACCATCACTTGGTTTACCGACGTCAGCTATGACCCGAAAACAGCGCTGTTTTCCTACATTGCCCGGGGGCATGGTGTTTCTGACTGTGGTGAAACCGGTACCTGGCGTTATGATGGACACAGTTTTCAGCTTATGAGCTATCACAACCAACCGACCTGTGACGGTGGTGAGCCAGGGCATTGGCCCTCGGTATGGTTAATCCCGGGCTACCGGGAAACCCGCCCATGACGGTGGGTCGGCTGGTAAGTGCTATGCTTAGCAGCATCTTTGTGCCTCACTGTTAGACAGATATAAGGTAATCACCGGATGGAACGTGAAATTCTCAGCACTGACCAGGGCTGGTGGGTTGTCAGCCACCAAAATACCCTCTGGCTGCCCGAGGGCAGCTTACCCCGAGGCAGTGCTGCTGCGCTGTCACTGGCGGGTAACCAAGGGATCCCGATAGGGGAGTGGCAGGGCGAAACTGTGTGGCTGGTTTGTCAGCAGCAATCCCGGGATATGGTGTCATTACGCCAGTTACTTAGCGAAGAGGCTGGCCTGTTTCGTTTAGCCGGGCGTGGGGTACAGTTGGCAGAGTTCTATCGCTCACATCGCTACTGTGGGTATTGTGGCGTGCCGATGAAAGTTAGCCGTACAGAACTGGCTTGTCTCTGTACTCAGTGCCCAGAGCGTTACTACCCACAGATTGCGCCCTGTATCATTGTGGTGATCCGTCGTGATGATAGGCTGTTGCTGGCACAGCATGTCCGCCACCGTAACGGTATTTATACGGCACTAGCTGGATTTGCTGAAGTCGGTGAAACCCTGGAGCAGACCGTGGCGCGTGAAGTCATGGAAGAGAGCAGCATCCGCATTAAAAACCTGCGTTATGTAGCGTCACAGCCCTGGCCGTTTCCCCAATCTCTGATGATGGCCTTT
Source organism: Tatumella saanichensis (assembly GCF_000439375.1). Classification (GTDB taxonomy): domain Bacteria; phylum Pseudomonadota; class Gammaproteobacteria; order Enterobacterales; family Enterobacteriaceae; genus Tatumella; species Tatumella saanichensis. The sequence continues at coordinate 14,416 of NZ_ATMI01000017.1, forward strand.
ATGGCTGACTATGACAGTGGTGAGATTGCCATCGATCCCAAAGAACTGTTGGATGCTGGCTGGTATCGTTATGATGCTCTGCCACAGCTTCCCCCTCCGGGCACCATTGCACGGCGCCTGATTGAAGACACCGTGGCGTTATGCCGTGAGAAATATGAATAACGCGCAGTCAGCCCTGTACTGATTGTTAAAAAAAATTGTTGTTTATGTATATACTATGCGCCTGATTTCGAGAGAGCCTGATTATGAGCGAATTAAAAAACGACCGTTATCTGCGAGCGTTACTGCGGCAGCCAACGGATGTGACTCCGGTATGGATGATGCGTCAGGCGGGGCGCTACTTACCAGAATATAAAGCCACACGCGCCGAAGCCGGCGACTTTATGTCTCTGTGTAAAAATGCGGAGCTGGCCTGTGAAGTAACTCTGCAACCCCTGCGTCGTTTTCCGCTGGATGCGGCGATCCTGTTCTCTGATATCCTGACTATTCCGGATGCTATGGGTCTGGGCCTGTATTTCGAAACCGGAGAGGGTCCACGTTTTTCATCACCGATCACCTGTGCGGCGGATGTGAAAAAGCTGCCAGTACCGGACCCGGAACAAGAACTGGGCTATGTGATGAATGCGGTGCGCACCATCCGAAAAAACCTGAAGGGAGAAGTGCCGCTCATCGGTTTTTCCGGCAGTCCGTGGACTCTGGCGACCTATATGGTGGAAGGTGGTAGTAGCAAAGCCTTTACCAAAATCAAAAAAATGTTGTACAGCGATCCGGCGCTACTGCATGCCATGCTGGATAAGCTGGCAGACAGCGTCATTCTGTACCTGAATGCGCAAATCCGTGCCGGAGCTCAGTCGGTGATGGTCTTTGATACCTGGGGCGGCGTACTGACAGGTCGTGATTACCGTGAGTTTTCCCTGAATTACATGCATAAAATCGTCGATGGACTGCTGCGTGAAAACGATGGTCGCCGTGTCCCAGTGACCTTGTTTACTAAAGGCGGCGGTCAGTGGCTGGAACAGATTGCTGATACTGGTTGTGATGCTATCGGACTGGACTGGACGACCGATATTGCCAATGCCCGCGAGCGTGTTGGCCACCGTGTCGCGCTACAAGGTAATATGGATCCGTCGGTATTGTATGCCCCAGCAGAACGCATTGAAAAAGAAGTCGCGACGATTTTGGCGGGTTACGGGCAGGGTAGCGGTCATGTATTTAACCTGGGGCACGGTATTCACCAAGATGTGCCACCGGAGCATGCCGGTGCCTTTGTCGATGCCGTTCATCGTCTTTCAGCCCCGTACCATCAATAATCATGGCCGGTCTCGCCCAACTAAAACTGCAGCAGCAAGCACTGGCTGCCCAGGTTATCTGTGACGGGATCGGTGAAGATTGGACTCCCCGGCTGATTGCTGGGGGGGATACTGGCTTTGAGCAAAACGGCACGATTGCCCGAGGTGTTATCGTTCTGCTGCAATGGCCGTCGTTGGAAGTCGTGGAGTTCCGGGTCGCCCGTGTGCCGGTGACGCTGCCGTACATCCCGGGATACCTCTCCTTTCGTGAATGTCCTGCGTTGCTTTCGGCATGGCAACAACTGTCACAGCAGCCAGATATGATGTTTATCGATGGCCAGGGGATCGCCCATCCTCGAGGCTTAGGGCTAGCCAGCCATTTCGGAGTGATCGCCGATATCCCAGTGATTGGGGTAGCCAAACGCCGCTTATGTGGAGACTATGAACCTCCCGGCCCGCAGCCAGGGGACTGCCAACCCTTAACCTTTCGCGGCAGCCAAACCGGCTGGGTCATGCGCAATAAAGCCCGTTGCTTGCCGTTATTTATTTCTCCCGGCCATAAGATCAGCCTACAGAGTGCACGTCACTGGACGGAGCGCTGTCTACGAGGTTACCGCTTACCGGAACCGACCCGTATTGCTGATGCGATTGCTTCACAAAGAAAGGGCTTCCAGCGCTATACAGGCTGACAATAACGCTGTGAAAAACTCGCTTTTGCGTTACACTTTCGCCAGCTAATAGATAACGAGTATCCGTCATGTTACGTAACCCGATTCACCTACGCTTGGAAAAGCTGGAAAGCTGGCAACATCTGACTTTCATGGCTTGTCTGTGTGAGCTTATGTACCCTAATTACCACGCTTTCTGTCAGCAAACCGAATTTGCTGACGGGAATCTTTATCGCCGCATTCTCGACTTAGTCTGGGAATCGCTGGTGGTAAAAGATGCCAAGGTCAACTTTGACAATCAGCTGGAAAAACTGGAAGAGGCGATCCCTGACGGTGAGGCGTTTGATCTATACGGTGTTTACCCGGCGATTGATGCCTGTGTGGCACTGAGTGAATTACTGCACGCTATGTTAAGTGGCGACAGTCTCTCTTACGCGATTGCTGTCAGCAAAACGTCTGTCACCACTGTTGCCATGCTGGAAATGACCCAAGCTGGCCGTGAAATGACCGATGAAGAGCTGAGAGAAAACCAGGCTGTTATAGACGAATGGGACCTACAATGGGAAATATTCAGGCTACTGGCAGACTGTGAAGAGCGTGACTTGGAACTGATTAAAGGACTGCGCGCAGACCTGCGTGAAGCTGGAATCAGTAACATCGGTATAAGTTTTAACCAGTAAGACGACAAAACGTGACTTCAGGCCTGATTTAGCGCACCTGAAGGCTTCACATCCGCCCCCTGTCTGGTCTACATTTGGGGGGCTAAAAATTGTGGCTATCGGTGTGTGCAGGCTGAAGGGTGTCGGAAGATAGGCTTTTCACTCGCATTCGTTGCTTAGCAGGCGATAAATACACTTTAAGGATAACTTATGAACAAGACTCAACTGATTGATGTGATCGCAGAAAAAGCGGACCTGTCTAAAACTCAGGCTAAAGCGGCACTGGAATCAACTCTGGCTGCGATCACTGAGTCTCTGAAAGAAGGTGATGCAGTTCAGCTGGTCGGTTTCGGTACTTTCAAAGTCAACCACCGTGCAGAGCGTACCGGTCGTAACCCACAGACGGGTAAAGAAATCAAAATTGCTGCTGCTAACGTTCCCGCGTTCGTATCCGGCAAAGCACTGAAAGACGCAGTAAAATAAGCGTTACTCTCAGAAAGTCTGAGATAGAGTGAACAGAAGGGGGCAACAAGGTTGTCCCCTTCTGCTTTTTGCGTTTTCCCCGCCCAAAATACCGCGTAATGCGTACCTGCTGATATACTTCCCTGCATCGGATGATATTGAACTCACGGGTTGTGATAGCTGAAGGAGAGCCAATGTTGTCTTCTATGAAGAGAGTCGGACCCGGGCTATTACTTTTATTGCTGGCGGGTTGTCAGTCTATGGGCGATGCACCCCCCTTCGGGGCCAGCGGCTATTTGGCCGATCGTGGGGTAGTCCGTCTGTGGCGCAAAAATAGTGATTCGGACAGGATAGCGATACGTACCCTTTATACTCCTTTCGATAGCCCTATCACTGAACAGACGGATTACCAGTGGCAAAGTGGGCAGCTAATGCTGGTGAAGCGTCATATCAGTGGTGCGGCCCCAGATGATGTGACCCTGCGCTTTGATAACCAAGGCCATATCAGCTTTATGCAACGACAGTTAGCCAATCAGCGTGAAGCGGTCAGTACTGACAGTATTGAGCTCTACCGATTTGATGCGCAACGTATGCTACAGATCAGTAATGGCTTACAGGCAGGCGGAATAGTACTTCGACAAGGTATATGGAAAGGGAACGATCAGGTTTTGAACTGTGATAATAGGTTACAAGCTACTGGGCTCGATTTGGCGACTCGTCAGTTGATCAGTCGGCAGCAACAGCACAGTAATAACCCCTTATACATTGCTTGGCTACAAGGGCCGGAAGGGACCCAGTTACTGAAGACCAGTTTTGATAACCTGTGCCGCCAGGCCCCAAAAGCTTCAGATTTGTAGGAGAGGGGCACAAAAAAAGGGCAGACTTTGGCCTGCCCTTATTATCGTCAGTCGATTATTTGGTGCGGTTAATCGCTCGGTAGCCGATATCACTGCGACAGAACATGCCGTCCCAGGAAATGGCTTTCGCCAACTGATAAGCCTGTTTCTGTGCCGCGGCAACATCACTGCCCAGACCGGTGGCACAGAGTACACGTCCACCGTTAGTGACGACATCTTCACCACTCAGAGTCGTGCCGGCGTGGAACACTTTACCGTCCAGTGCCGCGGCATCCTCTAAGCCATTGATGACATCGCCTTTACGGTAGTCAGCAGGGTAGCCGCCAGCCGCTAATACCACGCCTAAGGCCGGACGCGGATCCCAATGTGATTCTTGTTGATCCAGACGCCCTTCGCAGGCAGCCAGGCACAGCTCAACCAGGTCAGACTGCATACGCATCATAATTGGCTGTGTTTCAGGGTCACCAAAGCGACAGTTAAACTCAATCACTTTCGGCTGCCCGGCTTTATCAATCATCAGACCGGCATACAGGAAGCCGGTATAGACATTGCCCTCGGCAGCCATACCGCGGATGGTTGGCCAGATCACTTGATCCATCACGCGCTGGTGGACCTCGTCGGTCACTACCGGGGCAGGGGAGTAAGCCCCCATCCCGCCAGTATTGGGTCCGGTATCCCCATCACCGACACGTTTATGATCCTGGCTGGTGGCCATTGGTAAGACATTGACACCGTCAGACATAACGATAAAGCTGGCTTCTTCACCGTCGAGGAACTCTTCGATAACAATACGGTGCCCAGCATCGCCAAAGGCATTACCGGCCAGCATATCCTGTACGGCGTCCTCAGCTTCCTGCAGGGTCATTGCGACAATCACCCCTTTACCGGCAGCCAGACCGTCGGCTTTAATGACAATCGGGGCACCCTTCTCACGCAGATACGCCAGCGCTGGTTCGATATCAGTAAAGTTCTGGTATTCCGCGGTCGGGATCTGATGGCGGTCTAGGAAGTCCTTGGTGAAGGCCTTTGAGCCTTCTAGCTGTGCCGCAGCTTCGCTAGGACCAAAGATCTTCAGGCCAGCATTACGGAACGCATCGACTACACCGATCACCAGCGGCGCTTCCGGCCCAACAATAGTCAGACCGATATTTTCTTTACGGGCAAACGCCAGCAGTGCCTCGATATCGGTGGCGCTAATGTCGACGTTCTGCAAAGCAGGTTCCCGTGCAGTCCCGGCATTACCAGGGGCAACAAATACAGCATCCGCTAACGGAGACTGGGCCGCTTTCCAGGCCAGTGCATGTTCACGTCCGCCATTACCAATAATTAAAATATTCATAGTTCAACCTCAAAAGTATTAATGGCGGAAATGACGCATATCAGTAAAGATCATCGCGATGCCGTGTTCATTGGCAGCTGCGATGACTTCGTCATCACGGATCGAGCCACCCGGCTGGATCACACAGGTAATACCGACTGCTGCGGCAGCATCGATACCATCCCGGAACGGGAAGAACGCATCGGAAGCCATAGCGGAACCTTTCACTTCCAGTCCTTCGTCACTGGCCTTAATGCCGGCGATTTTTGCTGAATAGACACGGCTCATCTGGCCGGCACCGATGCCAATGGTCATATTATCGCGAGCGTAGACAATCGCATTCGATTTAACGAACTTGGCCACTTTCCAGCAGAACACGGCATCACGCAGTTCCTGGGCTGAAGGCTGACGCTCGCTGACAACGCGCAATTGCGACTCACTTACCATTCCCAAATCACGATCCTGAACCAGTAATCCGCCGTTCACCCGTTTGAAGTCAAATCCAGGCTGACGTTGCTGCCATTCACCGCAGATAAGTACTCGAACGTTTTGTTTAGCCGCAGTGACTTTCAGTGCAGCGTCGCTGGCAGAAGGTGCAATAATCACCTCAACAAACTGACGACTGATAATGGCCTGTGCGGTGGCTTCATCCAGCTCACGGTTAAAGGCAATAATTCCGCCAAAGGCTGATGTCGGGTCGGTGGTATAAGCACGCTCATAGGCTTCCTGGAGCGTGCTGCCGATTGCAACGCCACAGGGGTTTGCGTGTTTGACGATCACACAAGCGGGTTCTGCAAACTCTTTAACGCATTCCAGAGCTGCATCGGTATCAGCAATATTATTATAAGAAAGCGCTTTGCCTTGTAATTGCTCTGCGGTTGCGACAGACGCCTCAGTAATCTTTTCTTCTATATAGAAGGCGGCATCCTGGTGGCTGTTCTCACCATAACGCATATCCTGTTTCTTGATAAAGTTTAGGTTCAGCGTACGCGGGAAACGACCCGAAGGGGTTTTGTCTTCACTGTAATAGGCAGGCACCCGCTGACCAAAATAGTTAGCAATCATGCTGTCGTAGGCCGCGGTATGCTCAAAGGCTTTGATTGCCAGGTCGAAACGGGTTTCCAGCGTCAGGCTGTTATCGTTTTCGTCCATTTCCTTAATCAGTGCCGAATAGTCATTGCTGTTAACCACAATCGCGACATCTTTATGGTTCTTGGCGGCAGAGCGAACCATCGTCGGGCCACCAATATCAATATTTTCTACGGCATCTTCCAGGGTACAGCCGTCACGAGCAACGGTCTCTGCAAACGGGTAGAGGTTAACTACCACCATATCGATCGGCGCGATCTGGTGTTCAGCCATAATGGCATCATCCTGACCGCGACGACCAAGGATCCCGCCATGGACTTTCGGATGCAGCGTTTTCACACGGCCATCCATCATTTCAGGGAAACCGGTGTAGTCTGACACTTCGGTGACAGGCAAACCTGCCTCAGCCAGTAAACGAGCTGTGCCGCCGGTAGAAAGCAACTCAACGCCACGTGAGGTCAGTGCTTTGGCAAACTCAACAATACCGGTTTTGTCAGAAACACTCAGAAGAGCGCGGCGTACAGGACGACGTTGTTGCATAGTGAAATAATCCCCTGGATTGGTTCCGTATCAAATAAGAAGTCATATAAAGAAGGTTCTGCAAGCAAATTACCTAATAATTGGCTTGCACAAGCTTCGCTTGAGCGGCTTATTCTGTGCCCGCATTGTAGCGAAAACGTTTGCGTGATGCATGGCTAAATTTAGATTTATGGCGCTTTGTGGATAACTTTGTGGGTAAGCCCGTATAAATGGCACATTTGCTGTGGAATGCAGCAAACGATCTTTTTTTCGTAAAATAGCGGTTGCGCCTTTCTCGGAACTCCCTATAATGCGCAACCACTGAGACGGCAAAGCGCGATGCGCAGCGGCGTGACAGGGACTGAAGCGATTCGGTCCGGAGAAAAAATCATGAAAAAGTGATTGACTCCTGAGGTGAAAAGCG
>NZ_ATMI01000018.1 GCF_000439375.1 Tatumella saanichensis
CTGCACTTACACATCCGGCCTATCAACGTCGTCGTCTTCAACGTCCCTTCAGGACTCTCAAGGAGTCAGGGAGAACTCATCTCGGGGCAAGTTTCGTGCTTAGATGCTTTCAGCACTTATCTTTTCCGCACTTAGCTACCGGGCAATGCCATTGGCATGACAACCCGAACACCAGTGGTGCGTTCACTCCGGTCCTCTCGTACTAGGAGCAACCCCCCTCAATTCTCCAACGCCCACGGCAGATAGGGACCGAACTGTCTCACGACGTTCTAAACCCAGCTCGCGTACCACTTTAAACGGCGAACAGCCGTACCCTTGGGACCTACTTCAGCCCCAGGATGTGATGAGCCGACATCGAGGTGCCAAACACCGCCGTCGATATGAACTCTTGGGCGGTATCAGCCTGTTATCCCCGGAGTACCTTTTATCCGTTGAGCGATGGCCCTTCCATTCAGAACCACCGGATCACTAAGACCTGCTTTCGCACCTGCTCGAACCGTCACTCTCGCAGTCAAGCTAGCTTATGCCTTTGCACTAACCTCACGATGTCCGACCGTGATTAGCTAACCTTCGTGCTCCTCCGTTACTCTTTGGGAGGAGACCGCCCCAGTCAAACTACCCACCAGACACTGTCCGCAACCCGGATTACGGGTCTACGTTAGAATATCAAACATTAAAGGGTGGTATTTCAAGGATGGCTCCATACGAACTGGCGTCCGTACTTCAGTGCCTCCCACCTATCCTGCACATCAAGGCTCAATATTCAGTGTCAAGCTATAGTAAAGGTTCACGGGGTCTTTCCGTCTTGCCGCGGGTACACTGCATCTTCACAGCGATTTCAATTTCACTGAGTCTCGGGTGGAGACAGCCTGGCCATCATTACGCCATTCGTGCAGGTCGGAACTTACCCGACAAGGAATTTCGCTACCTTAGGACCGTTATAGTTACGGCCGCCGTTTACCGGGGCTTCGATCAAGAGCTTCTCCTTACGGATAACCCCATCAATTAACCTTCCGGCACCGGGCAGGCGTCACACCGTATACGTCCACTTTCGTGTTTGCACAGTGCTGTGTTTTTAATAAACAGTTGCAGCCAGCTGGTATCTTCGACTGGCTTCAGCTCCGGGAGCAAGTCCCTTCACCTACGCGCCAGCGTGCCTTCTCCCGAAGTTACGGCACCATTTTGCCTAGTTCCTTCACCCGAGTTCTCTCAAGCGCCTTGGTATTCTCTACCTGACCACCTGTGTCGGTTTGGGGTACGATTTCGTGTTACCTGGAGCTTAGAGGCTTTTCCCGGAAGCATGGCATTTGTCACTTCAGTACCGTAGTACCTCGTCATCACGTCTCAGCCCA
>NZ_ATMI01000019.1 GCF_000439375.1 Tatumella saanichensis
CCGAGTTACGGTGACTCCGGAGCCCTGGTTTTGCGAGAGGACTTGCTGGGCCGCTTTTTAACGATACTCACTCCGTAATCACTTTTTAGAACGTTAATAACCGCTTCAAAAAACTCAGCTTTTTGATTTGCCAGTTTAAGCTGCTCTTCCAGTTCTCTGATTTTTTGTTCAGGTGTTAGAGGCATGTTTATCGTAGGCACGGACAGTCTCCTCTTTGAAAGACCTAGAGTCCCGGGGTTCCAGTCAAGCCGGCCGTACTTACGCAACCAGACAAGAACAGTAGAGCGTCCCTGGATACCATATCGTTGCTGAGCCTGTTTATAGGTCATTTCGCCTTTTTCAACCTGTTCAACAACAGCTACTTTAAAGGATAGAGGATAATCTCGTTGGGTGCGTTTGAACTCTGTCATCATCACGTTCTCCAGAATTAGAACAGGAACGTGTCAACGCTATTCAGGACGGGTCACACACATAAAAAAAGCCCCTTATGGGGCTTTTTATTGACCAAAGTCATCAGTGATTACTGGGCGTGTTGCTGCTGTTGGGCTTTTTCTTCAGCGGCTTTCTTTTGTGCTGCTTTTTTCGCCATGTGATGACCAATAAAGCATCCACCTACCGCACCAATCACGCCATGATGATGAGCCAGGTGACCGGCTACGCCACCTGCAACAGCGCCTTTGATACAACCAGCGGCCATCGCAGTTTGGGAAAGCAGTAAAGTTCCGGCCAGCGCCAGAGCGGAAAGTGTTTTATTCATAATCATTTCTCCTGTTAATGCAGGCAGAGAGTAACACCCCTGCACGATTGTACAGCCTGTTAAAGTATTAAAATTCTTATATAACTGTGTCAGAACTCTAACAGTGTAACTGTCCTTTCCGGCTAAAAGTGCAGGGCATCTATTCGTGTGATAAACCGCTGCAGATCCTAGTTAATGATAGGCTGACTGACGCGCCAATGCTGCTGATTTTCAGCCAGTTCTTTTCGCCACCCTGATTAACATGTACCATAACATCCTTAGCAGTATAGCCACTGACAACAACTCCGCTTTTTTTGTACCAAATACAGTCCAAAATGAGGAGTAGCAGTTGTTGGCGTTACTGCAATTTACTGAATTTAAATAAAAATCAATATTTGCATGTAGCCTTTGGTGTGGGTTACCACTGCAATTAAGGATATGAAATGCCAGTTATAACTCTTCCTGACGGAAGTCAGCGTTCTTTTGACCACGCAGTAAGCGTGATGGATATTGCCCAAGATATCGGCCCGGGTCTGGCAAAAGCCTGTATTGCCGGTCGTGTTAACGGCGAGCTGGTGGATGCTGTCGATCCTATTACCGAAGACGCGCAGGTAGCGATTATTACCGCTAAAGATGAAGCAGGGATGGAAATTATTCGTCACTCCTGCGCTCACCTGCTGGGTCATGCCATCAAGCAGCTGTGGCCGGATACCAAAATGGCCATCGGGCCGGTGATCGATCACGGTTTTTACTATGATGTCGACATGGATCATACCCTGACGCAGGAAGATCTGGAACGGCTCGAAAAACGGATGCACGAGCTGGCTGAGACCAACTACGAGGTCATCAAGAAGAAAGTCAGCTGGCAAGAAGCACGAGATACCTTTGAAGCCCGTGGCGAGAGCTACAAAATGGCTATCCTTGACGAAAATATCAGCCATGATGACCGTCCAGGACTTTACCATCATGAAGAATATGTTGATATGTGCCGCGGTCCGCACGTACCAAACATGCGTTTCTGCCATCATTTCAAATTGCAAAAAACCGCTGGTGCATACTGGCGTGGCGATAGCAGCAACAAAATGCTGCAGCGTATTTATGGGACGGCCTGGGCCGATAAAAAGCAGCTGGCCGCTTATTTGAAACGCTTGGAAGAAGCGGCTAAGCGTGATCACCGTAAAATCGGTAAGCAGCTTGACTTGTACCATATGCAGGAAGAAGCGCCAGGCATGGTATTCTGGCACAATGACGGCTGGACCATTTTCCGTGAACTGGAAGTCTTTGTCCGCACTAAGCTAAAAGAGTACCAGTACCAGGAAGTGAAAGGTCCGTTTATGATGGACCGAGTGCTGTGGGAAAAAACTGGGCACTGGGAAAACTACAAAGAGGCAATGTTCACCACCTCCTCCGAGAACCGTGAATACTGCATCAAGCCTATGAACTGCCCGGGCCACGTACAGATCTTCAATCAGGGTCTGAAGTCTTACCGTGACCTGCCGCTGCGGATGGCAGAGTTCGGCAGCTGTCACCGTAACGAGCCATCAGGGGCGCTACATGGTCTTATGCGCGTGCGCGGCTTTACCCAGGATGATGCGCATATCTTCTGCACCGAAGATCAAATTCTGGATGAAGTGAACAGCTGTATCCGTATGATCTATGATATGTACGGTACCTTCGGCTTCGAGAAAATCGTCGTTAAGCTGTCAACCCGTCCGGAAAAACGTATCGGTAGCGATGAGCTGTGGGATCGTGCTGAGCAAAACTTGGCAGAGGCACTGAACGCTAACGGTATTGAATTTGAATACCAGCCGGGAGAAGGGGCGTTCTACGGTCCTAAAATTGAATTTACTTTATATGATTGTCTGGATCGTGCCTGGCAGTGTGGTACAGTACAGCTCGATTTCTCATTACCGGGCCGTCTGGATGCCACCTATGTGGGCGAAAACAACGAACGTCAGACTCCGGTAATGATCCACCGCGCCATTCTGGGCTCTGTGGAGCGCTTTATCGGTATCCTGACCGAAGAATACGCGGGCTTCTTCCCAAGCTGGCTGGCACCGCTGCAGGTTGTTGTGATGAATATCACAGATAATCAGGCGGATTATGTCAACGAATTGACCCGGAAATTACAAAAAGCTGGTATTCGTGTAAAAGCGGACTTGAGAAACGAGAAGATTGGCTTTAAAATTCGTGAACACACATTACGTCGCGTTCCCTATATGCTGGTCTGTGGTGAGAAAGAAGTGGAGGCCGGTAAAGTTGCCGTGCGTACCCGCCGCGGAAAAGATTTAGGTTCAATGGATGTCGATGTATTTATAGATGCTCTGCAACAGGAAATTAGTAGCAGAAATCTTAATCAATTGGAGGAGTAAGGTATTAAAGGCGGAAAAAGAGTACAACCAACACGTCCGAACCGTATCAACGGTGAAATCCGTGCAACTGAGGTTCGTTTGACGGGTGTTGACGGTGAGCCGCTGGGCATTGTCAGCCTGCGTGAAGCTTTAGAAAAATCTGAAGAAGCCGGCGTGGATTTAGTTGAAATCAGCCCTAACGCCGAGCCGCCGGTTTGCCGCATCATGGATTACGGCAAATTCCTCTATGAAAAAAGCAAATCTTCTAAGGAACAGAAGAAAAAGCAAAAAGTTGTTCAGGTGAAGGAAATTAAATTCCGTCCCGGAACAGATGAAGGCGACTATCAGGTCAAACTACGCAACCTGATTCGTTTTCTCGAAGAGGGCGATAAAGCCAAGATCACACTGCGTTTCCGCGGTCGTGAAATGGCGCACCAGCAGATCGGTATGGAAGTGCTTAACCGCGTGAAAGAAGATCTGTCTGAACTGGCTGTTGTTGAATCCTTCCCATCAAGGATTGAAGGACGCCAGATGATCATGGTGCTCGCACCCAAGAAGAAGTAATAGGCCTTCAAGTAATTTGACCGCTCAACCCATCGGGTAGGGCGGTTGAATTCGCCTATTGGTTCATTTTATTAACAATGCGAAGTGGATATTTTTAAAATGCCAAAGATTAAAACTGTACGTGGAGCGGCGAAACGCTTCAAGAAGACTGCTTCTGGCGGCTTCAAGCGTAAACACGCTAACCTGCGCCATATTCTGACTAAAAAGTCTACTAAGCGTAAACGTCACCTGCGTCCGAAAGGCATGGTGTCTAAAGGCGATCTGGGTCTGGTTATTGCCTGCCTGCCATACGCATAAGTTAACTTTTTTTTCACAGAATATAAAACAGGAGAGTCAAAATGGCTCGTGTAAAACGTGGTGTTATCGCCCGCGCTCGTCACAAAAAAATCTTAAAACAAGCTAAAGGCTACTACGGTGCACGTTCACGTGTTTACCGTGTTGCTTTCCAGGCTGTTATCAAAGCTGGTCAGTACGCATACCGCGACCGTCGTCAACGTAAGCGTCAGTTCCGTCAGCTGTGGATTGCACGTATCAACGCTGCAGCCCGTCAGAATGGCATGTCTTACAGCCGTTTCATCAATGGCCTGAAAAAAGCCTCTATTGAAATCGACCGTAAGATCCTGGCTGACATCGCCGTATTCGACAAAGTAGCATTTACTGCTTTGGTCGAAAAAGCGAAATCAGTTCTGGCATAAGTCAGATGAAAAAGGGAGCTTGCTCCCTTTTTTATTCTGCAATCAAAGGCTAACGCGTTGACAGTTATCTGTTATCATAGCAACTGGCTTCCATATCAACCATTAAGGTAACGCAAGTTTGAATACTGCTATTTTCCGTTTCTTTTTTTACTTTAGCACCTGATCTCCGGGGGCTTTTGCGCAGCAGAAAAGAAACGAAAAATCGCGCTGAAAGCCTCCCTGGTGGAGGCTTTTTTGTTTTCTGGCGATACAGACCCGGGGTCACCCGGGATAAGAACATAACCGAGACTAACCGGATAAAGAGGAAAACATGTCCCAACTCGCAGAATTAGTTGCCCGCGCCCGGGCCGCTATAGACGAGGCGACGGATATCGCCGCCCTTGACGCTGTTCGCGTCGAATACCTGGGTAAAAAAGGCCATCTGACTCTGCAGATGACGACATTGCGTGAATTGCCAGCGGAAGAGCGTCCGGCTGCCGGTGCGGTGATCAACGAGGCTAAGCAGCAAGTTCAGGAACATTTGAACGGCCGTAAGCAGGCGTTGGAATCTGATGCCCTGAACGCCCGTTTGGCTGCCGAAACCATTGATGTTTCCCTGCCAGGTCGTCGTATCGAAAATGGCGGACTGCACCCAGTGACCCGGACCATCAACCGTATCGAAAGCTTTTTCGGTGAATTAGGCTTCAGTGTGGCCAATGGCCCGGAAATCGAAGATGCTTACTATAATTTCGATGCCCTGAACATCCCTGGTCACCACCCGGCCCGTGCCGATCATGATACCTTCTGGTTCGACGCTAAGCGTTTGCTGCGTACCCAGACCTCTGGGGTGCAGATCCGTACCATGGAGAATAGCGCACCGCCTATCCGTGTCATGGCACCAGGCCGCGTTTACCGTAATGACTACGACCAGACCCATACCCCGATGTTCCATCAGATGGAAGGGCTAATGGTCGATAAAAATATCAGCTTTACCAATCTTAAAGGTACGCTGCACGATTTCCTGAATAACTTCTTTGAGGAAGATCTGCAGGTACGTTTCCGTCCATCCTATTTCCCTTTCACTGAGCCTTCTGCGGAAGTGGATGTTATGGGTAAAAATGGTAAGTGGCTGGAAGTCTTGGGCTGCGGAATGGTCCATCCTAATGTGCTGCGTAACGTCGGTATTGACCCGGAAGTATACTCCGGCTTTGCCTTCGGGATGGGTATTGAGCGTCTGACTATGCTGCGCTACGGCGTCACCGATCTGCGCGCATTTTTCGAAAATGATCTTCGTTTCCTGAAACAGTTTAAATAAGGGCAGGTTATCCAATGAAATTCAGTGAACTCTGGTTACGTGAATGGGTAAATCCGGCCCTGAACAGTGAAGAACTCTCCGGACAGATCACCATGGCGGGCCTGGAAGTGGACGATGTGACCCCGGTTGCTGGTGCTTTTACTGGCGTTGTTGTCGGTGAGGTCGTCGAGTGCGGTCAGCATCCCAATGCTGACAAACTCCGAGTCACTAAAGTCAATGTCGGCGGTGAACGTCTGCTGGATATCGTCTGTGGTGCACCGAATTGCCGTCAAGGCTTGAAAGTGGCGGTGGCCACTGTCGGCGCAGTGCTGCCAGGCGATTTCAAAATTAAAGCTGCCAAACTGCGCGGTGAGCCATCTGAAGGGATGTTGTGCTCTTTCTCTGAGTTAGGCATCAATGTCGAATCAGAAGGGATCATGGAATTACCGGCTGCTGCCGTACCGGGGACCGATTTCCGTCAGTTCCTGAAACTCGACGACAACACCATAGAAATCAGTGTCACCCCGAACCGTGCAGACTGCCTGAGTATTCAGGGGGTGGCCCGTGATGTGGCAGTGCTCAATGGTCTGTCCCTGACAGTTCCACCTTGTGAAGCAGTGGCGGCGGGTAGTGACAAAACCTTCCCGATTGAGGTGCAAGCGACAGAAGCTTGTCCACGTTATCTGGGCCGTGTGGTTACCGGCATTGATGTCACGGTAGCTACCCCACTGTGGATGACCGAAAAACTGCGCCGCTGTGGTATACGTTCTGTTGATGCGGTGGTGGATATCACCAACTATGTGCTGATGGAGTTGGGTCAGCCAATGCATGCCTTTGACCTGGATCGTCTGGATCAGGGGATTGTGGTGCGTCAGGCCGTAGAAGGGGAAAAACTGACCCTGCTGGACGGCAACGAAGTGACCCTGACCGCCGATACTCTGGTCATTGCGGATCAACACAAGCCACTGGCGATGGCCGGTATCTTTGGCGGAGCAGACTCTGGCGTCAGTAACACCACCACCAATATTCTGTTTGAATGTGCCTACTTCGCACCGTTAGCCATTACCGGACGTGCTCGCCGTTACGGTCTGCATACCGATGCGTCGCACCGTTACGAGCGCGGTGTTGACTCTACCTTGCAGTATCGAGCTATCGAACGTGCTACCGCACTGTTACTTGAAATCTGTGGCGGTGTTGCCGGCCCAGTGATTGATCGTACCAGTGAAGCTGACCTGCCAGCACCGGCCACTATTACCCTGCGTCGTAGCAAGTTAGATCGTCTGATCGGCCATCATATTGAGGATGCGCAAGTCACGGATATTCTGACCCGTCTGGGCTGTGACGTGACTACCGCGCCAGACCAGTGGACAGCGACCGCACCAGGCTGGCGTTTCGATATGGAAATTGAAGAAGATCTGGTGGAAGAAGTTGCCCGTATTTACGGTTACAACAACATTCCTGATGTACCGGTACGTGCAGATCTGGTCATGCCAGCTCACCGTGAAGCAAACCTGCCTCTGTCCCGCGTCAAAGCGTTGCTGGTCGATAAAGGCTATCAGGAAGCCATCACTTACAGCTTTGTTGACCCGAAAATTCAGGCTCTGGTCCATCCAAGTGAAGAAGCGCTGACTTTGCCGAACCCGATCTCCGTTGATATGTCGGCGATGCGCTTATCGCTGCTCACGGGTCTGCTGGGCGCGGTTGTGTATAACCAGAACCGTCAGCAGGGTCGTGTGCGTCTGTTTGAAAGTGGTCTGCGTTTTGTGCCGGATGCTAATGCCGAACTGGGTATCCGCCAGCAACTGATGTTAGCGGGTGTCATCACCGGTACCCGTGTCGAAGAGCACTGGGATCAGGAACGTGCCAGCGTTGACTTCTTTGACATGAAAGGTGATCTGGAAGCACTGCTGGACCTAACTGGTAAAGCGGAGCAGATTGATTTCCGTGCAGAGCAACATTCTGCCCTGCATCCGGGCCAAAGTGCTGGAATTTATTTGCAGGATCAATATATTGGTTTTATTGGCGTAATTCACCCAGAACTAGAACGTAAGCTTGACCTGAACGGCCGGACAGTGGTATTTGAATTGCTATGGGATAAGGTTGCAGATCGCCTGCTACCTGCTGCGAAAGAGGTTTCTCGCTTCCCGGCTAACCGTCGCGACATTGCTGTGGTGGTCGCTGAAAGCGTTCCTTCAGCAGATGTGATTGCAGAGTGTAAGAAAGTTGGCGTAAATCAGATAGTTGGCGTAAACTTGTTTGACGTGTACCGCGGTAAGGGTGTGAGTGAGGGCTATAAGAGCCTTGCAATCAGCCTGATTTTGCAGGATACCAGCCGGACACTCGAAGAAGAGGAAATTGCCGCCACTGTAGCCAACTGTGTTGCGGCATTAAAAGAGCGATTCCAGGCAACCTTGAGGGATTGAACCTATGGCGCTTACAAAAGCTGAAATGTCAGAGTATCTGTTTGAAAAGCTGGGTCTAAGCAAGCGAGATGCGAAAGATCTGGTGGAACTGTTTTTTGAAGAAGTCCGTAGGGCGCTGGAAAATGGTGAGCAGGTAAAACTGTCCGGGTTTGGCAATTTCGACTTACGGGATAAAAATCAACGGCCCGGGCGCAACCCGAAAACCGGTGAAGATATTCCGATTACTGCTCGTCGGGTGGTGACGTTCCGCCCAGGGCAGAAATTAAAGAGTCGTGTAGAAAATGCCGCGCCTAAAAAAAGCTGATATTACTGCTCGTGTAATGTGAAAAAGGCCGCTCAGCGGCCTTTTTTTTATGCTCGAGATTAAAATGTTACGCTTTCAGTGCTGGAAAAATGGGTTATCCGCAGCGGGTTTCTCTGTAATGGCCCTCATAGAAGGCACGCAAGGAAGTTGCCAAACTGCGCAGATTATGGCATCAATTTGCAGTGGATCTGCTTGCCAGCGGCAGGTATCCGCCCCAACATCCGCGTAATCTGTGACTCAGGGAGCAGGGCAATGGTAAGGATAGCAGTGGCACTTCTGATTTTGTTACTGGCAGGTTGCAGTTCTCGGGCACCCGCGCCGGATGCCCGCTTATCCGATTCAGCCAAAGTCCGTACAGTGCTTAATTATCAATTGAACGAGTGGCGCGGCACTCCATACCGTTTCGGCGGACTCAGTCGCCGAGGCGTCGATTGTTCAGGCTTCGTTTATCGCACCTTCCGTGACCGTTTTGGCATCCTATTACCCCGAACCACCGAGAAACAGAGTGAAGTCGGCACCCGCATCAAAAAAAGTGAACTGTTACCGGGTGACTTGGTATTCTTCAAAACCAGCTGGGGCGGTGACGGCCTGCATGTCGGTATCTATGACCGCAATAATCAGTTTATTCATGCCTCCACCAGCCGTGGCGTGATGCGCTCCTCATTGAACAATGTCTACTGGCGCAAGGTGTTTTGGCAGGCACGGCGACTGTGATCCTTTACGGTATGGCCTATTAAGTTGCTCACAGGCAGGGTAAACTGCCCCGAACAGCCCACCAGAACGCTGTTCAGACACCTGCGGAGTTGCTATGCGCTTTACCAATACTTGGTTTAATGAACTGCCTGAAATGTATCAGTCAGTAACCCCTACGCCCCTGCAAAATGGGCGCCTGCTGTATCATAACGCCCCTCTTAGCCAGCAATTACAGTTGGATCCGCAACTGTTCGAAGGACAAGGGCATCCGCTGTTCAGTGGTGGCGAGCTTCTTGCCGACATGCAACCGCTGGCCCAGGTGTACAGTGGGCACCAATTCGGTGTCTGGGCGGGGCAGTTGGGCGACGGACGGGGACTATTGCTCGGCGAGCAATCCCTCAGCGATGGCGGTAAAGTGGACTGGCATTTAAAAGGTGCCGGCTTGACCCCCTATTCGCGCAGCGGTGATGGTCGGGCAGTGATCCGTTCTACCGTCAGGGAGTTTCTGGCCTCCGAAGCGCTACATGGGCTGGGAATTCCCACCACTCGGGCGTTAACCCTTGCCATCAGCGACGAGCCGGTGCGGCGTGAACAGACTGAACGCGGCGCTATGCTGGTGCGTATTGCGGACAGTCATCTGCGCTTTGGACATTTTGAGCACTTCTTCTATCGCAATCAGCCAGACCAGGTTAAACAACTGGCAGATTATGCTATTCGCCATCATTGGCCTGAGTTGGCCGAGCAGGCTGACCGCTATCAACTGTGGTTTGCCGACATCGTTCGGCGTACTGCGCGGCTGATTGGCTTGTGGCAGAGCGTTGGCTTCGCCCACGGAGTGATGAATACCGATAATATGTCGCTGCTCGGTCTGACCCTTGACTACGGCCCCTATGGTTTTCTCGACAAGTATGCGCCGAGCTTTATCTGCAACCACAGTGATTATCAAGGGCGCTACAGCTTCGAACATCAACCCTCAGCGGGGCTGTGGAACCTCCACCGTTTGGCTCATGCCTTGTCACCATTAATGGACACTGAGCAGCTTAAACAGGCGCTGTCAGGCTATGAAAGCGAGCTGATGAACACTTGGGGACAACAGATGCGCGGGAAACTCGGTCTGTTTACTGCGACAGAGCAGGATAATGATTTGCTGAGTGAATTGTTAGCTCTGATGGCTGCTGAGGGCAGCGATTATACCCGTACTTTCCGACTGCTCAGCGAGACTGAACAACACCAAGCACAGTCACCTCTACGCGATGAGTTTATCGATAGAGCGGCCTTTGATCACTGGTTCAGCAAATACCGCCAGCGACTGGTACAGGAGCAGGTCAGTGACTCGAAACGGCGTGACCGTATGCAGGGGATTAACCCTGTCGTGGTCCTGCGTAATTACCTAGCCCAAGAGGCGATCAACGGAGCAGAGCAGGGGGATCCACAGCGGCTGGCAGAACTGCACCAAGCGCTGCGAAACCCCTATCAGCTGGCCGCTGACCACCAATCTCTATTTAACCGCCCTCCAGAGTGGAGTCAATCACTGGAAATCAGTTGCTCAAGTTAAGTTATCCGTTAGCGTACTGACTCTACTGCCTCAGCCAAAAGAGCCAGCAACATTTCGCTGTCCTGCCAGCTGAGGCAGGGGTCAGTGATAGACTGCCCATAACGCAGAGGTTGTCCGGGGACCACGTCCTGACGGCCTTCCTCAATAAAGCTTTCAACCATCACACCGGCAATGGCGTGCTCACCGTTGCGGATCTGTGCAGCCACATCCTCAGCCACCTGCAATTGCCGGCGATGTTGCTTCTGACAATTAGCATGACTGAAATCGACTACCAATCTAGGAGACAGTCCAGCCGCTTGTAACTGTTCACGGCTGGCCTGAACATGTGGCTGGCTGTAGTTAGGCTGCTGACCGCCACGCAGAATAATATGTCCATCAGGGTTACCGCTGGTCTGATAGATGGTCATTTGTCCCTGTTTATCGGGGGATAAGAACATATGTGAAGCCTGTGCAGCCCTTACCGCATCGATAGCAATACGGATATTACCGTCAGTCCCGTTCTTAAAGCCCACCGGACAAGAGAGCGCAGAAGCCATCTCACGATGGATTTGGCTCTCGGTAGTACGGGCACCAATGGCCCCCCAACTGATCAGGTCCGCCATATACTGGCCGTTAACCATATCGAGGAATTCGGTCGCAGTTGGCATGCCCAGCGCATTAATATCCAGCAATAATTGGCGGGCAATGGCAAGTCCTTGATTGATGTTGTAGCTGCCGTCTAAGCCTGGATCATTGATAAGTCCTTTCCAGCCGGTAATGGTTCGGGGTTTTTCAAAATAGGTACGCATCACAATCTCAAGCGGCCCCTGATAACGTTCACGCAACCTGTTCAATCGTTGTGCATAGTCAAGAGCAGACTGTGGGTGGTGCAACGAACAAGGTCCGATTACCACTAGCAGGCGACGGTCCAAGCCCTGGAGGATGCGGCTGATACGCTGGCGGGTGGCAAGGATAGTGTGACTGATGGTGTCACTGACCGGAAACTGTTGCATTAACGTGGCTGGAGCGACCAGCGGCGCAACTGGGCGGGTGCGTAATTCATCGGTTTTAGTCATAGTGGTCTCGGAGTCTGCTTTCAGCGGCACAATGCCGGAAAGATATGGACATCAGAGTAGCGAAACCGATGATCTTTTCAACTGTTAGACGTAAAGCCTAGGATGAGGATCAACCTTAAACGGACAAAAAAAAGCCCCTCGGAAGGGGGCAAAGACTACACACAGCAATAAGGGGGTAATAGCTAATGCCGGAGAGGAAATGATAGAGTCAGATTAATGTTAAATTTGTAGTAAATCTGTAAGATTTATCCCATTAGAGGAAGGGGTAACCGGCACCCCTCTTCAAAAAGTGCCGGTCAGGATAGCCTTAGGCCAGCGGTTCTTGGCGTGCCTGACGCTCCTGTTCCGCGGTTTTGCGGGCATCTTCCAGCAACTCTTCCACCACTAAATCCGGGTCGTCGTGGGGCTCTGGCGCTTCGTGCATCCACACTGATACCAGTCGGTAGGAAACTGCCAGTACCACCGGACCGATAAACAGTCCGATCATGCCGAAGGCGACTAGACCGCCGATCACTCCGGAAAGGATGATCAGCATCGGTAGGTCGGCACCTAGGCGGATCAACATCGGCCGCACAAAGCTGTCCATGGTGGCAACCACACAACTCCACACCAGCAGTACCGTGCCCCAGGTGGTATCACCACTCCAGTAAAGCCAGATAATGGCCGGGACCAATACCAGTAACGGACCAATCTGGATCAGACAACACAGGATCATCACTACCGTGAGGATGGTGGCATAAGGAATACCACTAATCGCCAAACCGATACCGCCTACTACCCCTTGTAAAAGAGCGGTAACCACCACACCTAGAGCGACGGCACGAATCGCTTGCCCAGCCAACAGCACCACCGCATCCCCCCGGCGGCCCGCTAAACGGTAGGCAAAATGCCTGATCCCTTGGCCGACCCGCTCACCACGCCAGTACAGCAAAATACTAAACAATAGCATCAGCGCTAAGTGGACCATCAGGCGGCCAAAGTGTCCGGCCTGGGCCACAAAAAAGCTGGTGGTTCGCCCAATATACGGCTGAATACGGGCCATCATGGCGGTGCCGCCGCCGGTGATCATTTTATGGTAGGAGTCTGACAGTCTGTCGCCGATATAGGGCACATTATGCAGCCACTCCATTTGCGGGATTTCAATATGTCCGGAACTCAGCCAAGCGATCACCGGGCCACTGTTCTCCAGCACGCTGCTAATCAGCAGAGAGATGGGCAGAATAAACACTAGCAGTAAGATTAGTGTCATCGCCAGCACTGCTAAGGAGCGTCGCCCCCATAGCATTTTCTGGATACGCAGCATCAGGCCCCAAGTGGCGATCACCACCATCCCAGCCCAAGCAAAGCCGAGGATAAACGGCTGAACCACCCAGAAGCAGGCCAGGATCATTAATCCGAAAAACATGAGGGTAAATAACTTTTGCGGTAAATCCCCGTCCTTTGAGCGTAATTTCATAACGTCCTCAACCTTATGTAGTTCACCCGATATCAGAGTGCAGCTAATGATGCGGTATTTCTGCTAAATACAATAGGGGATAAAAGCAACTTTTTCACACACTAACTCCAGCCACAGCGCCGAAAATATGGTAAAACAAATTATTCTGATAATGACAATGACACGACATCTGGTTTTAGCACATGATCCCTAAGATTCAGCAGGCACCGGGGCTTAGCCCTGAAGTCCTCTCCTATATCGATACACTGAAAAACCAAGGCTTTACCGGCGATATTGCTACTGATTATGGCTCGCGGTTGACCATGGCCGTCGACAATAGCCTCTATCAGAGTATGCCGCAGGCAATCGTTTTCCCACGATCGGTGGCGGATATTTCATTACTGAGCCGTGTGGCGGCCGACCCAGCCTACGAGGTATTGTCCTTTACTCCGCGCGGCGGGGGGACAGGTACTAACGGTCAATCCCTTAACCAGGGGGTGATTGTCGACCTCTCTCGGTATATGAATCGGATCTTAGAAATTAACTGCGAAGAGGGGTGGGTTCGGGTAGAAGCCGGTGTGGTGAAAGACCAGCTTAACCAGTGGCTGAAACCCTATGGCTTTTTCTTCGCCCCAGAACTCTCTACCAGTAACCGTGCTACCCTCGGCGGGATGATCAATACCGATGCCTCCGGACAGGGCTCACTGGTGTACGGTAAGACCTCAGACCACGTGCTGGGTGTCCGCGCCGTGATTGACGGTGGCGATATCCTCGATACCCGTGAGATGCCGGTGGCCTTAGCGGAAAATATGGCGCAGCAGAACACCCGTGAAGGGCAGATCTATCGCCAGGTTATCGACAGCTGCCGTGATAACCGGCAGTTGATCCTCGACAAATTCCCAAAACTGAACCGTTTCTTGACCGGTTACGATCTACGACATGTGTTTAGCGACGATCTGCAATCCTTCGACCTGACGCGTATTGTCTGTGGTTCTGAAGGTACACTGGCCTTTGTCGCTGAGGCTAAACTGGATATCACTCCGATCCCGAAAGTGCGACAACTGGTCAATATCAAATACGATAGCTTTGACTCGGCCCTGCGCAATGCACCATTCTTGGTACAGGCGCAGGCACTGTCGGTGGAAACGGTGGATTCCAAAGTCCTTGGGTTGGCTCGAGAGGACATTGTGTGGCACTCGGTCCAAGAGTTGATCACCCCGGTGGAAGGCCGGGAGATGCTGGGCTTGAATATCGTCGAATTTGCCGGCGATGATAGAGGCAAAATTGAAGGGCAGGTTGCCGACTTATGTCAACGCCTCGAGGCACTGATGCAGGCCGGTGAAGCGGGGGTGATCGGTTATCAGTGTTGTACCGAACTGGCACAAGTCGAACGTATCTATGGAATGCGTAAGAAATCAGTTGGCCTATTAGGCAATACCAAAGGCCACGCCAAACCGATGCCGTTTGTGGAGGACACTGCGGTGCCACCTGAATATCTGGCTGATTATATTGCCGATTTCCGTGCGCTACTTGACGGGCATGGCCTGCAATATGGCATGTTCGGTCACGTGGACGCCGGTGTTTTGCATGTACGACCCATCTTGGATATGTGTGATCCACAGCAGGAGAAACTGATGAAGCAGATCTCCGATGAGGTGGTTGCGCTCACCGCCAGTTATGGCGGATTACTGTGGGGCGAACACGGTAAAGGCTACCGCGGTGCCTATACCGAAGATTTTTTTGGTAGCCAGCTCTTTGCAGAGCTACGCAAAGTGAAGGCTGCTTTTGATCCCGCGAACCGTCTTAATCCAGGTAAAATTTGTACCCCGTTGGACAGTCAGGCAACATTGATCCCCATCGAGAGCCCGACCCGTGGCAGTTTTGATCGCCAAATTCCGGTCTCTGTTCGCGAAAGTTGGCGCGGCGCGATGGAATGTAACGGTAACGGCTTGTGCTTTAACTTTGATGTAAATAGCCCAATGTGCCCATCAATGAAAATCACCAGCAACCGTCTGCATTCACCAAAAGGGCGCGCTACGTTAACCCGTGAGTGGTTGCGTCTTCTGGCGGACCAGGGCGTTGACCCTCAGCAACTGGAACAGACGCTGCCGCAAAATTCATTGAGCCTGCGGGGTTTTATCACCAAGCTGAAAAACAGTCGTCATGCGGCGCGGGGTGACTACGATTTCTCTCACGAAGTCAAAGAAGCAATGTCCGGCTGTCTGGCCTGCAAAGCCTGTTCCACCCAATGTCCGATTAAAATTGATGTCCCTTCCTTTCGCTCTCGTTTCTTACAGTTGTATCACAGCCGCTATTTGCGTCCGCTCAGTGACCACCTAGTGGCCTCGGTTGAAAGTTACACCCCTCTGATGGCTACAGCGCCTAAGCTGTTTAACTTCTTCCTGACCCATCCGGCCATACAGTCACTGAGTAAAAAATATATTGGGATGGTGGATCTGCCGGCGCTGTCCTCACCGGGACTGAAACAGCAACTAGCGGGCCATCAGGCAGTGACCACCACTCTGGAGGATCTCCAGGCCATGAGCCTTGAACAGCGTCAGGAGTATGTGCTGGTGGTCCAGGACCCCTTCACTAGCTATTACGAAGCGACCTTAGTTAGCGACTTCGTACGCCTCGTAGCGGCATTGGGCTATAAACCGGTATTACTACCGTTCACGCCGAACGGTAAAGCCCAACATGTTAAAGGCTTTCTTACCCGTTTTGCTAAAACTGCACAAAAGAGTGCAGATTTCCTTAATCAGGTTGCGCAACTCGGATTACCGATGGTTGGTACCGACCCGGCGTTGGTACTGTGTTACCGTGATGAATACTGCGAGATCTTGGGGGATAAACGTGGTGACTTCCAAGTGATGCTTTCTCATGAGTGGCTAGATAGCGTCACCGCTGAGCGGGCAGAAAGGGCCAGCGAAGGGGAAAGTTGGTATCTGTTCCCGCACTGTACTGAAAACACCGCGCTGCCACAGGCTCAGGCCCGCTGGGCATCGATTTTCAGCCGCTTTGGTGCTCGTCTGGAAACCGTTAGCACCGGCTGTTGCGGAATGGCAGGGACATATGGTCACGAAACCCGTAACCTAGAAAATTCATTGGGGATTTATGGGTTGTCTTGGCAGCCACAACTGGATAAGCGTCCTGCTCACCGCTGTCTGGCGACCGGATATTCGTGCCGTAGTCAGATCAAACGTGTTGAAGGAAAGCCGGTACGCCATCCGTTACAGGCGTTGCTGGAAATTATCAGCTGAAGAGTTGTCTAGGGCTTAGGCTCTCGGCGCAGCGAGTGAAAAGGGCCTTGAGTACTCAGCTTGATCGTACAGCACAAAAAAATGGCGCCTCATGGGCGCCATTTTCATTACCAGTACGCTTACTTGCGGTATGCGTGAGCTTGGTTGTCCAGACGCTGGTTAGCGCGAGCTGCGTCATCTTTAGCAGCCTGAACGTCAGAACGCACTGCGCTTACGTCGTTGCTCAGCTGGTCAACTTTGGTGTTCAGAGTCTGAACATCGCTCGACAGTTGGTCGATTTTAGCGTTGCTAGAACAACCAGCCAGCAGAGTTGAACCCAGAACTACCGCGCCCAGTACCAGTTTAGTACGATTCATTATTTTACCCTCTAAATTGAGTTAATCTCCATGTAGCGGGATAAGTATTACACAAAGCATTTTCACTTGAGAATAAATTTTTTATGAGAAGATGCTTAAATTGAATTATTTGCTCAAAGAAACAGCGATTAATAACTGTTGATAAATTTTTTAACTAAAACAGCATTATTTAATCGGATTTACCTTAATTGAACCTCGGTTTTTTAGCTGTTTTCTAACGACTTTAGTTATTTCTTAAAATAAAAAAGCATAAAAAAAGGCACTCATTGAAGTGCCTTTATTAATTGAATGATTAAATAACGTGAACTGACGCAGTATTTGTTGTACCGCTTGGTACTAAAGCACCGGAAACCATTACCACAACATCGCCCGTAGAAGCGAAGCCTGCGCTAACTGCTATCTCTTTACCGATGCGATAAAAATCATCGGTCGATTCAATTGTGTCCACCAGATGGGTTTCAACCCCTTTGGTACACAGCAATTGGCGGGCGGTGGTTTCGTTGTTGGTCAGGGCCAAGATAGTCGCATCCGGAAAATATTTGCGGATGGATTTCGCCGACTTACCACCTTGGGTTGCTACCACGATCAATGAAGATTGCAGCTTTTCAGCCGTTTCAACGGCACCACGACATACCGCTTCGGTGATACGCAATTTGTGATGATCTTTAAGTTCATCAATACGGCTGCCCATGACGCGGTCAGTACGTTCACAAATCGTCGCCATAATAGTGACCGCTTCCAATGGGTATTTACCTTTAGCACTTTCACCGGACAACATGACGGCATCGGTACCATCAATAATGGCGTTTGCGACATCACCGGCTTCGGCGCGGGTAGGGCGCGGGTTTTTAATCATAGAGTCCAGCATCTGGGTCGCAGTAATCACCAGTTTACGGGCTTTATTACATTTTTTAATCATCATCTTCTGGGCAAAGATAACTTCTTCTACTGGGATTTCAACCCCTAGATCCCCGCGGGCAACCATGATGCCATCCGAGGCTTCGAGGATTTCATCAAAGTTATTCAGACCTTCTTGGTTTTCTATTTTAGAAATAATCTGAATATGTTCGCCGCCATGTTGTTTTAGGTGCTCACGGATATCCAGCACGTCAGAACGTTTACGGATAAAGGAAGCAGCCACAAAGTCTACACCTTGTTCACAGCCAAAAATCAGGTCACGTTTATCTTTTTCGGCCAGTGCAGGTAATTGAATTGAGACACCGGGCAGGTTTACTCCTTTATTTTCGCCGAGGTCACCGTTATTCAACACTTTACACTCGACAGTGTTCTCAGTGACTTTGATCACTTCCATCCCTAATAGGCCGTCATCAACTAGCACGGTATTGCCGACAGCCAAGTCAGCGGCGAAGCCAGGGTAGGTGACCGCTACTTGGTGTTGGTCACCGATCACTGATTGATCAGTGGTAAAGGTAAACGTCTGACCGGCAGTCAGGGAGACATCGTTACCCCCTGCCAGTTTCATGGTGCGGATTTCAGGGCCTTTGGTATCCAGCAGGATGGCGGCGTTATGGTTGGTTTTGCTGACCACCGCACGCAAGTTAGCAATGCGCTGACCATGCTCCGCGTAGTCACCATGAGAAAAATTCAGACGCATCACGTTCATACCTGCATCCAGCAGGTGAGTCAGCATCTCTTCCGATTCAGTTTTCGGGCCGATAGTACAGACGATTTTAGTTTTTTTCATGACGGGTCATCTACAGGTTGTAAGGAACGAGGAAGATATAAACCCCTAGCCACGGGCCAAAGGGAAATAATATGGGGCCTGGATGATACGGGCTTAATGGCGCGAAAAGCGGAGATAAGGGTTACACCACTCTCAGCGGTAGCAGGTAAAGCATCCGGAGCAAGAGCGGGATCAGATGTTGCGCAAACGGTGTAACTTTCGACACTTATCACGTTATTCGCGAAAACCATTTTAGTGGACAACGCAAACAGTATAGTCACAACCCGCAGGGAAAACCAAACATAATTCAGTGACTCAGACACTAGATCGCCTGAATAATGATATTGCGCAACGGTTATGCAAATTTATTTTTTTTCAGTCTGTTGGTTGCAGTAAGCGCGGTATCAGCGAAACGATGGCGGACAGGGAAGAGCAAAAATTAACAGTACTTACGGAAACAGATAAGGGACAGTAAAGAAGTATTGCGGAATGGTGCGCTCTAGTGGACTCGAACCACCGACCCCCACCATGTCAAGGTGGTGCTCTAACCAACTGAGCTAAGAGCGCATCAGGATGCAGAAGAAATGGTGCGTCCGAGTGGACTCGAACCACCGACCCCCACCATGTCAAGGTGGTGCTCTAACCAACTGAGCTACGGACGCACTGGTGCGTTCTAGTGGACTCGAACCACCGACCCCCACCATGTCAAGGTGGTGCTCTAACCAACTGAGCTAAGAACGCTTTATTATCAGTCTGCCTGACAACGGGGACGAATATTAGCGGCAGCCGGAGATTCTGGCAAGGGGAAATACGGTTTTTTACTGCTGACTGCGCAGCAACTGCGCGATAAGCGCTGTTTTTAATCAGTGGGGAGCAGGGCTCCCCACTGATCAGTGTTCGGCACGCTGTAATATGATTGCAACCGGCAGACGCTGTACCCGTAAAATACGCCAGATCATCATGATCGCGGCCGCAGTTAGGCCGAGAATAATGCCCCACCAAAAACCTGCCGGGCCCATACGGGGTACCAGCCAATCGGTCAGGCCCAGCAAATAGCCTACTGGCAGGCCTAACAACCAATAAGCGACGAGGGTAATAAAGAACACTGAACGGGTATCTTTATAGCCACGCAAAATACCACTGCCAATAACCTGCAGGCTGTCAGAAACTTGGTACAAACCTGCCAATAGCATCAAATGAGCGGCCAACATGACTACCTGCGGGTCATCATTATACAGTAGGGCAATTTTCTCGCGGAAAATGAGAGTCATGCAAGCAGTCATACAGGCCAGTAACAGGCCGGTGCCTTGACTGGTCCAGGCGGCCATGGCGGCGCCATGGGTATTACCTTCGCCCAAGCAGTGCCCGACCCGGATGGTGGCCGCTACGCTCAGTGACATTGGTAGTACAAACATCATTGAGGCAAAATTGAGGGCAATTTGGTGGCCGGCCACATCGACAATGCCTAATGGCGACACCAACAGTGCCACCACCGCAAACAGCGTAACTTCAAAGAACAGCGCCAGCGCCACCGGCAGACCCAACGAAATCAGACGTTTTAGGATATGCCGATCCGGCGCAGAACGTACCGTCAGGTGCTGAATATCACGCATCGAAGGCATCCGTTTCACCCACCAGCGCATGCTGAAAAACATGACCCAGAATACTGATGCGGTAGCAATCCCACAGCCAACTCCGCCTAGGGCAGGCATACCAAAATGGCCATAGATAAAAATATAGTTAAGAGGGATATTACATAATAGCCCGATAAAGCCCAGCACCATCCCCGGGCGCGTCTTGGATAAGCCTTCACACTGGTTACGCAACACCTGAAATAACAGGTAGCCGGGTGCTCCCCACATCAAGGCATGCAAATAACGCCCAGCCTTGGCTGCCAGTGCGGGGTCGATAGAGGACACTTTTTCCAGCACTGCCCCGGCAATGGTTAATACCACAATCACCAGCACCGATAAAAATAGAGCCAACCAAGTAGCCTGGTGTACCTGATAAATCACTTTATTACGTCGTCCCGAGCCATTCAGTTGCGCCACAATCGGTGTCAGGGCCAGCAATAAACCATGGGCAAACAGGATCACCGGCAGCCAGATTGACGTACCGACCGCGACGGCGGCCATATCGGTGGCACTGACAGAACCGGCCATAATCGTATCGACAAATCCCATCGCAGTTTGCGCTACTTGGGCGAGAATGACGGGAATGGCAAGCGCCAGCAGTCGCCGTGCCTCAGTAAAATAGGTCTGCACACATACACCTGTATTAATTATCGTAGTGACGGAAGGGAAAGCAGGATCGTCGCCTAGTGTAACGGGCTGACAAAACTAAGCAACCAGAGAAGTTTAGGAGCGCGAGACTCCTGTCATTAATCCGTCAACAGCAGCAGGTGGCTGTGATATTCTGAGGTAAACAGTAAGGGAGAAAAAAGTTATGTTTACCGGTATTGTACAGGGCACGGCAGAAGTGGTGGCCATCGAAGAAAAACCGTTATTTCGTACCCATACGCTGCGCTTTCCACAAGAATGGTTACCGGGGCTGGAGATTGGTGCCTCCGTTGCGCATAACGGATGCTGCCTGACAGTCACTGCGATCGACGGTGATCGAGTGAGTTTTGATCTCATCAAAGAAACCCTGCGGGTGACCAATCTGGATGAAGTGACAGTCGGAAGTTTGGTGAACATCGAGCGGGCTGCCCGTTTCAGCGATGAAATTGGTGGGCACCTGATGTCCGGCCACATTATGACCACTGCTGAAATCGTCAAGGTTATTCGGTCAGAGAATAACTGTGAGCTGTGGTTTAAATTGCAAGATGCCAGCCTAAGTAAATATATCCTGCATAAGGGCTTTATTGGCGTAGATGGTTGCAGTCTGACTATTGGTGATGTCAGTGGCAGTAAATTCTGTGTGCACCTGATCCCGGAAACCTTGGAGCGGACACTGCTGGGTGTCAAAAAACTGGGTAACCGCGTGAATATAGAAATTGATACTCAGACTCAGGCAATCATAGACACCGTTGAACGGGTATTAGCGTCGCGGGAGATCAAGGCCTCGGTATCACTGCAACCGGAGTAACAGGCGCTGTAAAAGAAGGCCGCACCCGAGGGTGCGGCCTAGACATTCTTGTCGTGCTGAGTGGTACAACACCGGATTAACGAGCAACCCGCAAACCGCCATCCACACCACGGCTGAATACCACCTGCCACAGCTGAATATCACGGGCACGGAACGCGCCAGCACAGGCATTCAGGTAATAGCTAAACATACGTTTGAAGCGTTCATCATAGTTATGTTCAAGCTGTGGCCAGCTTGCCAAGAAACGTTCATACCAAGCCATCAAGGTGGTATCGTAATCGATTCCGAAGTTATGCCAGTCTTCCATCACAAAGTGCGGTTCACTGGTCTGGGCAATATGACTGACCGAAGGCAAACAACCGTTAGGGAAAATATATTTATCGATCCACGGATCAACATTAAGATCCGTATGGTTAGAACCGATAGTATGAAGCAGGAAAATGCCGTCAGGCTTGAGATTACGGGCGACCACATCGAAATAAGTGGCGTAGTTTTTCGGCCCGACATGTTCAAACATACCGACAGAGACGATACGATCAAAGGAACGATTTAGGTCACGGTAGTCCTGCAATAGGATAGTCACATCGAGATCTTTACAGCGTTCCTGCGCCATTTTCTGCTGTTCGGCAGAGATAGTGACCCCATAAACACTGACACCGTAATGACGGGCTGCATATTCGGATAATCCACCCCAACCACAGCCGATGTCCAGCAGTGACATGCCAGGCTTCAGTTGCAATTTACGGCAAATCATATCCAACTTCGCTTCCTGTGCAGCCTCGAGGGTCGTCGCCTCTTTCCAGTAGCCACAGGAATACTGCATATAAGGGTCGAGCATCAGACTGAAGAGATCATTACCCAAGTCATAGTGTTCTTTACCGACAATCCAGGCACGTTTTTTAGACTGAAGGTTAGTGAAACGGGCAGTGGCGATGCGTAACGTATCTTTAAAGTGGTGCGGTAGCTGTTTATCAAGCTTATTTTTGAGCACCCGATAAAAGAACTGGTCCAGCCTGTCACATTCCCACCAGCCGTCCATGTAACTCTCACCTAAACCGAGAGATCCTTCCTGCAATACACGCTTGAAAAAATCAGGATTTTTAACCCGAATATCCCAAGGGCGATCGCCATTGATGGAGATATCAGCCATAGCCAACATTTCAGCGGCAATGCGATACCAATGATTTTCCTTAAGGCCGACTTCTGCTACACATGATGAACTCATACGCTTTTAATCACCTGTTCTATTTGAACCTGAAAAAAGAATAGTCAATTTTCTATAGTTCGTGAGTAAACTCACAAAAAACGTGCATTTATGATTTTGAAAAGCAGAGGATAGAGTAAAAATCTACAAAATAGGCGGTGCTGTATACACCTTAAAAATCTTATTATGATAAGTGTGACTGAATTATTATTTTGTCACTAAAGTGATTATAAGCCTGACATTATGAATGTTCAATGATTGTCAGTAAGTCAGCTAAGAATGAAGAAAAATTCATCCTTAGCTGCAAGAAAAGGGAAGGGGAAAGACTAAGTGCGGTTTGAGAAATCTTTTTGCTGACAATACCCATACAGGGCCAACATAACGGTGACACCCATTGCACAGACGGTGGTCACAAGGGTTGCCTGTGGCTGTGAAGAAACGAACAGGCTGAACAGAAAGCACAGTCCCAACTGCAGGGTATTCTGTAAGGCAGCGGCTTTACCACTCACCCCAGGGAAACGGGACAGCGCCGCAGAGACCACGATCGGGTAGATAGCACCGTTGGCCATCGCTAAGCCGCAGAACGGGATCAACAGACCAGCCAAAGAAGGCTGCCCGGCAAGTGCATCTAGCATAATCAGCGCGATACTGACGCCATACATGGCCAGCAGCCAAGGCAAAAGCTGACGGCTAGAGAAACGGTTCATCAGCATGCGGCAGCCAAAGCCCCCCGCTAGAAAGGTCAGTGTTTGTGGCAGATAGCTCAGTCCAATATCGGCCGGTGACAGGCCAAGGGCAGTCAAGATAAATGGCGAACCGGTCAGCCAGGCAAAGAAACTGGCAGAGCACGCTGCATAGAGGGTCACATTTCCACGGTAACCTTTATCTTTGAGCAGTTGCAAAAAGCTCACATCAGTATCCGCCGCTACTCGGTCTGTGACCGATACATCCTGTTGACGAGGGCGGGGTACTCGTAGGGTGGCGGCCATCAGCAATAGGGTAATCGCGGCCAGTACCACAAACACCGAGCGCCAGTGATAGTGCTCTAATAGCCACGCACCTAGCAGCGGAGCCAATGCCGGAGAAAGCGCAACCAGAGGCATGACCGTGGCGAAAATTTTCTGGCGTCGGTGTGCAGGATAGTGATCCATCACTAGTGACTGCCAACTGACGGCGGCTGCACAGACCCCAAACGCTTGGACGAAACGCCATATCAGCAACATCAGCGGCGACGCTGTCAAGCAAACAGCCAGACAGGCCACTGTAAAAATCCCTAAGCCAGCAAGTAATACCGGTTTCCGGCCTAGGCGATCGGATAACGGCCCCCAGAACAGCTGACCGCAGGCAAATCCGGCCAAAAACAGGCTCAGACTGGCACTGATTGTTCCCGCGCTGGTGGCTAAGTCCTGTTTCATTGCATCAAAGGCAGGTAAATACATATCCGTTGCGAGAAAACCCAACATACTCAGCAATGCCAAGTAAAAAAGGAAAAGAACCGGATGTCTCATGACATCTCCTGTGTGAAAAAATTTGCCACGAGTGTAAAAGGGTGCACAACCGGTTGTGAACCGGTAATATTTGCTATCCGCTGTGAAAAAAATTGAAAGGTTATTATGTGGTCAGAGTACGCCCTGGAAGTGGTTGATGCGGTGGCACGCAATGTCAGTTTTAGTGCTGCGGCTCGGGAGCTTCACCGCGTGCCGTCAGCCGTCAGTTACACCGTCCGGCAATTGGAAGAATGGCTGGCAGTGCCGCTGTTTGAACGTCAGCATCGCGACGTGGTATTAACGCCAGCGGGTGAGCATTTTGTGCGGGAAAGTCGTACTATTATCAAAAAAATGCAATCCACGCGTCATCAGTGCCAGCAATTGGCAAACGGCTGGCGGGGGCAGTTGTCGATTGCGGTAGACTGCATTGTGAAAAGACCGCGTATGCAACAACTGGTGCTGGATTTTTACCGCCACTTTTCGGATATCGAACTGCAGATTACTGAAGAAGTCTTTAATGGTGTATGGGATGCACTGGCGGACGGTAGGGTAGATATGGCCATCGGTGCCACCCAGGCGATTCCAGTCACAGGACGTTTTGCTTTCCGCGATATGGGACGGCTTAACTGGCGGTGTATTGTCAGCGCGGGCCACCCGCTGGCCGCTGAAGGCCAGCCCGGCGAAGAGTTGATCAGAGCTTGGCCGTCACTGTTACTGGAGGATACCTCACGAGCGTTACCCAGGCGCATCACTTGGACATTGGATAATCAGCACCGTATGCCGGTCCCTGATTGGCAGACGGGGCTAAATTGTGTCAAAGCTGGACTCTGTGTGGCGATGGTTCCGGGGCACCTGGCGGCCCCGTTACTGGCGGCGGGTGAGGTGACAGAATTGCAATTGCCTTCGCCCTTTCCGGAAAGCCCTTGCTGTGTCAGTTGGGCTGAGGAGCAGATGTCTCCGGCTCTTTCCTGGATCCTCGATTATCTGGGAGATACTGATACCCTGAACCAAGAATGGCTCAGGGAGGATAAAATATTCAGCGGCGGTAATCCATAAACGGACCATCTGCTACCGAGCGGCGTTCAATTAGCTTAGGATACACCTCGATGGTCTGCGACTGTTCACGCTTATTCACGATACGGTCAAATAACATCTCCAGTGCTTTTTCACCGAGCTCTGTTTTTGGCTGGTGGACAGTGGTCAGTGCAGGGGTAAAGTAACGGGAGTTGCGGACGTTATCGTAACCGATAATGGAAATATCCTGAGGCACCCGTAAACCGGCTTCATCGGCAGCGCAGAGCGCCCCCATCGCCATGATATCGCCGCCACAGAACACTGCCGTTGGACGTTGTGGCTGGGCCAGGATCTGCTGCATGGCCAAGTAACCGGATTCCGGTTCGAAATCACCTTGGACTCGCCATTCATCACGCAAGGTGATCCCCGCTTCGCTGAGGGCTTTGAGAAAACCAGAAAGTCGTCCGCCCCCGGTGTTACGTTCCATCTGGCCGGGGATACATCCTATATCGCGGTGACCACGATCGATGAGATAACGACCTGCCATGTAGCCGCCTTGGAAGGCGTTATCAAGGATAGTGTCAGTAAAGTCACCGCGTTGCACGCCCCAATCCATTACTACCATCGGGATATTACGATTCTCTTCCAGCATCTTCAGCAGATCTTGCGGATACTCGGCACACATCACCAGCAGGCCATCAACACGCTTCTGCGCCATCATCGACAGGTAAGCGCGCTGTTTGGTGAGATCATTATCGGCATTGCCAAGGATCAGTGTATAGCCGTGAGCGAAACACTTTTTCTCTATAACTTCGATGATTTCTGCGAAATAGGGTGCTTCAAGAGAGGTCGACAGCAGACCAATTGTTTTGGTGTTATTGACTTTCAGGCTACGTGCCACCGCACTTGGGGAATAGTGCAATTCATTAATAGCCTCCCACACAGCTTTACAGGTGTTTTCTGCCACAAAGCGGGTGTGATTAATGACATGTGAAACGGTAGTGGTGGAAACCCCGGCTCGCTTCGCCACGTCTTTAATAGTTGCCATCTGCTGGTTACTCCGGTTTGTAATGATTTATCATCAGGTTAATCGTTTGCGTTGCACTAATCACCGGCAATCATCATTAAAAAACATGGGAAGCCGGCAGTATCTGACCCGAAAAGGGCTGCCGGAAAGCGCTGGAAAACTCAGCAGAAACGGCGGTTGCGCAACAAAGGGGGCTAATTCTAGCAAGGGTAGCGCAATAAAACGAGATTTTTGCGCAACTCTGTGGGATTATAGCAAAAACCACACAATAAGTGCGCCTAAAGGAGGCATTATGGATACTGACCTGAAATTCGCTCTGACGACGGTTGTGGCAGTGCTGGCAATGATTTGTGCGTTCAGCTTTACCGCTGTGATGCACTGATAGCGGCGCTTAGTCACCGTTGACGAGTCCTGATATAGATTGACAGTTTTCTGACTGTAAAATGCCTGATGAACTTCATCGGGCGTTTTGTATTAACTCAGCTTTTTGATATGCCTGTTTTAGCTGTTCTTTCAGTTCTCTGATTTTTTGTTCAGGTGTCAGAGGTATGTTTATCTTAGCCACGGACAGTCTCCTCTTAGACCTGGGGTTCCAGTCAAGCCGGCCGTATTTACGCAACCAGGCAAGAACAGTGGAGCGTCTCTGGATACCATATCGTTGCTGAGCCTGTTTGTAGGTCATTTCGCCTTTTTCAACCTGCTCAACAACCGCTATTTTAAAGGATAGAGGATAATCTCGTTGGGTGCGTTTGAACTCTGCCATCATTACGTTCTCCGAAATTAAATCAGGAACGTGTCGACGCTATTCAGGACGGGCTCAGCGTACGGTGCCGGGGGTCATGACTCGACGGGCTCCGATATAGTGGCTCTGCCAGTATTCATTGCTGAGAGCACTGATCTTGATATCTTCACCGGTGCGTGGCGACTGAATGAATCTACCATTACCTAGATAGACGCCCACATGGTCGGCGGCACCGCGGCTATGAATACGGAAGAAAACCAAGTCACCTTTTTCCAACTGATTGCGTCTAATCGGGGCCGCATCGCGCAGATGATACATGGCGTTAGCGGTACGCGGAATGCGGAAATTGACTAAGTCTTTAAATGCATAGTAGACCAAGCCACTGCAATCAAAACCAGTATGTGGCGAGGTGCCACCCCACTGGTAAGGCTTACCTAACTGATCCATCAGTTTTACCATCGCTGTCTGGCGAGCTTTTTGATAGCGTAATTTGTGAACTGGACTCATGCGGATTGCGGTCAGTCGGGCAGAAGGAGCGGGTTGCTTATTCTTAGCAACACGGCGGTGGCCATAGGTTTTGGCTGATACCTGGTGACGGGAGGCAATACGATGAACTTCATGACGGGACTGATGTAACTTTGACTGGCGGGAGCGTGTCACTTCTCTGACTCGGTGGGTCAGGGGTTGCCGAGTTTTGTGTCGGGAGCTGATCGCTTTAACAGGTTTGCGCTTTCGCCGCTGGTCTTCGGTGACAGTTTTACGCGCCACCTTATGATGAGAGGCGTTAACCTGTGAGCGCGGCGCGGCTTCCGCGACATTAAAGAAAAGTTGTGCAAAGGCAAGCACGAAAAGCGTTATCAGTAGACGCATAATTGTCAGGTTACAGGTTAAATGCCCCATATAAAAACAGGACAAAATTAAAAAATAACATCTGACCTCTCAGCCAGTCCCGAAAGGCATTCTAATCCAGTTTTTCTGCAAAAGTTAAGGTCTTTTTATCAGAATCTGTTACGAGAAGTTTTTTGCGGTAAAAATGAACATAAACAGACAATTAACACACCAGTTTTATATGTTTCTCTTATCTTTCCCTGTTGACCATGAGGGACATTTTAACCGCTGATGCGATGCAACAACGGTTTTCCCTGTTAGTTTAAAATGTCATTTTCATTCCGAAGGCGTTCTCGCTTACAATACGTAGACATGTCGTTACGTTGTGAAGGAAGTAAAATGAGCACGTTAGAAAAGATCCAGACCCAGATTTCAGAAAACCCGATCCTGTTGTATATGAAAGGGTCTCCGAAGCTGCCAAGCTGCGGCTTCTCTGCCCAAGCAGTTCAGGCACTTTCTGCCTGTGGTCAGCGTTTTGCCTATGTCGACATTCTGCAGAATCCGGATATCCGTGCTGAACTGCCGAAATACGCGAACTGGCCGACCTTTCCACAGCTGTGGGTCGAAGGTGAACTGGTTGGCGGCTGCGACATCATTATGGAAATGTATCAGCGCGGCGAACTGCAGCAACTGATCAAAGAGACTGCAGACAAGCATCCAGCTGCTGAATAAAGGCTGCGGTGATCGCAAGAGATAAAAATGCCCGCTGACCCGGGCATTTTTTATGGCAGATGATAACCACCACCGAGGCGTTAGTTTGCCTGTTCAGAGTCTAGCGCCGGAGCTTTATCCGGCGCTACTGGCTCGGGAAGTGGCCAACCACCCAGGCGCTTCCAGCGATTGACTAGCTCACAGAATAGGGTGGCAGTCTGTTGCGTGTCATACAACGCAGAGTGCGCCTGATGACTGTCAAATTCCATACCTGCTGTTTTGCAGGCCTTGGCCAGCACGGTCTGGCCAAGCACCAATCCGCTGAGCGCGGCGGTATCAAAGGTGGCAAATGGGTGAAACGGATTGCGTTTCAGGTGGCTGCGTTCGGCAGCTGCCATCACAAAGCTGTGATCAAAATTGGCATTGTGCGCCACCATCACTGCCCGGGCGCAGTCACTGTCTTTCATGCCTTTACGTACCATTTTGAAAATGGCATGCAGGGCATCATGTTCGCTAACTGCATTCCGCTGTGGATCGTCAGGATTTATTCCCGTGAAGGCCAACGCTTCGGGGTGAAGGATCGCCCCTTCAAACGGTGTGACATTGAAATGCAGGGTCTGATCCGGCTGCAGCCAACCCTCATCGTCCATCTTCAGCGTGATAGCAGCAATTTCCAGGAGGGCATCAGTCCCGGCGTTGAAACCGGCGGTTTCCACATCTATGACGACGGGAAAAAAACCACGAAATCGTTGGTTCAGGGCATTCGGTGAGGAAGTGTCGGGCATCAGAATCTCGTTGAGCGGGAATATCTGGCGATAGTATCGCAAAAAAAATACGGCGTTGCAGTAGGTGAACTTGGCTGAGGGCAATACCTGCCCTCAAAGGGCAGGTAGAGGATCAGTGGCCGAGTCCTTGACCTGCGTGTTTATTCTCAATCAGTTCAATCTTGTAACCATCTGGATCTTCGACAAAGGCGATAATGGTGCTGCCACCTTTCACAGGACCGGCTTCGCGGGTGATATTGCCGCCGCTCTGGCGAATACGTTCACAGGTGGCAGCAACATCATCAACGCCCAGGGCGATATGGCCGTAGGCATCACCCATATCGTAGGAAGAAACACCCCAGTTATAGGTCAGTTCGATGACCGCACCTTCGCTCTCTTCGGTATAACCGACAAACGCCAGCGAGTATTTATATTCAGTATTTTCACTCTGACGCAGCAGTTTCATGCCTAAAACACGGGTGTAGAAGTCTAGCGAGCGTTGCATATCGCCGACACGCAGCATGGTGTGAAGTAAACGCATATCGTCCTCTTAGGTTTCAGAAGTCAGTCCATGACGGCTGACAGGGTGATAAAGATATTTAAGTGTAACAGGGAAAACGTCTGCGGTAATCTCTGATTGAAGAGAAAAGGGTGACTGCTGTCTAGTTAGGTAAAACGGCGAGCCGAACGGCTATACTTAGCGCAGGTAACCGTCACCTCGACTCAGTAGGCCATTACCTGTTACCCCGAGTCAGAGGATTTTGGAGATATCCATGGCAGAACAACTGGAGTTTTTCCCTGTCCCGAGTCCCTGTCGCGGCATCTGCCGGACTGACAATAAAGGCTATTGCGTTGGTTGTTTCCGCAGCCGTGAAGAGCGTTTTCAGTGGATGTCATTCAGTGACACTCAGAAACGTAATATCCTACGCCTGTGCCAACAGCGACGATTGCGGCGGCGACGGGTCAGCAACGAAGATGGTCAGGACAATGATCAGCAACATTCGTTGTTTTGAATGCTTCCGCGCAAAGCCGATTGCTTGCTTTTTATACTCACGGTATAAATATCGGCCTAATTTGTCACGTTATGCATCGCTTATTCACTGTCATTTCATCAGGAGTTTGTAATTAACCTCTGAAAGCCGCAAAATAGTCAACTGACAATAGATTTGATAAAATACTAATAATAAGGGGGATTATATGGAATCGTCATTGGGCACTGATTTGGCCCGGTTGGTACGTACTTGGCGTGCAGTCATTGATAACCGTTTAAAACCACTTGGCCTCACCCAGACATTGTGGGTAACGCTGCACAATATTAGCCAGTTACCGCCGGAGCAGTCTCAGATCCAGCTGGCGAAGGCCATCGGTGTAGAACAGCCTTCTTTAGTAAGAACCCTCGATCAATTGGAAAAGAAAG
Organism: Tatumella saanichensis; assembly: GCF_000439375.1. Taxonomy (GTDB): domain Bacteria; phylum Pseudomonadota; class Gammaproteobacteria; order Enterobacterales; family Enterobacteriaceae; genus Tatumella; species Tatumella saanichensis. Next base: position 30,666 of record NZ_ATMI01000019.1, read on the forward strand.
GTCTAATAAGCCGTACGCCTTGTGCGGAAGATCGACGGGCCAAACGCATTACCCTGACAGACAAAGCCACACCGGTTATCCAAGAACTGGAAGGGGTGATTAATCGCAGCCGTGAAGATATCCTTCAAGGACTGTCTGATACTGAGATCAATACTATGATCAGCCTGATCAGCCGACTGGAAAAAAATATCAGCGAACTTCAGCGTAATGAAGGCTGAGCTTTCTCACCCACCTGCTGTTGAACATCAAACAGCTCTCGCCGTTACCGATTAAAAAACCCGTCATTACGACGGGTTTTTTATGCAGTCACGGCAGCGGATTGCGTTAACACGTTAGGAGATTAACGTGGTGAAACAGTAACCTGACTGCCATCGGTGGCCATTGCCACACGCATTCCTGGGGAGTAGCGGGTGGCAGCCTGTTTCTGTACTACCATAATGGTGTTGCCATCGTCTTTACGGATTTCCAGCTCAACACCGTTGGAGACATTCATATTACTCTGTACGCCCTGACCGGCCAAGCCCCCCAGTACTGCGCCGCCGGCAGTTGCCAAGCTACGGCCAGCACCGCCACCAATAGTATTACCGAGGAAGCCGCCCAAGATAGCACCGCCGATGGCTCCCAGTGGGCTACTGCTGTCACCGCCCTGAATTTTAACCGGACGAACGGAAATTAGGGTCCCGTAGGTAACACTCTGGATCTGCTTGGCTTCATTTGCGCTATAGACATCGCCGGACAGTGAATTATCGTTCACACAGCCGGTCAGTAGGCTGGCAGCAACAGCCAAAGTAGCTAAACGTTTAATCATCAGAAACTCCTTTCAGTCATTTGCGCAACGCGCACCCTTATGACGTGGTCCCCGTTCAGGGTTGTTAAGGCCAACCTAAGTGATGTTAGCAAATCTATGACAGCTTATTATAACTCTGTCCCGCATAACGGAAAATAAATGATTCGACACTCTATCGGGAAAACCGTGATCAGTTGTTATCTTATTCATAGTATTCGCGACCAAGAATTGGCAGACTTAACAGAATATGTATCGTGCAGGGGTGAGGTGACTATGAAGTCAGGACGTTATATCGGAGTTATGTCCGGCACCAGTTTGGATGGCGTTGATGTAGTGTTGGCGGCGATAGACCAGCATATTGTGGCGCAGCAAGCCAGCTATTGCCATCCTATGCCACTAGAAATCCGCCAGATGATCCTCGATGTAAGTCAGGGGCAATCAGTGACACTGTCACAAATAGGCCAGTTAGATACCCGCTTGGGCCGCTTATTCAGTGAAGCTATCGAAACGCTAATGCAGCGCGAATCCTTGTCAGCCGCAGATATTGCCGGTATTGGCTGCCATGGGCAGACTGTCTGGCATCAACCCGCGGGAGAGGCACCGTTCAGCCTGCAACTCGGGGACAATAATCAGATTGCCGCGCGTACCGGCGTGACAGTGGTCGGGGACTTCCGACGTCGTGATATGGCGATGGGCGGTCAGGGCGCCCCACTGGTACCCGCCTTTCATCGCGCGGTATTGATGCATCCCTCCGAGCGGCGGGTGATCCTTAATATTGGGGGAATTGCTAATATTTCTTTGCTATTTCCGGGTCAAAACAGCCGGGGCTACGATACCGGGCCGGGCAATATGTTGATCGATGCTTGGGTCTGGCAGCAGAAACAGTTGCGTTACGACCGTAACGGTGATTGGGGTGCCAGTGGTCAGGTTGTGCCAGCACTGTTGGAGCAGATGTTGCAGGATCCTTATTTTGCGCTGCCAGCTCCGAAAAGTACCGGTCGTGAACATTTCAATCTGGCATGGCTTGAAAAGCAGTTACAGCCGTTCTCAGCACTGGCTGCAGAAGATATACAAGCGACACTCACCGAACTGACGGCACACACCATTGTTCGCGAAATTACGTTGAACGGTGGCTGTGACAGACTGTTGGTCTGTGGTGGCGGCTATCATAACCGGCTATTGATGCAGCGTCTGGTAGCACTGCTACCCGCCACCCACGTCGGCACTACCGATGATGTCGGGATCAGCAGTGACGATATGGAAGCACTGGCCTTTGCGTGGCTGGCATTCCGGACCCTGTCAGGGCTGCCGGGTAACCTGCCAGCGGTCACCGGAGCGCGGGATTTCACCCTGCTGGGAGCAATTTTCCCAGCCAATGTCGGCAATCAACACACTCGAATACAACGTTAACTCTGGGAACAGGAGGGCGGACAGGTGCCGCTCTTTATCCCTCTATAAAAAGAGCCACATATCATGACTGACCCACAGCAATCCTTACAACATATCGCTGATTTACGGCGCGAGTATACCCGTGGTGGTTTGCGCCGTAACGACCTCCCCGAGCAACCGATGGCGCTGTTTAGCCAATGGCTGACGCAAGCCTGCGAAGCGCAGCTGCCAGATCCTACGGCGATGTGTGTGGCGACTGTGGATGCTGACGGCCAGCCCTATCAGCGTATTGTCCTGCTCAAAGAGTATGATGATAACAGTATGATCTTTTATACCAACCTTGGCAGCCGCAAAGCACAGCATCTCAGCCAGAACCCGAAAATTTCCCTGCATTTTCCTTGGCAAATGCTGGACCGCCAGATCATGGTGTTGGGAGAGGTTGAAAAACTGTCTGCGACCGAGGTGATTAAATATTTCCACAGCCGCCCGCGAGACAGTCAGATCGGAGCCTGGGTCTCTCGCCAGTCGAGCCGTATTTCGGCACGTGGTGTGCTGGAAGGAAAGTTTCTCGAAATCAGTCAGAAGTTTATGCGCGGTGAAGTGCCACTACCTGATTTCTGGGGCGGCTACCGGGTAAAAATTAATACCATGGAGTTCTGGCAGGGGGGCGCGCGCCGTCTTCACGACCGCTTTATCTATCAATATCAGGATCAGTGCTGGAAAATTGATCGCCTAGCACCCTGATTTAGTAAAATAAGCCTATGCAGGGCTGGAACAGTTCGGTTTCGCGTTTTATTCTATGTCCCTGATTTTTTTTCTGCGACTGCGCGGTACGCTGCATGGCAGCACAGGTGCAGTCTGCTTAATTTGGAGTCGTTGATGACCAGCAGTAACCTGATACAACAATTACAGGAAAGGGGCCTGATCGCCCAGGTAACGGATGAAAAGGCGTTATCAGAGCGACTGGCAGAAGGGCCGATTGCACTGTATTGCGGTTTTGATCCGACCGCTGATAGCCTGCACCTGGGCCATCTGGTGCCGTTACTTTGCCTGAAGCGTTTTCAGGATGCTGGTCATAAACCGGTAGCACTGGTCGGCGGCGCAACGGGACTTATCGGTGATCCAAGTTTTAAAGCCAGCGAGCGTAAGCTGAACACTGCGGATACCGTCGGTGAGTGGGTCGAGAAAATCCGCAATCAGGTCGCGCCTTTCCTGGATTTCGACTGCGGTGATAATAGCGCGATTGCGGCCAATAACTACGACTGGTTTGGCGGCATGAATGTGCTGACCTTCCTGCGCGATATCGGTAAACACTTTTCTGTTAATCAGATGATTAATAAAGAAGCGGTTAAACAGCGCCTCAACCGTGATGATCAGGGTATCTCTTTTACTGAGTTCTCCTACAATTTGCTGCAGGGCTATGACTTTGCTTGTCTCAACGAGCGCCACGACGTTAGCCTGCAGATTGGTGGCTCGGATCAATGGGGCAACATCACCTCTGGTATCGACCTGACTCGTCGTCTGCATCAAAATCAGGTATTCGGCCTGACAGTTCCCCTGATCACCAAATCTGATGGCACTAAATTCGGTAAAACCGAAGGTGGTGCAGTGTGGCTGGATGCGACTAAAACCAGTCCTTACAAGTTCTATCAATTCTGGATCAATACTGCCGATGCAGACGTTTACCGCTTCCTGAAATTCTTTACCTTTATGAGCATTGAAGAGATCGATGCCCTGCAGGCGGAAGACGCTAACAGCGGTAAAGCACCACGGGCGCAATATGTTCTGGCGGAGCAAGTTACCCGTCTGGTGCACGGTGAAGAAGGCCTCAAGGCGGCCAAACGTATTACTGAAAGCCTGTTTGCGGGCACCTTAAGTGCACTGAGCGAAGCGGATCTGCTGCAACTGGCTCAGGATGGTATGCCGTCTATCAGCCTCAATGCAGAAGATGATCTGCAGCAAGCGCTGGTGGTTGCCGGTCTGGTGCCTTCTCGTGGACAAGCACGGACCCTGATCTCTTCTAACGCGGTCTCGGTAAATGGCGAGAAACAATCTGATGCGGAATACCGTTTCAGTGACGACGATAAACTGCACGGGCGTTTTACCGTTCTACGTCGTGGTAAAAAACATTACTGCCTGATCAACTGGCAATAATGCATGTACGAAAAAGGCCGGTTTCCGGCCTTTTTTTATTTCTGATAGGGTATGACAGCGTCTAATAATGAAAAATATACTGGCAATACAATCTCATGTTGTTTACGGGCACGCAGGTAATGCAGCGGCAGAGTTCCCAATGCGCCGTATGGGGGCCAATGTCTGGCCACTGAATACGGTACAGTTTTCTAATCACACGCAATATGGGCATTGGACCGGAACGGTCATGCCGGCTAGCCATCTGACAGATATTGTTAAAGGCATTGCCGACATTGACCGACTTAAAACCTGTGATGCAGTGCTGAGTGGTTACTTGGGGTCGGCGGAGCAGGGCGAACAGATCTTAGAGATTGTTCGTCAAGTGAAAGCTGCCAACCCCAATGCATGGTATTTCTGTGATCCGGTTATGGGCCATCCGGAGAAAGGCTGTATCGTGGCACCAGGCGTTGCCGAGTTTCACTGCCATTCAGCCCTGCCAGCCAGTGACATTGTTGCGCCGAACCTGCTGGAGCTGGAATTGCTCAGTGGCCGTCAGGTCAGTGATATCGATGAATGTATCCAAGCTTGCCGCCAATTGATCGAACGCGGACCACGTATTGTACTGGTGAAACATCTGTCCCGCGCTGGGCGACGCAGTGATCAGTTCGAGATGCTGCTGGTGACTGCTGACGAAGCGTGGCATATTCATCGGCCGCTGGTGGACTTTGGGGTCCGTCAGCCGGTTGGTGTCGGTGACCTGACCAGTGGACTGCTACTGGTGGACCTACTGCACGGTGAATCCCTGCAAGATGCACTGGAACATGTCACAGCAGCGGTCTATGAAGTGATGATTAAAACCCACCAGATGGGCGAATATGAGCTGCAATTGGTAGCCGCCCAAGATCAAATTGCCCGCCCAGTGCATGTTTTCAAGGCTGAAAAAATCAGCTAATCCGTTCTGCCCGTGATATCTTGCGGGCCTTTTTGACAGGTTCAGATAGATGACATAATCCACCTCAGTCACTGTGAGCAAGCTACAGTGTTTGATCGCTGGACACTTCAACACGCTGTACGGTGATCCAATTCGTCAGATCACTCAGCATGGCGCAGACTACACCACCGTATCACTGCTCTATCCGCAGCGCCGTCACATCCTGCATCGTGTTAGGCGCTTTGACTATCTGACGAGAATATTGCGAGAAAAACTGGGGCATCGACCATAAAAAAAGCCAGTCAGTGAACTGACTGGCTGAGATATCGAGGGAAGAAGATTAATCGCGGATCATCTTATTCAGCAGCGGGGCTGACAGCAGCATGGCCACTGCAATCACCAGCGTCACCTCACCGATCTGTTTAAAGACTTCGCTGTAGACCTGCAAAGAAGCATGTGCATCGGTAATCCCCACAGGAACAGCCATTTTACTGGCGACAAATCCGGAAACCACTGCCGCACAAGCGGTCGTCAGGAACCAAGAGCCCATAATGAAGCCCATCAGGCGCTGCGGAACAAGTTGTGCCACCATCGCCAGGCCCAGACCAGAGATCATCAGTTCACCCACGCTCTGCAGTGCATAGCTTAAGATCAGCCAATTTACCGAGACGATACCCTGTTCATTCGCGTAAGTTGCACCCAGTGGCAGCACCAGGAAGGCGGCTGAACACAGGAACATACCAATGGTAAATTTCATCGGCATTGGCAGGCTAGTACCTAACTTGTTGTACGTCGCCGCCAGTAATGGGCTGGCCACCATGATCCAGAACGGGTTCAAGGCTTGGAACTGTTCAGGCTCGAAGGTGATCCCGAAAATCTCATGACTAACATTGCGGATAGCAAAGAAGTTCAAAGAGGTTGGCATCTGCATGTACAACACGAAGAACACCACAGCTTCCAGCATCAGTACAAAGGCGACGATCATCTTACGACGGGCAACACCTTTCAGCGCGAAGGTCTCTTTAGCAAACAGCAGCAGAATACCAATTGCCACTACTAATAATGCCCAGCGAGCCACCTGCTGGTGGTGCAGCAACCAGGTCGAAATCACAACCAGCACTACTACGCCGACGATGGTGGTCAACAACTTGCCCATATTGACCGGTGCGAAGTCCGGCGCTGAGCCGTGGTTTTTTACCAGCGACTTTAGGCTTAAGAAGTTGATCAGAGTGATGACCAGACCGATCACTGACAGGGAAAACGCAACACTCCAGCCGTATTTGGCTGCCAGCCACGGGGTCAGCATCATCGAGAACAGAGAACCGATGTTGATCGACATATAGAACATGGTGAAGGCACCGTCGAGACGGGAGTCACCTTTTTCATAACAGGTCGACAGCAGGGAAGATGGGTTGGCTTTAAACAGACCGCTACCCACTGCGATGGCCGCCATGCCAATATAAACCATCGATGTCTGGTGGCCAGAGAAGGCAATGAAGGCATAGCCAATGGCCAGCACAATCACACCCAAGGTCAGAACACGTTTGGTACCGAGGACTTTATCCCCTAACCAGCCGCCAATAGCGATCAGGCCATAAACTAGTGCGCTGAATGAAGAGAACAGGGTGACCGACTCGGCTTCCGACATACCCAGTTGTTTGACTAGGTAGACCGCCATAATGGCCTGTAGCCCGTAATAACCAAAACGTTCCCACAACTCAACGGTAAAGATGAGATAGAACGCTTTAGGTTGCCGAAAAGCATTCAGGCTGGGTGCCTGATTTTGTTTGTTTGCAGTGGACACATTTACCTCTGTGTAAAGTATTCCTGTTTTTTGACAGGAATTAAGTACATACCATGCCTCATGTCGGGCATGACTTTGTGGTTTTATGAGAGTCAGAGTTTTGATGAAGTCAACGGCATCTCAGTGCACAGGTTATGATTTAATCACGCCCATGAAGGATAAGGTAGCTGTTAACATCAAAAACCCCGGTCCCGGTGTTATTTAATGTTGTGAAGTGATGATTTCTCCGCAGCGGAGCATAATAAATTCACGCTCGGAATGCAAAAAAGATATAATAAGCATGCTGTGCTATTTATATCGCAAAACTATTACTTAATATGTCATCGAATGATTAATGCAAAGTGAATTATCCTACCATTATGCCATTTTTAGCTTATTGTATTCTGATGTAAGATAGGAGGAATCTGAGTCAAATCTGACAAAAAAAGGCAGGGATCACAAGGTTATTTTAGCCTTTTAAAAAAGAACTCGCTTAACTCACTGATTTGAGATAAAAAAAATCCCGCAAAAACGGTACGTTTTAGCGGGATTGATGGTGAAAGAGAGACTATTCGGTTTTTTCTCGATACTCGCAAAGATCCTCAATCAGACAGGAACCACAGCGTGGTTTACGAGCAATGCAGGTATAACGACCGTGTAAAATCAACCAATGATGACAGTCGACCTTAAATTCTGCTGGCACCACTTTCAGTAACTTCTCTTCTACCTGGTCCACATTTTTGCCCACAGCAAACCCCGTGCGATTAGAAACGCGGAAAATATGCGTATCGACGGCAATAGTTGGCCATCCAAAGGCGGTATTCAACACTACATTCGCGGTTTTACGTCCAACGCCAGGTAGCGCTTCCAACGCTTCACGGTTTTCCGGTACCTGGCCCTGATGCTTTTCCAGTAGTATGCGGCAGGTTTTGATAACATTGACCGCTTTGGTATTGAATAGGCCGATGGTTTTAATCGCCTCGCGAACACCTTCTTCGCCGAGTTCCAGCATTTTTTCTGGCGTCGGCGCCTGAGCGAATAAACTGACTGTCGCTTTATTGACGCTGACATCGGTTGCTTGGGCGGACAACAGTACGGCGATCAACAGCTCGAAAGGTGATGAGAAATTAAGCTCGGTGGTGGGGTGCGGGTTGTTGTCCCGCAACCGGCTTAAAATCTGATAACGCTTTTCTTTATTCACTACGCTTTCCCTGAGCCAGCCTGTGCCGTGGTCATCGCCGCAGGGGCTGCTGACTGCTGGCTCACCGCCTGCTCTGCCTTACGGGCTGCACGTTCACGGCTACGTTGATCAATTAGGTATTTAGCCGCCAGCAACATGCCCAGACCGATAAAGGCCCCCGGCGGTAACATGGCCAGCAACATCGGTGAATCAAAATGGAAGACCTGTACCCGCAGAACTTTTGCCCAAGGCCCCAGTAGCTGGTCTGCACCATTGAAAATAGTGCCGTTACCGATCACTTCACGCAGTGAGCCGAGGGTGACCATGGCAAAGGTGGCGCCGATACCGATCGAGAAGCCATCCAATGCCGACAGCGCGACATTCGACTTAGAGGCGACGGCTTCAGCACGGCCAACTACAATGCAGTTAGTGACGATCAGCGGAATAAAAATCCCCAGTGACTGATAAAGGCTGTGGGCATAGGCGCTGATCACCATCTGCACGCAACTCACCACCGAGGCGATGATCATTACGTAGATAGGAATACGGATCTCCGCCGGCATCCAGCGGCGGGATAACGAAATGGCACTGTTAGTAATGGTCAATACTAAGGTAGTAGCCAGACCCAGTCCCAAGGCGTTGGTAGCAGTCGAGGTGACTGCCAGCAGTGGGCACAGGCCCAGCAGCTGAACCAGTGCTGAGTTATTTTTCCATAACCCGCCAATCACCAGTTTTTTAGCTTCACTCATGGGTTATCTCCACAATCAGGCAGCGATGAAAGCTGCGAAGGCAGCGTTTCAATAAACAGGGTTGTTCGTTTAGTGGCATTCACCACGGCGCGCGGCGTAATGGTGGCGCCGGTAAACTGGTCAAAGTCACCACCGTCTTTTTTCACTGCAAAATGTTTGTCGTCAGCGCCATGCACCACTACGCCAGCAAAATGGGTGATCCAATCCGAAATACGTAACTCAATCTTATCGCCCAGTCCTGGGGTTTCATGTTGCTCGGTAACACGTACTCCCAACACCTTGCCGCTAAAATCGGCACCCACTAACATCTGAATATTACCAGAATAACCATCCGGCGCTGTAGTCTCTAGTGCGACTGCCACCGGTTTCCCATCTTTTCTGGCCAGGTAGAGGTGGTGTGGGTCCATATTACCCAATGCGGCGTTACGCACCACGTAGCACTCTTTCTGCAGCCTATTATTATACAGTGAAGGCGGGACCACCTGATCCAGTAGAGATTTCTGCTCTAAGGCCATTTGATGTTCCACGGTCGGTTTGGTCACCATATTAATCACCGCGGTCATACCGGTGGTAATGGCGGCGAACACCGCCAGGGTAACGCCATTTTTGCGGATAGTATCGAGCATCGGTTAGTCCTTGCGATGGCCATACACCCGGGGTTGAGTGTAGTAATCAATAAGCGGAACACAGATATTTGCCAGCAATACAGCAAATGCCACGCCGTCTGGATAGCCACCAAAGCTGCGGATAAGCCAAGTCAGCAGGCCGATTAACGCCCCATAAATCAGGCGGCCTTTGTCGGTGGTTGACGCTGAAATCGGGTCGGTGGCGATAAAGAATGCCCCCAACATGGTGCCACCGGAGAACAGATGGATCATCGGTGACGCTAAGGTTCCCGGTGACAGCCACCATCCCAGGGTGGCACAGACTGCCAGTGACGCCAGCACACTGACCGGGATGTGCCAGCGGATAGTGTTGTTTGACAGTAAAAATAACCCACCTAACAGGAAACCAATGTTGATCCACTGCCAACCTTGACCCGCCAGTACACCATGGAAGATAGGCTCAGCCAGCAGCTGTTCAGCGGAGTGTCCAGCGCGTAGTCCGGTTTTAAAACCATCCAATGGCGTGGCCTGACTGACGCCATCGACCCCCATTTGCAGAGCCTGCATCCCCAAGCCACTACTGGTGTGAGAGGTGAAAATCATACTCAGGCTATCTGCCAGTCCCGGAGTGACCGATTGCAGTGATTCCGGCGGTAACCAACTGGTCATCTGCACTGGGAAAGAGATCAGCAGCACCACATAACCGACCATTGCAGGGTTAAACGGGTTCTGGCCGAGGCCGCCGTATAGTTGTTTGGCAATAATGATTGAAAAGGCAGTACCAAGAACAATCAGCCACCAAGGGGCCAGCGGCGGTAAACTCACCCCCAATAACAGTGCAGTCAGTAGGGCAGAGTTATCTTTTAATACCGGCATCACCGGCTGCTTGCGTAATGTTAAGACTAGGCCTTCACAGACCCAGGCGGTAATGGCGGCCAGTGCTACCTGGATCAGGCTACCGTAACCAAAAAAGACCCATTCAGCCGCCACACCCGGCACCGCAGCCAGCAGGACCAGAGTCATAATTCGGTCAGTACTGCGTCGGTTATGGGTATAGGGGGAGCTTGCTATACGAAAAGCCATTTAGTCCTCAGATGTCGTCTTTTGCAACTCAGGCGTCGCGGAAGGTTGATGTTCTTGTCTCTGCGCCGCTTTTTTAGCTTTGGCACGGGCAATGGCGGCGGCTACCGCGGCTTTACGTGGATCCTGTTCCACTGTCGCCGACTCAGCACTGGCAGACTCAGGTTCCGCCGCTTGTGCCGCTTTTTTGGCTTTGGCCCGGGCAATGGCGGCGGCTACCGCAGCTTTACGTGGATCCTGTTCCACTGTCGCCGGTTCAGCACTGACAGACTCAGGTTCCGCCGCTTGTGCCGCTTTTTTGGCTTTGGCTCGGGCAATGGCGGCGGCTACCGCGGCTTTACGTGGATCCTGTTCCACTGTCGCCGACTCAGCACTGGCAGACTCACTTTCCGCCGCTTGTGCCGCTTTTTTGGCTTTGGCCCGGGCGATGGCGGCGGCTACCGCAGCTTTACGTGGATCCTGTTCTACTGTCGCCGGTTCAGCACTGACAGCCTCAGGTTCCGCCGCTTGTGCCGCTTTTTTGGCTTTGGCCCGGGCAATGGCGGCGGCTACCGCGGCTTTACGTGGATCCTCTTCCACTGTCGCCGGTTCAGCACTGGCAGACTCACTTTCCGCCGCTTGTGCCGCTTTTTTGGCTTTGGCCCGGGCAATGGCAGCAGCGACGGCATCTTTACGGGCATCACCCTCGTCGCACGCAGTAGTGGCTGTTTTCTCTGCCTGACGGGCTTTCGCCTGCGCTTTGCGTGCTTCGCGTTGGGCAATCACCGCGCTGTTATCCGGTACGGCTCCGGCTTGCACCACCACATCATCACCGGCCGGGGCGCTTTTGGCCTTCACCCGCTCTAATGCTGCCGTGATTTGCTGTTGGTCTGTCGAGGAGACACGACGCTTCGCTTCCGCATGACGGGCCTCTCGGGCCTGTTTCTCGCGTTCTAAACGCTGTTGACGCGCTTCGAAACGTGCTTTGGCTTCGGCGGTACGCTGTGCTTCGAGATCAATTTCAAGCAGTTCCGCTTTTTCCTGTCGATAATACTGAACCAGTGGAATATTACTTGGACAGACATACGCACAAGCCCCACATTCAATACAATCATTGAGGTTGTAGGCACGGGCTTTCTCATGATCGCCACCCTGACAATACCAGTACAGCTGTTGCGGCAATAAGCCAGCAGGGCAGGCATCGGCACAGGCGCTGCAACGGATACAGGATTGCTCTGCTTGTTTTTCGCCCATCTCACTTGCCGAGGGAGCCAGCAGACAGTTAGTAATTTTAACCATCGGGACATCAAGAGAAGGCAGTGTAAAGCCCATCAGAGGGCCTCCCATGATCACCATCTGCTGTTCACTGGCCGTAAAACCTGCCTGTTGTAACAGATGACTGACTGGAGTTCCCAGACGACCCCAGACATTACGTGGCTGGCGTAGAGACTCACCGGTGAGGGTGACGACGCGGCAGGTTAACGGCTCTCCGTCAACAACGGCGCGTTTTACTGCATAAGCGGTGCCGACGTTCTGCATCAGAACACCGATATCTGCGGAGCGGCCACCATGCGGTACTTCGCGTCCGGTCAGGATACGGGTCAGCTGTTTCGCGCCACCCGACGGATACTTGGTTGGGATAACACGAATAATCAGGTCAGTATCCTGACCGAGTGCCGCTTTCAACTCACGGATAGCTTCTGGCTTGTTGTCCTCGATGCCGATAAGCACCTCTTCCGCTTGCAGCACGTAACGCAGAATACGGCAGCCGGTCAGGATCTCAGCCGCGCAATCCTGCATCAAACGATCATCGGCAGTGATATATGGCTCACATTCCGCCGCATTGATAATCAGGGTCTTGACCCCGTGGCCACCTTTCAACTTGGTCGCTGTCGGGAATCCAGCGCCACCTAGACCGGCAACACCGGCTTCATGGATACGGGTGATCAGGACCTGACGATCGACCTGCTGATAATCGGCAATAGGTTGGCGCTCGATCCAGCGGTCTTCGCCGTCGGGACGTATAAACACCGAAGGCTCCGACAACCCGGAGGGATGTGCCGTCATATGGGGTGCAATGGCGGTGACGGTGCCTGAGGTGGGGGCATGGATCGGCAACATCCGGCCGTTACCGAAGGTCAGCGGCTGACCGCGTAACACCTGATCACCGGCTTTAACCAATAACTCGCCTTCTTGCCCAATATGCTGTTTTAGGGGCAGGATAAACTGTGCTGGCAGCGGGATCTCTGCCAGCGGGGTGCCATTTGATTGGGTTTTCATCTCCGGCGGGTGAATGCCCCCTTTGAAGTCCCAAATTTTGTCAGCACGAAAACGGGAAAACAGATTAAACATGATTGTCTACCGGAATAACACGGACAGGAATGGTGGCTAAATCCCATTTCCAGTTTGCAGTGGTGGTCGCCACCGGACGCATCTCAATACAGTCTGTCGGGCAGGGGGCCACACAGAGATCGCAACCGGTACACAGATCGGTCATCACCGTGTGCATGGCACGGGTGGCGCCGACGATAGCGTCGACCGGACAGGCCTGAATACATTTGGTACAACCGATACAGTTGGCTTCATCGATCCAGGCGACTTTGCGCATCGGCGTTTTGGCCTCTTCATCGCCATCAAGCGGTTGTGGCTCAACATTCAACAGGGCGGCCAGTTTCAGCATGGTTTGCTCACCCCCTGGCGCGCATTTGTTGATCATCTCACCCTGGTTACCCACCGCATCCGCATAGGGACGGCAGCCCGGATAGCCGCATTGACCACACTGGCTCTGTGGCAGCAGTTCATCGATCTGTTCAACAATTGGGTCTTCTTCGACTTTAAAGCGGCGAGACGCATAGCCCAGCAGGGCCCCAAACACCAGAGCCAATAGACTCAGGGAAATTATCGCAATCCAAATGGCACTCATCAGAATTTCACCAGTCCTGAGAAGCCCATAAACGCCAGTGCCATCAGACCCGCGGTAATCAGCGCAATCGAAGAACCTTTAAACGGAGCAGGGACGTTCGCTAACACGAGACGTTCGCGGATACCAGCAAACAGCACCATCACCAGTGAGAAGCCGAGAGAGGCGCTAAACCCGTAGAGGGCTGCCTGCAAAAAGGTCTGTTTCAGGTTGACGCTCAGAAGCGGCACACCGAGTACGGCGCAGTTAGTGGTGATCAGCGGCAGGAAAATTCCCAGCAGGCGATACAGCGACGGGCTGGTTTTACGTACTACCATTTCGGTGAACTGTACGGTTACCGCAATCACCAAGATATAGGCCATAGTACGCAGATAGACCAAATCCAGGGGAACCAAGATCAGATCGTTCACCAGCCACGCACAGATCGATGCCAGTGTGATAACAAAGGTGGTCGCCAGCCCCATTCCGATGGCAGTTTCCAGTTTTTTGGAAACGCCCATAAAGGGACAGAGGCCAAGAAACTTCACCAGCACAAAGTTATTCACTAATACTGTGCCAATAAAGAGCAAGAGATAATCAGTCATTGTCGTGCCATGGGGGTTTGAAAGGTGTGTATTATCAGGGATAAGGCGCGGTATAACAACCTTGTGAACCTCTTGGTAACAGCGTTTCGCACTCAGAATTAAATTGTGACAGCTCTGAGGCTAAAAATAGCGGCCAAAACCGACACCCCGTCAGCAACGAGATGTCGGTAGGGAGTGTCAGGCGGCGACTTTGGCGCGCAGTGCCTGCTTCTCCTCGGCGCTGAGAAACGCCATAAACAGGCCGTTTTCTTGTGCCTGACGGATCTCTTCGGCATTCAGGCCAGCCGCCGGCGCAGCGACTTGATATTCATGGCCTAACTCGATGCCCTGAACCGCGGGATCATCGGTATTCAGGCAGGCCATCACGCCGTGTTGTAAAAAGCGCTTCAGCGGATGCACGTCCAGCGAAGCCACCGTGCTGGTCTGAATATTTGAGGTCAGACAGGACTCAATACCGATACCATATTCGGCGAGATGATCCATCAATGCGGGGTCTTGAACCGCTTTGACACCGTGACCGATACGCTCTGCGCCTAATTCACGGATCGCCTGCCAGATACTTTCTGGGCCTGCGGCTTCACCCGCATGTACCGTCACACGGAAACCGGCGTCGCGGGCTTTAGTAAAGTGACTGCGGAATTGGTCACCTGGGAAGCCGAGCTCATCACCGGCCAAATCAATGGCGGTAATGTGATCACGGTGCGCCAGCAGGCCATTCAGCTCCTGCAGACAGGCTTTATCACCAAAGGTACGGCTCATGATACCGATCAGTTTTACCTGTACATCGTACTGAGCACAGCCCTGGCGTACCCCTTCAATCACCGCCTCGACCACTGCATCCACGGGCAGTCCATGGTTCATTGCCATATAGCCTGGTGAAAAGCGCAGTTCAGCATAATGGATACCTGCAATCGCTAAATCTGCAACGTTTTCAAAGGCTACGCGACGACAGGCATCCAAGTTACCCAGCACTTTTACGCCCCAGTCTAGTTTTTGCAGAAAGCTAACCAGATCCGGCTGAGTCGACATCACCTGCACATGCGGCAGCAAGTCGCTGAGGTTATCAGCAGGTAAGGCGATATTAAACTCTCTTCCCAAGTCGAGAATAGTGGCGGCGCGGATATTTCCGTCGAGGTGACGGTGGAGGTCGGTCAGGGGAAGTGTGGTATCAATCATCGTGCACCCGAAAAATCATCAATAAAGTGCGGCACATTATAAAAATATCCTTAGGTAAAATACCAGACTTTTAGCGTCATTCAGGGCATTTTTATCCCTCATACAATTGATTAGTATTAATTAATAATCTAGATAACCATAGCGATAATGTGGCTATTTCGATTAGCATATTCGATTGAATAGATAAATGCATCGCAATATAGTAGGTAGGCCAAACGGGGGGCGGTAAAATGTTAAAAGATTATCTTAAGATCGAAGATGGCGACCAACTGCAGCATGCAGAGGTCGTAAAGCTTAAAAACCGAGGTCAGGAAGAAGTGAACCAGTGGACGATTATCGGCAAAGATGGTCAGCCCAAGGGCACCGTGTCTCTGTCTGATAAGCTGAATGGTCGTCGCTCTTATTCCGCCAACTATCGTATTACCCAGCGTGATAATAGCGGGCGTATCGTGGTTGACCGCCTGACTGATGCGCTCTAAGCGCCATACTGATCGCCAGCTTAGCTGGCTTGTGAATAACGAACCCCATGGGGTTCGTTTTTTTTTGCCTAGAACCCCATGGGGTTCAGTAAAGCTTTTAGCTTTCGGCCGGATATAAAAACTCCTTTTGACTTGTTAAAACATCTTGCGGTCTGGCAACTGCAAATGTTCAACAAGAAATCAAAAGGGGGTCCCAATGGGGGGACGAAAAAAGCTTAGCGCACACCCGCTGGAACTGTAAATATCATATCGTCTTTGCACCCAAATACCGACGGCAGGTGTTCTATGGGGAAAAGCGTAGGGCTGTAGGCCGTATTTTGAAGAAGTTGTGTGAGTGGAAAAATGTACACATTGGTGAGGCTGAATATTGTGCAGATCACATTCATATGCTTCTTGAGATCCCGCCGAAGATGAGTGCATCAAGCTTCATGGGGTACTTGAAAAGTAAAAGTGGCCTGATGCTGTATGAGCAGTTCGGCGATTTGAAATTTAAATACCGAAACAGGGAGTTTTGGTGCCATGGGTATTATGTTGATACGGCGGAAAAAAAACGACGAAGATACAGGAATATATAAGACATCAACTGTCTCAGGACAAGCTAGGAGAGCAACTGTCGATACCGACGGGCCGTAAGTAACGGTTGATGATGCAAATGTCAGATCGTATGCGCCTGATGGGGCGCGGCTAGTAATAGAGCCTTATAGGCGCATATGAAACACCTCCGGTTATGCCGGAGGTGTTTAGCGCAGGGCTGCCTACGGGCAAGGGCGCGGAGAGTTACTGTGGGCTGCCCTCGCTGTCTGGCATCATCGGCACATATCGCTGAATAAACTGGTCAAGAGGCATCTTCGCGCCATTGACCGTTACATCACCCTGGCTGTATTGAAGCGAAGAGACGATATTTTGATCTTTGACTGTCGACAGATGGAACATTTCTCCCATCGCTGACAGGCCTTGGATCTGCTGCTGTGCCAGTTTATCAGCGTCTTGCGGTTGATAACCTTGTGACTGACCCACAACCGACAGTAATTGCTCTGCCATCGGCATACTGATGCTCAATGAGGCATTCAGATCTTTCATATACCCATCAGCTACCTGACCCAGTGACTGCGGGGCTTGAGTAACCGTCGAAGGATCGTTGAAATCGGCCTTTAAGCTGAAACTGCTTACCCCTTTGTCATTTTTCAGCGTCAGAGAATCGACAGACAACACCGGTGAGCCTTTCAGTAACAATGGCAGGTTCTGTAAAAGTGCTGCATTAGCTGCCTGCTGCATGACTTGAGGGTCTGCTTGACCGTTACTGGCTGCCAGTGCCAAGTTTTGTTTTACAATATTGTTGTAGTTATCATAAAAGGTTTTTACTGACTGGGTATCAAAATTACTGAGGGTCACTTTCAGTGCTGCGCTGCCCAGTGATTGCTGCTTCATTTGTAGATCATCAACATTGTAATCAATACGGCCATTAGTCTTACCAGCGGTATTATTGAAATCACTGTTGAGGGTGACGCCGCTTACCGCCAGCATCGGTTGTCCATTTACCGAGGTACTCAGAGCTTTGAGATCCAGTGACTGTTTCCCTAACCGCAATCCTTCTGGGCTAAGGTGGGTATCGCCGGAGAACTGTAGGCCGTTGACCTGAAGAGTCACTGGTTGATGGCTGTCATTAGTGAAGCCTGCATTCAAGTCACCGATATCGGCATTTACCCGAATGTTGTTTTGTTCACCGTCCACCGACAGGTGCAGTTGTGACGGTTGCGTCGAGACTTTGCCTGTATCATCACTATACTGGAGAGGCTTCACAGAAATATCGGTCTGGCTGGATTTGTCGTAGCCGAGACGGGTCTCGGCACTCAGTGGTGAGTTACCGTTACTCAGGCTAAACAGACCCTGCACCGTACCGTTTTTCTCAATTTCGGTATGGATGGAGGCAGCAGCGGGGATCAGATTAAAGTGTTTCAGCTGAGCGAATGGCAAAGGGCCATGATCGATCGTCTCATTGAAAATCACTTTCTGCTCGGCTGGCAGGGCATCATCTTCGCCAGCCTGCGCAGTGCCCTGTAGCACTAACTGGACCTGTGAACTGAACACGCCACGTTGGAAGTTTTGCTGGGTCAGTTGCAGATGGCTGCCAGGAAACTCGCTGTTAAGTTGCTGATTGGCCCGAGTGACCATCTCACCGATATGGGATTCCACCTGTTTACCGGTAAACCAGGCGCCGCCGGTCCAGACCACGCCCAGAGCGACGATTACGCCGACAGCAATTTTTGATTTTTTCATTACCGGGTCATCCTTTTGATAATCTTAAATTTCCTGGTGTTGGCGTTACATAAACCAGGGGAGAGTGTAAATATACCAGTCTGCCACCACCTTAGCATTTTTTTAAAAAGATGCCGAACCACTTACTCATCCGCCAGCCATAACCACAGCCGTGGGATCATCAGCTGCATGGGGATAGCCCTAGGAATATGGCGGTGGGTAATCAAAGCTTCATCGTAATCACCCAGATCCCCTATCACCGGACCAGTAGTCCCTTCACAACAAAAAATCAGTGGCATTGGGCAGGGCAGTTGTCGCTGTCGAGCACTGCCTTCGGCCCGCAACCGCGCCACCGGCTGTACTTTTACCGGCCGCTTAATTTTCAATGGTGCATCCACCGGCAATCCGGAAATCAGTTCCAGTTCGGCAGCCACTTTTTCTGCCCACTGTTCCCGGGTCCAAGGGGCACGGGCGCGTCCAGCGGCGAGACTTTTTTCCAACTGGCGGCAGATATCATCGCGGGTGACATTTTTGATGACATGTTTATTCGCCCAACCGAAATGCACCGATGCCGGAGCGGCCTCCAGGGTCAGAGTTCGATAGGCATTCAGGGTAATTAGCCCCGGCAAGTGTTGATGGACAAAAGGAAAGCGCGCTTCTGGAGCCAGCCCTGAATCGCGAGTAATCAGCTTTTCCAGCAGTGCTTTCTGTTGGTTAATCTGTTGGGCCTGATCGGTTAACCGTGCGCGACTCTCGGCATCTGCGCTGACACAAAGTATACCGGGTAAGCGTGAAGCAGAGCGGGTGCTCAGGGACTCTGACTGCTGTTGCATAAACAGTAAGCGCAGATGCTCCAGTGCCATACGGCGGGCACCTTCACCGTGAAACGGCTGAACCTTTAGGCTGCTGATCTCAGAAAGTTCATCGCCTTTTTGCACGCCAGGTAGGCGGAACGCTCGCGCGCTGACCAGTGGCATTTCAGCAAGTTGAGCCGTGAGGTGTTGCAGGCCATGTTCTATTTGCTCCACACAGTCGCGTATTTCAGAAATCAGGGTATAACGCATTGGCGACCTCTTATAGCGGTTTAGCACTCAAATTAGTTACAACATACTATTAATTATTATCTTTATCCAGTATCAGCACCGTGCCAATAGGTCTGGCAGGGAACAGTGCAGGGATTTCCGTCACTGGCTTATCCCTTTATACTCTGTGGCCGGATAAGCCTGACAAACAGAGAGTGACCTATGAACCCAGCGGTAATGTGCTTCGATATCGGCGGCAGTTTTATCAAAAGTGGCGTATTACGCGCCGATGATACCTTACAGCCCATCGGTAGTGTGGCGATGCCTGCCCGCGACTGGTCCGCTTTTTGTCAGGCATTACACCATCAGATCGCGGACGCAGCAGGGTTACTGACAGCGGATTCCCCGGTGGCATTGTCGGCGGCTGGAGTGGTCGACAGCCGTCAGGACACCATTCTGGCGGGAAATATTTCGGCGTTCGCCGGTCATCAGGTCAGTGCTGAACTGAGTCGTCTACTGGGACGGCGGGTCATTATCGGTAATGACGCTGACTGTTTTACCCTTGCTGAGGCCACAACCGGGGCAGGACAGGGGGCAGATAGTGTACTGGGCATTATTCTCGGTAGCGGTGTTGGTGGCGGATTGGTCATTAATCGCCAATTGATCACCGGTGCCGGTGGGTTAACCGGTGAATGGGGCCACGGTCCGATAACACGCACTCACTTCGACTATCGAGGGCAACGTATTGAACTGCCGCGTTTGGCCTGCGGCTGCGGTCAGCAGGGCTGCTTGGATACCTTAGGTGCCGCCCGGGGAATTGAGCGGTTGTGGCTTCATCTTAATCAGTACGCGGCAGACAGTAAGCAAATCGTCACTGATTGGCTGGCGGGTAATAAACGTGCAATTCAAGTCATCACCCTGTGGAGTGAGCTGGTTAGTGAAGTTTTAGCGGTGGTGGTGAATACCTTAGGTCCGGATCGGATTGTGGCAGGTGGCGGCCTAACTGGCGTTGCACCGCTATTGACACTGCTCGATGAACAATTACGCCGCCGTATTTTACGGACTACCACACAGCCGCTGATCGTGGCGGGGCAGCATCAGCAGCAGGGCGGATTACTCGGGGCTGGCTGGCTTGGCCGTACTCTGACTTAAAGTTCTGTGCGGTCTGCCGGGGCGGTTGCTTCTCAGTACTACGTAAGTTTGATAAACTCGCTGTTGTCTTCGGACAGATACTACAAGAGGAATATCAATGTTAGATTATCGCTTTCCTACAGCACTGCAGATGGTCCTTAGTGTTGCTATGGCAGAGCAACAGGGAAAACGCTCGACCAGTGCTATTCTCGCTCAGGGCCTGGAATCGAACCCCAGTCTAATTCGTAAGCTGATGGTTCCCCTGACCCGTGATGGTATCATTGCCACCACCCTCGGCCGTACCGGTTCGATCCACTTGGCGCGTCCGCCACAGGAAATCAGCCTGCGGGATATCTACCTGTCGGTCACCGATGAAAAGAAACTGCTTAACTCGCGACCGGATGTTAAAAAGCCTTGTTGCGTGGTCAGCGCCAATGTCTGCTGGTATTTTAAATCCTTGGCAGAAGAGGCGGAGCAGGCGTCGCTGAACGTGTTAGCCAAGCGTTCTGTCGCCGATGCCTTGCTGGAAATTACTGGCCGGGCGGCGACCCATGAGACAGCGTCGGATAGGGGTGCTGCAGCCGAAATCTCATGTCCTGAGTCCCAGTCCGATAGCGCCTAAACGCTTCTCCTGTGCAGCCTAACAGCTGCCTGAGTCATCTTTCCCAACGCATAGGAATATCCCTGACATCTGTACGGCATTTAATGCAACTATAATGTTTGCATTTTATCGATATCAGGCGCATCATTAAATGCAACTGCAACAGATACTATTTCTTTTCAGACGGAGAGACAGATGAACAGTGCATTTTTTAACGACCTGATCGGCTGGATCGACAGCCATATTGAAAACCGCCTTAACCTCGACTTGGTCGCCGAGCGTGCTGGCTATTCTAAATGGCACCTGCAACGGATGTTCAAAGAGCATACCGGTTACGCACTTGGGGAGTACATCCGCAAGAAAAAACTGGAGAAGTCAGCGGCACGGTTAACCACCTCTAATGAGCCTATTTTAAGTGTCGCCATTTCCATGGGCTTTGATTCTCAGCAATCGTTCAATCGTAGCTTCAAACGTGAGTTTGGTATGGCCCCTGGAACTTGGCGTCGTTCCGGAGGCGAGCACGCCTCACACACTGCTTCACACACTTTGCATTGATCCTGTACTCCTGTCTGAGAAACGTCTAACAGCCGGATAGAGGACGGTAGCTAAGACGCCACACCAGGGCATAACGCCTGCCGCCATCCCCGTCATTATAATTTGCAGTATGACCCTCTGCGCCCTCACCAGGGCGCTTTTTTTTATCTGCTAACATCCTCTGTAGCAGTTTCACACGCTGCCAGCGCCACAGAAATCAGGTATAGTAAGGCCCTAAAAATTAGGGAAATCACTATGTCGAAAAAACTGTGGGGCGCATTAATTATTGCCCTGATTGCCAGTTGGTTGGGCCTAAAGCCGGGCCAGCACCCTATCGCCCATCATAATGAGTCGGCCTCTCAGACGGTTTCCACACCACGGCAGACGGCAGATGGCAGTGATATTGCTGCGCTGACAAATCCACAAAAGGTGGCGGCGTGGATCCATCAGAATCACCGTTTACCCGATTATTACATCCGTAAAAGTGACGCCCGCCGTGACGGCTGGGAACCCTCGCGTTCTAACCTTTGTGATGTGTTGCCTGGCAGGGCGATTGGCGGCGATCACTTCTCTAACCGGGAAGGGCGCTTACCGGATGCCAACGGTAGACGTTGGTTTGAAGCCGATGTTAATTACCGTTGCGGGCATCGCAACGCTGACCGTCTACTCTATTCCTCTGACGGCTTGGTGTTTCTAACCACTGACCACTACCGCACTTTTACCCGGATCCCATGATGCTGACGATACGTTTTGACTTTCATCGGCTTCACAGCCGTCAGGATTTTTATCACCACTTGGTTAAACACAGCCACTGCGACACTGTGTTCGGCGATAACCTTGATGCGCTCTGGGACTGGTTAACAGGGGGCATGCCGTTACCGGCAACCTTTGAGTTGCAGGGGCTGAAGGAGATCAGAGAGCCACTGCGGCCAGTACTGGCTGTTATCGAACAGGCTGCCAGCGAACTGGACGGCTTACTGACCTTGCAAGATATGGAAAAGCCGGACTGATCAACCAATGTCCCAGCTGGGTATCAGAACTCAAGTATACTGAGCTGATTACTTTCTGCGCCAGCGACCCGGAAGTTTAGGCTGGCGGTGTTTGTTGATCGGAGGCATCTGCCGAGAAGATGTCTGACCAATCACCACCACGCGGCGGCTAAGCATAATGTGGCAGAGGCTGCCACCAATCATTCCCCAGAAGGCCGCACCGATCCCCCCAATTGACACACCGGAGGCGGTGATCAAGAAAGTGACCATGGCGGTATCTCGCTGTTCGGGACGTTCAAGACAGCGGTGCAGGCTGCCCGCCAGCGTCGCCAGCAGGGCCAGACCGGCAACGGTGTGGATAAATACCGGTGGCAGGGCACTGAATAGCACCGCAATCGCCGAACCGAATGCCCCAGTAACCAGATAAAATAGGCCGGCGATGGCGGCTGCCATCCAACGTTTATCACGGTTGGAATGCACATCCTCACCCATACAAATAGCGGCGGTGATGGCAGCGATACAGATAGAGAAACCGCCAAACGGTGATAATAGTAAAGCGACCAGTCCGGTAGTGGTGGTCACCGGTGAAACTGGCACCGAATATCCATGAGCGTTAAGTGTGGCAATCCCTGGGGCATTCTGTGAGGCCATACTCACCAAAAAGTAAGGTAGCCCGACCCCCAGTAATAACGGTAGATCAAATGATGGCAGGATAAATTCTGGGGCTGACCATTGCCAACTGACCTGGTCCAGTGAAGTTTTTCCCTGTGCAATGACCACTAAGATCCCTGCCAGTAAGGTCATAAATACCGCATAACGTGGCTGCCAGCGGCGCGCCAGCAAAAAGGCCAAACACATGGTCAAACAGAGTGGCAGGTTTTGTTTCAATCCATCGAAGGCCTGTAAGCCGAAATGCAGCAGGATCCCAGCCAGCATCGCTGAGGCGATAGCAGCCGGAATATGACGCATTAGACGTGAAAAAAGCCCAGTGACGCCGCAAATCACAATCAGCAAATTAGTAAAAATAAACAAACCGACGGTTTGCGATAAGCTGGCACCGGATAAACTGGTGGCCAACATGGCCGCTCCGGGGGTTGACCAGGCGGTTAGTATCGGCATCCGATAGCGTAGCGATAGGGCGAAAGAGGTTAGCCCCATGCCAATGCCCAACACCCCCAACCAGCTACCGGTCAAGGCAGTACTGGCGCCGGCGGCACGTGCTGCTTGGAAAATAATGGCAGCAGAACTAGCGTATCCCACAAGCACGGCCACAGCGCCGGAAATAATCATCGGCAGGGTGATTTGCGAGATATCTTCGCGTAACGACATGGGGGGAAAACTCCGAGAAGCGGGCTGACGCTCAACATAGCACCGTGCGTTATAGCGCACAAGTGCTACACTGGCGGTAATAACAGGGAGGTACTATGCAAACTGTTGATTATTTTGTCGCGACAGCACTGAAAAATTTGCGCCGCCAGCGACAACTCAGCCTGGCACAATGTGCCGCCTTGACCGGGGTCAGTAAAGCTATGCTCGGTCAGATAGAACGTAACGAATCAGGTCCGACGGTTGCCACTCTATGGAAAATCGCAGATGGGCTGCAAGTGCCTTTCTCATGGTTTATTCAACCACCACCCTCAAACTCGACAACGCTACCTCAGGGAGCTGAGGGTGGGGGGATCACTGTCCGCAGTCTGTTGCCCTATGATACCGACTTGGCTATGGATACCCTGTTGATCACCTTGGCTCCTGGGGCGGTTAGTCACGAGTCATGTCATGCGGCGGGCGCGATAGAGCAAGTGATTGTGGTCAGCGGCCGTCTGGTTTTGTCGCTGGAGGAGACTGACTATGCACTCGCCAGTGGCGAAGCGAAGCGCTTCGCTGCCGACATTTGCCACCGTTATCATAATCCTCTGCAAGTGCCCGTCAGTTTTCATAGTTTGATCCACTATCCACTATCCACGGCCAGTGGCGGGTGATAAACGCAGTAATCCGCATTTCCGGTGACATCCGTTTGCCAAGAAACGCGTATTTTAAGCTGTCAAACCAGACAGTTAATTGAAGGAGAACACCATGGTTGCACGTCATCTGCCCATTGGGATCAGGAGCGTTCACGGATGCTAAACCTGCCTGCCGCTGCCCCGCGCTTACTGGCCCGTTGGCTGCTGTTACTGGTCTGCTCAATCGGCTTGGTAACATTCTTCGAGTTGCTCCGCCTTCCCGCCGCCCTGCTACTGGGGCCGATGTTCGCTGCGATCTTGTTCTCCTCTACCGGGCATCCGGTGACACTGTCACGTATATCTCAGCAATTAGCCCAGGCGGTGGTAGGGATGATGATTGCACGAGCTATGCCTGCACAGGTATTCACTGCTATGGCCCATAACTGGCTGCTGTTTCTATTGAGTGTTTTCAGCGTGATTGCGGCTAGCACGCTCCTCGGTGGAATGTTGGCTAAATTGAAGATCCTGCCTGGCAGTACCGCCCTGTGGGGATCTTCGCCAGGAGCCGCGACGGTAATGACCCTCATGGCCGGTGACTTTGGCGCAGATACACGACTGGTCGCCTTTATGCAATATCTGCGGGTACTGATGGTCGCGCTGCTGGCGACACTGGTCAGTCATGTGTTTGCCGCGGGCAGCGGCCAGTCATCACCACCACTGGTGCTGTTCCCAGCCTTGCAGGTTCCTCATTTTTTACTGACGGTGCTGGTGATAGTCCTCTGCTTTCTGTTGGCGGGGAAAATCCGATTACCGGCAGGGCCGATGCTGCTGAGTATGATTGCCGGATGTCTGCTGCAGAATTTCGCGGGGATGAAAATTGAACTGCCACTGTGGTTTCTAGCGATTGCCTATACGCTGATTGGTTGGAGCATTGGCTTGCGTTTTAGTGGTGAGATCCTGCGCTATGCGTTACATGCGCTACCGGGGGTACTGCTGTCGGTGTGTGCCCTGTTACTGATTTGTTGTGGGTTTGCCTGGATGCTGGTGCATTTTGCCGGTATTGATCCCCTGACGGCCTATCTGGCGACCAGTCCTGGCGGCGCCGATTCGGTGGCGATTATTGCGTCATCTAGCCATGTGGATCAGCCGTTTGTGATGTCGATGCAGACCGGCCGTTTTATAGTGGTGTTAATTATGGGGCCAGCATTGGCCCGTTGGATGGTACGGTGGCTATGACACCCAAAAGACCCGCCTAGGCGGGTCTTTTTACACCATTACTGGAAGGCGTAGCTAACGTTCAGTCCAACACCGTAGTTACGGCCTGGTGCCGATTCATAGTAGCGTCCGTTACTTTCGTTAACGATCACTGAGCCGACATATTTGCGGTTAAACAGATTATCGACTCGGCCAGACAGATCAACGGTCCAGTTCTCAACCAGCCATTTACATCCGGTGTTCAGAGAGGTTAGCGTGTAGGCTGGCGCACTGACGGTATTGGCATCATTGGCCTCGATATTACTCATATAACGGATATCGCCGCCCGCGTACCAACCTGCTCCTGGTGCATACTCCAGGCCTGCGTAAGCCATACTGCGGGCAATTCCCGGAATACGGTTACCGTTACAGTCACCGGAGGTACAGGCATTGCTGCGGTAACGGGCATCCAGCAGAGTCCAAGAGGTGTTTAACTGCCAGTTTTCTCCCAGTTGCTGCTCAAAGCCTAGTTCCAGACCACGGCGACGGGTTTCCCCAGCGTTTTTGAAGGTGGCTCGGCCATCGGTGCTGTCGGCAGAAACGATCTCATTACGGGTATCGGTCTGGAAAACAGCGGCATTTAACAGGCCATAGCCGATGCGCTTTTTGGTGCCCCACTCAATGGTCTTATTGGTGGACGGTTTTAGGCCCAAGTTCAGACCGGCTTGTCCATCAGGACGGTAGGAAAGTTCGGTAATGGTTGGTGTTTCAAAACCTTTCCCAGCAGACAAATAGGTATTCCAACTATCATCAATGGCGTACTTCAAGGAGGCCGCAGGTAACCATTGGTGATAGCGTTTGCTGCCGCTGTCATCACCATCAGACAGATAATGATCTTCCGAATCGAAATTGATGGTACTTAAGCGAACCCCTGCATCTAGAGACCAGCGCTCGGACAACTGCCAAGCCGTCTGCAGATAAGGATCTAGGTTCCACATCAGGTTATGTTCATTACGGCGTAAAGCACCTTTCTCGCCGGTCACAATGCCGGAAGAGCCGTAATAAAAGTTCTGATAGCCCTGACGGTCTTCGGTCATGGTTTCATAGTCAAGACCAACGGTGGCACTTACTGGCAGGGTAAACAGCGTATCCCGGTGTGTCCAGCGGGTATCAACCCCCTGATAATGACGGGTAAGGTCAATAACTCCGTACTTATTCTTATTAGATTGCGCTTTGTAAGGGATGGATTGATACTGGGTCATCTCCCGGATACCCGCATAAGCCATCACACTCAGGTCATCGTTAGGGCTCATCGAACGCTCATAGTGCAGACCGGCCTGGGTCTGGTCGACGGTCTTACGGGCATTATACAGTGACACGTTAGACGCCACCTGTTTTGGATCATCCCGCCACTGTTGCTCGGTCAACCCACCAGGGTCATTGGCTTGGATATGGGTACTGTTTACCAGCAGGGTAAGGGTGCTCTGGTCATCAATACGCACGCCGAGACGGGCATTGGCTAGATTTTTTTGGGCACTGCTGTGGTCGCGGTAACCGTGGGTGGTAAAACGAGACACCGAGGCGTTGTAGTCTACATCCCCCGCATGGGTCCCGTCACCGGTAGAGCCGCTGGCCTGCAGGCTATTACGCCAGCTGCCATAACTGCCATACCAGGTGCCAGCCGACAGGGTATCGGGTTGCTGGCCTTTTTTGGTGACCACATTAATCACCCCGCCAGAGCTGTTACCGTAGAGGGCTGAAAACGGACCGCGCAGGATGTCCACATGGTCGATAGAGCCGATATCGATATTGGAGGTCTGGCCCTGGCCGTCCGGCATAGTGGAAGGGATACCGTCCACATAGATACGAATGCCGCGTACGCCAAAGGTCGAGCGAGAGCCAAAGCCACGGATAGATAGTTGTAAGTCCTGTGCGTAGTTTTGACGATTGAGGATCTGTAATCCTGGC
This sequence comes from Tatumella saanichensis, assembly GCF_000439375.1. Classification (GTDB taxonomy): domain Bacteria; phylum Pseudomonadota; class Gammaproteobacteria; order Enterobacterales; family Enterobacteriaceae; genus Tatumella; species Tatumella saanichensis. Next base: position 58,076 of record NZ_ATMI01000019.1, read on the forward strand.
ACCCCTGACAGTCCCTCTGACAAATTGACTTGAGGCTGCGCGCGGCGCATATCTTCACCATACACCACGCTGACGGCCGCCGGGGTATCCAGTTCATTTAAACCGTGGCTGGCAGGGGCCGCGGAGACAATCATGGTAGGAGATTTATCGGTATTGGGTGCTGTCGCGGCCAGACCGGCTGCCGGGAGAAAAACCGGTAGCATGAGTGAGGCTTTTAGCTGTGTGTGTGTTCTTTTTTTCATCAGTAGTGAAAGCTCTCAATGAGTTAATACGCAGCAGCAATAAATACATTCTGCAGAAAGGTGAGAATGCTACCTCTTTTTTTCGTGCTTGTTAAAATGTAATCGTTTTATTTTACTGTTAAATGATATTAATCATTATTTTATAAATCATAAGCTAATCTTCGGTTGCTTGAGCTCTGTAACAGAAAAGCGGATCCCTTTGTGCTCAGGACGCTTATAGTTAATGAAATACAGCAAAATTATTGGCCGCCGTGCCGGATATCTATAGCAGTGCGGCACAACATCAGTGACTAATGGAGGAACAGATGAGTCAACAACCTAAAGTTGCGGTACTCGGCCTGGGTGCCATGGGACATGCCTTTGCCGCCAACCTGTTAAAAAATGGATTCAGTGTCCACGGCTGGAACCGTAGCCCAGAAAAAGGGGAAGATCTTAAAAAAGACGGTCTGGTGCTGGCGACATCTGTGGCGGATGCGGTTAGCGAAGCCGATGTGATTATCACTATGCTACCGGACAGTGATACTACCCACGATGTCCTCAGTCAGGCTCTGGATTCGGTGAAAAAAGACGCTACCCTTTGCCAGATGGGCACTCTCGGTCTGGAAGGTATCGAAAAACTGCATCACTATATTTCAGAAAAACGACCGGACATTCTGTTTCTTGATGCACCGGTTTCAGGTACCAAGGCTCCGGCTGAGAAAGCGCAGATCACTGTACTGGCCAGCGGTGATCGTCAAGGTGCTCAAGCCGCCGAGCAAGTGTTCTCTGCGATCAGTAAAGCCACCCTGTGGCAGGGGGATGTGGGTGCTGGGTCGAAAATGAAACTGGTCGTCAACAGTTGGCTGATTGGTCTGATGCAAAGCTTGGCTGAAAGTGAACGGCTGGCTGAAGCACTTGGATTCGAACCAGACCAGCTATGGCAAGCCTTGGAGGGAGGTCCTTTGGCGGCCCCTTACGCCAAAGTCAAACTGGAGATGATCAAAAGCGGTGACTTTACGCCACAAATGCAGCTGATCTGGGCGCTGAAAGATGCGAAACTGGCCGTTGAAGCCGGTAATAAGCAACAACTACCAGCGCTGACTAACATTACAGAACTTTGGCAACAGGCAGTGGATGACGGACTGGGGCACCAGGACCTATCGGTGATTAGCCAATACCTCGCCTCCCGCGGCAAATAAGCTGTCAGCCAGGGCAGTGCCTGTCCTAGCCGGTTGCCGAGCCGAAACACAGAGTTTGCTAATGAATGACTATATTGACGGCCACAACGATCTATTGATGCAACTGTGGCTGAGGTGCCCAGACAACCCAGAACTGGCTTTTTTTGAGCAAGGTTGTGAAGGGCACTTGGATTTTCGACGTATTCGTCAAGGACGTCTCAGCACTGCGCTGTTTGCGATATTCGTCCCGCCGGAAAAATACGTCGCCTTGCATTACCCTCAGCGTTTAGCCGCGCTGAAGGATAGGGTCGCCGTGATGTGGCAGCAGTTGGCTATTTTGCAACGGCTGGAACAGTTCTCCCAGGGACAGGCGAAAATCTGCCGTACTGCGCTGGAAGTGAAAGAGTGCCAGCAGCGTGGACAATTGGCGATGATTGCCCATATCGAAGGTGCTGATGCGTTGGACACCGAAGGCCATCTGCTGACGGCATTTTATGATGCTGGTGTCCGCAGTGTCGGTCCGTTTTGGAATACCCCCAATGCCTTTGGTGAAGGGATCACCGGCAGTTTCCCCGGCTCTCCGGATAGCGGACCGGGCCTTACCGTCGTCGGCTTTGAGTTTGTTCGCCAGCTACAGGCGCGATCAATGTTGATTGATGTCTCTCACATGAACCAGAAAGCCTTTTATGATACCGCCAAAACGGTGGATCAGCCGCTGGTGGCGACCCATTCCAATGCCCATGCGCTCTGTGCCCAACCTCGCAACCTTACTGATGCACAACTGAAAATTATCGCCGACAGCGGTGGAATGGTGGGGGTTAATTTCGGTAATGCGTTTCTACGTGCCGATGGTCAGCGTGACCCAGATACCCCGCTGGATCAGATCGTTGCCCATATCCTTTACCTACTTAATCAGGCGGGAGAAGACCATGTCGGTTTTGGTTCCGATTTCGACGGTACTGGTGTGCCAGATAGTTTAAAAGATGTGACCGGACTTGGCCTATTGGAGCAAAAACTGCGTGATACTGGCCTAAGTGAGAGGGTGATCACAAAAGTTTGTCGGGGTAACTGGGACAGGATTTTTGAACATTTTATGACAGGTTAAACGGAAATGTTCATCTTTTCATTGACCTCTGTTTGACAAAGGCGCAACATTTAGTGGTCTTTGACAGAAACATGCCACAGAGTTGCGCTGTGGTTTTTTTATAAAGACGTTTTTCGTCAACATCAGTATTAAGGTGATCTTATGTGGAAAAAACCTGAATTTGTGGATATGCGCCTAGGTATGGAAGTCACTCTGTACATCTCCAACCGTTAATTATCCCGGTCATACTAAGTGGCCGCTTGCGGGCGGCACTTACTTCTAAAGAGTTATTCTATGTTTATCAAAGTGCTGGGCTCTGCTGCCGGTGGCGGTTTCCCGCAGTGGAACTGCAACTGCAGTAACTGCAAAGGCCTGCGCGATGGCACCCTCCGTGCTCATGCCAGAACACAATCTTCTATTATTCTCAGTGACAACCGCGAAGACTGGGTGTTGTGTAATGCTTCCCCCGATATTTCACATCAGATTTTCCAAACCCCTGAACTGGTAAAAGCCGATGTACTGCGTGGCACTGCCATTGGCGATATTATTCTGACCGACAGTCAGATCGACCATACCACCGGTCTGCTAAGTCTACGTGAAGGTTGTCCGCACCATGTCTGGTGTACCGACGAAGTCCATAACGATCTCAGTACCGGCTTTCCGGTCTTTCCAATGCTGACCCATTGGAATGGCGGTTTACAGCACCAACCTATCCAGCCGCTGGAACCCTTTACTGTCACCGTCTGTCAGTCGTTGCGCTTTACTGCAGTCCCTATCCTCAGTAACGCACCACCTTATTCACCTTACCGTGACCGACCACTGCCGGGGCATAATGTAGCGCTATTTGTCGAGAATACCGCTAGCGGTAAGACCCTGTTCTACGCGCCAGGTTTGGGTGAGCCGGACGAGGTTATCCTCCCTTGGTTGCAAAAAGCGGATTGCCTGTTGATTGACGGTACCGTCTGGCAAGATGATGAACTGCTTAGTACCGGTGTTGGGGTAAATACTGGCCGAGCGATGGGGCATCTAGCACTGGCAGAAGATCAGGGGCTGATGAGTCTGCTGGCAAAACTACCGGCCAGCCGAAAAATTCTGATCCATATTAATAATACCAACCCGATCCTCGACGAGGACTCTCCCCAGCGCCGTTTCCTGGAAGAGCAGGGCATTGAAGTCAGCCATGACGGAATGGCAATACAGTTATAGGACTGAAGTTATGACTCTCACTTCCCCCCTGAGCCGCGAGGCATTTGAACAGGCCCTGCGTGATAAAGGGGCTTATTATCATATCTATCACCCTTACCATATTGCCATGCACAATGGTCAGGCGACCCGTGAGCAGATCCAGGGCTGGGTGGCGAACCGTTTTTACTATCAGACCAATATCCCGCTGAAAGATGCCGCCATTATGGCGAACTGTCCGGACCCGGCCACCCGTCGTAAGTGGGTCCAGCGTATCCTCGACCATGACGGTGCAGGCGAGTGTGAAGGCGGTATTGAAGCCTGGTTACAGCTCGGGGAAGCCGTAGGGCTGAATCGTGACGACTTGTTATCAGAAAAGTATGTGCTGCCTGGAGTGCGGTTTGCGGTGGATGCATACGTGAATTTCGCGCGCCGCGCCAGTTGGGAAGAAGCCGCCTGTAGCTCACTGACCGAGCTGTTTGCGCCACAAATTCATCAGTCGCGCCTCGACAGTTGGCCACAACATTACCCGTGGATCAAAGAAGAGGGCTATTTCTATTTTCGTAGCCGTTTGAGCCAAGCCCGCCGTGATGTTGAACATGGGCTGGAGTTGGCTCTCGACTATTTTGATACTGCCGCTATGCAGAACCGCATGTTGGAGATCCTGCAATTCAAGCTGGATATTTTGTGGACTATGCTGGATGCTATGACCATGGCCTACAGCCTTGAGCGTCCTCCTTATCATACAGTGACAGACCAGCCTGTCTGGCACACAACTCGGCTAGTGTAATATGAGTATTGAAAACACTGTGGTGGTTTTTCGTCGCGGCTACCGGCTGCAATGGGAAGTGGCCCAGGACTGCCATGTGATCCTCTACCCAGAAGGCATGGCCAAACTGAATGAAACCGCAGCGCTGATCCTTGAGCAGGTGGATGGCAAACGTAGCGTGTCACAGATTATCGACTTACTGAACCATCGCTTTCCTGACGCCGAGGGTGTCGACGCCGATGTCATCGATTTTCTACAGGCTGCGGTTAAACAAAAGTGGATAATGTTGCGTGATGCAAACTAAGCCTGATGTTAAAGCACCGCTGTGGCTATTAGCGGAACTCACTTATCGCTGCCCGTTACAGTGCCCGTACTGCTCTAATCCGCTGGATTTTGCCAGAGAGCAACAAGAGTTGACCACTGAACAGTGGTTGACCGTGTTCCGTCAGGCCCGCGAAATGGGCAGTGTCCAGTTGGGCTTTTCCGGCGGCGAACCGCTGGTACGTAAAGACCTACCAGAGCTGATCCGTGGCGCCAGAGAGCTCGGTTTTTACACCAACCTGATCACCTCAGGTATCGGCTTGACCCGTCAAAAACTGGATATCTTTGCCGATGCGGGCCTGGACCATATTCAGGTCAGTTTCCAAGCCAGCGACGAAACCCTCAATGCAGCGCTAGCGGGTTCAGAAAAAGCCTTTCACCAAAAACTGGAGATGGCGAAAGCGATTAAGGCCCACGGATATCCGATGGTGCTGAATTTCGTCCTACATCGGCATAATATCGACCAGATCGACCGCATCATCGAATTATGTCTGCAACTAGAGGCCGATGATGTGGAGTTGGCGACCTGCCAGTTTTATGGCTGGGCTCAGCTAAACCGAGAAGGGCTGCTGCCGACCCGTGAACAAATTGCCCGTGCCGAAGCCGTGGTGAGTGAGTATCGGCAGAAAATGGCGGCGGACGGTAACTTAACCAACCTGATCTTCGTCACGCCAGACTACTACGAAGAACGGCCAAAGGGCTGTATGGGCGGGTGGGGAGCCATTTTTATGAATGTGACCCCAGATGGTACTGCGTTACCCTGTCACAGCGCCCGCCAATTACCAGTGGAATTCCCCTCTGTGTTGGAGCACAGCCTAGAGCATATCTGGTATGACTCTTTCGGCTTTAATCGTTACCGTGGTTATGACTGGATGCCAGAACCCTGCCGTTCCTGTGATGAAAAAGAGAAAGACTTCGGTGGTTGCCGTTGTCAGGCCTTTATGCTGACAGGGAATGCTGATAATGCTGACCCGGTGTGCAGTAAATCCCCGCATCACGATAAAATTTTGCAGGCTCGCCGGGAAGCGGATTGCAGTGACATCCGTATCGGTCAGTTACAGTTCCGAAATCAGCGTAACTCCAAGGTGATCTTCACCTCCCGCGGTTAATCGATGACAGAGCCACGGGTGAAAGAATATCGCTATCAAGGCATCAACATTCAGTTGATCTCAGCGCCGGGTCTCCAGCAGGCCTCTGCCTGTGTGCGGTCCGCCGTCGGTAGTCACCATGAACCGGCCGCTTGGCCGGGTCTGGCCCATCTGCTTGAGCATCTGCTGTTTCAGGGCGGTACCCGCTTTGGTGATGATCAACGGTTGATGCCGTGGGTCAGCCGCCATCATGGGCGAGTTAACGCCACTACCGAGGCCTGCCAAACCCTCTATTATTTCGAAGTGTCTCAGGCCTATCTCAGTGCCGGCATTGCCCGGTTGTTAGATATGGTCCTATCGCCTTGTCTAGAAACGGCGTCGATCTCCAGAGAAATTGCAGTGATCGATGCAGAATATGAGCTATTAACGGGGCATCTGCCAACCCTGTGCCAGGCATTTTTGGCAGATGGTTTTAGCGGTGCAGAGGAATATCGCCGCTTTGTGGTCGGTAACCGCCAGAGTCTCCGGGGAGACCCTCAGGCCGTGCGCCAAGCTTTATACACTTTTCATCAACGGGGGTATCAGCCTGAAAACCTCACGCTGACTGTCCGTGCTGATCTGCCGCTGGCGACCCTACAACAACAGGTCCGCCACGCTTTCGACCTCGGTGGCAATGGAGAGAAAACGCCCCAGCCCGTAACCCTTACTGATGCTGCACAACAAAACGGCTCCCCCTTGGCGGGTAGAGATTTGTCGAAGCTGGCGTTACCAACGGTGAAGGAGCGTCGACCGGTGGTGCTGCATGCCACAGGAGAACGCCAACATCTGTTGAGCTACTTGATTGACGATCCCGAGGGTGATCTTGCAGACACTGTTCCACTATTGCAGGCACTTATCAGCGATGCCTCACCGGGAAGCTTACGCCATTACTGGACAACGGCAGGGCTGTGTCATGACTTACAGGTCGAACAGATTTCCGCACAACGTGGCAGAGTGTGGCTGTTGATCCGCCTTACGTCAGCGCCGGGAAAACCCCAACCGGCAGGGTTACTGCATGCCTCATGGCAGGCGTGGTTGCGGCAACTCATGCAGTTAACTGACTCGCAGCGGGTGCATTACCGTAAACTTGCCGACCAACACTTAGCATCAGTATCGCCAATGGAACAGTTACGCAAATTAGCGTCAGGTCAGGGGGGCCAAGCGGATAGCGTGGCATCCTTGGCAGCTTCCTTACTGACTACTCCATACTGTGAGTTACAGACGGGACTGTTTGATGGCGGTGAAATTGCTCATGTACGCGGATTTCCCTGCCGCTGGCAACCTGCTGAACCGGCAACACAGCCGCTGACTCCACCACCGCAGCCGTTTATCTTTTATCCTGCATTGGCGACTGTGGACGATATTGGTGGCCGATCATCGCTAAGACCTAACAGCTCGCCAGTGTGTTGGCGTGCCGATCACGGTGGGCAACAGGTGGCTCTGGTGATGCGTCCGCCCATCGGCACCACCCTCACCGTGGGGCAATATGGCGCGCTTCAGCGGTCGCTGGCACCGTTTTTTAGCCGAGTCCACCATGCTGGTGGCAGAGCTGCTCTCAGTCAATGGCAGGGGGTTCCTTGGTTGAATATGAACTTGCCGGACAGCGGGCAGGCCGAGGCGCTGCTGGCTCTGTTAATTCGCTGCTGGTCTGACTCTGATCACAGTTTGGCTGAGGATGGACAGGAAATCCTCATTCGCCGACTGTTGGCGCGTTTTCCGGCACTGCTCGCGGAAACGTTTAAACAGCCACGCTGGTGTGCGCTGTTGCAGTGTCAGGATGATTCACTGTTTCACCAACTGGACCAACAGCTGCAACAAGGGATCCCGCAGCTTAGCCGTCATCAACCGCGACTGCAGCCTCTTCCTCCTGGTTTGGGTCAGCATCATCCTGCTAGAGAAGGAGACAGCGCGTTACTGTTTTTCCTACCTGTGGATCACCATAATGCTGAGCAGTTGGCTGCCGCACAGGTATTAGGCAGCCTTTATCAGCCAGCGTTTTACCAATGGTTGCGTGAGGAACGGTCGGTGGGATATGTGGTCTCTTGCCGCTTTGAAAGGCTGGCTGATCGCGCCGGTATCCTTTGTGCGCTACAGTCCCCCCACTGGGATCATCAGCAGTTGCGTACGGCCTGTGAAACCTTTTTCGACCGTATTACTGAGAAAGTGGTCAGCCTGACTGAAGTCCCTGAGCTACCGCAGCATTGCGATAGTGGGGCTGACGCACTATTGCGTCAGGCACTGTGGCAGAAGATCAGCGGTGAAGGTGCCTCACCGCAGGATGAGACAACCCTCAGCAGATTATCGTTAATCAAGTTACACCGTTACTTTTGTCAGCAGGCTGTCCAAGCGGTGTGCCTCAGTTACGGCCGCTGAACTCACCGGGCCACCAGGCCCGGTAGGCTAGCAGCGATCACTGCCAGAACTTTTTACGGCTGGTTTTACCAATCCCTGGATTACAGCTGTTGGTCGGGTCGAGGGCCTTCCAGTGTGCTTGGTGGTCGCAGGAGGCCGCATACAGATGTCCGACATTGTGTTCCGCGGGATAACGGGCACCGCGTTGTTCCAAATAAGCCATCACATCCTGCTTAAACTTCACCGCATCGGTCCCTTCCTTCAGTACGTAATCTTGGTGATTGACGAAGCAGAAGAAGTGGCCACAGCAAGAGTCAGCCTGTACCTGTGAGGCCAGATGCGGCGGCAGGTGAATGCGCCACTGGGTATCATTTCGCCGCAGTGCCACATCAAAAGCAATCAGTCGCTGATTAGGGTTATAACCGAGATAATCACAATAAGACACCGTGCAGCCACCCACCGCAAAGCGGATCAAAAAGGCATCTGCGGCTTCTCTGTCGTCACACAGGAAATATTCCCCTGGCCGTTCAGCGAAGAAAGTGTCTAACAGATTGTTCAGTTGTTCTGCTTGTTTGGCTTCGACTTTAATCATCAGGTGATGCACAAAGTGGCGGCGATACTCCATGATCCGTGGGGCGATAAAAGACGGGGTAACCTGGTTAAAGCCCTGGATCAATTTATCCACCGTATTTTTGGGTAGGAAGCGCGCGTGTTTGACCCGCAGATCCCAGCGCGCTTTATTGGCCATCAGTCCTGGGATCGCTTGTGGGCCTAATTTACGGATCGCCAGCACCATATGTTTAGCGTAACGCAAAGTTAAGTCAAAGGCACCAGCATGGATATATTCTGCCTGTAACGGCAGTTCCTGCATGTTTTCCAGAAGGTAACGGCGCAGACTGACTAGTTCACTTTCATCGTTACTGCCGATATAGAAAGTTCGGGTCTCCTCACTGGCGGCGAATGTCGGCAGTCGGGCGGCAAAAACGATCACTTTACCGGCACAGCCAGCACTGTCATGCAGGTAGCGCTGGTCACCGTTAAACCTCGCCGGAGAGGCGGCGGAGGTATCCCGAAGTTGGTCGGCATAATCATCTGCCCAGATCTTTCCCTGCCAGTCCGGAGCGTCACCGGTGGTGTATGCGCGGGTTTCCAAGGCATTAATCATTTTTTCGGGGCTATCACCGAGGTCAATGCCCAGATGATTGACCAGCTCCAAGTGGCCTCGTTCGGTAATACGGGCAAACAGAGACTTTTCAGTGAATGCTGGACCGCGGCGGATCAGCGACCCCCCGGAGTTATTACATAATCCGCCAATCACCGAGGCACCAATACAGGAAGAACCGATCACTGAATGCGGCTCACGGTGTAGAGGCTTCAGGGTCTCTTCAAGTTCGGTGAGGGTAGTACCGGGAAAAGCGATGACTTGCTGATGATTATCGATCACCTGAACCCCGGTGAGTAGGCGTGTGCTGACAATTACCAAGTCACGATCATAATCCTTACCGTCAGGTGTCGAGCCACCGGTGACGCCAGTATTTGAGGCCTGCATCAGGATAATCACATCCTCGGCGACGCACACTTGCAGTACTTGCCACAATTGCAACAGGGTTTGGGGTAATACCACTGCTAAGGCTTCCCCCTGACCGACACGGAACCCTTTGGTATAAAAGGCTTTGTCGTCCTCGCTCAACAGCACCTGCTTTTCTCCCGCAATTTCATGCAGCCTGCGGGTCAGCTCCTGACGGTTATTCATTAGTCCTGTCTGCCTTTGATGTTCATGTATATCTGCTTGTCCCTGGCCGCACGCAACCTCTATTGTCTGAGCAGCAACGGGTTTGCCAGCCTATCAGTATATAAAAGCGCGTTTCAGCCGCTGTGGAAAGGGTCTGGATAAAAAAAAACTTAATATGCAGGGTGCAGAAAGGACCGGCGGTGAAGTGATGATCAGAACAGCGGTTAGCGGCAGGCAATAAAGGCCCCCCAGGTTGGGGGGCCTGTGGGGATCACAGACGGGTGATCACTAACTCTTCTGCCAGCCGGGATTTAGGCAGTGAAGCATTAAAGTCTTTTTCGCTGTTATAGCCGATGGCGACCACTGACAGACTGTGCAGACCCTGTTGTTTCAGTGACAGTACCTCGTCCAGTTTTTCAGGGTCAATGCCTTCAATAGGGGTGGCATTCAAGCCCATTTCTGCGGCACCTAGTAGCAGGAAGCCGAGAGAGATATAGGTCTGACGTTCCATCCAAGTACGCAAATCTTGCTCGGTTCCGCCGTAGGCAGCGATATAACCACGACGACCATTATCATTAGCAGTAGCGCTGGCCTCATCTTTAAAACGGCCATCCTGCAGCTCTTGCTGCTGCACACGGTTAAACTGGGCGTCATCCAGGGTGTCTTTGCTGGCAAAGACCACAACCATTGCAGCATCACGGACTTTTGCCGCATTGAAATCACGGATTGCCGGTAAGATTTTTTCTTTACCTTCCTCGCTGGTCACGGCAACAAAGTGCCATGGCTGCAGATTCAGGGAAGAAGGACTATAACGCAGAATATCCAAGATTTGCTGTTGTTGCTCATCACTCAGTTTACGGCTGGCATCATAAGCCTTAGATGTGAAACGTTGTTTTACTACATCGACAATAGACATTCGGATCGCCTCAAATAACCCAAGAAAATAAAAAAGAGAACGGTTACTACAGTTACAGTAACAGTCCGTAGCAGTCACAGCCAGCCCCGAAATGCCAAGGCGCATTCAGAGTTAAAAAATTCAGCGCAGCCGCTTAGAAATACTTATTTGTGATGGTTTTCAGGGTGATATTGTATTTGAGTGACACCATGCGGATCAGGGTACAAACAATAATCGACAGTAAAATACTGTCATGTTCAGGGATCATGCCGGAAGAACCCAGTAACTCAATGGCGGCGCCGATTAACGCGGCGCTGGCATAGATTTCTTTCGTGAAGATCACCGGGGTACGGCCGACCAGCAAGTCACGCAGACAGCCGCCGCCGACGGCGCTGACGCAGCCCATCAAAATCGATAACTGCACACTGCTGGTATGCTGCCAAGTTTTGTTGGCACCAAAGGCAGCGAAAAAACCCAACCCCAAGGCATCAAAAAACAGTGCCGGTTTCTCGAAGGAGAACACCAGCTTTTGAAAAAAGGAGAGGGAGGCAATTGCCAGTAGGATACAGATAAAGTAGTCAATATTAACCAGCCCCGGCGGCGGAGTTGCCCCCAGACAGACATCACGGATACATCCACCACCGATAGCGGTGACACTGGACAGCGCAAACACGCCAAACAAGTCGAAGCGATGTTTCACGCCGACGATAGCCCCGCTGAGCGCGAACACATAGGTGCCGAACAGATCAACAAATTGCAAAAACAGGTTCATAAACGCTCAACAATAGTCCGCTAATTAAAAAATGCTCAAATGGCAATTGCCGCAGGCGCAGGCACAATAAATGTTTCAGCCTGACAGTGCAATCCCTCCGGGCCGTGCTTTATCGCCACTTGCCGAGTTCTGCTGAACATTTAACTGGCACACCCGCAACTTGCTTCGCACTCCCTTCGCGGTAGCGAGTAGGTAAGGGCAGTTATTAGTCATTAAGCGTCGGTACTCAACGAGGGTAAAACGAGATATGCTCGGCGCTGAACCGTTATTGCGGTTATTCACTTAAGTCTGTAGTAAACCGCTATTTGCAGTGTCAAAATAAGCAATTCTCATCTATTCTTGCCGCAGATACCCTGTAAATACATGGAAGAACAGATGCAGCCCGATAACCTTGCCTTCGATGACTTGATCCTAACCCTCCACACGGACAGTTGGAACGGGGCTGCTGCGGAATCAACGCCGGCGGTCTCGGCTCTTGAACAGGGTCGCCTTCTCAGTTTGCCAGCGCTGGGCTTCCCGCTCAGTGACCCCGAATATTGCTGTCTGCGAGAAGAAAGCGTGGCGCCAGGACGGAAAAATATCAGTTACCGGGCCGACAGTGGTCAGCTGTTTGGTGTTGCCCCTGGCGCTGATGAGGTGGTGATCCGCCAGTTACTGCAACGCCATCATCACGCCTGTCAGCAGTTAATTACACGCTTACTCCCGGAATATAAGTCAGCGCTGCATACGCCAATCAATACCCTGAGAGTACATCCGGTGACCAGGTGGAAGCAGGGTAATTCCTGGCGTAAGGATGATACTCGCTTGCATGTCGATGCCTTTCCTTCGAGGCCGATACAAGGGCAACGTATTCTGCGGGTCTTCACTAATATCCATCCTGGCAATGAATGCCGGGAATGGCGGTTGGGAGAGCCATTCAGCGCAGTCGCGCAGCGTTTTTTGCCGCAAGTCAGCGCCTATTCGCCACTTAATGCCTGGCTACAGCATACCCTGAAGATCACCAAAAGCCGCCGTAGTCGCTATGATCACCTGATGCTCGGTATACATGATGCCATGAAAGCCGACCTCGACTATCAGACCAATGGCCCACAACGCACTGTTCAGTTCCCCCCTGGCAGTAGCTGGATCTGTTTTTCCGACCAAACTCCCCATGCTGCCATGTCCGGCCAGTTTTTGCTGGAGCAGACGTGGTTGTTACCGGCAGCAAAAATGGTCAACCCACAGCTATCACCGCTAAAAATCCTTGAAGGGCTGACCGGCCGTGGGTTGTTGTAGAGACAGAGTGTGAGGAATGACACACAAATAGTCTGCAACGGGCCAGTGAAGCGTGAATAAATCCGTCTATACTAAGCAGTATCCCGTGACGGAGGCCTCCTGATGAATCGTGCAATCACAACAACTACCTGTGAACTCAGCGTCTTTCTATTCAGTCTTAGCGTGGTGGCTATTTTTCTGTATGTCTGGTTTTCGGCCAGTTAGTCTCGGTGGCAGCATTAAAGAAGACCGAGGCTCGGCAACCTGATCGATCGAGACGGTTACTCAGGGAAAAACGGGCATTGTGCATCTGACAGATGCGATTGACGATACTCAGTCCGAGCCCGCTGCCGCCATAACCACTGTCCAATCTAACAAACGGTCGGCTCAACTCCCAAGCACGGGTTTCATCAATCCCTGGCCCCTCGTCCTCGATGCGTAATTCAATCTGTGGCTGTCCTTGTTCATCCATACTGCGGTGCAGACTAATAGTAATACTGCTATATTCCGGGCTATAACGGTGGGCATTTTCGGTCAGGTTTCTGACCACCAGTTGCAATAACGTGTGGTCGCCTTTCACCACCATTTGTGGGTCAGATGTAGGCAGGAATAGTTGTTGGTGGCGCAACTTAATAAGCGTCAGCAGGCTGTCACGCATTGGTGCGGTGACATGACTGGTCAGTTGCACCTCTTGATAATGCCCTGCGGAGAAGGATTGCCCGATACGGGCCAACTGCAGTAGCTGCGAGACACTGTTAGTCATTTGGTCGAGTCGCTGGATCAGCGGCTGCATATCCAGGGAGTACTGGCGGGCGATCAGTTCTAGGTGTAGACGTAGCCCTGCCAGCGGGGTACGTAACTCATGCGCCACATCAGCAGTAAACAGTCGCTCTCTGTCGAGGGTTTCTGTCAGCCGCGCGACCATATCATTGATCGAGTGGATCACCGCATCGACCTCGGTCACCGTACTCTGATAACGGATAGGCTGGGCGTTAAAGGCAGAGTGTCGTTCTAGTTGATAACGCAATTCACTTAAGGGACGTGTCACCCGACGTATCGCCTGCCAGCAGAGTAACAACGCCAAGCTAATCATAATCAGACTGGGGATCGCTAAGCTGGCTACCGCTTCATGGATCTCCTCTCGAACATGCCAGCGCTCATTTTGGTGTGCAACAATGCTTTCTACCAGCAAACTGATCTGTTCTTTACTCTCATGCCATAACCAAATCACACTGATCACCTGACAGGAAAGTAATATCGTACCGAGGGTGATCAGTAATTGGCTACGTAAGGTAACAGTGCGCGCTAACGGTTTCAGAATAAGAGGTCTCCTCAATTAATCGGATCGGTACTCAGGGTATAACCAAACCCCCGCAGGGTACGGATCCGAGATTTACCTACTTTATCGCGCAAGTTATGAATATGCACCTCCAGACTATTTGTCGAGGGCTCATTGTCCCAGTTGTAGAGATCGCTAAACAGTAATTCTCTGTGCACCGGTGAGCCAGCTTTCATCATTAATCGCGCCAGTAGCGCATACTCCTTGGGTGTCAGCTCCAAGGCTACGCCCTCTCTGAACACCTGACGATGAGTGGTATCCAGCTGTAGATCAGCTACTGTCAGCAGATTGAGGCTATGGTTATGATGACGGCGGATCAGCGCACGGATCCGTGCGGTCAACTCTTCAAGGGCGAAAGGTTTAACCAGATAATCATCCGCACCGCTATCCAGCCCGGAAATCCGATCATTTAAGGTATCGCGGGCGGTCAAAATTAACACCGGCAAGTCGAATTTCTCGCGACGCAGGCGGCTGAGGAACACTAAACCGTCTTCATCCGGTAACCCGAGGTCGAGGATCATCAAACTGTACTGTGAAGATTTCAGGCTGCTGTCTGCAGCCCGAGCACTATTGACGCCATCGCAGGTATAACCTTCCTGCTGAATTGCCAGTACCAGGCCCTGCAACAGCAGGGCATCATCTTCAACAATCAGTATTTTCATCCAGTACTCCGGCAACCAGTCAGTAAGTCATCTGCGGGATGATACTCTCGGGTTTGCACGCCGAACAGCCCCAGTAAGGTTGAGAATACATTATCCTGCGAATACGGATTATGGTCAGCGTTATTTTGTAGGCATCGTTGACTGACATGGAAACGTTGCTGATAGTCCGGTGACAGCCACAGTAACATTGGGATATGGGTCTGTTGTGATGGGGCTATGGCATAAGGCATACCGTGCAGCCATGCGCCGTCTTCGCCAAGTGATTCACCGTGATCAGAGAGATAGACCAAGCTGGTGGTAAATTTATTTTGATGTTCTTTAAGAATATCGATGGATTTATTCACGATATAATCCACATACAAAATGGTGTTGTCGTAAGTATTCACCAATTGCTCTCGGCTACAGCTTTGAATTTCATTGGTATCACAGGTTGGCGTAAATTTACGGAACGCTGGAGGATAACGATGATAATAAGTGGGGCCATGGCTACCGATGGTATGAAGGATAATAATGCCGTTACCCTTCAGGTGATTGATCGCGTCTTCAATCTGATGGAATAACACCTCATCATAGCATTCGCCATCGATACATTGTCCTGGCAGATCCAAAGCCGTCATATCTTGGTGAGGGAGGCGATCACAGGCTCCTTTACAGCCACCGTCGTTATCATTCCATAGCACACTCACTCCTGCATGATGCAGAACATCCAGTGCGCCTTCCTGATGCGCCGCCAGCACATCGTTATAGTCTTTACGTGGCATATTGGAGAACATGCACGGCACCGAGACGGCGGTCGAGGTTCCACAGGAAGAGGTATGTGGATAATAGATCACATTATCTTTGCTCAGCAGTGGGTTGGTATCACGGGCGTAGCCGGATAACGAAAAGTCCTGGGCACGGGAGGTTTCACCCAACACCATAATGGTCAGTTCCGGTTTACCGTGGGTCATTGCCGGTTCCTGGTGAGCATCTTCACCAATCCGAATTAAGGGCATTTCCGCCAGTCGATGATGCTTATACCAGGAGAGGCTCGCCATAATACTGTTTGAGGGATTCACCGACTTTATCAGTTCATGGTGATTGCGAAACAGCGAGGCATAGTCCTTATAAAAAACCAGTGCAACCAGCAGAATACAGAGCACATTGGTCAATAGCGTCAGAAGGCGTTTACCAAGGCTGCGAAACAGGCTAGTTTCAGGCTTAATTTTCAACCACCAGGCCAAAAACACTGCCGGTACAATAGTCAGTAACAAGGTTACCACCATTGGCGGATCCAGTAATGCCAGACTTTCCGCCGGGGTGGTGTCAAGCATATTCACCATCATCGAGCGATCCAACACAATATTATAATTCATAATAAAGTATTGCGCGGTGGCACTGAGGATCACAAATAGCGTGATCACAACACGGCTCAGTTTGACCAATGAGGCTAGGGTGAGCACCAGACAAATAACACTAAAGGCCAGCAGTGGCATTGACAGGAAAAACAGGCAATGGGCAATACTATCAGGGCCGATTAATTTCCAAGCACGTTGATAATACGCGAAGTTTAGGCAGACACTGATGTAAGCCGCGAACAGCACCAGGTAAAGTGTTCGGCCAAGTGTCGGCCGCCGCAAAGGGAAAAATGTCATCGGGCATTCCGTCATAGAGAAAAATGTTCAGGCTATTGTCTCCATTAATTCTTAGGAAAACCTTAAGTAAGGTTTTTTTGAGTAACAAATGCTTAGGCTACTTAGGGCGAGAACCAACCGAGAAATCCGACGTAACAAGGAGAAGGGCAATAGAGGTCAGTTGAGTCTAAGTGTCGCGGGGGGAGAGAGAACCGTAACGCTGGGGCGGGTGATACACAAACCCGGTACCGCAGTACCGGGAGCAGATATTATGACTCTTTTTTGGCCGCGGCTACGGCATCGGCAATACGTTTACTGGTGGTCGGGTCAATGTTGTGCCAGTATTGGTACACCCGCGACAGTACCGGCTCTTTAACGCCGTTTAACAAATGTCCCGCCACGTTATTGACCAGACGATCACGAGCAGCATCATCCATCACCTGAGTCACCAATGTCCGAGCCTGACCCCAGTCATCATCTTCAGCATGCAGGGTATAAGGCTGGCGCACCAAGTCACCGGCCGTCTGCCAGGTGGAATCGGTCGGATATTTTTCTGCGTCCGGCACCGGTCCCCCTTTGGAGTTTGGTGCATAGACCGGATCGCTAACCGGATTGATGCGCATCGCACCGTCTTTGCTGTAGCTGTTTACAGGTGAGCGCGGGGCATTGACCGGGATCTGCTTATAGTTAACCCCCAAACGATGACGGTGTGCATCCGCGTAAGCAAACACACGCCCCAGCAGCATTTTATCTGGGCTTAGGCCAATACCAGGCACCAAGTTATTAGGCTCAAATGCGGCCTGTTCGATCTGTGCATGGTTATCGGTTGGGTTCTTATCCAAGGTCAGTTTACCCACTTTGATTAACGGATAATCCTTGTGAGGCCAAACCTTGGTCAGGTCGAACGGATTGAAACGGTAGTTTTCCGCGTCAGCGAACGGCATGATCTGCATATACAGCGTCCAAGACGGGAAGTTACCGTCATCTATGGCGTTATACAGATCGCGGACATGGAAATCACCGTCGGCACCGGCCTGTTTGTCAGCTTCTTCCTGAGTCAGATGCTCAACACCTTGATCGGTTTTGAAATGGTATTTCACCCAGAATTTCTCACCCTGGGCGTTGACCCACATATAGGTATGGCTGGAATAGCCATTCATATGCCGCCAGCTGCGTGGAATACCACGGTCCCCCATCAGCCAAGCGACCTGATGGGCGGATTCTGGAGACAATGTCCAGAAATCCCACTGCATATCGTTGTCACGTAGGTTGTTGTCGGCACGGCGTTTCTGTGAACGGATAAAGTGTTGGAACTTAATAGGGTCGCGGACGAAGAACACCGGAGTATTGTTACCGACTAGGTCGTAGTTGCCTTCGGTGGTGTAAAACTTAATGGAAAATCCACGTGGGTCACGCCAGGTATCCGGGCTGCCGCGCTCACCAGCGACGGTCGAGAAGCGCATCAACACATCGGTTTTGACACCAGGTTGAAACAGGGCGGCACGGGTATACTGACTGACATCTTCCGTTACCTCAAAATGACCGAACGCACCACTGCCTTTGGCGTGAGGCTGACGCTCTGGGATGCGCTCGCGGTTAAAGTTTGCCATTTGCTCGATCAGATAATGATCGTGTAACACCAGCGGGCCATCCGGGCCAACAGAGAGGGAATGTTCCTGACTTTCTACGGGGATACCTGCATCAGTGGTCAGTGTTTTTGGGTGCTGCTCATTGCTCATGCCTTGCTCCTTGGTAAACAGGGTTAACTATGCATCCACTAAGCATAGCTGATATTTGTTATTGCGCAGTAACCGTCGGAAATTTCAGAAAATACCTCGATAAACCAATAGCATGAATTGTTACCTCACGGCTATTCAGTGGCGGAATTGCCGTTGGCTTGCTGATCGACAATCAGGTAAAATGGCCTGCTAATAATAACGTTATTCATTTATTCCGGAGTTCTGCTATGGCCTCTTCTTCTGGGGAGCCTTCATCACGTATTTTTCACCACCGTGGCTTTCGTGCCTATGTCACCGCCCAAACCTGCTCGTCGTTAAGTTTCCAGATTGTCTCGCTAGCGGTGAGTTGGCAATTATATGCCATGACCCACAGTGCCTTTATGCTGGGGATGATCGGGCTGATGCAGTTTGTGCCCTCAGTGCTGCTGGCGCTCCCCGCCGGTCATCTGGCGGATCAGTATAACCGTAAAACCCTGATCATTGGCGGTCAGTCAGTGGAGTTCCTCGCCAGTATCGGACTGATATTATTGTCATTCTTTGCAGCTGGTAGCGCAGGGCTATTACTGGCGCTAGTTTTTTTGTTTTCCTTGGCGCGCGCCTTTGAAGGGCCTTCCATGACTTCGCTACTGCCAGCATTACTGCCCGCGGGGTTGCTGTCTAAGGGGATGGCTACCAATCAGGTGTTTCGTGAGGCCATGGTAATTGCTGGGCCGATGGCCGGTGGGGTGCTGTATGTGGTTTCTCCTGCCTTAGCCTATGGCACCGCGGCGGTCGCCTATTTGGTGTCGCTAGTGATTATGATCGGCCTGAACTATCAGCATGAACCGGTTAAAGCCTTGCCGATGACCTTTAAAAATCTGTTTGCTGGCCTCGACTTTATCCTTAAGCGTAAAGATGTGCTGGGAGTGATCTCACTGGATCTGTTTGCGGTATTACTCGGTGGTGTCACTGCACTGCTGCCGATTTTTGCTCATGATGTGCTGCATACCGGCGCCTGGGGGTTAGGCGCCTTGCGGGCCGCTCCGTCGGTTGGCGCGTTAATCACGGGCATTTGGGTCAGCCGGAACAGTTTCCACCGCCATACCGGACTGATCATGTTCGGTTCGGTGGCCGGTTTTGGCCTTGCCACACTGGTGTTTGCCTTGTCACACAATGTGGTGATCTCATTGCTGGCGTTGGCGGCGCTCGGCGGCTTTGATATGGTCAGTATGGTGATCCGTGGGGCGATGGTGCAGTTAGATACCCCAGACGCCATGCGTGGCCGAGTCAATGCGGTCAACTCTATCTTTATCAATACCTCTAATCAGCTTGGGGAATTTGAAACCGGATTGATGGCCAGTGCCATCGGGGCGGTGCCTGCCTCGGTGGTTGGCGGCGTTGGCACCCTAGTGGTGGTCGGCCTGTGGATGTTGATGTTCCCACAGTTGCGCAAACGTCAGCAGTTATCTCAGGGCGAACAGCACCCGTAAAGCGAAAGCGGTCTTTGTCAACAAAGACCGCTCTACTGATGTTGAAGGAGACAATAATGAGCGAGCGATACAGCTACACCCCGGCAGAAGGGCATGGCCTGCCGCATGATCCCTTGAACGCCATTATTGGCCCGAGACCGATTGGCTGGATCAGCTCTCATAACGGTGCAGGGCAGCATAACTTAGCGCCTTACAGCTTTTTTAACTGCTTTAACTACCGTCCGCCGATTATCGGTTTTGCCAGTTCAGGCTGGAAGGACAGTGTACGCAATATCAGCCAGACCAAAGAGTTTGTCTGGAATCTGGTGACACGTCCACTGGCGGAGGCGATGAACGCCAGTTCTGCGCCGTTGCCAGTGGATGGTGATGAGTTTCATTTTGCGGGGTTACAGACTCTCGCGGCGAGCGAAGTGGGGGCCCTACGGGTGGCCGCCAGTCCCGTGCATTTCGAGTGTCGCTTAACCCAGTGTATTCAGTTACAGGATACCTCAGCAACGCTGCTGCCAAGTTGGCTCGTCCTAGGTGAAGTTGTGCGGGTGCACATCGATCGTACTTTGCTGGTGGAAGGGGTCTATCAGACCAGCCTTGCGCAGCCGGTACTGCGCGCCGGTGGCCCGTCAGCGTACTATGGCATCAGTGAACAACAGCGTTTCGACCTGACCCGTCCGACCTTTCCCTAAAGGCAACTTCCGGGGGAGCCCCCCGGACCCGCTGGAAATTCCGTCAGTTAGCAGCTATACCTTTACAGACAGGCGCTCATTAAGTCGTGGAGAATGCCTTCTGCATGGCCGGGTATGTCTTCACTGTTCACGGGAGAATAGATGCAGAAACCACCTTCATCATCATCGTCAGCAGTCAGTCCGACACTTATTGGTAAAATCACTGGTATTGCCGGCGTTCGCCCAGAAGAAGTGTCATTATTGCTGTGGAGCATGCTGTATATCTTCTGCGTTCTTTCTTCTTATTATGTGATCCGACCGGTACGCGATACCCTAGGCATTGATGGTGGGGTTGATAACCTGCAGTGGCTATTTGCCGCCACCCTAGTCGTGATGCTGCTGCTGACATTACCGTTCTCTGCACTCTCTGCCCGATTACCTCGGCGTCGCTTTATTCCTTGGGTATACCGATTTTTTATCAGCCACCTGATTATTTTTGCTCTCCTAATGGCTTTCTTACCCCAAGGTAACGATCACCGCTGGTTAGGCCGAGTCTTTTTTGTTTGGGTATCGGTGTTCAACCTCTATGTCGTGTCGGTGTTTTGGTCGATGGTGGCAGACATTTTTGATCGTGAGCGTGCCAGTAGACTGTTCTCGTTAATGGCGGCAGGGGCGACCTTAGGGGCGGTCATTGGCTCTCTGCTGACCACGGCACTGGTGCGCTGGCTAAATATGAGCGGTTTATTTGTGCTGGCGGCGGTGTTGCTGGAGGTGGCGGTATTCTGTGTCCATCGCTTGAATACCTTGGTGCGTCAGCGTCCATTAACCACGCCCTCGCACAGCGAAAAGCAGTCAGGCGACAGTGCTGACGGTGCCGTCGGTGGGGGAATTTTCGCGGGGATGGCAGCCATTGCCCGTTCTGGCTATCTGTTAAATATTTGCCTCTATATGCTGCTGTTCTCGGTCACCTCGACCTTCGTTTATTTCCGACAAGCTACGTTGGTGGATCAACTGTTTACCAGTAACGACAGCCGTACCACCTTTTTTGCGGCCAGTGATTTAGCGGTCAATATATTGACCCTGATCAGCCAATTATTGATCACCGGCCGACTGCTCAGCCGTTACGGCACCCGGCGGGTATTGGGGATTTTACCGCTGATCACCTTAGCGGGTTTCGCTTTGCTCAGTGTCTGGCCGACCTTGGCCGGGCTGTTTATTTTTGCAGTACTGCGCCGCGCCGGCAACTTTGCTTTTGCCCGTCCGGCGCGGGAAGTGCTGTTTACCGTGTTATCGCGAGAGCAGAAGTACAAAGCCAAGAATGTCACCGATACGGTGGTCTATCGGGCCGGCGATCAAGCCGGTGCCTGGAGTT
This sequence comes from Tatumella saanichensis, assembly GCF_000439375.1. Lineage (GTDB taxonomy): Bacteria > Pseudomonadota > Gammaproteobacteria > Enterobacterales > Enterobacteriaceae > Tatumella > Tatumella saanichensis. The sequence goes on from NZ_ATMI01000019.1 coordinate 79,816, forward strand.
GGACGGCGATGAATGCATTGGGGCTGAGCGGTAATCTTATCGCTTGGCTGGCCATCCCTTTGTCTCTGGTCTGGTTTCTTAACAGCCTGTGGTTGGGTAAGAAACAGAAATGGCTAGAGCAACATCAATCACGGGCCGATACACCGGCTCAAGGAGAGTAACAATGAAAACCGTAACCCTTCACGGACAAACACTGCCAGCAGTAGGCATGGGAAGTTGGCGGCTCGGGCAGGGACGTCATCCCGCGCTACAGGAGCAGAAAGCGTTACAGTTTGGCTTATCGCAAGGCCTGAAGGTCATTGATACTGCCGAAATGTACGGTGACGGTGACTCTGAGCAACTGATTGGTGAGGCCCTGAAAGGGCATCGCGATGACTGTTATCTGGTGTCGAAAGTTTACCCGTGGAATGCCGCGCCGAAGAAAATGATAGCCGCCTGTGAGCAGAGCCTGAAACGGTTGCAGACTGACTGCCTCGACCTCTATCTACTGCACTGGCAGTCTGAGCATCCCTTGGAAGAGATTATTGCCGGTTTCGACATGCTGAAACAGCAGGGTAAAATTAAAGAGTGGGGCGTTTCGAACTTTGATACGGCTGCTATGGACGAATTGTGGAATACGCCAGGAGGCGACCAGTGCCGAGCCAACCAAGTGTTTTATAACCCGCAATACCGTGGCATTGAGTATTCCCTGCTACCCTGGTGTCGCGATCATGGTGTGACGGCGATGGGATATTCCCCTCTCGGCGGTCATGGCAGTGATTTATTGCATGATCCGCTGATCACTGAGTTGGCGGATAAAAACCAGATTAGCGCGGCGGCAGTCCTGCTGCGTTGGGCCATCCGTGACGGTAATATGTTGGTGATCCCGGAGTCAGGTTCTGCTGATCATATTCGCGGTAATATTGAGGCCTTGGAAAACTCCCTCAGCAAGGAAGATTTGGCAGCCATCGATCAACGCTTCCCAGCACCGCGCCGTGAAGTCCCGCTGGAAATTCGCTAGTGGATTGCCTCCTTCCTGCGCGGGGGGAGGCAGATTAATCTTAACCATTCCTGTATCATTCAAACAAATTTCTCAATTCCGACATTCCATGATTATTCGTCAACCTCAACACTGGTTTATCCGTCTTTTCGATTGGCATGGCTCAGTGCTGTCGAAAATTGCTTTTCGTCTTAGCCTCAATGTGGTCATGTCAGTGATTGCAGTATTGGTACTGCCTTGGTACCAGACACTCAATATTAAACTGACTACTGCCCCCTTTAGTTTGCTGGGTGTGGCGATTGCCATCTTCCTCGGCTTTCGTAATAACGCCAGCTACGCACGCTTTCTTGAGGCGAGACTGTTGTGGGGAACGCTGCTGATAAATAGCCGTATCCTGATGCGCCAATTACGCTCGTTACTTGATGCCGATAACCCGGCGCTGAGAAGGATTGCTGCACTGTTATCTGCCTACGCTTGTGCCTTGAAGCATCAGTTGCGTAACACCGAGGCCAGTGCTGATCTGCAGCGGCTGTTGCCGGTCGATGCGCGGGATGCGGTGTTAGCCAGCCCATTTCGTGCCAACCGTATTCTGCTGCTGATCGGTGAGGAGATAGGGGCGTTACGCCGTCGCGGTCAGATTTCCGATATGCTGTTTGAGACCCTGGATGCGCCACTGCGGAAGCTCGAAACGGTGCTTGGGGGCTGTGAACGCATCGATAATACCCCTATCCCATTTGCCTATACCCTGATTTTGCATCGCACCGTCTACCTGTTCTGTACCTTGCTGCCGTTCTCGCTGGTCACTGAACTGCATCTCATGACGATACTGGTTTCGGTGTTTATCTCCTATACCTTTCTGTCGCTAGAATCTCTGGCAGAGGAACTGGAAACCCCATTCGGCACCGCCTCTAACCATCTGCCATTGGATGCTATCAGTCGCACCATCGAACGGCATATGCTGGAGATGACCGATCAGTCACCGTTACCTGCGGCGCTGACCCCGGATGCACAGTTTCGTCTGACCTAAAACAGTGAGGCCCGGCATAGTGCCGGGCCTCTGCTAGGCGTCGCTTTCTATCAGTGTCCCAGCGTTACGGGCTTTGACAAAGGTTAAGCGCAGATAAATCAAATTTATCAGGATGACGATGGCTGAGGCGAAAAATACCCAGCGCATCCCCAGAGCCGCCGACGTCGCTGCCCCCAGCAACGGTCCCGCCACATTACCAAGGTTCATAAACGACTGATTATAGCCAAACACCCGCCCAGAGACTGCGGGCGAGGAGTGACGCAACAGCAGTGACTGGATTGCCGGGAACATCGCGCCATCGGCAAATCCCAACAGAAAACGGAGTAGCGAAAACTGGGTAACGCTGCTGACCAGAGACATCAGGGTTAACAGCAGGATAAACATCACAAACGCCACACTGATAATCCGCTGCGGGCCGATACGGTCACCTAGGCGTCCCCAGATTGGGGCAGAGATCAACGCCGACATTCCCGGTAACGCGGCAATAAAGCCACTGATAAAGGCGATATTTTGGCTATCCGGCGACAAATGTTGCACATAGAGAAATAAGATTGGGTTAACCGAGCCGTTACACAGTTGTACGGCCAGGGTACAGAACAGTAGGCTGAGGATCACCGAGGCAGAAGGCACGCTTTTCCATACCGACAGGGATTTACGCTCGGCTTTTTTCTCTCGAGGCTGGTGGGGCTCTTCTTTGATGAGGAATATGGTCAACAGGGTAGTGATCACCAGCAGCACAGTGGTGACGTGAAACACTGGACGCATACCGACATGGTCCGCTAGATATCCCCCTAGTAGTGGCCCACCTAACAGTCCGCTGATTTGCGCAGTAGACAGAATGCTCAATGCCCAGCCACTTTTCCCTTTCGGAGCCTGTGCGGCGACCAGTGCCATCGCATTAGGAATATAACCGGAAGCTAACCCCATCACTCCCCTCAGCAGAAACAACTGCCAGACATTGGTCACCAGCCCTTGGCAGAAAATCGCAATTGCCATGCCCACTGCGGCACGGATCAACATCAACTTACGGCCACGGGTATCCGCCATCCGGCCCCACAATGGTGAAACAATCGCAGACACCAGGAAAGTGATACTGAAGGTCAGGCCTGACCAAAGGGTGAGATCAGAAGTAGAGTAATGGCCAAGCTGTGAAATATAGAGGGGCAGAAAAGGTAAAATCTGGCTGGTGCCGAGTCCGGTGATAAAACAGCCGAGCCACAGGGAAAACAGATTTTTTTTCCAGGAAATCATAAGGTCGGGTTCAGTTGAACAGATGGAAAAAAAAGTATACGTCAGCTTATCGGTGAATGGCAGAGTTTCTCGTCCACTCCTCGAAAAAGACACACGTCACTCTACGAATCTAGGTGACGTTGTCACTTATATAAGGGGGAGAGTCGCATCTTCAGCGGCGGCAGAGTAGATAAATAAATACTGGCGTGCCGAGTAACACGGCAATGACGCCAGCGGGTATCTCAAACGGCCATATGACAAGCCGTCCAAGGGTATCTGCTGCCAACATTAATAAAGCGCCAGCCACCACGGTGAGCGGCAGTGCAGTTTGTGGATGACGGACACCGACACCACGGATCAGTTGTGGTGCCAGCAAACCGATAAAACTCATCGGCCCCATCAATAGTGTGGCGCAGGCGCTGAGCATCGCGCAGAATAGTAGCAACAGCGCGGTTACCCTAGGTAGTGAAATGCCAAGTGAGGCGGCCACCTGTCGACCCAGCGGTAGAATGGTCAGCCAGCGGCTGAAGAACAGGGATAGCGGTAAGGCTATCACCAGCGCGACACAGCCACTGATCCCTTGCAGTGGGCGCGTTCCCCAGGCGGAACCAGATAACCAACTGATGATCCGACTGGCGTTCGGGGCACCACTCGCCAGTAATAGACTGATAATCGCCGCTGAAAGGGCGCTCAGGGCGGTGCCTGCCAATAATATCCGGGAGCTAGCCGCTCCGCGACTGAGGGAAAACAGCAGGATCACGATTAGGCTAACCATTGCCCCTGCCAGTGCGGCAGGAAACAACAGCGCAGGGCCGCTGAAGGGCAGAAACAGGAGTACCAGCACCACACCACAGGCGGCACCGCTATTGACTCCCAACACCTCCGGACTGGCCAATGGATTGCCGGTCAGGCGTTGCAGAATCGCTCCCCCGAGCGCCAATAAGCCGCCACAGGAAGCACTCAGTAAGGCACGAGGCCAGCGATAACCTTCACTGTCTGGCCAGCAAAATAGCCACCCCTGTGGCGTGCGTAATAAGCCGGGACTGAGCAAGGCCGCCAGCAGAAGCAGCAGTACCCACCACTGCCAGCCTGGCACTGCCCGTAAGCGTTGTCGGGACGACGCCAGCGGCGGCAGGTTGATAAAACGGGCGCGGGCAATAATTATCAGCATCAATGGAATACCGAGGATAGCACTGATATTCCCGGCTGTAAGGAGCATACCCGCCCGTTCCGCTAACAGTGATAACTGATCGCAACACAACAGGATCAGCGCACCAAAGGCTGCCACCCGTAGTAGATCGACCACAAAACGTTGCCGAGGAAATAATCGGCAAATTTGCGGGGCAAATAAGCCGATAAAGCCAATCAGTCCGGTCTGACTGATGGTCCATCCGGCCAGTAATGTCACCAGCAGTAATCCCCATAACCGTAGCTGCTGGCTACGTCCGCCAAGGCTGTTAACCACGTCATCGGACAAGCGCAGCAAATTCAGCCCTTTGGCCGACAACAGGATCAGCAGCAGCGCCAACCAGAGTCCGGGCAGCAGATTGCGGGCCACTGACCAGTCATTTTGCGCCAAGTTACCGCTGCTCCAAATGAACAGATTCTGTAACTGTTCATGGTGAAACAGGGTGAGACCTTGTTGCAGTGCCGAACAGAATAGACCGATCACCAGCCCACTGAGCAGTAGCGTCAACGGAGATAATTGCTGTCTCAGGCTAAGCAAAAAGATGATCAGCGCTGCTAGCAGTGCACCACCCAAGGATAACCCCTGTGTCAGCCAGAGTGTTCCACCGCTTAGGGTGGCTAATGTTAGACCCAGTTGTGCACCGGAAGCGATCCCCAAAGTCGCCGGTTCCGCCAGCGGGTTCTTCAGGAGTATCTGACAGAGCCAACCGGCGGCCCCTAGCGCCGCGCCCGCGAGCAACGCGACGGCGACCCGGGGCAAATAACTGTAGTGAAACAGTAACGCTCGTTGGGTCATCAGAGTCGCCGGTAACGGTGAATCACTACTCTGCGCTGGCAGGTAATAATGCAGGTTAATGCCGAGTAAGGTCAGGGCGGCTAACGGCAGCAAAAGCCATAGCAGCGTACGCACAGCGTTAGGCATTTTCTCTCCGTAACACATGGGCTAACTGTGTGGTAAAGCGTTGTGCTGACAGTAGGCTGCCATACATCCACACTGGCGGCAGAGTATAGCAGCGTTGTTGGCGGACAAACGGCATCTGCTGCCATAGCGGTGAATTTGCCAGACTCTGCAACAATTGAGGGTTATCGTGGCTGAACATCAGAGCCAGGTCCGTTTCGCAGGTCAGCAGCTGTTCGATACCAACAATCACGCTGCCCCATACCGAGGTCGCCCCCTGCCAAGCACAGTGTAAACCGCATTGCGTCAGCACTTCCCCGAATAGGCTGTCGGCAGTCAGCACCAATGCTTGGCGCGGTGTCAGCAGGGTGAACATCAATACCCGAGTCCCTTGCTGAGTGCGGAACTGTTGCTGAAAGCGGCTTTGCTGCAGATCATACCTGTGCAACCATTCCGCGGCCTGAGATTGACGTTGGAGCCGTTGTGCCAGAGCCAGGATATTGCGACGAGCCTGGGGCAGTGGTCCATTTCCTGGAGTGACAAATGGGTATTCCCAGAGTGGTGCAATCTTCTCTAGGCGGTCAGTCGGCAAGGCAGCCTGTTGTGGCAGGATCAGCAGATCCGGCTTAAGCCCCGCCAGCAGCTCTAGGTTAGGCTGCGAACGCAACCCCAACTCGGTCATCTGTGGCGATAACGGCGGCGCACTGACCCAGTCTTGGTAACCCTGTTTATCACTCACTGCTACGGGTGCCAGCCCGAGGGTAGCCAGCATTTCAACCGCCGCCCATTCCAGCGCCGCAACCCGGGGAGTGGCATTGATTGGCTCAGCATAGCTGGTAGGGAGATTGGCGGCGCCCAGCAGTAACGCGGAGGTCTTCAGAAACTGGCGCCGTGACAGCGCCAAGGGATTGAGAGGACTAACAAACATAGCTAATCAGCTCTCCGCTTTGTGGTTGGCGAAACACCCCCATGGGTACACCGTAGATCGACTCTAGGCGCTGGGGGGTCATCAAGGCCGCTCGGTCTCCCTGAAAAATGACCTCCCCTTGGCGTAAAGCGATAAATTCATCGCACACCCGCGCCGCCATATTGATGTCATGCAGCACCATAATGACCGTTAACTGATGGTGATCACTGAGTCGACGGATCACATTCAACACCTCTTTTTGATGGGCAATATCCAACGCTGAGGTAGGTTCGTCGAGCAGCAGACAATCACTAGCCTGCACCACACACATGGCAATCCATGCCCGTTGTCGTTCACCTCCTGACAAGGATTCCACCAAACGATCTGCATAATGGCTGAGATCGACACTGGCGATAGCCTGATCAATACGCAGCCGGTCAGCCTGCGAGCTTTTCCCCAAGGCTCCCTGCCAAGGGAAACGCCCCAGTGACACCAGTTCGCGTACAGTCATGCCTTCTGCAGCCGGTAACTGCTGTGGCAGACAAGCCACTTGGCGGGCAAAAGCTTTAGATCCCCAGTCCGCCAGCGGCTGCTGTTGCCAGAAAATATCGCCGCTACTGGCCTGATATTGGCGGCTAAGCAGCTTCATCAGCGTCGATTTGCCTGAGCCATTATGGCCAATCAGTCCGGTCACACGGTGTGGGGACAGGGATATGCTGAGTGGCTTTAAAATTTCCTGTTGATCGATCACCATGCGGACATTACGCAGCTCGAAGCCGGTACGTTTGCCGCTAGGTGCAGGGATCTCTGTATTTAACATTCTTTTTTCCGGCAATGAGTCAGCGGGCAGGAAGCACATTTTTCATAGCCTTCCAGCCGGTATAGCAGGCAGCAGTGGCGGCGTATCACTTGCTGCGGTTGAGTATGGGGTTGCGGTCGATAGGGGGCACACAGCGGATTGGTTTCTGCATCACGAAGGTGAGTAGCCGTCAGCAACTGTTGCACAGCGCTGCAGTCGGCCTGCTGTAATTCTGCCTGTTGCATACCTGCCCACAGACGCACCGCCGCATTGCTATAAAACACACGGCTATTCCCACCAGAAAGTTCCGCTAAGGTGTGGCACAGCGGCCGAATAAAGTCGTCGGTTAACCGCTGACAGTGCTGCCACTGTTGAGTGGCGCTGAACAGGTAGCATGGGGTACCGCGCTGCAACCATTGTTCGGGCAGTCCACGATCATTAAGCAAGATCTGCCCTGAAAAATCCCATAATGGTAGTGATTCACGTTCTCTACACAGACGCTTGGCCCAGTCGGTAAGGGTGATGGCAAAAATCCAGTGTGACCATAGGGAGAGCCAAGGCAGGCGCTGAACAGGTAGGGCATTCTGCAGCCCAGCAGGCAGCAACGCGTCGTAAAAGACTGGGTCCAGTAAGCGCTGTGCAGCGACCTGGCGGGGCAGGTCATAGTCACCGGGTAATGTCTGCATGGGGATCGATCCAAGCCGTGAATAACTATATAGTAATAATAATGCAAATGATAAACAGTTGCATTATTATATTTGCTAATTTCGGGGTGCCTGCGAGACCGCGCGAGGCGGGGCGGGCAAAACAGATAACAATAAGTGCAGGTTTTAATGAAACGAACAAGTCATACGTTCTATCCGGCCGGGGTGACTCCCTTGGTATTGCTGGCAGTTTTACCCTTCACTCCACACATCGCCGTGGCGGCTAGCGATAGCACCCAACAAGACAACACTCTGGTGGTTACCGGCCAGCGAGTCAGCGACCAAACTAATAACGGTCAGGACCCTATCCCCGCATTTCTTGATGGTGATATCGCCAATGGTGGCCGCCTCGGGGTGCTGGGTGAACAGAAAGCGATGGATGTGCCTTTTAGCGTGGTGGGCTATACTGAAAAACTGATTCAAAGCCAGCAGGCGCGGACTTTACAAGATGTAGTGAAAAATGATGCCTCGGTACAGAATGTGCGCGGTTACGGCAACTTTTCCCAAGGTTTTCGCATCCGTGGCTTTGATCTCTACGGTGATGATATCTCCTTTAACGGGCTGTATGGCATCTTACCTCGCCAGATCCTGCCGCTGGAAGGGGTATCGCGTATTGAGATCCTCAAAGGCTCTAGCGCCTTTCTCAACGGCGTACCGGCTGCGGGCACCGGTGTCGGCGGAAACATTAATATCGAATCAAAACATGCCCAGTCATTACCCACCCGTAATGTTACCGTTGATTACAGTTCGCGTAGCCAACCTGGGGTGAGTGCAGATATCGGTCAGCGTTTTGGCGATAATGACCAGTTCGGGGTGCGGGCCAATGTAGTCCATCGTGAAGGGGGGACAGCGATCAATCATCAGAAAGAGCGCACCAGTGCTGCCTTCCTCGGTTTGGACTACCATGGTGATAAACTGGACAGCTCATTGGACCTCGGTTACGTTGAGTCCACTATTCATAATGGCCGGGTAGGGATCACCCTCGACAGCGGATTAGATGGCATTCCAGCAGTCCCGGATAACCGTACCAATTATGCCCAGCGCTGGAATTCGGCGGATCTGTCTACCCGCTATGCAATGCTAAAAAATGACTATCATCTGACCCCAGACTGGGTGCTGTACAGTGCCATTGGTGCGAGTCATACCAATGAGTGGTCAGTAAGCGGTACGCCAAAAGTCACCAGTTTAGACGGTGATTCGAAAATCAGTCGTATGGACACCCATTACACTTCAGATACGGTCAGCGGCATGGCTGGTCTACGGGGTAAATTCCATACCGGCGCGGTAAGCCATCAGATAAACGTGGGGTACTCGGGTATCTATAACCGTGCCGCCAGTGCCTACACTATGACCGGTACCGTTGACGGCCCTAATATTTATCATCCGTCCGACGTGACGCCAGGTGAGATGATTTACAGCGGCGGGAATATGAGTGCCCCCTCGGTGCGCAGCCGCACCACCAATAATGGCATCTCTCTGTCCGATACTTTTGGAGTACTGGACGATCAACTGCTGTTTACCGCCGGAGCACGTTACCAAACCCTACGTATCCGCAACTACGAGTACACCGGTGCTGAAGACCCGAACGGTGCTTTCGATGCCCACCGCTGGTCGCCGGTATATGGCGTAGTGTGGAAGGCGAAGGACTGGCTATCGGTGTATGCCAACCATATTGAAGGTCTGCAGGCCGCTGATGCAGCACCGTTTAATGCCACCAATGCTGGTAAAATTGTCGGTATTAGCCGCACTCGGCAGAATGAAGTTGGCCTGAAAGTGGAGAGGAACACCTACGGTGGCAGCTTGGCACTGTTTGATATGCGCAAACAGGCGGCGTTTATCGATACCGATGGTGTTTATCGCCTGAATGGCGAGCAGCGTAATCAGGGCGTGGAGCTGAACCTGTTTGGCGAACCGGTGCTAGGCTGGCGGGTAAATGCCGGGACCACGTGGCTGAAGCCGGTGATCAGCAATAACAGTTCTACCTCAAACGGTAAAGATGCCGTCGGTGTGCCGCGCAATCAATGGACGTTGGGTACCGAATGGGACGTGCCGCATTTACAGGGTGTCACCTTATCTGGCACCTTAGTGCACACCAGCCAGCAGTATGCCAACAGCAGTAATAGCTTGAAACTGCCCGCTTGGACCCGCCTGGATCTTGGGGTTCAGTACCAGATGCCGTGGAAAGAGAATCAGATCACCTGGCGCGCGGGCATTGAGAATGTGACCGATGCCAAATATTGGCAGACCATCGGTAAAGATAGTGGTTATCTGACCCAGGGTGATCCGCGCACCCTGCGGCTGTCAATGACCGTCGGTTTCTGACACTGATGTTTTTTTATGATCCCGCCGCGTGCGGCGGGCTTTCCGGTGATCTGTTATGTCCTTACTGACCTCCATCTTGCGACAGCACCTGTGGGCGCTGTGCGGCATTATTCTGCTTAACCTACTCAGCGCTTGCTTGGGTATTTTCACCATCGCTTTTATCAATCGAATGCTGATGCACAGTGCCCCTTGGTGGCAGCAGGGCGGCGCCCTCATCGGGCTGCTACTGCTGTTACTGGCAGTCACCCTCGGGGCACAATGGACGCTGACGACCCTCGGCCACCATTTTATCTGGCGTAAACGCAGCCGGATGATAGTGCAGATGATGGAAACGCCGCTCCAAACGCTTGAACAGCAGGGCAACGGTGAGTTATTAGCACTGCTGGGCGCCGATATTCGTACTATCACCTTGGCCTTTGTCCGATTGCCGGAGCTGATACAAGGGGTGATCCTCGGCCTAGTGGCCATCGTGTGGCTCGGTTATTTGTCGTTATCGGTACTGGTGCTGGTGATAGTGTGGATGGCGGTGACCTTTTACCTCGGTTATCGGATGGTCAACCGGGTCTATCTGCATATCCGGCAAGTCCGAGAGTATGAAAGCCGTCTGCAGGCGGTCTTCCAGGTAGTGATCCACGGCAAGAAGGAGCTGGCGCTTAATCCGCAGCGAGCCCGTCATTTCTATCAGCATGATTACCAGCAGGCTGAGCAGGGCTATCGTCAACATCTGATCCGCGCCGACAGTTATCATTTGTCGGCGACCCACTGGTCAAATATTATGATCCTAGGGCTGACCGGCGTGATTTTTCTGACTGCTCAGCCATTGCAGTGGATCACCTCGGCCACTGCAACCTCATTTGCCCTGACGGTATTATTTCTCCGCTCGCCGTTGCTGCAAGCGATTGGCGCCTGGCCAACCTTACTCAGTGGCGAACTGGCATTCACCAAAATCAATGCACTGTTCCCGGAACGACAGCAGCCCTCTGGACCCGCGCCAACATCATTGCCTACAGACTGGCAGAATTTACGCTGGGAGGGGCTCAGTTGGCACTATCCAGACAGTGATTTCCGTCTCGGCCCGGTGAACCTACAGCTACAGCGCGGAGAAATCCTGTTTATTATTGGTGCTAACGGCTCCGGAAAATCAACACTCAGCTTGATGCTATCCGGCTTGTATAGTCCGCCAAATGCCGCGGTCAGACTTGATGGACAACCCCTTAGTCCACCACAGTTGCGTTCACTGTTTTCGGTAGTCTTTACCCGGCCATGGCTGTTCAGCACGTTGTTTGTCGAACCACAGCCTGGCGATTCCGCGTTGGCTCAGCAATGGCTCGAAAAGCTGCAACTAAGCGACAAAATCAGTGATATCTCGGCGATCCCCACAGAGTCGCTGTCCCAGGGGCAAAAGAAACGGGTGGCACTGTTACTGGCACTGGCGGAGAAGCGCGATATTCTGTTTCTTGATGAGTGGGCTGCAGAGCAGGACCCGCAGTTTAGGCGCTATTTCTACCGGCATCTGCTGCCGTGGTTACGCGAGCAAGGTAAAACGTTAATCATCATCAGCCATGATGATGATTATTTTGACCAAGCGGACCGTGTGCTGCAGATGTCTGAGGGCCAGCTTCGAGAGCTGACCGGGGCTGATCGCCAAGCTGCCAGCCGGGAAGCCATTGCTCGACTATAAGGCCAAGTGCAGGTGGGTGATACACCTAAATGGTAACAGGGCTGCCAGTGGCAGCCCTTGTGCTTTCAGTCTTAACGTGGCTGTTTACGACGGCGGCGGAACAATAGCCCGGCAATCAACAGGACAATGATCACCCCAACGACAACCATACCGCCTTGGGCGAGATTTAGCAGCGGCGAAGGAGTACCACCTTCACGCAGTTGCTTAACCCGTTCTGCGGTAGTCTGTACCCCAGCATCGCCATAAGTTTTGAACAGATAGTTAACCAGATCAGCAATTTGTTGATCATTCATCGCACTGTGGAAAGCAGGCATTGCTTGACCTTGTGTCGGGGTCAGCCCCTGCAATACCGCCATCACCGCGTTATCAGCCACCGGTCGGTGCAGTGCCGCATTATTCCATAACGCGGGCAAGTCATTACGCCCTTGTCCATCAGGTTGGTGGCAGGTCGAACAGTGGGAGTCATACAGTTGCTGACCCTGAGGTGCACTGCCATTCATCAGACCAACATCGGAGAAACGGGGCGCTGAGGCGGGCACGTTACCCGGTGCGGCACCGGCGGACTGTGGTTTAACACTACGGATATAGGTCACGATCGCCTGAATATCCGCCGGCGTCAGTTTACTGAAACTCTTATCGATAGCTTCCAGCATTGGTCCGCCCGCTTGCGACCCGGTCGGTGAACGTCCGGTGGACAGATAAGTGGCCAGGTCATCTGCTGACCAATGGCCGATACCGGCGTGCGGATCAGGGGTAATGTTCGGTGCATACCAAGTCCCGAGGGAAGCTCCTGCCAGCGCATCGGAGGACTTTTCTGCCATCAGGGCATTACGTGGTGTGTGGCAAGTCGAACAGTGGGCCAACCCCTGCACCAAGTAAGCGCCGCGGTTCCATTGTGCCGATTGCGACGGATCATTTGCATAAGGTTTGTCACCGGCGAAAATCATGTTCCAGCCGGCCATCGACATACGGATATTGAACGGGAAAGGCAGCGAGGTTGCCGGAGCACGGCTATCCACCGGCGTGACACCGTGCATAAAGTAGGCGTACAGCGCCTGCATATCTTCATCGCTGATGCGCGCATAGCTGGTATACGGCATGGCCGGATAGAGATTAGCCCCGTCGCGGCGTACACCTTGACGGACGGCTTTCTCAAATTCTGCCAACGAATAATCACCGATACCGTCTTGGTGAGACGGGGTAATGTTAGTGGAATAGATCTGGCCAATAGGAGTACTGATCGCCAGACCACCGGCAAAGGGTTTGCCCCCTGGTGCGGTGTGACAGGCGGCGCAGTCACCGGCTACGGCTAAGTATTGACCTTTCTGGATCAGTGTCTGACCACTGTTGTCAGCAGCCAAAGCACTATTGCCCAGCAGCATTGCCGTCAGGGCAGCGCCGGCACTCAGTGAAAGTAACTTTTTCATTCCGGCTCCCTTAAATTTTACCAAGAATGGCATCAGCGGTACGTAATCCCAACGCACAGGCGGTCAGGGTCGAGTTGGCGGTGGCGACCGTCGGCATGACACCGGTAGAAACCATATACAGGTTGTCATATTCCCAGGCTTTGCCCACATGGTCGGTCACCGAAGTTTTCTCATCGTGGCCCATGGCCAGGGTGCCGGTGATATGCTGGTTATTACTGTAGACCCCCGGTGTCGAATAACGGACATCACTTGCGCCCAGCATGCTGGCGATATCGGCATAGACGGCCAGTGAATGCTGCATCCCTTTCTGCACATAATCATCAAACGAATAGGAGAATGCCGGTACCGGTAGACCGAGGGCATCTTTTTTACGGGTGCTGAGCATGGTGCGGTTATTCGGGTCCGGCAATTGTTCCAGTACGTTTTTGATACTGAGAGTGTGTGAGGCCCGATAGACAATGGCACTGTCGAGATCAGCCCCAGTCAGGCCGTCATTGATCGCACTGCTGGCGGCACTACTGACCTGTGAGGAGTTGGAAATATCGATACGAAACGCCGCAGATTCTGACCGGAAGGCCCCATCACGCAACTGCTGAATGGAGGACGGGCTCATTGGTCCGCGCCCTGGCCATAAGGGTTCATCCACATAGAAGGTCGCGGAATTAGATGGGTGATCCATCAAATGACGCCCCAGTTGGTCATAGTTGTTGCATAGTCCATGCGGGTTCTTATCATCCGCTGACAACATCAAAATACGCGGTGTTTCGATAGCGTTAGCCGCCATCACAAACACCTCGGCTTCCACACGGTGAGAGACTTTATCCCAGTCATAATAGTGCAGGGCGGTAATTTTCCCTTTGCCATTGTGCTCGAGTTTATATACCACGGCTTTGGGGATCAGTTTTACCCCCGCTTGTTCTGCCGCAGTGGCGGCGATCCCGCCGTGATATTGGGCATCAATCGGGCAGATCGGCATACAGTTGTTGTTACCACAGCATTGCGGACGGCCATCATAGGGCAGGGAGTTACGTCCAGTGGTATTGGTTAATACCTCATATTTCGGTGCCAGACGGGCCGTTACCCGTTGTTCTAGGTAAGACTGAGTCACCGGCGGCAGTGGATAGGGCTGAGTACGAGGCGAATATTTAGCCATTGCTGGCGGTCCAGATACTCCCCATAGCAGTTCGGCCTCGTAGTAGTAGGGTTCCAGATCCTGATAACTGATCGGCCAGTCACGGCCCACCCCGTACTGCGATTTCAACCGAAAATCGTTAGGCAGCAGTCGCCAAGCTTGGGCAGCCCAGTGCCAACTGGTGCCACCCACCACCCGCAAATATTCGGGTTTATACGCCTCTGGACCGGTCTGGTCTAAATAGCCATTATCCTCCGGCTTGTAGTCAGGAAAAGGGGCAATTTTAGAATTAGGGTAAGGGGCAATAAAGTCACTTTTACGTGCAGAGTGACGGAAGTTGGTCACAATCTGGTCACGCTCAATACGCGGACCGGCTTCCAGCATTAATACCTGACGTCCGGCCAGTGCCAGTTTACGGGCGGTCAAAGAACCGACCACTCCGGAACCAATCACAACCACGTCGGTGGAAATTGTCTCAGACATAGCTCACATCTCTTAGAGTAATTAAATAGGGGCTGCTGCTTACTTACTGTGGCTTCGCAGACCAACTGCCATACGCACCGAAGGCATAGGTCGGTGGGTTTAACACCGATGACACCTCGCGGTTAGCCAGGGCATCGTAATAGGCGACACAAATCGCCTGATCACCACTCCCGGCAACCCCTAAATACCAACCGGTGAGGATCAGTGACGGCAGTCCGCTGAGATCGGATAGGGAGCTGTCAGCGGCTAATCGAGATTTAATCTGTGCCGCCGGAACGGAGTGATCGCTGATCCACTGACTCAGTCGCGCCACTTTCTGCGGAAATTGGCCGTCGATTTTAGTGAAAGCCGCATGCAGTGCTTGGCTAAAATCGGACGGTAACTGGCTACGCCCGGTCAGCAGGGAGGACAGTGCTTGAAAGGTTTGGTTTGCCGGTGTTTCAGCAAAAGCAGGCAAAATGCCGGAGGGTAACAGGGTCGTGGCAGCCAGTGCTCCCATGCCCTGCAGCATGCGTCTGCGTGACAGGTTAAAGAAAATATCAATCATACAGATATCCTGGAGTTTTTGTTTTGATGATAATTGATAAATACAGCTTACTGTTTTTTTGCTGTAGGACAGCCTTCAAAATAGGGAAGCTGAATGATCACAAGGGTTATTATAAGCCGTATTATTGGCTCAATAGCGGCTAGTGATTACTGTGATCGTAAGGTAAGCGGGCCAGACGAGAGCGATTCTCAGTTGGAGTGTAATCGTTTACACAGCTGTAATGAGGGCAATTAGCATTTAGTTATCCAAAATCATAGGCTTGTAGCAAAATCCTCAGCATTCACTCACCATGGGACGTTGCGGGAGGAGCACGGGAAAATCTGCCAATAAGTTGTAACAAAGTATAGAAACACCTCAACAAAAACCAACATTTTGCTTACAAGCCTTCGTGTGGCCGCCAAGCGTAAACCGTTTGTTGGCGGATCGCACTGCCAACATAAAGGCTAAAAAAAGGACAGTTAATTAAGTTAAATTAATGTCTTTAGGCTGTGCAGGGTCTGTGTTTACATTTTCTGTTAGCCTTTTCACTCCAGCCTGATATGCTCGAAAAACCAGTGATCACTGAACAGCGAGTCCCTTATGTTTGATTATGTCATTCCGGAAATCCGAGAAAACGAACAACAGATGATTGCCTTGCGACGCCATCTGCACGCCAATCCGGAATTGAGCCTCGAAGAGTTTGAAACCAGTGCGCTGGTGGCCGAAAAGCTGATCGAATGGGGCTATCAGGTGACCCGTGACCTTGGTAAAACTGGGCTGGTGGGCACCCTCAAAAAGGGGGATTCCCCGAAAGCTATCGGCCTGCGGGCAGACATGGATGCACTGCCGATCCTTGAAGAAACAGGCTTGAGTTATCAGAGTCGAGTAGCCGGTAAAATGCATGCTTGTGGCCATGACGGTCATACCACCATATTATTGTCTGCCGCTCGTTACCTTGCATCTGATGCCTGCCAGTTTAACGGTACTGTGCATCTCATTTTTCAGCCTGCCGAGGAGGCGATCGGTGGGGCAGAACTGATGATCAAAGACGGGCTGTTTGAGCGCTTTCCCTGTGACGCGGTCTACGCCCTGCACAACAAACCGGGTTTACCGGCCGGCAAGTTCGGTTTTTATGCCGGTCATTTTATGGCCTCGGCTGATACCGTAAAAATCACCGTAAAAGGTAAGGGCGGTCATGGCGCACATCCGTACAATACGGTCGACCCGATTATCGCGGCCTCGGCACTGGTTATGTCGCTACAGAGCATCGTTTCGCGCAATGTGCGCCCTGGGGAGGTGGCGGTAGTGACCGTCGGGACTTTCCATGCCGGTTTTGCCTCCAATGTGATCCCAGAGACCGCAGTAATGGAATTGACCGTGCGGGCTATGAAACCGGAAGTGCGGGATCTCCTGATCCAGCGTATCCATGAAATTAGCCAACAAACTGCCGAAGCCTACGGTGCTAGCGCCAGCTTGGAAGTCTACGAATCCTATCCGGTATTGACCAACAGTGAAAAGCAGACTGCGGAGGCGAAAGCCCTGGCGATTAAACTGTTTGGCCGCGATGCCGTGGAGGACAACATCCAGCCATCGAACGGTAGCGAAGATTTTGCCTTTATGCTGGAGAAGACGCCCGGTACGTATTTTCTACTGGGTAATGACGGGGAGGGTAAGCAGGGCTGCTCATTGCATAATCCTGGCTATGATTTCAACGATGCTATTATCTCCGCCGGTGCCAGTTTCTTTGTCAGACTGGTGGAAAACCACTGTCGTTAACGGCGACCTTAATATCTCTTCAACGCCCAGTCGATGACTGGGCGTTTTTTGCCTTTAGTACCTGACTAGTCCTGGTATAGATTGACAGCTTTCTGTCTGTAAAACGCCTGATGAACTTCATCGGGCGTTTTGTATTTTAAGGATTGATGTGGCCTCTCAT
>NZ_ATMI01000020.1 GCF_000439375.1 Tatumella saanichensis
CGCTCTCAGCTGGGAAAAGGTCCGCTAGCGCTGCTGGAACTGCGCGGTTTCACGCTGCCGGAACAGATATTCAATGTCGATAGTGCAGTCACCGCCCAAGTACTGATGACCGATAGTCCAGATCGTGACCTCCAAGGCGTCGACTGATCAGCATTTGACGAAATCTGTTTACCCTCGGTAAGCGTCAAGATAGTTGTCACCCTCGCTTAATTTAAGCCGCCTGCTTTTCCCGTTCCGGACTTAGGGGTACTCCTTAAGGCCTCCAGTTGCTCGTTTACCCTGAACACCCTTCCGGATGGGCTTGTCTCGTGATCCAATACAGTTTATAGATGGATGGAACTAACGCAGGGAGGCTTACACTGATGCCGAATGAATCAGAACGATTGTTCTTGAAACCCTAAAAGCCTAGCCAATATTCGTTGACCACGACAATCCTCACTTCAAATCAACAAGTATTAATAGGGTGTTCAGCCTCATTCCGATTTGGACAGCGTCATTACGGGATGCGATGCGGTAATCTAAAATAAAAAATCCACGCAGTTGCGTGGATTTTAAACTCTGAACTTGTCTTATGGGCGAGCGGCTCGCTGCAAAGATGACAACCAATCAGACATTAAACAGGAAGTTCATAATATCGCCATCTTTGACGATATAGTCCTTACCTTCGGCGCGCATTTTGCCGGCTTCTTTGGCACCTTGCTCACCTTTAAAGGCGACAAAGTCGTCATAGGCGATGGTCTGGGCGCGGATAAAGCCTTTTTCGAAGTCGGTGTGGATCTTGCCTGCGGCCTGCGGGGCGGTGGCACCGACAGGGATGGTCCAGGCACGCACTTCTTTCACACCAGCGGTGAAGTAAGTCTGCAGGTTCAGCAATGAGTAACCGGCACGGATCACACGGTTCAGGCCCGGCTCTTCGAGACCCAGTTCAGCCATAAACTCATCACGATCGGCATCGTCCAGTTCAGCGATATCCGATTCCACCGAGGCGCAGACTGGCACGACCACTGAGCCTTCTTGGGCGGCAATGTCACGAACCTGGTCGAGGAACGGGTTGTTCTCGAAACCGTCTTCATTGACGTTAGCGATGTACATGGTCGGTTTCAGCGTCAGGAAGCTCAGATAACGGATCAGCGCTTTCTCATCTTCATCCAAGCCCAGAGCACGCAGCATTCCGGCGTTTTCCAGCTGTGGCAGACATTTTTCCAGCACTTCCAGTTCCGCTTTAGCGTCTTTATCGCCGCCTTTGGCTTTTTTCTGTAAACGCTGGATAGCACGCTCACAAGTGTCCAGATCAGACAGCGCCAGTTCGGTGTTGATGACTTCAATATCATCCGCTGGACTTACTTTACCAGCGACGTGGATGATGTTGTCATCTTCAAAACAACGCACCACATGACCGATCGCTTCGGTTTCACGGATATTGGTCAGGAACTGGTTACCCAGACCTTCGCCTTTAGAAGCACCTTTCACCAGACCGGCAATATCGACAAATTCCATAGTAGTGGCGATAGTGCGCTGCGGTTTGACGATCTCCGCTAATTTATCCAGACGCGGGTCAGGCATGGGAACCACACCGGTGTTCGGTTCAATAGTACAGAACGGAAAGTTCGCCGCTTCGATACCTGCTTTGGTCAGCGCATTAAACAGAGTGGATTTACCAACATTTGGCAGGCCCACAATACCGCATTTAAATCCCATGCTTGAGTTACCTTATAACGTATTGGTGACAGATCGTCGTCCGTCACCGGAACTGTAAAAATTTGCCGCATTATACACACAACCGCCGAGCCTCGCGCGGATTTCGGTGATCCTTAGCTGGCTTTGAACGCATGCAGACGATTCATCGCTTTTAACAGGTCGTCTTTCAGCCACACTTCGGTACAACGAGCGGCTTCGTCGATGGCGTCATCAATCAGTTTTTGCTCGCTGGCAGGAGGCTTGCCCAGCACAAATCCGGTGACTTTATTGCGGTCTCCGGGATGGCCAATACCAATCCGCAGGCGGTGAAAATTAGGGTTATTGCCCAATTTATTGATGATATCTTTCAGGCCATTATGACCGCCATGGCCACCGCCTAATTTAAATTTTGCCACCCCAGGCAGCATGTCCATCTCATCATGGGCCACCAGGATCTCTTCTGGGGCGATCCGATAGAAGGTCGCCATTGCCGCGACCGCTTTACCACTGAGGTTCATAAAGGTGGTCGGCACTAGCAGGCGCACATCTTGGCCCGCCAGATTAAGCCGTGCGGTATAGCCAAAAAATTTGGCTTCTTCTTTCAGCGACTGGTTATGGCGTTGTGCCAGTAAATCCACATACCAGGCACCGGCGTTATGGCGGGTAGCGGCATATTCCGCACCGGGATTCGCCAAGCCGACAATCAGTTTAATGCTGCTCACAATAATTACTCAGTTATCCTCACAAAACACTAGTTTACTGCCTGTGACGACGAAGCACAAAGGGCAGGGCAGCAAAACCGATTGTCAGCTTTTGTAGAGAATTGTGATCTCGATAGCACTCTGTGTTCACTGAGCAAACTAAAATTTAGTTTAAGGATTCAATAATACTGGTGAGAATAGGGGGCATTATGAAATATCAACAACGTTTACTGACAGGAAATCTGCTTATGGCTTCAGGGCTGGGGATTATCGTTGTTGGGGTTGTCACCACATTGATGAATCAGCTCACCTCACTGCAATTACCGGCACTGGCTGTCAACGGTGCCGTGTTTGCTATCTTTATGGGGGCGTTGCTGTGGCTGACCGGTGCGCAGATGGGGGGCAGAGACAAGGTCTGTGATCGTTATTATCTGCTGCGTTATCATGCTCACTCAGCGACCTCCCGCGACAGATAAAGAGGCTGCTAATAAAGGCAGACGGTATTGCGTCCTTGGCGTTTGGCTTGGTAGAGGGCGCTGTCAGCGTGATCGGTGAGCAGACTAAGTGTGAATGGGCTGGCTTCTGACAGTAGGGCCACTGACGGTGCAGGCGACGGTTTGAGCAAGACGAGCCCTGTCAGTTGCCTCCCTGACTTTTTTACAGAGTGTCAATGCGTGTTTCTGGGACAACATTGCCACAGCGATAATTTCCTCACCCCCAAGTCTTGCAAAGCAGATCCGATCCGGCAGCAGGGCAGCCGTTCGCTTGGCAAATGCTTGCCAAGACGTTGGTCACCGACAGAAACCCCAAAATTTAGAGTTCACACATATACCGTGTATAGATATCCAGTGACATTCTATACCTCACCACAAGGAGTACCGATTATGGAAGGCTATCAGGTTTCTGGTTGGCGAAACAGCGTCAGGCTAAGAACGCGCCTAATAGCGGAGGTCAGCTGATAAACAGTGGAAGGTAGGCTGACTGGATCAAAAAAGACCGGACTTTGTCCGGCCTTTTTTCTGTCAGTGACCCGTCCTGAATAGCGTTGACACGTTCCTGTTCTAATTCTGGAGAACGTGATGATGACAGAGTTCAAACGCACCCAACGAGATTATCCTCTATC
>NZ_ATMI01000021.1 GCF_000439375.1 Tatumella saanichensis
ATCGGTTTTATCGGCATCCTAATCTGCTCAAACCCGGTCCGGGGCAGATTAAGGTGCTTCATCCGGAACAGGTCTGGGTGCAGATATTACTTATCTGCCACTGCGCACCGGAACAGCTAATCTGAGTCTTGTCACCGATGCCTGCTCAAGAAAGATCGTGGGTTTTTATGTTGGTGAAAATCTGCAGACAGAAAATGTGATCAGGGCTTACAGACAGGTATTAAGGAAAAGGAAAACCAAAGAGCCACTCATACATCACTCTGACAGAGGAATACAATACTGTTCAACACGTTATCAGTCTCTGCATCAGAGAAATGGTATTACCTGTTCCATGACTGACGGTTATGACTGCTATCAAAATGCACTGGCAGAGCGAATAAACGGGATATTGAAAAACGAATTTTTGCTAAGTCGTCCGGCAGACCTTGCGCAAGCACGGATCATGGTAGAAGGATCTGTGGCGATCTATAACCATGAGAGGCCACATCAATCCCTAAAATACAAAACGCCCGATGAAGTTCATCAGGCGTTTTACAGTCAGAAAACTGTCAATCTATATCAGGACTAGTCAGTGTCGCTTACATGGAGTAAGACAGCAGTACCGTGGTTTTGGTATCGGTACGGTCTGGTGCTGATGACGGTGGATTGTTGTTCCACGTCACATCATAGGCCAGTTTCAGAGAGAAGCGAGAGTTGATTGCTACCTGCAGTCCGGTTTCGGAGTTCAGCGTGGTATCGTCTCCCAGGGTGCTCAGCACGGAAACGCCCTGAATGAATTTGGTGGTATCAGTCAACTGCCACTGATAGCTCAGTGCACCGTAGGCCAGCGCCTTAGTTTTATGACCGCCACCTTCGTAGTCATCATAACGTACACCCGGGCCGATCTCCGCGCGCAGAGAGTGAACTGGGCCGTTCAGGATCTGACGACCGTAACCAGCGGTGAGGGTGTCACGGCTTGAATAGCCATTAAAACGGTCACTCAGCCAGCTGGCCTGACCAAACAGGTAATCACTGCTGTTAAGATTGTAACGGGAACGGCCACCAACGCTGTAAGTCTCAGAAGAGCGTTCATTATCGGAAGACGTATTCGACGCATTGCCCCACAGGCTGTAAGCCATTGAAGACTGATACCAGGTCATATTGGTCTGAGCAGTCAGAGAGGAGTTATTGGTGTTACCACTTTGCGCCAGATAACCACCGGATGCCGTCCCGACAAACGGGGATTTCGCCGTTGATGGGTCATCCATAGAGGTGAAGATGGAGTTATCTGCGAACGCCTGCTGGGCGAAAACACCTGCACCAAGCAGTAATGCAACTGAAATTTTATTTAAGGGTTTCATGAAAAGGACCTGTACCGACGACGTTGTTAAGAGCTAAGACTGTAAACTTTTGCATAGCTCTGTATGCTGGTTACCTACCAAGGGTAAAAAAGCATTACAGCGCATTCCCTGTCAAAAAAAAAATGACAGTCCGTAGCGTTATTCAGATCTATCTGAGTAACGTCGGGTATCTTAAGGCTGAAAAAAAAAATAGAAAGAAAAATTACATAAAATCGCGGGCAGATTGTTTCAAAGAATGTCCCCAGTTAAGTTTTAGTAAAAGCAGGGTGTACGGACCCTTAACTCGGGGTCTTCCATGCTGTCATCACTCGGGATAGTGATGTGTATCGCCCTCAACGTCTCAAATAACGTTTACACTTACCTTACAGCATGAACACAAAGGAGTAAGGTATGTGGTCAGCCATTGAGCAATTGTTAGTCGCACAACATCCAGATTTTGAGGGGATTTCACACTATCACCAGTGCCATGGCGGAGAGGTCAACCAAGCTTGGCAACTGGTCAGTGGCGAACAACACTATTTTGTGAAGTCCAATGATCGGGAAATGCTGCCGCAGTTTAACCAAGAAGCGGATGAACTCGCCTTACTGGCGCGTACCGGTTGTGTCAGAGTCCCGAAGGTGTTCGGGACCGGTACCTCACGCCATCACAGCTTTCTGGTACTGGAATACCTGCCCCCCGCCCCACTTTCAGCTGACTCTGCCGCGCAGTTGGGCCGCCAATTAGCACGGCTGCATCGTTGGAGTGAACAACCCCGCTTCGGTCTTGATGAAGACCATGCAGTTACCTCTTCTTTGCAACCCAATAACTGGCAGACCCGTTGGTCATGCTTTTTTTCAGAACAACGCATTGGCTGGCAGTTGCAGATTGCCGCAGAAAAGGGCCTGCATTTCGGGGATAACGAAGCAATCATTGCCTGCGTGGCACGCATTTTGGAAACCCATCACCCACAGCCATCACTACTCCACGGAGACCTTTGGCCGGGACATTGTGCAGTGTCACACAATCAACCGTGGATCTTTAATCCAGCCTGTTATTGGGGTGATCGGGAATGCGATTTGGCACTGTGGCAGCCAGAAAATGCCCTGACAGCACCGCTAATGGACGCGTATCAACGGGAATACCCACTACCGGAAGATTATCGTCAACGCCAGCCGGCTTACCAGCTCTATTACCTGCTTAACCGTGCCTGTGCGTTTGGCGAACATTGGCGGGAGGAGGCACAGCAAACCATCACTGGCCTACTGTGCCAACAGTAATGACGACTCAGAAGAAACCGGCGAGACGCAGGACAAAATAGCCAATAACGAGAACCACTATCGGCAAGATATACAGCTGAAATACTTGGCGGAAAATCGGATGATTATGGGTCCGTAATTTATCAATCAGTTGCTGGCGGGTAAGACCACCATCCTCTTTGACGCTTTCCAATATCAACTGGTCCTCTATACTCTCTTTGAGGAAACGTGACTGACGCCACATCCTATCTCCGGAGGCTTGTAAGGCCAGGCCAATAAAGATCAGCGCATAGATACACCAAAACAGCACATTAGCCTGTAAGCCGAAGTCGGGCACTGGCGAATTTTGCCAGAAAAAATTCAGAAACGGGGTATTAAACTTGACCATATTGATCATCACATGGACGAAATCGGTCAATACCGCATCGATCCCCGGCTGTTTATCACTGTTGATAAACAGATAATTCATCATCGATATTGCCGTGGATAACACTGACGGAATAAACAGTATCCAGCCTAGAATTTTCTTTCCAATGGCGAGTTTGCCGGCTTGCTGGTAATTCATACTCTCTCCTGATACCTGTTTTATGCTACAAGTTTACCCGTAACAGAGGGCTTTTTCCCCTTCTAATACATTGAAAATTGTTATTTGTCATCAAATGGTCAGCTTTGTGCTCGTAACCTGTATAATTGACAGAGATAGTAATCTTCTATTCACCCCTCAGGGAGGTTTTTTATGGCTTATCACCGGCCAATAAAAGCAGCAATCTTTGATATGGATGGTCTGCTGATTGATTCAGAGCCCTTTTGGCATCAAGCAGAACTGGAGGTCTTCTCCTCCGCCGGTATCGATATTAGCCTGCGTGACAGTCTGCCCGAAACCACTGGACTGCGTATCGACCAAGTCGTCAGACTATGGTTTGAGGCCGGCAATATCCATCATCTTTCACAGCAAGCCGTGACAGAACAAATTTTTCAGTTGGTGGGTGAGAAAATCCGCCAGCAAAAGCCTTTGATGCCCGGTGTGCGCGCAGCCCTGGAACTGTGCCGCAGTTGTGGGCTACGTATCGGTTTGGCCTCAGCCTCACCGCTAGCGCTGATCACCCAAGTGCTGGAGATGTTTTCCCTAAGTCATTACTTTGAGGTCATCTGCTCGGCCGGGGAATTGCCTTACAGTAAACCCCATCCACAGGTCTACCTGAATGCCGCACAAGGGCTGGACACTGATCCACTTGATTGTGTGGCGCTGGAAGATTCGCTGAACGGGATGATTGCTGCCAAGGCCGCCAGAATGCGCACCTTGGTAGTTCCTGCCGCCTTTGAGGCTGACTTGCCGGTGTGGAGCCTTGCCCATGCCAGACTTAACTCTCTCAACGAACTCACCGCAGACTTGTTGGGCTGTCCTCAGTGAGGCCAAGGCGGAGAGCCCCCCTCCGCCTATTTTCCTTTCCTGATCCTGTTTATCATTTGTTACAGCGTCACAACTATCCTTTTGCTGTATAAATATCTATACTGTATGTATTGACAGTTTTAGGTAGTGTTAGGACATATCATGACGGCCGAAGGCCATATTCTTTTCGCGATCGCCAGTGCCATCGTTGCCAAACGCAGCGATCTGACACCGGTGATTGCTCACGCTGACTGGTGGCATTTATTGCCGGCAACCCTACTGACCTGCCTGCTACCAGATATCGACCATCCTTCTTCGTTGCTCGGCCAGCGACTGCGCTGGATATCGGTACCGATTTCTCGGCTATGCGGCCACCGGGGGTTTACCCATAGCCTGATTGCCATCGTGGCCGGAGTCTGGTTGCTGCAGGTTAAAATGCCAACAGAATTATGGTTGCCTGCCGATGTGATGCAGGGAATGGTGTTAGGTTATCTAAGCCATATCGTCGCGGATATGCTGACCCCCGCGGGTGTCCCGTTGCTATGGCCCTGCCGCTGGCGTTTCCGGTTACCGCTGCTCTATCCTCGTAAAAATAACCAACTTGAACGTTGGTTCTGTATTACTCTGGTGATGTTTGCAGTATTTTTACCGAGCCAATTGACCCGCCAGGTGGTAAACGCCACCAGTAAGCAGATCTCTTCTACCGCCATTGATTGGCAGCGCCAATTAGGTGGCGCACTACACTGACAAGCTAAGGCTCACCTTTCCTCACAGGCCGTTAAGATAGCGTTAAGCTGTGTAATAGAAGGAAAATTCGGACAGGTTCAGCTTGTGTTTTTTACGGGCAGAGATGATGCTTGATACAGAATTTTTCGGAGAAGAAGTATGAAAAAGCTAATCGGTTCTCTGTTGGTCATCTCTCTACTTTCCCCAGGACTAGCATTGGCTCATCCCGGATGGGGCGGACCCGGACCAGGCGGTGGTCCCGGATGGGGCGGACCCGGACCAGGCTGGGGCGGTGGCTTTCTGCCTGATCTGGCAACCGGCGTGATCATCGGTGGCCTCACTTATTATCTGCTGAATGGCAATTACTATCAGCGCCAGGGTGATCAATATGTGATAGTCAATCCACCAGTGGAGAGTGAGCCCCACCATCTGCAGGTACTGGACTATAACGGCAAGCGTTACTATGTCCAAGAGGGGCACTATTACCAACGAGACATTAACGGCGACTATAACGAGGTTCCTCGTCCGCCGGGATTATAACTCCACTCACAGGCCGGCAATGTCCGGCCTATTGCCCTTCCGTCTGTCCCCTTTTCTTGCCATCGAATTCCACTGTCCACCGCTTGCGCGACGACTCCTGCGGGTTAAGGCCGGAACTCAATAAAAAACCCAGCCTAAGCTGGGTTTGAAAACAGAGCAAGCTCCCTTACTGCATCACAAGCTGCCTTACTGCATCAGTGGTGCCTGAGGGTCGGTGTCATATTCGGTACAGGTCTGGAAACCGTAATTCATAACACGATTACTGTCGTTATAGCTGACAAAATAGGTCAGCGGTTTACCGTCATTGTGACCAATAATATAGGTCTCGCAGACGCCTTTAGCATGGATCATAGTGATCACTGAGGCTGGTGAGCCTGCTTTCTGATGAACTTGATCGCGAGTCATGCCTTTGTGCACATCTTTCACAACGGGTTGAGTGACAAAGCTTTCAGCCTGATGGTAGGTGGTACAGCCTGATAGAAATGCGGCGATAACACCCGCCAGCAGCAGTCCAGTCATTTTTTTCATTATCTGCCTCACTGTATAGTGGTAAACCTTTAATAAAGGACGCGATTGCAACTGACATTTTAAAGTGTAATCGCTAATCACGATAAAACAAATGCTTAGCATAGACGGATGATTGACAAACCGATATTCTGCTGTCTCTTAAAAAATACTATGCCCGCACCTTTCGCGTGGTAAGGCAACTCCGAGACAACCCTATGTGCTAGGCTGTCCGCAAGTGATTATATCCAGAGGAAAAATGTCCAATACCCCTCCGCACCGAATTTCATTTATTATCATTCTGGGCTTACTGGCAGGTCTCGGCCCGCTGTGTATCGACCTCTATCTTCCGGCCCTGCCGCAACTGGCTGGCGAGCTAAATATCCCCACCGCCAGTGCACAGTTAAGCTTGACCGCCGGGCTACTCGGCCTAGGTGTCGGACAGCTGCTGTTCGGCCCAATGAGTGATAAATATGGCCGTAAACTGCCGCTGGCTCTCTCTCTCACTGTACTATTACTAGCCTCTATCGCCTGTTCTATGGCCCATAGTCTGGATCAGTTGCTGATTTCCCGTCTGTTTCAAGGCCTGGGCGGTGCCGGGGGGGCCGTGCTGTCGCGGGCAATGGCCCGTGATATGTACAGCGGCCATGAACTGACCCGCTTTTTTGCCATGCTGATGCTGGTAAACGGTGTCGCTCCGATTGCTGCACCGGTGATGGGCGGCGCATTAATGAACGTCACTGACTGGCGGGGGATCTTCTTGGTGCTGGGAGGGATTGCCGTAGTGCTATTTGTCCTGTCTCGTTTGCGTATTGATGAAAGTCTGCCTCACGAACGGCGCAGTCAGGGGTCTCTGCTTTCGGCATGGGCTGGACTGGGTAAAGTGATCTGTTATCGTCCGTTTATGGGCTTTTGCCTGACTCAGGGCTTTATGATGGCCGGGATGTTTGCCTATATCGGTGCGTCTCCGTTTGTTTTGCAGCAGATTTATGGCATGTCCCCACAAGCCTTCAGTCTCTGTTTCGCACTGAATGGACTAGGGCTGATTATTGCTTCCCAGACCAGCGCTCGGCTGAGTCCCCGTTTCGGCGAATATTCGGTACTGAAAGGTGGCCTAACACTGGCCTTCGTCGCCTCTTCTGCACTATTACTGTCTGGGATTTTTCACGCACCGCTACCGCTGACCCTGCTGGCCCTGTTCTTTAGTATTGCCAGCAATGCAGTGATTTCGACCACGGCCTCGTCACTGGCGATGCAGAGTCAAGGCAAACGTGCAGGATCCGCCTCTGCAGTAATTGGTGTGACCATGTTTACCTTAGGGTCACTGAGCATTCCGGTGACTGGCCTGGGGGGCACCTCGGTGCTGAGTATGACTGCCACCATTTTCGGCTGCTTTATGCTGGCGATCCTGATGTTTATTTTTGTGGCGAAAAAGCCTGCTGAGACGCATCATTGATACTACTGTGCCCTGCACTCTATGGGACTGATTTTGATACCACGGCCGCTGGCCATGACTGAACTGAGGATACCTGTATGTCTTTACAACAAGAGATTATCCGCACATTGGGTGTGAAACCAGTGATTGATGTTCAACAGGAGATCCGCACCAGCGTGGACTTTCTGAAAAGCTACCTGCAAGCCAGCCCAGCCCTAAGAACTCTGGTTCTGGGGATCAGTGGAGGCCAAGATTCCACCCTGACCGGTAAGCTGTGTCAAATGGCCATTAGCGAACTACGCCAGGAAACCGATGAACAGGATTACTGTTTTATCGCCGTCCGCCTGCCCTATGGTCAACAGGCCGATGAGCAGGATTGCCAAGATGCATTGGCGTTTATCTCGCCAGACCGCAGTTTAACGGTCAATATCAAATCGGCAGTATTGGCCAGTGAGCAAGCCTTGAAAGACGCTGGTATTGAGTTATCTGACTTTGTGCGGGGCAATGAAAAAGCCCGTGAACGGATGAAAGCCCAATACAGTATCGCCGGAATGACCCGCGGAGTGGTGGTCGGCACAGACCATGCGGCGGAAGCGGTGACTGGGTTCTTTACCAAATACGGGGATGGCGGCAGTGATATCAATCCACTGTTCCGTTTGAATAAAGGTCAGGGTAAACAATTACTGAAATATCTGGGTTGTCCTGAGCATCTCTACTTAAAACATCCCACCGCTGACCTTGAAGACGGCCGACCTGGATTACAGGATGAAGTTGCGTTGGGAGTGACCTACGCACAGATTGATGCCTACTTGGAGGGAAAAACCATCGATGCTGCAGCGGCGAAAACCATCGAAGGCTGGTACCTCAAAACCGAGCACAAACGCCAGCCCCCAGTGACGGTATTTGACGATTTTTGGAAACAACCAAAATAAGTAAAACCGCCGGTCAGACTGACGCGAACGCTCATCAGCCTGACCGGCGGTTTCAA
>NZ_ATMI01000022.1 GCF_000439375.1 Tatumella saanichensis
CTACCAAAAAAACCGCCGGTCTGACGCTGCCACAGGCGGGCATAGACACCTTGTTTTTCCAACAATTGCTGATGGTTACCTGTTTCCACTATTTTCCCCTGTTCCAGGACTATCAGCCGATCCATGCGGGCAATGGTGGACAAGCGGTGGGCAATAGCAATCACCGTTTTCCCGGTCATCAGGGATTCAAGGCTCTCCTGGATGGCCGCTTCCACTTCTGAATCCAGCGCAGAGGTTGCCTCATCCATAATCAAGATCGGCGCATTTTTCAGCAGTACACGGGCGATAGCAATACGCTGGCGCTGCCCGCCGGACAGTTTCACCCCGCGTTCCCCCACATGCGCATCCAGACCGTAGCGTCCCTGTGCATCAGAGAGGTGAGGAATAAAGTCATCTGCCCGCGCCCCGCGCAGCGCTGCTTCAATTTCTTGATCGCTGGCTCCGGGACGACCATATAACAAGTTATCGCGGATCGAGCGATGCAGCAGCGACGTATCCTGAGTAATCATGCCGATCTGGCTACGCAGACTCTCCTGAGTGACCTCAGCAATATTCTGACCATCAATCAGGATCTGCCCCTGGTTAAGGTCATACATCCGCAGCAACAAGTTTACCAGTGTCGATTTACCGGCACCGGAAGCCCCAATCAGGCCAATTTTCTCCCCAGGACGCAGGCGCATATCGATATCTGACAGAATGCGGCGACCATTACCGTAACTGAAGGAAACATGGTCAAAGTCAATGCTACCCTGCGTGACGTTCAACTGTGGCGCATCCGGCTTATCCTGCACACTCAGCGGCTGACAGATGGTCCCCATGCCATCCTGAACCATCCCGATGTTAGAGAAAATGCCGTTCACCACCCACATCACCCAGCCAGACATGTTAACCAGACGGATCACCAGACCGGTGGCCAAAGCGATAGCCCCGACCGAGATCAATGACTGACTCCATAGCCACAACGCTAGGCCGGTAGTACTGACAATCAGCGCTCCGTTCAGCGTCGACAGTGTGACATCCATCGCAGTCACCATCCGACCGGCCATCTGTGTGGTCTCGGTTTGTTCCTGAATGGCTTCACGGGCGTTTTTTTCCTCAAGGGAACTGTGTGCAAACAGTTTGAGGGTAGCGATGTTCGTGTATCCATCGACAATAAAGCCCATCAGTTTTGAGCGGGCTTCGGACGAGACCACCGAGCGCTGTTTCACCCGCGGCACAAAGTACTTCAGACAGGCGATATAGACCACCAGCCAGATCACCAGCGGGATCACCAGTTTCCAGTCCGCTTCAGCAAACAATACCAGCGAGGTAATCGCATAAATCGCAACGTGCCAGAGGGCATCCACCAACTGTACCGAGGAGTCACATAATGAGTTACCGGTCTGCATAATACGCTGTGCAATTCGCCCAGCGAAATCGTTCTGGAAGAAGGTCAGGCTCTGGCGCAGCACATAGCGATGATGTTGCCAGCGCATCATGCTGGTCATCCGCGGGTTGATGGTTTGATGGATCAGTAGGTCATGTAACGCGATAAATATCGGCCGGATAATCAGGGCCACGACCCCCATCCAACTCAGCAGCAACCAGTGCTCATGAAACAGGGTTGCCGGGTGAGAGGCATTGACCAAGTCAATAATTTTACTCAGGTAACCAAATAGGGCGACTTCGATCAGTGCCCCCACCAGCCCCACCACCAGTAATCCGGCAAAACAGGGCCATACTTGGCGTAAATAATAGGCATAAAAGCGACCAATCGTCGTTGGAGGAGCCTCCGACGGCGGCTGCCGAAAGATATCAATAAATTTTTCAAAGCGTTCGGATAACATACATTGCGTCCGTGGCAGAATGATGAACCGCAAGCTTAGTGCAAAATTCACGAACCTTCAGCTATCTGTCTGCGGAGATTGCCGCTATTCGTTGATACTCATCCAGAATGGCAACAGGGTCTGACATTCTCGAAGATCATCATAGATATTCTGTTGCCAGTCCGGCGCAATCCCCTTTACGGGCTGGCTTAACTGAAGGCGGTGATCAAGGCGAAACCGGCAAAGGTCATCAGTAACGTGCCGAACAGGTGCAGACAAGCACTGGTCATCGCCCATAGATATTTCCCAGACTGCAGCATCACCATTAATTCTGCCGAGAAGGTCGAGAAGGTGGTCAGGCCACCACATAAACCGGTGGTGATCAGCAGTTTCCACGCCGGATCGAGTTGCGGATGGCGGGCAAACCAGGCCAGGGCGGCGCCGATAATAAACCCTCCTACCAGGTTGACCAACAGTGTCCCGAGCGGCAGGTTGGAAAATAAGGGGTTAAAGCGCATCGAGCAGAACCAACGCAGCAGGCAGCCTGCGCCACCACCAATTAATACCGCCATAAAAGACTTAAACATAAGAGTTCCTGAAACAATCGCTGCCAGGGAAAGGACGTATCACGACCTGACACCCCCTCTCCTCACACAGACAGGTTAAGTTGAATGTCAGGTGTCATCAGCCGTGGCAACGAATAGCCCGGCGGTTGGTTGAGGCGGCACACCATCGCCCCACAATCACGGATCCTAGCCCTACTGGGCCAGTATCACACCGATTGTCACTTGCTGATACAGAGTAACCGCACAAACCCCCTCATACAACTGCCTGCATGGCCGTAGGCGCATTTATTGGCTAAGGTGCTCAAGCAGAATAGTACAACCAATACCAATCAACATCACGCCGCCAAGAATTTCAGCCCTTTTGCCTAAAATGGGTCCGATAAAGCGGCCAGCCAACACACCCGCCGTCGCCATCAGCGTGGTAGCGGCTCCAATAGCCAGCGCAGTGAGGACAATATTCACCTGTAGAAAAGCCAGTCCGACGCCGACAGCCAGCGCATCCAGACTGGTCGCAACCGCGGTCATCGCCAGTACCATAAATCCGTGACGGTCCGGTGGAGCACAGTCTTCGGCTTGCGGCTGGCGCACTGCACCGATGATCATCCGGCCACCCAGTACTGCTAATAGAACAAAGGCAATCCAGTGGTCCCAGGCCATCACAAAACGGCTCGCGGCCAGCCCGATACACCAGCCGATCAACGGGGTCAGCATTTCTATGCCACCAAAAATAACGCCGGTGCGTAGCGCCTCCTTCACCCCAGGGCGGTTAAGGGTGGCCCCTTTTCCTAAGGCTGCAGCGAATGCATCCATTGACATCCCGAACGCCAAGATAATTGTGGTAATCAGATCCATGTTATTTCATCACTCAGAAGAATTTCCCGGACACTTATCCGTTTGTCGAGAACAACGTCACTGTTCCACGAGAATCAGCACCAGGCCGGAGCGCAGTCTACCATGATGAGATGAAATAAAAAAGACAATAAAATCATGATGTTAGTTATAGCCAAGGCTATAATGTATAACTGCCGCTAACTTTCTCCTAAGCCTATGAAAATAGGCTGTTACTCTATAAAAGTAGGCGGCTTTGCCTACCGTCAGCAGACCCATTACCGCTCCTTTCCTTTTCAATACATGCCGAATGGCTGATTGAAACCCTCCGGAAATTGCCTGACAATGGAACACGTCTTCCCGCTGGGCATCTCCTATGAAAAATCCGTTAGAAACCCTGTTAATCCCCTGTGGGATCTTACTGATGAGCTTTTTATCTGCATTGCTGCTACCCGCCCCCACCTTCGGTCTCAGTCTATCCAAAACCCTGATGTCGATTTTCCATATTGTGGATTTAAATCAGCTGTATACCATTATTTTCTGCCTCTGGTTTTTACTGTTAGGCCTCCTCGAATTTTTTATTATTCGCTTCTGCTGGCGTCGTCTCAGTAGATAATAATCAGTTGCTGGAGTGAACAGCGGTCTGCCTCCCCCCGTAGAGTATTCGCCCATGGCGGTGTTGTGGATTGGTCGCCGAATATTCTGTTCAAAAAAACGGCATCACTCGCGTAATCTGCTGAAAATCCCGAATCTTTTCCTAAAAATCTGCCCGTAAACAGTTGTTTAATTCTGAGGCATAAATGCTATATTCAGAGGTATAACGGATAGCGCAGCACCCGCTCATAACCGTGACAAATTATGAGGATGCCGCACACTTTTTCTTTTTCAGATCGGTAATACTATGCCGTTCCGAAAACTTTTATTTCGCCTGCAAGCCTGTCGGTGGCGGACGCCGGACAGAAGAGGAGATGTTGCCTCATGTGTAAATCAACAATGAACCTTTCTCTCGCCATGAGCAGTAGTGCTACTGCTGGGCAAAAGGTTCAGCAAGGAAAAGATGTCGATGTTTTACTGATCGGCGCCGGTGTGATGAGTGCCACACTGGGAACTTTTCTTCAGGAACTGGAGCCAGAATGGACGCTAGAGATGGTGGAGCGTTTGTCCGGCGTGGCAGAGGAGTCCTCCAACGGCTGGAATAATGCCGGCACCGGGCACTCCGCCCTGGCAGAACTGAATTACACCCCGCAGAAATCAGACGGTAGCATCGATATCAGTAAAGCGGTGGCTATTAACGAAGCCTTTCAAATCTCCCGTCAGCTGTGGGCATCCTTGGTAGAAGCTGGACGACTTAGTCAGCCAAAGACCTTTATCAATACCACCCCGCATATGAGTTTTGTCTGGGGTCAGCAGAATGTAGACTTTCTGCGCAAGCGTATGGAAGCATTGAAGAATAGTACGCTGTTCCGCGGTATGGAATACTCTGAAGATCCACAACAGATTGCGGAGTGGGTTCCCCTGCTAATGGAAGGTCGTCAGCCTGGGACGCCGATTGCTGCAACTCGAACCGAAGCAGGTACCGATGTTAATTTTGGTGAAATTACCCGCCAATTAATACACTCTCTGCAGAAAAGTGAACATTTTACCCTCAGAACCCGCCAGGAAGTTCGCCAACTGAAACGTCTTGGTGATGGCCGCTGGCAAGTCACCTTGCAGGATCTGAACACCCACACGTCCCGTACCCTGACTGCCCGTCATGTGTTTATCGGTGCTGGCGGGGCCGCACTGCCTCTGTTACAGAAAAGTGGCATTCCGGAAGCGCGTCGCTATGCCGGTTTCCCGGTGGGTGGCTCCTTCCTGGTGACCGAAAACCCTGAACTGGTGAAGAAGCATCTGGCGAAGGTCTACGGTAAAGCCAGTGTCGGTGCCCCACCGATGTCAGTACCCCATGTGGATACCCGTATGCTCGACGGTAAACAAGTTCTGCTATTTGGCCCGTTCGCTACCTTCTCTACAAAATTCCTGAAACAGGGCTCATTGCTGGATATGTTCTGCTCAATGACACCCTCCAATCTGTTTCCGATGATGCAGGTGGGCGGTAAAAATATTGATCTGATCAAATACCTGGTGGGCCAGGTCATGCTGAACGACAGCGATCGTCTTAAAGCGCTGCAGGAATATGTGCCGGATGCTAAAGCCGAAGACTGGCGTCTGGTAGTCGCTGGCCAACGTGTTCAGATTATCGATAACGATCCGAAACAGGGTGGCGTACTGAAATTAGGTACAGAAATCGTCAATTCCCAAGATGGTACCGTTGCGGCGTTACTGGGTGCATCTCCGGGGGCCTCAACCGCGGCCAAGATTATGCTGGATCTGATGAAGAAAATGTTCCCCGCGCAGATGGGCAGCCCAGCTTGGCAGCAAAAAATCTGCCAACTGGTGCCTTCCTATGGCACATCGCTGGAAGGTGATGCCGAGGCATCAGAACGCGTCTTATCTTCCACCAGCCGCATTCTGGAATTAAGCTATACCGCTCCGGCAGTCAGCGAAACCTCGTCGCCGTCCATGGCGGCAAACGACGAAAGCCGTGTACCAGCAGACGTGGCAGGAAAATAACGACGTATTATCTCAGCGATTCGATTGGCTGGGTAAACCAAGTGGGCGGCACCCTTAGGGGGCCGCCCTTTTTATAGGCCGTTTTCGATAAAACTAGCCTCGGAACCTTACGGGATCCCGTTACGCCCCCAGCGGACATAGCCTTGTCGATCCGTTAAACGCTGATAATAACGGCGGATGGCCGGACAGGCCGGTTTTTCGAACGGCGTTTCGTACCAACGGTTAACCGCCAAGCCAATGGGGATGTCTGCCAAGGTGAAATGACGTCCGGCCACATAATAGCCGGTTTCTATAAGCCGCTGATTGAGCACTGCCATAGTGTCATTCCAGCCTTTACACGCCGCCTCTAATAATACCGAGTTCTGGTGCGCTGGGGACTGTCGCACCAATGCGCTGAACGCGAACCGCCACGACGTATTGAGTTCAGTAGCCTGCCAATCCATCCACTGTTCGGTCAGTGCCCGCTGATGTAAAGCCTGAGGATACAAATGATACGCCTGATGTGAGCTGGCCAGATAACGCAGGATCG
This sequence comes from Tatumella saanichensis, assembly GCF_000439375.1. Classification (GTDB taxonomy): domain Bacteria; phylum Pseudomonadota; class Gammaproteobacteria; order Enterobacterales; family Enterobacteriaceae; genus Tatumella; species Tatumella saanichensis. Next base: position 6,342 of record NZ_ATMI01000022.1, read on the forward strand.
TATTGGCTTCACGCAGTACAAAATCACCGTCTCGCAGCACCGGTCCGTCATTGTCAGCCCGTACTCTGCGAAACGTGGCCGACTCAGGCTCTTCACACCGGTGATCCAGCGCCAGCTCATCACATAACCACAGCACCTTACGGACATTAAGTGAGGTTTCTTTACCGTAAACAGTCAGCATATATGCTCTCCTAGCAACGACCCTGTTTACACTATAGTCGTAGTATTGGCCGCAAAAAATAATCCTCTCCACCTGCCACTAATGGCACACTGGTATCATCCTGCTAACTGGAGCCCCTCTTTATGCTACGCCGTATTGCTTTTAGCCAGACCGATGTTTTCAGTGATGTCCCTTATCTCGGTAATCCGCTAGCCGTTATCACCGATGCTCGCGGACTGAGTGATCAGCAGATGCTGACTATCGCCCGCTGGACCAACCTCTCGGAAACCACTTTCGTACTGCCATCCACAGAGTCGGGGGCTGACTATCAGGTGCGTATTTTTACCCCCGGTGGAGAGTTGCCTTTCGCCGGCCATCCCACCCTGGGCACCGCCCATGTTTTATTAGAGCGCGGGCTGATTCAGCTACACCAACAGCATGTCATTCAGCAATGTGCTGCGGGATTGATCGCAATACACCGTCAGCCCGATAACAGCTTGGCTTTCACCGCGCCCCATACAGATATCGTTCCCTATTCCTCTGCCTTAACCGAAGCGTTAAGCGCTCCGGAGAGAGAAGACGCCTTACAATCGGCCATCGGTGGCGTCGGCAGTCGCTGGCTGTTACTTCCACTGCCTGATGTCAGCACCTTACGGGCCTTTTCTCCGTCACCGGCACAGCTCGATGATCTGACACAACAGGCCGATGTCAAAGGCATAGTAAGCTTTGCTCCAGTGCAGGATGACAGCGATGAAGATTATGAAGTCCGCGTGATCTTTATGCAGCAAGGTTCCCGGGTTGAGGATCCGGTTACCGGCAGTGCCAATGCCTGTCTGGCACACTACTTTGCCGCTCAGGGGATAACGGCAAATTACCGAGCCCGTCAGGGCTTATCCGTGGGTCGGTATGGCAAACTGTCCATCAGTTACCCGCACGGTGAGGTCCGAGTCGGCGGCCATTGCACAACCCTTATCAGTGGAGAGATCACTTTACCTTGCTAGTCGCGGCAACGGACAATTAATGGCCTGATTCGTCTCACTGCTAATTGCCCGCTATACTTAGCCTGTTTTTCACTGAACCGAAAAAGGAGCCTTTCTTTCATGGCGGAAACTACCCCTGCTGAAAAGGGAAAAAACGAAAAGCCGATCCCGATGATTAATACCGGTAATCCCTCGGTAGATCGGCCGATTAATCGTGCTTCGCGAAAAATAAACTGGTTTACCCGTATTCCGGCGGTTGCTCATTTCCTGCGGGCCATAGAGCGTTTTAATGATCGCCTCGGTAGCCAGTTTGGTGCCGCAATCACCTATTTCTCGTTTCTGTCATTAATCCCTATCTTGATGGTCTCCTTTGCCGCGGTTGGGTTTGTGCTGGCCTCTAATCAGAACTTACTGACGGGTCTTATCGACAAAATCGTTGGCAGTATCAGTGACCCAAGTTTGGCTGGCACCCTTAAGAGCACTGTCCGTACCGCTATTCAGCAACGAACCACTGTCGGCCTGACTGGGCTATTGCTGGCCCTGTACTCTGGGATCAGTTGGGTGGGGAATTTACGGGAAGCGATCCGTGCTCAGTCCCGGGATGTGTGGGAAAGACAGTCTCATGACCAAGAAAAAATCTGGTTTAAGTATGTCCGCGACTTTATTTCCCTGACCGGGTTGATGCTAGCCCTGATTATTTCACTTTCTCTGAACTCGGTGGCGGGCTCCGCCCAGAATGCTATCGTCAATGCACTGGGGTTAGGGCATATCGACTGGCTACGTCCGGTGATGACGGTGATTGCCTTGTCGATCTCCATCGCCGCAAACTATCTGATCTTCCTGTGGATCTTCTGGATACTTCCGCGCCACCAGCCGCCCAAAAAAGCGTTATTCCGTGGAACCTTACTGGCAGCGATCGGTTTTGAAATCATCAAATTTATTATGACCATTATGCTGCCTAAGGTGGCATCGTCCCCTTCAGGTGCGGCCTTCGGGTCAGTGTTAGGACTGATGGCCTTTTTCTATTTTTTTGCCCGACTGACATTGTTTTGCGCAGCGTGGATAGCCACTGCGGACTACGATGAACCCGAACAAAAATCTGGACAACAAGACACTGAGATTGCGCAAAGCTCTCAAAATGTAACCGGTAGTGAATCCGGATAGATATTTTGGCTGTAGGCGGTTTTTGATGCAAAAAAGTGCGTATTGGTAAAATACGCACTTTTTTTACGCCCCTTTTTAGTGAATTAGTCTGAAAAGACCGAGAGCTCCCTTGTCATCTTCCGGTAACTTTCACGCATCAGATATTATCCTCTTTTCCCCTCATAATCCCCGCCATTACTGGGATCTTCGTGATTGATGCCTGCAAAACACCTGCTAATATGGTCCGTCTCTCGTTACAAAAAATAAGAAACTATTATTATGCAAAGCAGCAATTCTGAGTCTTATTCCTCACCTGCAGATTCTCCCCCGGTGAATTCCAGAGGAAAAGTCGTTATCGCTTCACTGGTCGGCACCGCTATTGAGTTTTTTGATTTTTACATCTATGCCACTGCGGCGGTGATCGTATTCCCGCATATTTTCTTCCCTCAGGGGGATGAAACGGTTGCAACCCTGCAATCGCTGGCGACCTTCGCTATCGCTTTTGTTGCCCGGCCGATCGGTTCAGCGGTGTTCGGCCACTTTGGCGACCGTATTGGTCGTAAAGCCACCCTGGTGGCATCATTACTGACTATGGGCATCTCGACGGTTGTCATCGGTTTGCTACCGAGTTACAGCACTATTGGTGTGGCGGCTCCTCTGTTATTGGCGCTGGCCCGTTTTGGTCAGGGTCTTGGACTGGGCGGTGAGTGGGGAGGCGCGGCACTGCTGGCCACCGAAAATGCTCCAGCCAAAAAACGGGCGCTGTACGGTTCTTTCCCGCAACTGGGTGCCCCCATCGGCTTTTTCTTCGCTAACGGCACCTTCCTGCTGCTCTCTTGGCTGCTGACGAATCAGCAGTTTATGGATTGGGGTTGGCGTGTACCGTTTATTCTGTCTGCGGTCCTAGTGATCATCGGTCTGTATGTGCGAGTCTCGCTGCACGAAAGTGCCGCCTTCACCAAAGTGAAGCAAGAGAAAAAACAGGTCAAAATCCCAATTGGGACGCTGCTGTCAAAACATCTGGGTGCGACCATTATCGGCACCTTTATTATGCTGGCAACCTATACCCTGTTCTATATCATGACCGTATATTCAATGAGTTACGGTACTGCACCAGCGCCTGCAGGATTAGGCTTTTCACGTAATAGCTTCCTATGGATGCTGATGGTGGCCGTTATTGGATTTGGTATCACCATTCCGGTGGCCGGTATTCTGGCTGACCGCTTCGGTCGCCGTCGTACCATGATCACCATTACTCTGCTGATCATCGCCTTTGCTTTCCTGTTCCCGATGATGCTAGGTTCAGGCTCGCCGTGGCTGGTGATGCTGTTCCTGATCGCGGGATTAAGCATTATGGGGCTGACATTTGGTCCGATGGGCGCCCTGCTGCCGGAATTATTCCCAACAGAGGTGCGTTATACTGGTGCCTCTTTCTCCTATAACCTATCCTCAATTCTGGGTGCTTCCGTTGCCCCTTATATCGCGACCTGGCTGAACTCTCATTACGGCTTGAGCGCGGTCGGCCTCTATCTGGCGGCAATGGCAGTGCTGACACTGCTGGCGCTGATTGCCAGCAAGGAAACCCGCCATCAGACACTGTTTGAGCCTTCCTGACAGACCTCAACTCCCTGCTACGCAGGGAGTTTTTTTATCCCTTGTCTTTCCCTTTCCTGACTTGTTATAACCTTAGTTTTCCTTGGAGAATGGCCCTGTGACGATCACCGAAAGCCTTATTGCCTATACCTGTGCTGCCGCACTGTTAACCCTGACCCCTGGCCTGGATACGGCACTGGTACTGCGCACCGCAACCCTTGAGGGCCGCAAACAAGCCTTTCATACGTTATTGGGGATTAATCTCGGCTGCCTACTGTGGGGAATAGCGGTAGCCTGTGGCCTCGGTGTTCTGGTGGCAGTTTCTCAACTGGCGTACGATATCTTGAAATACTGTGGAGCTGCTTGGTTATGTTGGTTGGGAGTGGGGATGTTACTGCGTCCGCGCACTACATTGACGGACAGTGACTTGCCTAGCGAGAAGCACCCTAACTGGCTGTTACGCGGGGTGACAGGCAATCTGCTCAACCCAAAAGTCGGTATTTTTTACCTCTCTTTCCTGCCGCAGTTTATCCCACAGGGTCAGTCACTGTTTTTTTGGACGCTGGGTTTAGTCGGCATTCATATGTGCTTAGGGCTCATCTGGCTGACAATGGTGATCTCAGCGACCCATAAATTCAGTCGTCTGTTTAAACACCCTAAAGTCGTGTCAGTGATGGATCGTCTTACCGGTCTGGTCTTACTCTCTTTTGCTGCCCGCTTGGCATTCAGTAAGCGCTGAATTCATCGTAATTACTGGATTTTAGGCATAAAAAAACCCCGGCCAAGCCGGGGTCAGTGCACAGTATGACGGGATTACCCGGCAACGGCGATACGTTTCATATCGGTCATGTAGCCACGCAGCTTGCTGCCGACTTTTTCGATAGGATGCTGGCGGATAGCTTCGTTCACGTCACGCAGCTGAGCATTATCAACCGCATTACCGCTCAGGGTTTCCTGACCTAAGTCACCGGTCTGCAGCTGTGCCATAAAGTCTTTCAGCAGCGGTACTGCGGCGAAAGAGAACAGGTAGTTACCGTATTCTGCAGTATCAGAAATGACCACGTTCATTTCGTACAGACGCTTACGGGCAATGGTATTAGCAATCAGTGGCAGCTCGTGCAGTGATTCATAGTAAGCAGACTCTTCGATGATACCGGCGGCCACCATGGTTTCGAATGCCAGTTCAACGCCAGCTTTCACCATCGCGATCATCACAACACCCTGATCGTAGTAGTCTTGCTCAGCAATTTTACCTTCGAACTGTGGCGCATTTTCAAACGCGGTTTTACCGGTTTCTTCACGCCAGGTCAGCAGGTCTTTATCGTCTTTCGCCCAGTCAGCCATCATACCGGAAGAGAACTCACCGGAGATGATATCGTCCATATGTTTCTGGAACAGGGTCGCCATGATGCCTTTCAGCTGTTCAGACAGCTCATAAGCACGCAGTTTTGCCGGGTTAGACAGGCGATCCATCATCAGGGTGATGCCACCGAATTTCAGAGATTCGGTGATGGTTTCCCAACCGAACTGGATCAGTTTTTCGGCGTAAGCCGGGTCAGTCCCTTCGGCCACCAGCTTATCGAAGCACAGTACCGAACCCGCCTGTAACATACCACACAGGATAGTTTGCTCACCCATCAGGTCAGATTTTACTTCTGCAACGAAAGAGGATTCCAATACCCCTGCACGATGACCACCGGTCGCCGCTGCCCAGGCTTTAGCAATCGCCAGACCTTCACCTTTAGGGTCATTTTCTGGGTGAACTGCGATCAGCGTTGGTACGCCGAAACCACGCTTATATTCTTCACGCACTTCAGTCCCTGGGCATTTTGGCGCAACCATCACTACAGTAATATCTTTACGGATGGTTTCGCCCACTTCAACGATGTTAAAACCGTGAGAGTAACCCAGGGTGGCGCCTTCTTTCATCAGAGGCTGAACCGCTTGAACCACAGCAGAGTGCTGTTTGTCTGGCGTCAGGTTGATCACCAGATCTGCCTGTGGGATCAGCTCTTCATAGGTCCCCACTTTGAAGCCGTTATCTGTCGCTTTGCGCCATGAGGCACGCTTTTCAGCGATGGCTTCTTCACGCAGCGCATAAGCGACATCCAGGCCAGAATCACGCATGTTCAGGCCTTGGTTAAGACCCTGAGCACCACAACCAACGATCACGACTTTTTTACCTTTCAGGACGCTTGCGCCGTCAGCAAATTCTTCGCGTGACATAAAACGACATTTACCTAACTGCGCTAACTGATTACGCAGATTCAATGTGTTGAAATAGTTGGCCATGGGTACTCCGTATCTTTGTTGTGTTTGTATTTATCTGATGTTCAGTGACAGCCGCTGCTGTACTGAGAATGACCCTATCATATGCCATGATTTCCATTGCTTAAATTGATATATTAACAATATCATATTGCATATTATGAAATACTATTTGGCGGGGTAACTTGATGGACCTACGGGATCTGAAACTGTTTTTACACTTGGCAGAAAGCTGCCATTTTGGCCGCAGCGCAGCCGCTACCCATGTCAGCCCCTCGACCCTGTCACGGCAGATCCAGCGGCTGGAGGAAGAGACCGGACACACGCTGTTTATCCGCGATAACCGTTCAGTCAGTCTCACCGCCGCAGGCGAGAATTTTGCGCAGTTCGCCCGCCAAACGCTGATGCACTATCAGCAGCTACGTCACACGATGGATCTCAACAGCCCTTCCCTTAGTGGAGAACTCCATCTGTTCTGTTCGGTAACAGCAGCCTACAGCCATCTACCGCCGGTGCTGGACCGATTTCGCGCTGAACACCCGCAAGTCGAGATTAAACTGAGTACCGGCGACCCTTCCGATGCGGTCCAGAGAGTCAGTTCCGGTGAGGCCGATATCTCTATCGCCGGCAAACCGGAATCACTACCTGCTGGCGTGGCCTTTACGCCGCTGGATGTGTTACCCCTGGCGCTAATCGCCCCAGCCTTACCCTGCCCAGTACGTACCCAGATGAGCGACGATAATCCGGACTGGAGCCGCATCCCCTTTATTCTGCCGGAACAGGGGCCGGTAAGACGCAGCATTGAGCAATGGCTGAAACGCCGTAAGATTTCGTCACCGCTGATCTATGCCACGGTCTCCGGGCATGAGGCGATGGTATCTATGGTGGCACTGGGTTGTGGCATTGCGCTGTTACCCGATGTCGTGCTGGAAAACAGTCCGGAGCCGGTACGCAACAGGGTGATGAAGGTTATCCGCACCGATCTAGGCGCACCGCTTGAATTGGGAGTCTGCGTTCAGAAAAAGCGGCTCGCAGAGCCGCTGATTAACGCTTTCTGGGGACTGCTGTAATTACTGCCCCGCCAGAAAGAAACGAAATGCTGGGTTATCACTCTCATCATGAAAGTCATAGCCCAGTTTTTGCAGGTGTTCATCGAAGCGAGGTTCGTTTTCACCCAGCTCGAAGGCTGCCAGTACCCGACCGTAGTCGGTGCCGTGGCTGCGATAGTGGAACAGAGAGATATTCCAGTGGGTGCCCAGAGTCTGCAAAAACTTCAGCAGAGCGCCGGGAGACTCCGGAAACTCGAAACTGAACAGCCGCTCCTGGAGAGGTTTACCAGGACGCCCCCCGACCATATAACGCAGATGCAGTTTTGCCATCTCATCATCGGACAGATCAACCACGTCATACCCGTCCTGACGAAGCTGAGCGATAATTTCCGCCCGCTCTTCTAGACCACGGGTCAGCCGTACCCCAACAAACAGTGACGCATTGTTATCATCCGCATAGCGGTAGTTAAATTCGGTCACTGCGCGGCCACCAAGGATCTGACAGAACTTCAAAAAGCTGCCCTGTTTTTCCGGAATAGTGACCGCCAGTAAGGCTTCACGCTGTTCACCCAGTTCGCAGCGTTCAGACACATAGCGCAAACCGTGGAAATTAACGTTAGCCCCGGACAACACATGCGCCAGTCGCTCACCTTGAATGCCATGCTGCTGGATATACTTCTTCATGCCAGCCAGTGCCAGCGCCCCAGAAGGCTCGGCAATGGCTCGGACATCTTCAAAAATATCTTTCATCGCTGCACAAATGGCATCGCTATCGACGGTAATAATATCGTCCAGATACTCGCGACAGACGCGGAAGGTTTCATCACCGATCCGCTTCACCGCCACACCTTCAGCAAACAGTCCTACCCGCGGCAAGTCTACCGGATGGCCAGCATCCAGAGCCGCTTTCAGGCACGCCGAATCTTCGGCTTCCACCGCAATCACTTTGATTTCCGGCATCAGCTGTTTGATCAGTACTGCCACCCCAGCAGCCAGACCGCCTCCCCCGACGGGAACAAAAATACGGTCAAGGTGGGCATCCTGTTGCAGCAGCTCCAGCGCTAAGGTGGCCTGACCGGCAATCACGGCCGGATGGTCAAACGGTGGAACAAAGGTATAGCCATGTTGTTGTGACAGTTCGATAGCTTTGGCTTTCGCCTCGTCGAAATTAGCCCCGTGCAACAGTGCCTCGCCACCAAATGCCCGTACCGCATCGACCTTGATATCCGCGGTGGCCACCGGCATCACAATCAGCGATTTAATTCCCTGACGGCTGGCGGACAGGGCGACCCCCTGCGCATGATTACCCGCAGAGGCAGTTACCACGCCCTGGGTGCGCTGTTGTTCAGACAGCCCGGCAATCATGGTGTAAGCACCGCGCAGTTTAAAACTATGTACCGGCTGGCGATCCTCACGTTTGACTAACAGGGTGTTACCCAGACGCGCAGACAGTTTTTCCATTTTCTGCAATGGGGTGACCTGAGTCACCTCGTAAACGGGAGAACGTAATGCCGCATGGAGATACTCCGCACCAGTAGGTGCGGAGGAAAGAGGTTTTGCTACTGCCATGCTGATCAGCCCCCGAGCTTACTCTTGTCACGGACGGCGCCTTTATCGGCACTGGTCGCTAGTGAGGCGTAAGCACGCAGCGCAAAAGAGACTTCACGCTGACGGGATTTCGGCGTATAGGCGGCATCACCACGGGCTTCTTCTGCCTCACGGCGCGCTTTCATTTCAGCCTCGTCGATATCCAGACGGATGCTACGTTGTGGGATATTGATATCAATAATATCGCCATTGTTAACCAGGGCAATCAGCCCCCCATTCGCCGCTTCTGGCGACGCGTGGCCGATAGACAGGCCGGAAGTGCCGCCAGAGAAACGTCCATCGGTGATCAGCGCACAGCTTTTACCAAGGCCCATCGATTTCAGGTAGGTGGTCGGGTAGAGCATTTCCTGCATTCCCGGACCGCCTTTTGGACCTTCGTAGCGGATCACCACGACATCACCGGCCACCACTTTACCGCCAAGGATCGCTTCAACCGCATCATCCTGGCTCTCGTAGACTTTCGCCGGTCCACGGAAGGTCAGGCTCTCTTCATCAACGCCGGCGGTTTTCACGATACAGCCATCCAGCGCGATGTTGCCATACAGTACTGCCAGACCACCATCTTGTGAGAAGGCGTGCTCACGGGAACGGATACATCCCTGCTCACGGTCATCATCCAAGGTATCCCAACGGCAATTCTGCGAAAAAGCTTTGGTGGTACGGATGCCCGCAGGGCCCGCGCGGAACATCTCTTTCACCTCTTCATCACCGGTCAGCATAATGTCGTACTGATCGAGGGTTTCGCGCAGGGTCGTCCCGAGGATATTCGGCACTGAGGTGTCCAGCAGCCCGGCTCGATCCAGCTCGCCGAGAATACCGAGTACGCCACCAGCACGGTGAACATCTTCCATATGATATTTCTGGGTGCTTGGTGCCACTTTACACAGGTGCGGAACTTGGCGTGATAGACGGTCGATATCGGAGATATCGAAGTCAATTTCCCCTTCCTGTGCGGCAGCCAACAGGTGCAGCACGGTATTGGTGGAACCGCCCATCGCGATATCCAGCGTCATGGCATTTTCAAATGCCGCCTTGCTGGCGATGTTGCGTGGCAATACCGAGGCATCATCCTGCTCGTAGTAACGTTTGGTCAGACCCACGATACGCTTACCGGCATTAATAAACAGCTTTTCACGATCGGCGTGGGTGGCGAGCAGAGAGCCGTTACCCGGCTGAGACAGGCCCAGCGCTTCGGTCAAACAGTTCATCGAGTTGGCAGTGAACATCCCAGAACAGGAGCCACAGGTCGGGCAGGCAGAACGTTCGATCTGTTCGCTGTCGGCATCACTGACGTTCGGGTTTGCCCCTTGGATCATGGCATCCACCAGATCCAGTTTGATGATCTGGTCAGAAAGTTTGGTCTTACCGGCTTCCATTGGACCACCGGAAACAAAAATCACCGGAATATTCAGGCGTAATGATGCCATCAGCATTCCCGGGGTGATTTTATCGCAGTTGGAAATACACACCATGGCATCGGCACAGTGTGCATTCACCATATATTCGACAGAATCGGCAATCAGTTCGCGGGACGGCAGGGAATACAGCATACCGCCGTGGCCCATCGCAATGCCATCATCGACAGCGATGGTATTGAATTCTTTTGCCACACCACCAGATGCTTCAATCTGTTCTGCCACCAGCTTCCCGAGATCGCGCAGGTGAACGTGGCCGGGAACAAATTGCGTGAATGAGTTAACGACGGCAATGATAGGCTTTCCGAAATCATCGTCTGTCATTCCGGTCGCACGCCACAGGGCGCGGGCTCCGGCCATATTACGGCCATGGGTGGTGGTGGCGGAACGATACTTAGGCATACTCTGTTTACTCCAGTCGGTCAAAAAAAACCGCGGACCCGAGGTCCGCGCAAATCAGGGGGTTGTTATGGGTTAACCTGGTCCAGCCAGCCCCATTTGTCTTCTGTTTCACCAGTAAACAGGCCAAAAAACGCGTCCTGAATACGTTTAGTCACTGGCCCACGACGGCCTTCCCCGACCTGAATCCCATCTACGCTGCGAACCGGAGTAATTTCAGCGGCAGTCCCCGACATAAAGACTTCATCAGCCAGATATAAGGACTCACGAGACAGTGTCTGCTCACGCACTTCAATACCCAGATCTTTCGCCAGAGTAATAATGGCATCACGGGTGATCCCCGGCAGCGCCGAAGAGGTGAACGGAGGAGTAAACAGAATGCCGTCTTTCACTTCAAACAGGTTTTCACCCGCACCCTCTGACAGATACCCGTTCACATCCAGCGCGATCCCTTCCTGATAACCATGGCGGCGCGCTTCGCTGCCGACTAACAGGGAGGAGAGGTAGTTACCACCCGCTTTAGCACCGGTTGGGATCGTGTTGGCCGCAACACGGTTCCAGGAAGAAACCATTGCATCGATCCCCTGCTCTAGTGCCTCCGCGCCCAGATAAGCACCCCATGGGAAGGCGGCAATGATCACATCGGTGTTGTAACCGTCTGGCGGGTTAACGCCCAGTCCGACATCCCCGACAAAGACCAGTGGCCGAATATAGGCACTTTCCAGCTTATTCACCCGCAGCACTTCGCGGCAGGCTTCCATCAGTTCATCCACGCTCTGAGAGACCGGGAAACGGTAGATTTTGGCGGAGTCACGCAGACGCTGCATATGTTCACGGTGACGGAACACCACCGGCCCTTTGTGGGAGTTGTAGCAACGGATACCTTCGAATACAGAGGTACCGTAGTGCAGAGCGTGAGACATGACGCTCACTTTAGCCTCTTCCCACTTAACCATTTCACCGTTGAACCAGATCAGCTCTGCTTTTTTAGTGCTCATTGTGTTTGTCCTTTACGCCTTTGGCATGATGTGTTGTGTATTTTTTTAGTGCACCTGAACGTGTGTAATATCCGTCAGTTTGGCTAATTGCACTGACAGTAGCCCGACAGGACGCTGGCTGGCAACTGTCATTTCGATATTGATCTTCTCGGCGTCTGCTCCCTCGGCCATTGTCATGGCCATGATGCGGAAACCACGATGACGGACGACCCGTAAGATACGTTCTAACACTTCTGGGCGAAACTGCGCCTCGACAGATAACTGGTGCTGATTCATCGGGTCTCCTCCATCATATTGTTATTACTGGCACCCGGCGGTACCAACGGCCAGACATTTTCCGCTTCATCAATTGCCACATGCAGGAAGTAAGCTCCTTCACTGTTGAGCAGCGTCTCCAAGGCATCATCAAGCTGATCTTTACGACTGATACTCTGGCCGGGGATACCAAACGCGGCGGCCAACATCAGAAAGTCAGGATTATCGGTCAGCAACGTTTCGCTGTAGCGCTCTTCGAAAAATAGTTGCTGCCATTGACGTACCATGCCCAGGCGCTGGTTATCCAGCAGTAAGATTTTTACCGGCAGATTTTTCCGTTTGATGGTGCCCAGCTCTTGGATATTCATCATCACAGAACCGTCCCCGGACACACAGATCACCGTATGGTCTGGACAAGCGACCTGTGCGCCGATGGCCGCCGGTAAACCAAAGCCCATGGTCCCCAGGCCACTGGAGGTAATAAAGCGTTCAGGTGCAGTAAAGTCCATATGTTGCGCTGTCCACATCTGGTGCTGGCCAACATCGGTCGTGACAATGGTCTGTTCAGGTTTCTTATCAGAGAGGGCTTTCAGTAGAGCGGGGGCATACAGGGCATCACCAGGATGGTCATAGCGACAGGCATAATCACGTTTCATTGCAGTTACCGTGCTACACCAGTCGCTGATCGCCAAGGGCTGACTCAGTGCCGTCAGCGTCTGCCTCAGCTCTCCCTGTAAGGAGACATGGGCACGGCGTAATTTATTGAACTCCGCTGGGTCGATATCCAGATGGATCACCGCAGCATCCGGCGCGAAGGTATCCAGCTTGCCGGTGACCCTATCATCAAAACGCGCACCGATAGCGATCAGTAAATCGCATTCTTGAACCGCCAAGTTCGCCGCTTTACTGCCGTGCATGCCCAGCATACCCAGATAGGTGTCCTGAGAGGCCTCCACACAGCCCAACCCTTTCAGGGTACAGACCGAAGGTATCGCCGTTACCGCCAGAAACTGGCGTAATTCAGCCACTGCACCCGCCATCCCGACACCGCCACCGATATAAGCCATCGGTTTTTTGGCTTGGCGTAGTAACGTCAGCGCCTGGGCAATATCTTGTTCCGCTGAGACGTCCGGCGATCCCACGGAGGCCTCGGCAGCACAGAAGTCGGCCTCACCCAGTTGGATATCTTTAGGAATATCCACCAGAACCGGGCCCGGGCGACCGGACTGAGCAATTGCAAAGGCTTCAGCCATTACTGCCGGTAACTCTTCAGCGGACTGCACCATAAAACTGTGCTTGGTACAGGCCAGCGATAAGCCCAATACATCGATCTCTTGAAATGCATCGGTGCCGATCACTGCACGAGAAACTTGCCCGGTGATCGCCACCACCGGCACGGAGTCCATCATTGCATCCGCCAGTCCGGTGATCAGGTTAGTGGCACCTGGACCAGAGGTTGCAATACAGACTCCGGTTTGACCCGTAGCCCGAGCATAGCCAATCGCCGCCATAACAGCCCCTTGCTCATGGCGGCACAGCAAATGCTCTACTCCGCCGTCATAGAGTGCATCGTAAACCGGCATAATCGCGCCACCGGGATATCCGAATACCGTCTTAATGCCCTGTTGCCTTAAAGCCTGAACTACCCACTGTGCTCCGGTCATTTTTATTCACCTGTGCTTCTTATTTTTTGATTTCACCGAGTGCTGTCCGGTCACGTCGATGTCATTTTTTGAAAATACCCTGCTCTGCGTGGTCCAAAAAAAAACCCCCGGACCTGTCGGTGCGGGGGTTCTCTTTGGATTAAGGCCTGATTTTCTAAGCCTTTCTTTCTCCGAGTGCAGCCCCGCACGATGGTAGAATAATCACCACCACGCTAATCACAATCAGGCTAATCACTCGGAGAACGGCTTTCATATCAGTTTTAATCACGCTGTATTCATTTTAATGCATAAAGAGGTATCACGAATTTATGGGTAGTGACAACTTATTTTTTAAATTATTTTTCGGCTACCGACGTCCCACTAAAGCAAATCATTGATAAGTATTAATTATATTAGAAACCGGTTTCATGGGTGATTTTCAATAAGCACCACCTCCTGCCACAGCTCGCAAAAAAATATCTGCCAGTGTCATCATGATTTAAATCCCGCGGCCTGTGGCACAACGTGGATAAAGATTCACCCCGCAGCAAAGTTCAAACCGCTAGTCTGTCCTTTTTAGGGAGGTATGACATGTCATACGCCAGAGTAATGACGCGGGCAATTATTGGTATCGATGCGCCCTCTGTCACGGTTGAAGTCCATTTGAGCCGCGGACTGCCCACGTTGAACTTGGTCGGGTTGCCCGAGGCCACCGTCAAAGACGCCCGCGAACGGGTGCGCAGCGCCATTATCAACAGTGGTTTTACCTTCCCAGCCCGCCGGATCACCGTTAGTTTGGCTCCGGCGGATATGCCTAAGGAAGGCGGCCGCTATGATCTGCCTATCGCCATCGCTATTTTGGCTGCATCAGGACAAATCCCTGGCCGCCTCCTCGACGGATTGGAGTTCCTCGGAGAGCTTGCATTAAACGGCAGCACCGCGGCCGTCAGGGGGGCGATTCCGGCAGTGATGGCAGCCCGTAGTCAGTCACGCCGCATGGTGATCCCAGCGGCTAACGGCCAAGAAGCCGGACTGGTCACGGAAACCGTGACGTTTATCGCTACAGACCTGCTGCAGGTCTGTCACTTTTTGCATGATAAGTGCATGCTGCAAGAGGCGGTCTGTACACCAGCGACAAACATCGCCACTATCCCGGACCTACAGGAAGTTATCGGTCAGCAACAGGCAAAGCGAGCTCTTGAAGTCGCCGCAACAGGTGGGCACAACTTGTTATTCATCGGCCCCCCAGGGACTGGCAAGACGATGTTAGCGTCGCGCTTACCCGGCTTACTGCCACCACTCAGTGAACAAGAGGCGCTGGAATGCACGGCTTTAAACAGTCTCAGTAAAGAAAAGCCGGTCAGTGCACTCTGCTATCAGCGTCCTTTCCGCTCTCCTCATCACAGTGCCTCACTGGCGGCTTTAGTCGGAGGTGGCGCTATCCCCCAGCCCGGAGAGATTTCGCTGTCTCATAACGGTGTCCTATTTCTGGATGAACTGCCGGAGTTCGGCCGTAAGACTCTAGATGCACTCCGTCAGCCCCTAGAATCCGGTGAGATCATGATTTCTCGAGCTCGAGTAAAAATCACCTACCCGGCACGTTTCCAACTGCTGGCAGCCATGAATCCAGCACCGACTGGGCACTATCAGGGAGCCAATCAACGTCAGCCAGACAGCCAGATACTACGATATCTAAATCGCCTCTCTGGGCCGTTCCTTGATCGCTTTGATCTCTCTCTGGAAGTACCCTTACTGCCCCCGGGAACGCTCAGCCAGCCGTTAACTGCAACCGAAAACAGCGAGGCCGTTCGTCTGCGAGTGATTGCCGGTCGTGAGCGACAACTGGCGCGTAGCGGAAAGGTGAATGCATTGATGAATACTCAGCAGGTCAGAAAGTACTGCTCGCTTACCAGCAGCGATGCTCGCTGGCTTGAGGAGGTATTACATCAGTTGGGGTTATCCATTAGGGCATGGCAGCGCATACTTAAAGTTGCTAGAACTCTGGCGGATCTGGAGTCTTGTGAGGCCATTGGACGCAGGCACCTGCAGGAGGCAGTCGGTTACCGTGCTATGGAGAGGCTGATACAGCGGCTGCAACGGTAAGGAGGGCGTGCAAGAGGACGTAGAGGTATCCACGTGACGGCTAGAACGTGCTTAGCGCCAGAGACAGGAAAGGAGCCCGCAGGCTCCTTACTTAATTAATCATCGCTGTCATTAAACTCTTCAACAGTATCCATCTGTGGCTTGCCACCAGACAGGGTGTGAAAACGTTTAGGACGTTTGATCCTGGACATATATTTTGACCAGACACGCTCTGCTTCAGTTTCTGGTGCACGCAGTCCACGACACACGTCAACGAAGCGGGTTTCTTCTTCGGTTACCGGTTCACGTCTGGCTAGATCCAAGTCATTAAACGCGACACCATGGCGTTCAAGTAGCTGTGCTTCCTTAATCGTAAAATCACCGTGGCGTGAAAACCCTCGCGGGTAGTTTTTATTATCAAAAAAGCGATTGGTTGTGGTAAAGCTATCCGACATTTTACACGCTCCTAACTCTTTAATGGTCGTGTGATTTATGGCGCGGAGTATTAGTTAGGCTTGACAAAGTGTAAAACAAAAGATTTTAATCTTATCGATTAATAATTTTGGAGATGTAGTGATGGATACCGAATTGCTGAAAACGTTCCTGGAAGTCAGCAGAACACGCCATTTCGGCCGTGCAGCCGAAGCGCTCTACCTGACGCAATCAGCGGTCAGTTTTCGCATCCGGCAGCTTGAGAATCAGCTGGGTGTTAGCTTATTTACCCGGCACCGTAATAATATTCGTTTAACGTCTGCTGGTGAACGCCTATTGCCCTATGCAGAAACACTGATGAGTACCTGGCTGACCGCCAAAAAAGAAGTCTCATTGTCCCAGCAACAGCATGAACTGACCATTGGAGCCAGCACCGCACTGTGGGAGGCCTACCTCACCCCATGGCTGAAAAGCCTCTATCAGAACCGGGAAAACCTGCATATTGAGGCAAGAGTCGCACAACGACACCTGCTGGTCAAACAAATCCATGAAAGACAATTGGATGTGTTAATCACCACGGAAGCACCGAAGATGGATGAACTGTCCAGTCAGCAGATAGGGCATATCTCTCTGGCACTGTTTCGCTCACGAGAATCTGAGAAAAAGGATCGTTATCAGTACATTAAGCTGGAATGGGGGGCCGATTTTCATCAGCATGAGCTTTATTTATCCGCTGAAGAATCACCGGTGCTCACGACTACCTCTGCCCATATCGCCAGAGATCTGTTGCATACTACCGATTCCTGTGCCTTTTTACCTGAATACTGGCAGACCTTGTATAAAGATCTTATTACAGTCAGTGAAACCCCGGCCGTGATACGGCCATTGTATGCCGTCTGGTTACAGAATAGCGACCAGCAGGCAGCCTTAAAACAGCTACTTAAGGTTCCGGTAATCACCCGCTGAGGGGAAAAGCGAAAAAAACAGGAGTATTTATTACAGAGAACACGGCCCGGCGTACGCCGGGTCTGGTATCGGGCGTTTTTCAGGCAAAAAAAATCCTTTGCTAAGCAAAGGATCCTTTTTTTCTGGCAGGGGCGGAGGGACTCGAACCCCCAACACCCGGTTTTGGAGACCGGTGCTCTACCAATTGAACTACGCCCCTAAATAGGGTGGCGGAACGGACGGGACTCGAACCCGCGACCCCCTGCGTGACAGGCAGGTATTCTAACCAACTGAACTACCGCTCCACCGATTCTGTACTGATTTCAGAAAACGTCTGAATTCAGGTATATCACCTTTCACGTGTCACGGTGAAAGTCACGACCCTAGGGTCTTAATTGGATGCCTGGCAGTTCCCTACTCTCGCATGGGGAGACCCCACACTACCATCGGCGCTACGGCGTTTCACTTCTGAGTTCGGCATGGGGTCAGGT
>NZ_ATMI01000023.1 GCF_000439375.1 Tatumella saanichensis
ATCAACCAAGAAGATGTTGTCGTGACCTTGTCTCATCAGGGCTATGTGAAATACCAGCCACTGACGGATTACGAAGCTCAACGCCGTGGCGGTAAAGGTAAATCTGCTGCCCGTATTAAAGAAGAAGACTTTATCGATCGCCTGCTGGTGGCTAACACCCATGATACCATCCTGTGCTTCTCAAGCCGTGGCCGTCTCTACTGGATGAAGGTCTATCAGTTACCGGAAGCCAGCCGTGGTTCTCGTGGCCGACCGATCGTCAACCTACTGCCACTGGAAGCCAACGAACGTATTACGGCGATCCTGCCGGTACGTGAGTACGCGGAAGGACTGAATATCTTTATGGCGACCGCCAGCGGTACGGTCAAGAAAACGGCCCTGACCGAGTTCAGCCGTCCGCGCAGCGCCGGTATTATTGCGGTCAATCTGCGTGATGATGACGAACTGATCGGTGTGGCTCTGACCGATGGTAACGATGAAGCGATGCTGTTCTCGCAAGCCGGTAAAGTGGTGCGTTTCTCCGAGCAAGCGGTGCGTCCGATGGGCCGTACGGCCTCCGGTGTCCGCGGTATCCGTCTGGCAGAGAACGACCGTGTGGTGTCGTTGATCATTCCTCGTGAAGACGGGGCGATCCTGACCGTGACGCAGAACGGCTACGGTAAACGTACTGACAATAAAGAGTACCCGACCAAGTCCCGTGCGACTCAAGGGGTTATCTCGATCAAAGTCACGGATCGTAACGGTCCGGTTATCGGTGCAGTACAAGTGGTCGACAGTGATCAGATTATGATGATCACCGATGCTGGCACCTTAGTGCGTACCCGTGTGTCTGAGGTCAGCATCGTTGGCCGTAACACTCAGGGGGTCATCCTGATCCGTACCGCAGAGGATGAGAATGTGGTGGGTCTGCAACGTGTGGCCGAGCCGGTCAGCGAAGATGAACTTGATGCCATCGACGGTACTGTCGCTGAAGGGGAAGACGAGATCATCGTCGAACCAGAAAACGACGATGAATCTGCCGCGGATGACGAGTAATCGTTAGCAAGCACCCTAAGACAAAAGGCACCGTACTGCGGTGCCTTTTTTGTCAGGGCAGTATGCCGCTTTAAAATACATGGCTATGTGATAATCTTATCAGGTTAATGATGACCAACCTTTTCAGACTGAGGGCAGGGCAGCGCTGTCTCTCCTCAGATGTTCCTGGGCTTCCTGCAGTGAGTATCCTTTGAAATATCTTGTCTCCTTCCACACCACATTACGTGTCTCCCGCTACCTATTCCGAGTGCTGGCATTATTGCTGTGGCTGCTGGGTGGTCTACTGACGGCATTTTATCTGCTGAATGTGTTGCATGAGAAAGAGTCAGATATCCGTGAGCAGTTGTCGGGGAACTTCAGTCAGGCGGCCTGGTATGTGGCGCATTCCAACGAAGCGATGCGCGAGCTGAAATACATTACCGAAGGACAACTGAATAACACCACCACAGAAAACACCTTTACTCTCAGCAGCGGCAACAAAGATTATTCGCCACAGTATACGCCGCTGTTTAATGATGGCGACTGTAGCACCATCAATCCGCAGTGGCGCTCGACCTTATCGACCTTGGGCGGTTTTATCCATTACTGGGAAAGTCAGTATGTCTCCTCCTATGAGATGAGCCGCATTTTCCTGCTGAATAATGGCAGTAACTGTCTGGCGACCTTTTCGTTTTCCACCAGTGATGTCAATACGGATTACAGCTTGCGCTCCTTACAAGAGAACGTATTGAGCGTGCAGAACAGTAGCCCTAGTGACCAGCGCAATCCGGTCTACTGGATAGAACCGGGCAGTCAGCCGGGTGTTGGTGCTTTCTATATGATGATGCCGGTGTATGCCGGCAATCAGCCGGTGGCGCTACTCAGTTTTGAACAAAACTTGCGTCTTGATGAACTGGTAATGCCTGGCAGTGTGCCGGTCTCTACCTCGCTGATCAATGATGATAATCAGGTGTTGCTATCTAACAACCCGGATGTTAGCAGCCATAGCCTAGACTGGTTACCGGATGACAAGGTGTGGTTTGGTTACAGCTATGGCTACCGTGAGCTGGTACTGAAACGTTCGCTACCGTCCTGCCCATTCAGCATTGTCTATTCGCTGTCGACGGAATTGCTGTTCAATCAAATGAAATTGATGATCATCAATGCCGTGCTATTGAACATTTTTAGTGCGCTGTTGCTGATGGCACTGGCGATTACCTTTGAGCGGCGGATGCTCTATCCGGCAGAGGAGAATGCGACCCGTCTCGAAGAGCATGAGCAGTTTAACCGTAAGATTGTGGCGTCGGCTCCGGTGGGGATCTGTATCCTCAGGACCAGTGACGGCAGCAACGTATTGAGTAATGAACTGGCGCACAACTACCTCAACCTGTTAACGCCGGAAGACAAAATCCGACTGACAGAGATTATTAGTGGTCAGCAAGTCAATTTTGTTGATGTGCTGACCGGATCTAACACCAACCTGCAAATCAGCTTTGTCCACAGTCGTTACCGTAACGAGGATGTGGCGATCTGCGTGCTGGTAGACGTCAGCAGTCGCATCAAAATGGAGCACTCGCTACAGGAGATGGCGGATTCTGCCGAACAGGCCAGCCAGTCTAAATCCATGTTCCTGGCGACCGTCAGCCATGAACTGAGAACCCCGCTGTACGGGATCATCGGTAACTTGGATCTGCTAAAAACTCGCGAACTGCCAAAAAATACCGAAGCGCTGGTCAGCGCCATGAATAACTCCTCTGATCTACTGCTAAAAATCATCAATGATATTCTCGATTTCTCGAAAATTGAGTCAGAGCAGTTGAAGATTGAACCTGTACAGTTCAACCCGCAGGAGATGTTGGGGCATATTATTTCCAACTATCTATCGCTGGTGGTTAAAAAACGGCTAACGCTCTACTGCCTGATCGAGCAGGATGTGCCCTCATCATTATTTGCCGACTCGATGCGTCTACAACAGGTGATCTCGAACTTATTGAATAACGCTATTAAATTTACCCATACCGGCGGTATTGTCTTGCACTTATCACAACAGCAAGGCTATCTCATCTGTTCGGTGAGGGATACCGGCGTCGGCATTCCTCCACGTGATTTGCTACGGCTGTTTGATCCTTTCTTCCAAGCAGGTACTGGCATTCAGCGTAATTTCCAAGGAACTGGGTTGGGGCTAGCGATTTGTGAAAAACTGGTCAGTATGATGGACGGTGATATCTCCGTAGACTCTGAACCTGGCATGGGCAGTGAATTTTGCGTAAGGGTGCCGGTTTATCACGGTGAGTGGCAATACCCTGACACCGATCTCGAAGGACGTCGGGTCTGTGTCGCTCTAAAAAATAGTTTGTTCAGCCAGTACATCACTCGTTATCTACAGGCCTTGTCGGTGGCAGTATTTACCGACCCGGTACAATTAACCGCAGACGATATCTTTATCAGCGATGAGTTAGAACGCGGGGAGTGGCCGTGCCGGGCACAGATCTGTTTCAGCAATGAACATACTGACTTTCCGATGCAAATTCAGCCGGGTCTGTGGGTCACTACGCCATCGATGCCTTATGAGCTGCCCGACCTGATCCGTCGGATCTATCGGCCAGCCTATGATACTAAGCAAGAAGTCGCGTTGAGCGAAGATAAGCAGATGGCAGTTTGCAATGATGACATCCTGATCCTAGTGGTAGATGATCACCCGATTAACCGCATGCTATTGTCAGGACAACTGCATACCTTAAATTATCAGGTCAAAACCGCGCAAGACGGAGTCGATGCACTGTCAGTGCTGCAGCGCGTGCCAGCAGATATCCTGCTGACCGACGTGAATATGCCGAATATGGACGGTTATCTGTTAACCGAAATGCTGAGAGAGTCAGGTTGGCAGCGGCCAGTGATTGGTATCACTGCGAATGCGTTGGCGGATGAAAAACAGCGTTGTCTTTCTGCCGGAATGGATGACTGTCTGTCGAAACCGGTCACTTTGCAAGAACTGAACGCTACCCTGTCAGGGTATGCGGAACGTATACGCCACCAGCGAGCAGAACAGCAAGCATAAAAAATCCCCTCACTGTAGAGGGGATCATTAAGACTGCTAATTACTCTTTCGGCAGGCTGTTGCTGACCGAAGAGAGGTAGTTGAGTAGGGCAATATCATTATCAACCCCCAATTTCATCATGGCTGATTTCTTCTGGCTGCTGATGGTTTTGATGCTGCGGTTCAGCTTACGGGCAATCTCTGTCACCAAGAAACCTTCGGAGAACAGGCGCAGAACTTCGCTCTCTTTAGGTGACAGGCGTTTGTCTCCATAACCACCAGCACTGATTTTTTCCAGCAGTTTAGATACAGACTCTGGGGTATATTTTTTGCCTTTCTGCAAGGCAGCTAGCGCTTTCGGTAAATCGGCCGGCGCGCCCTGTTTCAGCACAATGCCTTCGATATCCAGATCCAACACTGAGCTTAAAATAGCTGGATTGTTGTTCATGGTCAGTACGATGATCGATAGGTCAGGGTAGTGACGTTTAATGTACTTGATCAAGGTGATGCCATCACCGTACTTGTCACCAGGCATCGACAGATCAGTAATCAGTACGTTGGCCTCAAGTTTTGCTAAGTTATTGATTAATGAAGTAGAGTCTTCAAATTCCCCGACAACATTTACCCAGTCAATCTGTTCCAGAGATTTACGGATCCCGAACAAAACAATCGGGTGATCATCGGCAATAATTACATTCAAGTTATTCATCTTTTTATTTACCCTGCTGCAGCAGTTGGTTGACATACGCGTCAATGTCACTGGCAGCCTGTTTAATGTTTAAATCATCGCACTGCTTGATGTAGTGCTCCAACTGTTCACATTGTGTTTTACCTGTCTCAAGGCCCAGCATAGCAAAGACCCCTTTCAGCCGGTGAGCAGTCAGCGCGAGTGCGGCGTAGTCATTGTCAGCAAGCTCAACATACAATTTATGCACATCATCCGGCACAGTATCCTTAAAGATCTGATAATAGCCGGGTTCACTGAGTGCATGATGCCCAGTATTATCAGGAGAGTCTTCCGCGCCATCCTCGGTCAGTTGTTTCTCAATCAGTGAAAGCAACGCGTCAAGAAATGCTTGGTTCAGGTTGTAGTTCGCCCGGTACTGGTGTGGGTTGATTGCGGAATAGCCCGCCTCATTTCCAGTCACCAGCACTGCCCAGCCGGTCAACCTGGCCGGCACATCGGTGACCAAGAAGTCGTACTCCTGCCCGGACACGCGATCGTCAGCAATGACACATTTTGCCCCCCAGTACTCCAACTGTCGGCTAATGATTTTATAAATATCATCGACCACGACGTCCAGTAAAACGGTAATACCGTCCAAAATTTTTTCATCTTGGGGAGCGTCCTGCGTCTGTACCGGCAGTGTGAGCGCCAAGCTGTACTGAGTCCCAAGGCCCGGCTTAGTGACAATTTCAGCACTTCCCCCTAGAGCTTGAGAGAACCGGCGACAGAAGAACAGGTCAGTACTGTTCGATTTTTCACCGTTATGGGCAGTGACCTCTCCGCTGAACGGAAAATCGGCATTTTCCAGTTCTGTCTTATTCAGACCCTGACCAGTATCTACAATATTTATCAATAGTCGATCAGTTTGTTCCGGGCTTGCACTGATTCGGACAGAAATTTTTCCCCAACGGGTGGTTCCGAAGGCATACCAGAGTAAAGTGGTAAGAATTCTACGTAAAATACCCGCATCACCGGTACGTGACTCATCAGCTGGACGGAGGTTATTGATGAGCAGCGCGATCCCGCGGGTTTGTAACGACGGCAATAATTCCAGCACGATCTCATCTAGCATCTGTTGCAGGTTGAAGCTGCTGACCTCTGCCGCCCAGTTATCATTCTCCAACTGATTGAGCAGCAGAATGTTATCGGTTAGACGTAGCAGATGATCGCTGTAATCTGCCAACGGTTGTAGCGCAGCGTTGGGGTACTGCACCAGAAAGTGTTCAATTTTATCGCGCAGTGATTGTACCGGCTGCTGAAAAGCTCGGCCAATATTGCTCATTAATTGACGGCGCATTTTGTGGTTCTGGTCCAGCACATGTTGGGCATGTTGCAGCTTTCTATTGACCAGGATTTCACGGTCTTGATTACGGATAATAAAGAAACGGTATTGCGGTGAGCAGCGACTCTGCTGGTGACTCACTTCATAGACCTCATTATTGATGGTCACCTGCAACATCCCTTGGGCATCTTCAGAAAGTGTGACTATCTTTTGCATGTTCAGGTGGGGGATCAGTAACGCCGCCTTTTCATTACTTACCACTTCACGGTGGGCACTGAAATCGTAGATGACAAAACCCACCGGTAGGCTATCAACCATCTCTTTGTTCAAATGCCTTAATAAATCCACTTCCGGATTGTCAATTTTCTTCACTGGTACTTCCGTCCGGCGCAGCAGCACTACTGCCGTCACTGACAGCAACAGTAATAACACACACAGGCTCAGAGACAGAGTGAAATCATAGAACGACTGGCTGAGAAGCATCATGATCGACACTTGATAGCTGACCACTAGCGAGGAAGAGGGTACTGCCTTCTCCAACTCAACAGACGCATTTGCTAAGTTGAACCGCGCGGAGGCGGGAGCTACTGAACCGCTGTCATCGGTATCATGGAATGCAAGATGCTCGGGTTGTAGGCCACCGGTTAGCATATCGTTGACCGGTAAATCAAAGGCCAGCACATTCGCTAGGTGACCCGGCTGATTAAAGGTGGTGCGCAAGGTAAAATAGTAGTCACTGCTGTCCGAAGTGTGACGCAGCTCGGAAAAACTTTCTCGTTCATCGAGGGTATTCGCTTGTTGCAGCATCTCCGCCCGACGGGTTGAGATAAGCCCTGTCAGGCTTTCCCCGTTGTAACGACTGATCATATCTTTCAGCGGCAGGGTAGAGATCATGGTCAGGCTGTTATCTTGACCATTCAAGTAATACATCGACCAGATATTGGTTTTAATCCCCCACAGGGTATCAAGAAAATCGGCCGCACTGCTGGCATTGCTCAGGGTCGCCTGGTTATGGGAGCCAAAAATTAGCACATGGGTTTTATCTTCATCGCCGGTTGGGGCATAGACATCCGGGCGTAGCCGACTTTCCCCACTCAACGGATTGCTGGTCGGGTCGTTATCGCTACCGGTAGATTGGTCCTGATAAATCTGCCAAGTGGCAAAGCGGTATGTATCGATACGCAACTTCATGGAGTGAGCGAAATTTTCGACCAGTGCCTGCTGATGGCGGACCTGACCGGTAAAACTGTCATACAGGACACTCAAAAAAAGGACTACCACCATTAAGTTAATTATAATCAGTAACTTAATTAGTGGCTTCGAGAGTATCTGGTTGTTTTTTCCGGACATAGATGCTGTGAACCTGAGGCAATTAGAGAGAATGCTGATGCAGGGGTCGTGGCAGATTTGGGTCAACGACCGCTCACTGTCAGTACGACTTCTGAGACCCCCGACATTACCCTGCCAAGGGTACGCTCATTACAGCATAACTGGCAGAGGATGTCCTTATAAATAGTCGAGATGACAACCGGAGTGGGGCTTCCCTGATAGCTGTACGGGCTGTAGGCCAAAAGGGATGAGGTTCACTCAGTAACAAGGAAAAATAATAAATTTTATTAACAGAAGTGTGGTGGGGAAAGAATTAAAAAAAAACCGGGCACTAGACCCGGAGGGAATTCAAATAAGACTCATTCGGGGTGAATGAAGATAATAATGAAATAAATGATGATAGCAGTTTTATTATAGGGGGTTGTTATGGTTAATATTTGTCATTCAGTGCGGTAAATTTCGGCATATAACCTGAATAGTCTTTTTGGCAAATAGTGCCTAATTCTCAATGCTGGGAGCTTTAAGGTTGATTTAACCCCGTGTGCGGATTACAAGAAGGGGGTAAATTGAGAAAAGTTCCGATAGACTTACATTTTGTTATTCAAAAGGCATTCATTGATACTTTTTGCTGCCTTAAGTGATGTTTTAAGGGGATAAGTTTATATTTCCTGAATCAACATGACGTTATATACAAACTTTTACTTTTCCTGAGTCGTTTTTTTTAGTCAGGGTCCCAATTTGAGGGTGTTAACATGAAACTACGCGTTCTTTCTTTACTGGTACCAGCCGTGCTGATGGCGGGTACCGCCAATGCCGCAGAGATCTACAATAAAGGCGGTAATAAGCTGGATCTGTACGGTAGGGTGGATGGCCTGCATTATTTCTCCGGTAACGACGGTAATGATGGCGATCAGTCTTATGTCCGTTTCGGCTTCAAAGGTCAGACCCAAATCTCCGATCAACTGATGGGCTACGGCCAGTGGGAGTACCAGGTGGCTGCCAATAATCCGGAATCTGACGGCACGACAGGTACCCATACCCGTGTTGGCTTTGCTGGTCTACGTTTTGATAACGATGGCTCACTGGATTACGGCCGTAACTACGGCGTGCTTTATGACATCGCTAGCTGGACCGACGTTTTACCGGAGTTTGGTGGCGATACTTACGGTGCTGATAACTTTATGTTCCAGCGGTCAAGCGGCTTGCTGACTTATCGTAACACCGACTTCTGGGGCTTGATCGACGGCTTGAGTGTTGCTTTACAGTATCAAGGCAAAAATGGCAGCGCCAGCGAAACCAATAACGGTCGCGATGTGTTAAGTCAGAACGGTGATGGCTACGGGATGAGCGCGACCTATGATCTGGGTCAGGGCTTCTCACTGGGTGGCGCAATGTTCTCCTCACTGCGTACCACTGAGCAAAATAATGATGTCAGTGACGGCAACCACATTCTGGGTAATGGCAGTCGTGCCACTGCCTATACTGGTGGCCTGAAATATGATGATGACAAAGTCTATCTGGCGGCGATGTTTACTCGCTCTTACAACGCGACCCGCTTTGGTAGCTCTTCGTCGTCGGCCTACGGTTACGCGGATAAAGCCGATAACTTGGAGATGGTGGCACAGTATCAATTCGACTTCGGTCTGCGCCCATCGTTGGCGTTCGTGACCTCACGGGGTACCGATATTGAGAAGTACGGTAGCCAGAACCTGAAAAAATACATTGATGTGGGCGCGACCTACTACTTCAATAAAAACATGTCGACCTATGTGGACTACCAGATCAATCTGATGAAAGACAATCAATTCACTCAGGATACCGGTATCAACACGGATAATACGGTGGCATTAGGTCTGGTCTACCAGTTCTAATGTGAAAAAAAGGGGAAGGCGTTGTGCCTTCCCCTGACAATCTATGTAGCCTAAGGCTACATTCTTCTCTTCTCCACGCCGTAACGCGTAAAATCCTTCGCCACTTGCTGATAAAATTGATGGGTGTTGCCGTCAAAGGCGGAGCCAGCCTGCGTCAATACCGCAAAGGACAGCCATTCCTGTAACGCGACGTTAAGCTTACCGAGAATACTGTGATGCTTTATCATCTGCTCACCTCATTGAACGCGGAACACTCAATGTAAGCTGCAAGAAATATGCCAGCAAAAAGCACAGATATTCACAGCCTATAGCACGAATTTGTTAATATATTGCGTCTATCTGGTGCAGAGACGCCTTACCGCTGAGCAACAGGCGGTGGCACACTTCTCCCTCCGATTTCACTTTTATTTGGGTATTTTTAATGAATGTTTTTTCTGGTGCGATGCTACTGGCGGGAGTGTTGGCGCTGACCGGGTGTGATGATGCACCTTCCTCACAGGAACAGGTTCTGTCGGGCAAGACCATGGGCACTGTATGGCGAGTGAGTGTAGCCGGTGTTCCGGCAGAGCGTATTCCGCAACTCGATAATGCCATTCGCCAACAATTGCAGCAGGATGATCAGGAACTGTCGACGTGGAAAACGGATTCCGCGCTATCCCGTTTTAACCAGTACCAAGGCACGCAGCCTTGGCCAGTCAGTGAAGGGATGGCAGATATCGTTACCCTAGCACTGCGCATTGGCCAGAAAACTGGGGGCGCAATGGATATTACTGTCGGGCCGTTGGTAAACCTGTGGGGCTTTGGTCCGGTCAAAGCGCCACAGCATACCCCTGATGCCCAGGCGGTTGCCCAGGCAAAAGCGATGACCGGATTACAGCATCTGCGGGTGATCCAAAGCGTTTCTGGTCAGGCTTTACAGAAAGATTTGCCGAGATTATATGTTGATCTGTCAACCATGGGTGAGGGATATGCCACCGATCATCTGGCACGACTGATGGAGTCCCAAGGGGTGACCAATTACTTGGTATCGGTGGGGGGTGCATTACTGTCGCGCGGCCACAATGCCGACGGGCGCTCTTGGCGGGTCGCCATCCAGAAGCCAACTGACCAGCAGGATGCGGCCCAAGCAGTGGTGGATCTGCAGGGACATGGTATCAGTACTTCCGGCGATTATCGGAACTATTATGAATTGGACGGTAAACGGATCTCACACATTATTGATCCCGCCACCGGCCAGCCGATCCAGCATAAGTTGGCATCTGCCACTGTGATCGCGACCACAGCCCTGGAAGCCGATGGTTGGGATACCGGACTGATGGTGTTGGGAACCGAAAAAGCCAAAGCGCTGGCCATCAAACAGCATCTAGCGGTATTCCTAATCATCCGCGAGGGGAATAAATTTGTAACCTGGTCTTCCCCTTTGTTTAAATCTTTCCTGGTTTCTCAGGATAAAGCATAGGAACAGCGGCTATGTTGGATCTTTTTGCCGGAGAATCTCCTTGGTTGGAACCCTTGGCGGAAGATGCCGTGATCTTGCGGCGCTATGCCCGTGAGGATGCCGAATTTTTGCTTGAGCACATTGTGCGGGTGAACCAGCGCCGTCCGTTCCAGCATCGCATTACACCAGGGGGCCACCGGATGTCGGTGGCAATGACCCACAGCGGTTTGCAGGGAGGCTATCCAGAAAGCACTCCACAGCAGCGGGTGCCTTTGGACCCAGCACTACAAGAGTATGCTATCCAGGCGGCTAGCCGTGCAGGCTTTCACGCATTTCGTCCAGATTCCTGTTTGATGAACCGTTATGCTGTCGACAGCAAACTGACGTTGCATCAGGATAAAGAAGAAAAAGACTTGCGTCAGCCGATTGTCTCGGTATCACTGGGGCTGCCGGCGGTATTTTTATTTGGCGGCTTTGAACGAGAAGAGGCTGTCAGCCGGGTATTATTGGAGCATGGCGACGTGGTGGTCTGGGGCGGAAAATCACGCTTGCGCTATCACGGGATCCTGCCACTGAAGGCCGGGTCTCATCCGTTAACGGGGCAATATCGTTACAACATGACCTTCCGCTGTGCAGGTTAACTGGCGTTTGGTAGGACCGACCAACTGAATGCCCTTTTATCGCAGAGTGTGAAGCGAAAATGAAGGCTGTCGCCGGCCTGCCAGTGCCGATCAAGGGTTTCTGTCAGTTGCAGGGTGGCGTTACCCTGCTGAAAATCAATGGCCACCACTTCCGCTTGCAAGAAATCCAGCTCGCAGCGTACTCTCGGCCACAGCGCCTTATATAAGCTCTCTTTTAACGTAAAGACTAAAGTGGCCACCTGGCAGGGGGCTGCGGGCAGTGCTGCCAATAACTGCTGTTCCTGAGGGCTGACCAACAGTGGGGTGATCTCAGCCGCGACCGTGGATGACATTATCTGCTCGACATCATTACCGCATAATCGGCCCTGGGGATCGGTGAGCAGGAAAATCTGTCCGCCACTGTGTGACAGCGAACCAGTGTATCCGTCGGGCCACTGTGGTGACCGGTTGGCGGCATTACTTAGGATAAAATCCTGGATCCCGTAGCGGCTGAAAACCTCACGCGCCAGCCAGCGACTGGCGAGGTATTCTGCCTGCCGTTTGACCGTACTGTGATAGATAGCCTGCGGACAGGGAATACCAAGTTCGGTAAACAATTCTCGATCATAACCTTCGAGGTCAAGGGTGACTGATGCGAGGCTTTGTGCCAGAGGCCAGTAATATCCCTCCCTGAGGAAAGGCGGCTTGTGCGGCGGCTGACCGGTTACCGTTAAGGGCAAGCACAGAGCGATAGCCTCAGCGGTGGGCAGAGGTAATGGCATTTGTAGAGATCCTCTAGGCATCAGGATCTTCGACGATCATTGATGAGAGTGGCTGGCGTTGCTGACCCTGAGCGTCAAAATTAGCCGCGGAAAGCCACTGCTGAAACGCCTTTTTACGGTGTGGCCATTCATGATCGATCACTGAAAACCACGCGGTATCTCGGGAGCGGCCTTTGTAGACCATCGCCTGACGAAATATCCCTTCGAAAGAAAATCCAAGGCGTAACGCGGCACGCCGTGAAGGAGCATTCAGACTGTCACATTTCCATTCGCAACGGCGATAACCAAGACTGAAAATGTATTCCATCAGCAGATAGTGCGCTTCTGTCGCCAGCACGGAACGCTGCATTGGCACGGAATACATCACCTGGCCTATTTCTATCGTACCTTGGGCGGGCTGGATGCGCATTAAGGCTAGGCTACCTAGGGCTTTGCCACTCTGTTTATCAATCACGCAGAAATGCAACGGATCACGGCTGTCCGAGGCCTGTTGCAAAAAAGTCAGTAACGGTTGGTTATGCTCAAAGGGGCCAACAGTGAGATAGGTCCAGAATGATACGGGACTGGCAGGCGGTAATAGCGCTTGGCAAAGATCCGCGCCATGGTGGAGGGTATCCAGAGGTTCCAGTCTGCAATACTGCCCGTCGAGCAGGGTACGCTCGGGAAATGGGCAGGGGTGCCAGTGTGGCAGCGGCTGACCAATGGGCTGACCGGTATGATTATCAATAATTGTCATGGTGACCTCGTCTCGCATTGAGGGTTACCATAGCACAGTGCTAGCGGCACAGATAACTGTAAAAATCCAAATAGTCAGTGAGTTAAAAGTTAGGTCATCGCCATGGTGATCGGTGGTAGACTGCCGGTCAGTGTCTGCCTGCCAGGCGATGATCCCCTCCAGCGGAAGAATAGTTATGACCCTCGAAGATATGCGCATATTTGTCACCATCGTCAATACCGGTAGTTTTACCGCCGCCGCTGAGCGCTTAATGCTATCAAAACAGTTTGTCAGTCGTCGCATGGCCACGTTAGAGAGTCGGTTATCGGCACGGTTACTGGTGCGCAATACCCGTAATCTGTCGGTTACCGACGTTGGACATGTCTTCTTCCAACATGCTAGCCGCATACTGGATGAAGTCCGTCAGGCAGAAGAGGCAATTTCACTGCGTCAGAGTAGGTTGGTGGGGAACTTTAAAATCAGTCTGCCGCATACTTTTGGACTGCGGCATGTGGCGTCGTTGATCTCTGCATTTCAGCAGCAAAATCCGGATATTACCTTGCAGATTGAGACCAACGATCGCTTCGTTGATTTGATCGGTGAAGGCTTTGACATGGCCCTGCGGATTGGAGTATTGGCAGACTCCAGCTTGATCGCTCGTCAGTTGGGCACGCTGCCGATGGTGATCTGTGCCAGTCCCAGCTATCTGCAGCAGTACGGCACGCCAACGGATCCTTCGATGTTAGCCGAGCACCGTTGTCTGTTATATGGACGGGAAGGGCAGCAGGGATGGACCTTACAGGTCGATGGAGCTGCTCGCTTGTACCCCGTCAGTGGACCGGTGTTAAGTAATAATGGTGAGGTGATCCGTGAGGCTGCTGAGGCAGGGCTAGGGTTGGCCCTGTTACCGCGCTTTATTATGGAACAGGGGATCGCCGCAGGTCGGTTGATGCCAGTGCTGTCATCGGTGACTCCTCCTGGATTATCTCTTAACGCCCTCTATCCGCAGCATCGCCAACACAGTCCGGTGATCCGCGCATTGCTCAATTATATCATTGAGCATCTTGCCATAAAGACTTTAGCGGATTTAACGTAGTTTTAACCCCAAATTTTTGCTTATCACCGTCAAAAATACTGAACGACGGTGTTTATTATCTAAAATCGCGTATTGTCAGGGCTAAGGATGACTTTATCTTATACGCAATAAAAATATCTAATTGTTTTTAAAGTTATTTATTGTTTTTTCTGGTATTGGAACAGTGATCACTATTATCAAAATATTTTCCTTTATTCAGCAATTCTATCCTTAATTGTCAACTAATTCGTGACAGTGAGTACAGGTATAGCTAGTTGATGCTCAATAAGGTTGATGTATTATAGCGCCATACCGCAGCAAGACTTCCTGCATGACCTGACCGTGACTTTTCGTGGTAATGCAAGCGGGATATGATGTTGAGGAACAAAGTGGAATTTGCTGAGGGTGGCACAAGCCACGTAGTGGATCAGGGTATCACACTGATAGATTCACCGGCCTGTGCCGCAATTGGGAAATTGTCATTAAATAATAAATAATCTAAATGCTTATAGACCGGTTCATCGCTAAGTACCGGTAACTAAGCACTTAAAAGGTGAGGGTGATCCTATGCAATATCTGTCATTAGAAAAGTATCGCGATAGTTTACTGCTGTTAGTGCGTGTACTGTTAATGCTGTTGTTTGTTATCTTTGGTTGGGAAAAACTGACCGGTTTTGAAGGCACTATTGGCTATATGGCCTCAGTCGGTGCACCTTTACCGGCGGTTGCTGCAGTGATAGCGGTAGTCGTCGAATTTGTATTTGGTATTTTGATTATCCTTGGCTTCTATACCCGTCCACTAGCGATTATTCTGGCGATCTATACAGTGGTTACTGGCCTGATAGGGCATCAGTATTGGCACATGACCGGTATGGAGCAATATATGGCAATGATTAACTTCTATAAAAACGTTAGCATTGCCGGTGGTTTCTTGGCTCTGGCATTAACCGGTCCAGGCAAGTTCTCTATTGACCGTAAATAACGAATTTCGGTTATCCTGAAAGCCGAGGGGGCAGTTCCTCGGCTTTTCTGTTTTTAGCTGGAGGCAACATGACACAAAACAACCATCTGAATATTGAGCAACGCTGGGACTATTATCGTGAGCCAGCGATCTTGGCAGCCTCAGGTGGCGCAATTGATACGATCAGTTTTATTGCTTTATTTGGATTATTCACGGCGCATGTAACCGGCAACCTAGTGGTAGCGGGTGCGGCACTGGCCGATAATATTGAGGGAATTTTTACTAAACTGGCTGCCATTCCAGTGTTTATGCTTACGGTTGCCATTGCAACGCTAATTATTCAGTCACGAAAAAATTATACCCCTGGATTATTGGCCGGCGTATTGTGCGCAGAGATGGTATTTTTGGGGCTGTTTACCCTGAGTGGTTATCTCTATTCCCCGTTTCATGGGGCAGGGGATGTCCATGTGTTTATTACGGGGATGTTTGGCATTATGGCAATGGGTATTCGTAACGCCGCTAGCCGCTTGCTACTTTCCTCTACCAGTCCGAGCACAATGATGACAGGTAACGTCACTCAGTTAACCATTGATATTATCTCATTATTAAGAAACCCTGCCGCCGATGTACGCGGGCGCTTAGGTAAATCAGCGGCCTCGGTTGCCGGCTTTATTCTCGGCGCCGGCATCGCCGCACTGCTGTATATATTGGTCGGTTTTTTCAGCACCCTGCTGCCGATCGCGCTTACTGGTTCGGTGGCATTACGGGAAATCAAAACTATGACCCGTGAACAGCAACAACAGGTTAGCGCAGATTAAACGTCGCTGACCAGCCACATATCGGCTTCTTCGAACATCTCTTCTAGCATACGATTCAGCTTTTCGCGGTCGTTTTTGCTGGCATCGCTGTTCAGCCCGTTTGCCTGCATCGGTTTTACCCGGACTTCAGCCTCAGGGAAAATTCGATGTACCCGACGGGCCAGCTCTTCGAGAATAATTTCGCGGGCATTTTCTAAGCCTTCAACATTGCGCTTATCATAGACTAATTCAACAAACATAAGGGTTATACTCACACTGGTTATATAACCAGTAATTTACCAGTTTCACCGACAGATAACAGCTGTTTTTTAGGGTTGCTGTGAAAAGGCAGCGGGTACTGAGTGTGGGGGAGCACAGCTGTGGCACCGTGAACTTATAGGTTCTGCAGAATTTTTGCGCTAACAGACAGGGATCGGCGCTAACAGCTGCATGATGATCCCCTAGTCGCGATCGGGATCACGGATAAATCTGGCTTCAACCAGTATTCTTTGCCTCGAAAAACCATATAAAATAACGATTGATATTAAATTGTTGAAATTTTGTATTAATAAAAGATAGCCTAATGATGTTTTTGACTAGAAATTCTCCGGAGAAGTCATAGATGGAATCTACCCAACCTCGCCCACTACCCGTTACTGCAACCCCCGAACAATGGCGAAAGACCGATACCCTGTGGATGCTTGGCCTTTACGGCACTGCTGTAGGCGCAGGTGTACTGTTTCTGCCAATTAATGCCGGGGTCGGTGGACTGCTCCCGCTGCTTATTATGGCGGTGATCGCTTGGCCGATGACCTATTACGCGCATCGCGCACTGACCCGTTTCGTCTTATCAGGCAGTAATGCTCGCGGCGATATTACCGAAGTGGTGGAAGAACACTTTGGGCGTGGGGCGGGTAAATTGATCACTTTACTCTACTTTTTTGCGATCTATCCCATCTTGCTAGTGTATGCGGTGGCGATCACCAATACTGTTGAAAGTTTTATGATCCATCAGCTTTCTTTGACCCCACCTCCTCGGGCGTTATTATCGCTGATATTGATCCTCGGCTTAATGACCGTGATCCGTTTTGGAGAACAGATGATTGTCAGGGCGATGAGTGTTCTGGTGTTCCCATTTGTCACGGCACTGCTGTTGTTGGCCTTAACCCTGATCCCCCATTGGAATGGGGCCATCGTTGAGACCCTGTCACTGAGCGGCACTACTGGCAGCGGCCAGGGATTAGGAATGACCCTGTGGCTACTGATCCCGGTAATGGTATTTTCCTTCAATCATTCGCCGATCATCTCCTCCTTTGCTTTGGCTGTCCGTCAGCAGTACGGCGATGAGGCGGAAAAAAAATGCGGCCGGATCTTATCCCGCGCTCACATTATGATGGTTGTCACAGTCATGTTTTTTGTGTTCAGCTGCGTGTTTTGCCTATCCCCCGCCGACTTGGCGGCGGCCAAAGCACAGAATATTTCGATTCTCTCTTATTTGGCTAACCACTTTAACTCCGCTTTTATCGCATGGATGGCACCGGTGATTGCCATTATTGCGATCACTAAGTCCTTTCTCGGCCACTATCTGGGAGCCCGTGAAGGTTTTAATGGGATCATGCAGAGCATCCTGCGTAGCCGTGGCCGGGAGGTAAGCACTGCACGCCTGAACAGGCTGACCTCGGTGTTTATGTTAGTCAGTAGCTGGGCAGTAGCGACCCTTAACCCGGGGATCCTGACCATGATCGAAACTTTGGGTGGCCCGGTGATTGCAGTAATTTTGTTTTTGATGCCGATGTACGCGATTCAGAGAGTCCCGGCGATGCGTAAATACAGCGGCCATCTCAGTAATCTCTTCGTAGTGCTGCTCGGGCTGATTGCCTTGTCAGCCATTTTTTATTCGCTGTTAAGCTAAGTTCAGTGCCACGGCAAGGTGGCCTATGTATCCCTAACAACCTGGGTAGATAATTGTCAGGTACTCAGGTTGCTTTTCTTTGCAATCGATCCCCCACTAGCCGGTCGAAGTCTGGTCTCATAGACGATGTGATAGGCAATGCTTATGTTAATTACTTGTAACAATAGTGCCATTTGTGCTTATCAGCTGGGAAACTATGAAATTAACACTATGATTACAAGTGACAGGTCTATTGAGGAGAACACCATGAATATTACTTACGATGACTTAGTAGAAAAACAGAAATTTGTGGATCGTAGATATTCACAGAGAGTTGCAGACCTGACGGAAGGGGCGCAAAAAATCCTCGAAGAGTATCGCGAGTCATTGGTTTATCATGGTGAGAACAGGGCGAAAATTGCCTTTATCGGCGAGGTAGAGAATGGGGAGGCTGAGTTTATGAAACTCAGTGACGCTCAACTGGATCACCAACAGCACTTGGCCTTCAGTATTGTCACCGATCTGAGCCACAGTGACGGTCGACCGCATTTTATCGCTGTCGCGATTACTCTCTCTGCCCGAGACGGTAAATTGTTAGCACAGGTAGGCGAATGCGGCGTGCCATTTATTATTCCGGTGGATAATTCGGCCTACAGTTATCACCAGGTGTGTCTGGCGATTAAAAAGACCATCTCCGACCGACTGGACAACGAACTCTCCTGCTAACGACAGTGGACGGAAAACCTCGCTGCGGCGAGGTTTTTTTATGGCTAAAGATCCGCGATAAGTAGAATGTCTCAGCGACCTAATCACAGCATCTAGATCAAAAGGAAAGCCCTTATTTGTGATCGTAAGTACTGTTGGAGAATACCTGAATCCTTGAACAATCTGGCTTTTCATTGTTTATGATGCAGGCTACTATGCTTAGCGTTATTTGAGTTTCTGAGCAGTGGTGACGGTGTTTGAGTCTCTCTGATCTTATGCCGGTCGTAGCGGATATGTCATCCGAAATGACCACTGTCATCCTTTCGCTTTATTTGCAGGACTGTTAACTAAATACTACCAACGGACTCTCAGCATGAATAAAAGTACCACTCGCTGGTTATTATCACTATTGCCTCTTGTATTGCTCACGGGCTGTCAAAATATTCACTCTCTGAGTGATTTGAGTAAAGCAACACAAGAGACGATAGATTCTCTAAAGCCCACCCCTACAGTAGTTCCCGCATCTCAGATATGCAGGGAATTTAAACAAAACCCATTGCGCACGGTGAATAAATACAGTGGGCAGAGAATTGAATTTAGCGGGCCTGTACACGTTGTAGTTGGGGATGATATTACCGGTACAGGACACCAAGCTTACCTGAGTATGGGCCCTGTCTTTGCTTCTGATAATAACCATACCTATGCTGATGAAATCGCCGCGCTAAATAATGGTCAAAAGACAACCATCATTGTCAAAGTGACAGATGTGAAGGATAGCATTGCTAGCAATCAAAGCTGTACGATAATGTCTGATCTGGATGGATTTAAATAAGGTGATGACAACGGCTGGGCACAAACCCAAAAGTCCCGCGGCAAGAGGGCCAAGGCATTGAACCATCATTAAATTGCTGACATGCAGACAAAAAAAGCAGCCCTTACAGGCTGCTTTTTAAGCGATTATTTGGTCGGCACGAGATGGGTTGAATTAGTTATATAATGCATTGAATTTAATAAAAATAAGCTATTTATATATCAAGTTCTAGTCCCAAGCCTAGTCCCATAGATAATTCTTACCCGCTTTTTTATCATTTTTATGCCTGTGTATGTCCATACCGGCCAGGGAGTAAATTCACTTATCTTTTTTTATTGGCTAGCTCCTCACGTTAAGCCACCGAGTTAAAACCTTACCGTCTTCATGGGGTAGGGTGGGTCACTACTTTTTATGTGGTAGGTCTGCGGGGTGTGGACATTTTTACCAACAAAATCAGCCAGCTCAATTTTGAGCTAGGTTCTAAATGTGTGTGAAACACATGATTAAACAGCAAAGCGTAGAACTGCGTTCTGGTCGCCTTGATTTGAAGGGAACCTATCGGGTCAGAGTTACAATCATTTTG
The DNA here is from genome assembly GCF_000439375.1 of Tatumella saanichensis. Lineage (GTDB taxonomy): Bacteria > Pseudomonadota > Gammaproteobacteria > Enterobacterales > Enterobacteriaceae > Tatumella > Tatumella saanichensis. The sequence continues at coordinate 19,638 of NZ_ATMI01000023.1, forward strand.
TAACCCCTAATTATCTCGATAACGTAAATCTGCGCTACCGTTACCCGTCTATGTGAATCTCCGCTTTCGGTGCTTTCGGTGCTTTCTACTTTGTGCGAAGGGGCAGGGTAAATGCTGGTTACGCTATTGTCAGCCTCTGATAATGGCTGGCTAACTACATACCGGAAAGCGGTATTGCGAAAGGCTAAGGCCCGATTTGAACAGCAGCTGTGTGCCAGTAGCGGACATTGCTGACATCACTATGTGTTAATCAACCGGGAACAGTTTAGTCAGCAGGTGATGGGAGTTAGTTGTCAAAAGTTGTCGCCCGCCATCACCGCTAGCGAGGATTCTTGACTGTACGCGCTCTGAGATACAGTTGCTTCATTCAGTGGGCTACCATACTTAAGTTTTAAAATGATTCCCTTTATAAAATACATTTTAAAATAATACACAAACTAAATTATTACCATTGTAACAATTAATCTATCTGAAGTGGTATTGGATTTTAATCAGGAAAGGTACTTTTTATTTTCAAGGGTAATAAGAACTTGCCTATTTATGAATCTTGTCATAAGTTAACTTTTTATATCTGAATATAAATGCAATTAATGAGTCGGTGGGGATGATGAATACAGTGAAACTTGAACACTTTATAAGAGCTATTGAAGATATTGGCGCTCATGGCGACAATGACATGTTGCCTTTTGATATCGATACAGTTTTCATTTCAGATTCAAAGACGCAGATAGCAAATATGGCTTTTGACTTCTTTGAAAGGCTTGAGAAAGATGGCAAAACGAATGCAAGAAATACTTTGAATGGAATTCAGGTTTACTCGGAGAGATTGCTTTCGCCAACTGGTGCAAGCGGCTTTAGAATTTCTACAAAGATACATCCATTTTGGAATATATATCTTAATGGTCTGGCTATCGCGATTGCAGAAATAAATGAATCAAAAAGAAGTCCAAATGCACACTCATATCGTTACGTAGAAACTGGTGAAAATTTATTTGATAGGGATAAGTCATGGAGGGCATATAAAGAAGCAACAATTAATGATGCAGCATTAATTAATGATGGGGCTGTTGTCATCCAAACAGATATATCAAGTTTTTACGAGCACATTTATCATCATCGTATCGAGAATTGTATTAATGATTTATTTGGTGAGGGTTCTACAGTTGCAACTCAAATAGATAGATTGTTAAGTCAGTTGTCAGCTGGCAGATCATTTGGCTTGCCGGTCGGAGGGCAATGCTCAAGAGTTTTAGCAGAGTTGCTAATGACCTCAGTTGACCAACTTTTGACATCATCAAAACTTAAGTGGCATAGGTATGTGGATGATTTTACTATTATTTCCAGTGACCAAGCTGAAGCGTATCGTGCTATTTCAATTCTGTCGAACGCTTTGGCAGATTATGGATTGTCATTAAACAGAACTAAAACAACAATTTTAAAGGCCCAACACTATAAAAACTTTGTTTATACACAATTGTTTGTTGATGATGATAAATCTAGTAAACTTAAAAAAATTGACTTACATTTTGACCCCTATTCAGACAATCCTGTTTCTGATTATGATGAACTAGTTGAAACTGTCGAGAAACTAAATGTACAAGCCTTACTTGATTTGGAAATCCATAAAAGTCAGCCAGACACTTTCTTGGTTAATCAAATAAGTAGAACATTGAAACTTCATGAGCCAGCTTTAGCATTACAGTTATGTATAACATTACTCTCTCCAGAAAATTTACATTCCTTTAGAAGTTCATTTTCTACAATTATTAAAGGTGTAATTTCCATTAGGAATGATGAGCGGTATTCTTCTATCTATCAAATGCTTGATAGGATGGTAGATGATATTGTTGTGCACTCTGAGCATCTACTGCTACCAGAAGCGAACTGTTTGCATTATTTACGTTCTCTAAGAGTAATTAGAACAAATAATCGAGCTACTTATGTTCATAGTTTATTAAATGAAAGTTCATCTGAAACAATTAAAAGAGCGTGTCTTGATTGTATAAGAAATTGGAAAGATAGACCTTCATTCGTTTCTGAGAGAAATAAGTGGTCAAAATTGACACCGCAAGTACAAAGAATACTTTGGCTCGCATCCTATAAATTTGGTGATGACGGAAAACATTTTAGGGATCAAGTAAAAAAAGCAATACCTAACTCTTGGTCATTAGGAATTGAACAAAAAGGAAAAACATCATTTTGTGAAATATTTATTAATTGGTGCCAAGGGGCGGAGAATAAATGAGATTTTTAAGGTTACCTGTCAAAGATCCTAGAACTGTAGCGCGAGATATTCCCGGCATCTGTGATTTGTTATTTCCACAATTGCTACCGGCAATCGTTGCACATCTCAATCGCGAGGCACAACCTATACCCGGCTGCACGATTATTGATGAAAGTATGTTGGTAGGAATAGATACAAATGCAGCTATGCTATTTGAAGTTGCCTATGTAAGAGCAGAGCAAATACTTGAAGAAAAAAATGAAGATTGGAATGAGTGTTTGTCTATCGCCCTGATTCGGCAATCAAGGTATTTTGATGCAGTTTTACCCGATAATTTATCAGATATTGAGATTAAAATAGCTAATCAAACTGCTACTAATCTAACAAAATCAATAAGATATTTGAGTGAAGGATGGGGTGATGGTAATGTAATTAGGTCTCCCATCATTCCTGGATTTCAATGGATAGCACAAGGTCAAGGAGATTTCTCAATCGGCCAGCGGCTGATCGAAGTAAAATGCACAAATAGAAACTTTTCGTCTTCTGATTACCGGCAGATTTTAATTTACTGGCTATTGAGTTTCTCATCCTCAATTGAGGGTGGTACGGATGAGTGGAAGACAGGTGTTCTATTGAACCCTAGAGCAAACAAATATATTGAAATTAATTTCAATGAGTTAGTTAGCATAGCAGCTTCTGGAAGAACTAAGTTAGAGTTGTTGGAGTTATTTTCGTCAATTGTGGGTGATTATGCATACAAATTAGGTGAGTAAATTCTACGAAATGAGTATGAGTGCTTTGCCTTCGCAGCCTGTAGTGGATAGCTAAATTTGGCCACTTTAACAGATATGTTAGTTTCCGCTTCTCGCTCTTAGCTGCCAGTCAATCTGGCAGGGCTTTGCTATCGTTACGGGAATCCCCGTATCAATAACCACAAATTGGTGGTTTTACACTTAAAGAGTAAAATTGCCACCTGATTTGTCAGTAGTTGGTGAAGCTACGGAAATAGCTTCACTGTCTTACGTTGTCTTACAGTGGTAAAATATCGCTCTGTCTCCCTCATGCTGGTGGTTATAATGAGCAAGTCCCTATCTGTTACCTTCCGCGTTCCTGCCGAACTGGTCGAGTCCTTCACCTCTGCCGTGAGTGAGTCCGGCAATGACAAAACAGCATGGCTCATTGACGCTGTACATCAGAAGCTGGGCCAGCCAGAAAGTAATCCCGATCACCGGTTTTTAGCATTGATTGAGCGCATGGAAATGGCGGCGGCTGCCCTGGCTGGTGGTAAGCAAGGGATTCCTTCCCGTGAATATAATGAAGCAGCGGTGATCCAGATTGTGGCCGATACCATTAAGCAGGGATTCGACAATGGACGCATTATCGCGGAACGACTTAATGAGGCTGGGTATCAGACGAAAGCAGGTAAAGCGTGGGATAAGGATATTTACAGCGCCTGGAAACGTCAGAAGGGAACCGCTACGAAAATAGCGGCGGTAGTGACCGGGTAATGTCAGCATGGCGGGCATGGTTTCTTCCACTGGTAGGGCGGCGCTGCCAGAGCGTTTCTAATCTCATTCCTGACGGTGTATAGCGTGTGCCTGTCTAGATTCTCGATATCATGGATTATGTCGGGCTATCCGAAACACTGTCATAACAACCGCTTGTAAGCCAATCTCCTACTCTGTTTGTTTGTAGTTTGCAGAGTATGTCGGCGTTTCTTTATGCTAAATACGGCCAATAGCATAGAAATAAACCTATTTATTCAATGCAAATAAAGCCGCTAATCGACAATAATTTTATGCTTTAGGTTAGCGGGGTAACCGTACCTGTCGTATTAATGCCCAATCCCAGAACGTAATTTGAAGCAACTGAAAAAAATGCTGTAACCATGTAGTGAAGTGCGCCCATATAACCCCCTTTGCTTTGAAAATAAATCGGTAATCGAATAGCCATGTACATAAAGAAAACTGCCAGTGCAACCAGGGAGAGCACATACAACAGAGCGGGAGTTGAACCCGCACCCACCACCGCTAACCTAAAGCAAGAACATATTAACCATGGTTTGAATTATTTGCAAAATCATAAGCATTGATCATCTATCAGGATGTGATGAGTCATTAATCTAAGGTAGGATTAATCTTAATGCGATCGCTACCGCATTCTCTTTGAATGCGAACCATAATGGCAAACAACCATTTGATACAATAAAAAATAATTATTTTCAAGGAACGCACATATGTCAAAGGATAAGGTAACTGAGTTAAAGATTGCCTATGGTGGTAAAGCTTATGAAGGCAATGAAATCGATGCAAAAACCCTTGGTGAAGCTTTGACCTCTCTTGGTTCACTGATTGAGCATGCTGAAAAAATCATTAACGGTGAAGATTCTGAAGTTCAAGTAACCGTTCGTGCCACAAAAGAAGGCTCATTTGAACTTCTAGTTGCTGTTATGGGTGGTATTAAAACGCTGGAAGCCCTTGGATTAGTAGCTGGTGGTGGTGCTGCTACAGGAAGTTTACTTGCAATCATTGAGTGGTTAAAAGGAAGGAAAATTCACGAAATAACTATCGACAAAAGCAAGGGAACGTCAACTATTGAAGTTGATGGTGAATCAGTTACTTGTTCTACTGAAGTTCAAAAGCTGGTGACAAGCCCTATCATTCGAAAAGAAGTAGATAAACTAGTTTATCGCCCGCTTTTAACTGATCAAGAGTCTACCTTCAAAGTTAATAACGGAAAGAAAAATGTTATAAAAGTTTCACAATCTGAGGTCGAAACATTCAAAGCTCCGCGTTCGACTACTGAGCAGAAAAATCACGTTGAGACTTTCACAAAAAACGTTAACTTCTCACGTGTTAACTTTAACTCTGCAAATGGATGGAAGATGATTTTACCAGAGGTTGGTGAAGTAACTACCTACATGAATGATAAGGCTTTCTTCGAAATAGTGAGCGCTAACGAAGCTATCTTCTCGAAGGATGACCTATTTGTGGTAGAGTACTCTGAAACGGTAAAAGAAACGAATGGCGTCCTTAGTGGTCCCAAGTACTCTATCGAGAAAGTTGTTCGTCACCGTGCTGCTGCTGATCGAAAACAGGTTTAAATAAAAAATGTCCCTTTTAAGTATAATGACCGCTATCACTGTGTTCACCCTATTCGCGTTAGTGGCACGCATTGGGGTTCTTCAACTTTTGGTTTGGTTAAAACCCAATGATTACATAAGGTTGAACTTTAAGGATACTGACGGTAACAGTCATGTTAAAGATATTAAAGTTGGCAAAGATGCTGACTCTTTAGTACTTATTAGGGCACTAAATGATATTAGTTCTAGCGAAAATAAAACCTCTTTGCGAGGTAGGCAATGACTAGTCCTGGTATAGATTGACAGCTTTCTGTCTGTAAAACGCCTGATGAACTTCATCGGGCGTTTTGTATTTTAAGGATTGATGTGGCCTCTCAT
>NZ_ATMI01000024.1 GCF_000439375.1 Tatumella saanichensis
GAACAGCGGCAAATGTCACCACGGCAGGCAACGCCTGGGGTGTAAAAAAATCAAACGTCCATGCTGTGGGCTCATTGCTCTGTGTGGCGGTGGCAGGTGAAGAGTGTCCCTGACAGGCTGTCAGTACCAGTAACGGCAGCAGCCAGATTACGCGGATTATTTCCATAATATATTCCCATCCATATCATAAACTGTACGTTGCCAGTGCTTATCCGGCTGGTCTGTGATGTACCTCTGAGGTTTTCTCGGGAATCAGAAGGTCAGGGGACTTTTAGCAGGCAATAGGGTTTACCAGTTCCCATAGGGGTACTTTTTACCTTTAATAAATTCTTTAATGAACGGATCGTATCCATCTGGAATGCTGTAGTTAAACTTAATCCGTGAAGGGAATTTGTTGCAGACCGAGAGTTTATCCCCTGATGTTGTGGTGACGCTGAGCGGGGTAACCGGCAGATTTTCTCTGGCATCGGTGTTCTGTAACCAGATACGGACTGTACCTTCTGGTGCCAGACCAAATAGTAGAGTGTCATACCAGGCCGTTTTCCCTCTGAAGTCTTTGCCGGTCGGTGTCGACATCTGTGTCTGCAGCTCAGGGGAAAAAACAATCACAGTCTGATAGGTTTTTCTATCAATAATAGAGTCCCAACAGAACAGCATTTGCGCCGGGGCGTGTCGTAGTTGATTACGCTGAGCATGTCGGCTGGCCAAGTCACTCCAGCTTCCTACACTGTCGGGATTTTCCTGAGTACTATCCAGTGTCCGATAGGTGTAGACCACTTTTTTACTGTCAATAATCAGTGCCCTGGTGACTATTGCCGGTAACCCCTTAGGGGTGAAAAAAGCAAAACCCGCTTCCCCATAGGGCATAGTCCCGGTTTGCTCCGGGGTCTGTGGCTCTCCGGCACGGCAGCCGCTAAGGGTAATAAGCAATAGCAGTAAAATAGGGTTTTTAAGCATCATCCATTCCGTTAAAAGTTGCCGTGTGTGGTTTACCAATTTCCGTAGGGATACTTTTTCCCTTTAATAAAATCTTTTATATCCTGGTCATATCCGTAAGAAAAATCACTCTGTGTGATGCCTTTACAGACCGAGAGTTTATCCCCTGATGTTGTGGTGATACTGAGCGGGGTAACCGGCAGATTTTCTCTGGCATCGGTGTTCTGTAACCAGATACGGACTGTACCTTCTGGTGCCAGACCAAATAGTAGAGTGTCATACCAGGCCGTTTTCCCTCTGAAGTCTTTGCCGGTCGGTGTCGACATCTGTGTCTGCAGCTCAGGGGAAAAAACAATCACAGTCTGATAGGTTTTTCTATCAATAATAGAGTCCCAACAGAACAGCATTTGCGCCGGGGCGTGTCGTAGTTGATTACGCTGAGCATGTCGGCTGGCCAAGTCACTCCAGCTTCCTACACTGTCGGGATTTTCCTGAGTACTATCCAGTGTCCGATAGGTGTAGACCACTTTTTTACTGTCAATAATCAGTGCCCTGGTGACGATTGCTGGTAATCCTTTGGGGGTGAAAAAAGCAAAACCCGCTTCCCCGTAGGGCATAGTCCCGGTTTGCTCAGGGGTCTGTGGCTCTCCGGCTCGGCAGCCGCTAAGGGTTATCAATAACAGCAGTAAAATAGGTTTTTTAAGCATCATCCATACCTTTAAATGTTGCCGTGCGTGATTTACCAGTTCCCATAGGGGTACTTTTTACCTTTAATAAAATCTTTTATATCTTGGTCATACCCGTAAGAAAAATCACTCTTGGTAATTCCTTTACAAATATCTAATTTATCTCCTGAGACGGTTTTCAGGATGGAGGGCGTAACGCGATAATTAGGTTCAGAACCACTTCCTTGCAACCAGACAGC
>NZ_ATMI01000025.1 GCF_000439375.1 Tatumella saanichensis
GGCGGTTATAGACACTCAAAAACTCATTGGTTACCTGATAGCGCTGGCTGTGGTCGAGATAGATACCATCTCCTTTGTTCTCTAGCGGATCACCGCCGGTAACCACATTGACGATCAACCGCCCAGAAGAGAGGCGATCCAAGGTGGCCGTCATGCGTGCTGCCAGTGAAGGTGGCTGTAAGCCCGGACGTACCGCCACCAGAAAGCGTAATTTACGGGTCAGCGGTGCAAGCGCCGAGGCCACCAGCCAAGAGTCCTCGCAACTTTTACCGGTGGGGATCAGTACGCCATAGTAGCCAAGATTTTCTGCCGCCAGCGCAATTTGCTGCAGATAAGGGAGATCGACCGCTCGGCCGCCTTTCTGGGTGCCGAGATAACGGCCATCACCATGGGTCGGTAAAAACCAGAAAATTTTCAGTGATTCTGTCGATGATCCGCTCATATCTTATTTCCTATATAACGTTATACGAAATTTTTCGTTAGCAATATTTCATTCAGATATAAACCAATAGCAGGGATCATGCCAACCTAAAATAAATTTATTATCATTTAAAAACAATAAGTTGCATTAGAATCCACTGCGCGAGAATTGTTGCCTTTACAACAGTTCCGATCTGCATGCTGTCGCAAACGCGACAACCCTCCCCGATTGTCTCTCGTCAAGGTGAGCACTGACGGGTATGGTGAAGTCTGACCTTGTTGCCCGCGGAACACTGCCATGAATACCGATATTGCCGAACTGATTGACCCGGCCTCACAGGCCCTGACACAGATCCTTGATCGTCTAGCCCCCGCGGATGCCACGGTACTGATCTGTGGGGAGACAGGCAGCGGTAAAGAGGTCGTGGCCCGTTACCTGCATCAGCACAGTCCACGCCGAGATCGCCCCTTTCTGGCGGTGAACTGTGGCGCGCTTAGTGAGCAGCTGGCGGAGTCAGAACTGTTTGGCTATGAGAAAGGCGCATTTACCGGTGCCAGCCAGCGTCATACCGGTTGGTTTGAAGCTGCGGAAGGCGGCACGTTGTTACTCGATGAGGTCGGTGAACTCAGCTTAGCGTTACAGGTGAAATTACTGAGGGTGCTGCAAGAGCGCGAAATTACCCGTGTGGGTTCTCGCCAGCCAGTAAAAATCAATGTCCGGGTCATTGCCGCAACTCATGTAGATTTAACCACGGCCATCGCCGAACGGCGTTTTCGTGAAGATCTCTACTATCGTTTGAATGTGGCCTCGGTCAGCCTGCCGCCACTGCGGCAGCGTCCGCAGGATATTCCACAACTGGCTGATCATTTCCTCAGCCGCTACAGCCAACAACTGAACCGTCCTGGGATACGTCTTAGTGAGCAGGCACTGGAAAAACTGTGCCGCCATCCGTGGCCAGGTAATGTTCGCGAACTGGAAAATGTGCTGTATAACACCCTACTGATGACCACAGGTCCGCGAATAGAAGCGGATGACCTCTCTATAAAGGCACGGCAACCACTCACTGCCGAGGAAACTGCCGCCACACCAGCGCAACACCTGCAACAGCTCATCAGTGTTGCGCTGCAAAATGGTACGCCGGACCTGTATCAGCAGGTCACCGATACCTTAGTCCGCCAAGCACTGACGCTGGCGGGGAACAATCAGTCGCAAGCGGCTGCCCTACTGGGGATCAGCCGTCATACCCTGCGCACCCACTTGGCCAGGCTCGGGGTGATCCGTCCACGGCGCAATCCGACACCTGGTCTGGCCATTCAGCCACAGACGCAGCCGGTGATCCGTATCGGTTATCAGCGCTTCGGTAATCTGGCGGTGGTCAAAGCAAGGCAGTCGCTGGAGCAACTGTTTAGTGCCCAAGGGGTAAGTCTGCGCTGGAGCGAATTTCCCGCTGGGCCGCAGATGTTACTGGCCCTAAATAACGGCGATATTGATTTCGGCTCTACCGGTGAAGTGCCGCCGCTGTTTTCTCAGGCTGGCAGTGATCAGGCGATGTATGTTGGCTGGCAGCCTGCGGCACCGCAGAGTGTGGCACTGCTGGTGCCGCAACATAGCGCGATCCACACGCCAGCGGATCTGCAGGGCAAGCGTATTGCCGTGAATAAGGGTTCCAATGTGCACTATTTGCTGTTGCAACTGCTCGACGAGACCGGTTTAACCGCCGCGGATGTAGAGGTGATTTACACCACGCCAGGGTTTCCGCTGTCTCCCAGTGACCAGCAGGCCGCTGATGCTTGGATGATGTGGGACCCAATACTCAGTGAGGCCGAATGCAGCGGCCAGTATCGGGTGATCGCCAATGGTCAGGGACGCGTAGATAATCACCACTTCTATCTAGCGGGAAGAGAGTTTGTGCGCCGCCAACCGCAATGGCTGACATTACTACTGGCGGAACTCAAGCGTGCTGGTGAGTGGATAGAAGCCCATCCTGAAGAGAGCGTACAGCTGCTTTCTGGGGAGCATGGACTTTCTTGCCATACCCTACGTCAGGCACTGAGCCGCCACTGCCACCAGGTGTTTAGTATGGATAACGGGATCATCCGTCAGCAACAGGTGATCGCCGATCGCTTCTATGCCCTCGGCTTATTACCGCGAGCGGTACGGATCCGTGATGCGGTTTGGTGCCGCGATAAAACGCATTAGTTAATGATTTTATTCTATTAAGTCCAGCGGAATTGTTTTGCTATGGTGTCCTGAAACCGATTAGTCGCTCTTATTATTCAGGAAAAGTAATGAAAAAAACACTTCCCGCGCTGTTCTCTGCTTTACTGCTGCCGCTGCTGGTACAGTCCGCTTTCGCGGAAGCACCACCCAAAGTGGTCAATATCGGTTTTCAGAAAGGCAATATCTTCGCCCTGCTGAAGTATCAGGGAGAACTAGATAAAGATTTCAAACAGAAGGGGATCACTGTCAACTGGGTGGGCTTTACCGCAGGTCCGCAGATGCTGGAAGGACTGAATGTCGGCAGTATTGATCTAGCCGCCACCGGTGATGCCCCGCCTGCCATTGCTCAGGCGGCGCAAACCGACCTGGTCTATCTGGCCCATTCCCCGGCTAATCCGCTGTCTGAAGCCATTGTGGTACCACAGAACTCCACCATTAAAAGCGTGGCAGATCTGAAAGGTAAGCGTGTGGCGCTGAATAAAGGATCGGACGTTAACTATCTGCTGATTGCCGCCCTCAACAAAGCAGGACTAAGCTATAAAGATATCAAGCCGGTCTACCTGACCCCAGGGGATGCCCGTGCGGCCTTCCAGACCGGTACCATTGATGCCTGGGCGATCTGGGACCCGTACTTAGCGGAAGTCGAAACCGATGCCCATGCCCGTGAAGTGACTAATGCCAAAGGGATTGTGCCGCATTACACCTTCTTCCTGTCCAGCCGTAAGTTTGCAGAAACCTATCCACAAACCGCTAAAGATCTGATCACTGAACTGCAAAGTACTAGCCGCTGGGCCAACGAGCATCCGCAGCAAACTGCCGAGATCTTGGCAAAATCCACAGGTCTCGGGGTCAACATTTGGCAGACCACCCTGGCCCGTCAGACCTATGGAGCAGAACGCATGACCCCTGCGGTGTTTGCCGAACAGCAGGTGCTGGCGGATACCTTGACCAAAGCCGGATTATTGCCGGTACCGGTTACCGTAAACAGCGCTACCTGGTCGCTGGATAAACAGTGATCCACCTCTGCCCCGTGAAGCGATGACGGGGCATCGTCTTACCAATCCCTACTCCTCACCCTGCCGCCCTGTCGCTGCACTCCATTTCGATTGACCGTCAGCAGTCACCCGCACTATCAGCGCTGTGAGAAATTGTATCGGTGATGAAAGTCTGCAAGGCAGACCATTAACAAGGAGAGACGATAACACCCAGCCTGACCGGCTGGGCGTTATTGGGGCTATTGACCGCTCAGTACCCTGGCCGGGTCAATATGGCTGGCGCGGCGGGCCGGATACCAACTGGCGAGTAACGTCAGAATAATGGCAGTGATCAATACCGACCAGACATCCAGCCAGTGCAGTTCAGAAGGCAAGAAATCGATAAAGTAAATATCACCGGATAGGAAGTGGTGACCCGTCAGTTTTTCCAGTGCGCGGATAATTGCGGTCAAGTTGAGGGCACCGAACACCCCCACCACAACACCGGCGATACTGCCCGCCAGTCCTGCCAGCAGACCGTAGCAGATAAACACAGAGCGGATCAGACCGTTACCGGCACCCAAGGTGCGCAACACCGCAATATCACTGCTTTTGTCTTTTACCGCCATTACCAATGTAGAGACGATATTAAAGCAGGCAACGCCGATAACCAGGATCATCGCTAAGTACATGATGGCACGGATCATCTGGATATCATGGTACATATAGCCATAGGTACTGATCCAGTTACGAATGTAAACGTAACTGTGAGTCGTTTCCCCTGCTGCTCGCACCAGACTGACCGCCTTAAACGGATCTTTCATTTTCAGGGCGATACCGGTCACACTATCCCCCATCTCCAGATAACGCTGGGCATCCGCCAACGGCACCAGCGCCAGGCTGTGATCGAGCATACCGCTGAGCTGTAGGATCCCTTCCACCTGCAGGCGAATACGCTTTGGCTGTAACAACCGGTTATCGCCGTCATTATTAGGGATCATCACCGTGATCCAGTCGCCGGTTTTTACCGACAAAGCTTTGGCAATACCGCCCCCCAGGATGATCTGCTGCTGCCCGGCATGGAATCCGGCCCAGCGGTTATCCTGTACAAACTGAGGCAATGAACTCAGCCGTGGCTCCTGTGCGGGGTCTACCCCTTTAACCGTCAGTGCCTGCAATTTACTGGCACTCTCCACAAGTCCAGTAAAATTGATATATCCCGCCGCCGCGGCAATCCCTGGCACCTGTTCGATAGGTCCCAGCATTTGCTGCCACTGAGTAAAAGGCTGATGGACCGGCTCAATTTCCCCGTGTGGTACCACACTGAGGATACGTTCGTTTAATTGCTTCTCGAACCCGTTCATCGCACTAAGACCGATGATCAGCACCGCCACACCCAGGGCGATACCAACCGTCGAAATCACTGAGATCAGGGAGACCATTCCGCCGCGGCGGCGGCCGCGGCTAAAACGGAATGCCAGTAACAGGGGTAACGGAACACGCATCACAACGCTCCTGTCAGGCTGACATCCGTCGTTAACTGACCATCACGCATTTCCATCTGCCGGTTAAGACGTTTCGCCAGTTGCAGATCGTGGGTCACCACCAAAAAGGCAGTACCTTGGGTCTGATTCAGTTCTCCAAGCAGACGGAAAATCGCATCCGCATTGCGCGCATCCAGGTTACCGGTAGGTTCATCTGCCATCACCAAGCTCGGACGGTTGACTAGGGCACGGGCAATGGCGACACGCTGGCGCTCTCCCCCTGACAGTTCAGAAGGACGGTGACTGGCACGGGCTGCCAGACCCACGGCTTCGAGCATCTCGGTGGCCCGTTGAAAGGCTTCCCTGCTGTTTTTCTTACCAATCAGTAACGGCATCGCCACGTTCTCTAGTGCCGAGAAATCCGGCAACAGGTGGTGAAACTGATAAATAAAGCCCAGTTCACGGTTACGCAGTTCCGCTTTGGCCGCCGCTGACATCTGATTCAGCGACTGACCTTTAAACAACACTTCCCCAGAAGTCGGCGAATCCAAACCGCCCAGTAAGTGCAACAGGGTACTTTTCCCCGAACCGGAACTGCCGACAATCGCCGTCATCTCCCCAGGATGCAGGCTGAAGGAGACATTTTTCAGCACATCGGTATGGACGCTGCCTTCCTGATAACGTTTGCAGAGCTGGCTGCATTCCAGTAATAACGGATTATTCATAACGTAATGCCTCAGCAGGTTGAACGGCGGCCGCGCGCCATGCAGGGTAAAGAGTAGCCAGTAAGGCCACAATCATGGCCGTCAGGCCGATAGTCACCACCTGCAACGGATCGATGTCCACCGGCAGTTGTGCGCCATCAAGGAACAGGCCAATCACCGGCAGCAGATTATTCAGCTGACTGGAAAGCAGCACGCCACCTAGCGATCCTAATAGAGCTCCAGCAATACCGGCACTCGCCCCTTGTACCATAAATACGACGGTCACCTGTGCCCGGGTCAGACCCTGAGTTTGCAAAATGGCAACTTCTGACTGTTTTTCCATAATCAGCAGGCCCAAAGAGGTAATGATATTAAAGGCCGCTACCGCAACAATCAGGCTCAGCAACAACCCCATCATATTTTTTTCCATGCGCACAGCTTGGAACAGATCTCCTTTGCGTTCACGCCAGTCTTTCCATTGCAAGCCAGGAGCAAGCGTCTGCTGAGAAAGGGAATCTACATCTAAAGGATGGTCCAGCCATAACCGCCAGCCGGTAATATTACCCTGCGGATAATGCATTACCCGTGAAGCATCTTGTTGGTTCACCAAGATCTGGTAACTGTCGACTTCGCTGTTAGCCGCATAGGTACCCGCTACGGTGAATATACGCTCACTCGGTACCCGCCCCATCGGCGTAAACTGACTGACTGATGGCACCATCAATCTCAGGGTATCGCCGCTCTGAACTCCTAGCTGACTGGCTAACGCTTCCCCGAGGATCACTCGGTAACTCCCCGGCTGCAGGGCATTGGCAGAACCGGTGACCAGATAAGGCAGCAGCGGGTCTTTTTCTCCTGGGTTGATGCCGAGCATCACTCCTACCGAGACACTGTGGGCGCTTTGTAGCACTACATCAGCGGTAGTCAGCGGCGCGACGCGCGAGACACCTTGTAGATGCAGGCTGTCCGCGGGGATCTGCTGAGGATTGATACTGCCGCTGTCGCTGGTGACCACTGCTTGAGGCATCAGTCCGAGGATATTGCCCTCTAACTGATGTTCAAACCCGTTCATCACCGACAACACAGTGACCATCGCCAATACCCCCAAGGTGATGCCGATAGCCGATAACCATGAGACAAACCGGCCGAACCGGTCAGATGCGCGTCCGCGCATATAGCGCAGACCAATAAACAAAGCTACGGGTTGATACATGAAATCCGTCCCAGACGGTTGCCTGAAATTCAGTATCAGGATGATAAAGGAGCACGGCAGATTAAGAAACCCTGAGGCCCTGATTGCGAGGTAAAGTTATCTGATAAAAGCCTTTTACTGATTGAAAGGGTCGTGATTGGTGATTTTTCCACCAATGCTGGCGGCAAAATCTACGCGTTACTGAACCGGCTACGCTGTGCCACAGATAAATGTGCGGTGAAAGATGATCCTCATCACTTTCTGTGGAATCATAGGGTTCTGCAAACCCGGAGAGAATGATTAGCCCTTATGTCCGATACGACAAGTTATTCCCTGCCAGTGAAGGCCGGCGATCATCGTCAGCTGGGCCAACTGACAGGTGCAGCCTTGGCGGCTGAGTGTGCCGATATTGCCACCCGTCATGGCGGCCCCGTATTATTGGTCACCCATGATATGCAATCAGCCCTGCAACTGCAGGGAGAAATCAGTCAGTTTACCTCTCTGCCGGTCAATACGTTACCGGACTGGGAGACCCTGCCTTACGACAGTTTCTCCCCTCATCAGGATATTATTTCCGCCCGTCTGTCGACGCTGTATCAGCTCCCCAACCTGACGCAGGGTATCTTGATCCTGCCGGTAAATACCCTGATGCAACGCGTCTGCCCACACAGTTTTCTACAGGGGCATGCGCTGGTGATGACCCGCGGGCAAAAACTCTCGCGAGACCTGTTGCGTGAACAGTTAGATCAGGCCGGTTACCGCCACGTCGACCAAGTGATGGAGCATGGGGAATTTGCTATCCGTGGCGCCCTGCTAGACCTGTTCCCAATGGGCAGCGATCAGCCCTATCGTATCGACTTTTTCGATGATGAAATCGATAGCCTGCGGGTGTTTGATACCGACAGTCAGCGGACCCTCGAAGAAGTCGAGGCCATTAATCTGCTACCGGCCCACGAGTTCCCGACCGATAAAGCTTCAATTGAGCTATTCCGCAGTCAGTGGCGTGAACATTTTGATGTGCTGCGTGAACCGGGGCATATCTATCAACAGGTCAGTAAAGGGACCCTACCGGTCGGCATCGAGTATTGGCAGCCGCTATTTTTTGTCGATCCTTTGCTGCCGCTGTTCGACTACCTGCCTGCCGGTACCTTGATTGTCAGTTGCGGTGAATTACTGCCCGCCAGCGAGCGTTTCTGGCAAGATACCCAGCAACGCTTTGAAAACCGTCGTGTCGATCCACTGCGTCCGTTACTGGCTCCCGCAGAATTATGGTTGCCACCGGAATCACTGATGACCGTCTTAAAACACTGGCCAGTGATGCGCCTGTCGGTCGACGAAGTCAGTGATAAAGCGGCCAATACCAACTTAGATTACCGACCGCTGCCGGATATCAGCCTACAGACCCAAGCCAAGAACCCGCTGGAACCGCTGCGTAAATTTACCGAATCCTTTGGCGGGGCGATTGTGTTTTCGGTAGAGAGCCAAGGCCGCCGAGAACGCATCCAAGAGCAGTTAAGCAAAATTAAAATTCGCCCTACCGAAATCCAGTCCCTCAGTCAGGCTGATACCGCGGGTTACTACTTGATGATCGGTCCGGCGGAGCATGGCTTTATCGATACCCGCCGCCAGCGTGCGCTGATTTGTGAAACTGACTTACTGGGTGAACGGGTGGTCCGGCGTAAGCAGGATGCCCGCAAGACCATAAATCCCGATGTGCTGATCCGCAACCTTGCCGAGCTGCATCCAGGCCAGCCGGTGGTGCATCTGGAGCATGGCGTTGGCCGTTACGCAGGCATGACCACACTGGAGACTGGCGGCGTCAAAGGTGAATACCTGATGCTGAAATATGCCAATGATGCCAGCTTGTATGTGCCGGTCTCTTCGCTGCATCTGATCAGCCGCTATGCCGGAGGTGCCGACGATAATGCGCCGCTGCATAAACTGGGTAGCGACAGTTGGAGCCGGGCCCGCCAAAAAGCTGCCGAAAAGGTGCGCGATGTGGCCGCCGAACTGTTGGATATCTATGCCCAGCGAGCGGCTAAAACCGGTTTTGCCTTCCGCCACGATCGCGAGATGTATCAGAAGTTTTGTGAAGGTTTCCCTTACGAAACCACCAGCGATCAGGCGCAGGCGATCAACGCGGTTCTCAGTGATATGTGTCAACCGCTGGCGATGGACCGACTGGTGTGTGGTGATGTCGGCTTTGGTAAAACCGAAGTGGCGATGCGTGCCGCGTTCTTAGCAGTGGAAAATAACAAACAGGTGGCGGTGCTGGTACCGACTACCCTATTGGCCCAGCAGCACTATGACAACTTCCGCGACCGCTTCGCGGACTGGCCAGTGCGAATTGAAATGCTGTCACGTTTCAGAACCACCAAAGAGCAGAATGACGTCCTGAAGCAGGCCAGCGAAGGGAAAATCGATATTCTGATCGGTACCCATAAGCTGCTGATGAGCGACTTGAAATGGCATGACCTTGGGTTATTGATCGTCGACGAAGAGCACCGCTTCGGGGTGCGCCATAAAGAGCGTATCAAGGCGATGCGTGCGGATGTGGATATCCTGACCCTGACCGCCACGCCTATCCCGCGAACCCTGAATATGGCGATGAGCGGCATGCGCGATCTGTCGATTATTGCCACCCCACCGGCGCGGCGCTTAGCAGTGAAAACCTTTGTTCGCGAATACGATGATTTGGTGGTGCGCGAGGCGATCCTCCGTGAAGTATTGCGCGGTGGTCAGGTCTATTACCTGTACAACGACGTGGAGAATATCAATAAAGCGGCGGAACGGCTGGCGGCACTGGTGCCGGAGGCTCGGGTGGGCATTGGCCACGGTCAGATGCGTGAACGGGAACTGGAACGGGTAATGAATGATTTTCACCACCAGCGGTTCAATGTGTTGGTGTGTACCACCATTATCGAAACCGGTATCGATATCCCTAGTGCCAACACCATTATTATCGAACGGGCAGATCATTTTGGTCTAGCGCAGTTGCACCAGTTGCGCGGCCGAGTTGGCCGTTCTCATCACCAAGCCTATGCTTGGCTGCTGACACCGCATCCAAAAGCGATGACCACCGATGCCAAAAAGCGTCTGGAAGCCATCGCCTCCTTGGAAGATCTCGGTGCCGGTTTTGCCCTCGCCACCCATGACTTGGAAATCCGCGGTGCCGGTGAATTACTGGGTGATGAACAGAGCGGCCAGATGGAAACGCTGGGCTTTACCCTATATATGGAGTTACTGGAGAACGCTGTCGAGTCGTTGAAAGCCGGTCGCGAGCCATCGTTGGAAGATTTAACTAGCCAGCAGACCGATGTCGAGTTACGTATGCCAGCGCTGCTGCCGGAAGAGTTTATCCCAGACGTCAATACTCGACTGTCGTTCTACAAACGGATCGCCAGCGCGGAGACCGACGCAGAGCTGCAGGAACTGAAAGTCGAACTGATTGACCGTTTTGGACTGTTGCCAGATGCTGCCCGTAACTTGCTAGATGTGGCGCTGTTACGACAGCAGGCTCGCAGCTTAGGGATCCGTAAAATCGAGGCCAGTGATAAAGGCGGCTATATTGAGTTTGCCGATAATAATCCTGTGGACCCAGGTTGGCTGATCAGTCTGCTGCAGAGCGACCCCCAACACTGGAAGCTGGAAGGTCCGGTACGGCTACGCTTCATTCGTGATTTACAAGAGCGCAAACTGCGCATGAACTGGGTAACTGAACTGCTCGACGAAATGCAAAAGCATCGTCTGTAAGGGTTACTGAAACAAAAAACACCGGCTGAGCTGGTGTTTTTTATTTTCATCAAGGGTTAGCTGCGGACGCTATCGAGGATTAACTGACCGTTATTGTCCAGCGGGATACGGTTACCGGGCTGTTTATCCATACGGATCTTGCCCTGCTGATCACCGATGCGGTAAGTGACATCATACCCGAGGGTCTTTTCCTGACGGTCATACACGGTACGACACTGCTGACGGGTGGTGGTGTAGGTATCACGGTTCTGTAATCCGGCCTGCGCTTGGTTACCGGCATATCCCCCTGCCACAGCACCCGCAACGGTTGCCAATGTCCGTCCGTGTCCACCGCCAAACTGATGACCTAATACTCCCCCCGCTACCGCACCCAATAATGATCCGGCAACCCGATTTTCATCTTCTATGGCACGACGATGGACCACAGTCAAATCTCGGCACACCTGCCGTGGATTTTTCGTCACATCACGGATCGGCGTGGCAGAAACGACCTGCGCGTACTCCGGTGAACGGTTGAACATATTGATCCCAGCCACCGCAGCAATACCGGTCGCTGCCACTACTCCAATACCTATACCTGCAATCAGCGATTTATTCACAGGGACCTCCTGAAACTTTTTATGTTGCTATACAGCCGGCCTAACTTAACACCCAGAGGCAAAACGGTTCTGTACTTGATAGCAAGGAGTCTCGCAAAACAGGGAGAAAGGCTCTATCAGACAAATGGAAGAAAAGCGGGGAGTGACGAAGTAGTCACGTTTTTTGGGAGGCTTCCTAAACTGACTCCCGGCGAGGCTGCCGGGAATCAGGGGATGGGATCAGTGCAGTTTTAGCTTAGGACGGATCACTCGGTTGATACTGCCGGAAAGCATCATCAGACCGGTTTTGAAATAGCCGTGCAGAGCAATCTGGTGCATACGGTACAGGGAGATATATACCATCCGCGCCAGTTTACCTTCCACCATCATCGAACCGCGCATCAGGTTCCCCATCAGGCTGCCAACGGTGGTAAAGCGAGATAAGGACACTAGCGAGCCGTAGTCTTTGTAGACATAAGGCTTCTCTGCTTTGCCCTTACGGCGGGCGATAATATTCGCCAGCACCCGCGAAGCCATCTGGTGCGCAGATTGGGCACGCGGTGGCACAAAGCCCCCTTCTGGCAGCGCACAGGATGCACAGTCACCGATAGCGTAGATGTTTTCATCACGGGTAGTCTGCAATTCCGGCGTCACCACCAGTTGATTAATGCGGTTAGTCTCCAGGCCGCCAATCTCTTTCATAAAGTCCGGCGCTTTAATACCCGCGGCCCAAACCATCAGATCAGCATGGATTTTGTCGCCAGATTTGGTTTGCAGACCATCTTCATCGGCACTGGTGACCATCGTCTGGGTCAGTACCTTCACGCCGAGCTTTTTCAATTCCAGTTCAGCGGCTGCAGAGATACGCGGTGGCAGCGCTGGCAGAATACGCTCGCCGGCTTCCACCAGAGTCACATTCAGGGCTTCACTGCCTAATTCTTTATAACCATAGGCATTCAGTTCTTTAACCGCATTATAGAGTTCAGCGGAAAGTTCCACCCCGGTCGCCCCGCCGCCGACAATAGCGATATTCACTTTTTTATCCGGACGGGTTTCAGCACTGTATTTCAGGAACAGGTTGAGCATCTGGTTGTGGAAACGCTGTGCCTGATGCGGGTTATCGAGGAAGATACAGTGATCTTTAACACCCGGGGTACCGAAATCATTCGAGGTACTGCCCAGGGCCATCACCAGCGTGTCGTAAGGCAGATCACGCTCGTCCACCAGCACCTGCCCTTTTTCATCACGGATCTCTGCGAGACGGATGGTTTTCCCTTGGCGGTCGATATCCGTCAAGGTCCCGAGGCGGAAAGTGAAGTGATGATGGTGTGCCTGGGCCAGGTAGCTCAGGGCATCGATACCTTCGTCCATAGAGCCTGCTGCGATTTCATGCAGCAGCGGTTTCCATAAGTGGGTCTGGTTACGGTCAACCAGCGTTATTTCAGCTTTCTTATGTCGCCCGAGTTTATTCCCCAGCTGCGTCGCCAGTTCCAGCCCTCCGGCACCCCCACCGACAATGACGATTTTTTGTACAGAAGTAGTCAACCAAACCCCCCGAAAATATGTCCTGAAGTCAGTCTTAGGTTGCAATAACCTTAGCTAACATAGAGTTAAATCCTTCGATAATATGCTGATTTCAGCATAACACGAGCGGGTTAGCTGTTCCTATTAAAATGATCATTAGGAAAGCTTCACAAAAAGTGAGGAAGTTTGGCGACGCTCAGCCAGCGGATAAAGAGTAATTATTCTTCAGATAAGGGAGTGAGATATGACAATAAATATCATCATTATCAGCGGGTTCCGGCCCATATTCACGGGCCGGTAGCCGTATTAGCGGGCGTTTTTGTGGTCTAACCAGCGTTGCTGCAAGGCATCCAGTTGCTGGTGGTTCTGTTTCCAGCGAGTATGTGCCTGAAGTGCCTGAAAATCCGTGTTTCCACGGTGGTAAAGGCGGGTCAGTCGTGGTGCTGTGGCATGTGGCAGGTTATCAACAATGTCAATCACCCCCTGACGATGGTTACACGCCAAGATCACATCACAGCCCGCCTGCAAGGATTGACGAGCACGCTCGGTGTAGGTGCCCATCACGGCGGCGCCCTCCATCGACAGGTCATCAGAGAAAATCACCCCATCAAAGCCCAACTCTTGGCGTAATACTGTTTTTAACCAATAAGGGGAACCCGATGCGGGCTGCGGATCCAGGGCCGGATAGATAACATGGGCGGGCATTACCGCGTCCAGTTTTTGGTCACGGATCAGATGGCTGAAGACGGCCATATCGCGGTTGCGCAGAGTGTCGGCATCACGGTGGTCCACCGGGGTTTCTTTGTGAGAATCCGCCTGCACCGCCCCATGGCCGGGGAAGTGTTTGCCAGTGGTTTTCATGCCCGCTTCGTTCATTCCGGCCATAAACTGTTCTGCGACCCGCAGGGCAATTTCTGGTTGCTCATGGAAAGCGCGATCGCCGATGGCTGCACTGATATGGCCGATATCCAGTACTGGGGCAAAGCTGATATCAATGTCCATCGCGGTCATTTCCGCAGCCATCTGCCAACCTGCTTCTCTGGCCAACTCCCCTGCCTGATGCATGTCTTCTGCCAAGACGGCAAAGGCCTGCATAGCGGGTAGACGGGTGAAGCCGTCACGGAAGCGCTGCACCCTGCCTCCCTCTTGATCCACAGCAATGACCAGTCGGCGTGATGAGCTGGCACGGATTTGTCGTACCAGTTCACGCAACTGGGCGGGATCATGATAGTTACGGGAGAACAAGATCAAGCCGCCGGTTAACGGATGCTGTAGCAGTTCGCGATCTTCGCCATCCAGTTCATATCCCGCCACATCTAACATCAGCGGACCAGGGAGAGAGGTTGTCATAATACTATTCCTGTCGGTACTTAACGGTATTGAGGTTAAAAAGTCAGAGTCTTCCAACTGTCGCGGGCCAATTCGCACAATTGCGGGTCAGCGCTCTGTTCAGCCCTAAGCTGATACCAGCTGGCCGCCAGTAATTGCAGCCAGGGCTGCCAGCGGCGCACCTGCTGGCTCAGACGCGCTGGGGCAATGCCACTGAGTTGCGCGTAATGTTCCAGCCAGCGTTCCTGATGTTCAGGGTCGTTGAGGGTCAAGGCCGCGAGGTCGAGGGCAATATCGCCGTCCGCCGCATATTCCCAATCGATCAGACTGATACCTTGTTCGGTATGGATCAGGTTACCGGCATGAAGATCCATATGTAGCGGTACCAGTCGCAGGGGCCGTGGCTCTCCGTGACGGCGTAACCGCTGCCAATAACGGAAACCGCGATAATTCCGCTGCTGGCATTGTTGCCAGTAGCGCTCGAGCAACACGCTGATGGATATCCGGTAGCCGGTCAGTGGCAGCCGATGCAGTCGCCATAGCGCCGCACTGACCTGACGATAGTCCGCGGATAATCGTTGCGGGCTGTAAATCTCACCCGGCTGCCAAGGAACGATCAGCCACTGTCGGTTAGCAGCCAAAGGACGCGGGATCAGGCCATA
Organism: Tatumella saanichensis; assembly: GCF_000439375.1. Lineage (GTDB taxonomy): Bacteria > Pseudomonadota > Gammaproteobacteria > Enterobacterales > Enterobacteriaceae > Tatumella > Tatumella saanichensis. The sequence goes on from NZ_ATMI01000025.1 coordinate 14,842, forward strand.
GCGAGCCAGTTTTTTGAGGATCCGGTACTCCCGCTGCCGGTCGACAAACGGTAGATCTGGCTGCGGACGGCTACGAGCCACCCATACCCTGTCTGGAAAGGTGATTTTTACAGAGTTACCGCTCAATCCTGGCAACGATAAAAAACGACCGGCAGACGCGTCTGCCGGTCGGAGGTGCTGAACTAACTGCTGTAAGGCAGGATCAGAATGCGGCGTTGCCACTGCCGCTCCAGACGATTTCACCGGTCTGCACCAGCATTAGCTCCATCTGAATTTTCGGAGATTTGGCGTCACCACGGGCAGTGCTGTACAGCACATACTGCGCATTAAGATTATGCGCCAGACCGATAGCCTTACTGCGCGAATTCAGGCTGTCGTTCGGGGATAGGCCGAGGGCCGCTTTCGCCTGGTTCAGCTGTTCATTAGTCACCAGCGTAAACTTACTATTGCTCTGCAAGGCTTGCGAGATAGCCACATCGGCATCACCGCTCTGTACCGAGCCATTGGTGCTGTTCTTCAGGCGATCCACCAGCAGTACACTGCCCGGAGTGATCCCCTGGGTGTTCATCATACGGTTGACCAGCGGCTGGATAGTGGTTTGCCAGTTAATGGAAGTCAGCTTCGGTGGCTGCGGGATGTCCTGCGGCTGCGGCTGGGTAATTTGCGGCGGCGTTGGCAAGGTTTGAGACGGTGGTGGCGTCTGAATCGGTGCTGGCTGAGCCGGTTGCGCAGGTTCTACCGGGGCAGGTTTTTGTGATTGGTTCATCACACAGCCCGACAGAATACAGGCGAACACTACGGGTGTACTGAATTTTAAGCTGCGAATCACTTGAAAATCCTCAGAGATAAAGGGATACACGTACCTGGCTGGCACTCAAGTCTCCTGACCAGGAATCCGCCTGACGGTTTTGATGTGCTGGCACCACCAGGGTTTGAGCCGGTTGCTCAGGGTAAATTTCCAGCCCCTGACGGTTATACCAAAAATAACGATAGTGCAGGGTGAGCGGTACGTCACGATCATTATAGAGGATCACGCTGGCTTTTTTGTTCATGCCATCGCTGCTAACAGACGGACCATCGGCGGTGATCCCGGCTGACAGAACATCGGCCTCCATGACCAACGGCTGTGAGATGGTGATCTCAGGACGGTGGCTACTGCATGCGTTCAGCATCAGCAATGTCGGCAGTGCGATTAACCATGAACGCATAGCGACTCTCCGGATAATTAACGGGATAACATCGGCCCCAGCGGACGACCACCCACTAGATGCATATGGATATGGTAGACTTCCTGACCGCCATGACGGTTACAGTTGATGATCAGACGATAGCCGTCTTCATCGATACCTTCCTGCTTAGCCAGTTTTGCCGCCACCGTGACCATACGCCCTAAGGCCGCTTCATGGGCTGTGTCGGTGTCATTCACCGTTGGGATCAGCACATTGGGGATAATAAGGATATGGGACGGAGCTTGGGGAGAAATATCACGAAACGCCGTGACCAGATCATCCTGATAAAGGATGTCAGCCGGAATTTCACGGCGGATAATTTTACTGAAAATCGTTTCTTCGGCCATAGAGGTTTTCCTGATTATCTGACCCCGCGTTACACAAAAATTCCTGATTTGCATAGCCGTTACGCAGGTAATGATAAGGTGAGTCAGTGTCTGACTCTACCTTATTATTCGGGGACGATGCCATAAAAATTTGGTCGTCTACAATGTCCTAGAGCATTCAGCCCTGTAGACGCTCTGCTGGAACATGGAACAACCGAGCGAAGTTTTCGGTAGTGTGCTGTGCCAGGGTCGCGGTATCAACGCCTTTTAACACCGCCAAATACTCCGCCACATCACGGGTAAAGGCAGGTTGGTTCTGTTTGCCACGGTGCGGGACCGGGGCAAGATAAGGCGAATCGGTTTCCACCAGTATACGGTCTAGCGGGACATAGCGGGCCGCTTCACGCAGCTGTTCTGCATTGCGGAAAGTGACTATCCCAGAAAAAGAGATATAAAAACCCATATCCAGCAATTTCTCGGCGGTCGCTTTGTCTTCGGTAAAGCAGTGCAGCACACCGCCGCACTGCTCGACCTGCTCTTCTTTAAGCAAGGCCAAGGTATCTTCACGGGCATCACGAGTATGGACAATCACCGGCTTATTTAATTGACGCCCGACACGAATATGATGGCGGAAGGATTCCTGTTGTTGCTGCTGCGCGGCAGACTCTTTCTCATAGAAGTAATCCAACCCGGTCTCACCGAGGGCAATCACTTGCGGGTCCGCCGCCAGTTCCAGCAGACGCTGCGGGTCACAGGGCTGTTCCATATTCAGAGGATGGACACCGCAGGACAGCGCCACTTGGGGGTGACCAGCAACAAACTGCTTCAGGCTGCAGTAGCCATCGAGGGTGGTGGCCACCCCAAGCATAAAACGGACATCGCGCTCGGCGGCCTTCTGCAGGACATCATCCAGATCGCGGTGATCTTTTTCATAATCCAGACAATCTAAATGACAATGTGAATCGACTAAAAACATATTCTACTCTCTGATCTTTTCGTTATAGCGGGACCTGAGGGGTCAGGCACTGATGTTCCCAGTCCAGTAAGGCCCCGGTAATGATAAGTTCGTGGTTTATCGCCGGTGTATCGAGGATTTGCTGTCGGCACTGCATCCACAACGCCAAGCTGTGATGCAATGCGGTCAACGGCAGCGCCGCTGTCAGCTGTTCAATCAGCTGTGGTTGATCACAGTTGGTCAACCATTGGCTGTTCTGCTGATGAACTTTGACACCATCCAGTAACAGGGTCATCAGCCAGTGGATACGCACAGCTGCATCGTCCTGCTGCAACAGTGGCAGTAAGGTCATGCAATCGCCCGCTAACGCCTGTGACAGGGCCTGACACAGCTCGTGACGGCGAACCAGTTGCGGCTCACTGTCCAATAATGTCAACGCAGCACCCGGCGCCCCACCAGACAGTCTCAACGCGGTGAGGGCCAAGTTAGGATCCTGTGCGCTGCGACTAGCCAGCCATTGCAGGCTCTGTGCTTCCGGTGGCACGTTAAGGTGCAGCGTCATACAGCGACTGCGTAAGGTAGCGGGCAAAACCGAAGGTTGATGGCTGCTGAGGAAGAACCAGCAATTACTCGGCGGCTCTTCCTGAGTTTTCAGCAGCGCATTGGCCGCAGCTTCAGTCAGTTGTTCCGCCTGGGGGATATGCACCACTTTCGCCCCACCCTGCTGGGCAAAGTGATAGAGTTTATCGGTCACTTGACGGATAGCATCCACCCCCAGCGAAAGTTTGCCTTTTTCGGCAGTCAGGCTGTACCAATCAGGATGGTTATGCGCTTGCATCAACTGACAGCCGTGGCACTGACCACAGCTTTTTAGCCCCAACGGCGAGGTACACATCAACCAGCGGGAGACACCCCAGACCAGCGCATCATCTCCCATCCCTGGCAAAGACTGGATCAGCAACGCGTGATGACCCTTTCCGCCCTGATGCTGGGTGACAATCTGTTTATATGCGGCATTCAGCCACGGGTACCATTGCATCAGCAGTTTTCCGCCAGCCAGTGGGTTAAGGTGTCAGTTAATGCGGTGGCAACCTGTTGTGGGGTACCGTTGGCATCCACTGTCAGGATTGTCGGATCGCTGGCCGCAATTTCAAGGTAGCGAGCGCGGGTGCGGTGGAAAAAGTCCAGCGACTCTTGCTCAATACGGTCTAAGGCACCGCGACTGCGGGCGCGCTGTAAGCCGGTCTCCGGTAACACATCCAGATAGAGTGTCAGATCAGGAGTGAAATCCCCCAACACCGTTTGTCGCAGACTGTCCATCAGTTGGCGATCCAGACCACGTCCACCACCTTGATAGGCCTGGGAGGAGAGATCATGACGGTCACCAATCACCCAGGCTCCGTGAGCCAGGGCCGGTTTAATGACTGTATTTACCAACTGCACCCGCGCGGCGTACAGCATCAACAGTTCCGCTTCATCAGTCACCTGCTCCCCATCAATGCCGTCTTTGATCAGGGTACGCAGTTTTTCCGCCAACGGTGTGCCACCCGGCTCACGGGTAAACACCATATCTTGGATACCCTGCTGTTTCAGGACATCAATCAGTACCTGCTGTGCGGTGGTTTTGCCAGCACCTTCCAAGCCTTCAATCACTATAAATTTATTTTTCATCTGTGGCGTTCTTTTCCTATGGCTTCGACGGCGTGACAGAAGGGTTACTGCCCCCCTGGCTGTCTGCCGCAGGGACGTTATCATGACCTGCAGAAGAAGTTAATGGTGTAGAGGCCGACGGTTTCTCGGACGCGGCACTGGCCTGGCGTTGCTCTTCAATTTTACGCCACACCTGCACTGCCCGGTTGTGGCTGGCAAGGTTAGTGGTAAAAGTATGTCCGCCGTTGCCATTGGCCACAAAGTAGAGGTAGTCGCTGGTCTGCGGATGGGCGGCAGCCAATAGCGAGGCTTTGCTCGGAATGGCAATCGGGCCCGGTGGCAGGCCGGGGATCACATAGGTATTGTAGGCAGTGGGGGTGTCCAGATCCTTACGGGTCAATGTGCCGTTATAGGCGGCTCCCAGTCCGTAAATGACGGTCGGATCGGTCTGTAACTTCATGCCCTTGCGCAGACGGTTGATAAATACCGAGGCGATTTCCCCGCGCTCTTCACCAATGGCGGTTTCTTTCTCGATAAGCGAGGCCATGGTCAGTAACTGATTTTTATCGGTATAGGGCAGGTTTAGCGCCCGCTGTTGCCACACTTCATCCACCAGTTTCACCATCCGCTGATGGGCCTGACGCAGTAGCGACAGATCACTCATATCGGCAGTATAGAGGTAAGTGTCTGGGTAAAACCAGCCTTCGGTATCGTTAGGATCTAGCTTCAATGCAGCCGCCACCGTTGCCAGTTGATCATCCTTCAGCTCATGGCGCAGATAAGGCGCATCACGCAGGCTTTTTAACCATTCGGTCAGATGCTGACCTTCGATAAAGCGCATCGGGAACTGGGCCACTTTACCACTGGCCAGCAGTTCCAGTAATTGGCGGACGGTCATTCCTGGTTCCAGGCGATAGGTACCGGCCTTGAAACGGGCCAACTGGGGTTCGATTTTCAATAGCCAGCCAAACCACGGGCTGTCCTGCATAATATGCTGCTGTTCAAGTTCAGCTTCCAGGACCACTCTGCCACTGCCTGCTGGCAGGGTGTAATAGGTTTGCTGTGAAATAAGTAACGGGCTGTCGGCAAACTGTTTGGTTTTCCACAGTCCGCCAGCCAGCAGTGCGCCGGCAATGATCACTAATCCCGCTGTCAGTTTACATTTTTTCTGCATTTTTAACCTGATGTCGTACAGTGTCTGATCAGTTGTTGTGTCAGTTCGCCGCAAGGGAAACTGCTGTCATCAATGGCGGTGACCGGTATCACCGGCATTAACGCATTACAGATAAAGACCTCGTCAGCACTCAGTAATTCCTGGTGCCCAGCAAAAACCTGGCGGCAAGGATACCCCCATTCTGCCAGCAGTCGAATCAGATAGCGCCGCATTGTACCGTCCACCCCGGCTTCATCGACCCGCGGAGTCAGCCATTGCTCACCCTTTCGCCAGAAAATATTGGCGCTACAGCATTCGACCACCCGTTGCTGATGATCCAACACTAGCGCTTCATCGGCACCCTTATCGTCGATAAAACGGCGGATCAGCACCTGCTCCAGTCGGTTCAAGTGTTTGATACCCGCCAACGCCGGATTGACCCCCAGCATGATTGGACAAGTCAGCAAGCGGATCCCCTCGACACGTAAGCGATCGTAGTGTGCCGGATAACCGGCAGTTGAAACAATCCGCAGCGGCTGATCACACCCCTCGGTGCTGTAGCCACGGCCACCGCTTCCCCGGCTGATGACCACTTTCAGTACCGCCCGTTGCTGACCAGTCGCTACCGCTGCCATCTCCTCTGCCAACACGGCCCACTTATCAAAGGCAATAGCCAGTCGCTGACAGCCTTCCTGTAAACGTTGCAGGTGGGCTTCTGGACGGATCACCTTACCCTGCACAATCTGAGCGGTGGTGAAGCAGCCATCACCAAACTGCAGACCACGGTCGCTGGCGTCAACCTGTAATGTCGGTTGTCCGTTGATCAGTTTCATTTGCACCTCACAGGATCAGGGCTGTCGCCGCCATAGGAATGGATCAGTGAAAAAAAAGGCCCGCGTTGCGGGCCTGATTTATTCACTGACAGATCAGATTTTGCGGAAAATCAGGGAACCGTTAGTCCCACCGAATCCGAAGGAGTTGCACAGGGCATACTCCAAGCCGCTGACCTGGCGTGCGGTATGCGGAACGAAGTCCAGATCACAACCTTCATCTGGATTATCCAGATTTAGGGTCGGTGGAATGGCCTGATCACGCAGCGCCAGAATCGAGAAAATCGATTCTACCGCGCCCGCCGCACCCAGCAGGTGTCCGGTCATGGATTTAGTGGAACTGACCATAACACTGCCAGCCGCCGCACCAAATACTGACTTCACCGCTTGAGCTTCCGCTTTATCACCCGCCGGCGTTGAAGTGCCGTGTGCGTTGATATAGCCAATCTGCTCGACGGACAGGCCTGAATCACGCAGGGCATTTTCCATAGCCTGTGCCGCACCGGCACCGTTCTCTGGCGGAGAGGTCATGTGGTAAGCATCGCTGCTCATTCCGAAACCGACCAACTCTGCATAGATTTTTGCGCCGCGTTTTTTCGCATGTTCGTACTCTTCGAGCACCACGATGCCCGCGCCGTCACCCAGCACAAAACCATCACGATCTTTGTCCCACGGACGGCTAGCCGCCAGCGGGGAGTCGTTTCGGGTCGACAGTGCACGGGCCGCACCGAAGCCACCCACGCCCAGCGGGGTACTGGCTTTCTCAGCCCCCCCCGCCAGCATCACATCAGCGTCGTCATAGGCAATCATACGGGCCGCGTGACCAATATTGTGCACGCCAGAGGTACAGGCTGTAGCAATACTGATACTCGGTCCTTTCAGACCATACATAATGGTCAGATGGCCGGCCACCATGTTAACGATGGTTGACGGTACGAAGAACGGACTGATTTTACGCGGGCCGCCTTGGGTTAATGACAGATGGTTATCTTCAATTAACCCGAGGCCGCCGATGCCAGAGCCGATCGCAGCGCCGATACGGGGCGCATTTTCTTCGGTGACAACCAGACCGGAGTCCTGCATCGCCTGCGCACCCGCCGCAATTCCATACTGAATGAATATATCCATTTTGCGCTGATCTTTACGCGAAATGATATCTTCACAATTAAAATCTTTCACCAGACCGGCAAACTTGGTTGCATAGGCACTGGTATCAAAGTGGTCAATCATGCTGATGCCGCTCTGACCGGCAAGGAGAGCACTCCAGGTAGACTCTACGGTATTGCCGACAGGAGACAACATGCCAAGACCGGTCACAACTACACGACGCTTAGACACGTTCGTCCTCCAGGGAGGGGGATAAAATACTAAGTGGGACGGACAAAAAACTCAGGCGGTCGAATGACCGCCTGAAGGTGTTCATTAGCCCTGATGGCTATTGATGTAGTCGATCGCTGCCTGAACGGTAGTGATTTTTTCAGCTTCTTCGTCTGGAATCTCAGTATCAAACTCTTCTTCCAGAGCCATCACCAGCTCAACGGTGTCAAGAGAATCCGCACCCAGGTCTTCTACGAAAGAAGCAGAGTTGGTCACTTCATCTTCTTTAACACCCAGCTGCTCAGCAATGATTTTCTTAACGCGTTGTTCGATATCGCTCATACTATTTAATTTCCTATCAAAACTCGCTTTCGCGACGGTTTTCGTAGTGTATAAAATGTTGAAAAAGATGCAACTAAAACCAGTATGGTCTCACCACAATTCGCTCTATTTTGCGTTTTTTTGCACAAAAAAAGCAACTGTTTTTCTGGTGATCAGACCATGTACATGCCGCCATTGACATGGAGGGTTTCACCGGTGATGTAACCCGCCTCATCAGATGCCAGGAATGTTACCGCATTCGCGATGTCCGCAGGGGTGCCCAGGCAGCCTGCAGGAACCTCGGACAGAATGCCGGCCCGTTGCTCTTCATTAAGTGCTTTCGTCATGTCCGTCTCGATGAAGCCCGGCGCCACAACGTTAACAGTAATACCACGTGACGCAACTTCGCGCGCCAGTGATTTGCTAAAACCAATCAAACCCGCTTTTGCTGCGGCGTAGTTTGCTTGGCCCGCATTACCCATTGTTCCAACAACTGAACCAATGGTAATGATTCTTCCACTGCGTTTCTTCATCATAGCCCGCAGCACCGCCTTCGACAGTCGGAATACCGAGGTCAGGTTGGTATCCATAATATCCTGCCATTCGTCATCTTTCATACGCATTAACAGATTATCACGGGTAACCCCGGCATTATTCACTAAAATATCGATTTCGCCAAACTCTGCACGAATGTTTTTCAGCACAGATTCCACAGAATCGGCGTCAGTGACATTCAGCGTCATGCCTTTACCGTTAGCCCCCAGGTAGGCACTGATTGCTTCAGCACCGTTATCACTGGTAGCAGTACCGATTACGGTTGCACCCTGTGCGACCAGTTTTTCAGCAATTGCTTTACCGATACCACGGCTTGCGCCGGTAACCAGGGCAATTTTACCATCGAAGTTCATGATTATCCTCTTATTCTTGTGCCAGCGCCGCAGTTAATGACGCCGGGTCATTGATGGCAACCGCCGTCAATGCATCGGAAATACGTTTGGTCAGACCGGTAAGGACTTTACCCGGACCGGCTTCCACTAATTGGCTAACGCCTTGTGAAGCCATAAATTCAACACTTTCTGTCCAGCGTACTGGGCTGTAAAGCTGACGCACCAGCGCATCACGGATCGCTTCCGGCGACTGTTCGCACTTCACATCGACGTTATTTACCACCGGTACCGCTGGGGTATTAAAGGTCAGTGACTGCAGCGCCTCCGCCAGTTTATCAGCAGCAGGTTTCATCAGTGCACAGTGAGAAGGTACGCTGACCGGCAGTGGCAGTGCACGTTTAGCACCGGCTGCTTTACAAGCGGCACCGGCACGTTCAACCGCTTCTTTATTACCGGCGATTACCACCTGACCTGGCGAGTTAAAGTTAACCGGTGACACCACCTGCCCCTGAGCACTCTCTTCACAGGCCTGACGGATTGCCGCATCATCCAGACCGATGATCGCCTGCATCGCACCGGTACCCGCAGGTACCGCATCCTGCATCAATTTGCCACGCAATTCTACCAGACGGATCGCATCAGCAAAATCTAATACCCCAGCACACACCAGTGCAGAATACTCGCCAAGGCTATGACCGGCCATCAGGGACGGTTGTTGACCGCCCTCGGCCTGCCACACGCGATAAATCGCAACGGAGGCTGCCAGCAGCGCCGGTTGGGTCTGCCAGGTTTTGTTCAGTTCTTCGGCCGGTCCCTGCTGGACCAGCTGCCACAGGTCATACCCTAGGGCCGCAGAGGCTTCGCTGAAGGTCGCTTCCACTTGCGGGTACTGTGCGGCCAGTTCTGCCAACATGCCGACGGCTTGTGAACCCTGACCCGGGAATACGATTGCAAATTGTGTCATTTCCAGTTCCTGTCTGTCAAAAACGTACTAAGGCTGAGCCCCAGGTGAAACCACCACCAAAGGCTTCAAGCAGCACCAGTTGTCCTGGTTGAATACGGCCATCACGTACCGCTTCATCCAGGGCGGTCGGGACCGACGCTGCAGAGGTGTTACCGTGACGATCCAAGGTGACCACTACTTTGTCCATGCCCATACCCAGTTTACGGGCAGTAGCGTTAATAATGCGCAGGTTAGCCTGATGAGGCACCAGCCAGTCTAATTCTTCGCGAGCAATATTGTTGGCAGCCAGCGTCTCTTCCACCAGATGGGCCAGTTCAGTGACCGCTACTTTGAAGACTTCGTTTCCAGCCATAGTCAGATAGGCCGGACAGGCATCGCTACTGCGCTCTTGGTTCGGCAGGGTCAGTAACTGACCGTATTTACCGTCGGAATGCAGGTGGGTAGAAAGAATTCCCGGCTGTTCACTCTGACCAAGAACCACTGCCCCAGCACCGTCACCAAACAGGATCACAGTGCCGCGATCTTCAGGATCAAGGGTACGGGTCAGTGCATCAGAACCGATCACTAGAGCATTTTTGACCGCACCGCTTTTGACATACATGTCCGCCACGCTGAGTGCATAGGTAAAACCTGCACAGGCTGCCGCGAGGTCAAAAGCCGCGCAATCTTTGATCGCCAGTTCTTTCTGGATAAGGCAGGCGGAGCTCGGGAAAGCATGGGATGAAGAGGTAGTGGCTACGATGATAAGGCCCACATCATTGACATCGATGCCAGCCATTTGCAGCGCGTTCTGCGCCGCGGTGGTGCCCATAGTGGCTACCGTTTCATCTGCTGCAGCCAAACGACGCTCACGGATCCCTGTACGGGTCACGATCCATTCGTCGGAAGTTTCGACCATCTTCTCAAGGTCTGCGTTGGTGCGTACCTGTGTTGGCAGATAACTGCCGGTACCAATAATTTTGCTAAACATCTAGGCTATGTCACTCCTGGCTAGTACTGAATCAAGCCGAACCGAAATTTTTTCAGGGATTTTTTGTTTCACCGCCTGAATTGCCTGCTCCAGGGCAACGGCAAAGGCTCGCTCACTGGCTGCACCATGACTCTTAATAACAATTCCCGGTAACCCCAATAAGGCGGCACCGTTGTAATGATCGGGTTCAATGTCCCCGAAATGTTTGACTAAACGCTGTTTAATACGACGGACGATCAGATGACGCCACCAGCGAAATCTGCCTCCTTGCTCTGCCCCAGACATCAGGCTAAGAAAGGTATTAATCACCCCTTCCATCGTTTTTAGTGAAACATTTCCGGTAAAACCATCACAGACTAACACATCCGTTTTGCCGGTTAACAGATCACTGCCTTCCAGAAAACCGATAAAATTGACCTTATCGGCAGCCCTTAACACTTTTGCCGCATCCCGTACCGGCTGTGGACCCTTGCTGGCTTCCTGACCCAGGTTGAGTAATGCGATCCGTGGCGCCTCAATACCAAGCACTTCTTCTGCCATCACTGACCCCATTAGCGCAAACTGTACTAGCATGGTACTGTCCGCAGAGGCATTGGCTCCTAGATCCAGGATCACGGTCTGGCCGCGATGCTGATGTGGAACCAAGGAGACCAGTGCCGGACGCTTGATCCCCGCCAATGGGCGGAGTAGCAGCGTGGCAAGGCCCATCAGCACACCGGTGTTGCCGGCACTGACACAGGCATCCGCTTTCCCTTGTTGGAGCAACTCCAAAGCGATACGCATGGAGCTTCCGTGACTGTGACGGAGCGCAACAGAAGGAACAGCATCGCTGGCAATCACCGATTCAGCCGCAACGATCTGGACCCGCTGCGTGAGCGCGGCGTCTGCGTGAGCGAGTAAGGGCTGAATGTCGCCGGGATAACCGACTAAGAGAAGTTCAAGGTGCGAGTGAGCGGCCAGTGCCTGCAATGCAGCAGGCACCGTCACGGGAGGACCGAAATCCCCGCCCATGGCATCAACTGCCAGGGTCAAACGTGTCAAAGTAACGCCTTGCGTCGCAGCAAGAAATTACTTAGTGATGACCTTACGACCACGGTAGTAACCGTCGGCAGTCATGTGGTGACGCAGATGAGTTTCACCAGAAACTTTATCTACTGACAGAGTGGTGGTGGTCAGCGCATCGTGAGAACGGCGCATACCACGCTTAGAACGGGTGGGTTTATTCTGTTGTACGGCCATGGACCTTACTCCTATTACTTACGCTTTAAACTGGCTAATACGGCAAATGGGTTTGGTTTCTCTGCCTCTGCAGGCAGTTCGCCAAAGACCATGTCCGCGTCGGACACTTCACAGTGTTCAGAATCATGCACCGGAACGACAGGCAATGCGAGGATAATTTCATCCTCGATAACCGCGAGCAAATCGACCTCGCCATACTCATCGACTTCGACAGGCTCGTAACCTTCCGGTAGCGCCTCCGCCTGCTCGTCATTACGAACAGGACTGAAGGTATAACTTACGTTAACGGTGTGCGGAAACGGGTTATTGCAACGCTGACAACTCAGGGTGACCTGAACACAGGCCGTTCCTTTCAACACCGCAAGGCGCTGGTTGTCGACGGCAAAACTCATGTTGCATTCTACATCACTGTCAACACTCACAACCGAAGCCGCGATACGTTCTGTAAGATCAGGAGTATAGACGCCATGATAATCAAGGCGCTTCTGAGCAGAACGAAGCAGATCCAGTGTCAGGGGTAATTTTACCTTTTGCATAGGGCGCGCATATTAACTTTGTAATGTCTTAGAGTCAAAGAAAAAGGCCGTTTTCAGGCATCTTTCACCCAATATTCGCATCCAATGCGGCGGATAGTTTAAAATGAGTTAAATGAATTCGCTACCAATAATGAAAAAAAGATGAAACAACCTTTATTACTGGCCTCATCCTCCCCTTTCCGACGGATGATTTTGGAAAAACTGGGACTGCCGTTTGACTGTGCCGCCCCGGATATTGATGAATCACCGCTAGCGGATGAAACCGCTGAACAGATGGTGTTACGTCTAGCACGTTTAAAAGCCCTCGCACTGGCCCCGAACGCCGCAGGCAGTCTGATTATCGGCTCCGATCAGACTGGCTCTCTTAATGGCCAATTACTCGGCAAGCCTCATACCGTAGAACGGGCCTGCCAACAGCTGCGCGCGGCCAGTGGCCAAACGGTGATCTTCTATACCGGTTTGGTGCTGTACTGCACGTTACGTCAACAATTTTGGCAGTGTTGTGAAACCTTTGAGGTGACCTTCCGTGACCTCAGTGAGGCAGAGATCGCCGCCTATGTGGCCCGCGAGCAACCGCTCAACTGTGCCGGCAGTTTTAAATCGGAAGGGCTGGGGATCACGCTGTTTGACTCTCTGCGTGGCCGAGACCCCAACACCTTAGTCGGTCTGCCGTTAATAGCTTTGAACGATTTTCTGCACCAGGCGGGCATCAATTCGCTGACGGACGCGCCGACAGCGCTTACTCAACCGTAGCACGCCGTTGCACATTCCCTTATAAACCCCATCAATACCCTCTCCATGCTGCCCTAGACTCTGCTCTTCGGCAGCCTAAAGCGCATCCCTTGCGAAAGCAAAATCCCTTCCAGTGACTAGGCTCAATATTCGCCTTGCGCATACACATTGCCCGTGGCCTTTAGTCAGAGAACAACGATAACCGGTCAGCGCGCAAACAGGCTTCCCTGCCCTGAACAGATGCGCCCTGCCGTGATACCGTCATTTTAACAAGGAGCCTGCCGATGAAGAGTAAGTCTGTCGCCGAATTGATCATTGACCAGTTATCGTTGGCGGGTGTTCGCCACTGCTACGGTGTAGTGGGTGATACGCTCAATTACGTCACTGATGCCATGGCACGCAGTGATATCCGTTGGGTCCATGTCCGTCATGAGGAAGCCGGAGCCTTCGCTGCCGGAGCCGAAGCGATGATGACCGGTAGACTCACCGCCTGTGCGGGCTCATGTGGCCCGGGTAGCCTGCATTTTATTAACGGCTTATTCGAGAGTCACCGTAACCGCGCCCCGGTGCTGTTGATTGCCAGCCAGATCAGCAGTGAACTGCTGAACAACGATTTTCCTCAGGAGGTGGACTTCCTGTCGGTGTATCAGAGTTGCTCGGTGTTCTGCGAACAGATCCTCTCCCCCGCCCAGGCGGTTCCGGTGGTTAAACGTGCTTGCCAGGCTGCGCTAAATAAAGGCGGTGTGGCCGTGATCGTGGTGCCGGTGGATATCAGCAAAGCCACCGTCAAAGCAGAAGCAGAAACGGTGTGGACGCCTGAACCTGACATCCGCCCTTCCGCTCCAGAACTGAAGCGGTTGCTCGACTACCTTAATCAAGATAAGAAAATCACTGTCTATGCCGGTGCCGGTTGTGAACATGCACACACCCCGCTATTGGCACTGGCCGCGAAACTCAAAGCACCGATTGTGCATACCTCTAGGGCCAAAGATTTTGTCGAGTACGATAACCCCTACAATATGGGCATGACCGGCGTGTTTGGCTGTGAGTCTGGGATGAGTGCCATTGCAGAATGTGACATTCTGCTGTTGTTGGGGACCGATTTTGCCTGGAAACAGTTTTACCCGTCGGACGCGGTGATCCTGCAAGTCGACGCGGAAGCCACCCATCTCGGCCGTCGACATCCTATCAGTTATGGCGTAGTGGGTGATATTGGTCCGACCCTGGAAGCACTCTTACCGCATATTGAAGACAAAACCGATGACTGCTTTTTACAGGGGATGCAGGCTAAGCATCGCAAGTCGCTCGAGCAGCGACATAAAGAGGAACAGCGCAGCGAGAGCGAAGTGATCCATCCTCAGTATTTGGCCAGCCTACTTAACCTCCACGCTGACGCAGATGCCTGTTTCACCGCTGACGGCGGCTCGGCAATGGTATGGATGCTGCGGCACATCGACAGTAACGGTCAGCGCCGGACCCTGACCAGCCTGTTGCATGGCACCATGGCAAATGCGATGCCCCAAGCGATGGGTTTACAGATTGCGTATCCTCAGCGGCAAGTGATCGCCCTGTGCGGCGATGGCGGATTGAGTATGTTACTTGGGGATCTGTTTACCTTGGTGCAGGAAGATCTGCCGCTGAAACTGGTGGTGTTCAACAATGCCTCGCTCAATTTTGTTGAATTGGAACAGAAGATTGAGGGGCTGTTGGATCACTATACTAAGTTGAAAAATGAGGATTTTTCCCGTGTCGCCGAGGCTATCGGTCTGTTCAGCCAGAAAGTGACCCGTAACCAAGATTTGGACGCGGCGGTGGTGGAATTTCTGCGCCATCCGGGGCCAGCGTTACTAGATGTCCACACCAACCCTAATGAACTGGTCATGCCGCCAAAAGTGGAGTTTTCTCAGGTGGCCGATACCGCTATGTACGCCGCTAAAGCCATTCTCCATGGCCGCAGTGCCGATGTGCGAGATCTGTTGAAGAGCAACTTCACCGATAAATAGCCCTAGAAAGCAAAAAAGCCCGCAGAAGCGGGCTTTTTCATCGACAGCAGCGATCAGTCTTGTTTGGCGTCCTGACGCAGCACTTTCAAACAGCGGCGCAGTTTCTCATCCATCGGCGCTTCGACCCGTAAACTCTCACCGGTACTCGGATGGGTAAAGGTCAGCGCGGCGGCATGGAGGAACAGACGGTTTAAACCGCTACCGGCCAACTGCTTATCAAACTCCGTGTCCCCGTAGCGATCATCAAAGGCAATAGGATGGCCTGCGTGCAGGGTGTGCACACGAATTTGATGGGTACGTCCCGTCACCGGACTGGCTTTGACCAGACTAGCATGACGGTAACGCTCCTCAACCTTGAAGCGTGTCTCAGAAGGCTTACCCTCTGCGCTGACTCGCACCACGCGCTCGCCGCTCTGTAGAATATTTTTCAGTAATGGCGCTTTGACGACTTTGGTGTGCGAAGGCCACTGACCCCGAACCAATGCCAAATAATCCTTCTGCATGCCTTTTTCCCGCAGCTGTTCATGCAGAGAACGCAGTGCCGAACGCTTTTTCGCAACCAGCAGTACACCAGAAGTATCACGATCTAAACGGTGCACCAGTTCGAGGAAACGGGCATCCGGACGCAATGCCCGCAACCCTTCAATGACCCCGAAATTCAGGCCACTACCGCCATGCACAGCGGTACCGGAAGGCTTATTTAGCACTAAGATGGCATCGTCTTCATAGATCACCGCCTGCTCAAGCTGCGCCACTTTTTCCAGTCGCGGAGAGACCTCTGGAGTCTCTTTCTCAGAAACACGTACTGGTGGCACACGGATTTCATCGCCATCTTCCAGCTTGTATTCCGGCTTGACCCGTTTTTTATTTACCCGCACTTCGCCTTTTCGCAGGATGCGGTAAACCATACTCTTAGGTACCCCTTTAAGAAAGGTACGCAAAAAGTTATCAATTCGTTGTCCGGCGTGCTCCGCCGTGATGGCGACAAACTGTACGCCGGGGTTCTCATTTTTCATGTCTGCGATTCTAAAGAGAGTTACTGCCGAGTGCTACTTTTTTGTCGTAGTCAGCCCCCTGCGCCGCTCAGGAAGCCAGCAATACGCTCCCTTTTTAAACGATCTACGATAACCGCAACAGGGCGAACTCACTAAATAGCAAATAAAGTGATCTCAGCAGTAAAAGTCACCTTGCTATCTGTTGGTCAGCAATGGAATAATGCTCTGGTTTCGTGATCCGTTAATACGGTTTAACAGAAACGTGAAGCAAGATTTTTTGCCGGATTGAACAGAGACGCAGCAATGGCATAAGACGTAATGGTAAATCAGGCATTTAGCGGGCTGCGGGTTGTCGCCCGGACGTTACCGGGGTGAGCATATCACTAACGAAACAGTGAATTTCTTACCCTCTGGTCGCGGTTTCACACTGGAACCTCACCACCGAAAATTTTTGCGCTCCTTTAGCGATCGACAGCCGTGAGGCTGACGTGATTGCAATAAGCCACGGAGCCATCGGTAACCCTCGTCCGGGGCAATGATGCCCGCAGCTGAGTCACTTATGAAAAATGACGAGTACCTATAAATGAAAAGAATGTTAATAAACGCAACTCAGCAGGAAGAGTTGCGTGTTGCGCTAGTGGATGGTCAACGTCTGTATGATTTGGATATTGAAAGTCCCGGCCACGAACAGAAGAAAGCAAATATCTACAAGGGTAAAATCACCCGAATCGAGCCTAGCCTCGAAGCTGCATTTGTCGATTACGGCGCAGAACGCCACGGTTTTCTCCCCCTTAAAGAAATCTCCCGCGAATATTTCCCAGCCAACTACTCCATGCACGGCCGTCCAAACATCAAAGATGTGCTGCGTGAAGGTCAGGAAGTCATTGTTCAAATCGACAAAGAAGAACGCGGTAATAAAGGGGCAGCACTGACCACCTTTATCAGTCTGGCAGGCAGCTATCTGGTGCTGATGCCAAACAATCCACGTGCCGGCGGTATCTCTCGTCGTATCGAAGGGGAAGACCGTACTGAACTGAAAGAAGCACTCTCTTCACTGCAACTGCCGGAAGGCATGGGACTGATTGTCCGCACCGCCGGTGTTGGTAAATCTGCCGAAGCCCTGCAGTGGGATCTCAGCTTCCGCCTGAAGCACTGGGAAGCGATCCAGAAAGCCGCCGAAAACCGCCCTGCACCTTTCCTGATCCATCAGGAAAGCAATGTGATTGTGCGCGCGTTCCGCGACTACTTGCGTCAGGATATCGGTGAAATTCTGATCGATAACCCAAAAGTCTTGGAACTGGCTCGTCAGCATATCGCGGCATTGGGTCGTCCTGATTTCAGTAGCAAAATTAAACTGTACACCGGTGAAATCCCGCTGTTCAGTCATTACCAGATCGAGTCACAAATCGAGTCTGCGTTCCAGCGTGAAGTGCGTTTGCCTTCCGGTGGTTCAATCGTCATCGATACTACCGAAGCGTTGACCGCGATTGATATCAACTCTGCCCGTGCAACCCGCGGTGGTGATATCGAAGAGACCGCCTACAACACCAATTTAGAAGCTGCCGATGAAATTGCCCGCCAGTTGCGCTTGCGTGACCTGGGTGGCCTGATTGTTATCGACTTCATCGATATGACCCCAGTACGCCATCAGCGTGCCGTGGAAAACCGTCTGCGTGATGCGGTTCGCCAAGATCGTGCCCGTATTCAGATCAGCCATATTTCCCGTTTCGGCCTGCTGGAAATGTCTCGTCAGCGTCTGAGCCCGTCTCTCGGCGAGTCCAGCCATCACGTCTGTCCGCGTTGCAGCGGAACCGGTACCGTCCGAGATAATGAATCGCTGTCACTGTCGATCCTGCGTCTGATTGAAGAAGAAGCGCTCAAAGAAAACACCAAAGAAGTGCATGCCATTGTTCCGGTGCAGATCGCCTCTTACTTGCTGAACGAAAAACGTGAAGCGGTTAATGCTATCGAAACTCGTCAGGGTGGTGTACGAGCGATTATCGTGCCAGATGATCGTATGGAAACCCCGCATTACTCTGTACTGCGCGTCCGTAAAGGCGAAGAGACTAAAACCCTCAGCTATCACCTGCCGAAACTGCATGAAGTAGAAATGGCAAGTCTCATTGAAGAAGAACCGGCCGAGCGCCGCCGTTCCGAACAACCGGCACTGGCCGCGTTCGCTATCGCTGAAGCTCCTCCGACTATCACTGAGTCCGCTGCCGCCCGTGCGCGTGCCGATAGCAGCACTGCCACGTCGAAAGCCGCGACACCTAGTTCACAGAGCAGTTGTTTCTTCACCCGTATGCTCAGCCACCTGAAAAACCTGTTCGTTGGTGGACAGAGTGATACTACAGGCACTCCGGCAGCCGAAACGGTTGAAAAGCAAACTGCCTCGGCGGTACGCACCCAAGATAGTAGTAACGGCAACCGTAATAATAACGATCGTCGTAACAACCGCCGCAGTAACGGGCGCAACGAGCGTAATGATCGTAACGGGCGTAATGACCGCAACGAGCGTAATGACCGCAACGAGCGTAATGACCGCAACGAGCGTAATGACCGCAACGAACGTAATGACCGCAACGAGCGTAATGACCGCAACGAACGTAATGACCGCAACGAGCGTAATGACCGCAACGAGCGTAACGACCGCAACGAGCGTAATGACCGCAACGAGCGTAACGACCGCAACGAGCGTAATGACCGCAACGAGCGTAATACTGACAACAGCAATGGTCGCGATGATAACCGTCGTAACAACCGCCGTAATGCTGCCAGCGGTGAAAACCGTGAGTCTAGCAATGAAACTCGTCAGCCACTAAGCGAAGAAGCCCGCCAGCAACGTGATCAACAACGTCGTGAACAGCGTGCTGAACGTCAACGTCGCCGTCAGGAAGAACGTCGTCAGCAGCAAAATGCTAACAGCGCAGAAAAAACGACGACAGAGGTTGTAGCCAATGAAGCGCCAGCTCAGGCTGCCAGACAAGAAGAGGAGCAGGCTCAGGCTCGCCCTCGTCGCCAGCAACGCACCCTGACTCAGAAAGTCCGCTATCTCAGCGAAGAGGATCAGGCACAGGCCGCTGCTACTGAACAGCTTAGCCACCAGGAACAGACTCCACAGGCTGATGCCAACAGTGGAAGCCACGAAGAAACTGAACAGCGTGATAGCAATGGCAATATTCCACGTCGCTCACGTCGCTCACCGCGCCACCTACGCGTCAGCGGTCAACGTCGTCGTCGTTTCCGTGACGAGCGTTATCCTCAGCAATCACCGATGGTGATGGAAACTGCGGTTGCCTCTCCGGAAATGGCATCTGGTAAAGTATGGGTGCGTTACGACCTGCCAGCCACCCAGGTCGAGGTCAATGCTGACGCTGAGCAGACGCCGGTCTCGACAGTAACTGAGGCTCCGGTTGCAAACGTCACTGAACCGACCCCACTGGTGACGCCGGTCGAAGAAGTATCCGTAGACGCTGTTGTTGAACCGGAGACTGTGGCCACCGAAGCCCCTGTGGCCATACCTGTTAAGGTTGAGGCTGAACAGCCGGTAGAAGACAACGCTACCGTGGCAAAGCCTAAAGCTTTAGAACCTGAAGTTGTAGAACCGGTGGCTGTAGAGTCGCTGAGCGACGCACTAAGCGGCCAGTCTACCGCCTCGCAGTCGGAAGCTGAACCAGTCCCTACTATTGGGGGCAGTGCACCGCAGCCAGCAGCCGCTGAGGTCAGCGACACGGCACCGCTTTCACGCTTCCGTTTCCATGCGACCGCGCCGATGACCAAAGCACCGGCGCCAGAGTGGGTGCCGCAGCCATTACCACACAGCGACTGGGTTCGTCCTCAGTACGCCTTCGACGGTAAAGGTGCTGCCGGTGGCCACACGGCAACCCACCAGGCAACAGCTCCGGTCACTAAAACTGCTGAGTAACCTCAGTCCCCTAAAACCGTATCGTTAACGGTTATCAGTAAAACCCCAGCCACAGTGAACTGTGCTGGGGTTTTTATTGCCTGAAATCCCCCTCGGCAAGCAGGTCTGTTTTCACCCTCATTGTCATTGGAATGGTAAGCAGCCGAATGTCGTTGGCTGACACTCCGTGAGTGGCCCTATTGAAACGCTCAGGCCAACTACGGCTGATAAGATCCTGTGCGGGCTACACCGGACACTCAGTCACAGTAGAGCATTCGCTACTATCAGGTGGATGAGTGGTGCTGGTTAGTGCTTGGTTGGTTGCTTGGTTGGTTGGTTGGTTGGTTGGTTGGCAGATTGGCAGGCAAATTCTCCTCTCACAGCACTACACCCAAAAGCACATAACAAAACGGAGCCCTAAAGGCCCCGTACACAATTTTTACTGATGCAGAATGTCCGCACCCTAAGCCGTCAGTGAATACTACTGCGGGAAAAGTCTTTAATGCGGAACCCTAATAGCGCCAAGCTGCCCACATAGGCGGCCCCCCCTGCAATACAGACGCCGATTAAGCGCATGATCCGCCAGACCATCTCACCATTGCCCCAAGAAGGCATAAACTGCAGTACCCCATACAGGACAGCGGCCATAACAATCACCGCCACAATTAAACGGGTCAGAAAGCTACGCCAACCGGGTTGAGGTTCAAAGAAGTTCTTCTTACGTAACTGCCAGAACAGCAGAGCCGCATTCAGACAGGCTGCCAGTCCAATGGACAGTGATAGGCCAGCATGTTTCAGTGGACCAATAAACGCCAAGTTCATCAGCTGCGTCGCAATGAGGGTCACTATCGCAATCTTCACGGGGGTTTTAATGTCCTGGCGAGAGTAGAAACCAGGAGCCAACACCTTAACAACAATCAGTCCGACTAACCCTACCGCATAAGCCACCAACGCACGTTGGGTCATTAAGGCATCGAAAGCGGTGAATTTACCATACTGGAACAGAGCCGAAGTCAGGGGACCGGCGAGGATACCGATCGCCACGGAGCTTGGGATCGCCAACAGCAAACAGAGGCGTAGCCCCCAGTCCATCAGATGTGAATACTCTTTGAAGTTCCCACTGGAAAAACTGCGAGATAACGAAGGTAATAAAATCGTCCCTAACGCAACCCCCAGAACGCCGGAGGGAAACTCCATCAGACGGTCAGCATAGTACATCCAAGAGACAGAGCCAGACACCAGGAAAGAGGCAAAGATGGTATTGATAATCAGGGAGATCTGGCTAACAGATACCCCAAGGATCGCCGGACCCATCTGCCGCAATACCCGCCACACCCCTTTGTCATGCAGGTTAATGCGTGGCAGCACCAGCATCCCGATTTTACGCAGGTGCGGCAGTTGGTAGCCAAGCTGCAATACGCCACCGGCCACGACCGCCCAGGCCAGTGCCATCACATGAGGATGGAACCACGGCGCAGCCACTAGCGCAAAGAAAATCATACTGACGTTCAGCAGAGTCGGTGCAAAGGCCGGTACTGAGAAGCGGTTCCATGTATTGAGGATAGCACCCACCAGAGAGGCCAGCGAGATCAGTAAAATATAAGGGAAGGTTACCCGCAGCAGTGCGGTGGTGAGGGCAAATTTATCCGCGGTATCAGCGAACCCAGGAGCGGTAATATAGATCACCCAAGGGGCCGCCAACATCCCCAATACCGTCACTACAGCCAGTACCAGAGTCAGCAATCCGCAAATGTATGAGACAAATATCCGAGTGGCTTCTTCCCCTTGGGTGTTTTTGTATTCCGCCAAGATCGGCACAAAGGCTTGAGAGAACGCCCCTTCGGCAAAGATCCGTCGCAGCAAATTAGGGAGTTTAAACGCAACAAAAAACGCATCGGTGGCCATCCCTGCACCGAATACCCGAGCGACTATCGCATCACGAGCAAATCCCAGCACACGGGAAAATAACGTCATTGAACTGACCTGGGCCAGTGATTTAAGCAAATTCATAGAGTTTCAGATATCCTGATATTTCGACATTTATATCCCTGAATCAACGGGTTTTGGGATTTAATCGGGCCCAAGTCTACCGCCGTCGGTAAAAATGACCAGTAGGGATTGTTACAAGCCATGATTTAGCAATATTTATCTGCACTGCCCTCATTCCATGTCAGTGCTGTCAGAACATGATCTTCCCAGACCCCGTTGATCAGTAAATAATCACGGGCATAGCCCTCTTTTTCAAATCCCAACCGCGAAAGCAGATTACCGCTGCGCTGATTCCGTGGCATATAATTAGCCATAATACGGTGGATCTTCTGCTGACGTTGCATATAGCGGATCGCCGTGGTCAGCCCTTCCTGCATCAACCCCTGCCCCTGCCATTTTTCACCCAGAGAATAGCCGAGATAGCAGGCATAGAAACAACCGCGCACCACATTACTGAAATTGGCAACGCCCAACACTTCTTCATCTTTAGGATCGGTGAGAATGAAATAGTACGCAGCCCCTTGACGCTGCTGCTCGGTCATCACCGTCAGCCGGGTCTGCCAGCCCGAAGCGCGGAAATAACTGTGATCACGTATCGGTTCCCAGGGGGTAAGATAATCACGGTTGGCGTCGTAATAATCAGCCATCCGCCATCCATCCCGTTCATTGACTAAACGTACTACCATCCGGTCGGTGGTCAGACTGACCCTCGGCCCCGGACTACGATATCCGAACATAGAAACTCCCTGAATAACCTGCGACCATATAGTGATCCCCGTCGCAGCAACAGAATAAGACTGGGGAAGTATGTTACCTCTGGTCGCCCTTTTATCCCATCAAAAAAGCGCTGAGTTTATCAGTGAATTATCTGTTTTTTCCTGTAATTAAAACCACTTGCTGCGCCCGCACTCCCCGTACTGGACCGCCTATAGGGTGGATGTAGCACCCGGCAGCACAGCTGCCGGGTGCTATACACTGGCCCTTCAGTCGGGCAAAATACAGGGTTAATTCTGTCTGTCGTTCGTTAAGTGAGGTCCAATGCGTAAAGTTATATCCGCTATCATTCTCTGTTTCACTGCGTTGCTGCTTTCCGGCTGTGATCACCTTTCGGGCTATACCATCACTGAGCAGGAAGTTAATCAGGCACTAGCAAAACGTGATAACTATCAGAAAGATATCGGCGTAAATGGTTTGGCAACCGCGCATATCACCTTAACAGGATTGCAGGCCACCATCGGTCGCGAGGTTGCGGGCAAGGTGACCTTGTCCGGCAACGCTAACCTGCAATTACAGTCGTTGTTCGGCCAGCAAAATGCAGATTTAGTCCTGAAAATGCAGGCGCAACCGGTCTTTGATCCAGACCAGCAAGCGATTTATCTGCAACAGTTGGAAATCACCCAGAGTCAGGTCCAGCCGGAAAAACTGCAAAAGGTTGTCACCTCGTTACTGCCTTTGCTGAACCAGTCCCTGCAGCAGTATTTCGAGACTCACCCGGCCTATGTGCTGAGCAGTGATCGCAGTACCGGTGAGGCATTAGCCAAACGCTTTGCCAAAGGGCTGGAAGTCAAACCTGGCGCCTTGGTGGTCACTCTGATGCGCTGAGTTTATGCTGTGGCAGGATAACAAGGTAAAAAGGGGCGAAAAAACAAGTGCAATCCTTTGCGTACCCCATTATCCTTAGTCTCCGGTAAAATCCTGCCACATCCTATATTTTATGCCGGAGCCAGATGCATGACCGTTCACCCAGATAAAATTACCCTTCGCCGCCCTGATGACTGGCATATCCATCTGCGTGATGATGAGATGCTTAACACCGTTCTGCCTTATACCAGTGAAGTGTTTGCCAGAGCGATTGTGATGCCTAACCTTGTGCCGCCGGTGACCAGTGTTGCCGCGGCCAGTGCTTACCGTGAACGTATTCTGGCTACTTTGCCTTCCGGCCACAGCTTCCAGCCACTAATGACCTGCTACCTGACCGACTCTCTAGATCCCGATGAAATTGAACGTGGCTTCCGTCAACAGGTCTTTACCGCGGCTAAACTCTACCCTGCCCATGCAACCACCAACTCCAGCCATGGCGTCACCAGCATCCAGCATATTTCCGCTGTACTGGAACGGATGCAGGATATTGGTATGCCACTACTGATCCACGGCGAAGTGACCGCGTCACATATCGATATTTTCGACCGCGAAGCGCGTTTTATTGATGAGGTTTTGATCCCGTTACGTCGTCAGTTCCCACAACTGAAAGTGGTATTGGAACATATCACCACCAAAGATGCCGCGGATTATGTGTGTAGTGAACAGAGTCACCTGGCAGCCACTATCACTCCCCAGCATTTGATGTTTAACCGCAACCATATGCTGAGCGGCGGCATCCGTCCGCATCTCTATTGTCTGCCTATTTTGAAACGCAATATTCATCAGCAGGCATTGCGTGAGGTGGTGGCTAGCGGTGATAGCCGCTTCTTCCTCGGTACCGATACCGCGCCGCACCTGCGTCACCGTAAAGAAGCCAGTTGTGGCTGTGCCGGTGTCTTTAATGCGCCCACCGCCCTGTCAGCCTACACCACCGTGTTTGATGAATTAGACGCTCTGCAGCATTTGGAGGCTTTTTGCTCCCTGAATGGTCCGGCATTTTACGGTATGCCGGTAAACTCGCAGACGGTAACACTGATACGCAAACCCTGGACAGTACCAGAGACCATCGCTGCGGGTGATGATGTACTGGTTCCCTTCCTCGCCGGTGAAACCTTGAATTGGACCGTGGAAAGTTGATCGACATTGTCGATTGCAAGCTGCGGCTAGGTACTGTATAAATAATCAGTCTTTACGGGGTGGTCTCCGCCATTCCAGCCAGTCAAGCAGTACGGCTGGCATGCTTCAGCGCGAACTGCGCCGTGCCGGGTGTCGCCATCCGGCTTTTTTTATGGGTGTGACCCGTCCTGAATAGCGTTGACACGTTCCTGTTCTAATTCTGGAGAACGTGATGATGACAGAGTTCAAACGCACCCAACGAGATTATCCTCTATC
>NZ_ATMI01000026.1 GCF_000439375.1 Tatumella saanichensis
TGAGAGGCCACATCAATCCTTAAAATACAAAACGCCCGATGAAGTTCATCAGGCGTTTTACAGACAGAAAGCTGTCAATCTATACCAGGACTAGTCACAGCAGTGAGCGGTGATTAATGCTCAAACATCGCTGAAATAGATTCTTCGTTGCTGATACGACGGATAGCTTCAGCCAACATACCGGATAATGTCAGGGTACGGACATTCGGCAGAGCTTTGATTTCTGGCGATAACGGAATGGTGTCACAGACGACCACTTCATCAATCACAGAATTACGCAGGTTTTCCAAGGCATTACCAGAGAAGATCGGGTGAGTCGCGTAAGCAAACACGCGCTTGGCCCCACGCTCTTTCAGGGCTTCCGCCGCTTTACACAGGGTACCACCGGTATCGATCATATCATCGACCAGCACGCAGTCACGGCCTGAAACATCACCGATAATATGCATCACCTGAGAGACGTTGGCACGCGGACGACGTTTGTCGATAATCGCCATATCTGCATCGTTGAGCAACTTAGCCACTGCACGAGCACGCACCACACCACCGATATCTGGAGAGACCACAATTGGGTTTTCCAGGTTCAGTTGCAGCATATCTTCTAGCAGGATCGGGCTACCGAACACGTTATCAACAGGCACATCAAAGAAACCTTGGATCTGTTCAGCATGCAGGTCAACGGTGAGGACACGGTCAACGCCGACGCTTGACAGGAAGTCTGCAACCACTTTTGCAGTAATAGGCACACGGGCGGAACGAACGCGGCGATCCTGGCGGGCATAACCAAAGTAGGGGATAACAGCAGTAATACGGCCAGCGGAGGCACGACGCAGAGCGTCGACCATGACCACCAGTTCCATCAGATTATCATTGGTCGGTGCGCAGGTAGACTGGATGATAAAGATATCACCGCCACGCACGTTTTCGTTAATCTGAACACTGACTTCACCATCACTGAAACGACCGACAGCGGCGTCACCGAGGTTAGTATAAAGGCGGTTGGCTATGCGTTGCGCTAGTTCCGGGGTGGCGTTACCAGCAAAAAGCTTCATATCGGGCACGAGAAAAACCTCAGGCTTTACGTCCAGAGAACCCTCTGTGCGGAGTCACAGAGCAGTTCACACAGGTGTATAAATGCGATACGCGCAGTATCTGGAACCGGTGATACTGTCACGCACACGCCGATCGCTCAGATAAGGATTTTTGCAGCGGCGAGACATTCAGTCCACGGGCCACAAAAGCCGATATCCATTCGGGAGCGAGTTCAAGAACCCGACGGGCAGCATCCTCTGTGTCAAACTCGGCAAACACACAGGCACCGGTCCCGGTCAGGCGCGATGGCGCGTATTCTAGCAGCCACAGCAGCAATTCATCAACCTTACGAAAACGTTTTCTTACCACCGACTCACAATCATTGTGCCATGGAGTATCCATAAGTTGATTTAATGTACGATGCGCGCTGTTTCGCGTCAGTTCAGGATCGCCAAACACTTGGGGGGTCGGGATGCTGACACCGGGATGGGCCACCAGATACCATTTTTCCTCGGGGAAGGCCGGTTGTAACTGCTCACCCACCCCTTCGGCAAACGCGGCGAAACCACGGATAAATACCGGTACATCTGCGCCCAGCGCCAGACCGTCTTCCGCTAACGTTTCAGTGGAATAGCCGCACTGCCACAGATGATTAAGCGCTACCATGGCGGTGGCGGCATTAGAGGAACCGCCCCCCAGGCCTCCGCCCATCGGGATCTTTTTACTGACTGACAGACGAGCCCCGGCATTGGCTGCCAGCCGTTTTTCGCTCACAGCCCGCTGTTTCAGGAGACAGGCTGCCCGCAGGATCAGGTTATCCTCATCGGCGACCTGATCCAGTGACTCAGCCATCTGTAGCTGCCCATCCTCGGTCAGCTCAATGGACAAGGTATCGCCATAATCTAAGAACTGAAACAGCGTCTGGAGATCATGGTAACCATTAGGACGTTGACCGGTGATATATAAAAACAGATTCAGTTTTGCCGGAGAAGGCCAAGTGGTGATCATTTCAGTGTCCAGCTATCCATACGCAGTTTTATCCTGAGATTACCCGCGGTCAGCTCCAAGTCTGCTGGCAGGGCCGGTGTGACATCGTTCTGGTAATCATTAATCACCAGATGCCAGGTTTCGCCATTCTGCTGATAGGTGGCAGTGCGTAACTGGTAATGATCATTGAGGGTATAGCTGTCGGCAGTGCCCGGCAGGCCCAACATCCATTGGCGCAGGTTTTCCAGCGGAATTTGCATGCCGGTCAACTCGGAGATCATTTTGCTGGCGTTATTGCTGGCATACTGTTTACCGGTATTGTCCACCAGATGCACGGTTTGTCCCTGCGTGTCCAACTGCATTTCGGTGCTGCCGAGCGGGTTGGTGAGGATCAGACGGTAGCTTTCTGGTGCGCTCTGTTGCCAGTTATAACGCGCATAGACCCGCTGCTGGGAAGAAATATAGGCAAAGGCGCCACGTGTCTGGAAGGCTTTGACCTGGCTGACTTCGCTGACATGCTGCTTCCATTGCGGGGAGTCAGGATTTTTACCTGGCCCCTGTGGCGGTAGGGTGGCACAGGCACTCAGTAACAGGCTAGCCACGGGCAGCAGACGCAGCCCAAGGCGTTTATTCAGTAAATTCACGTTGTCGTCTCCTTAGACACGGAATGGGTCGGCAAACAGGTAAACGCTACCGACAAGCTATTTAACCGTCAATGCTATTCAGGGAATATTATAGGTCTTAAGTTTAATCTTATTACAGTCTTAGCTTTTGTATGGCTTTTCATGATCTGCCGCATCTTGTAGAATAGCGGTATAACCCTGACCTTATTGGGACAACCCAATCAGAATTGCCATGACGCTTCTCGCACTCGGAATCAATCACAAAACGGCACCTGTCGCACTACGCGAACGGGTTTCTTTTGGGCCGGACACACTGGATAAAGCGCTGGACAGCCTGCTTTCACAGCCACAAGTACAGAGTGGTGTGGTGCTTTCAACTTGCAACCGCACCGAGCTCTATTTGAGTGTGGAAGAGAAAGAGGATACGCAGGAACGGCTGGTACGCTGGCTGTGCGACTATCATCAGTTAAATGAGCAGGATGTGCGTCAGAGCCTGTACTGGCACGAAGATAACGAGGCTGTCAGTCACCTGATGCGGGTGGCCAGTGGACTCGACTCTTTGGTACTTGGTGAGCCGCAGATCCTCGGTCAGGTAAAAAAAGCCTTTGCAGAATCCCAGCGTGGTCATGCGTTAAGCAGTGAACTGGAGCGCATGTTCCAGAAAACCTTCTCTGTTGCGAAACGGGTGCGCACCGAAACCGATATCGGTGCCAGTGCAGTATCGGTGGCGTTTGCAGCCTGTACTCTGGCGCGTCAGATTTTTGAATCCCTGTCGACGGTTAATGTGTTGTTGGTCGGTGCTGGGGAGACCATCGAACTGGTGGCTCGCCATCTGCGTGAGCATCAGGTACAGAAACTGATCATTGCTAACCGTACCCGTGAGCGTGCCCAGGTACTGGCCAATGAAGTCGGTGCGGAAGTGATTGAGATCGGTGAGATCACCGGTCGTTTACAGGAAGCGGATATTATTATCTCTTCCACCGCCAGCCCATTGCCGATTATTGGTAAAGGGATGGTGGAAAGTGCCTTGAAAGCGCGTCGTAATCAGCCGATGTTGCTGGTGGATATTGCCGTTCCCCGTGATGTGGAGCCTGAAGTCGGGAAACTGGCTAACGCGTATCTGTACACCGTCGATGATCTGCAATCGATTATCCAGCAGAACATGGCACAGCGTGAAGCGGCCGCGGTGGAAGCCGAGAGCATCGTGGTCCATGAAAGCCATGAGTTTATGTCTTGGCTGCGTTCGCAGGCGGCGGTCACCACCATCCGTGATTACCGCTCTCAGGCCGAGCAGATCCGTGAAGAGTTAGAGTCGCGGGCGTTGCTAGCACTGCAACAGGGGCAGGATGCGTCTAAAGTGCTGCAGGATCTGGCGCACAAACTGACCAACCGTTTAATCCATGCCCCGACCAAATCCCTCCAGCAGGCTGCCCGTGATGGTGACAGTGAACGCCTGCAGATTTTACGTGACAGCCTCGGCATCGAATAATGCCGGGCTTGCCCCTATTTAGTTACCGGAAAAACCTCTAATACATGAAGACATCAATTGTTGCCAAACTCGAAGCGCTCCAAGAACGTCACGAAGAAGTGGAAGCGTTACTGGGTGATGCCGGCGTTATCGCCGATCAGGACCGTTTTCGTGCCCTGTCACGGGAGTATGCACAGCTGACAGACGTCACCAAATGCTTCCGTGCATGGCAGCAGGTACAGGACGATATTGAGACCGCTACCCTGATGCTTGATGACCCGGAAATGCGGGAGATGGCTTCAGAAGAGCTACAGCAAGCTAAAGCACAGAGTGAAACCCTGGAGCAGGAACTGCAAGTCCTGTTGTTGCCAAAAGATCCCGATGATGAGCGTCCGTGTTTCGTCGAAGTCCGTGCCGGTACCGGCGGGGATGAAGCGGCGCTGTTTGCCGGTGATCTGTTCCGTATGTACAGCCGTTATGCTGAAACCAACCGCTGGCGGGTAGAGATTGTCAGTGCTAGCGAAGGCGAGCATGGCGGTTATAAAGAAGTAATTGCCAAAATTGTCGGTGACGGCGTCTATGGACGGATGAAGTTTGAGTCCGGCGGACATCGTGTACAGCGTGTGCCGGAAACCGAGTCTCAGGGGCGCATCCATACCTCAGCCTGTACCGTCGCGATTATGCCGGAAATTCCGGAGGCAGAACTGCCGGACATTAATCCTTCAGATCTTAAAATTGATACCTTCCGATCCTCCGGGGCCGGTGGTCAGCACGTTAACACCACTGATTCGGCGATCCGTATTACCCACTTACCGACCGGTATCGTGGTGGAATGTCAGGATGAACGTTCTCAGCATAAAAACAAAGCCAAAGCCATGTCGGTGCTGGGTGCCCGTATTCATGCGGCGGAAATGGCTAAGCGTCATGAGGCCGAAGCCTCGGCACGTCGCAACCTGCTGGGGAGCGGCGACCGTTCAGACCGTATCCGCACCTATAACTTTCCACAGGGTAGGGTGACGGATCACCGTATTAACCTGACGATTTATCGTCTGGATGAAACCATGGAAGGTAAATTGGATAGCCTGATTGAGCCTATCGTTCAGGAACACCAGGCCGATCAGCTGGCGGCACTGGCAGGCCAGGAGTAATGCTGATCCGTGACTGGCTGTCCGAGAGCCGAACACTGCTTGCGGACAGCGAGAGCCCGAAACGGGATGCCGAGATCTTACTGGGTTTTGTGCTCGGCAAGCCGCGCAGTTGGATCATTGCCTTCGATGACAGGATACTGACTGCAGAACAGCTGGCTGAGTTGTCTGGCCTGCGGGAGCGGCGTCGTCTGGGAGAGCCGGTGGCACACCTATTGGGAGAAAGGGAGTTTTGGTCGTTGCCTCTTAAGGTTAATGCCCATACCCTGATCCCCCGTCCCGATACCGAAGTGCTGGTAGAAGTGGCACTGGATTGTCTGCCAGAACGGCCTACGACGGTGTTAGACCTTGGCACCGGCAGTGGGGCGATTGCCTTGGCGATAGCCAGTGAACGCCCTGATTGTCAGATCACTGGGGTAGATCGTATCCCACAGGCGGTGGCACTTGCCACGGACAATGCGCGTCAGTTAGGTTTTGACCACTGCCGGTTTATCGAAAGTCACTGGTTTGAGCAGCTTCCAGCTGGGCGTTTTGATCTGATTGTCAGCAATCCTCCCTACATCGATGCCGACGATCAGCATCTGTCCCAAGGAGACGTCCGCTTTGAGCCGCTGAGTGCGCTGGTGGCTGAGGAAGGCGGATTAGCCGATCTGCGGGCGATCATACAACAGAGCCGCGACTGGCTGGTGCCGGGCGGCTGGCTGCTGCTGGAACATGGCTGGCAGCAGGACCAAGCGGTACGCGGACTACTGTCTGCGGCTGGATATTCACAGGTAGCCACTCGGGCTGACTATGGCGGCAACCCGCGCGTCACCTATGGCTGCCTCAATAGCGATAATTAAGAGCGGATATGACCACATTATTTCCGATAGTTAAAGCCCTGCATATGATGACAGTGATGTTCTCAGTGCTGCTTTTTATGGTGCGTTTTTACTGGAAAATGGAAGGTTCTGCGATGTCAGACCGACTGTGGGTAAGAATTGTGCCACACATCGTCGATACCTTTTTACTGTTAAGCGGCATTTCACTGGTGTTTATCAGCCAGCAGTATCCCTTTACCGCCGGCAACGGCTGGCTAACCGAAAAGCTGTTTGCGGTGGTGTTATATATCGGGCTTGGATTTGTCGCTTTTGGCCGGCGACCTTTCAGTCTGAGGACCCGCGGTTTTGCGTTTGGCGGTGCGGTGATTATGCTGCTGATCATTATTTTTCTGGCCACCAATAAAACGGTGCTGGGGTGATCATGGACGCTGTTGAACACTGCGAAGTCAGCGAAAGCTCGCTGTGCGAGGCGATGATCGCCGTCATGAGCCAAGTACGTCCCGATTTTCCCATTGAGCGAGTCCGCCAGCAGCTGGCGGAGTTGGTCGCTGAAGCCCGTCGCCATGTCTCTGCAGAACTGGATCAGGAACAGCAACTGGAACAACTGCTGGACCTGTTTTACCAGCAGTGGGGATTCCGGGGCGCGGAAGGGATTTACCGTTTAT
The DNA here is from genome assembly GCF_000439375.1 of Tatumella saanichensis. Lineage (GTDB taxonomy): Bacteria > Pseudomonadota > Gammaproteobacteria > Enterobacterales > Enterobacteriaceae > Tatumella > Tatumella saanichensis. The sequence continues at coordinate 6,742 of NZ_ATMI01000026.1, forward strand.
CTGATGCCTTATGGCTGGATACTCTGTTACAAACTCGGCAGGGGACTGCTGTCTCACTCGGCGCGGTACTGATGTTTATCGCAGGCGAGTTATCGTTGCCACTGTTACCGGTGATCTTCCCAACCCAATTAATTATCCGTGCCGACTGGGTTGAAGAGGAAATGTGGTTAATCAATCCATTTAACGGAGACACCCTGGATGAACATACCCTCGATGTGTGGGTGAAAGGGACTCTCGGACCGACTTCGACGCTGTTTGATGAAGACCTTGATGAGGCCGAGGTGGGCACCGTGGTACGTAAGATGTTGGAAACCCTAAAATCCTCATTGATGGAAGAGCAGCAACCAGAATTAGCTCTACAGGTCAGTGAAGTGTTGCTGACCATGGACCCTGAAGATCCCTATGAAATTCGTGACCGCGGTCTGATTTATGCGCAACTTGAATGTGAACACATTGCCTTAAATGATTTAACCTACTTTATCGAACAGTGCCCTGAAGACCCGGTCAGTGAAATGATTAAAGTGCAGATCCACGCAATCGGTAGCAAACATGTCACGCTGCACTGAGCAGCGTATTAGAAACTTAAGGAACAACGGTATGACAGAGAAAGTAGTCGCGATTGGTGACATCAAGGTAGCAAACGACCTGCCTTTCGTCCTGTTTGGTGGGATGAACGTGTTGGAGTCACGGGATCTGGCGATGCGTATCTGCGAACATTACGTCGCAGTAACCGAAAAGCTGGGCATCCCTTATGTCTTTAAAGCCTCTTTCGACAAAGCTAACCGTTCTTCTATCCACTCCTATCGTGGACCGGGGCTGGAAGAAGGGCTGAAAATTTTCGCGGAACTGAAAAGCACCTTCGGCGTGAAAATCATCACAGATGTCCACGAAGCATCCCAGGCACAACCGGTCGCGGATGTGGTTGACGTCATCCAGTTACCGGCCTTTCTTGCTCGTCAGACCGATCTGGTGGAAGCTATGGCTAAAACCGGTGCTGTCATCAACGTGAAAAAACCTCAGTTTGTCAGCCCAGGCCAAATGGGAAATATCGTCGACAAATTTGCAGAAGGCGGAAATGACAAAGTCATCCTCTGTGACCGTGGCAGCAACTTTGGCTATGACAACTTAGTGGTCGACATGTTGGGCTTTAACGTGATGAAAAAAGTCTCCAACAACGCGCCAGTGATTTTCGACGTTACCCATGCCCTGCAAACCCGTGACCCATTTGGTGCCGCTTCCGGTGGTCGTCGTGCCCAGGTGGCGGAATTAGCCCGTGCCGGCATGGCAGTCGGCATTGCCGGACTGTTTATTGAGGCTCACCCAGATCCTGCCAATGCCAAATGTGACGGCCCATCAGCCCTGCCACTGGATAAATTGGAACCTTTCCTAGTACAGATGAAAGCCATCGATGATTTAGTGAAATCTTTCCCAGCACTGGATACCAGTAACTGATCACTGCTTGGTCGCGAGAAATAAAACGCCCGCTAATCAGCGGGCGTTTTTTATAGATATTCTATGCCGCTTACAGCATTACTGTCACTAAATAGCCGACAAATAATGCCAAGTGCGCCGCGCCGTTGAGTACATTGGTACGCCCAGTGGAGAAGGATATTTGGCTTAATAATAACACTGCACCCATCATCACCATCTGCGGTGGCTCTAAGCCGAAAATGAGCGGTTGGCCGGTCAATACCGAAATCAGGGTAACTGCCGGAACAGTCAGTGAAATGGTCGCTAGTACCGACCCGAAAAACAGGTTCATCGCCCGCTGTACCTGATTGGCCAGCACGGCTTTGATGGCTCCCAGACCTTCTGGGGAGAGGATCAACAGAGCAATCAGAAAACCGGTAAATTGTTGTGGTGCATGAAGTTCCCCCAGTAACTGCTCAAGCACCGGGGCGTTCATTTTAGTGACACTCACGACAGCCACCAGATGGACAATCAACCACAGGGCGTGCCAACCACTGCTATGTGCCGAAGGCTTACCGTGGTGGGGGTCACCATCATCCCCGTTATCTTCATGTTCATACACAAACAGGTTTTGGTGAGTCCGCGTCTGGATCAGTAAAAAAACGCCGTACATGGCGGCGGAGACTACCGCAATCAGCAGTGACTGTAGTGTGCTGAAATTGCCACCGGGCAAGAAATTGGGGAATACCAACACCAGAATTGCCAACGGGAAAATGGCAATCAGATACTGTTTTACCCCCACCAAGTTGACATATTGGGTGGCAAATTTACGCCCCCCTAATAGCAGGGCAAAACCTACCAGCCCGCCGGTAACAATCATAATGATCGAATAGAGGGTGTCGCGCATCAACCCTGGGGTGGCGCTACCGGTGGCCATCAGTGCTGAAATTAGGCTGACTTCAAGGATCACTACCGACAAGGTGAGGATCAGCGAGCCAAAGGGTTCCCCCAGACGGTGTGCCAGCACATCTGCATGGCGGACGACGCTGAACGCGCTGCTGAGGATCGCTACCAGCGTCAGTAAGTTGATGGCCATCACCAGTGGCAAAGAGGTTTGGTGGCTAAAAAAATACTGTACGATCAGAGCAGCTATGGGGATAATCAGGGAATATTCGGTATGACGGGTTTTCTCATGGACGGGCATGGCACCTCCTCACAGGCTGACAGATTAACAGCCCTCAGCCAGTGACTTCCTGACAGTCTGGACTGTGTGACAACTTTTCATGCAGATAACTTTATCATTAGCCAGGTTAAAGGTAATAGTTATTTACCGGTATTTACGTTTAGCTATCTGCAGTGCTATTTATTACGCATTTATATCTAATACTATGATAATAGTAAAAAATTTTATAAAATGGATTGTGTTAAATTACCCATAACTCTTTTTTTCAGCTAAAAAAGTCTGACTAATTCAGTCATACATCAGATTTTTTCATCGAGGCGCCTATTTATTACGTTATGTTCTCTTCACTCAACGTAGCAGCCGATAGTCTTGGGTTTAACTGTCAACAGATGCTAAATAATATATCAGGATTTAGCCTATACCCCTTCACATAACTTTACATTTCCTGTAATCATAGCAAAAGGCATCATAAAACCACGGATATTCAAAGCGGAGGGCAAGTGCTGACCCGAGATTTTTTAGTGAATGCAGATTGCCAATCTTCGTTTGGTACTATTGATCAGCAATTATTGTTGAGTACAGAGCAGCGACAACGCTCACTGGCAGAATTTATGGCACAACAGCCGCAGCCGGGAACGCCGGTATGGGTGTTTGGTTACGGTTCCTTGATGTGGAACCCAGTGCTGGATTACAACGAAGTCCGGCCAGCAGTGCTGGAAGGCTGGCAACGTGGCTTTTGCATCCGGCTGATCGCTGGGCGAGGGACTGCTTGCACACCGGGCCGTATGCTGGCCTTAAAAGCTGGTGGACGTACCCGTGGACTGGTGTTCAGAATCAGTGAAGAACGCCGTGCCGAAGAACTGGAATTGTTGTGGAAACGCGAAATGATCACCGGCTGCTATTGTCCCCGCTGGCAGCAGGTTAGTCTGGACACGGGTGAACAGATCACCGCACTGGTGTTTACCATTAATACCTGTCATCCGTTGTTCGAAACGGATGAATCGACGAAAGTGGTCGCACCGCTAATTGCCCGAGCCCAAGGGCCACTGGGCACCAACGCCGGTTATCTCTATTCGCTGGTGGAAAGTATGGCCAGTCTCGGTGAGCACGATGAAAAGTTGATCCATCTGGCAGAAGAAGTCCGTCGCCACAGTCAGCAGTCCGTCCCACATATAGACTAATAATCTGAAAATTGCTCGTTAAAGGGCAATAAAACGCCGCAGGGCGGGGTGGGGGGATTAGCTGTGATATACTTGTGGGCAGTATGACTCTGCTGCCTCCGGCGCGTGAACCCAACTTCCCGAGCGGACACTGCGACTATTTATGTTTTTTAACCGGCCTCGTCTTTTATCTCTGCTGTTGCCAATGCTAATGTCAGTGTTTGGTGCCAGTGCAGATAGTAGTAACCCTTCACTGACTGATACGGATGACAGTTTTGATGCCGATGCAGCCCGCTTCTCGCGCCAGGCAGCACAGCTTCCCGATCTCGGTGGTACGACCACCGCTAGCGATAGCGACTACGCTCGCCAATTGGCTGAGATGGCTAAGTCTATTGCCAGCGATAACGATAACAGCAGTGACACCAGTATTGGCCACAGCGCCGGCTTGTGGGCGTTTGATCATTTTCGCGATCAACTGAATAAACGCCTTAATCAGGAGAGTCAGAACCTGCTGTCTCCTTATGGCCATGCCAGTGTAAACCTGGATGTTGACCTCGACGGCAATTTTGACGGTACTTCTGCCTCACTGCTCAGTCCGCTCTCTGAAAACAACCGTTATCTGACCTACAGTGAAATGGTACTGAGTGCCAGTATGCCGGGAACTACAGGTTCTTTGGGGGTTGGGCAGCGTTGGGATCAGGGTAACTGGATGTTTGGCTATAACGCTTTTCTTGACCATCTATTCAACCGCCATCTGGACCGCGCCTCAATAGGATCAGAACTTTGGGGAAATTTCCTGCGCTTATCGGCTAACTACTATCTGCCGGTTTCCGGTTGGCAGCAGGACAGCGTTACGCAGATGGAGAGAATGGCTCGTGGTTACGATATCACCAGCCAAGGCTATCTGCCTTTTTACCGGCAACTCGGCGTGTCGGTCAGTTGGCAACAGTATCTGGGAGAAAATATTGACGCCTTTGATAGCGGCAGTACCTATCGGAACCCTTCGGCACTTACCCTTGGCGTGACCTATACTCCGATACCCTTGGTCACCTTTTCTGCTAGCCATAAAAGCGGTACCGGTGGTGAAAGCCAAGATCTGTTCGGCTTGAAGTTTAATTATCGCTTTGGTGAATCGCTGCGCGCTCAGCTCTCGCCGGACAATGTTGCCGACGCACACTCGTTGCGTGGTAGCCGTTTTGATACGGCGACCCGCAATAACAACCCGGTGCTCAGTTACCGTCACCGTAGCCACTTGAGTGTTTTCCTAGCAACCCCTCCCTGGCAGCTCTCCGCCGGTGAAAGTCTAATGCTAAAACTGCAGGTCAGCTCTGATAAAAATATCCGTGAAATTCACTGGCAGGGTGATACCCGCGCCCTGAGCCTGACCCCACCGGCTAACCCGACCGATTTACAGGGCTGGAGCATTATTATGCCTGCTTGGAGTAATGAGAGCGGTGACAGCAATGAGTATCATCTGGCCGTCACCGTGGTGACAGCCAGTGATACTGTCACCTCTAATACCATCACACTGAAATTGACTCCGCCGCTAATGCCTGATGATCCGGGCGACAGCCAGCAATACGACCTGATGGCCCCTTAATTCTACTGCACTTTTATAGCGCCCCATCACGGGGCTTTGTTGCTTTTATGCACTTATAATGTGCGCAGCTTCAACTCCTTCAACAGTAACGCTTGCCTATTAGCCCTGTGAAAGAATATTTTTTAATTTTTGCATAATCCCGCTGCCCCTGGTCTGCGTAGCCTGACTCTCCATCATAAATATGCAGTTTTTATTCACTAAAATTGCATAAGTGTTTTATTTAAGTCATTGATTTATTTTGATGTGTATTTTTTTATGCACTTTTATTTGCTAAGTGGCACGTTAACTGCACTCTCAGTCAACATCGGTCTCCCCTGAATATAATTCTAATAATGCTAATGTTAACCACTGAGGTTTATATGACTGCAGCGACTGCCAAAAATGGCCGCATTGCCTACCTGAATCAGCCCGTTCACACGGCCAGCAGGGGCCACTTGCCTTGCTCACGGAGGGTAAGCTGATGGGCATCGTTCGTCCTGTCACCCCTAAGGATCTACCAGCATTGCTGCAACTGGCAGAAAAAACCGGTGGCGGCCTGACATCGCTACCCGCGGATGAACAGACACTGTCAGCACGTATTGAGCGCTCGCTGGCGACTTGGCGTGGCGATCATCCGTTATCACAGCAAGGTTATGTGTTTGTACTGGAGTTGCCTGAAAGCGGCAAAATTGTTGGTATCTGTGGGATTGATGCCGCCGTTGGGCTAGAAGAACCTTGGTATAATTACCGAGTCGGTTCGCAGGTCTATGCCTCGCGGCAACTCGATGTCTATAACCATCTTGCTACGTTGTCTCTGAGCAATGACCATACTGGGGCCACCGAACTTTGCTCGCTGTTTCTGGACCCGGACTATCGCCAGAATAAAAACGGTCAGTTGCTGTCTAAATCACGTTTTCTCTTTTTGGCCCAGTTCCCAGAACATTTTTCCGAGCGGGTGGTGGCGGAAATGCGTGGGGTGAGTACCTGTGAGGGTGAGTCACCTTTTTGGAACAGTGTGGGGCATCATTTTTTCTCAATGGATTTCACCCGCGCTGATTATCTGAGTGGTACCGGCCACAAAGCCTTTATCGCTGAATTGATGCCTAAGCATCCCCTGTATATTCACTATCTTACGCCACAGGCACAGCAGGTGATCGGTCAGGTTCATCCTGCTACCGCACCGGCCAGGGCGATGCTGGAAAGTGAGGGCTTCCGTTACCGAAATTATGTGGATATTTTTGATGGTGGCCCGACTTTGGAGTGTGATCTCGACGAGATCCGAGCCATCCGCCGCAGCCGGCAAGTCCTTGCCCGAGCGGGTAACCCCGTCAGCGATGCACCGCTGTGCCTAGTCTCTACCTGCGATTATCATAATTTTCGGGTATTGCTGGCCCGCCTTGATCCGCAGCAACCGGAAGTCATATTGACACAGCAACAGCTCGATAGCCTACACATTCACAGCGGTGACCCGGTGCGTGTGGTCACTCTTAGCCCTAAGGATAATCATCGATGAGTTTACTGATTAATGGACAATGGAGAGTAGGACGCGGCGACATTCTCAGCAAAACCGATCCGCTGACGGCTAACCTTATCTGGCAACGCCCCGCGGCAGACAGTGCTGATGTTGCGGACGCTTGTCAGGCTGCCGCTGAGGCTTTTGATGGTTGGGCTGCCCTTAGCCATGATGCTAGACTGGCAGTGATCACCGCTTTCGGCGAGCAATTGACCGAGTACCGTCAGGCACTGGCGACATTGATTAGCCGTGAAACCGGTAAACCGCTGTGGGAATCACTGACAGAAGTAACGGCGATGATCAATAAAATCGCCATATCTCAGCAATCTTGGCAGCAGCGTACCGGTGAACACCACGCGGAGGGCAGTAGTCTGCGTCATCGTCCCCACGGCGTGATGGCTGTGTTCGGCCCCTATAACTTTCCCGGACATTTGCCAAATGGACAAATTGTTCCGGCGTTATTAGCAGGTAACACGGTGGTGTTTAAACCCAGCGAAATGACGCCCGCAACGGCGGAATATACCGTTCGTCTGTGGCAACAGGCTGGTCTGCCAGCTGGAGTAATTAATCTGGTTCAGGGAGCCAAACAGACGGGACAGACGTTGGTCGATCAGCCACAACTGGCCGGGGTATTGTTCACTGGCAGTGCCGCGACGGGTTATCAGATCCACCGGCAATTGGCTGGCCGACCAGAGGTGATTTTAGCGCTGGAAATGGGCGGTAATAACGCGCTGATTGCCGAGGATATGCCGGATATCGATGCGGCGGTGAATATTGCTATTCAGTCAGCGTTTATCAGTGCCGGACAGCGCTGTACCTGTGCCCGCCGTCTACTGGTTAAACGCGGTGAGCAGGGGGATCGTTTCTTGGCCCGTCTTGCTGACGTTACCGCCAAGATAACCCCCGGTGCTTGGGACAGTACCCCGCCTCCGTTTATGGGCAGTGTTATCTCTGCAGCGGCTGCGCAGCGCATTTGGCAACATTGGCAGCAGCTAAAACAGCAGCAGGGTAACGTGATCGTCGAGATGCGTTATCCAGACCCCTCGACAGCACTGCTCTGGCCTGGAATTATCGATGTTACTGAAGTACAGGGGCTGCAAGATGAAGAGGTATTCGGGCCACTGCTCACCGTTATTCGTTATGACCATTATCAGGATGCCATCCGTTTAGCTAATCAGACCCGTTTTGGTCTAGCTTGCGGATTGATCACCCCCGATGAGGAAAAATTCCGGGAACTGGTTAACCGTGCCCGTGCCGGTATCGTCAATTGGAATAAACCGCTGACCGGTGCTGCCAGTAATGCCCCCTTTGGCGGGGTCGGTGCCTCCGGAAACCACCGTCCTGGTGCCTTCTACACGGCTGATTTCTGTGCCTGGCCTATGGCGTCGCTGGAATCGCCACATCTAAGCTTGCCGGAGCAGCTGTCTCCTGGGCTGGATTTTTCATCAACAGGAGCCGGTTAATGACATACACAAATCAGACCACGGAAGCCAATTTTGACGGACTAGTAGGGCCGACTCACCATTATGCCGGCCTGTCCTACGGTAACGAGGCGTCCGCTCGACACCAGCATCAGCCCTCTAATCCTTTAAAAGCGGTGAAACAGGGGCTGGCTAAGATGAAAGCGTTGGCCGACCAAGGTTTTGTGCAAGGTGTGATCCCGCCGCTGGCCCGTCCGGATATTGCGCTGTTACGTCAGGCCGGTTTTAGTGGCAGCGATCAGCAAGTGCTCTCTGCCGCATTGCGTCACGATCCGGCGTTGTTGTCGGCCGCCTCATCTGCCTCATCGATGTGGGTGGCAAATGCCGCCACCGTTTCTCCGTCAGCGGATACCGCCGATCGTCGGGTCCACTTTACCGTGGCCAATCTGAATAATAAGTTACACCGTATGCGCGAAGCTCCGCAGACAGAGCGGGTGTTTAAGGCGATGTTTGCCGATGAACACCATTTTCAGGTCCATCAAGCACTGCCGCAGAGCAGTTACTTCGGCGATGAAGGGGCGGCCAACCATAACTGTTTAACCTCTGTAGATGGCTCCAACGCAAGTGAACTCTTCGTCTATGGCCGTGATGAAAGGTATCCGGCGGTAGGCCCACAGCGTTATCCAGCCCGTCAGACGTTGCAAGCTAGCCAAGCAGTGGCTCGTCTACATCAGCTCGACCCGACACGGACTTTCTATGTACAGCAAACCCCTGAGGTTATCGACCAAGGGGTATTCCATAACGATGTGATTGCCGTCAGTCACCGCGAAGTCCTGTTTTGTCATCAGCAGGCGTTTGTTGATCAAGACGGATTATTTGCGCGTTTACGCCGAGCAATACCTGGTTTCACACCGCTGGTGGTGCCAGCGCAGCAGGTCAGTGTTGCCGACGCGGTCAATACCTATCTTTTTAACAGTCAATTACTTAGCCGCGCTGACGGTAACATGGTGCTGGTCCTGCCACAGGAAGCCCGTGAACATGACGGGGTTTGGCTGTATCTGCAACAATTACTGGCCGCCGATAACCCGATTGCAGACCTACAGGTGTATGATCTTCGAGAAAGTATGCGTAACGGCGGCGGACCCGCTTGTCTGCGTTTACGGGTGGCAATGACCCCTGAAGAACAGCGGGCGGTTGCCCCGGGTGTAATGCTCAATGATCAGCTGTTCACCACCTTGAATCAGTGGGCCGACCGCTTCTACCGGGATTCGCTGCACGCAGAGGATCTGGCTGATCCACAACTGTTGGCGGATAACTATCAAGCCCTTGATGAGCTGACTAGGATCCTTGGCCTTGGCAGTATCTATGATTTCCAGCAGCTCTAAACCGTGGGGGCTTCGATGAAAAATTATCTCCAATCGCTGTTATCTGACCAGCCACTGACAAAAACTGCTGGGGAAACGCCGCAGTTTTTTTGGCGTGAGGTCTGTCCCGGTGGGTTAGAACTGATCCCCCGAGATGCGGAATCATCCCAAGGGCTGATTATCTCTGCTGGTATCCACGGCAATGAAACCGCACCGGTGGAAATTCTGAATGAACTGCTCGATAACCTGTTCAGTGGCAGCCTACGGCTCAGCCGGCCATTACTGCTGATCTTCGGTAACTTGCCCGCATTGCAGGCGGGTAGCCGTTTTACGGGCTATGATCTCAACCGTCTTTTTTCCGCCAGTGGCGGGCAGGTAGCGGAGTGTTACGAAACCGCACGGGTCAAACAACTGGAAGCCGTCTGCCGAGATTTCCAGGCGCGGCTCGGTGAACATTGCGGTTGGCATCTGGATTTGCATACGGCGATCCGCGGCTCTATCTATACTCAATTTGGTATGTTACCGGCCAGTGATCGTCGCGATAATCCCGACTTTCTAGATTGGTTGGAAACGGCTGGTTTACAGGCATTGGTATTCCATCGCACACCCAGCGGCACCTTTAGCCATTTTACCTGCAATAGCCTGCAGATGGAGAGTTGTACCCTAGAGTTGGGTAAAGCTCGACCCTTCGGCAGTAACCGGCTGCAAGATTTTGCACTGGCAGTGCAGGCGCTACGGGCCATTATCTCGGGAAAACATAACTTGTTGGAGACACCGTCATCCCCCGCAAGGCGATTTCGGGTGGCTCAGCAGATCACCCGTCACAGTGAAGACTTTATCCTGCATATGTCCGAGGACACGGTTAATTTCACCGAATTTAACGTCGGGGCACTGTTAGCTGAAGATGGCGCACACCAATATTGGGTGTTAGCAGGCCGGCCGGAGCGGGTGCTTTTTCCTAATCCTCGGGTCGCGGTCGGTTTACGCGCCGGACTTATGCTAGTGGAAGAGGATAGCTGAGGTTTTATCGTTCAGGGGACAACGGCGGTTTTTAACGTTTTCTTAGCAAAACCCTGTCACCGCCCCCATAGTTTCTTCACGATGGCGTTTTTTTCAGCATTTGTATTTTCAGTGATTTACGCAGTTTCTGAGTAATTGACGTTTGTCCGCGTAGACTCAATTCCACAGATGACAGTGTCAGCGGGCACCGTCAGAGACTTCACACTGAAAGGATAACAACTATGCGTAAACTGACTTCACTGATTCTGGCGACATCTCTGGCGCTGGGGGCAACCAGCGTGGTTCATGCGGCCAGTGATAATCTGACACCGCCACCGGCACCACAACATCGCCCAATGCCGCCACACGGCCCTGATTTTTTCCACGGCATCAAGCTGTCTGATGCTCAGAAGCAACAGGTGAGGGAGATCATGCAACAGAGCCATAAACAGATGAAGCGTCCATCGGTGGAACAGCGTCGCGCTGCGCACGATATTGTCGCCACTGATAATTTTGACCGCAACAAAGCGGAAGCGCTGGCAGCTGAGATGACGGCAGGGGCTAAAGACCGGATGCTGCAGCGGATGGAAACCGATAATAAGCTGTATAATGTACTGACTGCTGAGCAGAAAAAACAGTACAACGCAGATTTTGAACGCCACCTGACAGAAAAACCAGGTCACCGAGGCAATGCGTCTGCACCAAAAGCTGACTGAGTATAACGAAGTCTTGAAACCGCCGGTCAGGCTGATGAGCGTTCGCGTCAGTCTGACCGGCGGTTTTTCTTATTTTGGGTG
>NZ_ATMI01000027.1 GCF_000439375.1 Tatumella saanichensis
TAAGTTTTATACATATCTTCTGGCCTAGAAATTACCGCCGCCCAGCGATTTTGCTCCAATGGCGCAGAGTCATTATAGGCCACAAAGGATGATGGCAGATCGAGCATATAACGTCCGACGCAATAGGGTTTTATTTCGGAATTCAGTTTTTTCATAGTTTCCTGCTGTGATAATGTCAGTTTTTGTGCAGAAGGTGCATAAGGGCGAAAATATTGATACCCCCCATATCCCAGCGCAACAAAAACAGCAAGAGCAATCCCTCTCCGTATTATTTTATCCATTGTGATACCTTGTTAGTAATCCATCACCCTTTTCGACTGTTCAAAAAGCTCCGGGACGGACACGGACGCTACGGCTAAGGGTATCCCAGAAGGCGATAATTTCTTCCTTGCTATAGGAGGTCGGTGGCATACGTTGATTATTTAAGATCAGCATAAAACCCGGACTCTGGTAACTGGCCGTCATCTCATTGATATACATTTCAAATTGATATCGAGGTTCATCGTTATCCTCCTGTAAGCCTGCTGCTAGAAATTCCTGCGCCTGTAAACCATTGACAATAAAGGCACCATTTCTTTCTACTCTTCCTCGTGAGCGAGAGATATTACTCTTTATCTCTCCCATCCTGTCTAATAGGGTATTTTCTTCCGGTGTAAAGTTATTATTGGAAACCACAACACGTATATTATCGAAAATATTACTGATAAATCTTATCTTAATATCTTCTTCATCCTTTTCCGTCAGGTCGCTGGCAATAAACGCATGGTTAATACAAGAACCAGGCGTTGTCGGAATGTCGTCATTCTCCCTCCCGCTTATCCTTGCCATCAGCGACTGCATCTGGTTGACATCAGCTTGCACATAGTTCTGAATAGGGTCACCAAGGCGCTGCGTTTCATAGCGTGGCGCTGAGTCATTGACTGTCTGCTTCTGCAGCTTAATAACCACACCGTTGGTATACAGATATCCTTCCAGAATACGCATTGCGTCTGAAACGCCTCCATTTTCATTTCGTTCAAAAATCATCCCATCCATGCCGTCCGGCAACAACCAAACCTTTTTCAAAAAGGGCATATCCTGAACATCTATAGTTTTACTGTTTTGTAGAGTCTTTTCACGCAATGCGATTAACTGCTTAAATCCCGGAGGATACATCCTTTTTGTCGCTAGATAAGTTTTATACATATCTTCTGGCCTAGAAATTACCGCCGCCCAGCGATTTTGCTCCAATGGCGCAGAGTCATTATAGGCCACAAAGGATGATGGTAAGTCTAGTATATAACGACCCACGCAATAGGGTTTTATTTCAGCGGTTATCTTATTCATGGTTTCCTGCTGTGCTGACGTCAGTGTTTGTGGTGATGGGTTATAAGGACGAAAATATTGATATCCACCATAACCCACCATAATTAAAACGGCGAGGATGAAGGCTTTGATCTTTATATTATTCACGATAGGCCAGCCCCGTATTCTTTACCTGTTGTGCAATTCTTATTATTGACCGCAGGGTAAACCAACGCGCATCCATGGTGTTGTCTGATTTATACGCTCCCTCATGATCAACCCCTACCCCCAACTGCGCCTTTAATCCAGCAAAGCTGAGCACTGCAGCCCTTAGCGGCACCGTACCGTCGCCATCTTCATCTGGGGGGGATAATTTATACTTTCCGAACACATAACCTTCTCTGGGGGTTTCCAGTGTCGCATAACGAACGGATTGGTTAAATTTGTCTGGAGGGTAAAATATTACTCCCCGTTCACTAATCTGAGATTGGTTGTTTTCATGGGTATATTTTCTGCCTACGTCCTTCCATTGCAGTTCGGCATAAGTAGGATATTTCTTCCCGTCATTGCCGTAAAAGGCACAGGTATATTCATGGTATTGACCATTAAGTTTCTCTATAAAATTACTGACATGATTATTAATGATATTTTTGAAATGTTTCCAATCTTGTTCCAACAATACTTTATCCCCGCTTTTATTTTCTGGATTAATAAAACGTTCCTCACATAATCCCCACCATGCCGATCGCTGGAGGTAGATTTCCGTATAGGGGTTCGATTGGGGCAGCGGTCCCTCAAGACCTTCTATATGCAGCCACCCCATACCGTATCCATTACCAGGTAAAAGCTGTAAAGGGCCCGGTGATTGTGCCAGTACAGGGGTCATTTCAGCACCATTGCTACCAATGACTAAACCAACCACCCCCGCCTCTCCCGCTTTCATACGCTTATAGGCCATCGGAGCACCGCGGTCCGGCATCACCCCGTGCACAATACCCAGAATATTTTTCTTCCCGTAATCACCCTCCAGCAGTTCTGAATAGTAACGGGCAACCAGTCCTCCCATTGAGTGGGTCACCAGGATAACCTTTTCGCATTTTCGTCCGCTGGCTTTGTAATCGTTAATTATCTTATCAATACGTCCGGCCAGTGCTTGTGCAGAATCTACATTCGACTGCAGCCAGTTATAGCCCACCGCATGGACCGGAAAGAGATACTGATAACTTAGCGCCACTTCTTCTGAGGTCAGGTTACTCTCACCAATTTCTGCACCCAAGGCTTTATCCATCAACCTCTCACGCAACGTCAGGCTGCCATTTTTGCTGGTTTTATTTTTTAACATTACTTGATTATCGTTCAGCGCCTCCTGGAGCCAAGAAAGGAAGTTACCATAGCTCATCGCCCCCACTTCACCCCAGCCTCTCTCTCGACGAGATTTAAATAGTCGATATTCTTCAGGGCTTTCGACATCAATACTCCCTCTGGGATCGACAATGGTTTTAGTGGGGTCCAGTAGTATTTTCCTTATCAATGGCCCTCGGCCAATCCAGGGTAACAAGCTTAAAATGCCATTTACGGTCCAGACTGGTTGCTCTTCATCGAGGTCCATGAGATTACTGCCCATCACCCCTGGTAAAAAGACAACCGGAATGATCCTATCCGGCATCTTATAAAGTTTGAGCCATTGGTCTCTCTCTTTGGGTGTAGCAATGACCTTATAAAGGGGATGCCCAAACTTGTCGTAGCCCAGTAGGACGCGATTATTTACAGTGGCCTCACTCATCCGTTAGTCCTCATCCTTTAGGTTTATCTGTATTGATGCTGGTTCCAATAGGCTTTGCTTTACTCCACGACCAGATGCAGAGGTCATTAACTCCTGCACGGTGCCATCGCTATGCGTCAGGCTAATCTTCTGACCCGCTACAGGTTTGTCCGAATAGGGCCAGACCACTTCAGGCCCCATTTCGAATGTGCTGTTTTCCCAGCCCTGCGCTGCTTGGCTTATACTTTGTCCGCCAAACTTCTGCCACACCGCTGCCCGCTGGATAATCTTGTCCGGGGCCGCACACTCCACCACTCCTTCCGCAATACGGATATAGCCGCCTCCGCTTGTTAGAATGATTTCTTGCTTTGCGCTAAT
>NZ_ATMI01000028.1 GCF_000439375.1 Tatumella saanichensis
GTATTTATCACTGGACTGTCCTTCTGCACTGGCGTGGATGCCGCTATAGGGGGAATACAAAGTATCCCGGTAGCCACAAGCGCTAAGGCCATACGTTCAAAAATACATTGCATGGTGAGAACTCCTTTTCTGTACGCCTGACGGGCTCTTCAGAACAGACGAGGTGCAACGGCAAGATCCATCTTTATCTGTCATTTATAGCGCAGGGAATTTACCAGCCGGTCCCAGATTTCAATCATCTGCGCTTCACTGTATCGCGTTTTTTTATACTCACTACCGAAACCAATGTTAAGATTCGGCTTATCCGGTGTCGCATCGCGCTCATTCGCATAAAGCATAAAATTATAGAAAGTATTCTTTTCATCTTTTCCCGTTGCGGGATTTCTGATGGTTTGGATACCACCAAACAACCATGACTCCGCCGGAATACCGTTCGGTGAGAGTGCCACTTTCTTTATGCTGTACTGATTGGATGTTTTAAGTGCCTCATTAATTTGCGCACTACGGTTAAACAGGGTGTCTTCCGACCCCTTAATTGTGTTATCCATATCGACACCAAAAACAAAATCATCATTTTCATACCGAAATGTGAGACTTTCTTTATGCTTTCCACCATCATCACGGATAAACCCATTCGGTATGCACACGCCTTTAGCAGACGGAATATCCTCATCTTTTCTGCCACTTAAACGCGATATCAGAGACTGCAGGGCGGCCAGTTTGGCGGGTTTGGTATTTGCATCAGCCTCAGAAAAACCTCTGGCCAGATATTTGGCCTTTTTTTCGCGGTGCTTCTTGTCTGAAAAATCACGGATATCTGTAGTAATCACAAAGGCTATCATGCCTGAATAAACATGGGCCTCCAGCTGCCTGTATATATCAGGAGTACCTGACTCATTATGATCAAAAATCACTCCCTTACCATCAGAAAAAGGAATAATCTCTTTTAAAAAAGGGGCGTTTTCAGGTCTGTTACCTGGTTTATTCGTGGCATCACGCAGCGCCTGCTCTCTTAACTGCACGCGCTGTTTAAATGCAGGCGGATAGAGCGGTTTACTTTCAATTTCAAAATCATCGATAAAAATCATATCGTGAAGCTGATTATTAAACGACTCGGGAACGTCAATCACATAGCGCCCGATGCACTGTGGTTTGGTTTGTGCAAATAAAGTATTTATCACTGGACTGTCCTTCTGCACTGGCGTGGATGCCGCTATAGGGGGAATACAAAGTATCCCGGTAGCCACAAGCGCTAAGGCCATACGTTCAAAAATACATTGCATGGTAAGAACTCCTTTTCTTTAGGCCTGGCAGGTTCTTCGGAAGAGACGAAGTACAATCTCAGTCTCCATTTTCACCTGTCATTTATAACGCAGGGAATTTACCAGCCGGTCCCAGATTTCAATCATCTGCGATTCGCTGTAACGCGTTTTTTTATACTCACTGCCTAACCCAATGTTAAGATTCGGCTTATCCGGTGTGGCATCGCGCTCATTAGCATAAAGCATAAAATTATAGAAGGTGTTCTTTTCATCTTTTCCCGTTACCGGATCCCTGATGATTTGGAAACCACCAAATAGCCATGACTCCGCCGGAATACCGTTCGGTGAGAGCGCCACTTTCTTTATGGTGTACTGATTGGCGGTTTTAAGTGCCTCATTAATTTTCGCACTACGGTTAAATAGGGTGTCTCCCGACCCCTTAATGGTGTTATCCATATCGACACCAAAAACAAAATCATCATTTTCATACCGAAATGTGAGACTTTCTTTATGCTTCCCGCCATCATCACGGATAAACCCATTCGGTATGCACACGCCTTTAGCAGACGGAATATCCTCATCCTTTCTACCACTCAACCTTGATATCAAAGACTGCAGGGCGGCAAGCTTGGCTGGTTTGGTATTTGTTTGATCTTCTGTTGTGGTTTTAAGGTACTCCGCTTTCCTTTCTTTGTATTTCGGAGCAGAAAAATCTCTAATATCTGTTTTTATAATAAAAGAGATACCATTTACATATACATGAGCTTCAAGTCTTCGATAGAGATCATCCGATCCCGAGCGATTACTATCAAAAATTACTCCCTTATTTTTAGGAAGGGTAATGATCTCTTTTATAAAAGGGGCATCTTTCGGATCGTTTTCAGGTTTATTAATGGCATCACGCAGCACCTGTTCTCTTAACTGTACATGCTGTTT
>NZ_ATMI01000029.1 GCF_000439375.1 Tatumella saanichensis
ACCGACAGTAGATGGTGACTATGGCTGAAATGGATTGGTGAATGACTGCTCATACGCTCACTCCTTGTGTACGCTTATACTGCGCCCGATATCCTTTGGGGAACTCTGGCGTCTGACCGTCAGGTGGGTCAGTACCGGCAAAATGTGTGGATTGGGCAAGCTGTCGTTATCGGCATTGCATGCAGCGGTAACGGGAAGGCTTTCTGCATCACCGTCTGAAGATTGTTAGAGTGCTGGTACTTCTGCCCTTAGCTGTCACCTGCTTATCATGGCAGGCTAGCCCTCAGGCCATCCTTGCATCGTTTAACGCCTTGCACCGCTATACCGCTATCGCTCCAGCAAGCGTTCCGCGCGGACACGCTACCGCCCATCGCTGTTTCCGGTGAAGGAGCCCAAAGCGCATAGGGTCAGGCGGACAGTTAATGACTCACATAGCAGCCAGCAACATGCACTCCGCGCTATCGAAAATATGAATAGGCCGACTGCCAATAGCGTGGCAACGGCCTAGTCCTGTGGCAGTACCGCTAACGCCATAACCAGCTCAATGCACACCGACAACACAACGACAGAGTGAAAAAGGTCGAACCAACGGCTGATCAAATAATCCGAATTCGGGATAAATAAGCAGGAATGCGTGGTCACCTTCTCGGCCATACCTGTGCCCACACCACTCACTGATCACCAAGACTGCTTTTGTCCTCAATAAGACGACCTGGCAGAGAGCCATTGCCTTTCGCCCAGTCAGTAATGACTGCGCTGGCAGACAGACGTGCAGAAATATGACGTTGACTGAAATCGCCGACGCCAGGTACTTTCCAAGGCTATTGAGTTTTCGGGGGGCATTGCCAATAAGCAGGCCATGCTGCGGGGTTATCGGTGTCTTAGGCACGTCATGTCGAACATTTACCGTCATCGCCTTATCCTTCGCGTTATTACTGTGCAGTCCTTGCACTCGATATACTCTACACACAACATCAGCATAAAGACCCGAAACCGATCACAGTTGCAGTTATTTAGTCGAACAAAGAAAACCAATTAAGATTTTTTCACTAA
>NZ_ATMI01000030.1 GCF_000439375.1 Tatumella saanichensis
ATGAGAGGCCACATCAATCCCTAAAATACAAAACGCCCGATGAAGTTCATCAGGCGTTTTACAGACAGAAAGCTGTCAATCTATACCAGGACTAGTCAATCCTGACGGTCTACAACCCCGTCAGGGCATTTTTATCCAGCAAGCTTTGCAAAGGCACGCTGCTTTTCATCACCGGTGATTTGATCACGATATAGCTGAAATATTTTTCTATCCCCAGGCTAGCATCCAGCAGGTTTTCGATCACTTCCTGATAGTGCTCGATACTGCGGGTGACAAAGCGCAACAGATAGTCGTATCCTCCGGTGATCAGGTGACACTCCATTAACTCATCGACCTGCTTCATCCCCTGCTCAAAACGTTGAAAATCTTCGCGACGGTGCCCATTGAGGGTCACCTCGGTAAAGACATTGACGGATTCAGTGATCTTCGCCAGGTTAATATGGGCCTCGTAACCTGAGATAAATCCCGCCGCCTCCAGACGTTTCACCCGTTGTAAACACGGGCTTGGGGATAATCCCACTGCATCGGCCAGATTCACGTTGCTGATCCGGCCATCTTTTTGCAGGTGGGAAAGAATATTGATATCCAGGCGATCCAGTTTTAATAAACCGTTCATAGCACCTCTGATTTACCCTACGTCACTTTTCTTTATAATGATATACCACGGCTTGCCGGTAAAGAGCTACTGTTAGTCCATGGTATCTCATTGAAAAGTCACTAGGATTATATCCGACCGGTCGCTTTTGCCAGGGCAATATCAAAGATATGCAGTGCTTCTTCCAGCTGAGAGTCGGTGGTGACCAATGGGGCCAGGAAGCGCACCACATTGCGGTGTAGACCACATTTAATCAGCAGTAGACCTTCGTCAAAGGCGGCGCTGAGGATAGCGGCTGTCATGTCAGCATCTTCTTTGCCGGTATCGGGATCGACGATCTCAACCGCCTGCATAAAGCCAACGCCACGTACCACACCGATACACGCATACTTCTCGGCCAATTGGTTAAGACGCTCGTTCAGTTTCTGGCCAGATTGAACACTGCGTTCCAGCAGCTTCTCTTCTTCCATCACATCCAGTACAGCCAGAGAGGCCGCACACGCTAGGGCGTTACCGCCGTAGGTCCCGCCCAAGCCGCCAGGTAGTGGACCGTTCATCACTTCTGCACGCCCCACCACACCCGAGATTGGCAGGCCGCCACCGAGGCTTTTCGCCACAGTGACCAGGTCAGGCATAATGTCAGACTGTTCGAAGGCAAACATGGTACCGGTACGACCAAAACCAGTTTGTACTTCATCACAAATAAGCAGGATGCCGTGTTTCTGGGTGATTTCACGCAGCGCACGCATAAAGGTCGGTGGAGCAGGCAGGAAGCCGCCATCGCCCTGCACTGGCTCAAGGATGATCGCCGCAACCTGATCAGGCATGATCTGGGAAGCAAACAGGGTATCCAGCGCTTTCAGACACTGCTGCTCGGTAATTTCACGGTATTCATTCGGATAAGGCAGACGATAAATGCCACCGGCAAACGGACCAAAGTTTTGTTTGTACGGCTGGCTCATCCCCGTCAGCGTTGAACCCAGCAGGGTACGGCCATGGAAAGCGCCATCAAACGCGATGATACCTGGACGGTTAGTGTAACCGCGGGCAATTTTCACCGCATTCTCTACCGCTTCTGCACCACTGGTGAAGAACACACTCTGGCAGTCAACGCCTTTACCCACCAGCTGATTCAGACGCTCAGCCAGGGTGATGTAACCCGGATAGGCCGCAACCTGGAAACAGGCGTGGGAGACTTTGGATAACTGACGGGTTACTGCCTCCGTCACTTTCGGGTGGTTATGGCCGACGTTCAGTACGCCGATACCGCCGACAAAATCCAGATACCGGTTGCCCTCGGTATCCCACACTTCACTGCCACTGGCCTTCTCAACGACCAGAGGGTGGGCGGTGACTACTCCACGAGGGACGCTCTTAGTCCGGCGGTCAAGCCAGACGTCGTTATTGGTTGCCGCTACCATATCGCTCATCGTAAATTCCTGTTCATAATTTAGGGTAAGTTAATACCAATATTTATACAGAGATAGCGCGCCGGATTATGGGCTAAATTCACCAGAATACGGCATGAAACGCTTAATTTACTGCTGAAAAACCATTAAATTTCGCCAAGCTCTTGACGCACGATTTCGCAGAACCAGCGCACCCCGTAAGGGATGGCCTCATCGTTAAAATCGAAGCACGGATGGTGCAGAGGATGGCTTGGTCCAGCCCCCAGCCAGACATAGGCACCGGGTTTTTCCAGCAACATAAACGAGAAGTCTTCAGAGGTCAGCGCCGGATGTTCCGCCGCTTGAGCCTTAAGTCCCGCTTGGTGTGCCGCACGTAATGCCAGTTCCGCTTCACGGGCAGTGTTGCAGGTCGCTGGATAATAACGGTTGTAGTTAATCTGGGCCTTTAAACCGTAAGCGGCGCAGATATGCTCTGTTTTCAGGCGTAGCTGCTGCTCAAGGGTGTCACGGGCTTCAGGAGTAAAGGTTCGCACCGTTCCGGTAATGGACGCTTCCCCTGGGATCATATTGTGCGACGACCCTCCGTGGATCTGAGTCACGGTAAGCAGTGCTGATTCATGGGGATTCAGCTTGCGCGGTACCAAGGTGTTCAGTGCCATCACCAGTTCACTGGTCGCCAGTAAGGTATCTGCTGACAGGTGTGGCTGGGCCGCATGACCACCGCCACCGGACAAGGTGATATCAAAGCGATCAGCTGCCGCCATGATAGGCCCAGAACGGGTACGGAATTCCCCTAATGGCAGTTCCGGCCAGTTATGGATGGCATAGACGGCATCGCAGGGAAAACGGCTAAACAGCCCGTCATCGATCATCGCTTTGGCCCCAGCCAGCCCTTCTTCTGCTGGCTGGAAGATAAAGCAAACCGTGCCTGCAAAATCGGGGTTCAGTGACAGTTGTTCTGCCGCCGCCAGTAACATGGTGGTATGACCGTCATGGCCGCAAGCATGGGCGGCCCCAGCATGGCAACTGGCCCAGGCGCTCTGCCCTTCATCTTTCATCGGTAGGGCATCGATGTCCGCACGCAAACCGATCATCCGGCCCGCCCCATGCTTACCGTGCAGAATACCCACTACACCGGTTTTGCCGATATTCTGTACCACTTCCAGTCCCATACCGGTCAACAGGTCAGCGACCAATGCGGCAGTACGCTGTTCCTTAAAGCCGGTTTCAGGGTGCTGGTGGATCTGATGACGGATTTCAATCCATTTCTGATAATCCATTAGTACCCCCGCTGCATATCAATCAGGCCGTTCATCGGTTGGCCCTGTTGATGACGACGGATATTGTCGAGTAACACTTTTACCGAGCTTTCCGGGTGGGTTTCACTGGCGATATGCGGTGTCAGCCAGATCCCTGGATGTTTCCAGAAAGGATGGTCTGACGGTAGAGGTTCTGGGTCGGTGACATCAATCACCGCATGTCCCAGTTTGCCGCTGTCCAGTGCCTCAAGCAGATCTTGATGGTTAAGTTGCTGGCCACGACCAGCATGTACCAAGCAGGCACCGTCCGGTAACTGATTAAATAACTGATGATTGAGGATGCCACGGGTCAGATCGGTCAGAGGCAACAGACACACCAAAATGTCACATTGCTTCAAGAAATCTGCCAACTGATCATCACCGAAGTAACTGGTCACCCCGGCGACCGATTTCTCACTACGACTCCAACCGGAGCACTCATAGCCCAGTGACGTCAGCACCCGGGCAGAAGCCTGCCCAAGGTTACCTAAGCCCAGGATACCGACATGGCAACGGGAAGCGGCGACCGCTTCATGTTTCAGCCACAACTGTTGCTGCTGCTGTTGCAGATAGCGCGGCATGCCACGATGCAGGCCAATCACCGAAAAGGTGATATAAGCCGCCATGTCATCCATCAGCCCCGGTTCGATCATCCGTACCACACTGACCCCGTCAGGGATCTGTGCGGAGGTGAACTGGTCGGCACCGGCTCCGACCGAAAAAATCACTTCTAAGTTAGGAAATTGCTCACTGAGATCTTCTGGAATTTCCCAAGTCACTAAGTAACGGACCTGAGAAGGATCACCGGTTTCTGGCCATTGATAGAACGGCAGGTCTGGCGCATGTTCTGCCAACCAGTCCTGCCAAATCTGCCCGCGTTGGGCACTGGAACGGTAGACAATACTCATATCAGCCCATCGCCTGTGACATAAAGCTATAATCCTGCATCGCCCCTTCAGGGCGCTGCCACGGGGTACCGCGTACCATCATCAGTGGTGCGTCGATGCACGGCAGACCTTGAGTGACCAACCACTCCGAGAAGTCGGTATTGCCGTAAGTATCGATACGGACAAACTGACCGGTCAGGGTTGAGGCCGCGTAGCGGAACAAGGTTTGCGCGCTGTGGAGATCCTGAGCCAGCATCGGGCCGATTACATTACCGCGACCAAATTTACGTACCGTCATATAGCCCAGTGCTTTACCGTCTTTTTCCAGCACTAACAGTTTATCGGCACTGTGGAACAGATCCTGCCACAGGGCCGGACGTAACAGACCGTGTGACTGGTAGTCACTGTCGATCAGTGCTGGCAATTCTTCTTCATGCAACGGACGGATCACTTCGCCTTCCGCCAGTACCGGCGCATCGATTGGCGGCAATACCGCAACCTGATGCTGGAATACACTGCACTGCACCACAAAACCGTATTTTTCGTACAAGCCTTTACCCATTTCGGTGGCATGCAGACGAACATTGCCGCCAGGCACTTTATCTAACAGGCCTTCCATCAGTTTTTTACCAATGCCCTGCCCCTGGCAAGCTGGATCGACGATAACCAGCCCTAGGGTGCTACGTTGTTCCCCCCAAGGCCAGATAATGGCGCAACCGACCACGCCTTGCTCGTTTTCGGCAACGATGCCCTCACCCAGCGCCAGTGCCTGCTCCCAGTCTGCTGGACGGTGAGGCCAACTGACCTGCTGGCTCAAACGGTAGCCCTGCTCCAGATCGGCGGGCTGCATTGTGCGTAACTGAATTGTCATGGTCTTTCCTTACATCATTCCAGGGGTATCAAGTCCGCTACCATCGACCAGGCGAGCGTAACGGTAAGGCGTTGGGTCTACAATTGGGGTGGCATTCATCGCCAAGTCAGCGGCCAGGCGGCCAGCTCCTGGGCCGATACCGAAACCGTGACCACTGTAACCAGCAGAGACAATCAGTCCCGGGAGTTTGTTTACTTCAGAGATCACCGGAATCGCATCTGGGGTGCTGTCAATCATGCCGCCCCAGGACTGGGCAACCTGCACACCCTGCAGTTCAGGGAATTCACGCACCATCGCAGCCAGCCCTTCTTTCACCATGTTTTGGTCAGCGGCGGGGTCGAGAATACGCATTTTTTCAAACGGTGTGATGCCATCCATCGACCAGTGTGCCAGCGCTTCTGGACCACTGATAAACGGCGTCAGCGACGGTACAATGGTCAGGTTTTTACGACGGGCTTTAAAGGTTGGGTAGAACTGGCGGGCATATTTCAGCCCTTGGAAACCGGCTTCCAGACGACCGCGACCGGAAACAGAGACCGTATAGCCGCCGTCCATTTGCGGACGCACCGCAAAGCTTTCGGTATAGAACGGTAACTCGATAGCCTGTTTAATCGGTAAGGTGCGGAATGCGGTGCCAATAACATTGCCCAGCGGTAAGTCTACGCCGTGGCGACGACAGAACATCGAGGTCCAGGTACCGGCCGCACAGATCACTCGGGACGTTTTAATAATACCCCGTTCGGTGATCACACCGCTGACACGGCCAGCACTGATATCTAATCCGCGAACGGCGCATTGTTGGAAAATCTGAGCTCCTTTACGCTGGGCGGCACGGGCCAGACCCGGTGCTGCCATCGAAGGTTCCGCATGGCCATCATCTGGCGAATGTACACCCCCTTTCCACTGGGTGGTGCTGCCCGGTGTCAACGCTTTCGCCTGCTCAGCATTGAGGATATTACTGCGGATGTCATAGCTTTTCGCCATTTCATTCCACTTTGCCCACGCGGCGATATCCTGTTCGTTACGGGTAGCGTAAACCAGCCCAGTTTTACGGAAGCCCAGCTCTTCACCGGTTTCTTCGTTTAGTTCCTGCCAGCGTTGCAAGGCGTGGATGATCAGCGGTAACTCACGCTCATCACGGTTTTGCTGACGGCACCAGCCCCAGTTACGACTGGACTGCTCTGCCCCGATCAATCCTTTTTCCAGCAATACCACACTGACACCTTGACGAGCCAGTTCCCAGCAGGCCGCTGCTCCGGCGATCCCGCCGCCAATAATCACCACATCTGCCGATTCCGGCAGATACAGGTTATCCTGAACATATTGAATAAGCGCAGGCATAATGCTCCCTTCCTCTAAATGTGTTATTCCGCTTTCAGCGTCATTTCCTGGTGTTCATCTAACCATCCCTGACGTAACTCCGGCACCGCCCGTTTCAGGCGTTCGAAGTACAGTTCGCTGGACGGCTTATCATAATCTTCGCTGGCAAGCTGTGTAACCACACGGCCTTGCTTCATAACGACAATGTCGTCGCAGACGGCACGAATTGCCTGCATATCGTGGCTGATAAACAGCACCGACAGTTGTAATTTACGACGCAATTCAGAGATCAGATCCAAGATTGCCGCTGCCACCACGGTATCCAGCGCCGAGGTCACCTCATCACAGATAATGATTTCTGGCTGTGCCGCTAGGGCACGAGCCAGGTTAACACGCTGTTTCTGACCACCGGACAGAGAAGCTGGCTTACGGTGACGGAGGCTGGCAGGCAACTTAACCAGTGCCAACAAGTCAAGGATCTCTTTCTCCAGTTCCGCACCTCGTAATTGGCGGAAATGTTTCAACGGACGGCTGAGGATATCGCCAATGGTGTGTGACGGGTTCAGGGCAGTATCTGCCATCTGGAACACGTACTGGATCTGCTGTAATTCCTCGGGGCGACGCGTCGCCAGATCACTGGAGATATAGTGATGGTTAAACAGCAAATGACCGCCCCAAGCCGGGTTCAGACCGGCAATGGCGTGGGCCAGTGTAGTTTTCCCAGAACCGGATTCGCCGATAATACCGATGGACTGGCCACGCCACAGTTGCATATTGATATCTTCGAGAATACGGATTTTCGGAATACCTTCTTTATCCCGAGAGCCGTAACCCACGGCCAGATCACGCACTTCCAGCAATGGATGGACATCGTCATTGTCCCGTGACCAGCTGGTCGGACGTGGCTCATGCTGGGCCGCATCCATCAACTGATGGGTATAGGGTTCGCTGGCATGGGTCAGCAGTTCGCCGGTAGGACCGCATTCAACCATTTTACCGTGCTGCAGAACCATAATTTGATCGGCCATTTGTGCAACGACTGCCAAGTCATGGCTCACATAAATGGCCGTCATTCCCCGCTGAGCCACCACCCGACGGAAGGCTTTCAGCACTTCCACCTGAGTGGTCACATCCAGCGCGGTAGTCGGTTCATCAAGAATGATCACCTGCGGATCACCCATCAGAGCCATTGCCGTCATCAGACGCTGTAGCTGACCACCCGATACCTGGTGAGGATAACGATCACCGATGGTTTCCGGCGATGGCAAGGCTAATTCACGGAACAGGCCGATAGCTTTAGCACGAGCATCGGCCCGTGACATCAGGTTGTGGATCACTACCGGTTCGATAACCTGATCCATGATCTTCATGCCTGGATTAAAGGATGAGGCGGCACTCTGAGCAATGTAGGCAATGTCATTCCCGCGGAACTCACGCAACTGAGCGTTACTCATCTCACGGACATCCTGACCGGCCACATAAATGCGGCCGTCAGTGATTTTACAGCCATGGCGGGCATAGCCCATCAGTGCCATGGCGATAGTGGTTTTCCCAGATCCTGATTCGCCGATCAGCGCCAGGACTTCTCCCTTCTTAGCAGAAAAGCGGATATTGCTGACCAGCACAGTCTCAACGCCCTGGTTCACTGCACTTACCTGCAGGTTATCTACCGCCACTAACGGTGTTGACGGGGAAACAGTTACAGTCATACGCCCTCCCGGACCAGTGATAATGGACGCATATTTTGCAGGCTATCAATAAACAAGTTAACGCCGATTGTCAGGCTAGCGATAGCGATCGCCGGTATCAGGATCGCAGGGGAACCATCATATAATCCCTGCAAGTTCTCGCGCACCAGGCTACCCCAGTCAGCCTGCGGTGGCTGTACACCCAGACCTAAGAAGCTCAGGCCGCTGAGCAACAACACGATATAGACGAAGCGCAGGCCGAAGTCTGTCAGCATCGGGTGGATCATGTTAGGTAAAATGTCGTGGATAGCCAGATACCAACGGCTCTCACCACGCAGTTTCGAGGCACGCACATAATCCATATTACGCAGCTGGCTTGCGAGAGCGAAGGCAATACGGTAAGCCCCAGGCCAATAGGTAAACACCGCAGTGATGATCAGCATCGGCAATGAGGAACCGAACACCGCCACGATCATCAGTGACAGTACTTTGCCCGGCAGGACCAGTAAGGCATCGTTAATACGGCCGAGGATCTCTTCTACCCAGCGACCGGTCACGGCTGCCAGCAACGCCAGTAAGGTGCCGACGGCGCTGGCTAGAACTGCTGCGCCCAGTGCCAGACCGATAGAGTAACGACTGCCGTACATCACACGGGTCAATATATCGCGGCCCAGGTAGTCAGTACCCAGCCAATTTTGTTTGGTAAAGCTGCCAAATAGCGGGCCGCCGCCTATATCGTTGATGGAATACGGGGCCAGTGTCTGGCCGAACACCGCAATAAATACCCAGAATAAAGAGATTAGTAATCCCAACCGCCCCGCAGGGGTGAGTGCGACAAAGAAGTGCCACGGTGAGCTTAAATATTTCATTAGCCCCTCCATTTCGGGTTAAAGGCGATGGTGATAATGTCTGCCAGCAACAACAACAGCAGATAACATCCGGCGAATAGCATGACGCAGATCTGCACCACTGGCAGGTCGCGGTTGCTGACGGCATCGACCAATTGGCTGGCAAGGCCCGGATAGTTAAAGATGGTTTCGATGATGATGACACCACCGAACAGGTACGAGAGACTCAGAGAAATGGCATTAGCAATCGCCCCGGCAGCGTTAGGCAGCGCATGGCGCATTACGGCACGCATCGGCGAGACCCCTTTAAGGATTGCCATTTCAATATAGGGGCTGCTCAGTTGGCTAATGATTGCCGAACGGGTCATACGGGCCATCTGGGCGGTCAGTACGCAGCACAGTGTTAACACTGGCAGCGCGTACGCTTTGATAAAGCTAAGGATATCTACATTCGGGCTACCGAAGGACATGGCAGAGACCCAGTGCAGACGTACGGCAAAAATCATCACCGCAATGGTAGCAATCAGAAATTCTGGAACAGCCACGGTCGCCATGGTGAAGGTCACCAGGGTCTTATCAAGCCATTTGTCACGGTTCATGGCCGCGGTAATACCGATAAACAGCGCCAGTGGTACTGACACCACCGTGGTCACCGCCGCCAGCTCAAAGGTCGCAGGTATACGCGAAGAGATCAGCTGTGCCACCGGAATGTGGCTGGCAAAGGAGGTACCAAAGTTACCGGTAAACAAACCAATAAACCAGTGAAAGTACCGGACCAGCAACGGCTGGTCCAGACCGAGTTCGTGACGCAATGCAGCAACCGTTTCAGGTGTGGCATTTTGCCCGAGGATCATCTGAGCAGCATCGCCCGGTAATAAGCTGGTGATAAAAAACACCACCATGGAAACAATAACCAGTGTCAGCATTCCCGCCCCGATACGCCGGGCAATCAGCAACAACATAAAACGATTCATCGCGCACTCCTTACTCTAACTTACTTATGCAGACATCCACACATTCTCACCAAAGCGGTAGCCCATCATCTGACCTGATGGCCAGGATTTCAGGCCTTTCACTTTCTGGCTGTAGCCATCCAGTGAGCTAACAAACATCGGGATCAAGGTGCCGCAATCGTCATAGATCAGCTTCTGCATATCGTCATACATCTGCTTACGTTTGGTCGGATCTTGCACGCCTCGGGCTGCTACCACTAACTGGTCGAACTGCGGGTTATGCCATTTCGACTCGTTGCTCGCCGACGAAGACAGGTAGAACTGTGACAGGGTCAGGTCGATAGTCGGACGCGGGTTAATAGAACCGTAACCGATTGGATCTTTCATCCAGTGGCTAGACCAATAGCCTTCATAAGGGACACGACGAACATTGATGTTTAGGCCCGCCTGCTGAGCGATGTTCTGTAACATCAGACCGCCTTCGATAGCACCGTCCAGGGTATTGGTGGTAATCACTTCCACTTTTGCCCCTGACATATTGGCTTTCTTCAAGTGGAAACGCGCTTTATCGATGTCAATAGGACGCGGTTTCAGCTCAGCGTTATACAGCGGATGCCACGGCGGAACCGGGGTATCGTTTGCTACAGTTCCGTAACCCTGCAGCGCAGTTTTCACCATCATTTCGCGCGGCTGCAGATATTTCATTGCCATCACAAAATCAGGGTTTTTACCTGGGGTGACATCGGTACGAATAATCAGGTTGGTATACATTCCCGATTTACTTTCGAGGATTTTGCATTGGCCACCGGACGCATTCAGCTGCTTAGCATAGCCTGGGCTAATAGAGGTACACAGCTGTAGATCACCGGACATCAGGCCGTTAACACGGGCCGCTTCATCGGTGACACCAAGCAGTTCTAGTTGATCCAAATGCGGCAAACCTGGTTTCCAGTAGCTCGGGTTGCGAACACCGACGGTGTGCATGCCTGGAACAAAAGTCTGACACTTAAACGGACCGGTACCGATACCTTTGGTGAAATCGGTGGTATTAGCCGGAACGATCAAGAAGCCTGGCATCGCCAGCATCAGAGGTAAGTCAAAGTTAGCGCCATTCAGTACCATTGACACTTCCTGCGGGTTGGTCGCAGAAATGGTTTTGAACTGTTGCGCCAGTGAGAATACGTTAGAGGCAACTGCCGGGTCTTTGTGACGAGACAGTGACCACACTACGTCGTCGGCGGTCAGGGCTTTGCCGTCATGGAAAGTCACACCTGGGCGAAGTTTGATTTGCCAGGTGATCCCATCGTCAGAATGCAGGGATGACGCCAGCGCAGGGGTGGCCGTCATCACATCATTGATTTCGGTCAGTGCGTTATAGAACATAAACTGACGGGTATAGTCGGCGCTGTTATTGGCTTTCGCCGGGTCCAGAGTATCGGTGGCCGATGAGTTAGACATCGCCGCACGCAGGCTACCGCCTTTGACTGGACCTGAATCTGCCATGGCAAACTCAGGGAAACCGATAATACCGGTACTCATCACTGCCCCTGCTGATAACATTTTCAGCATATTACGGCGTGACAGGGACCCCTTTTTCAGCATGGCGCTGAGCTGATCATTATTCAGATACTGTGCATCATCTTTTTTCATCCGATCCTCTCCAAACATATTGTTATTATCAGAACAGGCGATCTTTGGTTTTGTAATACAGCCCGGTGAGGGGCAGGAACCAAGGTTTACCAAAATACCCAGGCACCGCAGGCCAAGACTGGGTTTTCCACGGATTGTTATCCGCGACCCCGCCGATTAGATCAGCCATTACCTTGCCCATCCATACCGACATCTGAGTACCGTGGCCGCTATAGCCCATTGTGTAAAACAGACCATTCTCTTCACCGGCATGGGGAAGACGGTCAGCACTCATATCCACCAGTCCGCCCCAGCAATAGTCGATTGGCGCGTTGGCAAACTGCGGGAACAGATTTTTCAACGAAGCACGCAAGATCTCGCCACTGCGCGCATCCTGAGTAGGGTTACTCATGGAGAAACGCGCCCGCCCCCCGAATACCAGACGATTGTCTGCCGTAGTACGGAAGTAGTTACCGATATTCATTGAGGTCACATAGGTGCGATCCTGCGGCAATAACTGCTGTAACTGCTCCGCTGGTAGCGGTGCAGTAGTGACAATAAAGCTACCCACCGGCACGATACGGCGCTGGAACCACGGGAATGGCCCTTTGTTAGAGCAACCGGACGCCAGCAACACTTTATCGGCGATAATAGTGCCCTTAGCCGTCTCCACGCGGTGCTGATAACCAGATAAACGGGTTAACCCAGTGACCGCATGATGCTCAAAGATTTTGGCACCTGCACGAGCAGCAGCTTCTGCCAGACCGATGCCGAATTTCCCCATGTGCATCTGGCCGCCACGCTTTTGTAACAGGCCGCCATGGAAGGCTTCGCTGTTCACTTCGTTGCGGATTTCAGAGGCAGAGATCAGCTCGACTTCCGGGTCAACGGTTTTACGCATCAGCTCAGCTGCTGCCTGCAGCGAAGCAAAATGCGTAGGCTTGCTAGCCAGTTTGATTTTCCCGCACAGACGGAAATCACAGTCGATAGACTCTTCGTTGATCACTGTTTCGACATAGCTGACCGCGTTGTCGAAAGCGCGATAGAATTCAGTCGCCTTCTCTAGCCCTTTACTGGCCACCAGGCCGGCAAAGTTCTGCGCCACACCGCTGTTGCAGTGGCCGCCGTTACGGGCTGAAGCCTGGCTCATGACCCCTTCGCTCTCCAGTACCACCACGTCGATACCCTGACGCGCTAGGTTTCTGGCAGCAGAAATACCGCTGAAGCCACCACCGATCACCACCACATCTGCCCGCTCAGGCAGAGGCTGCTGACTTCCTCCGGTAAACACCGGGGCGGTTTGTTGCCAGAATGATTCCAGTTTCATACGGGGCCCTCCAATCAGAGACCAACAACACCAGGCAGTTCGCTGATATCTTTAATTTCGGTGTAGCCGTACTCTGGACAACCTGGCTCATGACCACGGTTAACGAAGACCTTGTTTTTGATGCCCATGTCGTGCGCAGTCATCAGGTCATAGCGCAAGCTCGAAGAGACATGCAGGATATCTTCTGGGCCACAGCCCAGTTTGTTCAGCATGTATTCAAAGCCTTGCATTTTCGGTTTGTAGGCACCGGTCTCTTCGGCAGTGATCGTCATGTGGATCGGAGCCCCCAGACGCGGTACGTGATGTGGGATCAGGTCGTCCATCGAGTTAGTCAGCAGTACCAACGGAATTTCTGGCGCGATTTTACGCAGGCCTTCTGGAACGTCTGGGTGAGCGGTCCAGGTTTTGCAGTCCGCGTAGATGAAATCAGCGTCTTCCGGTTTGTACTCCACCTGCCATTTTTTGCAGGTACGCTGCAGTGCACTGCTGACGATTTCGTAATACGGTTTCCAAGCACCCAGCACTTCATCGAGACGGTAACGGGCAAAATCAGTGATAAAGGCTGGCATAACGTCAGCACCCACACGGTCGGCGTAACAGCGACGAGCAGCGCCCGCCATATCGAAATTGATCAGGGTGCCGTAGCAGTCAAAAGTAATAAATTTTGGGGTAAACACAGCCATTAACTTGTCTCCGTTTTACTGGCAGAAATTAAAAATCGATTAGCACACTTTTTTGACGCTGGCAGGCTTGGAATGCCTGACGGCCCAAATCTTTCCCGATACCGGAGCCCATAAAACCACCGGTCGGGATAATAAAGTCACCGCTGCGGCCATAGCGGTTCACCCATACCGTACCGGCATTCAGTGACTGCATGGCACGCATCGCCAGCGGTAGACTCAGGGTGTGGACACCGGCACACAGGCCATAGGTGTCATGCTGCGCCAGGGCAATGCCCTCTTCTTCTTCATCGAAATACTGAACCGTCAGTACCGGCCCGAAGATCTCTTCCTGTACCGCACAGTTATCGTTAGCCACATTAGCCAACAGGGTTGGCTGCCAGAACCAGCCATCTTCGGTGTTTTCGAAGCGTTGACCGCCGACTAGTACTTCACAGCCCTCTTCACAGGACTGACGCACCAAGCTCTGGACTTTTTCGCCCTGACGATGGTCGATCAGTGGGGAGTAACGGGTGGTGTCTAACCAGGTGTTACCCGGTTTGAACTGCTGACACAGTGACACCAATTTTTCGATCAGCGCAGGCGCAATACCGCGCTGTACAATCAGGCGGGTACCGGCCACACAAGCCTGTCCACCATTGGCGGTGAAGCCGCGCAGAATACGTTGAGCCACTTCGTCAATATCACCCGCATCGTTGAACACCAGCTGCGGGCTCTTACCCCCCAGTTCTAAGGTGACGGGTTTCATACCGTTAAAACCGGCATCACTCATGATTTGCGCACCGGTACGGGTGGAACCGGTGAAGGAGACTTTGCGCACTAGCGGGTGTTTCACCAACTCGCTACCGGTATGCAGGCCACTGCCTTGAACGATATTCAACACGCCGGCAGGCAGACCCGCTTTCACGGCCAGTTCAGCCATACGTACCGTCGAAAATGGCGTCAGTTCAGAGGGTTTCAGCACCACCGCGTTACCGGCAGCCAAGGCCGGGCCGCATTTCCAGGAAGCCATCGATAGCGGGAAGTTCCACGGGGTAATTGCCCCCACCACACCGTAGGGTTCTGGGATCAGCATCCCTAAGCTATCTTGACGGGTCGGCAATAGGTCGCCGCTGTATTTATCGGCACATTCTGCATAGAAGCGAATTGCTTCAGCGGTGAACGGGATTTCGTGATTGATCACATCCGCGATTGGACGGGTGGAGCCAAGAGCTTCAAGCTGTCCTAGGTAAGGGGCATCTTCATCGATCAAATCCGCCCAGCGGCGCAGGATGGCACCGCGCTGACGCGGGGAACAGGTCGACCAGCCGCTGCTAATGCGCTTTTTTTCCGCGATTTCCACGGCCTGTGCCACCACTGCTGAACCACTTTCCGGGATATCGGCATAGGCTTTGCCGTCGGACGGACGGTGAACCTGGAGCTGACCTTCATTTAACTGACTGTGTTGGCCGTCAATGTAATTTCCGGTACTGAAAGAAACCTTATCCGGATCGAAACTTAGCATACGTCCACCTTATCGACTGGTGTGAAATAACAAAGAATAAAATGAGATAAAAAACGCCACTGATTCTTTTAATGCAGAATACGTGCCAACCCGCATGAGAAATTAAATGCGTTTAAAGTCATCACGAAGAAATTTTCTGCCGTAAACGCCCCGATTTCGACACCCTGTGGAAGAAGTGGAGTAAGTGATTGATTTATGTCCGGATAGAAAAGAACCAAAAAGAAGCACCATTGTGGCATGCTGCACCAAACTGGTGCCCGCACCCTTTTTGTGCCATTTTTTTACCGGTGACATCATCTGTAAGCGGCAGGATCTGCCGTAAAAAAAGCGGATTTTTTAGGTCTCGGCGTAAAGGTAATCTTGGCTGACCAACATGGTGAACACAGTCAATTGATCGCTTATTAACCACTTATGAATAAGAAAGTATTATGACACTGCGATTTGCAGGGTGGGTGACTGACAGGCATAGTGTCAATAGACCATAGCCGATCGCAGACAACTTCTCGGCCCGTTATGGCAGCCGCATTGCGGCTTACAACGACAACAATGATCAGGTAAACACAAATGAAAAAAATTCTCTCCACCCTCTGTATAGCAGGTCTGTTCGGCGTCAGCAGCTTGGCGTCCGCCCAGGAGGTGTTGCATTTCGGTGTCGATCCGACCTTTCCACCTTTTGAATACACCAACGCCAACGGTCAATTGCAGGGTTTTGATATCGATATCGGTAATGCGCTCTGTAAACAGGCGAATGTGAAATGCGAATGGACTGCTATGGGCTTTGACGGGCTGATCCCGGCCCTGAAAGCGAAAAAGTTTGATGCTATTTTATCGTCAATGTCACGGACCGAAAAACGTGAGCAGCAAATTGCCTTCACAGACATGATCTACCATACCCCGAATGCCCTGGTGGTGGGTAAAGACAGTCATATCACCGATAACTTAGCCACGTTGAAAGGGAAAACCATCGGTGTTGCCCAAGGCACCACCCAAGAGGCGTGGGCTAAATCTAAATGGGCGCCGGCAGGCGTTCAGGTAATCTCTTACCCGAACCAAGATCAAGTCTACCCAGATTTGTTAGCGGGTCGTCTCGACGGTACTCTCACCGATGCTGTCACCGCTGATACCGGTTTCCTGAGTAAGCCGCAGGGTAAAGGCTATATCATTAGCGCCCAGCCGGATGATAAAGCGTTCTTCGGCACCGGTTCCGGTATCGGACTGCGTAAAGGGGATACTGCCCGTCTGACCCTGCTGAATAACGCCATCGCCGCCATCCATAAAAATGGTGTCTATGAGCAGATTGAGAAGAAATACTTTAACTTTAGCGTCTATCCAAAGATGTAACTCAGTATCTCCGATGACCACAGCCCGGCATTGCCGGGCTTTTTTGTAGCGGTTGACCCGTCCTGAATAGCGTTGACACGTTCCTGTTCTAATTCTGGAGAACGTGATGATGACAGAGTTCAAACGCACCCAACGAGATTATCCTCTATCC
>NZ_ATMI01000031.1 GCF_000439375.1 Tatumella saanichensis
ATATACTCTACACACAACATCAGCATAAAGACCCGAAACCGATCACAGTTGCAGTTATTTAGTCGAACAAAGAAAACCAATTAAGATTTTTTCACTAACAAGGTCACTTGTCGTGACCCACTGTTAGTCTCTCAATCAAAACAACCACTCACTTTTAAACATTCCGCCCTACCGAGAAATCCCCCGTACCAGTACGCTAGGCACAAAGCCGGATTGACTGAACAAAAGATTATTACTGCCTTGGACTCTGTTGAAGTTGGTTGAGAGGCTAAAGATAACAGGCGTAGTAAAGTCGCTGATCCACTGAATATCACCTCTCTGGAGGATACCCCTGGCCCCCTTATACAGCGGTTTTCAGCCCCTGATTCAGAAGCGCCCTACCCACAAGGACGTGGTTGAAAATTACTTGTCTGTAAACCGCGAGTATCCTTCCAATCTTCTCTCTAAGGTATGAACGACACTCTAGGAGGAACGATGAACTATAAAATCTCCGGCATGAATGCGGGCCAATTTATCCATCTGTTTGGGCAAAGCGATAGCTATTTGCAAAGATATGGGGCGATCAGACACTCTGTTGAAGACTATCCCAGTTGCCCTGATAGGATCTCATTGCGGGATATTCCCGCAGGGGAAAACGCCATCCTGATCAATCACCTCTATCAACCAGCAGATACTCCCTATCGTGGTTCGCATGCCATTTATATTTGGGAAGGCTGTACCGAACAAGGGGTGTACTTCAACGAAGTGCCTGAAGTGATGCAAAACAGGCTGCTCTCCTTGCGTGCCTTTGATGACAACCATTTTTTGAGGAGGGCAGACGTCTGCCAAGGCCACTGTTGCGAAGCTGTTATAGAGGATATGTTTGCCGACCCACAAGTCAGTTATATCCACATACATAATGCCAAACAGGGCTGCTACGCCTGTTTAGCTGAACGTGACCAATGACTTCCACAATAACAGGTTACCGTAACGTCTAACGTAGCCATAATGCTGACCGCGTATGAGAAATGATCTAATCATAAAGTGATTTTAACGCAGTCGCCGCTCTTTATCGGCTCGTGATATGTTGATAACTGTCCCGTAACGTCATCCCCTATTTTGTCGATAAGTGAGATTGGTCAAATGATAGTAGAAACCGCACGATTACGGCTCGAACCCTATGATGACACCCATTATCAGGGCTTAAGAGTCATGGACAGCGATGCCGAGGTCATGCGTTATATTAACCATGGGATCGCGAAAACCCCTGAGCAAACCTGGGAAACCCTTCGGCGGGTACAGCAACGCTGGCAACAGTATGGCTATTCGTGGTGGGCGATTAAAGAGCAAGTCTCCGGCGAGATTGTTGGTGCGGCCTGTCTGCAGCATCTGGGCAATAATGACAATGCCCCATTGGAACTGGGTTGGCGGCTGCTTCCAAACCATACCGGTAAAGGCTATGCCACCGAAGCGGCTCGCGCCATTATTGATTTTGCCGTCAAACAGAAGGGAACCGACTATCTGGTGGCGGTCGCCGACCCCGAAAATATTCCCTCACAACGCGTGATGCAACGCTTAGGTATGACCTACAAGGGTATTGAACCCCATTACGATATATCCTGTGTTGTTTATGAGCTAAATCTTTAGCCGTGGGTGGCAGCCTCTTACATCCCCCTTAATTCTGCTTGGTCGCGGCAATAATCATTGCCGCAGGAGATAAAGGTTGCTATCGGCTTAACGTTAATCCATCGGATGATATTTCCATCAAAGGGTAAAGGTCGCTGTATGAATCGTTATGAAGGTAAACGTATCTTAATTACTGGCGGATCCAGCGGTATCGGACTGGCGGGTGCACGACGTATTGTCGCTGAAGGGGGTAACGTCGCGATCACTGGCTTGAATGACCAAAGATTGGATCAAGCGCGAGCTACGCTGCCGGACAACTCATTGATATTAAAGAGCGATACCGCAAGCGAAGCCGATATCGACAAGCTGCGCAAAGCAGTAGAAGATTGGGGTACCCTTGATGGACTATGGCTGAACGCCGGTATCGCTGAGGTGGATGCCCTTGAATCTATAACGGCAGAATCCTTCAACCGGTTGATGAATACTAACGTTCGCGGTCCGATGCTACAGTTAGCCGCCCTCTCCGCTTCGCTTAATCCAGGGGCCTCAGTACTGGTGACTTCGTCCTCCTCGGTGTATGAAGGTGCTGCCATGACCAGCCTGTATGCTGCCACCAAAGGGGCAGTTATTGCGATGGTGAAGAGTTGGTCCTCTGCTCTCGCCGTGCGCGGTATTAGAGCCAATACGCTGGTGCCCGGTCCGATTGAGACCAATTTCCGCGATTTTATGCCAGAAAATTCCCGCCAGCAGTTCGAGGAATTTGTGGTCAATCAAGTCCCCTTGCGACGAGTCGGTACCGCTGAGGAAGCCGCCGCCGTAGCGTTGTTTCTGCTTTCCGATGAGGCGTCATACGTCACCGGCAGCCAGTACGCGGTCGATGGCGGCTTGGTACATTACTGAATAGAGACTCCCTCGGGAACCTAATATTGAGCACTGGCGTGCGCAGCAGGGGCAAGTCCGTTGATGCTCACGCCAAGTTTTACTCTCTCGACGCATAAGGACTCAATGTCCTGCTAACAACACTCGCAATTGCCCTTTTATTCTCACCAGCTCGGTGCACTCGCTGCCTTATCTGAATACTTCCGCTAGTAAATAGTTACTGTTTTTATTTTTAACTTATTGATTTATCTATTTTTAAATTAGAACCCCTCACCTTTTAAGGTCTGGTATGGCATTTGCTTATCTGTATTATCACTGTCAATCAACAGGTTAGCTATTTTGGAGAGAAGCATGCGGGATGCATCACGCGCATTTATGCCCTACCCGTTTAAACAGGTTGAACATGCCCCACATGGGCCGTTGAGCGGTTTAACCTTTGCGGTTAAAGATCTCTTCGATGTTGCCGGATATCCGACTGGTGGGGGAAATCCTCATATTCTGGCCCTTTCAGGGATTAAGACACATAATGCCCCTGCCGTTCAGCAATTGTTGGATGCCGGTGCCCGCTTTGTTGGTAAAACACATACCAACGAGCTGGCATTTTCGATGAGTGGTCAGAATATTCATTACGGAACTCCCCGTAATGGGGCGGCTCCGGACCGACTCCCTGGGGGATCGTCCTCCGGTTCAGCCTCAGCAGTCTCTAACGGTTTGTGTGATATCGCTCTAGGGACCGATACGGGAGGCTCAGTCCGAACTCCGGCCAGTTATTGCGGCTTGTATGGCCTCCGCCCCACCCATGCTCGTATCAGCTTACAGGATTGCCAGCCACTGGCCCCCTCTATGGACACCTGTGGCTTCTTTGCCTCGAATGTGCAGCACTTTACCGCAGTAGCGGCATGCTTGTTAGGGGAAGACTCCGTGGCAACCACAGCGATACAATTGGTCTCAGACTCCCAGCACTTCAGCCGTTTACCGATGCATAGCCAACAGGCACTCGCCCCAATCGTCGAGGATATTCGCCATTTATGGGGTGAAATAGCGCCACTACAGGGGCTGAACGTTTGGTCTGAACCCCTCTTTGACGCGTTTCGTGTTATCCAGGGCTATGAAGCCTGGCAGGCTCAAGGGACCATCATTGACCGTTATGGGTTGTCGCTGGGGCCTGATGTCGCCGACCGCTTTGAATATGGACGTCAGGTTACCGAGAGTGACTACCAACAAGCGGTTGCCCAGCGTCAAATCTTCACCGCATGGTGGGAACAGCAACTGGCCGGACGTATCTTGCTCCTACCTACCGTTCCCGATACCGCGCCATTACTGACTGCCAGTCAGCAGGAAATTGAAGCGACTCGCCGGCTGTCACAGGATTTATTAATTCTGTCAGTGATGACCGGCACCCCCCAGGTTACGGTACCCATGGCTGATATTGACGGCAGTCCGCTCGGTATTTCATTTCTTGGTCCACGCGGCAGTGACCGACTATTAATTGAGATGGCATTACGTCTTTCTTCAGGAGATAACACATGACTACCGAAGTATTGGTTAATTCTGTATCCAACCTCAGTACATTACGGATCAATGGCGACCGATTATGGGAGTCGTTAATGCAACTGGCGG
This sequence comes from Tatumella saanichensis, assembly GCF_000439375.1. Lineage (GTDB taxonomy): Bacteria > Pseudomonadota > Gammaproteobacteria > Enterobacterales > Enterobacteriaceae > Tatumella > Tatumella saanichensis. The sequence goes on from NZ_ATMI01000031.1 coordinate 4,105, forward strand.
AGATTGGCGCCACAGCAAAGGGCGGATGCTGCCGGTTAGCCTTAACCGACCTTGATCGTATCGGTAGGGATCGCGTCATCGGATGGGCAAAAGAGGCCGGATTAACCGTTACCGTGGATAAAATTGGTAATGTTTTTATGCGTAGAGAGGGACGTAACCCTTCCCTGCCCCCCATCATGTCAGGTAGCCATATTGATACACAGCCAACTGGCGGTAAATATGATGGAAATTATGGTGTTCTGGCCGCACTGGAAGTGATCCGCACCCTGAATGACCAAGATATTGTGACGGAAGCGCCCCTCGAAGTCGTTTTCTGGACTAACGAAGAGGGTTCTCGGTTTGTCCCTGTGATGATGGGGTCGGGAGTCTTTGCCGGAGTATTTCCTCTCGAGGATATTTATGCGGTCTGTGACAGTGAAGGGAAAAGTGTTGGCAGTGAATTAGAGAAGATCGGCTATATCGGCACACAAACACCGGGAGACCATCCGGTAGGTGCCTATTTCGAAGCCCATATTGAACAAGGGCCACTGCTCGAGGATGAAGAAAAAGTGATTGGTGTGGTACAGGGCGTACTGGGTATTCGCTGGTATGACTGTAAGGTGATCGGTCAAGAATCCCATGCCGGACCAACACCGATGTCACTGCGTAAAGATGCGTTGCAGGTCGCAACACAGATTATGCAGCAAGTCATCACCATTGCCGGACAGACTCCTGAAGGCCGTGGTACCGTCGGAAGCGTACAAGTCTATCCTAACAGCCGCAATGTGGTACCGGGAGAAGTGACCTTTTCTATTGATATGCGCAATACCAGTGATGCACTGGTCACGGAAATGGATTCCGCCCTGAGGCGTTACATTGCCAACGTCAGTCAGCAAACTGGATTAGCGATTGAATTGACCGAAGTCAGTCATTATCCGGCAGCCCCCTTTGATAGTGACTGCCAGGCTGCAATTTCGAAGGCGGCTACAGCGCTCAACTATCCCCAACGAAACATTGTGTCCGGCGCCGGGCATGATGCGGTTTATATGAGCTATCGGGTACCCACCGGGATGATTTTTATCCCCTGTAAGGACGGGATCAGTCATAACGAAGCTGAGTACGCCGCCCCGGAACATGTGACCGCGGGTGCTAACGTATTATTACAGGTCATGTTGCAATACGCTGGGGTCAGCGCGTAATCCCTAGCAGCTTCAGTATCGCCGACAAACTCTGCCGGCGATACTGAAATTCAGTCACCTTTTCCCGACGGTCAGCGTCAGGGGTGTCAAGGGGTTAGCGGTCTGTCCGTGCACTTATTGCAGTGTTCAAGCAGGTGCTCTCCCTACCCCAGTTAGGCCCTCATCGCCCGTTGAACGGATCGCCCGTTTCATAGCGGTCAGTATGTAATCTATCGCTGTTCAAATACTCCCAGACATCTTGATTAACTGCTACGCCTTGAAGGGCAGCCTGTTTCTCTCGCACGACACAATCCTCTCCGGGATAAAGTACACGCTCTACGCCTTGTGCCGGCTTGCTGGCATTCAACTCTGCCATCGAGCGGGAGACATTGGCACGAAACACCTGACTATCCGTAAAGGCGGCCGGGTCAAAGACCAGATGTAACTGCCCGAGGTTACGCCCTTCAGACATATTCTGGTACATGGAGGAGACATGCTTACCAAACGGCAGTCCCAGAAGCATACCCGCTAGCACATCGACCATCATCATTAACCCATAACCTTTTGGCCCGGAAATTGGGTTAAGTCCGGCGACTGCCGCGGGATCAGTGGTGGGACGGCCGCCACGATCCACCGCCCAGTTATCAGGAATGGGCTGATGGCGTAACCGCGCATCAAGGATTTTCCCCCATGCCTGAACACTGGTTGCCATATCCAGCATCATGTAGTCATCACCTTCCCCAGGTGCCGCAAAGGCGATCGGGTTAGTACCATAGTAGGGTTCAGCTCCACCATAGGGAACAACCATAGGATCTGACTGGCAGAGTGATAACGCCACCATCCCTGCTCTAGCAGCTTGTTCAACGAAGAATGACAGCGCACCACTGTGGCTGATCCGGCGGATACCGACAGCCATATCCCTTGTTGCTGAGCAATTTCAATCCCCCGTGTCATTGCCTGCTTAGCGACAAAATGGCCGACCCCGTTATCACCGTCAAAGGTAATGACTGAGGGCAATTCATGGGTAATGGTAAATTCTGGGCGGGTATTAATCCCCCCTTTACACAGTCGCTCCACATAGTACTCTGTGCGTAGTGAACCATGGGAATGCACGCCCCGCTTATCAGCATGGACCAGTGATTCTGCCACCGCGCCGGCATGGGGGGCAGTCAGCCCAGCACGTTGAAGTTTGTCGCTGATTACTGTCAGTAATTGTTGCTGATCGACCCTAATCATCGTTATTCTCCCCGCTGATTAGCGGTGCTTTTAGTCGTGGTAAACGCTCCTCAAACCAGCTGGCCATGGAAATCAGTTCACTTTCTTTAAATGAATGACCAATTAGCTGTAACCCTATCGGTAAGCGCCCTGTTGATAAACCTGCGGGTACTGTTATTGCCGGTAATCCCAGAAATGACCAGGCCGCGCAAAATGATGCATCCCCGGTGGAGAGTAGCCCTGCGGGAGCAACCGAAGGCGCAGCCAGTGATAAAATCAGATCACAATCAGCAAAATAACTCTCCCGCTGGTCGCGACATTGCTGCATAAAGGTTATGGCTGCCTGATATTCCTGCTGCGACGTTTCACGTCCTAACTGAATCAACGCCGCTGTTGCCTCTCCCGCAGGTTTACGGTCTGGACCCAGCCTCGCAGGCAGTTCCTGGCTAGCTTCAACGGCCAAAATCGTGTTAAGGGCGGCCAGCCAGTCTGCATTCTGCTCTGAACACGCTAAAGGTTTACATTCAATGCCCTGTTCCTCCAGATCATTCACTAAATTCAACAAGAGTGACTTAAGCTCTTCATCGGCAGTTTGCCACTGCTCAGGGAAATAGAGTCCGATCTGCTGCGGTTTGATAGTCGTCAAGGGAGCAATCTCGGTTTTATGTTCGATAATCGCTTGTTGACACAGACTGGCATAATGACAATCAGATGTGATAAATCCGATATGATCTAAAGAGTGGGCCAAGGGCTGTACGCCCTCTACTGAGATCTGACCATAGGTCGGTTTGAATCCCACGACTCCGCAGTAGGCTGCAGGTCGGATGATTGACCCTACAGTCTGGGTGCCGATGGCGATATTGACTATTCCCGCGGCGACGGCTGCCGCCGATCCACTGGACGAACCGCCCGGCGTATGCCGGACGTTCCAAGGGTTAACCGTAGCCGCCGGGTGACGCCAGGCAAACTCAGTGGTCGCGGTTTTGCCAAAAATGGTGGCACCGGCCGCTTTCAGTTGCCGGACAATATGCGCATCCTGCATCGGGTAGTGCCCCTCAAATTGTGGGCAGCCGTATGCAGTCGGCATATCCTCCGTTTCAACCAAATCTTTCACCGCAATAGGGATACCAGAAAACGGTAAACCCGCCTCTGTCTGGGGATAGTACTTTGGTAAAAAAACAAAGGCTTTTAAATGCGCGTTATATTGGTGTGCCAGCCTGGTCGCCTGACAGAGCGTTCGGGCATTCTCCATACTATTTGCGCCTATCACCGCAGCTATAGGATCATTTTTGATAAACATTGTGCACGACGTCTGTATAAGTCACCTGTCCGGGTTTAATATTGCCAATGTATTGCTGAACATTAATGGCATTATTGAAGGCGCCTTCGGAGATAAAGGGATTGACGGCATAAATGTTATTTTGTGACAGTCGATTTACCGCATTAGTGACAACTTTAGCATCTAGGGTTGGAAACTCTTTGATAGCAACTTTGCGGGCAATGTCCGGAGAGCTATGCACCACTTTTTCTGCTTCCGCCAGACCCTCAATGAAGTTTTTCACCATGTCAGGTTTGTTTTTCAAGGTCGAGTCAAGGGTATCAATGGCTGAGAAGGCAAACTCTCCGTGATACTTGTCATTAAACGAATAGACAATTTTATAACCGCTGGCAATGCCCTGATCAGCCTGGGGTTCGTACACGGTCGCCGCCTGGGCACGGCCAACACCCAAAGGTGACAGTTCTGTACCCAACTGAACCGTGCTCAGGTTCACATCCTGGATACCTTTATCTTTAATCAATTGCTGTAACAGATAGGTTGTCGTGCTCGGAGGCATTGCGGTAGAAACGGTTTTCCCTTTGAGGTCCGCTTCTGAACTCAGCTTTGCGGAAGGTGGTGCAATGATCCATACCGGTACTCCGGAGACGACCAGCCCGATATTCGTCACTGGCGCTCCTTTGATGTGGGCAAGCACTGCGGTCATTGGGTCTTGGAGCGAGAAGTCACCATGGCCGCCAATCACTGCTGCGACTGCCTGAGCACCACTCCCGGCCGTCATCAGTTTTACATCGACACCGTGCTTGGCAAAAATACCTTGGTCAATCCCTACATAGAGCGGTAAATACTGAATTGAGTGGAAAGCTTCATAAATAACCGCAGACTGATTCGCTTGGGCCATAGAGGCAAATGCTGAGGTACCCACCAGCACAGCGGCGGCAGCCAGTTTACGCACAGATTTCATTTTCATGCTTTCCATTTAACCACCTTTTTCTCAATATATTGAATACACCAGGTTACTAAAGAGGCCATCACTGTCAGCACAATGACGCCAAGCCAGACGGTATTAAGATCAAACAGGGATCCCGCAACAAAAATTTCATGGCCCAAGCCATTATTAGAGGAGATATATTCCCCCACTACAGCGCCAATTAATGAAAAACCGACATTGATACGGATAATAGAAAATATCCAAGGTACCGAGGAGGGAATGATCAGCTTTCTAAAAACCTGCAGGTTAGACGCTTTGAATGAACGAAATAAATTCATTAAATCACTGTCTATTTCTCTGGCTACCGCACACGCAGAAATCATAGCCACCGCGAAAGAAGAAATCGCTGACAACCAAATTTTTGAGGTGGTATCAGACCCAAACCAGATAATGATCATCGGTCCTAATGCAATTTTGGGAATACTATTGAGGATCACAGAAAACTGCTCTCCGACCTGGGATAACTTAGGATAGAACCACAGTCCTAGTCCGAGAATTATGCCTAGCCCACTCCCTATGATCAGCCCCATAATCGTTTCATAGAAGGTAATCCATGTATCGTAAATCAATTGTCCTTGAGTCAGACCAAGCATTGCCGAATGGTATATGCCATAAGGGGAGCCTAATAACTGTCCATTAATCCAGTTTTGTTCGGAAGCCAGTGCCCATAAACAGACCAAAATAAAAAGAATAAAAAAGACAATGATTGTTGCTCTGCGCTTATCGGTATTCTGTGTCATTTCAGTCGATCCTATTTCCCATGCGCCACATTATTCATTCTCAATCCGTCCCAGATTCGACTATGATAATCATGGAATTCTGGCGCTCCTCGCGCAGAGACGGCTGTCCTAGGTCCCGGAGTGGTAAGATCGATTTTTTGTTCCATCACAATTTTTGCAGGCCGGCCTCCCAGCAGTACGACTCGGTCACTCATCGCAATCGCTTCATCGATATCATGAGTCACTAGGATCACACTGGTTTCCCCGCTTTTCGTCAGGTTCATCACATCATCTTCCAGCATCAATCGTGTTTCATAGTCCAGCGCTGAAAAAGGTTCATCCAGTAAAATCACTGTCGGATCGCACAACAGCGTACGGGTCAGTGCAACCCTTTGCTTCATGCCACCGGAAAGTGAAGAAGGATAGGCATTTTCTACTGAGGAAAGGCCATAACGGTCCAGCATCACCATGGCCCGTTGACGATCCTCAGGGGTAATTTTCCGATAGAGTTCGATACCTAATAAGGCATTATCTAAAATCGTCCGCCAGGGTAATAACAGATCTTTTTGCAACATATAGGCTATCCGGCCAATAGCGCCATTTTTGGCGGGACCAAGTACCACACTGCCGGAACTAGGTTTAAGCAACCCTGAAATAAGGTTAAATAATGTACTTTTCCCTGCACCACTGCGGCCTACAATTGCCACAATTTCACCGGGTTTGACAACAAAATTTAGAAACTGGAAAAGACGTAACTCTTCACCGTTATCCAATACAAAATGATGGCTTAGCTGATTTATCTCCAGAGGATACGGAGCCCCGGATTCCTGCAAATGACTCATTATTTCTCTGCCCCATAACTGTCTGTAAACTGTTTTTATTTCTATGTTATGCATTTGACATGCCAACAGTTATTTTTTTATTTTTGTCATTAACAAACAATAACTTAAATTAAAGCACCGACAGCAGTCAAAAGACTATATTTATTGAACGTCACTTAATTGGTGCAAGGATGTAGAGCAATAGTCATACCGATGAGGACAAGACCCCGTTTAAAATACAAAAAACAGATATTTGATTGATACATCCATTAGAAAAATGAATAGCGTAGAATTATTTCTTTCGTTAATGCTTTTCAATGAACGTGAGAGCCCTAATATGGCTAATTAGACCCGTTAGCAAACGAACTCTCCTGCCCCTTTGCGTGAGTTGAATAAATCGTTGAGTCCGTCGTCCTTTATGCTTATCTGTATAAGCTTTATTTGCCATGCCGGATAAACGGCCCAACTCGTGGCCTCTTTGCTGAGTGTTAATTGATGGGTAGCCTAATGCAGGAACCGGGTTGTTCAGCGACTCCGATGGGGCTTTAAAAGGGCCTGGATGGCGCAATACCAGTGATATGGCACCCTATTGCAACACAGTAGGCGGTGGTAAAAAGGCGAGTAACTTGTATACTTCCCGGCTTTCACTGGCGAAAGGGGTTAATCGGCGAAACAGTGCTGATTTAGCCTGACATCTCGATGATAAAGACATCCGTAAATGTCTGCTATGCTGTAGTCAGCTTAGATTGTCCTCGGAACGGCCTGATCCCCTTGCCACACCAATACTTATTAGCCTGACTGCCCACCTTGACAGAAAAGGCATAACACCTAATATTCCCTGCATCAGGATACTTATGTCTGAGACGACTTCGCAGCCGCATACCTCGCTACCGGTGACCGGTATGCCTTTTGTACTGATCCTCAGTGCATTGATGGCGTTCACCTCGCTGTCCACCGATATTTATCTGCCCGCACTACCTGCGATGGGTAAAGAGCTACACGGCAATGCCGAACTGACTATCACCGGCTTTCTGCTGGGATTTTGTATTGCCCAACTGTTTTGGGGACCGGTCAGCGATCATTTCGGCCGACGTAAGCCTTTATTCATTGGAATGTTGCTGTATATCGTCGGTTCAGTCGGTTGTGCGCTGTCTACCGACATCAGCCATATCGTTTTCTGGCGGGTATTCCAGGCGCTGGGAGCCTGTACTGGGCCGATGCTGGCGCGGGCAATGATCCGTGATCTGTTCACCCGCACCCGTGCGGCACAGATGTTGTCGGTATTGATGATGATTATGGCAGTGGCACCGATCGCTGGCCCACTGATTGGCGGTCAGATCATTGCGTTTGCCTCTTGGCATGCCATATTTTGGTTACTAGCGTTCCTCGGCACCTTGATGCTGATTTCGTTGTACTGGCTACCGGAAACATTGCCAGTGGGGAAACGTGTAAAAGCCTCGCCACTAAAGGCATTGAAGAATTATGCCCTGCTGGTACGCAATACGGTGTTTATGCGCTTTACACTCTGTTTAGCCTTTTACTATGTTGGCGTGTATGCCTTTGTGGCGGGTTCGCCGTTTGTCTATATCAGGTACTTTGATATTAATCCGCAGTATTATGGGGGGTTATTTGCCGTCAATATTGTCGGTATGGTGTGCGTCAGTCAAGCAAACCGTCATCTGGTGCGTCATTACCCGTTAGAGAAGCTGTTGAAAATTGCCGCCATCATTGCGGCGGTCGCAGCGACGATACTGGCATTCTCTTCGTTCACTCATATCGGCGGTGTGGTATTAGTGGTGCTCTCGGTGCTGGTCTATTTCTCGATGAATGGCATCATCGCTGCCGGTTCCACCGCCGCCGCACTCGACCATGCAGAGGGGATCACCGGTTCAGCCTCTGCACTGATCGGTTCTTTGCAGTACGGTAGCGGTATTATTTCATCGTTATTGCTGGCGGCTTTTAACAGCGGTACTGCTTGGACCATGGGCTGGATCATCTGGGTGTTTACTTTAGCCAGCCTAGTGATGGCATTGACTACTCGTAACAGTAGCCATCACTAAAGCGTAGCCGGCCAAATGATTGGCCGGCATACCCGCTTATCAGTCAGCGGCGGCAACCGTTGGCCGGCTGTCAGCATGGCTTTGCGCTAATTGTAAACCACGGCGCTTGATAAGGGTCAACAGCGCCAATAACAGCATGACTCCCGCCTCCGCGATTAAGAAACCGATCATGGCATCAGCATAACTGCCGTTGGTGCTGTGATGCAGATGTTGATACAGCACGCCGGCCAATGCCGGGCCTAACCCCAGCGTGGCCTGTTGCAAAGTGCTTAAAATAGCACTACCGGCTCCAGCATCCGCAGTGGCAATATCCCGCATACCAATACGGTAGAAAGCATTAACAATCACTGCCTGGCCCACGCCCATTAACAAGGTTCCTGGAGCGATGGAAAACACAGTTAACTGGCTTTGCTGCCAGTACAGGGTGGCAATTAACAGCGCGACTCCGCTAATCTGAATCAGGATCCCCACCAGTAGAACCGGTGGCAAGCTAAAGCGGGCAATCAAACGGGGGGCATACAGGGCGGACAGAAAATAGGAAATCCCCAGCACCACAAAACTGTTACCGGAATCCAGTGGCCCCATACCAGCTCCTGCCTGTAGGGTGAGCGCCATACAGAACATAAACCCTGACCAGCAACTGAAAAACATAGCCGCAATCAGCAGGCTAAACCGTACCCCGGGCAGTGCCAGCAATCGCGGTGGCAATAACGGTTTAAGTCCTTTCTTCTGCTGCTGGAGGGCATTGATGCCCAACAGTACTGTCAATGGGATCACCGCTAACAATGAGACAAAGGTTGCCGCTGGCCAGTGCAGCACCGGCCCCAAAGCCAATGGAAATAACAGGCAGCAAAGGATCAACGCCAGCAGTAACGTCCCTTGCCCATCAATACGTGAGCGGCTGACGCTGCGGGTTTCAGGAATGACCTGGATACTGAACGCCAGTACCAGCAAACAGACCGGTACATTGATGAAAAAGGCATTACGCCAGCCTAGCCCGGCAATATCTGCCGATACCAGCCAGCCGCCCCCTACTTGGCCGATGATAAAGGCGATCCCACCGATACCACTGTACAGGCTGATCGCCCTCGCATGTGCTTTACCACTTAGGGTGACATGCAAGGTGGCTAGAATTTGCGGCACGATCAGCGCCGCGCCGATCCCCTGAATGGTGCGGGAGATCAGTAACGCAGTAACCGAGCCCGCCAACCCGCAGAACAGTGAGGCAATGCCGAAAATTACGACCCCACTGAGCAGCATTTTACGGCGACCGTAGTTATCCCCGAGTTTACTGCCCACCGCTAGACAAACGGCGAACGCCACCCCGTACAGGGCAACGATCAGCTCAAGGTCGGTTGGGGTACTGGCCAACGATTGGGTGATCGACTCTAGGGCAACATTGGTGATAGAGGTGTCAATTAACGGCAACATTTGGGCCGTAAGTAACAGGATCAGTCCGGCTGTGCCGGGTGAAGCAGGTGCGGCTTTCATTGAAGCTCCGTTGCGATTTTAATATTCTGGGCCTAGTATTCAGTATTCTTTAAACCGGTACCAGTTCCTATTTATACTGGTATTGGGACTACTATGCAGGAGGGAAACTTGTCTCTGCTATCTGATGCGATACCCCGCACCGAGGCTGAACCACGCCAACAGCTGGCGGCTTTTTTACGTACCCGCCGCGAGAGCCTTGACCCACAGCGACTAGGGCTACCCCGTACTGGCCGCCGCCGAACGCCAGGCCTACGCCGAGAAGAGGTTGCGATGCTGGCGGATGTCGGCGTTACCTGGTACACCTGGCTGGAACAGGGGCGAGAGATGAAACCCTCTGCGGCAGTATTGGCCGCTATCAGTCAGGCCTTACAGTGCAGCGCAGCAGAAACACGCCATCTTTTCTTATTGGCCGGATTGCCGGTACCCGATATGCCGCAGGTTGTCCAATGCCAGCAGGCCGGCCCGGCGGCACAGCGCTTACTGACTTCCTTGATGCCTAACCCGGCACTATTGCAGAAACCTAATTTCGATATCATTGGCTTCAATCCGGCGTTCTGCCAACTGATGGGAGTGGACCTGCAACAGGTGCCGACCGAAGACAGAAACTGTATCTATCAGTATCTCACCAACCCTTGCTGGCGCAGTCGACTCCAAGATGAACAGACTTTGTTGTCATTATACGTGGCATATTTCCGTTCTGGGATGGCGGAATATCGTGGCGATCCCCGTTGGGAAGGGTTGCTTGAGCGCTTTTTTGATGTTTCTCCCGAGTTTCGCCGACTTTGGCAGCAGCAGTACGAGATCCGCAATCTCGAAAACCACATCAAGCAATTTCATCACCCACAGTTGGGAGCCATCACCCTGCAACTGATGAACTGGTTTTCGGCTCCACGAGATGGCTCGAGGTTAATGGTTTATCTGCCGGTAGATGAGCAGGGAGAACAGAGTCTGTCAGCACTGACACAACTGCCATTATCAGGCTGAGTAAAAGGATCAGACATGGAAACTGCTGTCCGCCACATCGGTGATAAACATGTGCCCGGGTGCATGGCTGATGGCAAAGGGTACTTTAGAGGCCATAACTGCCGCCTGTGGCGTGACACCGCAGGCCCAGAATACCGGGATCTCCCCCGGCCGAATTTGCGGAATATCACCAAAATCGGGGCGTGAGATATCGGTGACCCCCAGCGCTTGCGGATCGCCGATATGTACCGGTTTGCCGTGTACCGCCGGATAACGACCCGTGATAGCCACGGCGTCAGCCACCTGATGGGCGGGGATTGGGCGCATCGAGACCACCATATTACCCTGTAGCTTGCCCGCCGGACGGCAGGCACGGTTGGTCAGGTACATAGGAACGTTACTGCCAGTGGTGATATGACGGATCTCAATACCCGCTTCCATCAACGGTGTTTCAAAGGTAAAACTGCAGCCAATCAGAAATGTCACCAGGTCGGGATGCTGCTGCCACAATGCGGAGGCATCGCCGACTTCTTGATCGAGTTTGCCGTCACGCCATACTCGGTACAACGGAATATCACGACTGATATCCGCCCCGCTGGCCAATACCGTGTCTGTTCGACCGGCTTCAATAACATCCAGCACCGGGCAGGACTGAGGATTGCGCTGCGCGTACAGCAGAAAATCCCACGCGTAATCTGCCGGTAAGGCAATCATATTGGCCTGGGTCATACCTGGGGCAACCCCGGCGGTGGGGGTGATTTTTCCGCCTCGATAGCCGTTACGTGCTATCTGGGCAGCAGTCATCTTCTGCTGGAGCGTGTTTTGCAATGTCATGTGCTGTTCCTCAGAGGGTCGCCCGCCAGTATTGTGACGGGCAGATGTGCCGCATGGGCTGTCGACCTAAAGACGCAATCAGTGCTTACCGTCTTCCAGCACTTTGCCGCGGGTTTCTGGCAGCGCCAGACATGCAATGATCACCAGCAGGTATGAGCCGCCGGCCATATAGCCAATCGCGGTCCCAAGCGGCATATGATTACTCAGTGTACCGATCATCCCTGGGAAAATAGCCCCGACTGCGCGACCAAAGTTATAGCAAAAGCCCTGACCTGACCCACGGATATGACCAGGATAGAGTTCACTCAAGTAGGCCCCCATGCCGGAAAAGATCCCTGACAGAAAGAAGCCCAGCGGGAAGCCCAAGATCAACATCATCTCATTCGTCACCGGCAGTAAGGTATAACTGACTACTAGCAGGATAGCGCACACGGCAAACAGGATAAAACAGCGGCGGCGGCCGATAGCATCCGAGGCCCAAGCGCTGGTCAGATACCCGGCGAAGGAACCACAAATTAGGACCACCAAATAACCGCTGGTATTGAGGACCGACAGGTGGCGCTCCACCTTGAGAAAGGTAGGTAGCCAGGTAGTCACCGCATAATAAGCGCCCTGCATACCGGTTGCCAGAAAACTGGCCAGTAAAGTGATGCGCAGCAGGCCTGGCCGGAAAATCTGCATAAAATTCTCTGGGGATGAGCCCTGCTCCTGCCGACGACGGCGGGTCTGCAGATAGACCTCAGGCTCCTGCAAAGTACGGCGCATAAACACTAACGCCAACGCCGGTAATGCTCCCACCCAGAACAAAAGTTTCCAGGCCAACTCTGCCGAAACGTTACTGAAGATCCCCCAATAGGCCAATGCGGCGATAGCCCAACCCACAGCCCAGCTACTCTGTACCAGTCCGACGGCTTTGCCACGATGGCGAGCGCGGATCATTTCGGAAATCAGTACCGAACCGACCGACCATTCACCGCCAAAGCCTAGCCCTTGCATCATACGGGTAAACATCAATTGTTCCGGCGAGTGAACAAAACCACTGCACAGGGTGAAAAAGCTGAACCATAACACGGTGACTTGTAGCATCTTCACTCGGCCATACTTGTCGGCCAAAATACCCGCCAGCCAACCGCCTACCGCAGAAGAGATCAATGCACCGGTAGCGATATAACCCGCCTCGGTTTTGGTCATTCCCCATAAGGTGATAAAGGTTGGGATCATAAAGGTGTAAATCATCGAGTCGAAGGCATCGATGCCATACCCCATAAAGGCGGCGGTCAGCGCTTTACGCTCACCGCGATCAGTTTCCCTAAGCCACATAAAATTACTCACTGCTAAAAAGTGTATTTCCGTACTGCCCTGTCGGCAGCACTCGTACGGGCAGGTATCTATAGTTATAAGGGGCTGTCCTGCTTCCGTGGGAGGTCAAAAGCAAAACTTATGCCAGCTTAGCAGGGAAGGGAAAGGATGGCAGCGATGGGACTTCATCCGGTCCATGAGCAGCAGTCAACACGGTCTAGCGTTGCGGAGGCAGGATGGCCATCACTCATTTAGGGCACAATATTGGTGCAATGCACCAATATTGTGCCCCAGTCTATTTCATGGCAACACATGAGTTTACGTTAATCGTTTATGATCACCATCCGCTCATTCAGAGGTAAAACGGGCCAAACGCTGACTAAGTTGACGGTTTTCACTATTCAGTCGATCGATCTGTTCCAATAACGACATCGCCACGGCGATCCCCGCCCACTCAATTTCTAACTCTTGGTGCAGGCGCCTGGCTCGTCGGCAGACGCGGATAGCACTGTCATCGAAATACCAATCCTGCTGGACCCCGTTAACCGGCTCAATCATGCCTAGCCCAACAATTTCGTTCAGTTCCGGCGCGGTCAGCCCGGTGTGGAAACAAAATTCTGTGACGGTGAGATGAAGGGTGGTATGGCTCATGATGATTCCCCCCATTGGTTTCGGGCATCGAATCCGGAGTGTGCTTGGGCCAGTTGTTGCCACAGCGCTTCACTCTGTGTATCGGGCTTAGGTGGCATCACGATCTTGATGACAGCATAGAGATCGCCTTGCCCTTTCTTGCTTTTCAACCCCTTGCCTTTGACCCGTAACCGTTGTCCCGCCTGACAACCCGCAGGCACGCTCAGTAAAATCGACCCATCAAGAGTGGGTAACGATACTTTCGCCCCCAGCGCGGCTTCCCACGGGGCAAGGGGTAGGATGATTTCCAGATCATTCCCTGTCACATCAAATAATGGGTGCGGAGCAATGCGTATCACCAGATAAAGGTCTCCTGCAGGTGCGCCGTCGCTGCCTGGCTCACCTTGGCCTTTGAGACGGATTTTCTCGCCCTCGGCTACCCCGGCAGGAATGGTCACTTTCAGGGTTTTACGGGTTTCACCGATAACGCTGCCGAAAGCATTGCGCTGCGGGAGGGTGAAAGAGAGCGTCCGTGTTTCACCTCTTTGTGCTTCTTCAAGAAAAACAGCTACTTCCGTTTCGATGTCATGGCCGCGGCGCGGAGTCTGCTGGCGGGCTCGCTGGCCGAAGACCGAACTGAAAAAATCGGCATAGTCGGCAAAATCTTCAGCGGAGTCCGCAGAGTGATAGCCGCTGTCGCGTCCAGCACTGGTGCCATAGCGAGGGTCATTGCGGTGCTGCCAGAGGTGGTCATACTCCTCACGGCGCTGTGGATCTTTCAGCACTTCATAGGCTTCGGCGATTTCTTTAAATCTGGCTTCGGCTTCCGGTTCACTGCTGACATCAGGGTGATATTTACGTGCCAGCCGCCGATAGGCGGTTTTAATGGCTTTAAGATCATCGGAGCGTTCCACCCCGAGAATGGCGTAGTAGTCCTTCAGTTCCATAGTAAGCGTTCCTGTCAGGTTCAGGGATTAGCTGTCTGCTGCTGTTACACTATAGCCCGCTGTGCGAAGTCAGGGGCTATGATTAATGCATTTATCATCAAATGCCTTGCTGGCGCACTACTAGCATCATCAATAACATTAATATTACCTGCCTGCATAAGCCATTCTTTTACTAAGGACATTTAAGGTTACATCATTTAATTTACCGCCTAACTCTTCAGCTTCCCCCGTCATTTTCAGGGTTTTCTTCATCTTAAACGCCCGTGGCATATCAAAATAACCCCATGATAATAATCAGATAAAAAAATCCCCTTCGCCACTACCTAGAGAAACATTTGTTTACCCAATGACATTTCTGCGGGAAATACAAGACAGCCCCCAAATAACCCTATATACATTATTGTTAATCAGATTTACTTTATTTGTAGTTTTCGGTGCCAATCAACGGGTACCGGCTGTTTCAATAATCTGTCGCGGAGCCTGTATGCTTGACCTGATTATTCCTGCCCTGTTACCGATTGTGATCACCTTGCTGCTGGGCTTTATTGCTGGCTGGCACCACGACTTTGATGCCAGTCAAGGGGCCGTGCTTAACCGAATGGTGATGCTCTATGCGCTACCACTGACTCTGTTTGCCGGAATGATGGGACTTTCCCGTTCGGTGCTGTTATCTCAGGGGATCATCGCAGTTATTTTACTGGCTGGCATGGTGGGGGGATATTTGATTGTTTACTTACTAGTACGCTATCTGTGCCACCAGCCAGCAGGGATGGCAGCTTTATTGGCACTGGCTATCTCCGGTCCAGCAGTCCCCTTTGTTGGCGTGCCGGTACTCGGCCATTTATATGGTACTGTCAGTACCCTTCCCATTGCGTTATGTAGCATTATCATGAACCTGTTTCAGGTTCCGCTCACTATTCTGATCCTGTCCGCCGGTAACCGCGATAAAGCTAACACTAGTTTTAGCCAGAATATCTTGCATACCCTGAAAGAGCCGGTGGTTTGGGCACCGTTACTGGCATTGCTGTTGCTGTTACTGAACCTGCATATCCCAGCGGCATTGCGCAGTGCCCTTCAGTTGTTAGGCGGTACCACTGGCGGCGTTGCGTTGTTCGCATCAGGGGTGATCCTCTTTTCCTATCATGTGGTGTTTGACCGCACCGTTATCCTGTCAGTACTGGCAAAGAATATCATCCTGCCGCTGCTGATCCTGATCCTGGCTCGGGCATTACATACCGACGGACAGACCTTGAGTCTATCGGTGATCAGCATGGCGATCCCCAGTGCTTCAGTCTGCGTGATCCTGGCGGTGCAGTATAAAACCGCGGGTCAGGAGATGGCCTCGATCCTGTTTTTTAGCACCCTCTTTTCCATTTTGACTATGGGCGGAATGCTCTATTACCTTGCCGGTCACTGATGACCACAATGTCGCGGAGAGATTGTATGACCATTGAAACGCAAAACGTCGCCGAATTTTTGGTATCTTGTCTGGAGGCCGAAGGAGTCAAATATGTGTTTGGCATCCCCGGCGAGGAGAACATTAAATTCGTGCGTGCTATCAGCGCATCGCCCGATATTCGTTTTATCTTAGTGAGGCATGAACAGGCGGCCTCGTTTATGGCTGATATTTACGGACGATTGACCGGCAATGCTGGCGTCTGTACGGCCACCCTTGGCCCAGGGGCTATTAATCTATTACTGGGTACCGCCGATGCGCAGACTGACTCCAGCCCACTGGTAGCGATCTCCGCCCAGGTTGGCCTGAACCGTATTTATAAAGAGTCTCACCAGATTGTTGACCTGACAGCGATGTTTCGTCCGGTGACAAAATGGGCCGAAACCCTTTACACCCCGCAGGCTAGTGCTGAAATGTTGCGTAAGGCTTTTCAGGTTGCTCAACAGGAACGGCCGGGGGCGGCCTATCTGGCGATCCCTCAGGATGTGGAAGCGATGCCGGTACCTGCGGCATTGCAGCCGATCCAGCCGCTGCGTCCACGCTTACCCGCGCCCCCTGCCAATAGTATCCGCGAGGCAGCCAAATTGTTGCGTAATGCCCGCTTCCCGGTCATTTTGGCGGGACACGGGGTCGCTCGTAACGGGGCATCAGAAGCTCTGAATCAATTTGTCGAACAGTATCGTCTGCCAACGGCCACCACCTTTATGGGCAAAGGCGTGGTCAGTGATCGCAGCCCTCATGCCCTCGGTGTAATGGGGTTTATGCGCCATGATTATGAGAATTTTGCTTTTGACCAAGCGGATGTGATCTTGGCGGTAGGCTACGAGTTACAAGAGTTTGCCCCGGAACGTATGAACCCGGAGATCAATAAAAAAATCATCCATATCAACAGTTTCTTACCGGATACGGACCGTCACTATCCTGCCAGCGTGGCGATAGCTGCCTGCCTGACCCAGAGCCTGCATGCCCTAAGCGCGGAATTGGGTGACCAGCCGTTACAAGATGGCCCGGCTACCGCAGAGATCCGTCGCCTGCGGGAACAAGAGCTAGAGAACGGACGTCAAGATAACAGTTTCCCATTAAAGCCGCAGCGGGTGGTCGCAGATATGCGCGCCGCGTTGGATGATGAGGATATTGTGTTGGCTGATACGGGGGCAATTAAAATGTGGGTGTCGCGGCTCTATCCCACCTACCGTCCATTAACCTGTCTGACTTCTAATGGCCTATCCACCATGGCCTTCTCTCTGCCGGGTGCCATCGCGGCCCATCTCGCCTGTCCGGGACGTAAAGTCCTGGCCAGCATGGGGGACGGTAGTTTTATGATGAATTCCCAAGAGATTGAAACTGCTGTCCGCGAGCAGATCCCGCTGGTGGTGTTGGTATGGGTCGATGGCAGCTACGGCCTAATCAAATGGAAAATGGATATCGAGGAAGGTGACCATGACTCCGTCGATTTCAACAATCCCGACTTTGTGAAGTATGCCGAAAGCTTCGGTGCCCGCGGTCAGGAAATTACCGCCGCGGAGCAGTTATTGCCGGTACTGCAACAGGCGCTGGCTGACCCAGGCGTCACGATTATCGCCTGTCCGGTGGACTACCGAGAAAATATGGCGCTGGTCGACAAACTGGGTGAACTGACGATATCACTCTAAAACAGTGGTGAGGGGTAATATAAGTGACAGTGTCACTTATGCTCCCCTCGCCGATCACCCAATAGCTGCTATGCTTACTGTAACCCGCCCCGTCTGCTGTCGTCTGGCAGCACCCTGCTCCGGGAAGGCTCCCTGATACAGCACGGCCTATGACACCTTGTTCAGGGAAGAACCGGCAGCCGATGGCTGCCTGCATCAATGAAAGGCTCGATAATGACTGTGGAACAGACCGAACAACAGGCTCCTTTCGGTACAGTACTGGGTTACGCCCCTGGTGGTGTTGCCATCTACTCCTCTGATTATGACTCCCTCGACAGTGAAGAATTTCCCGATGATGCCTCGTTACGCAGTTATCTCGGCAATGAGTATATGGGGTATAAATGGCAGTGCGTTGAATTTGCCCGCCGCTTCCTTTACCTCAATTACGGGGTCGTGTTCACCGATGTACGCATGGCCTATGAAATCTTTGATCTGCGGTTTATGCGCCAAGTCGTCAATGATGACATCCTGCCGTTACAGGCCTATGCCAATGGCGGCAGCCGTCCTCCGATCGCCGGGGCATTGCTGATTTGGCAGCAAGGGGGAGAGTTTGAACACACCGGACATGTGGCCATCATCACGCGGGTGTTGGCCGATCGGGTGCAGATTGTTGAGCAAAATGTGATCCACCATCCTTTGCCCGCTGGACAGCAATGGACCCGTGAACTGGCCCTGCATCAACGCGATGATGGCTACCATCTGCAGGATACCTTTAACGATACCGAAATTCTCGGCTGGATGGTTCAGACAAGTGACAGCCAAGGTGCACTGCCATTGCCACAAACAGAGCCGCATTTATTGGCCATCCATAGCCAACGGGTGAGCGCCCCTCAAACATTAAATGGACAGTGGCTGGATGACCAGCAACCCACCGAACATGCCTACATTCAGGCTAACCAGGGCTGTGTGCTCAATGATGACCCAACACAGTATTTTACCCTGTCTCGCAGTGCCGAACAGGCGCTGATCAGTGCCACCAATGAGCTGCATCTGATGTATTTGCACGCCACCGAGAAAGTCCTACGGGATGATGCGCTGTTACGGCTGTTTGATATTCCGGAAATTCTCTGGCCCCGGCTACGACTCTCTTGGCAGAAACGACGTCATCATATGGTGACCGGTCGCTTGGATTTCTGCCTCGATGAGCGCGGTTTGAAGGTCTACGAATACAATGCCGACTCAGCGTCTTGCCATACCGAAGCTGGGGTGATCCTCGACAAATGGGCCACGGCCGCCGGTGTTGAACAAGGTAAAGATCCTTGTCACCGTTTGGTCAGCTTACTATCAGATGCGTGGAAACACTGCGACGCCCTGCCGTTTGTCCACATACTGCAGGATGACGATATTGAGGAAAATTACCATGCGTTGTTAATGCAACAGGCCCTGCGTGAAGCCGGTTTTGACAGCAAAATTTTACATGGCCTCAGAGAGTTGCACTGGGGGGCGACCGGTCAGTTACTGGACGGCGATCAGCGCGAAGTGGCCTGTGTATGGAAAACTTGGGCGTGGGAAACGGTTCTTGAGCAACTACGTCAAGAGTGTGAAGGCGAAACTCCGGTGGCCTTGCCAGTACGTACTGGCGATGGCGATGAAGTGCGTCTAATCGATGTCCTGCTACGCCCAGAAGTGATGGTGTTTGAACCACTTTGGACGGTGATCCCTGGGAACAAGGCTATTCTACCGGTGCTGTGGTCACTATTTCCTCATCATCCGTACCTGTTGGATACCGACTTCAAAGTGAATGATGACCTGAAACAAACCGGCTATGCGGTCAAACCTATCGGTGGACGTTGTGGCAACAATATCGGGCTGGTCAGCCACCAAGAAGAGTCATTAGGGTTAACCGGTGGCCGCTTCAGTGGGCAGACCAATATCTATCAGCAACTCTGGTGTTTACCGAAAGTGGCCGATCGCTATATTCAGGTCTGCACCTTTACGGTAGGCGGTCACTATGGGGGAGCCTGTTTGCGTTCAGACCCGACACTGGTGATTAAGAAAGAGAGCAATATAGAGCCACTGCGGATCCTCAAAGACAATGAGTTCCTAAAATAAACAGTCTGCCGACAAACTCGGCAGTAGAGCGGGTTCAGAGTAGGTGTTACCCATCCAGCCTGAACCCCCATTGGCCGAGAACCCAAAATTATGCCACACTTAACCTTACAATAAGTGCGTGATTGAGATCAGGATACCATGATGGAAAAAACAGATTGCGGATGTCGCTGCATCAGCGACATCACTCGGGCCGCGTTGAAATTGGAGAAGGATCGCGGTGAGCGCATTATCTGGCAGACTTCGCTGATGAGTGCCCTACTCAGCGGTGTCTATGAAGGGAAGACCACTATCGGCGAACTGCTGCAACACGGCGATTTTGGCTTGGGGACATTCAACCGCCTTGATGGTGAAATGATCGCCTTTAACAGTGACGTGTTTCAGTTACGCGGTGACGGTACGGCTCGCCCCGCCAAACCGGAGCAGCAAACCCCCTTTGCGGTAATGACCTATTTTAACCCCACCCACGAATATCATTTTACGAAGCCACACAGTCGCCAACAGATCCATGAGATTATTGATCAGACCCTAAACAGCGAAAATATGTTCTGCGCTCTGCGTATTGACGGTGTATTTGAGAGGGTGGATA
Source organism: Tatumella saanichensis (assembly GCF_000439375.1). Classification (GTDB taxonomy): domain Bacteria; phylum Pseudomonadota; class Gammaproteobacteria; order Enterobacterales; family Enterobacteriaceae; genus Tatumella; species Tatumella saanichensis. Next base: position 24,293 of record NZ_ATMI01000031.1, read on the forward strand.
CCCGTACCGTTACCGAGCAACAGCGCCCGTATAAGCCGATGATAAAGGCCACCGAACAGCAACCGATCTTCCATCTCCATCGCCAGCAGGGAGTCGTGATTGGCTTCCTCACCCCGGCCTATATGCAGGGCATCAATGTTGCGGGTTACCATGAGCATTTTATTAACCAGCAGCGCAGCAGCGGTGGCCATGTTTTGGATTACCAAGTCAGTGAAGGTCGTCTCACCTTTGGCAGCGTAGAGAGGCTGATTATCGATTTTCCCGATGATCAAGATTTCCGCCAAGCAGACTTAGATCCCGAAGATCTCAATGAGGCGATCCACTCGGTTGAAGGGTAACTTTGGCCTTATTCCGGATCATCAGTTACTGTACGAACGTTGACTACGACTCGCCCTCAGCGGGCAAGATAACCCTGATGTGCTATAATGAAGTTATCTTAAGCTTACATGACCGGAGGTAGTGATGATTGCCGGATTTGTTGCATTAATGATCACCCACTCTAAAGTGTTGCCGGTGACCCAGGCGCTTTATCCCACCGAAGACCAGTGCCAGTCAGCCCTGATTCAGGACCAAAAACAGCGCCCCAACACACAGTTGTTGTGTGGCGAGGTCATGCGCAGCAACGCGATGTAATCAGCGTGCAGTGCCTGGGGGCATCCAAGTTTGGCTGAAATCAAACCAGCCAAGATTGTTCAGTTTGATCCCCTGAGCTTGGCCTGGGCTCTTCAGCCGCATCCAATGATGAAACAATGGTTGCAGCCAGCCCTCGGCCAGCACCTCAGCCGTTAGCGATTTGCCGCTAAGAGTCCCTTGCCGCCAACCCCACTGCCAGTCGTCAAGTTGCTGCTGATCACCACCACTGATTGACGTGCGTAGTAAAGGCATGCCGGTTAACCAGGCACCCACGTTCCACTCCTCAGGGATCGGGAAATTGACAGTACCCAACCAGAGGTCAGCTTCACCTTCTCCTGTCCACCATTGTGTGTAATCTGCTTCAATACATTGCAACTGGATACCCTGCTGCTGCAACAGTGCCTGCATGATGTCTGTTAACATCTTGAATTCCGGATGTTGGCGGTGTACCACCAGCCGTAAACAGGCCTGTGGCGCTGACAATCCCGCTGGCCTATTCCCTAGTGGGTGACACATGCAATGGTGCCAGTCGGGGAGCAGGCTGTTTGCTGGGATCCATAACGGCTGCACCTGCGGGGGCAACCGGTGTAGGATGGCCTGCGGGCTGAGCACTTCGCGTAACCAACAACGTGCACTGGCACTCTGCCAGCTAGGGCTGCGTTGATCGCACAACAGAAAATAGCCGCCTTTTTCTGGAAACATCTCTTCATCCTGCTTCGGGCTCAACACTGGCAGTCCGGCAGCATCACTGTGATCCATATCGCTGACACTGGAACTGAGCCACGCTGCAGGGAGTCTATCTTGGTCTGGCGATACCATTTGCTGCGGAGGATGGCTGTCAGTTTCTGCCAGCGGTGGACAGACGATGATGTCTACCTCATCCAATAAGCCACGCAAGCCAAAGTAGTCATTAAATGCCTGCAACCGTAACTGCAGTGGGCTGTTGTCGATGACCTGATAAGGTCCCGTGCCAATCGGATGTGAACTAAACTGTTTACGGGAAAGATGATCACCCGGCAGGATCAATGCCGCCACATGGGTCAACAGTAATGGCAGCTGCGGGTCAGGCTGACTGAGGTGAACATCCACGCTGAGCCGACCGCTGGCGATCACCGAGTGCAGATGGGTAAACAGTGGCTGTTCAGCAGCGCGACGCAACGAGGCCACCACATCTTCACTGACCAGTTCACTGCCATCATGGAAGCGCACTCCAGGGCGTAAATAGAAACGCCAGTGCCGCTCATTGAGCGCAGTCCAGTGATGAGCCAGATCAGCTTCCGGCTGTGCAGTCGTCGGATCCACCCGTGTCAGACCGCTAAAGATTTGCCGCAGCAAGTGGGTTTCTGAACGCCTGAGCGGCAGACACGGATAAAGCACGGGCATCGGACGATAATAGGGTACCCGAAGTGAGGAGTAATCATCGGTTACCCGGTACCCCAGCCGTTGACCTAACAGCTTGATGAGTAAATTTTGCTGATCGCCGGCTAAACTGATGGCCTTGCCATGCTGTCCTTTTTCCAGCAACTGTTGCGCTTGCTGTAACAGCAACTGCTGCTCGCTGAAGTGCAGCAACAAACGAGAATGATGGCCGCGGCCACGACCCGGTTGCCATTCCAGCCAACCCGCCTGCTGCATTCGCTGTAAGACGGTACGGATATGGCGCTTACTGCAGCACAGCTTGATTGCGATGTCTTCGAGTGTCAGAGTGACCTGCCGTTGGGGATACAGGTTCAACAATCGCCGATACTGCAACTCCAGACGTGATTCCGACATAAAAGGGGAACTCCTTTGAGCCAAAGACAGCCGTTTTTAACCTCCTCTTTTTAGTTCATTATTAGTGACAGGACAAGCAGGAGCCGCAAAGAACTGCCTTACATCATTGATCATTGCCAGAGGGAAGTCACAATGACCCGTCATTTGAATAAGGATACTACCCTGTGTATGTCACTGGCTGCACGGCCAAGTAACTTTGGCACGCGGTTTCATAACTACCTTTATGACGCCATGGATTTGGATTATTTGTATAAAGCCTTCACTACCAGTGATTTAGCCGGTGCCATCGCTGGTGTCCGTGCCCTTGGGGTGCGAGGCTGTGCGATTTCAATGCCATTCAAAGAGCAAGTGATTGCACTGGTAGATGAGTTGGACGCCTCAGCCGCCGCCATCAATTCCGTGAATACGGTGGTAAATAGTGAAGGTCATCTCAAAGCCTACAATACTGATTACATCGCAATCGCCACGTTGCTGCGTCAGTATCAGGTGGATAACCAGCTTTCTTTCATCTTGCGGGGCAGCGGTGGGATGGCAAAAGCTGTGGCCTGTGCCCTTAAAGATGCCGGTTTCCGGCACGGTAAAATCATTGATCGTAAGCCAGAAAATGCCGAGCGATTAGCACAGTTGTATGGATTCGAATCTGGAAGTGAATTTGAAGGATCAGTGGCCAGGCTGCTGATTAATGCCACACCCATCGGCATGGCTGGCGGTGCTGAAGCCTCCAGTCTGGCTTTCAGCCTAGAAGACATTAAGCGTGCCGACGTGGTATTTGATGTGGTGGCGCTTCCAGAAACTACGCCTTTGATTAACAGTGCTCGGGAACTGGGTAAAACGGTGATCACCGGTGCCGAAGTGTTTGCCATTCAGGCGGTGGAGCAGTTTGCGCTCTATACCGGCAAGCGCCCCGATGAAGCGTTGTTTCGCGACGCTGCGGCCTTTTCGCGCCAGTAATAGCATCACCGCAATCAGTAACAGGGGCAACGTAGCGCTGCCCCTGGAGTCACAGTACTACTGCTGATGGGCGGCAACCACCTGATCGGAGGCCTGCCAGACCCGATAGCTGACTTTAACGTCTGCCGGTGCGTACACCACCAGCGGTAATTTGCTGTTATAGCGCAGCAGCTTTTCGGATGCCGCAGGTAGGGTCACCAACCGCGTCTGTTTGCTGCCTTCCGGACAGGCCATGCGGGTAGAAACCGTCTGTGGCGCCAGGGTCACATTATAGTAAGGATAACCCCAGCCTTTGGCCGTTTCTTCACGAAGTTCACCCAGTAGCCGCGTTGGATTGCAGTCCGTTGCCATCATCTTACCGATGATCAGTTCCACCCGATAATTATCTTCATCACTGAGCGCCGGTAATGTCATGACATTACGCTGCATCTCATTGGTAGCCGGCGGATAAGGCTTCATCAGATCAGACGCTGGATCCGCGGCCTGCGCGGCGGCGCTGATACCTAGTACCGGTAACAGCAATAACAGTGAAGTGGTAAGTTTACGCATTGTCCCTCCGGGGGCTCGAGTCACACAATCAGGATAGCCTCCTGTCAATCCCGGCACAGCGGCCACCACATGAGTACTATTCAAGGTAACCCACACCAGTGTCATCGCTGGCGGGTTTGCCCAAACTGAACTCTGCAAGCCTTGCTGCGCCCTACCCTGCAGCAATACATGCAGGGGCAACGAGTATAGCCATTAGCACCTATCAGTGGATTGATTCAGGACAAGCTAATGAGGATCAGGCCTGATGAAGGGTCAGTAGCCCTGCAGCGTCGATAAAGTCACTTAACTGTGCTGGGGTTGGCAAGGCTGGCAATGCACCTTTCCGCGTGGTCGCTAACGCCCCACAGGCACCGGCTTGGGAGAGCAAGGTACTCAAGGAATCCTGTTGCGGGGAGCCGTGGCGAGCGACCCATGCGAGCAGTCCGGCCATAAAGGCATCACCCGCACCGGTAGTATCAATACTCTTGACCTGATAACCAGCAAAGGTAAAGGCGTTACCGTGACAGAAGACTAGGCCCCCCTCTTTGCCTCGGGTGATCACTTTCAGCTCTGCTGGGAACCGTTCCAGTGCCTTCAGGGCCTGATCCCACTGCTGATCGTCGGTGTCAGCCAGCCAGAAAAGCTCTTCATCAGACAATTTAAGAATATCTGCGCGCTGACACTGCTGTTCGATAATGTCACGCATCTGCTGTTTATCGGACCACATCTGCTCACGCAAATTCAGGTCAAAACTGACTTTTCCACCCTGCTGTTTGATCTGTTCACTCGCGGTAAACACCGCCTTACGGCAGCTTTCCGCCACCAGTGCCAGCGAGCAATAGTGCAAAATATCGGTGCCAAAAGCCGGTAAATCGTCGCAGGTCAGAAACTGATCCGCTGATGGGTTGACCAGAAACGAGAAACTCCGCTCGCCGCTGGTGGCTAAATCGACCACCACCGTACTGGTACGGTGAGTCTCATCGGTCAACATATGCTCTGTACCGACGCCCTGCTCTTCCAGGGTTCGCTTTAGAAAACGGCCAAAGGGATCATCACCAATACGACCAATAAAGCCGGTGTCACTGACCAGACGTGCAGCCCCCGCAGCCACATTGAGGGGAGCCCCGCCTGCGCAGGCTTGATACTGCATATCTCCGGCAGGAAGCAGATCGACGACAGCATCGCCCAGTGTCCAGATTTTCATTGTTATCCCTCATTACTGTTTTACTGCCGCCATGGGTTCAGCGCAGCCGTATTCACTTAAAGATGGTGGCAGTGTGTTTATCACTCAAGTGCCGGTCACAGAGAGTAAACCTGTCACGCAAAGGATGAAAGATAAAATATTCTGGGCTTAACCTAAAGATTTATTTACGGTTTATTGCCAGGCTGTCACCGCAGTAGCAATGACCACCCAGACTTTTCAGACAATCAGACGCTTTCACCTTCAACCTAGTAATAGTCTGATTGAGAACCTACTGCGACGACGGAGGCAACCGTTATTTTGTGTCTGCGGTCGCGAGTCACTGAAATATTTCAGCCAGCATTGCCGCTGCAGACTATTCTGATAATGTCAGATTTCTTTACGCCGAGCAGCACTTTATCGGCAATTCGGGTACATAGTTAAGGTAACAATATTAATTACGGAGGTCTGCATGCTGGCATCAGCCATCAGTATGGTTCGTTCGAAGGCTGGGTTTGTACAACAGTTTATCCGCAACCCGCGTAAAGTAGGCAGCATCACGCCATCATCCATGGCACTGTGCGAATCGATGGCAAGTTGTGTTGACTGGTCTCAGGTAAAACATATTGCAGAATTGGGCGCCGGAGACGGCGTGCTGACACGAGTACTACTCAATCATATGTCAGCCGCCACCACAATGGATGTCTTCGAAATCAGTCCGCCGCTGGTCTCTAAACTACGGATGATTAACGACCCCCGAGTGGTGGTACATGCCACTTCTGCGGAGTGTCTTGATGATAAATACGATGCGATTTTCTCCGGGCTACCACTATTATCCCTGCCGGTACCGGTTCGCCATGCGATATTATCTGCCGTGCATCGCTCGCTGACACCCGGCGGCGTATTTGTGCAGTTTCAGTACACGTCGCTAACTCAATCAGAGTTGTCCCGCTATTTCACTTGGGAAAGGCAAAGGGTGCTCAAAAACGTGCCCCCCGCCTGGGTGTACCGCTGCACTGAACACTGGGCCGCGCACAACAAATAATCACTACCATCCTATTACGGCTGTGGATCAGACTCTTGCTGTTCTGCCAATTCTTCATACATGGCCTGGATAGCCCCGCGGGTGACCGCCGCCAACGTTCGGTAGAACGGCGTACGGGCATGCGCTTCGGTTTTCCCCAAGAAGGCGCCGCACCATGGCAGCAGGTACTGATCAAACAGGGTATACTGCGCCAATACCTCATCTTGCTGCGACTGGTCTTCTAACCAGGAGGTCGCCAACAGCAACATGCCGATGCTGTCATAGCGCGCATCGGTCAGTGGCATCCCGCGCTGCTGTAAAAACGCACGCACTTGCTGCGGCTGTGGCCCGTTTTCCCAGTCTTCGCCATAAGGAGAAACCGCCGGTTGCTCGCCGCCGAACAGTGCCTGATAGTCCTGTTCCAGCTGCGCCACATCACAGTTCGTCTGTAACACCTTCAGCAGTTCATCCTGCTCCAGCGGCCATTGCGCCTGCAGTTTACCTTCTTTAATCAAGGTGAAAAGTGGCTGTAACACGGGGTCCTGCGGCGCACGATTGTATAACGAGCCGAGAATACGGCAGATCACAGAGAATTCATTCATGAAGTGTCCTTAATTTATGAGGGATCGTGCGGGTAATAGATCACCGAGAACTCAGCGCCTCACCCACTCCGTTATGGCGGTGTATTAGATGTCCGTCAGAGGGTTCTGTCAACGGTTATGCCTTACTGGCATGCGCAGTCTCGTTTTGGAAGCCATATTGCTAACAGAACACATCGAGTAATGGATAAATGAAATCTATGCAGGAAATGGTGGAAGAGCCTAAAACAAAACGCCCGATGGGGACATCGGGCGTTTGAGTGACGACAGGCCTTAGCCTGCATCAAAACCGTTCAGGCAAATTAGCTGCTGACTTTTCTGTAGATAAACAGTACCACCAGGGCACCGATGACCGCTACCACGAAGCTGCCGAAGTTGAAGCCATCTACATGACCGAAACCGAACAGAGTACTGATCCAGCCACCCACTACCGCACCAATAATACCGAGGATAACGGTCACGATAAAACCACCACCGTCTTTACCTGGCATGATCCATTTAGCGATAATACCGGCAATCAGACCAAAGATAATCCATGAAATAATACCCATAATGACTCCTTACATTTGTTAACTCTGATTTCATTCAGGCCGCCCCATAGGGAAGTTCAGCCGGGATAACTCTCAGTCAGTACTAAGCGTGTATCTATATGAAAGCTTAGTACAATTGCAGAATCTGTCCAGATTCTACATGCTTAAGCACTGGAAGTTTAGGATAAAACTGAAAAAAATGCAGCGACTGAATTTAAGTATAGAACGCTGAGAGCAGAACAAAAGCACAAGGCTCATTTTCTGATGCCGGTTGCCCCGACATCAGACCAGGGATTAACTGTCTTGGTAAGCGGTGGTCACTTTCCACAAATAGCGTGGGGCCTGTGCGGCAGGGTGACGACGCTCGATATAGCGGTAAAACTGCTGTGGCGTCATGCCATTGATCATCGCAATCGCTCGTTCACGATCTGGGGAAAAAGTACGCAGTAGCGCGCCAGCGCCGTTTGAATAAGAGACGATGGTCGCATAACGCATCGTCACCGGATTACGGATCCCTGACAGCATGGTTTTTTGCAGAATTTTAATATAGGCGGTCCCTATCTGAATATTCTTAGCCGGGTCCTGCAATTCGCGCCGAGTCGGCTGACCGCGTTTGCCCTGCACGCGGTAGACTTCACGACCTGCGGTTGAGGCTTTAATTTGCATTAAACCAATCGCATCAGAGCGACTGACCGCATCAGGATTCCCACCGGACTCGACACTAATAATGGCACTGATCAAACGTTCATCAACACCATAATGACTGGCAGCGTCTTCGGTGAAAATTGACCAGTTATCACTATCATTATTACTGGTCAGTAGCCTTGAGGGTGGAGCCTGTATTAAAGGTGTATACTTCTGTTGTGTCGTCTGTTGCTGTGTGGGTTGACTGGCACAGCCCGCCAAGAATAAGGCGGAAAGTACAAGATACTTTATTTTCACGTTATTTTTATCCTGATCATTTTGCCTCGCGTATGATACAGCTTTCACTCAGCGTGCAAATTACCGTTTATCCGAAAGCACCTCTTGACTGAAACAGGTGACACCGGCCAGCATTTTCGCCATGATAAAACCCTATATTTATCCAGCCTGAAGAATTGTTATTATGCCTGTAAGCTATCGTATCCGCTTAATTGCCCCCTCAGGTTATTGTCATAATCAGAGTGCCGCGGCACGGGGTGTCGCGGCACTGCATGCTGCCGGTCACCGATTAGAAAACAGTGAGATAATCCATCGCCGTCGCCAACGTTTTGCGGGCTCAGAGGCAGAGCGGCTCGCCGATATCAATGACATCGCTACACTTTCCCCGCTACCGGACATTCTGCTAGCGGTACGCGGCGGCTACGGGGCCAGCCGCTTACTCGGTGATATCCGTTACGCGGACATCGCAACTCGGCTGACTGGTGAGCAGGTCGCACTCTGCGGTCACAGTGACTTTACTGCCATTCAGCTCGCGCTATTGGCCCAAACAGGCCTGGTGACCTTTAGTGCCCCTATGCTTGCTGGTAATTTCGGTGCCGAGCCGATATCGGACTATACGAAAGACCATTTCTTCGGATTACTCGGGCAAAAAAGTTATACCATCCATTGGCCAGAAAATACACAGCAATCTTTTCACGGCGCAGGCACGCTATGGGGCGGAAACTTGGCGATGCTGACCTCTCTGGTAGGCACACCCTGGATGCCAGATATCAGTGATGGCATTCTGGTGATCGAAGATGTTAATGAGCATCCGTTCCGCGTTGAACGTATGCTATTGCAGCTTTATTACACAGGTATCCTGCAAAGACAGCAGGCAGTGATCATCGGCAGCTTCAGTGGTGCCACCCTTAGCGACTATGATCAGGGCTATGATTTCAACACTGTCTGGCGCTACTTAAGTGAACTGAGCGGCGTCCCCTTTATCCAAGGGCTAAAATTCGGTCATGAGCCGGAAACCGTGACTCTGCCTATCGGGGCTGATGCCACCTTACACTGTCAGCAGGGAGAGGTTGCCCTGACGCTCAGTGGCTATCCTGTTCCGCAGGGTCAGGAATAGCGGTGCTGTCCGCGGTCGGCTTCAATACCCGCACTGCCATCGCTAGGATGATCACTCCACGGCGTTAACGTTAGTAGCGGATCAGGCCGTGTGAAGGTCCGTTCACAGGGGACTAATGCCGAGGTACCGGCATAGACGAAGAACGTATTTTGTGTCGCCTGATCTACCATTAACTGATCACCGTTGCGAAACAAGGTGATCGAGACCGGCTGACCGTCCTGCAGGCGGGTACGTTCCTGACCGGCAGCAATTTGAAAATTATCTGTCCCCCACATCAGGGTGCTGATGCCATACTCTGCCCGATCAATTGTCATGGTTTGTCGGCCCTGACAGGATATTTGAAACTCATCGCCATCATTTGGGGCAGCCACAGCGGCTGCCAGTGGCATCAATATTGCCAGCAGAGTTATGACACTTTTTTTCATCACGCTTCCTGTCATGCTGAGGGTCAGTTACCATTTACTGATGAGAATATCGTTGCCGGCAAACTAAAAAAGCCGCAGCAGGTTACAAGTTACGAATAAATATGACCGGAGATAAACATTTATGCAGCCTGTTGATCCGGCGATGGCTCGCCTTTTCAGCCGATTATCCGCTTCCGCATTCCGCAGTCGCTTTCACCTCAGTGATGCAGATTATCAATATTGTCTGGAAAAAGGGGCGGAAGTCGTTATGCGTCATGCCCGAGACTTCATTCGCCAACGACTGGCCGCGGCACACCCGCCCAACGATGGTAAGCAGACCCCGATGCGCGGCCATCCCGTGTTTATTGCCCAGCATGCAACGGCCACCTGCTGCCGTGGCTGTCTGCAGAAATGGCACCGCATCCCACTGGGATCTGAGCTAAGTGAAGCTCAACAAGATTATCTGTGTGAGGTGTTGTTTTACTGGTTACAGCAACAAATTCATGCACGGCAATGCCCCAGTTGAGTCAACCTTACTCCCCATGGTGAAGGCTTTGCCCGCTACTGACTTTCAGGGAATTGCTCTGCTAACCCGCTTCGTGCTTGTTGATATGTCATATTTTGTAGTAATTTTCTTAAAGATAACAACATCCTTAAGGAAATAAATGATGCAAACATCCCGCCACTTACGCCCAATGCTAGCGCTTGTGCCTATCCTGTTTAGCAGTTTCGCCCTCGCGCAGAATTGCTTGCAAACCCGTGCAGCCATTGATATCGGTTCGGGCAGTACCAAAATCGCTGTGGCGGAAGTCGATACCTGTCAGCAGCGGATCCATAAAATGCTCTTTCAGCAGCAACTGCCGGTAGCCTACAACGACGCGCTGATGCATTCTGCCGACCAACGGCTACCTGAGTCAGTGATTAAGCAAGGGTTGGCGGCTATCACCCAGGAAGTCAACGTTGCCCGCCGCTTTCACCCAGTGAGTATTCGTGGCGTGGGGACAGCAGTATTCCGTAGTGCCGAAAATGGGCCACAGGTGATGACTTTATTTGCTCAGCACAGCGGCGCCAGTCTTCGCATTATCAGTCAGCGCCAGGAAGCCCTATTAGGCTTTGCTTCTGCCAAAGCAACGCTCAATGATCCGTCGTTGAAGGATGACGATATTCTGGTATGGGATATCGGTGGTGGCTCCATGCAAATGACTACTTTCTATCAGAAAGACGGCAAAATGACGCCGGTGATTTATCAAGGAAAATTAGCCTCTGTCACCCTGAAAAACTACATTATCAGTCTCCTGCAGAATAAGCCGTTACAGGCTGATAGCTCCCCTAACCCTATTGGCACTCAGGCAGAAAATGTCCTGAAATTTGTCCGCTTCTATGCTGATAATGATGTGGACCCGACCATCAAATCGCTGATCACACAACGTAAAGTGATAGGTATCGGTGGCGTGCATGATTATTCCCTGCGTGACCAGTTCGTGAACAAGCCGAACAGCTATACCCTGTCTGGACTAACAGCCCTGGCCGCTGAGCAAGTGAACAAAAGCGATGACCAGCTCTCCGGCGATTACCGTGCCACTGATATCAGTAATTTGTTATTGGTGGAAGGCTATATGCAAGCCCTGAACATACCGCAGGTCACGTTGGCGAAAGCCAGTCTGGTACAGGGTTTACTGACGGAATAACGGCACAGTCATTCACCTTTTCCTAAGAATATTCTCGTTCACTCACACTTAAAAAATCCTTTGCTATACTGAAAAGGAGTTAACCAAACATCATATAAGGAGAGTTTACATGGTAGGTAAAGTGCAGGATAAAGCTGAAGAACTGGCAGGCGCAGCACAGGAAACCTATGGTGATGTTACTGACTCACCTGAGCATTCTGTGAAAGGTGCAGCCCGTAAATACGCTTCCCAGGCAAGCTATGCAGTACGTGATGCTGCAGACACTGTGAAATCACAGGTTTCTGATAAGCCATACACCGGTGTTGCGATTGCCGCAGCCGTAGGTGCTGTGTTCGGATACTTGCTGGGACGTAAATAAACTCACCTTTCTGGCGGGCACATGTACCCGCCACATTGAGTTCATTCTCTTGACCCTGCTTTCTGGCGAAAGTAGGGTTTTTTATTTTTAGAGATGTAACACCTACAAGCTTAGCCAGCATTTCAGTGTAACAACATTGTTATGTTTGATAGTGCTGAGAAGGAGGCTTTATAGGGCGCGGGGGAATGTGCAAATTACCCTAGACGTAAACAACCTTTTTCCATTCCTGCCTGAGTGGCAGCATCCATCACAATTTTTTCCTGCATACCATTGGCCAAACTCACAAGGTATTCTTTATGACCGTTGTTCATTGAGGGGGTATGCAATTCGGTCATTACCGTCACAGCAACATAGCAATGACGACCGTGAAGAAACATTTTAGCCAGCATGGCGACTCTCCTTTTTCTGTGACTGACAGAGTATCCTTTATCAATATGACAATGATTTGTCAGTCATATAAGTTCTGACCGGCACAACCTGTGCCGGAGATAAGCATAGCCGATAAATAGCCTATTCAATTAAATATCGGCTGATTCCGAATAAACTTCGGATTATTTACCACTCGCGGCAGTAAAGCGTAAAAAATCAAACCGTTCTGCGTGTCGGGTTACAACGGCTGTCACGGATTTAAGCGTTAATGACAGAAGTTTACGTTGTTTCTTTTAGCATTTCCGGGAACTGTTCACGGAGAACCCTAGATGAAGAAACGACTCTATGCTTGGTTATTCTTGTTTATTTCAGTCGCCCCGATGGCTAAACCTTTGCGAGTTCACTTGCCTGTAGATGTTCATCACGCCAGCTATCGGCAACCCTTGGTGACAGACACCGCAGACATGCCCGATGAACATATTCGAGAACCGTTAGGGCGAGATAAATTTGCCGCCTGAAATACCTGTGGTCCGGGTATAGGGTTCAGCGGTTATCACGGAGCGGCTAATCGGTCACTCCGTGCTTTTTGATGCTACGATTTGCGTGCACTGAGATAATAACCAATGGTCGCTTGGGCCAAACTTTGTGCAGTGTCGAGGTGTAACTGGTCATCGGGATAACGCGCAATCAGTGGTGTGATATCGGTACAAGCAACCAGCACAGCATCGGCCTGGCGGGTTAGCGCGGAGAGCTGTTGCCAAAGGATAGCGGCATCGGGACTGCTAAAACCGTGCTGTTTTATCTCAGCAATCAACTGAGTCGTCAGCCCACGCAGCGCTGGCGGTTCACTGTAAAGATACCCGCTGTCGCGCAGACGCTGCTGATAAAATCCACTTTGCAAGGTGGGTTCGGTGGCCAATACCATTATCTGGCGAGCCGTGGTAGGCAGCTTTAACAAGGTACTGTCGGCAATATGTAACAGCGGCACACCCGCAGCAGCCTGCTGCATCTCTGCAAAATAACAATGCGCCAAATTACAAGGCACTGCGATCACATCCACCCCCGCTGCGACCAGCTGTTTGATCCCAGCGGTCAAGGCAGCAATCATTGCGGCATCATCTACTGCCTGACCTGGTCGAAACGGTGTTGGCAGCGAAATAATGTGCATCAATGGGAAATCGATGTCGTCTCGAGCACCATATTGCTGCTGACACTCTGTCACCAGCAGATCGATAAAAGGCGCCGTTGAACGCGGCCCCATCCCGGCCAGTACCCCTATAGAGATCGCCACTGATTGTCACTCCTGTGCCATTACAAGGAAAAGTTACCGATAGCAGCAACCAAGACACTATGGGGGCTGACTTATCCGCTTTCAATTGATGACCGTGAAACGCTGCGCATCATCACGCAACAACAGATGCTGTGATTGTATCTCGCTGAGTTGGAGGGTGCCCATCATCCCCATGTCACGACGGATTTCATTACTAATAAGTCGGATGGCATGTCTCACTTCTCGGGCTCCGCCTAAGGCGTTGGCATAATTGAAAGGCCGGCCAATAAAGCAACACTTTGCCCCCAGCGCTAAAGCTTTGATGATATCAGTCCCGCGACGTATTCCGCTGTCGAGCATTACTGTCATGTTTCCAGCCGCCGCAACCACTGCTGGCAGCGCATAGATAGGGGGTAAACTGGTATCCAATTGGCGCCCCCCATGGTTGGAGACAATGATACCGTCGGCACCGAGCGCCTCCGCCCGCGCCGCGTCTTGACTGCTCAGTATACCTTTAATCACTAAGGCGCCCTGCCACTGCGCGCGTATCTGCTCCAGATGCTGCCAACTGATATGGCTGCGCCCACTAAAATCACGGACCACGTGACGTGAGAATAACGGCGCTCCCCGGGTGGCATAGTTATTTTCAAAGTGAAGCTGCCCCCGCACTGCCAAGTTGCGTAACAGGGTGCCACACAGCCAGCGTGGATGACTGATTCCGGACAGTGCTAACCGTAGGCTCGGCCGAAAAGGGGTTGAAAAACCAGCCCGCAGGTTGTTTTCACGGTTAGCCTTAACGGGGGTATCAACGGTGATCACCAAGGTCTTGACCCCCGCATCACTGACTCGCTGCACCAATGCGCGGATAGCCTCTTGCTCACCGGGCAGATAGGCCTGAAACCACATCTGTGGGTTTACACTGACGACTTCTTCTAGCGGGATCAACGACGACCCGCTCATAATAAAGGGAACATTTTCGTCGCGGGCCGCTTGAGCAAGGGCAATATCCCCCTGAAAAGCGGTCATCGCGGCAATACCCATCGGGGCAATGCCGGCAGGTGCGCGATAACGGTGACCGAACAACTCGATATCGGTGTTGACTACTGAGACATCTTTAAGGACTTCCGTACGCAGATAAATCCTTGCAAACGCGGCACGGTTATCATGCAGAGAAATATTATCTTCTACTCCCCCAGATACATAAGCATAGAGTGGTCCTGGCAGTTTTCGTTTCGCTGGACGTTGGTAATCATCAAGACAGAGAAAAGCATTTTTTTTCATAAGGCGAGTCTGGCGGTAAATGTTTGATCCTATTGACTCCTCTGCGATGCAGCAAACAACTTTACTGTCTATAGATATTCGCTCAGCGGTAAAAGCGTTACTGCAGCCACGTTAGCAGGTGCAGGTGCGGGAGCAGAGTCACAATTATTGTTGTGACCTTCTGTTCTCCATCAGAAACTGGTCTTAGGCTAGGGTTATCCATACCGGTACGTTCAATTCATTTGGTGATCTTCATCACATATAGACCCCAAACCCCCTCACAGCTGGATATTCTGCCCCACACTAAAATAACCTTTCCAAGCCATTGCGCGGAGTAACAGTCATGAGTCATTTTTTCTTTGATAATAAAGAGAACCTGGTCGATCAAGCCATCGAAGGGATGATCCGTACTGCTGGCGGCAGACTTAGCCAGTTGAAAACCCCAGACGGTCAACGGATAGTGGTCAGGACTGACTATGATAAATCCCGTGTGGCGCTGCTGTCTGGTGGCGGTTCCGGCCATGAACCTATGCATATTGGTTTTGTCGGTGAAGGGATGCTAACCGGTGCCATTGTCGGGGATATCTTTGCCTCTCCGGGGGTGGACGCGATCCTCAGCGCCATCATAACTGTCACCGGTGATGCGGGTTGCCTGCTGATCGTGAAAAACTATACCGGTGATCGCCTAAATTTCGGCCTGGCAGCAGAAAAGGCGCGTGCCCTCGGTTATCAGGTTGAAATGGTGCTGGTCAGCGACGATATTGCCTTACCGGATAATCCACACCCCCGTGGCCTGGCAGGTACTATCCTCGCCCATAAAATTGCGGGCTATGCTGCCGCTCAAGGCGCATCGCTACAACAGGTTGCTGAAATCACTCGGCAGGCATTGAATAAAATCGCCACGGTGGGACTGGCCATCTCCTCTTGTCACCTGCCCGCCAGCAATAGCAGAGAACGTATCCCAACGGGTAAGAGTGAATTAGGAATGGGGATCCACGGCGAGCATGGCATCACTACCTTAAACACTCAGAACAGCCAACAACTGGTGCGCACACTCAGTGAAATACTACTCGAGCATATCGGCGATCAGCGTGATCTGCTACTGATGGTCAATAACCTTGGCGGCTGTTCACTCTTGGAGATGGCGCTGCTGACTCAACAAGTGTTGAACTCCCCAATAGCTCAGCGCATCAGCTATCTACAAGGCCCCGCGACACTGGCCAGTGCTCTGGATATGAAGGGGTTCTCCCTAACAGTCTTGTCGCTGGATGATGAGTTATTGGCCGCGCTGACTGCACCCGTCGAAGTCAGTGGCTGGTCGCCGGTATATCAACCCACTCAGATGAACTGGCAACCCAGCCAGCCACTGCCGCCAACGTCTACGGTCACGCCGAGTGACAATCCACATACGGCTGAGCTACTGCGCTCCGCCTGCCAATCGCTGCTCGATAGCGAGGAGCAACTGAATACCCTCGACAGCCATGTCGGTGATGGTGACACCGGCTCAACGCTAGCCACCGGAGCGCGCTTTGTACTGAAAGCGCTACAGGAAAAAAAACTGCCGCTGGATGAACCTCCGGCACTGTTACGCTGGTTAGGGGAAAATATCACCACGCCAATGGGCGGTTCCGGCGGTGTATTACTGTCCTTATTGTTCAGCGCTGCTGCCGAAGGCTGCCAGACAGAAAAGTTCCTGGCCCGCGGGTTGCTGGCCGGTCTTGAACAGATGAAAAAATACGGCGGTGCACAGCCGGGGGATCGTACGCTAATCGATGCCCTACAACCGGCATTAGAGGCCTTAAGCCAAGATAAACCGTGGCAACAGGTGGTCGCATCCGCCAAGCAGGGGGCGGATAGCACCGCCCAGATGAAAAAGGCGGCCGCTGGACGCTCTGCTTACCTGAATGAAGACACCCTCAAAGGCCATAAAGATCCCGGCGCTGAGGCTATCAGTATTGTATTCAGTGCGTTGAAAGTGGATTAACCCCTCTCGCCGGCTTCGGCGACTGTCCGTCAGGATCGGCTGTTAGTGGTGGTCATCGCTCTCTGCGAGCCGGTGCAGATTTTCACCAGTAAGTCGGTAATAGCTCACCGATTCTATCACTTCTCCGCCCAGCGATTGATAAAAATGCTGGGCGGCACGGTCATGTTTATCCGATAGCCAGTCTAGACGCAGGCAGCCAGCTTTGCGTGCCAGCCCAGCTAAGAATGCCATCAAGGATCTACCAATCCCTTGCCCCCGCCACGGTGCCGAAACAAACAGCTCTTTGATAAACATCTGGCCGCTAAAACGCGGTGCAGGAAATAGAATAGTGACACAGGCAAAACCGGTGATCCTGCCCTCCTGACGGCTGATATAGACCGAAGTCCCGGCTGTCGGATTAAAAATATTCTCCCGCAGATAGTCACCCATCTCCTGTGGTGTGATCTCGGGAAGATCATGGTAATAATTTTCCATCTCAATAAAAATATCGACCAGAGAGGGCCAGTCTGCGGCAGAGCATTTGCTGATAGTCATAACAGATCCGTTTAGGAGGTGGCAGAGGTACTGCGTTTGGTGAAACTACCATGCTCGGTCAGAGACGACAATGTTCCCTCCGGTTCCGGAGGGATAGCCTTTAGGGTACACTCCCGTGCCCACATGATGCTTGGAAGTCCTGATGACCGTTATTAATGATACGTTTATTGCTCCGCCCTGCAGTGAACAGATTGATGTACTGTATGAAGATCACCAGATAGTGATCATCAATAAGCCATCCGGACTGCTCAGCTTATCGGGAAAAAATCCTGCCAATCTGGATTCGGTCCATCACCGACTGGTCCGCGACTACCCCGGTTGCAGCCTAGTACACCGTTTAGATTTCGGCACTTCGGGCCTAATGGTGGTTGCCCGTGATAAATAGATCAATGCCGCCCTGTGCCAGCAGTTCAGTGCGCGCACGGTCACCAAGGTTTATACGGCTCTGCTAGCCGGTCATTTACAGTCGCCGACGGGGTGTATCGAGGCCGCTATTGCCAAAGATCCGGCACTGTTTCCAAGAATGGTAATCTGTGAGCAGCGTGGAAAACCAGCGCGTTCCCGTTATCAGCTAATGGAAACCGGTTATCTGGCAGCGGGACTGCCTTATAGCCGTTGTGAACTGTACCCAGAAACCGGCCGTACCCACCAGCTGCGCATTCACTGCCAACACTTCGGACATCCTATCCTCGGCTGTGATTTGTATGGTGCTGATGAGTCTCCATCGCTACCCAGACTGATGTTACATGCCAGCAAACTGGCCTTCATCCACCCGCTGAGCGGTATTGCGTTGACATTTGACTGCCCCCCAGCGTTCTAAGCAGGCAGCAAACGGTTGCATTCCCCCGAGTTCCCCCACAAGATAACGCCCTGCCATCAAGTGCCATGTTGCCATAGCGTCGCAAGTTTTTCCCGTTGTGGCCCTTGCGGAGCCCAGGCAATACCGTCCTATCTTAGCGCTTATCGACCTTGGAAGTATGGATGTCCAGGCGTATAGAGCTCCAACATGAATTTCCCTCATGAAGGAGTGAAATTAATTCACTACCTTCTCCCGCCCCACTCTGGCATAAAATATGCCTTATAGATGACAGACATCATGAGCTCGCTGGATGACAGTGCCGAATGTTCAGGCGTAATAACAATGACCTCAGCGTACCGAATAAACACCGGAAGACAGGATCACCATGAATAATAATTTTAGCTTTACGATTACGCGCAGTCGCTTCGATGAGAATTATAATCCATCGGAAAATACCCGTCTGACCACTAACTTTGCCAACTTGGCGCGCGGTGAAAGCCGTCAGCAGAACCTGCGCAATACCTTAGTGATGATCGATAAACGCTTTAATAACTTGGCCCATTGGGACAATCCGAAAAGCGACCGTTACTCTGTTGAGCTGGACATTATCTCTGTGGAGATGAATATTCATACCGCAGAACAGACCGGTACCTTCCCCGCTATCGAAATTTTAAAAACAACCGTGTTGGATAAACATACCGGTCAGCGTATCGAAGGTATTACCGGCAATAACTTCTCTTCCTACGTCCGCGATTACGATTTCAGTGTAGTGCTGCTAGATCATAACAAAGGCAAAAGTGAGTTTACGGTTCCAGAAAACTACGGCGACTTGCACGGTAATATTTTCAAAAAATTCTTGCGCTCCGAGGAATATAACGCGACGTTCAGCAAGCAGCCGGTAATTTGTCTGAGTGTCTCCACCAAGGATACCTATATCCGTACCGGTAACCACCACCCGATACTGGGTCATGAATATAAGCCGCAAGGCAGCTCGCTGACCGAGCAGTATTTCCATAAAATGGGCCTGGAAGTGCGCTATTTTATGCCGCCAAACAGCGTTGCTCCGTTGGCATTCTTCTTCAATGGTGACCTGCTGGCTGATTACACCAATCTTGAATTAATCAGCACTATCAGTACTATGGAAACCTTCCAAAAGATTTATCGTCCTGAAATCTATAATGCTAACTCCGCTGCCGGACACGAATACCAGCCGGACCTGCATTATCAGGATTACTCAGTTACCAAAATTGTCTACGATCGCGAAGAGCGTAGCCGTCTGGCAGTTGAACAGGGTAAATATACCGAAGAGTATTTTATTAAACCTTATAAAGCCCTGCTCGAAGAATGGTCTGCTGACTGCGCACTTTAATTAACGATAACAAAAAGGTCACCTGTAATGAAAATTTTGCTCCCAACCTCTACCGCCGGCAGCCTGCCAAAACCATCATGGATCGCCGAGCCAGAAAAACTGTGGTCGCCGTGGAAACTGGAAGGCCAGGAATTAATCGACGGTAAACTGGATGCACTGCGTGTTTCCCTGCTGGACCAACTGCAGGCCGGTATCGATATTGTCAGCGACGGTGAGCAGACCCGTCAGCACTTTGTCACCACCTTTATCGAACACCTGGAAGGTGTCGATTTTGAGAAACGTGAAATCGTCAAAATCCGTAATCGTTACGATGCCAGCGTACCTTCTGTGGTCGGTGACGTTTCCCGTAAAAAGCCCGTGTTTGTCGAAGATGCTAAATTCCTGCGCAGCCTGACTAAACAGCCGATCAAATGGGCCCTGCCGGGACCGAT
Organism: Tatumella saanichensis; assembly: GCF_000439375.1. Lineage (GTDB taxonomy): Bacteria > Pseudomonadota > Gammaproteobacteria > Enterobacterales > Enterobacteriaceae > Tatumella > Tatumella saanichensis. Next base: position 44,015 of record NZ_ATMI01000031.1, read on the forward strand.
GACCATGATCGATACCCTGTATGACGGTCACTACAAAAGCCGCGAAAAGCTGGCGTGGGAATTTGCTAAAATCCTTAACCAGGAAGCGAAAGAGTTAGAAGCTGCGGGCGTCGATATTATTCAGTTCGATGAACCTGCGTTTAACGTCTTCTTTGATGAAGTTAACGACTGGGGTGTTGCTACACTGGAACGCGCTATCGAAGGCCTGAAGTGTGAAACCGCGGTGCATATCTGTTATGGCTACGGCATTAAAGCCAACACGGATTGGAAAAAGACCCTAGGTTCAGAGTGGCGCCAATATGAAGAAGCGTTCCCGAAACTGCAAAAATCGAACATCGATATCATTTCACTGGAGTGCCATAACTCCCACGTACCGATGGATCTGCTGGAACTGATCCGCGGTAAGAAAGTGATGGTCGGTGCGATTGATGTTGCCACTAACCAGGTTGAAACCCCGGAAGAAGTGGCGGATACCCTGCGTAAAGCTCTGCAGTTTGTCGATGCTGACAAACTTTACCCTTCTACCAACTGTGGTATGACGCCACTGTCCCGCGAAGTGGCAAACGGTAAGTTAAAAGCCCTGAGCGCCGGTGCGGCCATTATCCGCAAAGAGCTGGGTGCCTAATAATCCCAAGCGGGCAGTGATCGTCTACTGCCCCACTCTTGGTACTAAAACAGGGGTCAGCGCAAGCTGACCCCTGTTTTTACATCCTGCAAACCTATACTACCGAAACTCTGCTAGAGGGTCAGGTTACAAGCCTGGTGCTTTATATTAAAATCATTTATCAGTTTACTGATAACAGGCAGAGAGATGGAGTTTTATCAATGCGACCCGACACGCGAAAATTATTGGCGTGGTATTATTCTTTTTGGCAAAAATGTTGCCTCCTACAAATTCGCTCTCGCCCATGCACTCTACGATTTAAGACACAGTCAGTCAGAACTACTCAGTCTTGAAGAACTGGCACAGCCTTTCAGCGAACACCTCTGCCGACATTTACTCGATGCTCCTAAGCAGATCACCACAAACAGCAGCCGCTATATTGATGCCTGTAATGCATTCAACCAAAGTGAAATCAGTCGGGAGACACTGATTAACACCACGGTACGTCTTGGCTTTAATAATGTGATTGATGCTTTTCATAACGTAAATAGCGCAGAAATTGCGACCCGGTTCTTTATCGATGAGCGTAAAACCGCTAAATCTATCCGTTTGACTGATGATTTCTTTCACCTCGCAGAGACCCAGCAGTTCAGCAACCTCATCGCGGAGACCGACGCACGCTGGCGACTGGTGGAACATGCCTGGGCTAGTGGTGTCTCACGCAACCTGTTGGATGTCGCCTATGATGCAGAAACCAGTGAGTTATATAGCCGCCAGCAGACGCGCAGAGTGACTATTACTAGCTGCAGAAACAGCTTGAATGGTTACCAAAAAGGTCGCTGTTTTTACTGCTATCGGCCAATCGGGGTTGACAGTGGAAACACAGAACTTTGTGATGTTGACCATTTTATACCCTGGTCCTCTCGGCAGAATATTGAAAATATCGACGGTATTTGGAACCTGGTACTTGCCTGCCAACCGTGCAACCGAGGTCAAGGTGGAAAGTTCGCGCAACTGCCCTCACTTGACCTGTTACGGCGATTGCACAAACGTAATGAATATTTTATTAATAGCCACCTGCCATTACGTGAAACCTTAATCAGACAGACCGGAAAAACCGAAGCAACCAGAAGAGAGTTTCTCAATACACAATGGAATACTGCCCTTCACACTGCGCTATTTCATACTTGGCAGCCTGAAGTCTGTGGAGACCCGTTATTTTGAGTAGCGAACAGTATTACCAAACCCATGCGCAGAGCTTTTTTGAGAACACTTATCGGGTCGATATGTCTTCGCTGCATGGGTTATTTTGCCGCTATCTCCCAGAAGGTGCGTGGGTATTGGATGCGGGTTGCGGGTCTGGTCGGGACAGTAAAGTGTTTATTGAAAAGGGATTCCAGGTTGACGCCTTTGATGCCAGTCCGGCGCTTGCAAAACTGGCATCCGGGTATGCCGGTATCTCAGTACACACCCTACGTTTTGAAGAGTTCGTCAGTGATCTGCTCTATGATGGTATCTGGTGTTGCGCCTCTTTATTACATCTCCCCTATTCACAATTATCTGAAGCATTGCTACGTCTAAGTAAAGCCTGCAAATCAGGTGGCGTTATCTATGTCTCATTCAAATATGGTGACCAAGAGCGACAGGTTGGAGAAAGACATTTTACTGATCTTAATGAGGACAGACTGAATACTCTGATCCACTCTGTATCCGCTTTGCGCATCGAAAAATGTTGGACAACTGCTGACCAGCGTCCTGATCGAGATGAACGTTGGTTAAATGCCTTACTCCTTAAGGATAGCTAATCAACGGTTTTCTGGCACCGGGTAACGGCAACTGGGGACCTTTACCCAGTTTCCACTTCCGTCTCTCTAGTCAGGTTTTCTTAGTTTCACGATCAATAGCCCCCCTGCTAGCAGCAGTACTGCCGAAAAAAGGGCCATTCCTTGAACGCCGGTGGTGGCCAACAATCGGCCGCCGACCAGGGCACCGAGACCGATAGCCGCATTAAAAATAGCCACGTACAAGGCAGAGGCGGCTTGTGCCGCATCACCAGCGTTTCGCAGTACCCAGGTCTGTAAACCGACAAAAATTATCGCGATTGCGGCACCCCATAACACCAGTAACGCAATAATGGCTGCGATTGGGAGTGGCGCTAGCCCTTTGAGCCCCAGTAAGACCAACGCAATGGCACTGATAAACAGATTGAGGGTGATCAATCTTTTCAGGTGACGGTCAATCAATTTACCAGCAATCACATTTCCGAATATCCCGGCCAGACCAGAGACCAATAACAATGCCGAGACGCCACTGAACGGAACAGCCTGGATACGAGTCAGCATTGGCTGGATATACGTGAAGGCCGCAAAGTGCGGCACTGATAATAACTGCTGTCGCCACATAAAGTGCCGGCATCTGTGGGTGAGTGCGCCAGCCACGCCCAAGCGGCTGTGTGATAGCTGCCGGTACTGGGCGCGGGCTCTACTTCAATGATGAGAGTCATGCCTTGCAAGCCGCGGTGGCAGGACACGGGGCAGTTATTGCCAGTCAGCTTCTGGTCGGTGACCTGGTCAACCGTGGAGTGTTGGTCGCGCCTTTTGCAGATTCGCTACCGGGGGCTAATTATTACATGATGACACTTGAAGATAAGGCGGATGTGACGGAAATCCGTGCCCTGCGCCAGTGGTTACTACAGATGATGCCGTGAAATATTCAGCCGGCAAAGTGATCTATACGTGATTTTTCGTCAGCATTTTGTGCCGCCTCTTCCTCATCTTAGCGGAGGGAAACGTCACCGCAGCCGAAAACGGCGCGCCCTCACAAAACCAGGTTTTCGCACTGGTGATCAACTGAATGCTATCGTAGGGTATGCCCCGACCCTAACTGCAAGGAGTGCATAAAAGATGGTAACAGAAGAAAGGGTACTGAATTTCTTCAGCCAACAACTCCCCCGGGTAACGCGCTTAGGGATAAAGTCCGTTACCCTGAGAGCCGATGATATTTTGCAGGAGTATGCCGCGAGGGAGGTGCTGGTAGAGGCCATCGCCAACTATGCTGAACACTTTAAGGTCGATATCACCGCCATGGAGGTAGATAACTACTTTCCTTGGACGATACGGGGCTGTTTTCGAAAATGGTTACGCCGTGATACACCGCCAATAGCCAAAACTCCCTTAACCGTCAGGATGTTTGCTAACTCAGCCCGTGCCGGTCGCTGGCTGTATTAACAGCGATGTGATTTTTGCGCAGGCCGCCCGCTATGACGGCCCGCCCATTAACCAGATCGCTGTATCCAGCAATCGGCATCACGCTGTGGTTGTGCTGCAATGAAACCGCTAGCCGTTTTAAGGATGCACTGCCCCCCAGCAAGTCGCCTGCACATCGATCACAAACCGGTATTTCACTTCGCCTCGCAGCATTCGGGCAAATGCCGTTTCAATCTCTTCACCGGTGATCAGTTCAATGTCCGCAGTGATATTATGCTGACCACAGAAATCCAGCATCTCCTGAGTTTCTTGAATACTGCCAATTGAAGAGCCGCTGATACTCAGGCGACGAAACACCATCGGCGTGATATTAGGGGACTGGTGAGGTTTATCGGGGATCCCCACCAGCACCAGCCGACCATTGGTTTTCAAGGTCGCCAAATAAGGATCTAAATCATGCGGCGCAGCAACACAATCAATAATCAGATCTAGTGAAGTCTGGCAAGCAGTCATTTGCGCCGCATCCTTAGAGACCACGACGTTTTTAGCCCCCAGGCGTAGTGCATCCTGCCCTTTCTGTGGCGAGGTGGTAAACAGCGTGACTTCAGCGCCCATGGCACTGGCCAACTGAACCGCCATATGGCCCAAGCCTCCCAGTCCAACAACGCCCACCTGATCCCCAGCCTTGACGTTAAAATGGCGCAACGGTGACCAGACCGTTACCCCAGCACATAACAGCGGGGCTACCCCAGGCAGAGACAGATTTTTCGGAACCGTCACCACAAAATGTTGATCAACAACCAAGCTTTGTGCATAGCCGCCATGGGTATTATCTCCCGTATAACGGTCGATTCCATTGTAAGTCGGCACAAAACCGGCCTCACAATACTGCTCCTCATGCTGTTGGCAGAAATGGCACTCACGACAGGCGTCGACCATCACACCAACCCCAACCAGTTCGCCCACCTTAAACCGACTTGCAGCATGACCGGTTGCCACCACTCGGCCGACGATTTCATGCCCAGGAACCAGAGGATAGCGACTAACCGCCCACTCATTGCGCGCCATGTGTAAATCCGAATGGCAGACACCACAGTAAAGGATATCAATCTTGACGTCTTGAGGTTGCAAGGGGCGCAGTGCGATCTGTCCAGTGGTCAAGGGTTGGGTGGCATCATGAGCCACCAGTGCATTAATTTTCATCTTATCCTCACCAATAAAAGGATGTAGGTTGACTTCGTGGCGCAGACTATAATCAAATGGGTTTTAGATTGATAGTAGTCACCATTTGGTGACCATAAACAGAGAGATCGCTTATGCCAGCTTGGGTAGAAGGTAAACTGTTTTTTTATGCGGACTCGCCACCGCGTCGCATGATGGACTTATTTTCAGCCAAATGGAGCACAATGGTGCTGCACGCGCTTTATCACTGGCCGGAGGGGAGAGCCCGCACCGGCGAGCTACAACGCAGTCTCCAGGGTATTTCCAAAAAGATGTTGTTTCAGACGTTGAAAGAACTGGAAATGCGCGGTCTGATCGCCCGGCATGTCTACCAAGTGGTGCCACCCAAAGTGGATTACCGTCTCACCTCTCTGGGGCAAATGTTTGCCGAACCGATAGAACAGCTTTACCAATGGGGGCTGAAGAATCAGCAAGCGTTAGATGAAATGGAAGCCCGCTATCAGACCGCCAGCAGCGATGAACAAGGGTTACCAACATAGGAGCAGGGGCAATAAGTCACGGTTATGATGCGCTTTACAGAGTCCGTTCAAAGCAGAGTGCTCAGCGTGATGCCTCGTGCTGCTCAGCACTCAGGATTGAGCCACCGGCAGTCTAGCCGTGCAACCGGAGAATTCGGCCATCCCTGGCGGGAATGGCCGTTCAATATTGAAAAGGTTCGACGTGAGATTCGCGGGGTCTTGAATCACTATACCGACAACGTAACCCATTGATACTTTCGTAAATCGTCGCGCATAATACCGCTCTCGACATCAGTGACAGCAGTCGTGACCCTGACCGTAATTAACTCACGCCGAGAGGATTCGATATCCGTAAGCGCCAGCCATGATCTGCACCTTTTTCCAAGACCTGTGTCGCAATACCCTGCTCATGCCGGTGAGTCCCGTCCTGCAGAGTGGTTGTCAACGACCAACTGATTATGGCCAGCAGCAGATCTCCTGAAGGTATCAGTGTGCGGATCTGATTACTGATTTGTGCTCCTGTTGCAATCAGTGCAGTCAGTGCATTGCGCAAGCCAACAACATCCTGCTCCACGATAACCTCATTGGTCATTTTCATCGTCGCGAGGTTGCTAAACACTGACATTAATTCATCAATATTCCCTGCATTGAACGCTGCATCAAATGCCGCAATAGTGTCTGCTGGGGTACGATAAACACTGTCACTCCGCTCAATTGAAGCAGCAAAATTTGAGATGTACCCTGCAATGTCCTGGGGGGATTCCAGCGGTGAAAGATGTCCAGTCCCTTCGATAATCCTCATCGCTGCATGGGGAATACGCGGCAGTAACTCCTTTTGTAACCGGTCCGGTGTATCGACTCGGTCAAATTCCCCTGAAATGACCGTCACGGGAACATTAATGGCTGCGACTTCACGGGTAATATCTTCGTTCATAGCGATCTCGGGCCAAGCGGCCTTAGCGGCAGCTGAAGCGTTTAGGCTGTCCTCAATCACCTGCTCACGGATCTCAGGACTCAGCGGCTTCGACGTCAGAACATTATCGATAACAAACTCGACGGATTCGCGGCTGCTGTACGCATTAACCAGTCTATCGCGCTCTTCTGCAGAGAGCCGCATCGGCGAAGGGGGTGACGGCGCGATAAGGATAAGTCCTTCAAGACCTTGAGGCCGACGAGATGCCATCAATTGCGCCACTTTCCCACCCATTGAGTGGCCAATCAGAATATAGCGTTTCAGTTTGAGCGCAGCGATTACGCCCTCAGCATCGCTGGCAAGATCCGCAATCTGGTATCCAGATCCTGGTGCATCGGAGTGTCCCCAGCCACGGTGATCAATAGCAATAATCGAGTACTGATCAGATAACTGAGATATCACCCGCTGCCACGTCCGAGATGAACCACCATAGTAATGGAGAAATACCAGTGTCCATTCACCGCAACCATATTGCTCAACATTAATACTGATATTGTTAACTGTCATTTTCATCGCTTCATTCTCCTCAGGATTTGAAACAATGTTAATTACAGTTATTATAAATGATAATAGATAGGTTATTTAATACAGTCGATAGCCAGATTATCGAATAGTGAGATATGATGGATAAATTTACCAGTATGCGCGTTTTTATTGCGACCATTGAGGAAGGAAGTTTTGCTGCGGCAGCAAGACGGTTTCACCTTTCCGCGGCGATGGCGGGCAAACATGTCAGTGCAATAGAGTCTGATTTAAATGTGCGGCTTATTCAGCGGTCGACACGTCGGCTGAGCCTGACAGATGCAGGTCAACGCTATTATGAACGCTGCAAGACCATCATTGAGGCATTAGAAGAGGCCGAGAAAGAAGCTAGTGACACTCAGGCAACACCTCATGGATTACTGCGGATTGCCGCCCCGGTCGCCTTTGGTGCCATGTATCTTGGTCCAATTGTGTCACGTTATCTTGAAGCCTACCCTAACGTCAGTGTGGATGTTGTTTTAGAGGATAAATATAGCGATTTACTCGAAAACCGAGTTGACGTCGCCTTACGGATAGGACGTCTTGACGATCCGACGCTGGTAACTCGTCGGCTGGCACCCTGCAGAATGGTGTTATGTGCATCACCAGATTACTTAAAAAAACATGGCAGGCCCGAAACGCCGGATGATCTTTCACGTGCACCACGACTGGTATTCAGTCAGGCAGTTTCTGCTGGTGATTGGACACTCTATGATGCAGAAAACACATTACATGTGATTGACAGCCGAAGTCGGTTAACCGCCAATAATATGCAATTGCTGAGGGAGGCCGCACTGACCGGAGCAGGAATTGCCTATGGCCCTAGTTTCGTGTTTCGCGAGCCTATACTGCAGGGTCAATTAGTGGAACTGTTACCAGAGTACCGCACGTCTGAGCTCACCATTCAGGCCGTCTATCCAAGCGCGATCCGAATCCCGTTTAAAGTTCGCACCTTCGTTGATTTTATTGCTGATGCACTCAATTCCGCACCCTTCTAAGACACAGGATAGTAGACGATACAGAACAGTCTCTGACTGTCACGCCTCACCGCGAGTCATCGTCCGAACTCCCCCTTCACTTACTGAGCGACTGGGTACCCTGTCCATCCCGTTCGCTCCCTGGTATAGATAACTCGGTCAAGCTTTCCCCTTAACTTATGTTGCTTGGCTAAGAACGGTGTTCAGCCCTGTTTTGGGGGATATAAAACTTCATCCCTCAGCGGACCGACGTTGCGACAATTTATAGTTACGATATGCACTCAATTGACTTTGCTATCGAGCAGTTACGTGATTAAGTGGTTATGACATAGCCTTATCTTGAAAGGCTAATATCCCCCCGATGGCCGAGAACGGGTTCACGCTTTGCAAAAAGCAGGCTCAGGCTTGAGCCATCATTACGTTGATTCAGCCTTAATCTCTACGACACTTACAGAAGCCTGAGTGTAGCTTTAGCCAAGTCGAGACATTGACTTCAATAGGATCATTGAGAAAGATGACAAAGGTGGGCTGACTTCAAAGTAGATAATGCCCAGGGCTGTCATGCAAAATAATTTTCCGTTGCAGTTTACTCAAGAGATAAGTCGAGACTTGCTATGATGATTTTCAACGTTTTTGGGAAATACATTGGTGTTCAACGTAAACATCATCGTTGGCTAACATTCAGAGTCGGTATCACCGAACGGAAGTACTCGAGAACCTATGATATTGTGATCCCTGATGATATGACGGAGACAGAAATTCCCGCTTGGTTAGGGGATATTTTCCACGAAGCGGCCAGTGATCGTCATCCTGATGTCAAAAGAGTCGAATGAGTAAAAGAGGGTGGTTACGCGAGTTAATCAGAATGCTGGTCAACCAACCGGCAATTCGACATACCAAGAGAGGTCAGAGTTTGAACAACCGGTGTTTGTTGCCTTCACTATCCACCCCTTGAGTCGAAATAGGCCTTGCTACGCCTAACAGGGCTGGCAATCTATCTCCCCACATTGGCATAAATTCCTCCTGATAGGCAGAGTAATGCTCTGCTATGCTTGCCCCCAGTCTACGCCTTTCCATCACTCCATCTATAGAGTAACTCTTTAATAATCAATTTAACTCCAAATCTCACTTTGAATTAAGATACCTTTGGGGACCAACTGTAGAGCAAGTCATCCTATAAAAATAACGTATACCTTCTTTAATGATAAAAGTAGTCTACGCCTATATATCCTTCTAGCCATTAATGCAACGGGCTATTGACACTCAACTCCTCAACATCCCAAATATTTTTTTCTTTGGAGTTAATGAAATAACTTCTACTGTAAGCATAAGTGCCATGCAAAACAAATGATACCATAGTCACTAAATCAACTTTATTGCCATCCTTTGATGTGTAAGAGGTATAATTAATCAGCTTGTAACCATCATCATTCTTTTTTGAAATAACAGTGTCATCAACGCTAGTCAAATCAGGTTCTGCATCCCAAATACTTTTCCCTTTGAACTTTTTCTCGACACTTTCTTTTTCATCATCACTGATCAACAGTTTTTCAGTTGCTGGAAGATGGTGTAATATCTCACTTAAAGACGGTTTAGGTGCATTACTCCTCATTAAACCCCGCTGCGAAACTACGGCTTTTACATAACAATCAATAAGCTCCATCCTCATCCCATCATAAAAATCATTAGGTAAATCTGGAAGTTCTTTTACTACCCCTCCTGCCTTCCTAACTTTAATGAATTCATCACAGTTTGACACGCTAACGGTTCTATTATCCTGCAGCGTCAATACCAGGGGTAAGCCATCGATATCAAGACTATCATCGGCCATGGCAAGTTGGCTAAATAACGCCATCGCTACAAATGGTATAATCTTATTCACTTAATTTCCTGTCTAAATATGAGAATGGTGAATGCTGTAAATGACTGTAACACAAATTACTGATATTGACTCTACAATATGATCGGGAATGATGTTACCTCTTCATTTCAATCAATAGGTCTGCAACGGCCTTAGCAATACTGTGCGTTGAAGTCGCCGTACTCCCCTGTGCACAGGACAATATAGGGGGTATAGGGCAAGCGGCATCTGCCATCAGAATGGAACTACTCATAGATTGTATCGTTGATGATCAGCAAAGATAACAAAAACGAGTCCCTCACAAGCCGTTCAGCGTCATTTTCTGCAGTGAAGATCCTGGTAGGCGAAACTAAGCGCGGCTTAGGTAAATTAAAGGTTATACTGTCAAATGTCCGGTGAATCGCGACAGATAGTCTGCTGTAGAGAGTGCGCTAAAGCCCTCTCCCTCACTAATCGCGCTGTCCACCACGCAGTCTGAGTCGCAACCCCAGGAATGAGGCTCGGAATAAAGTTCTCCTCCGCGTGATCAGCTACACAAATCATGTAGGTCTTTATCCTATGCTGCTGAGGAAATTGTATATTTTAGCCACGCCAGTCTTAGCTACCCACGCGGGAGACTATTTCGTAACAGTACCGGTCTAGGACTGACGCTATTCACTGATACAGAAAGTGTATTCAGTCATCGGCTGATGATTATTGGAGGGCATAAAGGTTATGGATGACGCATTACAGATAGCGATCACTCGCATTCAGGTTACCGCTATACAGTCTGATAACTCAGTCACTGAACCGGAGACTTTAAATACAGACAACAAAAAATCTTTTAGCTTGTCGCCCTTTTTCTGGGAAGACTGCGCACGATGAAAACGCCCTATCCGTTAATTGAAAACCTAATGGGTGCTTATCTGAATCAAGATTTCGATTATATCTGCGAAGCAGACTCTATTGAAGGAGCGGTGGATTACTACATCGCTAATTGCCCTGCTGGTATTCTGTATCTGTTGACCGAGGAGTTCGACCTGTTTATCAGCGACTACACGGAAAACCCAGATAGGGCTTTTGAGGATACTTTCCATCCAGAAGTCCTCATCGAGGATATCCACGAGTTCTTTGACCTGTTTAAAGGTAAAATTATTACCGCAGGGAAGGATTGAGTCTTGCTCGTTTAATATTCCGTCACCAGCGAGCAGTCATACTGCTAGTCCCCCATCCCCCACTGCTCAGCTGAACCTATTCATAACTTACTGCTTTACATAGACAGCTCATTTTCATAATGCCCCTTAATTTTGCGGTTGTGGTTACCGATGACTTAACATAGTTATCGTCTATCACTGCTGCCTTTCGGCTAAGTAGCAGGTGTCTACCGCACGGGTATAGCTATTACTCAGTAAGTACTCAACCAGTCGCTAAGCGACTGTCGCTCATCACCAAAACACCGAGCTAGTGTTTATCATCGTCACTCAGGTAGCCATTCAGCAAAGTGAGGTGTTACTTCACTGTCCACAAGCCAAGGTAAATTATGGCTGCACCAGATATAAGAAATGCCTGTAACAGCAGGCGCGTCATCTAAGGTTGCTACCCTTAAGATCACATGCCCCTGAGCGGGCCTTTCAGCCATCAGATGCGAACCACACACTGAACAGAAATAACGAAACTTTCCAGCGGATGATTCGTAAGCCTTAAGCAGGTGTTCTCCCTGCCGCCGGCGAAAATGTTTGCGCTCTACCTTTGCCGTGGGCGCGTAACGGGCAGCCTGAGCTTTCCGACAGGTATGACAATGACAGTTCACTATACCACTGCTCAGCTGATCACATTCATAACTCACGGCTTTGCAAAGACAGCTACCTTTCATAATGATCCTTAACGCTGCGGTTGTGGTTATCGATTATTTAACATAGCTGTGGGCGAAGTACCACGACTTACAGAATGCGCATTTACGCCTAAGGTATAACACCTCAACTGCAGGGGATTTTGATAGGAAACGTCGATTTAGTTATTGGCTATTGCACTGACTTCAGTGTTTCGCGAGTCGGTCCTTTAAAGTAGATACTGCTAATATGGCAACTACGAGGCTGAAGTAATAAAAAGCGTATAGTTTCCCAAATAGAACGCCCATTTAGTAATTGTTGCCCCATCTTAGCCTGATTATCGATAAGCGCGTCTACAGACGTAGTTTCGAAATCCGGCGGATACAACCCAGTCACTCGGATATTCTCCGAGGCTAATTGCTCTGACAGTAGGGATGTAAAGCCACTGAGTCCGTGCTTACCTGCAAAAAAGGCTGGGTGCGCGATGGAATCGGTAAAGTGTGGAATAGCACAAGCCGAAATGATAGATATAATATCCGCGCCCTCAGAGCGTCTTAAACTGGGTAGCAGTGCCTTGGTCAGTAAAATAGAGCCAGTTACGCCGGAATTGATAGTAGTAATAATTTCTATTTCTTGCTGGTTATCTAAGGTTCCTGATAACCACTGTGCTGCGTTTAGGATCAGAATGTCTATGGGTTTTTCTACCGTCGTCAACTGTGCAGCGAATTGCTGTACAGACTCTGTCAGAGTAAGGTCACAGAGATACCCTCTGGCAATCCCCCCTTCGGCCCTGACCATTTCGCAGGTATTATCGATATCCTCGGAACGTCGGGCGCAGAAGTCTACCTCTATTCCCTCCCTGGAGAGTCCGACACACAATGCTTGGCCAAATCCCTTGCCACCACCGGTGACAACTGCTCTTCTACCTGTCAACATTTTTGCCTACCATCGAATTGTCGCTAATGAAAAGTACTTTATACCTTAAGCACAAAGCTGCTATCTTCCCATGAGTGCCATTAAGGCTAGGCCACTTTAGGTTCACAACTTAACGACATCAAAAGTGTTGGCGAGAGTTATCGCTACCTGTTCAACTAGGCTGGTGAACGAATACCTAAAAAATACATGCTCTTTTCTAATACTGGTCAGAATTTTCAGTTATCTGACATATTGGTTTGCAAAAATGTTAGTTGGTTTATTTCAGAAGAAATGAAGCACTGTGAAGCAGCGCAGTCGGATTTACCATAAGTCGTTCTTGCGGGTGCCGACAATATTGCTGAAACCCTAGAAGTATACTCTCTAGGGCTTAAGTTTAACTGGCTAATTTCGACATAATAAATACATCCTGATACACGCCATCCTTCAATGCAGCCTTTCTCTTTTTACCTTCAATTTCGAATCCTAACCTTTCATAAAGTTTTATTGCAGAACAGTTACTAACAAAAACTTCTAACTCGAGCCTACTGGCTGCCAGCCATTGAAATGCATATTCCTGAAAAAAAGTAATCAGCTGTTTGCCTATGCCTTTTCCTGAATGATTGACATCTACAGCAATCCCGAAAGAAACTACATGCCTAAGCCTTATGTTTTTTTCAGTAAAAATGACTAATTCACCCACAACAACGCCATCAAGCTCGGCAACGAATCCAATCCACCCATTTTCAGTATAATTTTGAATTCTATTTTCCCAGTAACTTAGGGATGGCACCGGCAGTTGCAACGTGTTTTCTTGGACATTTTTTTGGCTATATATATTTTTAAGTTGCTCTGCATCTTTCAACTCGACTGCTCGTATTTTAATCTCCATCTACTACTCCGTGTCTACTTTTAAAAATGATATTTAGCATAAGACCATTTCACGCGCACCAGAAAATTCGTTGCGTCACTCAATGCCAGATTGAGCGGTGAAATATTAACTTTCCCTCAGCTTAAACTCACTAAATAGGACTTGATTAATTTATCATCATTGAATGATTATGCAGCAAAATGACATCTTTTACCAGAAAAGGGGAAATTCAGTTGAACTGGCTGAAAAGTGGACTTATCTAAGAGACCATTAGCCCCAAGACTAACCTGTACCCTTCTTCCTCTTGAAACAGGCGGTCAGTTAAGTAGAGAGAAGTTTGTTCTGGTGAAATAGGATGTGTCAGATGTAGAGTTGGTAGAATTAATATCTTTGGAAGGAGGTTGGGCCTTCAGGTTCAACCTTTTAGTGAGAGTTATGACCGGACAGCGTATTGGTGATATCTGTAATGACTTTGTTGAATAAACCAGATTTTGGCTGAGCTTCCCCGCAGCAGGTTGTATTTTCATGCAATGCGCACGCTTTCAGGCATTCCGGCCTTTGTCATTTTGTTCAGCGCCCGCACCATGGCCATAGCCTCTGCTACCTGAGCGTCGTAGGTACGCAGGGGCAGTGAACAACCCAACAACTGCTTTACCCGGTACATCGCTGTTTCCGCTATTGGCCGACGGTGATATTCCGTTGTCCATTTCCATCGTATATTGCTCCCACTCAGGCGCTGATCCGCAACAGCACGATCCCGGTCTGCATATCCAACAGGCCAGTAACCCGCACCCTTCGGGGGAGGGATGAGTTCGCGGATATTTTTACGCCGCAGTTCATCGTGACATAACCGGGTATCGTAAGTGCCGTCTGCAGCGGCGCACCTGATTTTCCGGTGGCTTTGCCGGATGAGTCCGAGGAAGGCCTCTGAGTCTGTAACGTTGTTCAGCGACAGGTCAGCACAGATAATTTCATGTGTTTTGGCATCCACAGCCAAATGCAGCTTACGCCAGATACGGCGGTGCCCTTTACCGTGTTTTTTGACTTTCCATTCGCCTTGACCGAAGACGTTAAGCCCTGTGGAATCCATCACCAGATGAGATATTTCACCCAGGGGAAAGCTGATATTAACCGACTTTGACCGTTTACTGACTCAGGTGTGATCCGGATAACGCAACGGAACGTTCATCAGGGCAAAAATGGAATCAATAAATCCCTGAGCGGCCCACAGGGTCAGGCGGAATACGCGTTTAATTACCGAGACGGTGGTGATGGCGAAGTCAGAATAGCGCGGAGGTCGTCCACGCGATGTGGGCTTTGTCGGCTCATACCATGCCTGAACAACCTCTTCATCAAGCCAAAAACAGAGGGAACCACCCTCGATTAGGGCTTTGTTGTAGGTCTTCCAGTTAGTGATTCTGAATTTCTACTATGCCACTGTACTGCCTGCGTTATCAGCATGATGGAAGATCTGATCCTTCCATTAGGCAAAAGTTCGATTTATTCAACAAAGCCACTTCACAACTGATTAATGGACTTAATTACATTTGTTCCGCTAAGTCAAAATTAGAGACAAGATTACCCGAGTAATTGCATGGATAATATAAGGATCCTGTGCTATGGCTATCTTAGGCTCGCAAATATATAACAAAAGTTTGATAACTATCATCAATACCTATGAAATAATGAACTTATCTTAAGTCAAATTCCAACGTCTGTGAGAATTTATTTAAATTCCTCAATCTTATTAATGATATCAGGCCTCATCTTTCACACCATACAGCTTGGCTCATTCTTAAAGTAACGACCGGCTACTTTTGTAAAGCCCTGTTATTTACAAATAGAGGCCTATCTAAGCTTATCTCGGGTGCATCATTTTGGTTAGATAACGCACTATTTTTGGGCGAAATAGTATCACTGATTTCAACATCCGATGTTTTTTTTGAAAACCTACGATTGGATATTAGATACAATTATCACAATCTCATGTAAATTTAAATTTAATTAATTCAATAAGATAAGAAATAACCCATCATTTCAACCTGCTTTTTAAATAGCTAAAAATTAACCTCTGGCATATGAATTGCTTTAGATATCTCACAGCGCCTGAAGGAATGTTACTGCTTTGTAAAAAATGCAAAGGGGATCACAGACCCAATATCGTATACGATAAACAATAGACAAAGTGAATTATCGTAACTTTCGATAGGGCGTATTCAGAGACTGGGTTAAAAAACTATTCTTCTATAGGAATATGATCCAGCGAGGCAACGGTAATCTTACTAGGGTTGGACAGCTATGAGCATAGAGAGCAAGTCCTGGGTTGAATATCAATCCTTCTCAAACAGAAGTGCTGAGCATCATAATGGAAAGGGCTCTAACCATGGTCTACGTAAAAATACGCTGACTGCGATGAGCATAATCTTTTTCATTATCGCGGCTGCGTCACCACTTACGGGTGTCATCGCAATCGTTCCCATTATGATTTCTGATGGTAATGGCAACGCAGCAGCCTGGGATTTCCTTTTGGCAGCTTCAGTTCTACTGATTTTTGCCGTTGGTTACATCGCCATGAGCAAAAAGATAACCAATGCCGGTGCTTTATATTCCTTCGTCACTGCAGGACTGGGTCGGTCATTCGGACTCGGAACCGCCACGCTGACTATCTTCGCCTACACGGCCATTCAGGCGGGTTTATACGGAGGTTTTGGTTACTATGCTCATTCACTGATCCCCACGATTATGGGTATCAACGTTGACTGGTGGGTATACGCTTTAATTGCAATGGGGTTGTGTCTGTGGCTCGCCCTGCATGGCGTTCATTCTGGAGCTATGGTTTTAGGATTTCTTTTAACACTCGAAACTGCGATGCTCCTAATTCTGGCCACAGGCATAATCATGCATTCCTCTCTTGAAGTGGGACAACACATACTCCAGTTCCCGACTGTAGGTGAAATTTTCTCACCTGGATTAGGGACTGGGATCATGTTTGCCTGTGCAACATTTATCGGCTTTGAAGGCGGTGCGATTTACAGTGAAGAAGCAAAAGATCCCGAGAAAACAATTTCTCGTGCAACCTACACGTCCGTTATTTTTATGGCGATGGTCTACTTTGGTGTTGCATGGCTCATTACAGGTTTCCTCGGTTCTGATCATGCAGTTCAAATTGCCAAAGAACAATCCGGCAACCTGATCTTCTTTATTGCTTCCAAAGCCCTTGGTGGCTGGACCACAATGGCATTTAACGTATTCATCGTGACGTCGTTATTCGCAGCTATTGTCACCTTCCATAATAATATTGCCCGCTATTTTTATTCACTGGGCCGTCAGAAGTTATTCTGGAAAGCGCTTGGTTACACTCGTAAGAAAAAACAGACACCTTACATTGCATCATTCGTTCAGACAGCAATTGCAGCTGTGATTGTTTTAACTTTTGCTGTGGCAAAAATGGACCCGTATGCAACGCTTTTCGCCTGGATGACCGGTGCAGGAACCATCGCTATCGTGCTTGCGCAGGTTGTAAGTGCCGTTGCAATATTTGCCTATTTCCGCAAGCATAAAAGCGACCAGCGGGTGTGGCATACTAAAGTTGCCCCTCTACTGGCCATCGTAGGTTTAAGTGTATTTTTCTATCTGACGGTGATGAGTACTCAAATGCTGCTTGGTATTGGAAGCTTGGGAAGCGCGATTTTTGTAGCAATCATCATCGCTTTCTTCTTGTTCGGCCTGCTGTATAGCGCATGGCTTCACAAGTTTTCACCGGAAAACTATCAGCGTATCTCGGAGCTTGCTGTTGATTGATTTCCCCCTGAAGGATGCTTATTGGCGTCCTTCAGTTTTTGCGTTTGGCAGTTCAAAATTTCCAAATCCAGGCAAATGAGAGTAAAGATCCTGACACACCCCAGCGATATGATTCGTTATCAGTTCTGCAGCACCTTCAGTATCACCATTCTTGCACGCTTCCAGAATCTTACGATGCTCTTTATCAGCCTGAATTAAGCCATCTGCAACAGTTAACTGGACCCGGAGATAGCGTTCTAGTTTGTCATGAATCGACTTGATCATATTGATCATAAATGGTCGGTTTGCTGACTCATACATGGCCAGGTGCAACTCCCAGTTTAGCTCAGCCCAACGACTGGCATCATCTTCCATAATGAACCTATCGCAAGCGGCTGCGATTTTTTTGAAATTCTGTGCCGTCATGTTGGGAACTGATAAACGCATAATTGAGGATTCCAGTAATATCCTGACCTCAAACATTTGCGCCAGCTCAGGTTCAGAGATTGAAGCAACGACTGCACCACGGTTACGATAAAAAACAACGAGGCCCTCAGCTTCCAATGTTTTTAAGGCTTCTCTAACTGGGATTTTGCTGACGTTGAACATCTGTGCAATTTGTTCTTGCCGGACAGGTTCATTTTCCGGAAGGTCCCCTGATACGATTGCCTCACGAAGATACCTTGAGATGATGATCGATGCTGAAGGGGTAGCACCAATATCTGGCACCTTAGATTTTAAGCTCAAATAAACCTCCGGAATGATTGCTACAAATGCAAATTTAATGGTACACCCGTTACTATTACGCGATGTATTTGTATACATTATACCCTTTGACTTTTTATTTTCCAATAGAGGCGAAAATTACTATATAAGACATAAACTTTCGTTTTTGGAAGTGAAATTGCTCAAGTTCCAGCGTCAGGCTGGCTTAATCGTTTGCGTCCAGTGAATTGCACATCGAGCTGTTATCAATTCCTCTCTGACCTACTACAGTTTGAGAATCTGATTTTTTCAACAGGGTGATATTGAGATTACCAGAAAAGCGTATACTATATCCCATTTTCTAAAATCCGGGGGATTAATGGCTGAGGTAGCTGTTCGTTTAGCAGTAAATACCGCACAAAGGAGGATGTCGACAAGAGCCGCATTCTTCATTGCGGGTTTTGGTATGGGTGCATGGGCTCCATTAGTGCCATATGCACAGCATAGATTAAATCTTGATGCAGCCACATTGGGTATGCTTTTACTTTGCCTGGGAAGTGGCTCTTTAGTTACCATGTTATTTTCCGGCAAACTTGCAGGACGATTTGGATGCAAGGCCATGATCATCACGGGCGCTATTATGTTGTGCCTGTCCCTACCTCTGCTGGCTGAAGTAAATTCTACACCGTTGATGATTGTCAGCCTGTTAATATTTGGTGCAGGTGTGGGGTTAGCGGATGTTACCGTGAATATTCAGGGCGCTCTGGTTGAGCAACATTCTGAAGTACCACTCATGTCGGGTTTCCATGGTCTGTTCAGCGTTGGTGGCATTGTGGGTTCTGCCTGTGGAAGTCTGGTTTTGAGTGCGGGGCTTTCCCCCCTGATGACAGCACTTTGTGCTGATGCCGTTGTTATACTCATTCTTCTTTATGCAGGAAAACACCTTCTACCATTTGCGTCGCATGAAGAAGACCAGAAATCTTCATTCAACCCAAGTCTCACTCTTATTATGATGGCTGCTATGTGCTTGGTGTGTTTCCTGGCCGAAGGTTCAATGCTTGACTGGAGCGGCGTCTGGTTAACATCGGAACGCGGGATGGGAATTGAACATGCAGGCTGGGGGTACGCCTCATTCGGTTTTGCTATGGCGGTAATGAGGCTCTCTGGTGACCGTATAGTGAATCTGCTTGGTCGTAAAAAACTGCTTTTCTTGAGTGGGTTCTTTGCCATGAGTGGTTTTGCAACTGCCGTATTCGTTCCTGGATGGGAAGCATCTCTGGCTGGATTCGTACTGATTGGCATTGGAGCTGCGAACGTCGCGCCTGTTTTGACAACATTGGCCGGAATGGAAAAAAGTATGCCACCGAACATGTCTGTCGCATTTGTGTCTACTGTGGGATATTTAGGGATCCTGCTTGGACCAGCCTTACTAGGCTTCATTGCACATACTTTCAGCCTATCGGTTGCCTTCCTTTGTGTGTCTGCCGCATTACTTTTAGTCTTGGTCGGTAGTATGAAACTACGTTTTTCATAGTCTTTTTGAAAGGGGAGTAATCTCCCCTTTCGCAACATGATGCGTTATCGAATGGTCATTAGAGGTTTACCTAAACGATTGATATCCACTTCAATACCCAATCCGGGTGCAGTAGGTGCTGAACCAAAACCTTTCTGAGAGCGCGGTGTATAGCCCGCCAAGTGACCGTCTGTCCAGTCGTTGAAGAATGGTGTCATAAGTAAAGAGTCTGGGCGTGTTGTTGCAGCAATGTGGCTTGTAGCGGCAGTGATAATATCCCCCCCCCACATATCCTCTACTGAAACAGCCAGATTAAGATCCTGCAGTAAATCTCGAGCTCTGACCACATTTGTCAGTCCACCCAATTTCCCGAACTTAAGGTTGATAGACACTGCGTTTGCTTCGTATTTTGCACGAAATACTTCATCCTGACTGATAATTGATTCATCAAGAACCAGGGGAAGCGCAGATCCGCGGTGCGCAAGAATACAATCAGCAGTGGTACGGCATGGTTGTTCTACATAAACCGGTAGCCCCGCCAGCCCCTGAATTGCTAGCTTGGCGCTTGCCAGAGACCATCCACCGTTAGAATCAGCGACGATTACGGTATCTTCATCTCCGGCCTCAACACTGGCGCGAGTTCTCGCAACATCCTCTAAAGGATTATTGCCCACTTTAAGCTGAAAACGGTTAATACCGTCTGCACGACGTTCCTGAATATATTCAGCCATTGATTCTGGTGACCCCAGAGGAACAGCTTCATAAATAGGGAAACGTTCATTTATCACGCCCCCCAGAAGTGCACTAATTGGTTTACCAACTGATTTACCAAAAATGTCCCAGCACGCGATATCTAGCGGGCTTTTTGCGAACTCCTGTCCCATAAGGGTGGCATTCATGATCCTATTAATATTCAGAATATTGCGCGGATCCTGACCCAATATAGCCCTGCTGAGGTCATTCAATGCCGTTCTTATACCTTCCGGGAAAGTAGGAAGATACACTTTCCCGAGCGTAGTGATTTCACCCCACCCTTCGATTCCTTCATCAGTTTTGATTCTGACAACCGTACCATCTTCAGTACTCGCTGACCTGTCGCCGGACATAACATATGTGCCGTGTGCATAACCTACCTGATAGCTGAACACTTCAATTTCAGTAATTTTCATAGATTGCCCTGCCTGAATTAAAAATGACTAACCCACAATGGGTCATCAGTAATCATCTGATAGTTGAGAATAAACGTCCAAAGCCATGTTCATGATCTTATCGGGCAAACCACACCCATCTGGACGCGTATAACGCAGTCGAAGGTTTGGATGAAACAAGAAATTACTGAATCTCCCAAAGGTATCGTATCGCCTCGATCAATAAGCGTATATCGTATACCTTACTGCTTATCTAAATGAAATCGCAAACTCTTTTTAAAGATTTCCCATCCATTCGCCGGAACCATCATAGAAAAATCAAATATCAGTGATTATTTGAATACTTTGTTGACTAAGGCGCCGTAAAAAAATAGTTTATCGTATACCATTTAAAATATTAAGGTTACATCTTGTATGTTACCTGACAAATTGAGGTCAGAATGACTAGGCTCGCCCTTTCTGAAATTGAAAAACTGTCTCTTGCTGTGCTGGAGAAGCATGGCTTCAGCCGCGACCATGCAAGCGCTCTTACCCACACAATGCTCTCAGGCGAAAGAGACGGATGCGCAACACACGGTATCTATCGTTTACTAGTATGTATCCATACTTTGAAGGCAGGAAAAGTAAACCCTCAAGCCATGCCACAAATTATCGACACAGCTCCGGGGGTGGTGAAAGTGGATGCCGAAGGTGGGTTTTCTCAGCTAGCATTTGAACGCGGCCTCCCTTACCTGTGCCAAAAAGCTATCACAAACGGCATCGCGCTCATGGCAATCAATAACTGCGTGCACTTTTCAGCGCTGTGGGTGGAAATTGAGCAGCTAACTCAGCAAGGACTTGTTGTTATGGCATGTAATCCAAGCCACTCATGGGTTGCGCCTCATGGAAGCAAAGAGCCTTTACTGGGGACTAATCCATTTGCTTTTGGCTGGCCAAGAAAAGATAGCCATCCCTATGTATTTGATTTCGCAACCAGTGCCATAGCTCGCGGAGATATTGAACTCCATCATTTACGCGGTGACCCCTTACCTGAGGGCTGTGCTATCGATAAACATGGGAATGTGACTACATCGACGTCAGAAGCAATGGAAGGAGCAATGCTCACCTTTGGCGGACATAAAGGCTCCGCCCTAGCCACCATGATCGAGTTAATGGCCGGTCCGCTGATTGGCGACCTCATGAGCTATGAATCAATGGCACATGATAATGATGCGAAAGCCTCACCTTTCCATGGAGAACTGATTATCGCGATTTCGCCAGAGTCACTACTTGGCTCCGAGAAAGAATCCCATATGGCACGTGCTGAAGAGCTCTTCACCAAGTTAAAAGCTCACGGCGGCCGTCTGCCTTCAGAGCGCCGTTATGCCGCAAGGCTTAAGAGTGAGCAGGAGGGGGTAGAGATCCCGCAATCCTTATATGAAGAATTACAGTCACTACTGGCTTAACAGATAAAACCCGGGAGGGAGGAGATAACTCAACATCATGATACTTAAATTGAAATCTGTACCTGATATTAGCTCTTCACCCTCTGCCTCAATCATAATCGCACAATACCTGAAGGAGGCGATTGTGTCCGGGACGCTGATGGATAACCAGCCAATACGTCAGGATCAGATTGCTCAAATTTTCAACGTCAGCAAAATCCCGGTCAGGGAGGCACTCAAGACACTTGAGGCTGAAGGCTTCGTAAAATTTAACCGCAACCGTGGTGCTGTCGTGGCAGGGATCTCAGAACAGGAATTGTTACAGTTATTTGAGATTCGTGCAGTACTGGAATCAACAATAACTCGTATAGCGGTACCCAAAATGAGCCGTGAGCACTTTGACAAACTGATGATGGCTTGTGACGCTTTTATTCTTGAGGAAAACCCAGTCCGCTGGGCGGAACTCAATTGGGAGCTCCATGCCTGTATCTATGTGGCAGCAGACAGGCCACATATGCTAAAAATGATCCGCACTGTTTACGATAAGGTTGAACGCTACATGCGTGTTCAGCTCGCTGCCCCCGATGCTATAGCCCAGGCTGATAAAGAACATCGTGAGATATTTGCTGCGTGTAAAGCGGGTAAAGCTGAGGTAGCAGCGTGTCTTATTCACGATCATGTTGTTGGTGTCTGTGCGGATCTTCAAAAAAAACTCGCAACAAGTGGTACAAAATCATTTATTCATTCTGACCCACAACTCTAGATTCGGTGCCACCCATCTGTTCATCGATTTGATGTGGATTACAGTTTTAATTTGGATATTTGACAAGCATTATAGTATACGATATACACTTGTATTATCACTGCTACCGAATCACTTATTCACCTATATAGTAGATACTGTTATGGAGAGCATAATGACGGCGGAACTCAAGAAGAAGTCACAGGCAATTGAATTCATTACCAAAGCATACATTGATGGTAAGTTCGTCGATGCCTTAAGTGGCAAAACGTTTGAAACAATCAATCCGGCAACCGGAAAAGTTCTGGCTAACATTGCTGAATGCGATAAAGAAGACGTCGATGTAGCGGTGGCCGCTGCTAAACGCACTTTTGAGGAAGGTGTATGGAGCAAGCTTGCGCCTAAAGAGCGTAAGTACGCCATGTTAAAACTGGCTGATCTCGTCGAAGAAAATGCTGAAGAACTAGGCATTATTGAGAGTATGGACAACGGTAAACCTGTTGCGGATGCAATTTACGCTGACTTACCAGACGCGATCGAGACCCTACGCTGGAGTGCAGAAGCCATTGATAAGGTTTATGACCTCACCTCACCAACAGCTAGCGACATCGTCTCCATGATTGTCCGCGAACCCATTGGCGTGGTGGGCGTTGTTATCCCGTGGAACTTCCCGCTGCCGATTCTGGCCATGAAACTGGGGCCAATCCTTGCCACGGGTAACAGCGTAGTCATTAAACCTGCGGAACAAACCTCACTATCCGCTCTGCATTTCGCCGCTTTGTGTGACAAAGCTGGGATCCCTGCTGGCGTGGTGAACATCGTTACCGGCTTTGGTGAAACTACTGGCAAAGCTTTGGGTGTCCATCCCGATGTAGAATGCCTCAGCTTTACTGGCTCTACTGAAGTAGGCCGCTATTTCCTGCGCTATTCTGCCGACTCAAACCTTAAAAAAGTCATGCTTGAGTTAGGGGGTAAAAGCCCTGCTATCGTGATGAATGATGTCAAAGATATCCAGCATGCTGTTGAGCAGGTCGCCGCGGGTATTTTATTTGGCCAGGGTGAAAACTGCAGCGCCGGTTCCCGTCTCCTCATCCAGCGTGGTATTAAAGAACGTTTCATGAAAGCACTGCTCGAAGAGTTTGCTAAATGGACTGTGGGCGAACCTTTCAGTGATGATACCCGCATTGGTGCTCTGATTGAAGAGAAACACATGCAGCGCATTCTGAGCTACATCGAGAAAGGTAAAGCGGAAGGCGCTCGCCTGATTATGGGCGGTGAGCGTCTGTTAAGTGAAACCGGCGGGTATTTTATCGGACCAACCGTATTTGATGATGTGACTAACGACATGACCATTGCCCAGGAAGAGATTTTCGGGCCTGTGCTAAGCGTGATTACCTTCGATACCGTTGAAGAAGCTATTTCGATTGCGAACGATACCATTTACGGGTTGGCTTCTTCGCTTCATACAAATGATCTGACAACCGCACACCAAGTAGCACGCGCTATTCGTGCCGGTACCGTGTCTGTTAATTGCTTCTCAGAAGGCGATCAGTCTGTTCCATTTGGTGGATTCAAACAATCAGGATTTGGTGGCCGTGAAAAATCCATCCATATCTTCGATCAGTACTCAGAGTTGAAAACAATCTGGATCCAACTGGTCTAAGCGATATGGCCCGATTTTGTTACCGGGCCATAAACTGAACGCCACCGCAGTTAGGTTGGTATACGATATACGCCAGCAGGCGCTTAATGCCTAGTAGGTTGTGGGCTGCCCTTAAAAGAAGAGCATCCCACCTGGCTTCAACAACATTCCCGATAATCCCTTGCAGGGATTGTCTTGATGACGCGAATTGACCAGATGAACTGGCAATTCCTGCATCATTATTAACTAATGGAGAACGATTTATGACCGCGAATAATGGTAAGCAATTTATTGCTGGCCAGCGTGTTGGCTCAGGTTCACCGGCACTGAACAGTATTAACGCCAGAACAGGCCAGCCTTTATCGTATCTGTTCTGTCAGGCCACTATGGCCGAAGCTGATAGCGCAGCAAATGCCGCCGCATCAGTATTTAGGAGCTATCAAAAGCAGCCTCTTGAACGGCGGGCAGCTTTTCTTGAGTCGATCGCTGATGAAATAGACAGCCTCGATGACGATTTTGTTAACATTGTGATGGAAGAAACAGGTCTGCCAGAGGCACGTATTAAAGGTGAACGTGCCCGTACTTCAAACCAGATGCGTATGTTTGCAGAATATATCCGAGCACGAGGATTTCTTGGTATCCGTGTAGATACTTTCGAAGGCCAGGGTAAGCCTGTACTCCGTCAATACAACGTCGGTGTTGGTCCAATCGCGGTATTTGGTGCAAGTAACTTTCCCCTAGCCTTTTCTACTGCGGGTGGTGACACCGCTGCGGCGCTCGCCGCTGGCTGTACGGTAGTCGTGAAGGCGCATTCAGGTCATATGAAAACATCCGAACTCACTGCGGAAGCGATTGAGCGTGCTCGTATTAAGTCCGACATGCCGGCTGGCGTCTTTAATATGATTTTCGGCTCCCGTGTGGGTGCTGATCTAGTTCGCCACCCTAAAATTAAAGCCGTCGGCTTTACTGGATCTCTCGGTGGCGGAAAAGCACTGATTGAAATCGCAAATGCCCGACCAGAGCCGATACCTGTATTTGCTGAAATGTCTAGCATAAACCCGATGGTTGTACTTAACGGGTTGCTGACGAATCAGGCCTCAAAGGTAGCAGGAGATCTTGTAGCCTCCTTCACTATGGGAACAGGTCAGTTCTGCACTAAACCAGGTTTAATTCTTGGCGTACAAACCGACGCGTTCGAAAATTTCGTAACTGAGTTGAAACACAAAGTCAGCGCACTTTCACCTATGGTGATGCTCAATCCGTCAACGCTGAAATCCTACGATCATCGCCGCCAAGAGTTCGATGCATTCAGCTCCCTTGAATTGCTTGCACAAGGCCAGGATGACAGCTTATCTGCCGGGGCTTGTCTTTACAGAACCGATATCCAAAGTCTGATCGCTAACAACACGCTGGTTCAGGAAGAAATTTTCGGACCAGCAGCGATTATCGTGAGCGTGGAGACTAAAGAGCAACTTCTAGAAGCTCTGGATACTTTGGGTGGACAGCTGACCGCAACTATATTCGGGGAGGAGGAGGAGCTGGCAAGCGCTGCCGATCTGGTGGCGACGCTTGAAGAAAAAGCAGGACGCTTGATTGTGAACAACTATCCAACCGGGGTTGAGGTGAGTCACGCTATGGTACACGGAGGCCCATGGCCTGCGACATCCGATTCTCGGGGTACATCAGTGGGTAGTTTGGCGATTAACCGATTTATGCGCCCGGTCTGCTTCCAAAACTACCCTCAGTCTCTTTTACCTGATGTATTGAAAGATGAGCAACTTTCGAAATCGCCTCATCTTTTGAATGGCAAGTATACCAATTAAGACCATTTAATTCGCCAGGGAGGCCGCTGAGTCCTGACAAGGAAGTCAGGGATGAAAACTTAATTAGTTCCAACTGTCAGGAAGGTTTATAACGCTTTTGAGCGACAGATTTATGTTTTCCTAAATAAGATTGGGATCACATACTTTTATATAATGATTAATAACGAGGCACTAAAATCATGCCACGTGACCAATTATTATGTCGAAATATAATATTATGTTATATCTCTCGATAATGATTAAACTCCATTGACATACTAAGGCGTTATGTAACATATTATACCGTATACGATATACTAGTTAGCGGTGTTCAATTTTCAAATTCTGACAATCGACGATGATTGTTGTATT
Source organism: Tatumella saanichensis (assembly GCF_000439375.1). Taxonomy (GTDB): domain Bacteria; phylum Pseudomonadota; class Gammaproteobacteria; order Enterobacterales; family Enterobacteriaceae; genus Tatumella; species Tatumella saanichensis. The sequence goes on from NZ_ATMI01000031.1 coordinate 70,577, forward strand.
ACATAGATCGCTTGAAGTTATTGCACAACCTACTTTCTTTCAGATAGGGGGGCATGCTGAACCGGAGCGATACTTCTTCTTACGACTGGAGATTTATATGAAAACCAATATTTTTTCGGGTGTGATCCCGGCTCTGATGACACCATGCAATCCGGACAGAACTCCCGATTACGATGCATTGGTTCGTAAAGGTAAAGAACTGATTGCTGCGGGTATGTCTGCTGTTGTCTATTGTGGATCAATGGGTGACTGGCCATTGCTGACAGATGAACAGCGTATGGAAGGCGTTGCTCGTTTGGCTGAAGCCGGTATTCCAGTAATTGTCGGTACCGGAGCTGTGAACACAGCATCAGCAGCAGCTCACGCGGCGCACGCTCAACGTGTAGGTGCAAAAGGTCTGATGGTTATCCCTCGCGTTTTATCTCGCGCTTCAGTTATCTCAGCTCAGAAAGAGCACTTCAAAGCGGTCCTTTCAGCTGCTCCGGATTTACCCGCTGTTATTTACAACAGCCCTTACTATGGCTTTGCGACCCGCGCCGACCTGTTCTTCGCGCTGCGTGCAGAACATCCTAACCTGATCGGATTCAAAGAATTCGGTGGCGCAGAAGATATGCGCTATGCAGCAGAAAACATTACTAGCCGTGAAGATGACGTAACCCTGATGATTGGTGTTGATACCGAAGTGGTTCACGGATTCATTAACTGTGGCGCAACCGGTGCGATCACTGGTATCGGTAATGTATTGCCAAAAGAGGTTCTGCACCTGTGCAACCTTTCTAAAGCCGCGGCAAAAGGTAATGTTGAAGCTCGTACTCTGGCCCTGGAATTAGAAAGCAGCCTGGCGGTACTATCTTCCTTTGATACAGGCCCAGATCTAGTATTGTACTTCAAACATATGATGGTCTTAAAAGGCCACAAAGAATATACCCTGCACTTTAACTCAAGCGATGCACTGACTGACAGTCAGCGCGGCTACGTTGAAGCTCAGCTGTCACTGTTTGATACATGGTATGCATCCTGGAGCAATCAGTCAGGAACCGTGAGAGAATATAAACCTCAGTAATATCAAACATACTTTTAGAGGTGGTGAGTAAAATCATCCACCTCTTATTAGCTATTATTAACCTCCCTCTAGATTAACCTTCCTGCTCATAGAAAAATCCGCTTTTAAAATAATCCACTCTATATTAAAAAATCTCTCGAATATAATTAACTCTTACCTAACCATCCCCCAAAAAAGATCAACGCATCGACTAATACAACACATCATCCATAAGAAAATAAGATGGAACAATCCATACTTTTATCCAAAACACCTCTAACCTATTAATTAATTCTGTGGTAGTCTGAATGCACTTATTTAAAAAGCAAGTGACGTTGCTTTTTAAATTATGTAGTAAAACCATCAATTGATCTCTGATTAATAAATAGAAACATTTAACAAACCAACATCGCTCTCATCGCTTATATCGGATGAGTTTCACATTTCAAATCATGATCTAGTTATTTGAACTGTATTAGTTAGGAATTAAAAATGGAATCTTCTTCAACAGTTATTGGTTTTTTATTATTGTCAATCTTTCTTCTTGTCATGTTCATTGCTCGACTAAAAATACATGCAAGTATAGCGTTGATTCTATCAGCCATATTTCTGGGAACGGTAACTCGAATCCCCCTGGATAAACTCGTGTCCACGCTTGAAGACGGTATTGGAAGCACACTTTCCTTTCTGGCTCTGATAATGGCTTTTGGTGGCATATTAGGGAAGATGCTGGATGATTCCGGTGGCGCGGAGCAAATTGCTCGTACACTCTTGAACAGAGCCGGTAAACACAATGCACCATGGGTGATGGCCGTGCTTGGATCTGTGGTGGGGATTCCAATCTTTTCTGACGTTGGTTTTATATTGATGGCTCCCCTTGCCGCAGTAGTTGCAAAAAATGCTGGTATGTCACGAATGCGTGTTGGCGTACCACTCCTCATCTCACTTCATGCTATCCATTGCATTCTGCCTCCACACCCTGCGGCAACTGCGGTCACTGAAATTCTTCACGCTGATATCGGCAAGGTGATCCTGTTTGGTTTGCCGATCGCACTTACTTGTACACTGATCGCGACAAGTTATGTGGTATTTATTACCCGAAAAGAAAGCCAGGGCAAAGTAAAGTCAATCTCTGTAACACAGCAACCAATGACAGAAGTTCGAGAGCTACCTGGATTTGGGATAACATTATTTACTATCCTTCTTCCATTGCTGCTGATGATGAGCAAAACAATCTTTGAAGCTGTTTTACCAGCAGACAATGTATTACGGTCGACAGTTGAGTTTATCGGGAATCCGTTTACAGCCTTGCTAATATCGGTTCTCTTTGCCTACTGGAGTCTGGGACTGTCAAAAGGCTCCTCCCTAAACAAGTTGGGTTTTTTAACCGGTGAAAGCTACAAGCAGATTGCAAATGTGATGTTAATCATTGCAGCCGGAGGTGCATTCAACGGCGTCATCACCGCCAGTGGGATTAGCCATACTCTCAGTGTGATAATTGGTAATCTGCCTGTGAGCCCTATTCTTCTTGCTTGGCTGTTAACCGGGTTAATTCATCTTGCCGTGGGTTCTGCTACTGTTGCAATGCTGAGTTCTTCGGCAATAGTACTACCACTCCTCCAAAGCAATGCTGCACTCAGCCCTGTAGCATTGACTATTGCCATTGGCAGCGGCGGATTAGGTTTTGTGCAGTTTACAGATAGTCTCATATGGTTAGGTAAAGAGTATCTGGGGCTCTCACTTGCCGGGGCCATTAAAAGCATCTCTGCAGCAACAATGATCGCATCACTTGTCGGTTTAAGCGGAGCTATGCTTATTCAATACGTATTATAATTGATGGTTGCCCCAGCTGAGAGTATACGTTTCTAAATTTGGAACTATAAGGAGACTGACCGTCCATTAACAGGCGGTTAGTTTCCATTTTTTCTCCATCAGTAATTTTGATGACAAGTATATAGTGGGCTATAGCCGAAATATCATTTAGATATCACACTTAACTGTGACCATATTGTAAGTAGAACGGCTATAGTCCCAGACACTTTTCAGGCCTCGGTTTTTTTTCAGCCATAAGCCGGTATTCTACAGGCGTCAGATTATTAAAGGGCCCATAAGGCTAGTCGCTGTTATATTCCGTCAGCCAGCGTTCTTTGATTCTCCGTACTTAATTCAGTGTTCTGCACAGATAAAAAGCCAGTATTTCAGTCCTGTATGTTCGCCTAAAACGTTCAGTAAAAGCATTCTGAGTGGGTTTTACCGGCACAACAAAATCCAACTGTATATCTTTATCTTCAGCCCATTAAGCCAAGGTCAATGAAATAAATTCCGGCCCGTTATCCATCCTCAGCTTTAGCAACCCGCTTATAATTCCATATGTGATCTCGACGGTGAATGACCCGAAAAATCTTATTAAAAACGCATCGCGGATAGCGTTCATCTCGATCTGTCAGGACTTCCACCGTGTCTCCAATTTGTAGAAAAATGCCGTCCTGCTCAGTGATAATGTCCTGTACACTTACATAAACTGCGATATCAGATAATGAGTGAACTCACGCTTTGTGACTGGTTTTAACGCTTGATTCGATAACGTCTCTCAGCGCAAGATCCTCAAGGTTAAGATCAGCGAACATCTGTTCGAGACGCTGGCGCTTATCTTACAGGTCTTTGATATTCCAGATATCAGAGGCTTCCATTCCGCTGTATTTAGCTTTCCCACTGTAACAGCTAACTTCTGAAATTTCGGCCTCGCAGCAGATACTTTGCACCGTTCGACCAGCGTCAACAGACTTCAAAACGGCGATAAGCAAGTCGAACTTTACGCATAGCGATCTCCTTCAGGGAACCTATTTAGTATGTCGGAAGATCTCTAAAGGTGGATAGTTTCTTTGGCAGGGATGCTTACAATATAATTTAAAAAGAAAAAGCGGCAACAATGTGCCGCTTGGATATGAGATTATATTACTTGAGTTTATTGTCTATCACTCAATTAGAGCTGGGGGTAAAGCCTTTCCCAGAACCTTATCAGCTAATTTTTCGGCCATCATGATTGTAGGTGCGTTAGTATTACCCGTTGTCAGATAAGGCATCAGTGACGCATCGATGATACGTAAGCCCTGAACACCATGTACACGGCCTTCATTGTCCGTTACAGCCATTTCATCATAACCCATGCGACAGGTCGAAACGGCATGATATCCAGTGCCTGCATTTGCTCGGATCCAACCTTCTAACTCTTTATCACTCTGAATATCAATACCTGGGCTTACTTCAACACCCCTCAACGCGTTCCAAGACTTCTGAGCAATCATCTCGCGTGTAGTACGAATACCTTCACGCAATTGCTCAAGATCACCAATCTTATCTAAGAAATTCAGTTTGATAACGGGAGCGTCAAGAGGATTTTTAGATTTCAGGGTAACATGTCCCCGGCTCTCAGGACGCATAACGCTAGTGAAATACTGAAAGCCTGGATTTATTCGAGCTTCACCTCTGTAAAACTCACCGATCATTGGGAAAAACTCATGCTGCAGGTTTGCATATTCAACTTGTTCGTTACCCTTAAAGAACGCCCCTACTTCAAAGTAGTTTGACGTACCCAAACCGGATTTTGCTAGTAACCAGCGAGCCCCCACGTACCCTCTGCCAATTTTGCTTGATAGCTGGAATGTCGGTGACACATTGCGCGTCGTGCTGTACTGGATAGGAACCGCCGCGTGATCCTGCAGATTGCGACCAACCCCTGGCAGATGATGAACAACCTTAATATCGTGAGACTTAAGTTCTGCTTCGTCCCCGATCCCAGCAATCATCAGGAGCTGAGGTGTACCGAACGCACCAGCACTCAGGATCACTTCGTTACGTGCTTCCGCTGAAACTGGTTTACCCTCATGCAGATATTCCACACCTGTTGCACGCTTACCCACTATTTTAATCTGTCTGACATGCGCAGAAGAGTGAATCGTTAGATTTTTACGGTTACGTGCAGGATCCAGATATCCACGGGCAGTACTCCACCGATTCCCCTTGAAGGTACTGGACTGGGCGATGTTCACACCCTCTTGGCTTTTACCATTCTGATCCTTATTGAACACCAGACCGTAATCCTGCCCGGCGCCCAAGAAGGCTTCGTAAAGAGGATTGTCGGCGTTACATTTATGAACCTGCATCGGTCCCTCTCCGCCGCGGAACTCATCGCCCCCACCCTCGTAAGTTTCCATTTTTTTAAAATACGGCAGGCAGTGCTTATAGCTCCAGTCTGGCAGGCCAGCTTCAGCCCAGCGATCAAAGTCGCGAGGATTTCCTCGAACAAATACCATTCCATTAATGGAAGAAGAACCCCCTAGTACTCGACCACGATGCTGGTCACTGATATTACCGTTTACTCCGGCATCAGGCTGGCTCTTAAATCCCCAGTTAAATTTGGTGCTTTCCAAAGGCAAGCCCAACGCCGCCGGCATATCCAAAATAATACTTTTGTGGCTTTTTCCTGCTTCCAGTAGGAGTACTGTGAACTTCCCGTTTTCGCTGAGGCGATTTGCAACCACACAACCAGCTGAACCCGCCCCCACAACAATGTAATCAAAAATTGTATTCGTAGTCATAATCCGCCTCAGTGTATAACGCATACATACTGCATATAAAAATCAACACTCACCGTAGAGTATATCGTATACCATGTGTGATTTATCTTTTAAGCACTTTTTTAAAAAAATGTGAAACATAACAATTTCCTATGAAGGCCCCCTCGTTGAGACCTAGCTCTGATTGAAGGAAACGTACAGATTCAAGTGGGTGCTTTTGGGATTAACTGAGAAACTATCCAATGTAAGCATCCCTGCAAAACGACCCATCAATTTTTAGAGAACCTCTAGCACTCCAGATTCCGCGATTTGCATATACCCCCTCCCCCAATCAAAAAATACCCCCAAACCCATCCCACAAATAACTCTTCTAAACTACCTCTCCCTCTCCACCCGAAGTGTCACCCCCCTTCCCCCAAAAATCAGTCCCTTACCCTCTCTATAAGTGAAATACAGTTAAATACAGTGAAATACTTTTGGAAAAGTTTTGGGAAAAGCGGTCCTGAATTTCGTATACAGTTCATGGACTTAAAAAGATAAAGTGAAACAGTTTTGGGGAATTTTTGGGGAACGGTGTGACAGGCACAAAAAACACGGGTCCATTTCTGGACCCGTGCTTAAGTATGATGATGGGGGGGTATTACATGTGGCTGATGATCGCGTCACCGAATTCTGAGGATTTCAGCAGTTTAGCGCCGTCCATCAGACGTCCGAAGTCATAGGTCACAGTTTTGGCGGCGATAGCTCCTTCCATTCCCTTAATGATTAAGTCTGCGGCTTCGGTCCAGCCGAGGTGACGCAGCATCACATTTGAGAAATTGCGTTAACAGACTGATTCAATACTGCTTTTATCGCAAAAGCACACCGCAAAACAACACTAGCACACATAAAGTTACAGTCGAAATTACAAATAGTTAGCTTTAGTTTTGGGGAAGCGATCTGTTATCTGAAAAACTCGTCTCATGTTTGTGCCTGGTCAGGAATCTGTTTAGACTTTGTACTCGACTCATGTAATCAAGGATGGATATATGGATACAGTTGAAGAGCTAAACGGTACATACTTCTACAAGGGATTAACTAATCTGACACCCGGTGAACTATTTTTCTTCATATTTCTTGAAGAAGCACAGAAGCGGCTAGGTGCAAGTGATATTATGGCATTAGCTCTTATCATCCTGGGTCAACCCACCCAAAGTACAAGAGGGAAGCCCGTAGGAGCAACACTGGGAACATCGATCCTTAGTGAGAATCTTAGGCGTTGGTTAAAGTTTCGGGTTAATCGTTGGCCCACTTTGACAAATGAAAGCATTAAGAACTTACGGTTTAGTTATGTGAATAACTTAGGCGCTTTTACAGGGCGTTGGATACCAATTCTTGGGATTGCCTTTGTGATGAATGACGTCTTGCAAATAGGATTTCGCACCGTCAGTGCATATAATCGGATTGCAAGAAAGGATGACCGTATATGGTGATAGATATCGAAACAGCCGTCCTTCGATGGTATGAAACGGCCTACAATACCAAGCCACTGTTTGCCAAAACGACCCCGATATTGACACCGGAAACTAGCATAAATACAGGCAGGTATCCTTGGGCAAGGGAGACAGGCCACGAAATTATGCAGAGCTATTTTCAGCGATTTACTGTTGATAGTACTGGATTCAACTTTATTACATACTGGCCTTACGAAAAAGGCATACTGCCTAACTGGCTCCGTCCAAAATCACAAAAGGTCCCTGAAGTATCAGCCAAACCTTTAACACTCGGTATGCTGATCGAATCAGCTAAAGCGGGTCGCTGGCTATACGATTAACAATGCCCGGGGCTACCCGGCACTTCATCAATACGCTTTCCATGCAGAATACACCAGCGGATCAACAAATGCATACCGCCGATATTCGACTGTCGAATTATAAGGCATGTAAACCTGCCTGCACCCACCAATATCGACCCCGGAACTGTAGACAACCAGTACACCGGCCACAGGTTCTGGATAGTTAAGCAACAAAGTCGCGTTACTGGTCACATTCTGGAAATACTGACCAGATGCGGTTATGCCATTCAGATCGGTGCCTGCGGGTAGCGTTTTGTCAGCCACAGGCACAGCACCGGTTTCCTTCGCCGTTAGCGAATCCTTCGTCGCCAGTTCGCCCAGCCCCAGATTCTTCTGAGATTCAACCTGTGCCTCTGCACCCACCTCGGCGATTTCAGACATGTTATTTTTGATTGCCAGATAATCAGACACCACCGGTGCGGCAGTGACTTTCACAACCCGACTGGCACTTTTACCTGAAATATCGCCAGTAACACTGATTGTCGCCGTTCCCTCACCTGTAAGTATCCCCCTCTCCCTTTTAAATCAGCCCCTTAACCTCCCTATAAGTGAAACACAGTTAAATACAGTTAAATACTTTTGGGAAAATTTTGGGGAAAGCAGCCCTGAATTTCGCATACAATTCATGGGCTTAAAAAGATAAAGTGAAACAGTTTTGGGGAATTTTTGGGGAATGGGGTGACAGGCACAAAAAACACGGGTCCATTTCTGAACCCGTGATTAAGTATGATGATGCAGGGGGATTACATGTGGCTGATAATCGCGTCACCGAATTCTGAGGATTTCAGCAGCTTAGCGCCGTCCATCAGACGTTCGAAATCGTAGGTCACGGTTTTGGCGGCGATAGCCCCTTCCATTCCTTTAATGATTAAGTCAGCCGCTTCGGTCCAGCCGAGGTGACGCAGCATAGATTTGACTATCTACAGGCGCTTGATGGCCTTTCTGAACATGCCCTATAGTCAGCTCACGCCAGTTATTCGGATCGATAAATTTAATATTCTCTTTATCATCTTCTTGATGGAGGATTGTCGCCGTCATGCCTTCAACCTCGTCATCGTCGTCAGGCTCCAGATTCGGCTGGTCTTCAGTGGATTGAAGCTGGCTGCCCATTCTGACGATTGGTGCGTCTTTACAGAGCCATGATTCAGGCAGCAACGGGTATTGAAGAAATTTTTATAGATGAAATTATTTCATAGTTGTACAATTGATTCTCATGTAATAACAAAGGGTAATTAAATGGCTAGAATGCCTATTATTGTTAGCATAGTATCAGTTTTATATACAGCACTGTATTTCTATTGGTCGATCGGTGATTATGAATCGTATAAATTCATTGGCAATATAATTTTCACCTTGACAGCTCTTATATTACTATTAAGAAGTAGAGTAAAACCCATTTGTGATAGCGAGGAAGACGAAAGGACATGGAATTTCGCCTTGGCAACTTGTGCCCTTGTAATTTCCATCATTGACCCTATCTCTAAATTCTCTAATAGTGCTTATGGTGAAAAATTAATTGTAAAAATTCATATGCCAGGTGCCGCTTTTTTATCTTGTACTCTAGCAATTATAGTACTGCTAGCAGTGATTGCAATCGGAATTAAATATCATAAAAAATAACCTCACACCAGCACCGACAGTCAGGAATTGTCTAAGTCCAAGTCGTTAGTGAACCGAGACGGGTCGTTACAATAAACCCTTTCAGAGTAAGCAGTGCTTCCGGATTTTTACGGATGCACTGTGGCCTTTCCATGCGTCACTCCAATACCTGCGTGTAACTCCAATTCCGGAAATTAATCAAATTTATGGGAAGGGATGCTGTATGCGTAATCTGTCTATTCCTGCACGGGCATGGGTATATCAGCAGAAAGGCATAGCCAAAGCTCGCCTAGAGAAAGATAAGCCCCACGACGCCATCTTATCTAGGTGAGACGCCAAGCGTATTTACCTAAAAATTGAAGCTGTTTGGTACATCACTAACAGCGATGATTATATGATTCAGACCTGTCAGCATTTCCTGACCTTATTCTCTAGGTGCCACCGAACAACGCATCGAATCCCCGGGCTTAGAAATTCAACGCACGCGCTGTATACTGTACTAGTTGAGCAACAACTAAGATAGAAACGGAGTTATCATCATGAGCAGTGCTCTCGTGCCAGAATTTGCCGTCTCTGACTGGCGTACTTCAAAAAAGTTTTACTGCAATGTTCTTGGCTTTGAATGCCTCTACGAACGCACTGACGAAGGATTCTGTTACCTAAAGTTGGGTGAAGCAGAACTGATGATCGACCAGATAGGGCAAGGACGGACGTTTGATAAAGGACATCAGCCCGGCAGCTACCCATTTGGAAAAGGACTCAATGTTCAGATACGGGTACCTTCGGTTGCCCCCCTCTTAGAATCACTGTCTCTGCATGGAATTAGCCTTTACCTTCCCGTGGAGGACCGCTGGTATCGTGTGGGTGCTGAAGAAAGCGGTAATCGTCAGTTCATCGTTGCAGATCCGGATGGATACCTACTTCGTTTTTATCAAAACCTTGGAAAACGGACAGTAAAAAAAACAGAGAATCTAGATTCTCCTCTGTAGTATGAGTATCGCCCGTATTTGCCATAACGTCTTCTTAAACGCAGGGAATAACATGTTTGATTTTTATCCATCAAAGCTATGGAGCCGTGATGAAGTCATGTGCTCACCTTGTCCTGTACCCGCTGTTAGTGGTGTCTATTTTTGGTGGTTCGAAAACATACCATCAGGGGTTCCGTTAGATGGTTGCGTTACGATGGATGGTTACACACTGCTGTATGTCGGTATATCTCCGGATAAAAAGGGCAAACCTAACAGTCGAGCGAATCTAAGAACCCGTATAAAAACGCATTACAGTGGAAACGCTGAAGGATCGACACTACGTCGAACCCTTGGCGTCCTGCTATCTACAGAAAGTAACTATCCTCTGCGCCGGGTGGGATCAGGAAACAGGACGACCTTTACTCATCCAGGTGAGCAGTGGCTGGATGAGTGGATGGGAAACAACGCAAAGGTTTGCTGGATACCACATAGTGAGCCATGGATTTTAGAAGAACACCTGATATCTAGCACATCCCTTCCACTAAACATAAAAGATAATAAACATGCTTTCGGGCCATTACTTTCAGCAATAAGAAGGAAAGCAATGACTGACGCTAAAGCGATGGATATTGCTAATGAGACAGGCCTGAGTAGGAAGCTAAAAAAGTTAATGACTTAACATAATGCAATCTTGCGCGCACCGGAAAATCCGTTACGTCACTCAATGCAAGATTTAGCAGTAAAATCTTAACGTTTCCTCTGCCCAAAGCCACTCAATAGGACCTGATTAGTTTAGCATCGTTGAATGATTATGCAGAGAAATGACTGGTTGTGCCAGAGAGGGGGAAATTGTCTTGAAAAGCTTAAAAAGGGGACTTATTGACGAAGCCGTTGACCCAAGACTGATCTGTTGCCCTTCTCTGTCTCGCATGGGGCTGTCAGTTTAGTAGAGAGAAGCTTGTTCTGGTGAAATAGGATGTATCAGAGGTGGAGTTGGTAGAGTTTATGTCTTAGGAAGGAGGTTGGACCTACAGGTTCAACCTTTTAGTGTGTGTTGTGACGAGGGGTCGATCGAAGATTTTACTGAGGAGTGAGTAGAAGCCGGCTCAACGCTGGTGCTAAACCGGTTTATGAAGATTTTTAGGCGGTCCGATACCATCCCAAAAGCCGTATGAAGGTATTCGTGATATCTACAGCGTCATTATTACCCAGATTTTCTGTTCGCCCGGAGAAGTCGTGCGCATGACCACCCAATTCAATATTGTGGCGGTGATCCCCCGCCGGCGAGGTGGTCCCAAAATCGCTCCCCTCATTGAAGGCCACTGGTTGATCTGAACCACCTGATTTCTGCATACCCCGCCCCCAGCCGTGAGTATGTTCTCCTTGCTCATCGGTAGTACGGTTACCCAGCTCTGTAACCTCAGTACTCCCCCCAAAGGCGAGACTCTCTGCCGGCAGGTTGCCTCTAGAAAGAACAAGCTGGTCGCGGCCACCAGTTGTCATGACATCGGTGCCGTCCTGTAGTCCCAGCCGAATAGTCTTATTCTCACCGATATATTCCCAGTTCGTTCCAGGGAAGAGCTCATTCGGATTTCGACTCTGGGCGAAGAACATTACGATACCGACAGGATAAATGGAATTAACGGAGGTACTGGCGCTGGTGATCATCTGCTTAATGGCGGTGACTATCTGTGCATCGTCATTCAGATCGGTTTCTATATTGGCCGCAGCCATCACAGCAAGCAGCTCGCGCTGCACAGTAGTGAACCACTGTCCCATTAGTTCCGTTGGCTGTACATTACCCGCCACATTGCCGTCAGTGAACTCTCCGTTTGCGTCCGCAGTGTCTGTCAGATCACCGATTTTATGCATGCTGTCTTCTCCGAGTTAAATGAGTGGGAGTTTACGCAGGGAGGTAATTAATGCGCAGAATACAGTCCGGGCGCATCAGACGTTTAAGGATGCACTCCAGTGTCCTGTTACCCCAAGTGCGCAGCGGATCACCGCAGTGTGCCTGTCCACACACCGCCCAACGAACAGTGGTCTCCGGCACATTTATTTGTATGACCTGTGGCCAATCATCGCCATTTAGGGGATCTCCACAGGCAGATAACCCACATCTCGCACGACGAAACTCAGTCACAGTGATGCGGTACCCGGACCACAGCAGAAGTCTTATAAGTGCAGCGGCGGACAAACTCCCGTTACTGGTAAGTTTTATGACCACTGCGATACGTCGCAATGCGATGGTGTTCATTTCACCGATAGCACAATCATCCGGAAGCCCTAGGGCCTGTTCCCAGTCAGTCAGTAAGGAGCCAGCGGTTGCTGGAAACGCATTACGCAACAATGCCAGTGCAGCCCGATCACTGGCTTCAAAGGCTTTCGCCATACCAGCCAATACGCGTGCCCGCACAGAGCCGGTGGGATGACACCATGCCTTTCCCGGCGGTAATAACAGCCCCAATGCCCGTGTATATTCCTGACGGCTGTAGCGGCTCATTTGCGGTCTCCTGAAAAAATCACGTTCCCACGCAGCGGAAGCTCCCCGGGACTTAACGAGATGATGGTTCCGGAAGGTGAATTGAGTACCAACCCTCGCGCACCGGGGAGACTGCCTAATGCCTGATTAAGATCTGAGAGATAGATTTTTCCGCCAGGCTCTCCATTTTCAAAAAAGACCTGATCGATGGTATCGTTGATGGCCGCAACGGTGTCAGCATCTGCCTGAGGAATACCGCCAATATCAAAATCAATGATTTTTTTTAATGGGGAGCAGACCCAAACAAGTGTTGTCACCGGCCTGAGGATAAATACGCTGTCGGCAACACGACGCTGATCGCCCGTAGCTTTGGCATAAAGATAGGTTTCCTGAGTAGCCACACCATCAGTGCCTTCGGGGAAACCCTGATTAGCCCGATCATCACCGTCGCACATGATGTACAGACCAACACTACCCGCGCCAAGCAGACGTGGGCTGACCCAAGCACGTGTCACCCCGGGGACGCTTAATGCCCAGCGGCGATAATCACTTTCACTGCCGCCTTCGGCCTCAGTCTGGAAGGCTCGCAGCACACGACGACGAAAGTCTTGTTCCTTTTCCATGTCAGCCCCACCGGTAAGTGGCTGTGTCACCGTAGCGCTGCTGTCTATTCCGGGAACGGCTTGGTCGAGCACCAGCTGCGTACCGGCCGCAGCATTACCGTCTACTGGTGTGAGAGTACTGTCATTGGGCGGGAACAAGGCCGTTACGTCGCCAAGACCTATGCCATCAGTATCAAGCGTAACTGCTGCATCAAGCCTGTACTGCATCCCATTGCTCCGGTTAAGAAGACTGCCTGTAGCGACAGTACTTCCAGTGGTGCCGTTGAAAAGCACACCGTCCCCCTGCGCAGCACTGGCATCTTTACGGTAGATATTTTTCAGGGCCCCCCAGGCGGCAAGCCATTCATCCTCAGCAGTGAAAGGATTACTCTGTCGTGCAATCCAATCAAGATACGCAAAATGTAAATGGCTCATCCCTGCATCCATATCCGCCAAGATCCCGAGATTAGAAAACCTCAGCAGTTCGCCGGTGTTTTCAAGCTCTGAACGGATAAAATTACGGTTCCGGCTTCGTAGCTCACTGAGTGTTGGTCTCTGGTAAGGCATTGTTTTCTCCCCACAGCCATCTGAAGCTGTATTCCTGCCGATTGTCATTTGGCCAGAATAAGTTGACGTTCAGTATCAGACGGTCTGGCCAACGGATCACCGCAGTGACGCTGACATCCGATAGCACACCATCGTCCACCAGCCACATCAGTGACTCCTTCGCGTAAAATTCAGCGTTGGCGGCAACCGCTGCAGATAATACGCTGCGCCTTAGCATCCACAGCCGCGAGCCCAGAGAAATCTCGCTACCCGTATCCCCCCACCACCCGCGGCGTTCGCCATCATCCGTGACATCATCAGGGGCTGCTCTACGGTCACTGAATAGACTCAACAGTACCGATGTTTCGATATCGTCCCCCGCGCTCAGATCATGCCCAGCCTCTTGCCAGCCAGTAAAACCGCTGTCGGTCAACCAGACAGTACGAATATCCGGCATCAGACCTCCTGATTGGTGCTGTCGCTGGTAACAGTGCCGTCTCCGGACTGAACATTTCGGACATCATGCCCATGGACATTGTAGGCGTCCCGCAGCATTTTCAGCGTCACCGCATTTGTGTCGCAGTGATCGACAATATCTCCCGAACATTCCAGTCGAGGGGTTTCTAGCCGCACCCGTTCACTGGCAGTGACCGTAGCCGTGCGCGCTGCCATTACCTGGATATCCTGTCCGGCACAGTTCACCGTAAGCTGGTCTTTCCCGAGCAGAACTGACTTCCCCTGTGCGTCGTAAATAACCGTTTCACCTGCTGCTAACTGGGTAAAACGTGTCGTTCCATGATGGCTGGCAATAACCACTTGGCTTGAACGGTCCCCGCCAAGACTCAAAACTAGCACATCACTCCCCACAGGCAGGCCTGAGGAAAAGCCAAATTCAGTCATACGCAGCGTATCCCCCCTGACATCCAAAGGCGTCGTGTATTGCAATGTCTGTGCCCTACCACTGTCGTCTGCCACACCGGTACTACGCCCTATCCCCACCAGCATGCTAATCCGACGGTATAACCGTATTAGTGCATCATTCATGTAAGCTCCATGAGGTTGGAATAAAAGGCATAAGGTTGAACAGAGAAGGCTGCCGGGGGGAGAAGGGTCATTTCTGCATGTGTTCCACTGTTATCACGCAGATAAGTTACTTCGCCCAACAGCAGATCCTGCTCGGCCACCCCCAGAGTGGGCAAACTGACCGGGATCAGGGTATTTGGCTGCCATAAGCGACCCGTGCTGTCACGCCAACTGTCGGTCACGACCCGCAGGCTGCGTGAACGGCCGTAACGTCGGTTCATTTCCCACTGGATGCACTCAGTCGCCATATCACGGGCCACCAGCGTACTTTCCACCAGCACAATACGGTTCCGATAGCGCATCGATGCCGCTTGTGGATCCCGAGCAGTGGCCTGCGTGACGGCATCATAACCTGCACTCCCCGCCTCTCCGATCGGCGTAAAGTTCATCGAGATGCCGGTATAATCAGAAAAGCGCTGATCCATGGATTCTTCATACCAAGCACGCTCGACATTGATACCTTCCTGGATCCCACTCGCCATCCTAGTGTCTGCAGCCCGGGTCAAGAACAAGTTACCGTCCGGCAGGTCGTAATACAGGAGTCCTTCCCATCGTGACACTCTATCAATGACCTCCTGAGCAGACTCCCCCCAATTTAATGTGAACTGAGGTACCTGGCGCCGGTCGCTAATGTCTGTCGTGACAGTGATGCCATAGGGTGCGGCCAGTCGTGAGGCAATCCCCAAAGCATCCGCCTGGCTGATAACATTCGATGGCCACTCGGCACTGCAGTCCACCAAATCTTGGCATTTCCCCCTGCCGCTGGCACGGATCTCATGCCGTCCAGAAGTAAGTGCTGGCGCCCAACGATCGATATAGCCTGTGAGCACCAAGTCATCATCTAACAAAACCCGACATGCCTCGCCAGCTTGGACACGTTGTATCTCATCGCTGCCAGGGTATAGGTCCAGCAGGCTGAGGCTGAATGAAGACGGTAAGCGCTCAACGCCCCGAGTGACGGAGACTCTGTCCCATCCTTGGATCGCCCGCCCGCCGGTCTCAAGGACCAATTCGTCATTAGCGTCAGCCATTATTGACCTCCACCGCTATTGGCATAAACGCTGGGTGAATGGGGTCCTCAGAAAGCACCAGCGCACCAGTGCGGTCTGCGTCATGCCAGATCCGATCAGCCATCACCAGTGCCGGTAATGATGAGGTAAATACCCTGTTGAAATGCCTCGCCTCGAGGCCGTGCGAGAGCATGACCTGAGTGAAGTTTTCCCGAAAAATCTCAAGGCACTCCCATAAACGATCTTGTCCATGCTCACTGGCCAGCACACTGGCGGTATCCAATGCAGCAATGCCGCGCTGAAAAACTTGCTGAGTGACCACTAGACCAGATTGCGCGACATTAACCGCTTCACGTGTAAAAGCAGCCGCACTGATAATCTTTAGGTATGCCTTTACTGCTGCGGCCATGCGTCGAGCTGAGACATCGTTGTAATAGGTATTGTCGAAAGCCTGCCCAGACATCATGTTTTCCAATAATTCCAAGTGGTCCTGCTGGGAAGGTACAGCATCAAGGAGTGTGACGATCAGAGAAGTGACCGCCTCGGGTACCGCAGTGATATCACGTGCTTTGGCTAATTCGGATAATGATGTCTCGATACGAGTTCTTGCACGGACAATCTGAGCACTCTTATCCGCTACAATGCGTGCATAGTTGAATGGCTGCGGTGAAGGTATGACTTTACCGGTAAGTCCGGAGATACTGCCGCCGACATCACCATTACAGTCGCGGCCAAAACGTAAATTACCAAACGTCGAGGTCAGTGATCCGGACAGCGTTGTGGCCTCGCGCGCGGCGCCAGAGATGAATTCTGTCCAAAAAGCCAGAGTATTGGAAAGTGTGGTTGCCGCCTGTTTGACGGTTAGGGCTTCACCTTTGACCTCAGCAATGACCGAGGCTGCCGCGGTCGTCACTGTCGACAGCCAGCTCTGTTCAAGAGTACTGTCTGCGGGCTCAGCTCCGGTGAGGGCAAAGGATTTTCGCCCCTCCTCCACACAGGTCAGCGTAAAGCTGATGCAACCGCCCTGATCGGCCCCTTCGCGTAACTTAAGTCCACCGGCTGGAATACTGACCGTTAAGGCATTGAGGGTAGGATGAATTAATGTGCCACTGCCTTGAGCCTCACAGGCAGCCACCAGCATGTCACGCTGGGTGAAAAGGTCAGGAGCGTTGTAGATCCGACTGTTACGTATGATAAAACCTTGCAGAGTGATCCGGCGGGTACCCCGCCCCAAATCTTCCACCCATACCCTATCCCGCATTGGATACTCATGAATCGCTTGGCGTCGGCCAAACTGGCTTTCACTGGCGGTGACGGCAAATGGAACACCACGGAATGAGGCGGGATACACACTCTGCGCCTGATCCGTGCTCTGTGTCAGTGCAAACAGGGCATCTCCCGTTATGCTCATATTGTCTCCTGCTTACGGAAATGTCATGGCGGTGGTCACGCGACTGCCGCTTCCAGTGAGCGTCCGCCGCTCGCCGGTCTGATCATTAATTAATGTCAGCTCTACCTTTACCCCCGTCTCTCTCAACGCAGTGGCCAACTGCTCGGTCATCTGTTGCGCCGGTACATTGTCTGAAGATTGTGAAGGGGTGATCAGCGAGGAAGATGCCCTACTGGGCGTAATAAGTTGCTCGATCTGTTCAGGGGACCAAGGATTATTGCCCTCTCGGTCGAACAGCGCATTCAGAACCCGCGACCGCTCCGCGGGATCTGATAAGTTGAGTCGTTGATCCGGTAAGACCTGCAGCTCACGACTGGCATCTCGTACCATCTGCTCAGTATTATTTTCTTCTGGCGGAGAAGCCACGGAGATAATGCTGCGCAAACTGGTTAGGGGGATACCTCCTGCGGCCTTGGACTGACCGCTGGCGTAAAGTTGCAACTGTCGGTCGGCGGCCAGCAGTCCCGCTTCAGGGGTGGAGAATGCAGCGAAATTATCGTCCGCTTGGCGGGCACCACGCTGACCAGCATAGCGAAGATTCCAAGGGTTATTGTTACGCACTGAGCGTGCCTGCTCGGAAGGTTTCTCAGTCTTTGTGGCAGGATCACTGGCGGTCTGCTCAACGACCGTGGAGAGATCATCACTCAGCATCATTGCCTGACGCTTGAGCCCAAAATAACGGCGATATTTTTGTCGGTAGCCGTCACTCATCAGGCCAAAATCTTGCATGACCTTATCCTTCAAACTCAGAGAGTCCATAAACTCTGGTTCAGAATAGCCTTCGCGCAACTGCTCAGCATCATCCCCTGGGCTCAGGCCAGATAAGTGCATCAGAGCAATATTATCCGGCCCATTCGCCATCACATCAGTGGCCCCTTTAATCATATCGCTGACTGAGCCATCGGAGAGTAAAAAACTGTACAGCCCCTGTGAAAGTCGCTGTTTCAGCCCCTCCCATGCGGCCCCAGCCTCCGTGGTGGCTCGACTAAAATCACTGAGTTGCGCGGTGAGCTGAGGATCGGCAGTCAAGCCGACCTTCTCGGCCTTGGTCAGCAATGTTTTAAGCCGGACACCTTCACGCAGTAGCTGCAGTCCACTGGCATCGAGCCCGAGAGCATCCGCAGCAGTCTTCTGATTTTGCGGAGCCAGTGCCGTAAATCGGCTAGCCAATGACTCGACTGTTTTAAGGACATCAGCGGTGCCATCAGCGCGCCGTGCAATGGGAGCATTCAACTGTGACATGACTGCCAACACCTGGCTGTTACGACCCTGGACAGCGTCATTGAACACACGGTACAACCCTTCAATCGCCGACTGTGCCTGCATGCTGTCCGTCCCGAGTAGACGCATGGCGCCAGAGAGCTGTGAAAAGTCTTGCACTGACATGCCTGCATTGCCGGCGGCAACTTCTAGAGAATATGCCTCACCTGCTGCGGCATTCATGGCAGTCCCCAGCGCAGAAACCCCCTTAACTGCCCCGTAACTTAAGGCGCCGATCGCCCCGAATTTCAGCGCGTTACCTGTAAACATTCCGCCTAGCGCAGAGACATTTTTTAACGGAGGAACCATATCCCCAAATAACTGCACATTCTCCTTGGCTAACCGACTGAGATCACGAAACTGCAAACCAAACACTGATAAACCGTCCTGTGTTTCCCGTCCTCCCAGCGCTAAGCCTTCCTGTGCTTTTAACAGTTCTGGTTGCAGGGCCTCGACCTGTTCCCCGATGTTACGCAGAACCGCGGACGCTTGATCATCTGCCCGCAGTTCAAAGCCAAAGGTATTATCCGCCATCATGGCCCCTCATCCGATTGATACGTAGCCCCTGCCGGTACCAGAACTGTAAGCGGCTCCAGGGTAAGCGGGTTGCTTCATTTGGCCCCCATTTCCAGAAAAAGGTTACGTCGGCAAGGGTATCTTCCCACTCTCCTTGTCCGGGAAGTAATTCAAAAAATCCAGCATGTATCCCTGTGCATCGCGAAATTTACGGATGGGCAATGCTTTGATGGCCATCAGGTTGATCCCTGAGACTGTAGCGATCAAACAGGCCATCGCCGTGAACTCACTCGAGGCCCGTGCTTCTTTATAAAACGCTTCCACTTCACTGAAGTTCGGTTCATGCAGAGTGATACTTTCCCAAGACTCTCGGCCATTGAGGGTCGTTATCGCCTTATCCAGTGAGATCGTCAGACTTGCTTCAGGTAGATTATCCATATCAGTTCTCCGTTACCTCACGTCCTTCCCATGTGACAGTAAAAGTCGCGTCCTCACTGCTCACATCCTGAGTGTCCACCGTCCACATACCACTGCCGATGATGATTTTTCCGTTGGCCAACTGAGCGACTATATTGACGTTGGTTTGGCTATTAAAATCCGCCACGGTGGTCCCTCCGCTGTCACGCACATCACAGCTAATTTGTCCGGGCACGTATTCTTCTTTGTAGCCATGCACACCATCCATTCCGGACAAGGTGGTTCGCTTGAGTTTTGATGGCCGGTATTTGAATTTACCGGCTACCATGATGGTCAGACCGCCTACCGTCACCGACGCGGTACCTGCCAGAAGGTTGTTCATGACTGCTCCTTAAAGGTTGGCTGACGTACTTTTCAGACGGAATTGATTAAGTACCGCAAATACCCTCAGTTGTGACGGCAGGATACCGTCCCATAACACATCGATACGGTTTGGATTGGTCCTGTTCTGCTCAACAATCAGCCCTGCGGCAAAGCCTGCACTATCTTGGGCATAACCGTTGAACACCAAGTCGCTGTATTCGGCAATCAGTTCAGCACGGATAACGGCCGGGGTAACGATCGCAAGGCCGGTGGCAAAACGGGTACCGTCCTTGACCAGTGCCATCCGAGCAAATTTTGACGTGATCTGAGACTTCAGATAGCGGTTGATGTACATCAGAAGGAACAGGGTTTCAATTTGCAGGTAGCTATCGTCCTCGGCGCCATAACGGTTGGTCTGGTATGTGGTGATCAAGTTTTCAATACGTACCGTACCGTCGTCATCGACGTTGAGAGTGGAGATGCCGCTGTGCAGCAGGTTATTACGCTCAGTAAGGGTAAACCGTTCAGCCTCAACTGGGGCCATGACACCACTAACAGTCAGGGTCTGTAGTGGACGCATCGGGGTATTGCGCAGGCTGGTTGCAACGGCACCGGCAATTGCTGCCGCCCAGATAAAGTCCGGTGTCGGGGAACCCGCCATCCCTGCTAAAGACTCGTGCTGATTATTTCGCAGTTCACCGCGGGCGGTCAGCTCGCCATAGCTTCCCCCCGCCCAGCAGAATACATGGCCATACAGTTGCTGGGACCAACTCCAGCGACCATCACTGTCTGAGAGAAAGCCTTTCAGGCAGTCCAGCGAAACGCTGTCGTTATAAGGGCAGACAATAAAATCAAAAGCCGTATCACCGAGATTAGCCAAGCCTTCCTCTAGTGAAGGTGCGCCTATCCCACCGCTAAAGGGTGTCAGAGTAATGCCAAGCCCCGGAGGCAGCACTTCTCCGGCCGGTAATCCGACCAGATTGATCCCCAAATGAATACTGTTCCCCGCGGCACCCGCATTACGGGCTGTCAACTGGATCTCACCACTACCGGCAGACTGTATCGCAGTGACCGGCAATGATGCCGTCCGGTTGATAGCCTGAACAATATCGGCAGCAATCTGCACCAGCGTCAGGCCGGCACGCAGTGTTACCTGGACTCGTACACCGCCGATATACAGGGATAATATGCCAGTGGTATCAGGGACTGCGGTAATACGTAGGCCGCCTGTGGCGGTGATCATTTCAGGTAATGGAGAAGATGATGTCGGCTCACCTGGGTCAGCCAGCGGTAAAATACTGATGCGACCAGAACTGTCATTCTTAAGATAAGCCTGCATCATTAGATGCAACTGCGAGCCGCGACCACACAGACCGGCGACTTCCTCAGCAGAGGAGACCTGCAAGGGTATGTCTGAACTGATAGAGGCATCCGCCAGCATCTGTCCGATCAGCAGAGTACGCTGTGCGGCAGAAGCTGTATTCGCCATCGAATTATCCAGCTCCACAAAAAATAAAGGCGTACGCAGGTTTTCGGGTATCGTTGAAAAAGCGACCATCAGTCTTCTCTCCGTAAATCAGTGGTACGGCTGACATCACCGTCCCGTAAACGGCGGCGCCAGAAAGCAGTATCCGGCACCTCTGCCGAGCGGGTTGCAGGTAATAGCTCACCTGTCTGCGGGTCACGTACAGCCCGCCCAGGTGTTAGTTTCACTTTCACATGTCACTCCTTTAACGGGATCACTACCACCGGCGAGACGCTACCGTCTGGCATACTGACAGTGATAGCAGCTTCGTCGATAAGGTTAGGGGTTACCGGGAAGAAGTCCTCCGGCCCTTGGAAGTACTCCGCATCAATCTCGTAAATCAGTTGGCCGGTATGCCCTTCTCCTGCTGCACTGATTTCGATCGCCGAGCGGACTGCCCTGAACTGTTGAAGGCTCTGAGTCAGTTGATAGCTATTGATCACTGAGCGGTCGATCTGTTCGCGTAATTGCTCCAGAGAGGCTTCGGCCTGTACAGCGCCATCGGGTGACGCGCCGTCAAACGTCTCTACCCGCCCGCTGATACGTATGGTGGTGGTCGTGGTGAACTGAGGCGCATTGCGGCCCATGGAGAGTTTTTCTTCATAGGGAGTTTGTACCAGCAATACCGGATAATCCGATGAACGGGTCGGCCAGTCTTTGGGGGAATAGACGCGCTCTCCTGCGAGCGTATTCCCTTTCAAAGACGACACCACCAGCGAACGGACAAAGGATGCGTTCATGATGACCTAACCCGATTGAGGAGAAGTTTTGACCCACCATGGCTGTCAGGCTGTACATCGGACACCACCCACAGACTGCGATCACGGTATAAAAATAGTTGGTCGCCTTGTTGTGGCGGGACCTTGAACAGGGCATCACGGACCCCCAACACTGGCCGAGTGGTGTTCAGTCTCGGATCATCGCCTTCAGCCGCAATGACATCTTGCAAATAGGCACGGTCAAAAATACCTGAGATATCATAAGCGCCATTGCCGTGACGGGGACGCCAGTTAACCCGCTCTGCAAAGGTCTTCTCTAGGGGGATAAGTAAGTGGCGATCCCAGTCAATCCCCATGGTGTAAAACCTGTGCCAGCAGATCCTGATAGCGGACCACGACCCCGCGATTCAGCAAAGGACTGGCGTCTTTTGCCTGTAACTGCAAACGCTGGGAAGGCGGATAGCAGCGGCCATTGTGATAGAGAGTGTGGCCTTTACTGACCACCACCTCCAGTGGGCTGTCCTCACCATTCACTGAACGGTTTTCGGCATTTGTTTTCATCACACCACCCTGGCGCACAGGGCCGCATTAACACGGCTTGGGATGACAATTGGTGCAGACTGCATCAACAGTAGCCTCTGAGCGGGATCTTCCTGTAACCACGTTTTCGGCGCATAAGCCATCGGACCGTAGTTGAAGGCTGGGTCCAAAATCATCCCGTACGCCCTTGTCCCCATCAATGCTGGGCCCGTCATGAGCACCGCGCCATCCGCTAACATAGGCTCTTCCTCACCGCTGATCGGGTTAATAAACCAGTCGTTGTACAGCCATAAGTCGTAATTTCCCCAGCGACCTTTGTAGACGGCACCGGTCTGGATCTGCGGTCCGGGGTTGACCTGATTGCCAAAAGGGTTGAGGACAGGGAATGTGATTGCGGTATCGTGCAGTGTGGTATCAAGCCGAAACGCCTTCCAAGAAAGACTGGTGAACACCAGATCTGTGGGCACCGAGCCTGATTTCTGTAACACCTTCGTCTGCCAACGTTCGATATCATCAGTTGGACGGGTATTGGTCTGTCCTGCTGGCACTGATAATGGCCATTTATCACTGCCGCTGAGAGTGATCGTCAGTTCACTGTCGCGACCAAAATCCACCAGCGTGGTCTCGTAACCTTCCCCCTCAATAGTGACTGTGCCATTCAGTAGAGCGCTGGCGGCCATCCACTCTTGCCGGCGGTTCAGGTTATCGATCTGATCCTCCATCTCAAACTGGATGTTAAGCATCTCACGCTCCGCCCCGGTAAATTCTCCACCGATCCGCTCCCCAATCTGACGTCGAATGGGCTTACGTAAATCCGGTACCCGCTTGTCTTTGATGTAGGCTGGGCGAAAGGTATTCGTCTGGTAGCGACGACTTTCTACCATTTTCCCTTCCACCAGCGGCGAGCAAAACGGTGCCATCCGACGCAGACCAACATCCACATCAATAGACACAAACTCGGTATCACTGGTGACCACATTCGGAAAATAGCGATCAAGCAGCCAGTTTTGTGAAGCCATCAGATTAGGGACTACTGCGACTAGCGTTGCGGTGTCATAAACGTTCATGTTCTGTTCATTCATAATTTGAGGTTTCCCGTCGTTTCAGGGCGAAGAAGTCCCAGCCTGTCAATGCAGGCGGAAAAGAGTCAGTCTTTACAGTTGGGAAATCAGCTGCTGGAGGGTTCGGCCGCTAATGCACCGCTGACGGCATCTTTGAGGAACAGGCTGTATTTACGCATCTCGCTGCGCAGCGTCGGTGCAGACCATGAGATGTCAGCAGTAATGAAGTGGCTGTTAAACTCACCCATCAGATAGACGCCGGCCCGGACCTCCCCGTCTCGGGTATCGACATTATCGACCAGGATGGCACTGGGATTTTGGCTGCCATCCTCTGCCGTTCGGGTAGACAGCCGGTATTGGCCGCTTGACTCCATCAGGCCGAGTACGCTGCCGCGCACCAGTACTGCTCCTCGGGCGATAGTTGCGATGTCGGTCACCACTTGCAGTGGCCCAGCGATCAGCTGGTCAGGAATAAAGCTATCTTGCCGAGACAGAGGCCCCCAAGTGTTCTGACCAAAAAGGTGAGAAGGGATCATGTATTCACTCCTTTTACACGGTTGTAAAGCGCTGCCATGCGTTGAGCGGTATTGACTGGCGCGGGTGTGGTGTCTTGTCCTAGGCGGATTTTCTGTACGTTGGCCATACGTTCATCCAGTGTGACCCTAGTCGGTGTGGGCGTTGCCTGATTGGCTGCGCGAGAGGATGACATCACGGTGATCGCCTGTGCAGAACTCATCCCAGTGTCGAAAGCTATAGCCGCAGCGAGGGCCGGATCCACGGCGGCAAAACGGCTACTGAAAATACGGGCACAACGCCTGCGTTCAGCCTGACGTCCTTTTTTTACAGCCGGTGGGTCTTTTTCATCATCTCCATCTTTTTCACCTTCAGGGTCCTCATCTTCCTGAGGACCTTCCCCGTCCTCATCACCCTGTAAGTCATCATCATCCTCTTCCTCGTCTTCGGCCCCTTTTTCCTGTTTTTCTTCCTCAACCTTACGGCTTCGGGCCTTACGTACAGCGTCCTCTTCTTCCCGGTCTCCCTCATCACCACGGAGAGAACTGTCCCCGGCCATGGCACGAAGTCCCAGCAAGTGGGCAAAACGTGAAACTTTTGGCATCTTACACTCCTGCAATTTCCATCAGTTGATTGAAGGCGACATCCGGCGCAGCGATGGCGTCTGCCAGCCCAAGTCTGATCCCCTCCGGCGCCATAAAGCAGGCCGCATGGGTATCACGTACAGCGTCTTCACTTATCCCGCGGTTACGGGCCACCGTGGAGATAAATAGCTCGCCCGCGGCATCTGCTTCCGCTTGCAATGCCTGGCGAGCGGTATCACTCAAAGGCAAACAGGGGTGGGTTTCAGCCTTACGATCACCAAAGGTGATCAGGGTAACTTTTAGCCCCTCTTTATCGAGCTGCCGTGAGGTATCAACATGCATCATGATGACTCCAATAGAGCCGATCCCCCCGGTACGCGGCAGTGAAATATGATCTGCGGCACTGGCGATGGCATAAGCCGCCGAATATGCACACTCGCTCAGGATCGCATGCACCGGTTTGCGTCCTCTGGCGAAATAGATCTCATCGGCCAGATCGAAACATCCGGCGACCTCACCACCCGGAGAGTCAATATCAAGACATACCCCCTTTACTGCTGGGTCAGCTAAGGCACAAAGGAAAGCCTGTCGCACACTGTCATAGCCAGTCATACCGCTGTACGGTCTCAGGGTACCCAACTTGTTTACCAGCGTGCCCTGAACTGGAATGACAGCAATCCCTTCAAGATTGTCATAACCGGGATCACCGCGGTGTGCATGGGTAAAAGGGTCTTCATCGTCGTACACTGATAAGTCACAGCCTCCGGGACCACTCAGACCCAATCGGTCAGACAATGCGCTGGTAATGATTTCGCCTTTGCGGGGGTGTATCGCCAGTGGAGTGTTGAACAGCCGGCGGGCCAGATGGGGGTAATTCATGGCGACTCTGCCTCCTTGATGTTTTCACGGGCGAACCTGTCAGCCTGAAGCCAAGATGGCAAAGGGATATTGCGCTCAATACAGGCCTGAATTTCACTCTGCCGCTGATCCAATATCTCTTCCCAGTCCTCACCCGCGTTTTCGGCCAACTCCATCTCGAGTGTGGACAAGCCAGCGTCTAGCCCCAGTATTGCCCCTTTTTTCTCAGCTACCGGATCCACCCAGCCCCGGCCTGGGCCCATCCAACGAGCACGTGTATAGGCAGCCCGGGCACTGATAAACTCAGGCGCACCGTTAGGCAACGGTAGCTCCCTAAGAGCATGCAGTTCTTCAATGAAATTCATCAGGATCGGCTGGGCAAACCCCGTTGCGAAATCATCGCGGCGACGAGCCAATGTTTTCCATGCCTCGAGCATCGCCCCACGCGCGGAAGAGTAATTCACGTCTGACCAATCCTGGGTCAGCTGTTGCGTTGAAATACCGATAGCCGCCGCGCAGTTGCGTAACACTGCACTCTCAAAAGCGGCAAAATTACTGCTGGGTCGGGCAGCATTGACGGTTGTGATATCCTCACCCGGCGCAAGAATGGGTAATCGGGTGCCTTGCTGGAGAGAAATGCGTCGATCATTGTGAAAGTCGACTCGCATTTCTTGGTAGGCACCCAGCGGGGTTTCTCCGGAAGCATCCAGCGCAGCATCAACCATCTGGTCATCATAGGGTGAAGTGACATAGGCCCCGAACACTGCATTCAGGATAGCCGCCTCAAGTTCGCTCTGATCATATCGGGTCAACATTTTCAGGCGCTGGACAATGGGTGCAAACAGGCTGCTACCTCGATGTTGACCAGCACGATCCGCATCAAAATCATGAATAACGATCGCTCGGCCCCAAGACGTTTCGCGATTGACCCGCTCCCAAGTCAGGGTTTTCTCTCCACTCCACCAATCACCGGCATGCGCCTGACGGATGTGATAAGCAATCGGTACACCGTCCTCATCGATTTCCACACCGCCACGCAGATCTTGCAGATCGAACTGCTGACGGGGATTACTGAGCCTGTCCGGATCCACCAGCTGTACGGCGGTAGCATAGCGAGCCCTACCGGGTGCCAGCCGTTCTGTTCGATAGTGCATGACGGCCAGGGCATCCCCGTCTATCAGTTTGTGGCGAAACCCTGTTCTTAGCATTTGGGTGACGGTTTTTTTACGTTCAATATCGCAGTAGCGATTAGGATCATCAGCCCAAGTTCGCCAAGCAGCATCGATGGCACGCCCATACTCCTTGGCCCAACAGGCATCAAATGATTTATGCCCTGAGATATGCCGCAGTGCCCGATAATCGGCCCTCATCAGTGGCCGGAAACTGGCCCCAATCGCAGAGTCGAGGATACGGGTCACACTGCCTGCCGCCCAGCCGTCATTCCTCACCATGTCCCTGACACGGGACACAATACGGTCACGGTAGAGATTGATCTCGCTATCCGGAGACCAAAGTGCAGGCTGCCAGTTCACAAGATGATCACTCAATGAATCTGCCGCATCGTAAGGTATGCGGCCACTACCGTTGAGTGACTGTATCCGAGGCCGAGACGGTGGAAATGGATGGCCGTTGCTATCTACTATCTGAATGTTTTTTACCATCTGAACCTCGCAGCTCTGCGCGGACGGCTGATGATACTTAGGTCGGCCTGAAGTTGACGGATCAGCATTCGTAAATCTGACATACTGGTCTGCTGGTAGGTAACCGAGCGGGTACCGTCTCCCTGTGTATAGGAGAACGTTACCCCCTTCTCGCCTGCCATGAGGTCAAGCAATGCTTGCTGCGCATTGGCGAGAGCCTGTAATTTCTGCGCACGCGTCATCCCCGAAAAGATACTTTCGGCAGGGTCATATCGGTACATAGCATTCCTTAAGGTAGGATCTGTGATAAACGACGCCGGGGCGCTGTACGGGGTGCTGGGATCTCGGCGCCCGGTTCACTGAAATCCGTCTTCTCTTCGGGCTCTTCAGGTGGTGGCAATAACCGCTCCGGCTTTTGATGAATACTCTCGACCAGAAGATTGAGCCGTAATCCGTGGTGCATCAGCCCTTTCAGGGCACCATAGGCATACACTAAGCAGTCCAGTGCTTCATTTGCTCGTCCGGGACGTAATTGCCAGACTCGGAATTTCTGCCCCGCAGAGACTCGGGTAACCAGGCTCTCAGACAGTAACTGGCTGTAATAGCCAGGGTCGAGAAAAGCAGGGAAATGGATATAGCCGGCAGATGCTTGTCCAGCCTCAGGAGGGTCAAGGTGTAGGCGATAGCGAATATCATCTTTTGCTGAATTGACCCCGAGGATCACTGGCCGAAATTTTGCCTTATTGCGAGGACTGAGCTTACGTATCGGCCAGACCGGCGTTCGTTTCCCCGCTACCGCTGACTCCCCTTTGATAGCCCAGATTTTCCGGCCTATACGCTCTTTGGAGAATTCATAGACTTTGTTGGTATGGTGGCCGCCGGAGTCGTGACAAACAGCGCTGAGTGTAAAGCCACGTCCGTCGGCTCGGCGCCAGATCTGCTTTAAGTAGGCATCGAGTCTTATCCAAGGTTCGTCAGTCTCCAAGTCGCCCATGATCATGTCGTGAGCGACTACCCAGCATTCCTCGTTTCGGCCCCACGCGCACACAGTCACCTCAAAGCGACTATCCTGAGTGTCCACGCCGGCGGTCAATATGGCACCACCGTCAGGAACATCTGCTGGCC
Source organism: Tatumella saanichensis (assembly GCF_000439375.1). Taxonomy (GTDB): domain Bacteria; phylum Pseudomonadota; class Gammaproteobacteria; order Enterobacterales; family Enterobacteriaceae; genus Tatumella; species Tatumella saanichensis. The sequence continues at coordinate 98,891 of NZ_ATMI01000031.1, forward strand.
AAACCTCCGCTCGGGCCAAGAGTGTTCGCTCACTGAGGGCTAAGCTACCGGCGTCCTCATAAGGCTCTCCAAGAGTCGTATTGATGAACGTCTGACGCATCAGTGGATCATCTTTAACACTCAGCCATTCCGCCACCAGCGCCGGCCATGACGCATTTGCATGCGGGCTGTAGCCAGTCCAGATATGAAACCCGGCTTGGCCGTTAAAGGGGGCCGTCGCCCGCCATTCCCCTCTCGCTAGCATACGCGGCAGCTCGCTGTGAACGATGACACAGCCATGGTATCTGCACAGGTAAAAAGTGGTCTCAGGGAGGTGACGCCCGCTGCTGTCTTTCTCCCATTTGATGCCGTACGCCTTTTTTATGCCGCCCCACTCTAGGACCTGATATTCATCACAATGGGGACAGGGGACAAAAAAATGGCGTTGGTCACTTTCTAAATAGGCTTTTTCAATCCGGCTGATGCCCTTCACTGTCGGTGTCGAACCGAGGACAATTTTACGGTTCCAGAAGGTCTCGGAGCGTTTGGTTCCGAGCGCAATCTGATCGCCCTCAGCGCCCGCTCCGCCAGCAGGATATCCGTCGACTTCATCGAACAGAATAATGCGACAGGTAATACGCCGGAATCCACCTGGGGAGTTAGCCCCGACCAGTGTCAGGTTTGCACCATTTGAAAAGGTCTTTCTGAGGATGGTCTGATGACTGTTTTTTGCCTTAGGGTGACCCGCTATTGCTCTGAGCACGGGCGTATCACGCAGCATAGGCGCAATCTCTGTTTTGCTGTAGTCCTCCGCATCCTCGACGCGCGGCTGCACCAGCAAGATGGGAGATGGGTCATGTACCAAGTAATAGCCCACCACATGATCGAGTATCTTGGTATAACCCACTCGAGCAGATTTCATCACTGAGACCTGAGTTACACTGGGGTCAGTGATGGCATCCATAATGCCATCCTGATACGGATAAGAACGAAATTTACCGGTCTGGGCACTGGTTTCTCGGGAGAGCACGGCGTATTGGTTGGCCCACTGACTTAAGGAAAGTATGGGGGGAGGCTTGATAACCTCACGAGCTTTTCGCAGCGCGAGGCTAAACTGTTTTTGTGAGGCCGTCCTTACTGTCGATGGCAAGTTCATACAGCGCCTCATTGATCAGTTCCTGCAGTGCCGTGACAAACCCTGTATCACTGGTAGTCGTAGCCAATGCTCTCAAGCGGGGGCCATGCTCTGGGGGAAGTGCCACTAGGCGGGTGCGTATCCGCGCATACTCCTGACTTACCTCATCGACCATCTCTTGCCAAGGCAGCAGCTGCCCTGCTTTCACCTCGTATTCAAGCTGTGCGAGCAAGGCAAAGTAATTCTCTTTCATCGTCAGGGCTTCATCACGGCTCATCGTTGCGCCTGTACGAATGATAATTCGCTCTGCGATCTGCGCCGGCGTATTTTCAGGTGCAATACCCTGTTTTCGGGTACGTGATTTTTTACTCCTACCGGGCTCTTGAGACTTTTTCGAAGAGGGCGGTACTTTCTTGGTCGCTTTTTTCCGGTAGCGCGCGATGAGAGCATTAGACGCCTCTACGAGGATCTCCTCGCCGTCCAGAACCAACCAGCCACGGGTTTTCCAAGCGGTTATCGTTTTACGGCTAACGCCGTGCAGTTTGGCAAAACCGGCCTGATTCATCTGTTACCTTGGTTGTTACCTGTTACCCTGAATGTGGACAGATAGTGTTACCCTAAGTTGTTACCCTGCGCTCTTTCGTGCATTAGGGTAACACTTTTACCGACTCGTTTAGTCCATCTTTTCGGTCTGTTTTCAGACACTGTTACACCACCCTAAAGCCTTATCACACAAGGCCTGTGAGCATTCTCAGCATCCCCAAAGAACCCTGCAAACAGCGCCTGAAATTCTGTTACCCAAAGTGTTACCTGTTACCCAAATTTCAAAATTTTATCGCTAGTTAAAACCCGCGCGCGCGCAATGCCCGCCCTGTTAGACCCCTAGGAAGGACCCAAAACCTGCCTGTCCCCCCCTCTATCCTTATCGAGCTGTTCGCATCGCCTCAGACAACGCTCTACGGATCGCCTCTGGTAATAGCGCTTGGGCCATCGTATTCGCTCGGTCCCTATAACCCAGTACGGGTTGCACTGGCAGCGCATCACCAAAGCGTATCAGCAGTTTCATGCTTCCCTTTCTGGTAGACGGTGACGCTGTCATTGCCGCACCTTTACCGCGACGTCTGCCTTTTGTCTTACGGGGTTTTCTCCGCTGCCAGACCCCACTTACGCCGCTTGCTTTACCAATAAAGACATCAGGCCGTCCTCTGAGCTGATTAAGTTTGGTCCGTGGTAGATTGCCATATTTATTCAGTCGGATATTTTTTGGATTCAACAGGGCCTTGCCCTTCAGGTAATGTACCCCACCCATTTCAAAAGGGCTCAGATAGGCTGCGGCGATATCCATTACAAAGACCCGGGCCACCAGCCGCTGTTTATTGGCCCCTGATGCCCTGACAGAACCAACGGTAAAAGGGGTCGGATTGGACAGTGTGCGTTGGATAGCCGTTTGCTGGGCATCACGTATTTGCCTTGCCACGTCGGTTAACGCCCTGGCCGTCGCAAAGGGGATCTGCCGGCTGATAGCGCCGAGCTTAAGGGATAACGCGCTAAGGTCATCCATAGGGTTTCCTTTAATGGCGGAGGAAGGCATAACTGCTAATTCCCTCGCGCCCAAGACGGCTTTCCATGGTGTTATGTTCGACACAACGAAAGCCTTGCGCCCTAAACCATCTGACCAGACCTTCATGTGTCCAGTACCAGATATGCTCATCTTTTCGGTAGTGGCGTGATGACAGGATATGCTCTGCGCTCTCAAACACCGGCAGCGACACAAAAACAAACTTCTGTGCCCGCTGTAGCGTTTTTTGCGGTTCATCAATGTGCTCAAGGACGTCCCACAGCGTTAACGCAGGCCAATATTGGCTATAGAGATCCCCATACAAATGCCGATGGTGCAACCACCGTACTGCTGCTGGGTTCACATCAAAGCCTAGTGCGCCGGGATAACTGCTAACAAACTGCCCAGACCCGATCCCCACATCCAGTACCGTTCCTTGGTAGTGACGGGCGACAAACTCTAACCGTGCGGCCGTGAGCTCCCTCCCCATTGGCGTTTCTGCCAACTGCTGGTAGCGTAAAAAGTAGTCTTGGTTATAGGGTCTTTGTGGTGGAACAGGAAATCGACCCATGCCCAGTTCCGGCAACCACACCAGCCCTGAGTTCAGCTCTTGTCTAAATATGTTCATACACCCTCAGTTTTAAAACGGGCAGAAACTTGACTGATAAACGGCAGGATGCGGGTATCTAGATCTGAAATGGTCTTAATGCATTGATGTTGCATCTGCTGGCAATGGCAATATTCATCGGGGTAGATAAACAGGGTCCGACTCAGATCACAGCAGCGCTTGTCAGTGATACGAGAGTGGTGGTTATTTCCCCCATTACCGCCCTGCAGGCAGACCATTGGTCGCCGGTAAGCAATGGCTGCGTGAAAGATCACACAAGCTCCGGTCACGACCAGATCTGCTCGTTCCACCAGCGCCAACATCTCAGTGATACTGAGCTCACCATGATGAAATTTCTGATGGGCCATCGGCTCCTTATCGGTGATCCATTCTTTACCCTGTTCCGTATCTGCCACACTGATGACATGCCAGCCTCTGTGCGCCAACATACGGGCGACCTGATCCACATATTGGTTAAGTGGGCCTCGACTGGCGTTATGCCATTCAGTGCGTTCTGTGGTCGGCCTTATCAGCGCAACCGGCTTACCGGCAGGAATACCGATGATCGGTAATTCATAATGCGGTAGATCCATCAATAGGGGGGCAACACCAAACTGTTGTTCCATCGCATCGAATACACTGCCGTGTCGCAGATGATCGTTACCATAGAAGATCCGACGGCGCACAATGCCATGTGGTATTGATTCAAAACGTACCCTGCTGCGGGCTTCATGCTTCTGTTGAGTGCGCAGCCTTGTCGCAGAGCGGACAAAGTGTAACCTGGGAATGCCGGCATATATCTCAGGAAGTGGCGTTTTTAGCCATATTTCATGTCCGCGCGCCACCAGCGCCCTGATGAATGCCCGCTGATTAATGTTGTCACCAATACCATGCATTCCCTCGTAATAACGTTTTTCAGGCATCCGTTGCGTTCTCAATGGTTGATAACGGGAAACAGGCCAGCGCTGTACGGCGCGAGCAGTTAAGTATTTCAGTCCCACTAACTGTGGCGGCAAAGCGCTGGTATTGCGCCTGCCAGCGTTCGGTACTGTTCAGGTCCGGATTTTTGAGTCCTGAAGGATGATCCCCATGCCAGTGTGTGCCTTCATCCACACAGCAGTCATACCCCAGGAGTAGCACGCGAGCGGCCCCCAAATTGATGGCCAACTGGATAGCACGTAGTCCGGAATTAAACGGTCCATTATCTGGGTGGGGAAAATATTGCAGGTTATAACCTTGTGCCGCGGAGATACTGCTGGTCCAGCACTCAGGACCTCGTGGGATTTCATGATAGTAGCGGCGCCACCAGCCGGCATCTGCCGCATAGAGATACTGGCAGTCCGGCACAGCTCTCCAGCTGGAGTTAATCGTCATCACCGTACCGCACGCACGTGCCCGTTGGCAGTCGCTCACCGTCAGTGACGGGCCACCGCCTATACAGATAAAGGTGTTAGTCATGGGGAGTCGTTAAATGTGGTAGAGGTAAGGCCTAACATGAAAAGTAATAGGCTCAATATATTTGATATATTAACTTCCTTAAGCAGCCTTGGATTTCCCTACCATTATAACTTTATGCTGTTATAAGATTTTTTTTATGAAATATGGGTCATATCAATTATGTAGAAAATAAAATAGATTAACCTTTCAAATAACATCTATAACACCTCTCTGATAGCCTCTGGCATCAGAATATTCCAACACAGCTAAAGGAAATATTATGACTTATTCTTACGTTCCTATACTCAAAACTAAAAGAGCAGAATTCACTGCGCTAAACCAACTAAATGCCACTACCAAGTCAAAAATAATACCACTATTAGAAATAGAACCTGTCCCTATCGATCCGGATACTGAACTACCCGCTAAGTCATATGATGATTTTCTTGCCAATTTCGGACAGAAAATTGCTACAGCCACTGATGATATTGACATGGTTTATTTGGATGGCCTTCTCATCGAAAGTCAGTTCATCTCACCTGCTGATATTTATCCTATTACAAATGCAGTAACTCAGGTGCGGGCAGCTGGGGTTCACGTAATCCCCGTGAGCTCACCTACACGCGATATGGCCTACCGCAATGCAGTAGATACATTGATACAAGGCGAAATCTGCTTAAGGCTGACAATTGCTGACCTCGCAAACCCTCAGCTTTTAATGAACTATATCTCACACCTAGGCATACCTTTCCAGAATATAGATATCGTCATTGACTTGCGGGATACAGTAACAGAAGACAATATCAATTTAGGCACGCAGCAAACGCTGACCTCTGGGTTCATTAATAATTTGCCACATCTTAGTGATTATCGCAGAGTAATATTATCTTCCGGGTCATTCCCCACAGACCTCACTAATATTCCAGTAGGCTCCCATAGGTTACAGCGTCTGGAGTGGACCCTGTGGCAGGACCTCTATCGTAGTAAAACTCTTGAGCGTTTTGTTTTGTTCAGTGATTATGGAATCCAACACCCAGATTACACTCGCCTTCCTACCCGTTTCCCCAGTGTATCAGCCAGTGTCAGGTATACGGTTGATGATGACTTTCTCATCTTAAGAGGTAGGAAAGCGAATCAGTATGGTTTTGAGCAATATGGGAAGCACAGCCAAGACATCGTTAACCATCCTGACTATGCTGGACAACATTTTAGTGCTGCTGACTTGATGATCCATGACTATGCACAGACCTACGCCGCACATTTACAAAATAGCCAACCAAACCCGAGTTTTGGAAGTGCTGAAACATGGCGAAAAATCGGGCAGGATCACCATATCACTAAAGTCGTTGATCAACTCGCCAGTTTATACGGGCTTTAAGGCTGTTTCGGACCTCACTACGGAGTTCGTTGGTCTCAAGCAGTTCTGATAGAGTACTCCAAAGCATACGGCGTGGCTTACTTTTCAGGCCACGCTCATAGCCTTTTGAAGCCAGAATCGACAACATTTCATCCTTCCAAAGTAGCATTGCCAATGAAATTTTATCTATGTTGTAGTTCATCTGCCCCATTCTTTCCGTTCTGATATGGACAGCTTTTCGGGACCCTTCAGTCGCAACTTTGATACCCCACCAGCTTGGTACAAGAGTTTTAGCTGCATCAAGGTGGCACTCGGAAACAACCAAGGTAACTTTATCCATCACTGATGAGTAATAACCGATTTGTGCAGGTAGCCTCAGTAGATTATCGCTTTTACTCTTGAGTTCATAACCATGCATTATTCCGTTGATCACGGTAATGTCTGCACGGCTTTCACCGAGATTCATGACAAACTCATCAACGACCAGTGTATCCGGATCTTTGTGGTGTTCTTTTAGAATTTTGGCATGAACAGCCTGTCTGACATCGATATCTTTCATTTCACTGGCCAGTATGTTCTCTGTGGATCCTCAATATTGCAGGGTACGGACTTTAAATCCATAGGGAGACTATAGCAACAGCATTTCAACGCTTTCTCGAGGTAATGTCCAACTTGCTGAACACTACGAGTATCGAAATCACTCTAGGCGCCGGATTGCCTCAAGCTGATCATTCGCTTGGGCGATAGCCGTCAGTAAAGGCTCTATCCATAACACCGCTTGGCAGTAAGTTAGCTGGCTGGTGGCAGAGGAACCAGTACTGGTTGGGTCAGTGTTGCCGGCAGTATTGGACACTGCTTCGGCACGTAAACGGTACGCATAGCTGAGCAACCCGTCAGCAATAGCAGCAGGTACAGCAAACTCACAGCTCTCACGAGTTTTAAGGATGGTACGGTATTCAATGACCTTCTCCTCTGATTTGACTGTGGCCAGCCTATTTGCCCGACTCACCTCCGCCGATAAGCGACTTAAGGTCTCAAGCCTGACATCCTGCTGTGCTATGACTGCCGATTGCACTCTTATCTGCTCTTCTGCCTGCTCTGCCCGGTCGACAACTGCCTGGTAGCGATTAAATAGACTCCGCGACAATAAAGTCATGCTGGCCAATAACACGATGATGAACATCCCCGTGGTAATACGACTGGTCATGGTTCACCTCATAGAAGTACCGCTTTTGCTCTTTCCAGACGCTCAGCGCGTTCACTCAGTCCTTTCTTACCCCCACTGATCAGACGAGTGACCCGTATAAGGTCTGATGCACTCCCGATACAACCACTCACTGAAAAGTACCAAGCGGCTGAGCGAGCGGCTGGGATAGCCTCCCGGAGTAACTCAGGCTCTGTGAGCAAATCGATACTCAGTGCAGCACCACATAACCGGTAATTTTTTCTACCCGTCAGTTGCATCAACCCTCTCCCCCGGTAGTTCCAACCATCCTCTGCACTTCGGTTCCCCAATCGACGGTAATACACTAAATTGGCTATCGCTCTCTGATCTGCCGGCTTGCCACGGGTTCGGGCCAGTGCATAAGCCTGCTGAGAGGTAATACGTGAGCCGAACGTACTGAGTAAACCTGCGGGGGGGTAGTTGAAACTCTCCTCCAGTGAACTGAAGCCGGCGGATTCATGTCCGGATTGAGCAAGAAACATCGCCTTATCTTCTGGCGCTGTGATACCAAATTCTTCCAAGGCATCGCTTACCGGTAGGTACCAGCGTCGGGCCACCGGCAACGTAATACCCGTCGCCGTTTGAAATTGTTTAAGTTCCATAGTCATAATCTCAATGGATCGAGCAACCGTGCAATATTTCCCTTGGCACGGCATACCGCTACACAGATAAGAAGATTGGCCATAACAACCGGCCAGTGGGTGGTCGTATAGTGGCCAGAAAAATAACCAATGGGGATACTGCCGTACACCACGACCACAACCCAGGCGGTCAATGAGACAAACGGCCGATAGCGGTGCCCTTCCCGTTTCCAAAACATCAACACAGTCACTATGACCGCGCTCAATAGCATGTTCAGCAATGCCGGCCAATTATGAGCCTCCATCTCTGCCTCCTCCTCGGAAACGGCGCATGAGCCAACTCATGTCACCGTTGTTCAGTGATGTCAGGAAACGGATAGCCACCGCAGCCACCAGCACCGCTCCCAGTGCATCCAGCGATTGTTCGGTGTATCCGGTCCACTGCTGAAGTTTTGAACCCACCAGCCCGGAGGCAATCACCCCGGCGGCCCAGGAAACCAAAAAGTAGGCAATCTGGCGTAACCGACCAGGAGCGGGAGAGGACGCGATATAGAAGGTTGCACCGGCAAATGCACCAAATAAAACACCATAATCAGCCCCGCTGAGGAGACCGTACAGACTTACCCCCGTCAGAGCGACAGTTGCCGCTCCAGTACCGGATATGGGCTCGGACATAGCGTCCTCCAAATTGAGAAATAGTTTGCCTAGAAGGCAGAACAAGTCTTAGTGACCCGCATAAGCGCTTTTACTAAGCGTGATTGCGCGCACAAATTCCTTGGGTCTTTGCCATATCCCCCCTATCGAGTGTGTATATTTTAACCATGCCAGCACTCGCTATTTGGGTGGAAATTCTGTTCGGAAAAATTCCGGAACAAGACTGACTCTGTTCATTGGCACTGAGAGGATGTTCAGTCCTCAGCTAACCATCATTAGAGGAAATAAACGTTATGGATGACGTACTACAGGTCGCTATGACTCCGGTTCAAATTACTGCCATCTTGTCTGATAAATCGGTGACAGAATCGGAGACCCTCAATAACCGCTTATATGGAAGTCTGGACTTAGTCATCAGCAGCATCGAACTGGCTGGTGCAGCGTCTCTGTGTCTAGCTCCTGAACCCACGGGGATCACCAAAGCAGCCTGCATCACTGTTGGCGCTCATAGCTTGGATAATATTAAGACTGCCATTGACCGGATAATTACCGGTCTTGATTCCCGCACAACAACTTACAGAGCCGCGGTCGCCTTAGCTAAAAAATTGGGTGCTGAAGATGTCACGGCTTGGAAAGTGGGTCTTGCTGCAGATATTGCTGTTCCTCTTGGCTTCGCTGCGGCAGTAGGTGCGGCCAGAGTTATTGCTATTCGGGCTGGACGTATCCGCCTCGCTCTCCACGAGTCAGCAACTGGACTTAAACCGGGTGGTCATACCATAAGGGATCATATCGGGAAAAATCGTGAACAGCTTTTAACAAGGCTGTTATCAAAAAAAAGCAGGATGGGTGCAGGGTCATTCACCAATATCGATGTCGCTGAACGCGCTATTACGGCTGCACTAAGAGCTAACGCTGCAAATATCCGAGGCTGGAGCCATTACTCTGAACTGAAGCTGACAATAGATTATGTGGCCGGATACAAGGTTGGCAGTTACATCAAGCGAGGATCCACTGAACTCGTTTCTACCTCAAAATTGCGTTTAGTACTCGAATACAAGCCTTATAACGGAAAACCGTATTATCTTCTCACTGCATTCCCGACATGGTGATCCCAATGAAAAATCCTTATCCGTTAATAAACAATCTTATGGGGGCTTATCTCAATCAGGATTTCGATTACATCTGCGAGACTGACTCTATTGAAGGGGCTGTGGATTACTACATATCAAATTGCCCTGCCGGCATTCTTGGTCTACTGACCGAGGAGTTCGACCTGTTTATCAGTGAGCATCGGGACGACCCAAATATGGCCTTTGAAGAGTTGTTTCACCCAGAGGTACTGATTGAGGATATCCAAGAATTTATCGTTCTGTTTAAGTGCAAAATCATTGCTGCCGGTAAAGGCTGAGGACTCTAAGAACTACCGCCCGTCACTCGCGAGCGGTAGCACCCTTTTCGACCAATAACGACATATTCTCGATTTCAGAGACTGTGATCGCAAATCGTTCATACTCCAGTTCCACCCCTAATGCTCGGCGACCACAACGTAAAGCGGCTTTTATGGATGAACCGGATCCCATAAAAAAATCAGCCACCAGCTCTCCGGGACGACTGCTGGCTAAAATGATGTCCCGCAACATTTCAGCAGGCTTCTCACAAGGGTGTTTACCTACGTAATACCCAACCGGCGGATAGGTCCAAACGTCGGTATAAGGTACAGTTACAGAAACTGAGAAGTACCGCCGTAAAGCCTTAAGCTTCTCGGAGCAGGCTTTATATTCAATGCAGAGTTCTTTGTAGCGACTACTCAGCAAACCACCGTCTTGAGTCAGAAGTGACGCTTTACCGTTTACCCGAGCAGCCTCTGCAAATAACTCACACAGAGTTCGGTAATCATCTTCAACAGGTAGATACCACTGCTGCTTGCTGAACCAATGTGCTGCCGATTGTTTCCCCGTTCTCCTGACAATCTCACTGACACTGATACCAGCCTGCTCCCTAGCATGACGAAAATAATGGATAAGCGGGGCCATGATCCCGGCTCTCAGAGCGCTGCATCGTTTCTGATACGGATCCCCGCCCCCTCTAACCGGTCCCGGATATGATTCCGCAAACAAGATACGCTCCGTCGCAGGGAAATAACTTCTCAAACTCTGTTTACTGCAACCATTCCAGCGCCCATAAGGCTTTGCCCAAACGATATGGTTAAGGACATTAAAATGGTTCCGCATCATTATTTCGATATCGGCACTCAACCTGTGGCCACAGAAGAGATAAAGACTTCCTTCTGGTTTAAGTATCCGAGCAAAGGCTTCTAGACATTTTTCCAGCCAGTCCAAATAGTCCTCATCCCCATGCCACTGGCGGTCCCACCCCTCCGGCTTTACTCTGAAATAAGGTGGATCCGTCACAATCAGATCGACTGAACCTTCCTGCATTCCGGCCATCATTTCCAAGCAGTCTGCATTCACTAATTCGGCACCGCTCACATTTAACGTACGTTTCATAGATCACCCAGCTCAACTCTGATAGGCTCAGATTGCTTTCGCGCGAAGGCGGTGAGCCTGGGTTTGCTTATCATCATCCTACCCCTGAGCAAATGGCCGGAATGTGCTGTTTAACATCCGGTGGCTCACCTTCAAAGCAGCTTCTTCATCCCCCAGATGTGATCCCTCATCCAGTAAAGTTATACAGAAATGATAAAGTTCATTATGAGGGCAGCCTTAAAGGTATCGATGCATGTCGGAGATGAATTATCTTCCGTCGATGGCAGGCAGGGATAACGCGTAGCTCACTCTCAATAATGATTCGATTTAGACGCTTCATGGCTGTAAGGGTGCCTGTTTTCATGGAATAAGACATGCTCCGCCCTCTCGATTAAAAGGAATTAATCCCATGAATTTTATAGTGAAACTCTGTGTTTTCTTTATTATCGGCGCCACTACGATTTATTACGTATCTCAGTACGTTACTGTTCTGCCGTCACCGGCTTATCTGGGCCTCATTCCCCTGCTACTTTTTCCAGCAAATTACTGTATTCAGGTCATCATGAAGCTGGTGAGTTCAGACAGCCACCCTTTACTCACGACCTACGAGCTGTCAAAACTCACTCCTCTCATCGAGAGGAAAAAGGCTCAGATCGAGCGGCTGCTGCTTTTTTACAGCCTAGCGGCCTTGCTGATCGCAATTGGTTGTTTAATGACTCCGGCATTTTTTTACCGTCAATTTCTGGCTATCACCGGGGGCTTAATCATTGCCTCTGTTTACTCTCTAACATTCATCAGATCAGTTGCCAGCGAAATTCACAGGCTGGAATTTACCTTGAACCAACGCGATAAATATAAAAATAGCTGAACAGAATTGGCGCTTTGCTTAACAAGGCTTAGGCGTTCTTGAGGGAAATATTGCAGGATAAAGCGGTCAAGTCAGGTAGGAAGTTTGGTTGATAAGCATGGTAAGCATTACTTAAGCCGTGAAGAAATACAGTTAGAGTGGAACACGTTCTCAACACCAGCAACCGGTAATGCAAAAAAATTATGGCATACCGAGTAGAAACCCGATGTTTTGCTCTCGCACACTACTCATAGCTTAATCTGATTAAAGCATTGTGTGGCTCACACATCAAGAGCGCAAAATGCGCTCGAACACACAAAAATACTAAGTTTTCAAAATCACTCTATCATTTCACGGTGTTTTGCTAAATGTTCTTTCAGCGGACGGTCATTTTCATTATCGGGTAATAATAAACTCTGGCCATCAAATCTTTTGTATTCAGTATTATGTAATCGGTCAGAAATACGTACCTTAAAATTGTCATCAATCCACAGTAACCCACGGTCAAAGAGCGTATGAATATCACTTTTCAATAAAATCCCATGGCAGGATTTAGTGTGCGACGCACCGGCATAAGGGACAATGTGGGCTGCTTCCAGAAGTACATCTACTGTACAGCCTGTGACGGCACACTGTCTTCGATATGCTTTAAGTAAACGTTTTCGGAACTGTGGCTGCCCTTGTCTTAGAACAACTTCACGGAGTACCCTCCGTCGAAAGTCAGTGAAATTTTCAGGACCTTCCTCAAAGACTTCTGAGCTTAGTTCGGTTAGCAACAGCTCAGTTTCATTTTGATCACCATGGGTTTGCTTATGGTAATTCTTCCATTCGCCATATTGACGTGAATGCGTACTGATACCAACACGTTCTGGCTCGCGCTTGGCAATTTCTTCCTTGAATTCCTGCCTGGTAGGTACTCTTCCGTATTTTACAAAAAGATCATCACAACAATCCCAAACAGCTCTGACTAGCTTACCTGTAGGATAGCCACTTTTATTACGCAACGTATCACGATCGCCACCACTGTCCATTTCTACCACCGGCTCATGCCTCATACGGATAGAATAATTTATCAGGAATAACCCTAAAACTGTATTTCAAAAGACTTTTACTCTGTAATAAAATTTGATACCTCTCAGTGTTATCTTGAAAGTCGTCTGAACTCATCACAGAACGGCCCGTACAGTGCAAATTCTGCCACATTAAGCCAGCAGTCTATTCGACGCCTACAGGTCGCCAAACTCAGCTCTGGGCATCTCGTCATCAATTCCCCTGCTAATTGCCGCTTACTTTTGCCGTGTCCATCATACCGCTGATGCAATAATTTGAGCAGCGCTGGTGAGCCCTCAAATACTTGACCGATAATTCTGTCTATGGCCAACGCTTCATCATCAGAACAAAAGGCAAGACGGCTGTTTAACCGTCCCTTTACTATTTCTTCAAGGAAGGCACGTAGTTCCTCATAACTGGTCCCTGCTGCACTAAGTTCGGCAATGGCATGGGTTAGTGCTTTCTTCGTCATCACTTGCCCAGATAACAGCTGATTGAAAATACTCCCTTGCTTGTGCTTCGCGATATACGACCAGCGTCCCCACATTTTCAACCGCCCCTGTACCCATAACCGGTCCAATGTCGTAAGGCGGCAGGCCTCATCGTGCTTCGCAACTTCTGTTGGATAGATCATAGTATTGCCTCCCCAAATTATTTACCGGCCGCCTTGATAACACCGATGGCCATCACCCTGTCCAAGAACCGGAACAATAACTCCAACTGTGTGCCGTTCTGTGCCTCAAAGGCTGGTGTATTTGCGTGTAGATAGTCATGACATTGACGACATAGGGGTATCACAAACAGGTCATGTGACCGGGTCGCGGTACCTCCAAGTCCATGGCCGGTAATGTGGTGCGGGTCGTCAGCGGGCTTATTACACCCTAAGCAGGTCTGATGCTTCACCCAGCGGGTATAGTGAGTATTCTCCCACCGGTGACGCTTTGGACGTAACATGAAAGCCTCCGGACTATCAGGGTCAGCCTGTAATGTCACAACGGGTTCCACCGCTAACTCTGCCTCACTAGGGAAATCACCGTCAGGTATCAGCCCCGAAGGTAAGCCTTTGAGGCATTCAGGTACTGTAGAAATCAGCAACTGTGGCTCACGAAACAATGCCAACAGATTGCGTCCTGGCCTGAACAGCACCGTTCCGGTTAATGAGGCGATATCCGGGGTTAGTAACACGCGCATACTCACTCCCTCCATGGCAGATATTGCTTATCTGAAACCTTCAGGGCAGCTGTAGTCCACGTCCTGATAACTGGCTTGGAATCCATCGCTCCTAGCCCCCGAGCGGATAGCGTCCCAAGTCTCTCGCAGAGGCCTACCCCGGCCTTTCCAGCGGTATGCACTGCTGAGATAGGCTTCAAATTTCCCTGGTCGAAAAAGAGTCTTAGGTCGCATATATTCGTACATCGATGTGTCGCGCCAGTGCTCGTTTTTATAATCCACAAGCAGCATCAGGTCTTCTTCACTGTGGTCTTCTCTAAGCCGGGCACGGATATTTTCTAAGCTGGAGCGTGACTTCTGAAAACGGGCCATCGTCACACGGTTTAGGTAGTTCAGTACCCTAATGGCCTGTTCGGTGATCTCGGTTTCAACGTCAGGTTTCGACGAAACCGGACAAAGGGGTTTTAGATCTGTTGGATCTTGTTTTGAATTTACTGACGGTTCGGGTCCAGTTTTTGGACGGTGAGGATCCGTATTTTTTTGGTTTTCTGGACGTTCATATTTTGGACCCTGAGAGTCTGACGGTCCAGTTTTCAGACCTTCAGACTCTGACCGTCCAGATTTCGGCCCCTGAGGTTCTGACGGTCCGGTTTTCAGACCTTCAGACTCTGATAGTCCAGATTTCAGCCCCTGAGGTTCTGACGGTCCAGTTTTCAGACCTTCAGACTCTGATAGTCCAGATTTCGGCCCCTGAGGTTCTGACGGTCCAGTTTTCAGACCTTCAGACTCTGATAGTCCAGATTTCGGCCCCTGGGGTTCTGACGGTTCAGTTTTAAGACCCTGAGGATTGTGCAGTGACCAATAGGCTTTCTCTGCCGCTTTACGCAGTTTCGGCACATTCAGAATATACAAGTTACTCATATTCCGCTGGCCCAGCCGCCGTTCCTGCCTCTCAAGCCATCCGCCCCTCACCAACTCATTTATCAGAGAGATCACAGTGCTCCTTCCCGCACCCAACTGCCTTGAAATGGTCTCTATACCCGGAAAGGCTATCCCTTCATCACTGGCATAGTCCGCTAGCCGTAACATTATGAGTAGCTTGTTGCCCTTCAGTCCGGCAGCCGAACACCCGTCCCATACATACGCCGATAGTTTTACGCTCATCGCCCTATCCTCCCATCAATTCGGAAGCATAATGCTCAGCTATCCATTGGATGCCTTTGCCTGTTACCCTAGTCTGCACGTAATTGTGGCCAGTCTCAGCAGAGCCCGTTTTTACAGTAAATAACCCATCCCGCTGGCGCAGTGCGTGGGGCATTAAATTGCCAGACAAACGGAATAACACCTTGTCACGTAACAGTGTTTCAATCATCGTGCGCTCAGGCATATTGAGAATTTTGGCGGTTTCTCTCAGGCTTTTGGCACCTTGGGCATCCATATAGTGATCAACAAAAGCTACCTTCTTAGCCGAGTCTTGTACTCTCTGTTCAAGCAGTGCGTTTCTCTCTGCCATATCCGCGGCCATTCGCAGTGCTTCTGGTAGTGTCTGAGGGACAATATTGCACCCAGATTCTAGCTCACGCAGTCGACGGATGATCTTCATTCTCAGTGAAACGCTATACCCTGTGATCAGACATTCGGTATGTTCCCGGTCGAGCTCATACTCCTTGTAAAGTTGCCCGTTCTGGGGGTGTATCCAAAAATGGATATACCCCTCCGTGGCCTCTCCAAGCTGCTCCAGCATGGCTTCGATATCACGTAGTACGTGACCATGATATTTACCGGTAAGACGGGCGATTTCGCGACTACTTATCTTCACTTTGTGAATAACGGTCTGAGGAGGTAATGCCGGTACCGGCGTAGACTTCAGTGATTTCTCCATTTCAGCCCCCTCCGGTTAAACAGCTGAGCCATAGCAATAGCCCGCCCTTGATTACAAGGGATCCATTTCCCATGTAGCCGACGTTCGTAGTGATAGTGGGGTTTATCAGAAACTGAAGTGATCCGCAGACGCGGCAGATATTGACGTTCGGTGAGTGGCTTCATGCGATACTCTCCATGTTCAGAGTGGTTCTCTGGTATCCGGTACGCCTCGATCCGGACATCTCCTTTGCCGATCAGTTATCGGCTAGTAGCGTAGTGTTCTCCTTTTTTCTGTCTCGAAATTTATCAGGCCCATTTGAGAATGCACCGACAGTCCTCTGGTGTTTACTGTGGGTTGCCAATCCTCAACTCTGGCCATAACTTTTCCCAATCATCCGGATGCAGCCCCTTACGACTGACCGCACCGTTGCTTTCCGACTCCAGCAATACGCAAAGAGCTGTACCAAGGGACTGATTACAGCTGATCGCTTTTCGAAGGTATGAAAGCGAGGTTTTGCACTTGGCAGCGTAATCACGCTGCCCGATAGGAGGTAGTGAGTTGAGATAAACTCTAAGCTCTTCCATAAGAACTCCTTAGTAGAATATGAGTATATACTCAAAAGTATATTTGTATCAATACTCGAAGGTCATTTACCAATAAGTAAGGACTAGTAGAATCTAAGACTATGAATACAGATAACATCCCCAATATTTTTGAAGCGCGAAGACTGCGTCTTCAAAAATTAGTCAATGACTTTGAAACTCAACGTGCCTTTGCGGAGAAAGCAGGATTAGACACAACTGTCGTATCACGAATGCTCTACCCAGCAGGAAAACCTAACAGACGTAACATCGGAGAAAAGGCTGCACGAGATATCGAAAGAGCACTAAACCTGCCTAGTGGCTGGATGAATGGTTACGATCAAGATCACAATAATGAGCAGATAAAAAGTGTTTCGTGGAGTGTAAGCAAGCGATATCCAGTCATAGATTCATACCAAGCAGCCAAATGGCCACTCTCTGCTAAAGAGTCATTACAACAACATCAAGGTGAATGGCTAGAGTCAGATGCAGCCATCATAGGAACAGCTTTTTGGTTAAGAATTGAAGATGAATCAATGACGGCACCTGCTGGCATAAGTATACCTGAAGGTACTTATGTCTTATTTGATACCGGTAGAACGGCTGTGAATGGCAATCTCATTGCTGTCCAAGTAGGAAAAGATAAGGTGGTAACTTTCAAAAAAATAATTTTTGATGGTGGAAAAAAATACCTTAAAGCTCTAAATCCTATTTGGCCTTCAATATTAGAAATAAAAAATAGTTATCGAATAATTGGTATTGCAATTGAAACAAAACTAAAGCTTCTATAGTTAGAGATAAGGATATTTAATGAGCAAAATGAAAGCATGGGCCTTTAAGGCGATTGATAAAAATGAGCTTATTTACCGAGGGAATAATGGATATGAAGGAGATCCTAAGTCGTCTTACTCGTATGATAACTATGTCGCTAATCATAAGCAAGTTAGAGAGGGTGACATTGCTCTAATATATAATAGGTCTTATATCATTGGTGTATCAAAAATAAATAATATAAAGGCATATGAATCTTTAAAAGAAATAAACAAGTGCCCAGAACCTCAGTGTGATGCAAAAAAATTGAGAACTAGAACTAATAAGCATCCCGAGTGGCGGTGTAGTAATGGACATGAGTTCACTACTCCCTTAAAGGTTAGCATCCCTGTAAAAAAGCATATCGCTTATTATTCAGATGATTTCATAGAAATTAAAGAGCCATATTTATTGTTAGAAAAAAATATTATTCGCCATAATAAGCAACTATCAATTCAGGAAGTTTATTTACCTTGGGCTCAAGGTTTTTTAGATAGAGAGCCACCATCAAAGTTTAACGAAGAAAATAAAAATATATCATTTAATTCCGAAGATCTTAGAATGAGATTAAGCAGAATAATAAAAATGAGACGTGGACAAAAATCGTTCCGTGCTAACTTATTAAATCACTCCCAAAATTGTGCAATCTCCGGTTGTAAAATAACCGAAATATTAGAGGCGGCGCATGTTTTTCCTTATAGAAATGAAACACATAATCAAATTAGTAATGGTATATTGTTAAGATCAGACATTCATGGTTTATTTGACTTAGATTTCATTGCAATTCATCCAACAAAAAAAACCATCCACTTAAGTACAGAGATAGTAAATAGTGAGTATAGCCATTTAGAAGGTGGAAAGATTAATACCAATCACGATATCTCTATAGAGGCTCTGAGATTCAGATGGGATATTTTTATCCAAAAAAATAATTAACATGGATATATACTCATAAGTAAATTTAAACAAAATACCTTTTGATACATAACCACCGTAATGATATAAAATACATTTGTTAATAGGAATACTCACAAGTCTATTTTTAGGAGATCAAATGCCAAGGATGATATCACTAACTGACTGGGCCAAAAAGGAATTCGGTAAACAATCCCCAAAGCCTCAGACCCTGTTTCTCTACGCCCGGAGAGGGATGATTAACCCCCTCGCGGTTAAAATGGGCCGCCGATGGATGGTAGACAAGGACGCCCGATTTATCGGGGAGGTCGCACGGCCGGTGGTTCCGCGAAACACCCATCCAAAGTTAAAAGGGATTATCGGTAATGGCCGCCAGAACCGGTGCGCATAAAGCCACGATCCCGAACCTCTATGCCAAACAGGATAAGCGGACTGGGAAAATATACTGGCAATACAAACAACCACTGACAGGCCGTTTCCATAGCTTGGGCGTCTGTATGACGGAAGCTATCCAGATAGCTTCTGAGGCCAATGTGATATTTGCCGACCAGAGAGCACGCCAGTTGCTGCGCAGTGATGACTCCCTTTCTCAGGCATTTATTCTGCCCGAAGACACCACTGTCAGTGAGTGGCTGGAACGGTACAGGGTTATCCAGCAGGAACGGATGGAAGCTGGAGAACTGAAACCTGCCACCCTTAAGCAGAAGATGAATCCGTTGAAAGTCTTCACGGAGCATTTTGGCGGATTGCTTCTGAACAATATCACCGCCCTACACATCACCCAGATTATGGATGCCACTCGACAGGATGGACGCGTTCGGCAGGCTCAGGTTTTCAGAATGGTACTGGTGGATGTGTTTAAAGAGGCCCAACACAACGGCATTGTTCCCCCGGGATTTAATCCGGCCAAAGTAACCCGCCTACCGCATCATAAAGTGCAGCGTCAGCGTCTGAACCTTGAGGAGTGGCAAACGATATTCCGACAGGCGCAGAGCTTACAGCCTTATTTGCGGCGGGGAATGCTGCTGGCCATTGTGACCGGACAACGTATCGGGGATATCTGTAAGATGAAGTTCTCCGATATTTGGGATGGCTATCTGCATATCATCCAGCAAAAGACCGCCAGTAAAGTCGCCATTCCCCTTTCCCTGCACTGCTCCGCCCTCGATATGTCACTGGAAGACGTAATTCTCGAATGCCGTGACGCAGTAAAAAGTGAGTTTCTAATTCACTATCTCCGTAACACATCACAGGTCTCACCCGGAGACCCGATTACCACCAGCAACCTCACAATGCTGTTCAGTCAAGCTAGAGACAACTGCGGCCTTAGCTGGGCAAAGAAAACCGCTCCCACCTTCCACGAACAACGTTCACTCGCCGAACGCCTGTACAGCGAACAAGGCGTGAACACCCAAAGGTTGCTCGGCCATAAATCACAGGCTATGACCGATAAATATCATGACGACCGAGGTAAAGACTGGGTGGTGGTTGGGTAGTTGCCTATTATTGATAAGGTCCGCTATGAGCGAATGATGGAATCTCTCAATTGTCCTTTCAGCCGATAGTGGTCTTAATTACTTTGCAGTTTTGTGTTTAAGGGGGCCGCTCACTCCTCCTACGACGAACTTATATAAGAATTTGTGGCTACAGGAAAAGTGGCGGTATGATTTCCAGAGACAACCCACCAATATCCTACGAAATTCGAGGCCTGTCATGCAGATATCATAATGATGTATAAGATGATGAGTTTGCCTAAAACTATTGGGGCATACCTCATAAGCAGCTATAAAAATGTATCTCGACACATGTGGGTGGGTGAATTTCATACTATTTTTAGTCTATCAAAAAATGGCCACATTGATATTATGTGGCCGAAAGAATCAATCATTTTGTTTCTTATAACTAAAAATATTTACTACCTTATCAACAGAACTATTTTCATCACTTTTATTTTGTTGATTCTTAAGTCTGACCTTGGTTACCATATCCATTACCATCGATTCACTTAAGTAGCTTTTTGGCAGTGAGAAAATATCCTCTACATCTGTTCTGGACATACTCAACTCTTCAAGAAAACCCGCTTTAGTGAAAACATTCTCATCTAATAGCAACTTCACACAACGAGGTAACAACCTAACAGTCTCAGGCTTTCTTAAATCATCAAGTGGCTCACCTTTTCTCCAGCCTCTCGCCGAAACGCTTTTATAAAGTCGTTGATATTCTAGAGGAGAAATCAACTCTAGAGACTTAGCTCTATGTATCATTGCTTGCGCAGACATTCCCCAACGTCCTTTCAGAGAAACGAAGTTCTCCAACGTAGGATAGGGTTGCAATTCAACCGAAAAGGATTCCTCAGGTAACATAAAACTAGCTGCAAATTTATTTGCCTGTTCCTCTATAGGTTTGAAATTAATGAGATCAAGTCGTTTGACGTAGCGATGCAGTACGATATGCCCGAGTTCATGAGCTGCATCAAAACGACTTCTATAATAATTTCCTTTATCAGTTGCTAGTATTATGTATGGTCGGCGTTCTTCTTTATTCCATTGGGAATAACCATCCATCACAACGCTTCCTTGTTCAAATTGAGAACAAATAACACCTGAGTTTTCAATTGTCAGAAGCAAATCTTTCACCGGGGAAATACCTAACCCCCAAATTTCGCGACACTTCGCAGCCATGATTTCAATCAGTTCATCATCGATAGCGCGATAATCATCAATTTCCAAAAATGGAATATTTACAGTAGGCAGGTCCAGAAATTCCTGCAAAAAACAACACCCTTCCTGTAGCCATTCCATATAACGTTCTGAAGATGAGCATAAATCTTTGGCAGTACTTGCGAGAGTACGGAAGAACACTGGATTATTCTCTTTTTTGCCCGCAGGTTTTGTAAACCAACTGACTGGACAATTTAAAACCTGTCCTAGCAAGGCTAGTACTTCAGCATCAGGAGAGTGACTCCCATTCTCCCATTTTGTTACAGTCGAAGGAGATCGATCAACCAAGCGACCGAGGTTGATTTTTGAAAGACCTCTTGCTTCACGAATTTGAGTTAATCTCTCAGATTGGAAGCCAGAAATACCCACTCTCATATAATCACCAAATTAACCTTCTTGTTCCTTAAGGCGTTTCTTGAGTACCGGAATCGCAATATCTGGAACAACAGATTCCCTTTCAATAGCGTATAACTCGAGGATCTCACTAATTGATTTATTATAGTGGTATCCATTTAAATTACTAAAAGGGACTACAACCCTTAAGTCTAACATTCTATCCTGATCAGACGATAAGGGAGGATTAATATTCAGCACCAATACGCCTAAGCTTCCTAACGTGTCAATGCCATTACTTGCCTCTTTATGTTCAAAAATATCAGGAGTATAACCTTCATAATCCTGATTTAATGCGGCAATCAGTGAACGATGTTTAGCCGATTTAATTTTTTGTTCATCATGATTAAGTCCAATTCGACTAATACGAACGCCCTTGGAGCTAACGATCACATAGTTTTCACCTTTTGGTTTAGTCTCAGCATCCATCCATTCATAGCCAGCACTTCTGGCCGCTCGACGAAAGGCACTATTAAGACTGTAGTGCCGCACCTGTGGCCTTAAACGTACAATTTCTGGACGCTCAAGCTTCAAAGAATCACCAGTAACAACATTCTGTGCCGCTAGATAGATTGCAGATGTTTCCTCTTGAAGATCAAGCCAGAACTCCCTGCGAAAAGCGTTAGTTAGAACACTGTCAATTTGCTTTTGTACATCTTCCATACTATTTAGATACCCTGTTGCGTTAAGCAGATTTTATCTTAGTTTTTTTTCGTTTTGAGCGCAAGGCATGATTTAACAATCATTAGATAATGTGACATGCCTATTGAGTGTGATCGACCAGTTCTTCGTTGAGCACGGTAAGTGTCAAGGTAGTTGTCACCCCCGGTTAATTTAAGCTGCCTGTTTTTCCCGTTCCGGGTTCAACGTTACCGGACCTTCCGGCTGCCAGTTTCTCGTTTTACCTGACCACCGTTCAGGATGTATTTTCTGTGCCTGACGGTACAGTTCATCCCGTTGTTTCAGGAGCCTGTGGTCTTCTCCGCGATGTCGTTCTGCCGGCGTCACATAGCCTATTCCGCTGTGACGGTGTGTTTCGTTATACCACCGGGTAAATTTTTCCACCCACTGACGGGCATCCGACAGTGTTCTGAACCCTGATGACGGCCACTGCGGCACATACTTCAGCGTCCGGAACAGTGATTCTGCATACGCATTATCGTTACTGACCCGCGGACGGCTGTGAGACGGCGTGATATTCAGTTCGTGCAGTTTCATCTGCAGCGTCTGTGATTTCATCGCTGCGCCGTTATCTGCATGCAGTACCAGCGGATGCCGCCAGTAGCCTTCACGCATGACACTGCGCTGCATTAAAGCGGCAGCCTGTTCACCGCTTTCTGTCTCATGCACTTCATAACCCGTGATTTTCCGGCTGTACAGGTCGGTTATCATATACAGGTAATACCAGCGTCCGCGCACCACCGACGGTAACCAGGTGATATCCCATGACCAGACCTGACAGGGCCCGCTGGCCGTATAGGTTGTCGGGACGGCGGCCTTTTGCTGACGTGCCTGACGCCCCCGGCAGTGCACTTCGCCTGACCGCCGCAGCACACGGTAAAATGTGGATTCACTGGCCAGATAAATGCCTTTATCCGCCAGCCGTGGCACGATTTGTGACGGCGGCAGGCTGGCATATTCCGGCTGATGGCAGACAGCCCGTATCCGGCTTTCTTCCTCAGAGGATAACCGGTTAAACGGTACCGGCCTGAGGGCTTCAGGTCTGCCGTCACGTGGTGTTTTCTGCCAGCGGCGCCAGGTACGCAGACTGATGCTGACTTCCCGGCAGGCAATAACAAGCCGGGCACCTGAGCTGACAGCTTCATTAATCCACACAATAAACTGTTGCCGCTCATTGTACGGCGTCAGTCTTCCCCGCCGGTTTCCCCGTAGTAATCCGTAAGCTTTTTTCGCAGTACCAGTATGGCTGCCGCCTCCGCCAGGGCCTTTTCTTTGCGGAGCAGTTCTTTCTTCAGCTGCTTATTTTCTTTCAGGCTCTGTTTCAGTGCCGCTTTATCACCGGGATTCTCCGTCTGTAAAAATCCCTGCCGCCACTGAACCAGCTGTTCCGGATACAGGCCTTTTTTACGGCAGTATTCTGCCACTTCAGCCTCGGAAAGCGTGGCGGTTTCGACTATCACGGCAAAGCGTGCTTCTGCTGACCATTGGTCTGTTGTTTTCTCTGCACCGGGCACCGGTTTCCCCTCTGATTTAGCCTGATTACGCCAGTTATACAGGGTGGCTTCCGATATTCCTTCCATCTGTGCAACGGCTGCCACGGCCATATTGTAAGGCGGTAACAGTTTTGCCAGTGTTGCAGCCTTACGCTCCGGTGAAATACGTTTCATGTGTCACTCCATGCCCTCAGATTGATTTTTCAGAGGGGGTGACAACTATGCTGACACTGAGGGGTTAGTTTGCCGATTGATCAGATCGCAGAATCCAGGCTGAGTTCTCTCAAAGTAATCTACTATTCGGCGCAGCTATTTAGAATCCCAACGTGTAATTATTCGCAGATATTATCTGGAAGCCTTTTTACAATGTAAACCTTATTTCACAGAACCAGTTATTCTCTGAGAGGCAACTATACAGTGCAGATTGCCAAGAATTTAAGCTTACAGATTTCTTTCCAGCTGCAGTCTCTGACAAATAATTTTTTAGCTCATCACTTCCACTTTTATCGTGAACTATCTTTGCAATATATTCAATGCTTGCTAGCTCTTCAGCAGCATGTGAAGCATAAAGAGCACCTAATCTAAACGCTTTGAAGTGATACTTCATGCGTTCGGTAAGGACTGGCGGGCAAGTATTAGGTGGATCTACATAAAACTCAATCGCTACAGGAATGGACTCCCTTATTTTTGCTTTCACCCAGACAAACTGCTCTACATCATCGTAATATGGATGTAAAGTTTCCTCTTCAGAGCACGTCGGAATTCCTTCGTTCTTAGTTTTATTACAGTCTTGACATGCGGGAATAAGATTGAAAGGAGAAACGGCTAAGGATGGGAAATGTGCTTTTGGCAAGTGATGATCTAATGTTGAGACCACTCTTTGAGAACAAAGGGGACACCTACCATGATCTGGAAGTGACATTAATCTGTCATAGTAGATACGCCCCGGCGCTAATTTTTTAGCCATTCTATTTGTATACACAGACTTCATTTCGTTAACTGTTACCATAGTAGCAACATTGTCTTTGGGGAAAATTGTATGTAGTTGTGCATTTGATGCTTTCAAGTCAAATTCAACAGCGGAATCTTGTATTTCTTGAGAGCAAGCTATAAGTCTCATTTTCAAATTATCATCACGAATTCTATCAATGCAGGCTGTAAATACGTCTAACGCACTATCATTTGGCTTTGAAAGCTTTTTCATGATTGATTTCTCTTAATTGAAAATAAAGCTCGTAAAATACCCTTGGCTTCAACCCCGAGTTGTCCCTTGAAATTGTCTACTGCTGAATCATAATTATCAAGCTTATTTACAGCCTCGTTAAGAAGATTATGGAACCCAGAGTCAGTATTTTCTAGTCCAAAAATCTCCCTAGTGAGTATTCCCACATTCTCACCAAATGACTCTATTTCTAACCTCTCCACTTTAGAAAGATAGCCACTACGCCATAACTTCCAAGTACAACTTCGAGGGACTTCTTGAAGAACAACAGGAGAATGAGTAGCTATTATAGAAACTGCATTCCTATTGGTTAACAAGTCAGAGAGAGACCTTATAAAAGCTGACAACAATGGTGGGTGGAGATGCGCCTCTGGTTCATCTAAAAAAACTAAACTTCTTTCTTCCATTGTCTCAACAAGCCTAGTGATGGTTAGCAATACAATCTTATGCCCTGAACTCAAATTTTTAAATATTTCTCCAGCTATATATTTAAACTCATCTTCGTCTTGCTTATTTAATATTGAGGCCACATTAACATCAGAAAATACTGGATCCGACTCCAGTTTATCCACTGCTCTTTTCCAGCGTTCAACCCTCCCTCCAGCCTTACAAGAAAGCATACTTTTTACAAATTCATTTTTTAATATTATAGGGCTTTTGGGTGGAAGGTTTTTCTCATCACCTTTTTTTACTCTTTTAAGACCTACATATGAAAACTGAATTCCAGTTGATTTATTTTTTTTCTCTGGTAATGGTTCTGTTTCATCAAAAGCACTAAAAGTAACTGATACTACGTTAGAGAAAAGCTCACCAGCCAGTTGATCTTTTGATGAAAACTCACCAACTTTTGATGGGGTAGAAGTTTCATCAATCAATGAACTGATCATATTATTCATTAAATGCGTTTTCCCAACACCATTTCTTCCAATTAGCACATGAATGTTTGTTGGAGGGTTACTTTCTGGCACAACTTCAAAGCTTAAATCAATTCTGTCAGAGACTGTGCCCTTCATCACCGGTGACTTATATGAAAATGAGTATTTTGATAGCCGAGCACCACCTTTTGCAAGTCGACGGAACTGACCCTTGATTGATGTATAACTGACAGTTCGAAGAAGAGAAATGCTAGTCACTCGTTCATTAATTGCTTTTTCATAGATATCTTCATTGAGAGCAATGTCATTAAGAGATGATAATATTTCATTTCTAATATTCCCCCCAAGGTCATTCAACACTTCATAAAAACTGTCATCTTGACCTACGGAGAAGAAATTCTCATCGAGCTTTTCGAAATCTTCTGGAATACTTGGCCTGCTTTGACCCCGGGTCATATTAAACTGGCCTATTTTAGTAGAGCCGATAACATTTTTTTCGTTATTTGAGTTGATATAAACCAATGTATACATTGTGGAGAATTCAAACCAGTCATCCCAACTGTCAGTGATTAAATAGGCGCAGTTAGCTTTGTCAATCGGGGACGCACTTCCCGCAGGCAGCACTTTAAATTTCATCTTCAGCTCAATCATTATAGTTAATTTAAAATACCTCTAAATGCTCAGAGTGTTTTAATATGTGTATTCCCAGCGAACTTCACCACGAGTAGTTAGCGAGGGCTTTGATTTTATCTTTTATATTCATAAAGTATTAGCATTGAATACAACTGTACCCAAGTAACTTTAAGGTGCAGGATGGTGGTACTCAAAAAAAGTTACCCTTAATGTTGCTTTTGGCTCAAGTTCCTGCAACTTGAAGTGCCATGGGTATATCAAAATTAATAATAATCATCATATGATGGTTCTAAACTCTCCTCAAGGGTTAATGTTAGAATAGAGCGGATAATCGTATGTAAATCTCAGTATCCCTCTTATCACATACCTGCCCCCCCCCACCCCAAAAATACTCCTCAACCCCATCCCTCACACAGCCCTCCTACAGCCCCCTCTCCACCCGATGTGTCACCCCCCTTCCCCTAAAAATCAGCCCCTTACTCACCCTATAAGTGAAATACAGTTAAATACAGTTAAATACTTTTGGAAAAATTTTGGGGAAAGCGGTTCTAAATTTCCCATATATTTCATTGAGTTAAAAAGATAAAGTGAAACAGTTTTGGGGAATTTTTGGGGAACGGGGTGACAGGCAAAAAAAACACGGGTCCATCTCTGAACCCGTGCTTAAGTATTACGATGCGGGGGGATTACATGTGGCTGATGATCGCGTCACCGAATTCTGAGGATTTCAGCAGTTTAGCGCCGTCCATCAGACGTTCGAAGTCATAGGTCACGGTTTTAGCGGCGATAGCCCCTTCCATTCCCTTAATGATTAAGTCAGCGGCTTCGGTCCAGCCGAGGTGGCGCAGCATCATTTCTGCTGAGAGGATCACTGAGCCTGGGTTGACTTTGTCTTGGCCCGCGTATTTTGGTGCGGTACCGTGGGTAGCTTCAAACAGTGCGCATTCGTCACCGATGTTTGCGCCCGGAGCAATACCGATACCGCCCACCTGTGCTGCCAGGGCATCAGAGATATAGTCACCGTTAAGGTTCATACAGGCAATAACGTCGTATTCGGCAGGACGCAGCAGGATCTGTTGCAGGAAGGCATCAGCAATGACATCTTTAACGATAATCTGTTTGCCGGTGTTCGGGTTTTTAAAGCTCATCCACGGGCCACCATCCAGCAACTCACCACCGAACTCTTCTTTCACTAACTGATAGCCCCAGTCTTTGAAAGCGCCTTCGGTGAATTTCATGATGTTACCTTTATGCACCAGGGTCAGAGAGTCACGGTCATTGGCAATGGTGTATTCTACCGCTGCACGGACCAGACGCTTAGTTCCTTCTTCGGAACACGGTTTGACACCGATACCACACTGCTCTGGGAAACGGATTTTCTTAACACCCATCTCTTCACGCAGAAAGTTAATCACTTTGTCCGCTTCGGCACTGCCGGCTTTCCACTCGATACCTGCATAGATATCTTCGGAATTTTCACGGAAGATCACCATATCGGTATCTTCAGGGCGCTTTAATGGGCTTGGCGTGCCACGGTAGTAGCGTACCGGACGCAGGCATACATACAAATCTAGTTGCTGGCGCAGTGCCACGTTCAATGAACGAATACCACCACCTACCGGGGTCGTCAGTGGACCTTTAATGGCGACGCGATACTCTTTGATCAGATCCAGGGTTTCCTTAGGTAACCAGACATCTTGCCCGTAAAGTTCAACCGATTTTTCACCGGTATAAATTTCCATCCAAGAGACTTTACGTTTGCCCTGATAGGCCTTTTCTACGGCAGCATCAACGACTTTCAACATTACAGGCGATACATCAACACCGATACCGTCACCCTCAATATAAGGGATCACCGGGTTATTGGGGACAACGAGTTTTCCCTGATCCAGAGTGATCTTTTGACCTTCCGTCGGAACAACAACTTTGCTTTCCATCAACCTCTCCTTCGAGCGATTTTTATGTTAATGATTTGTAAGATGCCGGATCATACTACTTGAATATGCCTGCAATAGCTTGCAAAAAAAAACGAGCAGTCTGCCTGATTCGGATAACACACAAGCTAAGAGTATTACCGCAATTTTCCTTCGGTGATAAGCATTTTATTTGGAGTGTGCGGAATAATTTTAGCCGTGCGGCTAAGTCGAGTCGATAAAATGACGAAATGTAAGTGCTCGTAAAGTAAACAATTATTTTAGAGAACGCCGTCAGGCGGCACTTTGGCCGCTGTTGGTGTGCCCCGCTTCAGGTTATACTTCTGTGAAGTCCATCAAAGTTAAAAGTTATGCATAATCGATCCCGAACTCGACGTCCTTCTTCACGCCCAGCGACCTCTCCGGCCAACAATGGGCCAGCACGGGTGATACTGTTTAATAAGCCGTTCGATGTGTTGCCGCAGTTTACCGATGAGGGGGGGCGTCAGACCTTAAAAGCGTTTATTCCTGTGCCCGGCGTCTATGCTGCCGGTCGCTTAGATCGTGACAGTGAAGGGCTACTGTTGCTCACCAATAACGGTAAATTGCAGGCCAAGCTGACACAGCCGGGTAAACGCACGCCTAAAATTTATTTTGTCCAAGTAGAAGGCGAACCCAGGGATGAGGATCTGCAACGGCTGCGTGATGGCGTCACATTAAAAGATGGGCCGACATTGCCGGCGGGTGTTGAGCACGTCGAAGAACCAAATTGGTTGTGGCCACGTCAGCCGCCAGTGCGCGAACGTAAAACTATCCCTACTTGCTGGCTGAAGATCACAGTGTATGAAGGTCGTAACCGCCAGGTGCGGCGGATGACAGCGTTTATCGGTTATCCCACCCTACGGCTTATTCGATATGCTATCGGCGACTATTCGTTAGAGGGATTACCACAAGGTCAATGGCGAGATGTGCCACCGCCAGGCAACCGCTAAACCATAGCCACGGGGCGTTAAGGAGCCATTATGTTTCATCCGAATATTACTGTCGCCTGCTTGGTGCAGGCTGAAGGCAGATTACTGGTGGTTGAGGAGTGGGTGAACGGCCTACCGACCCTTAATCAACCGGCCGGTCATCTGGAGGCCGGAGAAACGCTGCTTCAGGCGGCCCAACGAGAGCTGTACGAAGAGACCGGTATTCAGGCAATACCCGAGTATTTTCTCGGAGTGCACCAGTGGATAGCCCCAGATAAAACGCCGTTTATTCGCTTTCTGTTCGGACTGGACCTCTCCTTTTGTGCGCTCGCCACTCCCCTAGACGCTGATATTAGCGGCTGTCACTGGTTATCCCCAGATGAGGTGCTAGGCGCGAACCATCTACGTTCGCCGCTGGTCGCCGAAAGTGTCCGCTGTTGGCAGCAGGGCCAGCGTTACCCGCTAAGCCTGGTCAACGCCTTCAATTGGCCCGCCAGTGGGGATGCGTAAACCCAGGCAGCGTGATAGGATATGTCGCCGGTTTTCTTTAAATGTGTCTTGTGTGAGTAGGTCATGTCTGACAAAAGTCAAAAAAAAGTAATCGTCGGTATGTCCGGCGGCGTTGATTCTTCCGTTTCTGCTTGGCTGCTGATGCAGCAGGGCTACCAGGTCGAAGGCCTGTTTATGAAAAACTGGGAAGAGGATGACGGTGAAGAGTACTGCACCGCAGCCGAAGATTTGGCTGACGCACAAGCCGTTTGCGACAAACTGGGCATCAAACTGCATAAAATTAACTTTGCTGCCGAGTACTGGGATAATGTCTTTGAGCATTTTCTCGAAGAGTACAAAGCCGGACGCACTCCTAACCCGGATATTCTGTGCAACAAAGAAATTAAATTTAAAGCCTTTTTGGAATTTGCTGCTGAAGATCTGGGTGCGGATCTGATTGCCACCGGCCACTATGTCCGTCGCCAAGATAAAGACGGCAAAAGCCTGCTGCTGCGCGGCTTGGACAGCAATAAAGATCAAAGCTATTTCTTGTACGCCCTTAGCCACCAGCAGATAGCTCAAAGTCTGTTCCCGGTCGGCGAGTTGGAAAAACCGGAAGTGCGCCGCATCGCTAAAGAGCTGGACTTGGTCACCGCCCGTAAAAAAGATTCTACCGGTATTTGCTTTATCGGTGAGCGCAAATTCCGTGATTTCCTTGGCCGCTATCTGCCTGCACAGCCAGGGATCATCGAAAGCACTGACGGCCAGGTTCTCGGTGAACATCAGGGTCTGATGTATCACACCTTGGGCCAGCGTAAAGGTCTGGGTATCGGTGGGCTTAAAGACAGCAACGATAACCCCTGGTATGTGGTGGATAAAGACGTCGCCAATAATCGTCTGATCGTCGCTCAAGGTGCCGAACATCCTCGACTGATGTCAGTGGGACTGGTCGCCCGTCAGCTGGATTGGGTGGATCGCCAGCCGATCACCGAACCTCTACGCTGTACGGTAAAAACCCGTTATCGCCAGACGGATATCCCCTGTCAGATCATCCCGCTGTCTGCAGATACCATCGAAGTACGCTTTGACGAGCCAGTGGCCGCGGTCACGCCAGGACAGTCAGCGGTGTTCTACCAAGGTGAAGTTTGCCTCGGTGGCGGCGTGATCGAGCAGCGCCTACCCTTACCTACAGCCTAAGAGACCGGGATCACGGTGGCTAAAAATAACTATGATATCACCCTGGCACTGGCCGGGGTCTGCCAGGCAGCCCATTTGGCTCAACAACTGGCCCATCAGGGACATTGCCCACAACCGGTGTTTGAGGTGTCGCTGCGCAGTCTGCTTGATCTTAATCCACCGAATACCCTGGCGGTATTTGGCCAAAAGGAAGAGAATCTGCGCTTCGGGCTAGAATCACTGATTGCAGTGTTGCATAACCCATCCCGCCAAGGGGCCGGTGCCGATATTACCCGCTATACCCTAAGCCTGCTGATGTTAGAACGTAAGCTTGCGAAAAACCGCAAGGCGATGGCAGAACTGACCGATCGGATCGCCAAATTAGATCGTCAGTTACAGTTTTACGGACTGGGATCTGAAACTATTACCGCGGCAATAGCCGGCATTTACGTTGATGTTATCAGCCCTGTGGGGCCGCGTATCCAAGTGACCGGCTCTTCTGCAGTGCTACAAAACCCGCAGGTGCAGAGTAAAGTCCGCGCGGCACTGTTATGCGGTATCCGCTCGGCCGTGCTGTGGCAACAGGTCGGTGGAAGCCGCCTGCAACTGATGTTCAGTCGCTCACGCATCGTCGATGAAGCGAAAACTATTTTATCCCGTTTGTCGCCCGGTGTTTAACGGCGACAGCCTTACTGCTTTTATAATGATTCAGGAGTTGCACTGATGGAATTATCCGCACTGACCGCCGTTTCCCCTGTTGATGGACGTTACGGGGACAAAGTCAGCCCGCTGCGTGCGATTTTCAGTGAGTTTGGTTTACTGAAATTTCGTGTACAGGTTGAAGTTCGCTGGTTACAAAAACTGGCATCAACCGCAGAAATCAAGGAAGTTCCTGCATTTGACGCCGACGCAAACGCTTTCCTTGATAAAATCGTCGCTGAATTCAGCGAAGAAGATGCCGCACGCATCAAAACCATTGAGCGCACCACTAACCATGATGTGAAAGCAGTTGAATATTTCTTAAAAGAGAAAGTGGCTGCTGTCCCTGCCCTGCACGCGGTCTCTGAGTTTATTCACTTTGCCTGCACCTCCGAAGATATCAATAACCTGTCTCACGCCTTGATGCTGGAAACTGCACGTCGTGAAGTGATCCTGCCTTACTGGAATCAGCTGACTCAGGCTATCGAAGGCCTGGCAACGGAGTATCGCGACCTGCCATTACTGTCTCGTACCCACGGTCAGCCAGCCTCCCCGTCGACGATGGGTAAAGAGATGGCTAACGTCGCCTACCGTATGCGCCGCCAGATCCGTCAACTGGAACAGGTTGAAGTGTTAGGTAAAATCAACGGTGCCGTAGGTAACTATAACGCTCACCTGTCGGCCTACCCGGAAGTGGATTGGCATCAGCTGAGTGAAGCCTTTGTGACTTCACTGGGTATTCAGTGGAACCCGTACACTACGCAGATCGAGCCACACGACTATATCGCTGAATTGTTCGACTGTGTTGCCCGTTTCAATACTATCCTTATCGACTTTGACCGAGATATCTGGGGTTATGTTGCACTGAACCACTTTAAGCAGAAAACCATTGCCGGTGAAATCGGCTCCTCTACCATGCCGCACAAAGTGAACCCGATTGACTTTGAAAACTCTGAAGGCAACCTCGGCCTGTCTAATGCTGTGTTGCAACACTTGGCCGCTAAACTGCCGGTGTCTCGCTGGCAGCGTGACCTGACCGATTCGACGGTACTGCGTAACCTAGGTGTAGGTATCGGTTATGCCGTGATTGCCTATCAGTCTACCCTGAAAGGTATCTCCAAGCTGGAAGTAAATGCGGACCGTTTGCTGGAGGAACTCGATCGCAACTGGGAAGTGCTGGCCGAGCCAGTACAAACGGTGATGCGCCGTTACGGTATTGAGAAGCCTTACGAGAAACTGAAAGAGCTGACCCGTGGCCGTCGTGTCGATGCCAAAGGGATGCAAGAGTTTATCGATGGCTTGGATTTGCCTGAAGCAGAAAAAACCCGCCTGAAAGCCATGACCCCGGCCAACTATATCGGCCACGCGGCTAAACTGGTTGATGACCTGAAGTAATTTTTCTCCCCACAGGTCGGAAATCCCGGCCTGTGTTCATCCCCCGTTGAATTGATTTCACGTATACTGACCGCAGAATATCTGTCTGTGGAGTTAGGGTTATGCGTGTGCTGGTTATCGAAGACAATGCCTTATTACGTCACCATTTAACGGTGCAGTTACGGGATATGGGCCATCAAGTTGATGCTGCCGAAGATGCCCGTGAGGCCGATTACTTTCTCAGTGAACACGACCCTGATGTCGCCCTGATCGATCTCGGCTTACCGGGAGAAGATGGTATGGCCCTGATCCGTCGCTGGCGTAGCCATGCTGTTAAGCAGCCAATCCTAGTACTGACTGCCCGTGAAGGCTGGCAAGCCAAGGTCGAGGCGCTGGAGGCCGGTGCCGATGACTATGTCACCAAACCTTTTCATATTGAAGAAGTGGCGGCCCGTTTACAGGCATTGATGCGCCGTAATAGTGGCCATGCCTCGCAAACCATCGATATTGGCCCGTTCAGTGTCGATCTTTCGCGCAAAGAACTAACGGTTAATCAACAGCCGGTCAGGCTGACAGTATTCGAATATACCATTGTCGAAACCCTGATCCGTAACGCCAGTAAAGTGGTGAGTAAAGAGTCGCTGATGCTGCAACTCTATCCGGATGCCGAATTGCGAGAAAGTCATACTATCGATGTACTGATGGGACGTCTGCGTAAAAAAATTCAGCAATTATATGATGCAGAAGTAATTATCACGGTCCGTGGTCAGGGTTACCGGTTTGACTGCCGATAATTCACGCCGCCCATTTTTACGTGGCCCGATGTCACTGCGCGGCCGTTTTCTGTTAGCCGCTTCGGTGTTGGTGCTGTTTCTGTCGCTGTCATACGGTGGTGTCGCGGTGATCGGCTATGCTATCGGCTTCGATAACAACACCTATCGCGTGCTGCGTGGCGAAAGTAACCTGTTTTTCACCCTCGCCCAGTGGCAGGACAACAAACTAACTATTGCCGAGCCAGAGCGTATCAAGCTCAACTTCCCGACGCTGGTGTTTATCTACGATGAACACGGTCGTCTGCTGTGGCAACAGCGGGATGTGCCAGAAATTCGCTCCCGCATCCGCCCCGGCTGGCTAATGAAAAATGACTTCTATGAAATAGACACCAGTAACCGTATCAGCCAAGAGGCGATAGGCAATAACCGCGAAGCACAACGTAAAATTAGGGAATTGGACAGCGACGATACCTTTACCCACTCGGTAGCCGTCAGCCGCTATGATGCCACGCCGACCCTGCCCGCCCTGACTATCGTCGTGGTGGACTCGATCCCGCAGGAATTGCAGCACAGTGATGTGGTGTGGATGTGGTTTAGCTATGTGCTGGCCGCCAACCTGCTACTGGTGATCCCATTACTCTGGCTAGCGGCCCGTTGGAGCTTGAAACCGATTGGTCACTTGGCCTCGCAAATACACCAGTTGGAGACCAACCAGCGTGACAGTCTCGATCCGACGCCACCGCAGGAGCTGCGCAGTCTAGTGCGAAACCTTAACCTGTTGTTGAATAATGAACGTCAGCGCGGTATTCGTTCGCACAACACTCTCTCCGACCTGACCCATAGCCTGAAAACCCCGCTGGCGGTGTTACAGAGTACCTTGCGCTCATTACGAGGTGCCTCCGCCACCCGTTTTGAGGAGGCTGAACCGGTGATGTTGGAGCAGATCAGTCGTATCTCCCAGCAGATCGGCTACTACCTGCACCGCGCCAGTCTGCAGGCGGATCACAACCCGCTGCAACGGGATCTGCACTCCGTACCGGCACTGTCGGACAGCCTCTGCTCGGCACTGAATAAAGTTTACCACCTGAAAGGGGTTGATCTACGGCTGGACATTTCACCGGAGATCACCTTCTGCGGTGATCAGAATGACTTTATGGAAGTGATGGGCAACGTGCTGGATAACGCCTGTAAATATTGCCTAGAGTTTATCGAGATCACCGCGCGGCAAACGGATCATGCCTTGCATCTGTATATTGATGATGACGGCCCTGGGATCCCCGACAGTAAACGTGATTTGATTTTCCAGCGCGGTCAGCGGGCGGATACCCTGCGCCCCGGCCAGGGGATCGGCCTGGCGGTCGCACGGGAGATCGTCGATCGGTATCAAGGTGAAATCATTATCGGTGCCAGCCATTTGGGTGGGACGCGGATGGAAGTGATTTTTCGCGAGCAGCAACTTTAAATTGCTCAGACGTGAGGCGCTACAGACTGATATACTGGCGCCATCATTTGCGTACTACCGAAGGTGTCTATGGACTATCAGCTTTCCCTCAACTGGCCGGAGTTTCTGGCCACTTACTGGCAGAAAAAGCCGCTGGTGATCAAACAGGGTTTTCTCGGCTTTACTGACCCGATCACCCCGGATGAACTGGCCGGTCTGGCGATGGAGAATGAAACCGACAGCCGCCTGGTCAGTCAGCAACAGGATAAATGGCAGGTCAGCCACGGACCCTTCGAGAGTTTTGATCACCTTGGCGAAACTCACTGGTCGTTGCTAGTGCAGGCCGTTGACCATTGGCATGCTCCCTCTGCCGCACTGATGCAGCCATTCCGTGCCCTATCAGACTGGCGTATGGATGACCTAATGGTTTCCTTCTCGGTGCCGGGCGGCGGTGTCGGCCCGCACCTCGATCAGTATGATGTATTCATTATTCAAGGTAGTGGTCGTCGTCGCTGGCGGGTCGGCAACAATCTGCCGGTAAAACAGCATTGCCCGCATCCAGATCTGCTACAGGTCGAGCCGTTTGAGGCGATCATTGATGAAGTGCTGGAGCCTGGCGATATCCTCTATATTCCGCCAGGGTTCCCGCATGAAGGATATTCGTTGGAAAATACCCTTAACTATTCAGTGGGGTTCCGTGCACCATCCGGTAAAGAGCTGCTTAGTAGCTTTGCCGACTATATGCTGGCCAACGAGCTAGGTACCCATCGTTATGCCGATCCGGACCTGCCATTGCGCCAACAGCCATCACAGATCCTGCCCCAAGAGACCGATCGTATTCGCGGCATGATGCTTTCGCTTATCCAAGAACCGGCATCGTTTAATCAGTGGTTCGGTGAATTTATCTCTCAATCACGCCACGAACTGGATGTCGCCCCGCCGGAACCCCCTTATCAGCCGGAGGAAATCCTCGATGCACTGCGTGAAGGTGCACCGCTAAACCGCCTCGGAGGCCTACGGGTGCTGCAGTGTGGTGACGCCGTGTTTATTAATGGCGAAAGTTTTAGCTCCGCTTGGCCGCAGGCCTTATTGGCCTTAGCCAATAACAGTGAACTGTCAGCGGATGATTTTGGTGATGCCCTGCAAGACCCCGCGTTCCTCAGTCAACTGACCGGTTTGGTCAACAGTGGCTACTGGTACTTCGCCGACGAAGAGTAACTCACCGTGCTGCCGCCTACTAACCTGGGCGGCACATTGTATAAGCTGCCCCTACTTGCCCCACACGCAGCCTTAAAGCTGACCTTTACACCACCCGGGTTACCGAACTTTGGCCCATCGCCAACGTCGCTAGGGCAATCACCACCTCGACACTTTGCGCCATCACTTGTAGTGAGACAAATTCTTCGTTAGACGGAGCATTGAACGCACCGGTAAACAGGCGTGGACAAGGTAAGCCCTGCAGGTGAGACATTGTCTCTGCTGGCTGGGGATTTAGCGCCGCCAAAGGTCGGCTGATGCCACATTGCCGCAAAGCTTCCTCTGCCAATGCGGCCAATAGTGGCTGAGCAGCCAATTGATCCCGCATATTAAGGCCGATTTGTCTCAATCCGACGTTGACGCTGACCCGCTGCGGATAACGCTGCTGCATCTGGTCGGCAATCTGTTGCAATAGATGCTGACGCTGCACAAATTTTTGGTCATCAACATCACACAACTGATAGTGCAGTTCGGCACGAGTCTGACTACTTTTCATCGACTGAAGATGCCAGAACCCCTGCTGCCCATCGAGGAGGCCGGATTTCTGTTTTAGCGGCAGTGCTTGATGAAATTCCCAAGCCAGTTCACAGGCGTTGTGTTTGGCAATGTCTTGACCCACCGCCCGCGCCTGGCTGCTGATTTTAATCCGAGCCTCGGCAGCGTTAACACTTTCGACCATCACACCCCACTGGTCACTGCCCTGCAATAGATAGCTGAGGTCGGCTCCAAACCCCTGAAGATCAAAGGCACCTTCTCTGGTTTGGACATCGCTGAGAAAAGCCAGCCGCAACGGGCCATGGGGTCGAGAGATGAGGGTCTGCAAGGCGGTCAGAAGTACCGCAAGCCCAGCGTTGCTATCCACGCCAAGGGGCACTTCACCATCGGTGGTCAATAGTCCATGCCCATGCAACTGATGCAGCACCGGCACTTCTACCGGCGACAACACCCGTTCTCCCCGTCCAAGGGCAATGTCGCCGCCACGGTAGTTTTCTACCAACTGTGGATGCCGTGTAGGACCGCGATCACCTCTGCTGTCCAAGACGGCAATTAGCCCGACGATGGGTGCTTCACCTTGGTTATTAGCCTTCAGGGTCGCGGTCAAGTTGCCATATTGGTCCGTGAGAATGGCCGTGCATCCCAACGCCGTTAATTCTTCGGTGAGACAAGCTAGCCGTTGTTTATGCGATCCGATCTGCAGATACTCTAAAAATCTTTCAGTTAACGGTTCCATCTGACGCTCCTTAGTCAACACCTGACCATTATTGCCCTGCCTGGCAGGGCAGATCTTGTTCGAGGTCATAAAGCTGTCCAGTGAGACGCACAGCATCCCAGAAATACTCGGCAGTGAGTGCAACCGCAGAAATTCCGGAAGACTCGGTAAAGCACGGCTGTTTCTCTGGCAATCAGAGATAATTCAGGTATCATCCCGCGCTTACTTGTAGCACGCCGCCAGCGGTGGCGTTGCTATTCGGCCCTCATTTCAACTGAGTGACTAAAATGACGCAAACACGCGCGCAACAAGCGCTGGTTACGCTTTCTGGCATCAGTAAAGCTTTTGACGGTAAGTCGGTGATCGCTGACTTCGACCTGACCATCGGTAACGGCGAGTTTATTACTCTGCTGGGCCCTTCTGGCTGTGGTAAAACCACCATTCTGCGGTTAATCGCCGGTCTTGAGACCGCCGACCAGGGTACCCTCACCCTGGATAATGAGGACATCACTCAGCTGCCGGCAGAAAAACGCCATATCAATACTGTCTTCCAGAGTTACGCGCTGTTTCCGCACATGAGTGTGTTTGATAACGTGGCGTTTGGTCTTCGTATGCAGAAGACCCCAGCCGCCGAGATCACACCGCGGGTGAATGAAGCCTTAGCGATGGTGCGTTTACAGGATTTCGCTGACCGCCGCCCTTCTCAATTGTCTGGCGGGCAACAGCAACGGGTGGCTATCGCTCGGGCGGTGGTTAATCGTCCACGGGTATTGTTGCTCGATGAATCACTGTCGGCACTGGACTACAAGTTGCGTAAGCAAATGCAAAATGAGTTGAAGGCACTGCAACGCAAATTGGGGATCACCTTTATCTTTGTCACCCACGACCAAGAAGAAGCGCTGACCATGTCTGACCGTATCGTGGTACTGCGCGACGGTAAGATCGAACAAGACGGTTCCCCGCGGGCCATCTACGAAGACCCCGCTAACCTGTTTGTGGCTCGCTTTATCGGCGAGATAAACCTGTTTGATGCGGTAGTCACCGCCTGCGGTGAAACAGGTGATACCCAAGTGATGATCCGCGGTCGTCACTACCAAGTACAGTGTCCGTTCCCGGTCAACGTCGGCGATGCCGTGCATGTGCTGCTCCGTCCGGAAGACTTGCGTATTGACGAAGCGGCCAGTGAAGATGGTGCTCAAGGGCTGACCGGCTACATCCGCGAACGTAACTACAAGGGCAGTACCTTGGAGTCGGTGGTGGAGTTGGACGACGGTCAGACGGTTACCGTGAGTGAATTCTTCAATGAGGATGATCCCGATTTCGATTATCTACTAAATCAGAAAGTGACCGTAAGCTGGGTCGATCACTGGGAGGTTGTACTGCCCTATGAAGCTGATGCGTAACCGCTTCCAGACCCTGGTGGTCGGAGTGATCACCGCCTGGCTGGTATTATTTGTGCTGGCACCCAACCTGCTGATCATCGCCGCCAGTGTTCTGACGCGCGATGATAATCACTTTATTCGTGCGGTCTTTACCCTGAATAATTATCATCGGCTGACAGACCCGCTGTATATCGATGTGCTGCTGCATTCGTTGAATATGGCGTTTATTGCCACCGTCGCCTGCCTTTTGCTCGGCTACCCGTTTGCCTGGGGACTCAGCAGCCTACCGGCGCGATGTCGGCCAATTATGCTGTTTTTGTTGATCCTGCCCTTCTGGACGAACTCGCTGATCCGCATCTACGCGCTGAAAATCTTCCTCAGTGTCCGCGGCTGGCTGAACAGTGGATTATTATGGGCGGGCATTATCGACCATCCACTGAGGATCATGTATACCCCGCAAGCGGTGATCCTCGGATTGGTGTATATTTTGCTGCCTTTTATGGTGATGCCGCTTTACTCCAGTTTAGAAAAGCTGGATAAACCTTGCTTGGAGGCGGCACGGGATTTGGGAGCGGGTCGTTTACAAACCTTTATGCGGATTATTTTGCCGCTGACCATGCCCGGTATCATTGCCGGTTCGTTACTGGTGTTTATCCCCGCCATGGGAATGTTCTATGTCTCTGACTTGATGGGTGGTGCAAAAAATCTGCTGATCGGTAATGTGATCAAAACCCAGTTCCTGACGTTGCGTGACTGGCCATTTGGCGCGGCAACCAGCGTGATTATGACCATGCTGATGGGCCTGATGCTACTGCTCTACTGGCGCTCGGCTCGGGTGATGAATAAGAAAATAATAGGGATCGGCCGCTGACGCTGATAATATAAGCGGGCTTGTGGTAGCCAGGGTTGACCACAACCCGCTTAAGCGTGGAGGACGGAAACCTCTTTCCGTCGCATAATCACAGGGAGTGATCCTATGCCATGCACGCACAATCCCAGCCACTACCAGTCCTTAGCCCTGCGCCTGAGTGACCGGTGGCAACGTCAGATTATCCAGCGCTTTTTCTGGCGCTGTCCGGCGCTGCCGGTCCGTTTAAACTTTTATCGCCAACATCTCTCCCCCCGCCATCTGGATATCTGCCCCGGTAACGGTTTCTATCCAAAGCACTGTATGACTGTCCGTCAGCTTAGTCTGCTGGATACTGATCCACTGCGACTACAACTGGCGCGGCGTTCCATTGGTCCGGCGCGCATCGATCAGCTGATTGAACATGACCTCCGTCAGCCGCTACCGGCTGCACTACATCAACGATTTGAGTCCGTGTCACTGTTTGATGTGCTGCATCAGTTGCCGACGGATCATGAGGGCGTCATCAGGCTGCTAACGGATGTCAGCCGCCTCTTGACCTCACACGGCGGGATCTATGGTACCCTTATCAGTCCCGACCCAGCAGATCACCGGTTTGCAGGTCGCTGGCTACTGGATAGGCAGAAACGGCGTGGGCGCTTTAGCTCTTTCTGCCCCACCGAGGCACAGCTTGCTGAACAGTTGAAGCGGTTATTCCAGCAGGTGACCCTGACCCGCTGCGGTGGCGTCATTCTGTTTTCAGCCGCTTGTCCTTGGGCTTGTGAGCGTACCGACCGGTAGCCTCCAGCAAAGGGGGGCCGCTCTTACCGCGTCAGATTCGTGCTTTGCGCTAAAATCATGTAGAATGCGCGGCCTTATTCCACAGATGCACTGTATCAAGGCAGGTGAGGCAAATACACGAGTGGTCAACAATATCTTACTATCCGGGCACTGCGCCCAACGTCAACCGGCACCTGATTTTCTACGGGGGGCGCTGACATGCTAATTCGTTGGTTACGCAATGGCTTTATGTCGGTGATCTATGCCTGGTTTTACATTCCCATCGGCATTCTTGTCATCAATTCCTTTAACCAGTCACGTTTTGGTATTGAGTGGCAGGGCTGGACCACCCGCTGGTATCATATTCTGCTGAATAACGACAGCCTGCTACAGGCCGCCCAACATTCGTTATTACTTGGGGTGATCTCCGCCACCTGTGCCACCCTGCTCGGCAGTCTCACCGCCGTCGCACTCTACCATTATCGTTTCCGCGGTAAACCACTAGTCAATGGCATGCTGTTCGTGGTGATGATGTCGCCGGATATTGTGATGGCCATTTCCATGCTAGTACTGTTTATGCTGCTGGGGATTTCTCTGGGCTTCTGGACGCTGCTGATCGCCCACATCACTTTCTGTCTGCCATTTGTGGTGATCACCGTGTTCTCGCGGTTACAGGGCTTCGATCTGCGTATGCTAGAAGCGGCCAAAGACCTGGGAGCCAATGAACTGACGACCCTGCGGCGTATCATCGTGCCGCTGGCGTTACCGGCTATCGCCGCTGGCTGGCTACTGAGCTTTACCCTGTCGATGGATGATGTGGTGGTGTCCTCGTTTGTCACCGGACCGACTTTTGAGATCCTGCCATTGAAAATCTATTCGATGGTCAAAGTCGGTGTTTCACCGGAAGTGAATGCCTTAGCCACATTGCTTCTCTGCTTATCGCTGGTTATGGTTGCCTGCAGCCAATGGCTGACTCGTGAAAAAAAATAATTATCCCCGGAGCCTGTAATGAAAAAATTGTCCTTACTTCTGGTGGCGCTGACCACAGCATTTAGCCTTTCTACGGCCCAGGCCGATGACAGTAAAACGCTGTATTTCTACAACTGGACCGAGTATGTGCCCGACGGGCTGCTGGAGCAGTTTACCAAAGAGACCGGTATCAAAGTCATTTACTCAACCTATGAGTCGAATGAGAGCATGTATGCCAAGCTGAAAACCTGGAAAGACGGTGCCTACGATCTGGTGGTGCCTTCTTCCTACTACGTGGCAAAAATGCGTAAAGAGGGGATGCTGGCGAAAATTGATAAGTCACAGTTGCCCAACTTCAAAAATCTTGATCCGGCGCTGCTGAATAAACCCTTCGACCCAAATAATGACTATTCGATCCCTTATATCTGGGGCGCGACGGCAATTGGGGTTAATACCGATGCCATTGACCCAAAAACTGTGACCAGTTGGGCGGATCTGTGGAACCCGAAATACCGACAAAGCCTGCTACTGACTGATGATGCCCGAGAAGTCTTCCAGATAGCCCTGCGCAAACTGGGTTACTCCGGCAATACTCAAGATCCGAAGCAGATTGAAGCCGCCTATCAGCAGTTACGTCAACTGATGCCGAATGTCTTGGCGTTTAACTCGGATAACCCGGGTAATCCTTTTATGGAAGGGGAAGTCAATCTGGGCATGATCTGGAACGGCTCCGCCTATGTTGCCCGCCAAGCAGGCACGCCTTTACAGATGATTTGGCCGAAGGAAGGCGGTATTTTCTGGATGGATAACCTGTCGATCCCTGCCAACGCTAAAAACAAAGCCGGAGCCCTTAAACTGATAAACTTCCTGCTGCGTCCAGATATTGCCGCACAGGTCGCGAAGACCATCGGTTATCCGACCCCTAATTTAGCAGCCCGTAAATTACTACCGCCAGCAATGGCTAATGACCCGTCCCTTTACCCACCCGCTAGTGTATTACAGGCCGGTGAGTGGCAGGATGATGTCGGTGATGCCAGCCGTCTTTACGAGACCCTGTATCAGAAACTGAAAGCTGGCGAGTAATCGCCCCTATCAGTCTAGCCCCCCTGAATGCCAGCGTTTAGGGGGGCATTTTTTTGGGTGCTAAGGGGTCGCTAGGCATTAAGCGGGGAAAATCAGCAAGGTAACAGCGGCCAACAAAACGTGACCAGAGCAAAGACCCGGCGGCTCGCGCCGGGTCGATGGGTTAACGGGCCAGAGAAGCCAATAAACCACTGACAAAGGCGGGGACCACTTCACTGGCAAGGCCGTAGTGATGTTCGGCAAACTCGCTGTTTACCTCACTAGGGGCCAGATTTAGCTCTACGGTATGAGCACCGTGAAGACGGGCTTCTTGGACGAATCCGGCAGCCGGATAGACATGCCCTGAAGTGCCAATGGCGATAAACAGGTTAGCGTCGGCAATCGCCTCGTTGATGGTTTCCATGCCCAACGGCATTTCACCAAACCAGACGATATGCGGTCGCAGGCGGGAAGGAAACTGGCAGCAGGTACAGCGGTCCAGCTCCCCGACATCGCCGCTCCAGCTAATTTCCTGCCCGCTATTTTCACAACGGACTTTCAGCAATTCACCGTGCATGTGCAGCACCCGCTGGCTGCCCGCACGTTCGTGCAAGTTATCAACATTCTGGGTGACCAGCAGCAGGTTGTCCCCCAGCTTGGATTCAAGCTGGGCAAGCGCCAGGTGAGCCGTATTCGGCGCAACCTCAGCTGAAGCCAGATGCTGACGTCGCTGATTATAGAATTGCTGTACTCGCTGTGGATTGCGGCGGAAACCTTCAGGGGTCGCCACCTCTTCAATCTTATGGTCTTCCCACAACCCATCTTCGGCACGAAAAGTACGGATCCCGGACTCCGCGGAGATACCGGCACCGGTCAATACCACGACTTTGGGTAACCGGCCCATAACCTGACGCTGTTGCCGCCACTCAGATTCGAAGATCGACTGCCGGTGGCGCATATGTCTTTTACGGTTCTGCTTTCGAAAACGGGCAATCCGGACACGGCGTCGCGGTGTTCGCATAACAATTCCTCTGCTACTGATGTACTGAAAACGGTCAGGCTCGGCCAAAAAGTGCCTGTTTCTGGCCTCTGCGGATCCTGCGGGCAGACCATTGCCCTAGCTTAGTATCAGGGCAATGTCTGCCAAGGATAGCAGTTTTCAACGGTTGCAAAAACCACCTGACGGTGGCATTGGACAGTAAGTCAGCATCGCTTCGAGGAAAATCACGGCAGAAAGCGCCCGTGAGAGACCCCGCCTCATGACAGGCCAGGCAGGGTTTTCAATGCTTAATGCGATATCATGGGGTGGGGTTAGGCTTTTTCGGCAGTTGCCGTAGAGGATTTCTGCCCTGGGCGGTAGTCATTGCCGATACTTTCACCGAAAGGTCCGGTATTAAAACGGATCTCGCCATTGTCCGACTGTTTATCTAGGTTGAGCAATGGCATCACCAACTCCGCAAAGCGGTGTGACTCTTCCAAATGTGGGTAACCGGACAAGATAAACTGGGAAATCCCCAATGCCTGATATTCACGGATCCGCTCAGCTACTTGCTCTGGGCTACCCACCAGTGCTGTACCCGCTCCGCCACGCACCAGTCCCACTCCGGCCCATAGGTTCGGAGAAATGTAGAGGTTGTCACGAGAACCCTGATTAAGTTCACGCATCCGCGCCTGTCCCGTTGAGTCCATCCGTGAAA
The DNA here is from genome assembly GCF_000439375.1 of Tatumella saanichensis. Taxonomy (GTDB): domain Bacteria; phylum Pseudomonadota; class Gammaproteobacteria; order Enterobacterales; family Enterobacteriaceae; genus Tatumella; species Tatumella saanichensis. The sequence continues at coordinate 143,204 of NZ_ATMI01000031.1, forward strand.
AAATAGTTTGTGCCGCAGCAATGGTTTCATCGGTCACATGAGAAATCAGCTTATCTGCGGCATCACGCGCCTCTTGCTCAGTTTCACGGACAATCACATGAAAACGGATACCAAAATTTAACTCACGACCGCGCGCCTGTGCCCGTGCTCTGACTTCTGCCAGTTTTTCCGCCACCTGGGCTGGGGGTTCGCCCCAAGTCAGATAGGTATCTACATGCTCAGCGGCGACGTCGATGGCCGGTTCAGAAGACCCCCCAAAATAGAGCTGTGGACCTCCCGGTTGCACTGGACGGAACAGCAGTTCCGCCCCTTCAACACGGATATGTTCGCCCTGATAATCGACTGTTTCCCCTTTGAGCAGGCGGTTATAGACACTCAAAAACTCATTGGTTACCTGATAGCGCTGGCTGTGGTCGAGATAGATACCATCTCCTTTGTTCTCTAG
>NZ_ATMI01000032.1 GCF_000439375.1 Tatumella saanichensis
AAGTAATGCAGCTTTTGTCCATCAACGGTCAACTGGGTTTCGACCACCTGTGGCGCAGGACGTGCCTGCAGCTCAAAACTGATGCCCTGGCTACCATCGGTGAACAGAATATCTGACAGCTGGCTCAGCTGATTGATGGCGCGAAGGAAGGCTGGGTTAAATGTCAGGCCCTGACTGTTGACCTTATCCGGCACCCATTGGCTGCCCTCTTTGTGTAGCACTCCGCTAAGTTCTGTCGTCAGGAAGCGCTCAATACGTCCGCTGTCTTTGCGTATAAACTCAGCCAACATCGGCAGGGAGGCATCGCTTTTACTCGCCGCAAACGGGAAACGTCCGTCAAAGGCAGTGTGCCAGTTGGCCACCACCGAACGGCGCCATTTATCATTCAAGCTGGCGGCGGAGGGCTGAAGCACAGTCTCCCAAGCCAGCGTCAAAGGTTGCACAAACATCGTGCTGCCAAAACCGCTCCACTCTTCGCCCAAGCTTGCCGAAATCAAACTGCCATACTGTTGGGTGTCGGTCAGATCCAAGCTTTTTCCTTGGAAGACGGTTTGCGCCAGGGTCTGCATCATCAGTTGTGGATCAGAGGCACTGGCCACCTGTTGCAGGCGCAGGCGTACGCGGGTGATGCGGGTCAGGTAGGTCTGTAGGCTCAGTGAAGGGTCCGCCGACATTACCGAGTTGCCCGTGTTTTTACCCAGAAGCTGAAGCAGCGGGCCAAAGGTTTCATCGAGCGGCCCCTGTGGGCCAGAGGCAGATTGGTCTATCACGGGTGTGTCTTTCCCACCGACCAGCTCTTTAGCCGATTTGAGCAGGGAGTCTGACAGGCCCTTACTTTGCTGACCGGTCTGCCCTTGCCAAGCAAGGGTATTCATCAGGGCAATCAGTGGCGACTGGCGGACATCGCTCATTAATGTGAGTTGGTCACTCACTTCAGCTATATTATTAGCCGGATTAAGCCGCAGACTATTGAGAAAACTCAGCCAACTGCCGGCAAAATCGGTGAAGTAACGTTGTGTCAGGCGCGCTTTCAGGGCTGCGGGTGACAGGTCGGCGGAAATCGCCTGCCGGTTGTCACTCAATACCCAGTCAATTTCATCGCGGCGAGAATTTGCCGCCTTGTCGATGGCCTGCTGGATCCCCCTTCCCACGCCTGCCGGGTAAACATGCCCGGCACCACTGCCTCAGTGCTGAACAGTTGCCGTGCATCGGTACCGCTGGTCATGTCCTCCAGGGACACATCGGCGAAATTACGGCGTACCGACTTAAGCATATTCTGGTACAGGGTGCTTTCCGCATTACGGCGACCAATTTGCTGCAGCAGTACCTGACGACTCTGGCTGAGCAGTTGTTCATCAGGCGTTATTTTCCATTGCGGCTGCTTAGGCAGTTGAGTGATATAGAATGCCCATAAATCCGGTGACAGGCTTTGCCATAAACCGTCGGAGATACCCACCCGCGTCGGCTGCACGGTTTTCATCGTCTGGGCATACAACGCGCCATCGACGTTATCAGGACGGGCCATCATCAGCCAGGCTTTCAGCTGGTCGTAGCCCGGTTTCGAAAGCGCCGCGCGCTGCTCGCTATTGGGGGCTGAGTTTGCCAGCGCACTGAGTTTTTGTACCAGCGCCGCATTGGCTGAGTCGCGGATCAGACGGTTATTGGCGACACCGTACCAAGGCAGCATTGCATCGAATAACAGCTGGTTATGGTTTAGACCGAAGCGCTGATATAACGGTGCCCCGTTGTGAATACGCTGCTGTAGGCGACCAGCGTCGTTTCTCAGGGTATACAGCGCCGTCAATTGTTCATCCGAGACCGAGGGATGTTCTACCAGGGCATGCGCTTGCTGTGCCACAGAGATAATCTGTGAGCGGTTGACCGCGAAAGATAGCAACATGCCCGCTCCCCAGACGCCGAGCATGGCCAGCAGCGTCCAATTAAGGGTCTGTTGCCAAGGTATCCCTACACGACGGCCATATACCTGAGTACAATCATCAACAATCCCCTGCCAGGTTGGAGACAGGGTTAGTGCATGGCGGTGTGATTGCGGAGTATATGTCTCAACGTTAGCCATTTCCTCAGGCATAGGCTGGCTGTCCGGCAAGCTAAACATCAAGCCACGCAGTGGAACACGTTGCTGTGACGCAAAGAGCCAGGGTTCCAGTTGCTGAACCCAGCGGGCGATACCCCCCTCTTTTAGGTGCTTGCTTAGACGTAGCAGGAAGTCGTGGCCATTATTGTGAGCGACCTGGCTCATCCCTTGCGTTCGCAGGGCCGGCAGTAACTGCTCCAGTTGGCGAGTAATATCGTCTGGTTGAGCGCGCAGTGGGAAATTGGCCCCTACCGTCTGTTGGTCGCGTTTTGCCTGCGACCACTGACTGTCGCACAATTGCCACAACCACACCGGAGCGGAATACCGCAGCAGTTCACTGATTTTTTCCAGTCCGCGTAAATCCTTATCGCTGATTTGTGGGGTCAGGTACTGACCTGCGCTCATTACACGAATAATTCCATCAATCGGACGCCCGCGACGCAGTGTACGCAACGCGGTATATTTTTCCTTATCGGGCTCAACAGTCAGGCTGCCGCCGTAAATCAGAACGGTACGCTGACCTTCAAGCCACTGGTTGTCCTGCAGGCCAGGTACCAGCTGTTCGATGGCCGCCTCATCACCAGTGACCAGCAAAAGACGAACTTTGTGGCGCCAGAAGGATGAGTAACGTCTTTTGAGATATTTTTTCAGTGCCGAAAAGTCATATTGATCCGACGATTTTTCTTCAGGGTGACTGTTTTCACCATCAGGCGTAACGGGAGAAGGATTTTGCTGCCTGGACAACATAAAAAAGACCAGGGTACACAGCGCGACAGTGAGGGTTATAAAACCTGCCAGAACATACCAGAAATTATCACCACCATTGTCGGAGGGCAACTGCGTTGTCTGTGCAAGAGCAAAGAGCACCATCAGCAAAACTGCCACAATGAGTAATCCTGCTCCCAGGGGCTTTGAAACCTTTTTCATGCCGGCTATTCCTTTCCGGACTGTCGTACAGCCCTTATAAATACGGGGCGCTGAAGACGGGCGATAACATGTCGCAGCAAAATGGCTAACCCAGGGAATGTCACAATCAGCGACAGTAGAAGCAAGGTGATCCCAAACCAGGAGAATGCGATTGAAGGGGAATAGTGGATCATCAGGCTATACAGCCCGACGTTTAAAAGTAGTGCTATCAGAACCGATCCCCCGGGAAACGGGGATGGAACCACGAAACGATCTTTCCCGAGAACGGGGGCGGTTTTTCCGAGCGTCACAGCCCAGGCATCATCTTCACCTTCAAGAAGAAGCCACTGGTAGGTGGGACCATATGCGGCCATATCCGCGGCTGCACCAATCATCGCCCAGCCAGCGAGATCACCATAACGAGCGCATGCAGTGTCATAGTCAATAACACCACCAGTACCAACACCATCATACAGCGGGATCGCTAGATCATTCAGGAACCTGCTCATTGACTGTCGAGGTGCATCTGCCAGTCCACTGTGCCAGACAAGATGCTTTCTGCCAGCAGGTGTAAGTGCCATATCCCGTAATTCACCAAGTTCAGAGGCAAGCGTACGGGTGTTGAGAGGCATCGCCCGGAAAAGGCGTAACGCATTTTTTTGTTCACTCGGATTTAACATTGACGGCGGCATCAAAAATAATGCGCTGGCAAATTCAGGTAGAACATCATCGGGTAGCCGATAGTGCATCGCCAGCACCAGTACGGCTCTCTTTGTGGACCCGACAAACTGATTCCAGTCATCAAAGGATGAGTCACCGTCCTGAAAATAAATCTCGACTTTCCAGGAGGGAGCCCCTGCTGTCCAGATACGATGGAATGCCTGAGATTCACGGTCTTTGTCACTACCGTTAGTTTGAACAATAATCTGGAGTGGGCCGGAAGGGTATCGTCGCCGAATAGAAGGCATTATCTGAGCAATAAGATGACGAAGTAACTGTTCAAAACGTGAAATTCCGGGTGTAATGGCGGCGTCCGGTAGCAACGTTAAAGGCGGCGTTTCCGCGCTATCTCCTTCTTGTGTATGTGCAAGACGAGGCAACCAGCCCGTATCGGCAGCGATAAAAACATGGCTAAGAATGACGTGATGTTGGTGCGCACGTATGCGCCACTTCAGACGAGTGTTACGGCACCATTCATTCCAGTTCCAAACACCAATTGCCAGCGTTTCCCTCCAGAAGCTGTAGAGAGCAATAGCCATAAAAATGCCTGCAAATGTCCCGGCCGTCAGTGGTAACCAGTACCCGCTGCTCAACGAAGGTAACCCTGTTGACGGTGATTTCAACACTGCTACAAGCAACCCAATGAAAAGGCCCAGGATAATAATCAGCAGACAAACCCACGGCGACCAGACCGGTGCCTGCTCTTTTTCAGGCACCTCCGGCAGAGACCATCCCATCAGTCAACCTCCATATCTTGCATGCTTGCGATAACGCTCGCACCGCACTGGGTTTTACAACCGTGTAAAACAATTCCGCGCCCATTTTCTTCATACGCAGAAACATCGCACTCGATAATTTTATTTGTGCCATGCTCGGGGCAAGACACTGTGTCATTTAAAAGTGCAGCATACTTCCCTGAGAGATCGAAACTGGATGAGGCTGACGTAACTTTACCGCCATGCGTAGTGGCATCTCCTAAAACAACGGCAAATTTTCCCATATTTCATTCCTTAAAATTAAAATACACGCGTTATGAGCCATTGGTATTATCTTTTGAGATAAAGCCGTTCTATTTCCTGGGTTCTTTTTTCTACAGCATCGCTTGCCACGTCCCTTCTTATAATTGCAGGCATAGCAGGGATCGTCAGCTTCCCCGTCCAGTAATAATCATCACTTTCCAGCCAGTCAGCCTGGTAGCGTAATTCAGCAAGACTTTCTCTGTCCCAGGAATGCCAGCAATAACCGATGGGTAAGTCATAAGCAACGACTCTACTCATGAAACGCTCATCTTCTGGTAACGTACTGTGATCAGTGGGTCGCTGGACATAAGTGCGAATATCTTCGAGCATTTCATCTCTCGACTGTTTTTCGTATCTGTTGCGATCCTCTTTTGAACCGGGTCCCGGTAATTGAATTCCTGAGGATTCTTTGAGCTTCATTTTCTGGTCAAAATAGCCATAGAGCGATATGTAATAGCGATAGTCGGCATCTACGGGAATATTCCTTTCGACATCAATTTGTCCGTAGCCAAAGCCTGTTGAACCGAATTGCTTATCCCTACTGCGGTAATCTTGGTCAAAATCATTTAACTCCCCGGCTGAAAGGGGCTCCGGAACCAATGGTGCATTAATCGTCAGTTTTTGCCCATTAGCGGGATTAGGCCAGGTTAACTTTTCCATTACGGTGGTCGTACTGTCCCAAAATGGCTTTCCATCACCCAGATCGCTAAAGTGTGTTTGAGTATCAGGGGCATTGCCGCAAGGAGTATTTCGTCCAAGCATACGCACGTATAAGCCGTCGCCTGCGGCCTTAAACAAAGGATGAGAGTCAGTAAAATGACTTTTTTCAGTGTTTGGCAGACCCTGCCAGCCAATACTTCGAAGGGGGGAAGACCCCATCACCCGATCATGAGGGTTGCAGTAAATCCAGGTGGTGCCGTGGTTATCGCGCTCTGGTATACCCTTGTGAGTTTTACCAGTCGGAGTCCAGCTTTTACCCTCGCTGCTGGCTCCGGCCAATAATCTTCCACATCCTTGCTGCTTTAAACGCGTTTTATTTTCAGCCACTTTCTTCACAATATCGGCAAATGTCGCTTCTCTGGCTTGTTTGCTGATAATTTCATTTATGGGATAAGAAATATAGGTTGTCATTTCATTATCCAGCGCATAGGGTGAATTCATCACAAACAGTGCATCAGGAGCTTCAATTGCAGCTGCCGCCAAGGCAATCATGGTCCCCTGGCTGTGTGACAGCACCGTCACCGTATCTTCAGGATGTTTATCGCGAATCGTTTTAATGAGCTTAGCCAGACGGCCTGCAGCATGGGCATAATAATGGCGTGGAGGTGCAGCTGTCAGAAGCCTATCATGTTCCACGTTCAATAATTGTGTACTGAAAGGCACCGGAATGCCCAGCACTGACGGCCAGTTATCAAACCCTTTGTCACTCCATACACTGACCAGCTGGTTACAGCCATTCTGGAACGGACCACCTCCCCAGTAAAAGGGTCCTTTGCTTTTTCGTTGTTCCGGCGTCAGGTCGTAATAATTATCGCCCTGTTTATTTTTAAGGGGGATTGCGTATTTATCGCCTTCATTATCAGCGGCACGATATCCCCAATAGAAACGAATAACTGGGGAACGGCCTTCTTCAGTTATTTTACGCATAGGTACTATCCAAGTATTTTGTTCATCATTCCAATAAGATTCTCCATATTTGTTCTTCAGCAATTTAAATTTCTTATCCAAAGATGTCAGTCCCAGCCTTTTATTCAAACCATCACATAGTGCCTCTTCGGCATAGTTATACCAATCGCCCTCAGAATTTACGCCATGAACGAATATAATGAGTCCAGGTAATTGCAATGGAGGTTGAATCTCTGCATTGATTTTAATGTTTTTATGTGATGTCAAAGAGTAAAAGAATGGGGTGCCATTATCTGTAGTATAACCTTCAACCTTTCTTGTAGGCGTCTTTTTGTTGTTCATATTATATTCCTTACGACTATAATTTTGGCTCTAATTTACGATCACATTGCATTTTTTCTTGAAAAACATGAGAGACATCGAAAGAAAACTCTGGTTGATAAATTGGTCCCGTTACCCCAGGGTAGGCAGGATTAGATTTTTTGGTGGCCGGACTAAATGTCCATTTCAGAGCATATGCATTAATCGAAGTTCGTTCCTGAAAATCATACTCAATCATATAAAACCCATCATCAGTCACCAACATATCATAGCCTTTTGTTCTACCATTAGGATCATGCGTATACGAACCGTATGTTACTGAGCGCAGAGTTTTACCACCATTTGTTGTCACAGAAATAACATTCAGGCACCCTTTATCCGATCCCTTACACACCGCTTTATTATTATTTGCTGTGATGGGAAAGGCTAAGTAATCATCACGGCTTGACAGCCAGAACAGTCGACCTTTAAATAAATAACCTGATGATGAGGCTATTAGGGTATGGATCCCTTTTGCTTTATTGTTATAGAAGGTTTTCCCATTTTCGCAACGGGTATACTCTTCAAGTGTAAAGTAACGATCTTTATCAATACGGTAAATTATCTGTGGTGGACCATAAACCTCCGGTAACTGTTTTTCCTTTTCCGGCTCTACTTGAGTATCACCCATTGCAGAAAAAGGATTCACAAAGGCAATTCCCCCACCATAAGGTCCGGCCACACAACCACTTAGAACAACCACGCTATATATCAAAACAATTCGCATAAATAGATCAATCATAGTTCCCCTCCTTGATTCATTTAATTCTACTTTGTTTATCAAATGATACTTATATTCCATCAACGTATCTTATCTCTTCAATAAAGAATCTCTACTTTGAGTAAGTTGATAACACAATAGATTATTCAAACCTTCACAACTATCTTTATTCAAACGGTTTTTACATTCCTCCTTCTTAACGCATACATTTTAAAAGGCTAAAATTTATGTTTGCTCGGTGAATTGAATACCTGCATGAATTTTAATGTGTAAGAGTAAAATAATGGGGTGTCACTATCTGTAGTATAACCCTCGTTCTTTCGTGTAGATATCTTTTTATGGATAATTTGATATTCATTACGACTATCATTTTGACTCGAGATTACGATCACATTGCATATATTTCTGTTCTACTTTAGAAATATCATCCATGGGTAATTCTTCCTGGTAATTGGGTCCCGTCACTCCAGGGTAAGCAGGATGTGAATCTTTGGACGCTGGGTTAAATGTCCATTTATCAACAATTCCATTTGTAGCATCCCTAAGGCCATACCAAAATTTAATCATATAAAACCCATCATCGGTAACCAACATATCATAGTCTTTTGTATCCCTATTTGGATCATGTGAATATGAACCATAGGTTACTGAGCGCAGAGTTTTTCCGCCATCGGTTGTTACTGATATTAGATTTAAACATCCTTTATCAGATCCTATACAAACAGCTTTATTTTCATTCCTCGTCTTTGGGAAAGCCAGATAATCGTCTCGCGTTGACAGCCAGAACAGTCGACCTTTAAATAAATAACCTGATGATGAGGCTATTAGGGTATGGATCCCTTTTGCTTTATTGTTATAGAAGGTTTTTCCATTTTCGCATCGGGTATACTCTTCAAGTGTAAAGTAACGATCATTATCAATACGGTAAATTACCTGTGGTGGACCATAAACCTCCGGTAACTGTTTTTCCTTTTCCGGCTCTGCTTGAGTATCACCCATTGCAGAAAAAGGATTCACAAAGGCAATTCCCCCACCATAAGGTCCGGCCACACAACCACTTAGAACAACCACGCTATATATAAAACATATCCTTATAAATAGATTTATCATAACACTATTCCTGAATTGATATTTTAAATTTATTATTAATCGGAGATCTTTATAATAGGTTGCACTGGTTCTAACTGTCGATCACATTGCATTTTACCCTCCCCTTCTTTTGGGTAAAATCTTGACATATCTATTTTAAAAAAACCTCCAACAGGTTTATCTTCTCCAGGCCTTAGTAAACTATATTCATCCTCGGATTTGACTACACCCAGCCAATTATCTTTATCAAAATCCCACCTATCTACGACAGGGTATACTCTTCCCTTTCCACGATAATAAATCATATAAAACCCATCATCAGTCACCAGCATGTCGTAGTTTTTTGTCTTACCATTAGGATCTTGCGTATAGGATCCGTATATTACTGAGCGCAGAGTTTTACCACCATTTGTTGTTACAGAAATAACATTCAGGCACCCTTTATCCGATCCCTTACACACCGCTTTATTATTATTTGCTGTGATGGGAAAGGCTAAATAATCATCACGACTTGACAGCCAAAACAGTCGACCTTTAAATAAATAACCTGAAGATGAGGCCATTAGGGTATGGATACCTTTTGCTTTATTGTTATAGAAGGTTTTTCCATTTTCGCATCGGGTGTACTCTTCAAGTGTAAAGTAACGATATTTATCAATACGATAAATTATCTGTGGTGGGCCATAGACCTCCGGTAACTTTTTTTCCTTTTCCGGCTCAGCTTGTGTACCACCCATTGCAGAAAAAGGATTCACAAAGGCAATTCCTCCACCATAAGGCCCGGCCACACAACCACTCAGAAAAAACACACCATATATAAAGCACATTCGTATAATAAAATTCATTATGACTCTATTCCTCATTATTTTTTCAGCACGATCTTCAGTCCATCAACCGCTTTTGACATTATTAATGATGAATTGCCTGAGCTATCTGTAACACCAAACAAAATCTTTCCGTCCGGCATATGAATCTCATAATTCTGATTTGCCAGCGGTTTACCTGAAACGGGGTGAGTAACAACAAATTTCTCATCAAACGTTGAAGGTTCAAACGACCTCATTACACTCTGCATACTGTCAGAACCCGCTTTCTTGATACCCGTATTCTTAATAAGTAGCTTGCCTGGCCCACCAATCTCAACATTCCCGCCTTTAATTTTGATATAGCCCCCACCACATATCAGCGTCAGCTCATCCTCTGCTGTAACAACCAGTTTCTTGCCGCTCGAAATATGCGTGTCCTGCGTTGACCAGGTGGTGATATTCCCGCCCTGGGCCTGAATATCAATATCGTTGTGCGAACTGAATAGTTTTGCACCCTCACTGCTGTATAGACTGAGCCGTTTACCAGCAGCCAGAGTGAAATCCCTCTGGGTCCCGATATCCAGTTGCTTACCCGCTGTCAGCGTCAGATTCTCACTGGCCGTTAGCTGCATATCTTCACCACTCACCAGCGCCATCCCTTTTGGTGCACTGCCCAAGATGATTTCTTCATGTAGCTGTCCGATTTTCTGCTTGAGAAATTGTTGCTGACGACTGACATCGGCGACCAGTGCTTGGGCTTGTTGTGCACTTGCTGCCAATGATTCCATCTCCACTAATGCTGCTGAAAGCCGTGCGAGTGCCGGCTCCATCTCCAGCACCTGGCCCTGCGCCTCTACCTGCCCGTCCGCCGAGATAAACAGCCCTTTCTGCGCACGGATAGCACCCCAACTGTCGGTCCTGAGTTCAAAACCCTCGCCGCGCTGCTGCTTTTCACTGTCGACCAGATGACCAAGATTTAGCTGACTCTTGCCACCATATTCGGTCGAGACCTTGATATGCTCTTTGCCACGCTCATCATCGAGGCGAATTTTGTTGTTGGCCGGGGTGCGCAGCACGTTGCGTTTATAGTTGCGGATGGTGACGGGGTCGCCGTGGGCTGAGTCGTGAAGTACGCCAGAAATGTACGGTCTGTCCGGATTACCGTCCTCAAAGGCAATTGCTACCTCAGTACCGGCCAGTAGTGGCAGATGCAGGCCGTAGGTGTCACCCGCATACGGCCGTGACTGACGGACCCAGAGACTTTCAAAGCCCTTTTTCCAGTTGTCGCGGTCAAACAGCATGTTGACGCGATAGCGACCGTCTTTATCGATGTGCCCGTAGGGGTCATTCTCGGTGGTACTGGTGACGCGGGCCGGTAAGGTGCCTGCCATCACCGGGCGTTTGCCCGGGGCTGGACGAAAACAAAAATCGGTGCTGTCCGGGAGAGCTCCAAAGTGGACTTCAAAATCCCGGTCGCGACGGGCAAAGCAGGTCATGGTGGTGATAACCACGCCTTTCCCCCACGTCTCTGTCACTTCAACCCCACCGGTTACCGTGAGTCCCCTTCCCGGCATCAACGTCGGGCAAGACGTGACCGCCCGTAACTGTGTCTGACCGTTCAGGTAACGTTCGTGTCGCAAGCGCGCGTAAAACACTCCAGACTCAACCGTTGGGTTGGCATCATAGAGGTTACCCTGGGTCAGGTAGTTATCGGCGTAGTGGTACGCCTCGCCATAGGTGGTCTCATCGCCCCGCGACACATCCACCCGGGTGTCCATCTCTTCAAGGACTTGCCGATAGTTATAATCGCGCGTGCTGACCTGCTTCTGCACCACGCTGTGGTGGCTGGTCATCCCCCAGACCGGATCGACACCTGTTGAATGCTGACCCGAGGGTGGCACCGACGGTAACGACAGCCCTTTTTCATAGCCCTGCTGGCTATCGAAAAACTCTACCACGTCAATGTGTAGGCGCAGGTCAGTGGTAAAACGGAACCAGATACCCACTTCGCC
>NZ_ATMI01000034.1 GCF_000439375.1 Tatumella saanichensis
CGTATATTGTCGAAAGTATTACTGATAAGTCCTATGTTAATATCCTCCCGTTCCCTTGCCGTCGGGTCGCTGGCAATAAACGCATGGGTGATACAGGAACCAGGTGTTGTCGGAATGTCGTCATTCTCCCTACCGCTTATCCTTGCCATCAGCTCCTGCATCTGGTTGACATCAGCTTGCACATAGTTCTGAATAGGGTCACCAAGGCGCTGCGTTTCATAGCGTGGCGCTGAGTCATTGACTGTCTGCTTCTGCAGCTTAATAACCACACCGTTGGTATACAGATATCCTTCCAGAATACGCATTGCGTCTGAAACGCCTCCATTTTCATTTCGTTCAAAAATCATCCCATCCATGCCGTCCGGCAACAACCAAACCTTTTTCAAAAAGGGCATATCCTGAACATCTATAGTTTTACTGTTTTGTAGAGTCTTTTCACGCAATGCGATTAACTGCTTAAATCCCGGAGGATACATCCTTTTTGTCGCTACATAAGTTTTATACATATCTTCTGGCCTAGAAATTACCGCCGCCCAGATGTTTTTTTCCAATGGTGCAGAGTCATTATAGGCCACAAAGAATGATGGCAGGTCGAGCATATAGCGACCGACGCAATAGGGTTTTATTTCAGAATTCAGTTTTTTCATAGCTTCCTGCTGTGATAACGTCAGTTTTTGTGGCGAAGGCGCATAAGGGCGAAAATATTGATACCCCCCATATCCCAGCGCAACAATAACAGCAAGAGCAATCCCTCTCCGTTTTATTTTATCCATTGTGATACCTTGTTAGTAATCCATCATCCTTTTCGACCTTTCAAAAAGCTCCGGGACGTACACGGACGCTACGGCTAAGGGTATCCCAGAAGGCGATAATTTCTTCCTTGCTATAGGAGGTCGGTGGCATACGTTGATTATTTAAGATCAGCATAAAACTCGGACTCTGGTAACTGGCCGTCATCTCATTGATATACATTTCAAATTGATATCGAGGTTCATCGTTATCCTCCTGTAAGCCTGCTGCTAGAAATTCCTGCGCCTGTAAACCATTGACAATAAAGGCACCATTTCTTTCTACTCTTCCTCGTGAGCGAGAGATATTACTCTTTATCTCTCCCATCCTGTCTAATAGGGTATTTTCTTCCGGTGTAAAGTTATTATTGGAAATCACAACACGTATATTATCGAAAATATTACTGATAAATCTTATCTTAATATCTTCTTCATCCTTTTCCGTCAGGTCGCTGGCAATAAACGCATGAGTGACACAGGAACCTGGTGCTGTCGGAATGTCGTCATTCTCCCTACCGCTTATCCTTGCCATCAGCGATTGCATCTGGCTAACATCATTAGGGACATAGTTTCTGGCTGGCCGCCCCCTTCGTTGCTCATTATATATAGAGCTCGAATCATTAATGGTTTGCTTCTGAAATTTAATAACTACGCCATTAGTATATAAATAACCTTCCAGTGTTCGAATAAAATCTGCGGTACCCGCATTATCATTCCGTTCAAAAATTACACCATCCATACCGTCCGGCAACAACCAAACCTTTTTCAAAAAGGGCATATCCTGAACATCTATAGTTTTACTGTTTTGTAGAGTCTTTTCACGCAATGCGATTAACTGCTTAAAACTGGGATGGTACATTTTCTTTGTCACCAAATAGGTTTTATATATATCTTCTGGTCTGGATATTACCGCTGCCCAGAGATTTTTTTCCAATGGCGCAGAATCATTATAGGCTACAAAGGATGATGGCAGGTCGAGCATATAACGCCCGACGCAATAAGGTTTTATTTCGGAATTCAGTTTTTTCATAGCTTCCTGCTGTGATAATGTCAGTTTTTGTGGAGAAGGTGCATAAGGGCGAAAATATTGATACCCCCCATATCCCAGCGCAACAAAAACAGCAAGAGCAATCACTCTCCGTTTTATTTTATCCATTGTGATACCTTGTTAGTAATCCATCATCCTTTTCGACCGGTCAAAAAGCTCCTGGACGGACACGGACGCTACGGCTAAGGGTGTCCCAAAAGGTAATAATTTCCTCTTTGCTGTAGGAGGTCGCTGGCATACGTTGAT
>NZ_ATMI01000035.1 GCF_000439375.1 Tatumella saanichensis
CCGATGGTAGTGTGGGGTCTCCCCATGCGAGAGTAGGGAACTGCCAGGCATCCAAACAGTCAAAAAGGCCATCCTTACGGATGGCCTTTTTGCATTGGGGCAAATATAAGCGGTGAAGTGCGTTAATAAGTGCCGAAACAACGCTCATGTGGGGTCTCCCGCTGCGAGAGTAGGACAAAAGCGTGCTTTTGAACGTTGCCTGCGGCAACGGCCCGTAGGGCGGTGAACGCAGTGAGCCGTAAACTGCCAGGCATCCAAACAGTCAAAAAGGCCATCCGTAAGGATGGCCTTTTTGCATTGGAGCGGAAAAATAGCCTGTCTCACCCCTCTTTGAGATTGCCTCGTAACGCGATCGAGTTACCTCAATCTCGACACCATTCTGCCTCCGCCCATGCCATAAGCTGCGTAGCATTTCTCTGTAGGCTTATGCAGTAAATGAGGGAGCTTGAATCAACAACGGCAGCCTAAGCATATCAGTGATTACTGCTGCATATTACTGGCAGGCACACTGTTCCATTGGCAGCTGATCACTTGGCCGCTTCCAGAACACTGTCCGGTCGGGGTCGCTTTCGTTTGTGGGGGTTTTTCCTTTTTAGCGGCACAGGCAGTCAGGAGTACACTGAGAAGGATCAGGCTGAATATACGCACGCTTTTCTCTCCAATAACTATTTCAGCCTATAGTAAACCAGCCTCTGTTTAATGTCCTGCCATAGGTCATGATGACCGCAATATTTTCCTGAATTCTTCTGCTGTGGGATGATATCTCGGTGCAATACGGCACAATTATCTGCGAAGAAATATCGATTAACATAATTAAAATCAAAGCGTTACCCTATTAGGTGTCAGCTTTGTTTTTCTGTACTATGCTTGAACACTTGTTACCGCAATACGCCCGTCGCCAGCGAGTGTGCTGAATTCTCGTTTTCACCTTTATCTGACAGGCAGCTGTAGTGGTAGGTGATACTCTCGGGTTAGCTGAATTTTTTGAGTGTCGCAGGCTCTCTGCGGAATTTTCCTTTTATACTTCTACCGTTATTGTGACGGTAGCTTAATGATCAGAGAGGTAATTATGTCTGGTATTTACGTTGTCTATTTTTCCGGATATGGCCACACCCAGCGTGTTGCTGAGAGTGTTGCTGAAGGCGCACAAGCGGCCTTAATTGCTATCGATAACAATGGCGACATCAGTGCCGAAGATTGGGAACGATTAAACGCTGCCGATGGGATCATTTTCGGTGCGCCGACCTATATGGGTAGCGCCCCTTGGCAGTTTAAGAAATTCGCTGATGCCAGCTCAAAGCCGTGGTTTGCACGTCTGTGGCAGGACAAAGTGTTCGGTGGTTTCACTAACAGTGCCAGCCTAAACGGTGACAAACAAAATACTCTTATTTTCTTCCAGACTCTGGCGGCTCAGCACGGCGGGATTTGGGTCAGTCTAGGTGTATTACCGGCTAATACCACTGCGGCAACCCGCGAAGATATCAATAACCTGGGGGGATCTGCCGGGCCACTGGTCCAGTCACCTTCGGATGCTGGGGCAGACCAGATCCCTGCCGGTGATTTAGCCACTGCCCGTCAATACGGTGCCCGTGTTGCGGATATCACTGCCCGTCTAAAATAATCGTCGTATTAGCCCGTATGCTCTCTGCTGCGGGCTTGTCCTCTATTCTGTTAGCATCTCCTTACTTATCCTCTGCATTTACGCCTTATCCTAAATTCCGTATGCTGTTTTTATAACGTGTTAATGACTCAAGGCAACGCTTGCCTATTGAGTATGAAGGATAATCATGGCGATAAGCGCACTTCAGCGCCAGCAACAACTGGCGTTACTCCGGTACTGGCGAGATCACCGATGCCTCAATTTTCCCCGCGGGCCGGTGGGTAAACATAACGCCTTGACCGACGTTCCCGGTGTGCGTGTTGGTCACAGTACACTGGCACAGGGCGAAATACAGACTGGCGTAACGGCAATTGTGCCGAGTCACGATAATCTCTTCCAGAAACCTCTGCCCTGCGGTGTGTCCGTGCTTAACGGATTTGCGAAACCGACCGGTCTGACCCAGATTGACGAGCTTGGGGAACTACAAACGCCGGTACTGCTCAGTAATACCTTTGCGGTGGGAACCCTGTTTACCAGTTTGGTGAAAGCCACGCTGCGTGATAATCCTCAGCTTGGACGCGAACTGCCGACCGTCAATCCACTGGTACTGGAGTGTAATGATGGCTGGCTGAATGATATCCAAGCACTGGCCGTCAGTGAAGAAATGGCACAGCAGGCGCTGGCATCTGCCAGCACCCGTTTTGCACGTGGCAGTGTTGGAGCGGGTCGTGGTATGAGTTGTTTTTCCCTCAAGGGCGGTATCGGTACGGCATCCCGATCCCTCCCTGCGTTACAGGCGACTCTCGGTGTTTTGGTTTTGGCCAACTTTGGGACTCTGGATCACCTGACTTTGCAAGGGGTCAGGATAGGAGATCGGTTGGCACCCTTAGTCCCTGGCTTGATCCCCCAGAAAGATGCCGGTTCGATCATTATTGTGATTGCCACTGATGCCGCAGTCGATGCTCGGCAACTCAAACGGATTGCCCGGCGCGCCGGCGCGGGATTAGGCCGTATTGGTAGCTACTGGGGACATGGGTCTGGAGATATTGCCGTCGCGTTTTCAACCCTACGGGCAGAATCAACGGTTGATGAGACCCAGATCGAACCGCTATTGGCTGCGGCAGCCGATGCGACTGAACACGCGGTAGTGGATGCCTTACTCTCTGCTGAAGCAGTCACCGGTTTTCGCGGGCATCATCGTCCGGCACTTGCAGATCTTCTCGATCAGCTGGCTGCCGCATTGTGAATAACGATCCCAGAGGGATAACACATACAATGAAGATCTTTATTTCAGCAGATATTGAAGGCATTGCCGGGGTAATGCGTCCTGAGCAATGTTCTCCCGGCCATGCCGAGTATCAGATTGCCCGAAGTCTGATGGAGCAGGAAGTGAACGCTGCCATTGAGGGGGCATTCCGTGGGGGAGCCAGTCAAGTTGTGGTGGCTGACAGTCACGCGCAGATGACTAACCTCCGGGCCGCAATGCTCGACTCACGCGCACGGCTGGTACAGGGGAAACCCCGTGCCTTGTCGATGATAGAAGGTATTGAGCAGCAGGCTTTCGACGGGATGATGTGTATTGGCTTTCATACTGCTGCTGGGGAAACCGGCGTACTGGCTCATACGATTAACAGCCGCGCCTTCTGGCGGGTGAAAATTAATGGTCAGGTGATGGGCGAAACCGATATCTATGCCGCTGCGGCCGCAGAACAGGGCACACCACTGTTACTGGTGAGTGGGGATGACCATCTACAAAAGTGGATTAACCGCTATTATCCGCAGACTGCGTATGCCTGTGTGAAACGAGCCATTTCCAATACGGCTGCGGAATCAATGAGTCCACAGCAGGCTGGACAAACTATTACTGCCGCGGCAGAACAGGCAGTACGCCAGTGTAGGATAGCCGTGTCGCCTATCGTGACGACACCCTATCGGCTAGAATTATTGGTGACCCGCCCAGTATTAGCAGATGTCTTTGCGCTGATCCCTGGTGTGGAGCGAGAGGACGGAGTGACGGTCAGCTATCAGACCGAGTCGATCAGGGAATTGGTCAGTTTGCTCAGTACCTTTTCCACCTTAGCGATGACCCAAATATAACGGTAGGTAGAAGCAGGACACGAAGATGTGTCCTGCCAAAGACGTTACTGCTCGTCGAAAGGAATACCGCCCCGTGACTTATGCTGCTTAGGGGTTTCAACCACTGAGACCACTACCACCTCAGGGTCAACCTTAAAGTTACTGACCACGGCGTCGGTAATATCTTTCATCAGTTTCTTTTTCTGCTCACTGCTGCGGCCTTCCACAGCAAAGACAACGACTTCCGGCATACTCATCTCCTGTAAAGGGAACTGTATCTGACCTCAACGGACAGAGGGTTACGAAGATTTTTTATCAGGGCGAATACTCACCAGCGTGATAATCGCGATCACTGCAAAAACAATTAACATCAGGGATACTGGCCATGACGCATTGAACTTGATCAACAGTGCGACAGCAATCATTGGGCCAAATCCGCCAGCCAGTAAGGCCCCCAGTTCATGACCCAGCGCCAGCCCAGTATAACGTGCTTCAGTAGGAAACAGTTTACCCATCATAAACGGCTGTGCACCAATCATGGCTCCATGACAGCAAGGTAGCCCAAGGATCATTGCCAGCATAATGTATTCATGCACACCGGTGTTCAATAGCCAGAAGAACGGAAAAGCGATGATCAGTAGGCCAATGACACCAATGTAATACACGGTTTTAAAGCCAATTTTATCAGCCATTGATCCCCAAAAAAGTATAGCAAACAGCTCAACAGTCATCGCAATTCCGGTGGCTCCGACAATGGTACTACCAGTCAGGCCGATATGTTGTCCGTAAGCCATAGAAAAGGTAAAGAAAATATAGATCGCGCCGTTTTCCGGCATACGTAAACCGATAGCCTGCAGGACCTGCAATGGATAGCGTTTGAGAATAAGCATCAGTGGAACGCTGGAGGCTTTTCCTTCCGCTTTTTTGCGAGCACGGGCAGCCACGACGTCAGGGTTTTCTTTTATATTTTTCCGGATATAAATACCCAACACGAAAATCACAATACTGGCTAGGAAGGGCAGACGCCATGCCCAAGATATTATCGTTTCATGGGGTAACAGGTTGATCAGATAAAAAGCCAATGCCGACAGTACAAATCCACCGGATACGCCCACTTGACTCCAGGCAGTATAATAGCCTTTTTTATTTTCCGGCGCATTTTCACTCAGCATTAATACCCCGCCCCCCCATTCTCCCCCTGACGCAACGCCCTGAATGAATCGCATCAGAATCAGTAATGCTGGAGCAATCAGGCCGGCTTGAGAATAGGTGGGTAATACACCGATAATAAAAGTACTCGCGCCCATCAGTACTAAAGTAATAATTAGAGTCATTTTGTGACTATATTTATCACCAATATGGCCGAATAAAATACCACCCAGTGGCCGAGCAACAAAACCGATAGCAAATCCAGAAAAGGCTAGTAGCGTTCCTATTAATGGATCAGACTGGGCAGGGAAAAATAACGGACCAAAGACAAGTGCAGCTGCGGTGCCATAGAGAAAAAAATCATACCATTCTAGGGCATTTCCCAGCAGTGAACTGAATACAATTCTCCGCATGTCCTTTGATGCGTTATTCGGGATATCCATAGTCATCACTTTCTCATTCATAACGTATTCTCATGCAGGTGATGCGGTTATTATTTAAGGAGTAAGACAAAGATAACGACATCCTTTTATTATTGACTGCCGGAGAAAGTCTCTGCCCTGACTGATTATTGGTCAGAGGGAAGCACCGATCCGTTATTGATATTCCCCGTGATTCCTATTCAGTTATCTGTATTTTCCTCAGTGTGTTACTCAGTTTCAAAAACCTCAATGACCAGCTTTTTCGATTTTGAACGTGAACAGCAGAGGATAATTTGATCATTATCCTGCTTCTCTTCATCCGTCAGATAACTGTCACGATGATCAGGTACGCCCTCTAACACATTCGCTAAGCAGGTACCGCAGATCCCCTGTTCACAGGAGACTTTTACACGGACACCTGCTTCGCTGAGTGCATTGACAATACTCTGATTTTCTCTGACCTGTACCGTGATCCCCTGCTCCGGCAGTTCTACCTCGAAGGCATCACCGCTGGCATCGGCTTCCTTATTAAAATACTCCTTATGTACTTGGCCGGCGGGTATATCACTGGCCAGCGCAGTGTTGATAACCCAATCCATAAATCCTTCTGGGCCACAAACATAGACATGGGCATTGTTAGGGGCCTGCTTCAGTACATTTGCTAACTGTAAACGTTGTTCTTCGCCCTCGTCATCGAAATGGAAATGGACCTGCGAGGCATACAGCCCCTGTGTCATCTCATCAACAAATCCCATCCGCTTACGGGTTTTGCCACAATAATGGAGCTCAAAGGAGTGGCCCTCGCGGTGTAATTCATCAGCCATTGCTAGCATTGGCGTGACACCAATTCCACCCCCGAATAAATACGTATGAGAGGCCGTTTTATCCAGCGGAAAAAGATTACGTGGCAGGCTGGCCATCACTTCATCCCCGGCCTGCAAACGATGTGCTGCGACAGACCCCCCACGCGACTCCGGTGCTTTGAGGATACCGAGACGCCAAGTCTTATGGTCAGTTGGGCTGCTACACAGAGAGTACTGGCGTACCATCCCATCATCAAAATGAAGGTCGATATGCGCTCCGGCGGTAAATGTCGGCAGGTCCTGACCGTCAGCAGAAGCCAAGGAAATGACGAGCACATCTTCGCCTTGGAGTTCGCGTTGGGTCACCTGTAACTTAATGGTATCTGACATACACTGATCCTTTACTGCTAACCTAATGATAAACGGCTTTTTTCCAGAAATTAGATGATGTAACCGATACTTCGGAGGAAATCAGCGCCGTTAATGGTACGGACGACCTTCTGCGCAATTAACCATCCTTCACCGGCACGCACCAGGGTATAGGTCAGATCAGCCACATAATGTTGGGAATTCCCTTTGCGATACTCCCATAATGATTGCGCGCAACGGACTTCAACGCTCTGTTCATCGGCTCGTACGATGCGATGACGGCCTGCCATACGGATAGTTCGAGCCCGAGGAGTGGTCGAGATAGACTCGCCGCTATACAGACGGTGAACGCGCTTTTGACGCATCTCATGGTTGTCATAGGCATAATTCAGCACATTGGCAAAATCGGTGGTTTGCTGATCGATGGGGACAATGTACAGACCTTCCTGCTGCCACAGGGTGAGCCATTGGTTAAATTCTCCCTGGTCAAGCAGGTCAGCCTCCAGATTCAGAAAGTTGATTACGTCCTGATAGAGTTCATTATTGGTCATTATTACGCTTCCCCGGTGGTCATATAATCTTTCCATTTCTGGTAGGCAGCACGCATACCCGTTTCTGCACTGACATCACTCTTTAAGCCATCTTCTGTGGGGGTTTCGCCCGGCAAACCGCGATTCAGCATGATCCACAATGCTTCGCCAGCGCCTGAACCTCGTTGAACGCGCTCCCAAGCTTCAGAGTCATCAGGGGTACCAAAACCCATCGGCCCTTGGAAATGCTCGTGCATACGCAGGCGCGCTTGGTTTGCGATAACCGGGCCGCCTTTCATCGTAATGACCATGTGGTGGATTTCAGTTTCTTTGACCGAGATCGGTTGCAGTACTCGGAAAAAGGCCATTGAACACGCGACATTCGGAAATAGGTTGAGGTTAAAACCGCTGCCTCCGACGGCTCTGACGATTTTACGTACCTGCATCTCCTCGTGGCCCTCATCGCGCAGTGCCTGGGCTAGGCTGAGGAAACGGTCAGGAATATCGGCTTCAAGATTGTCTTCCAGATCAATCAGATCAGGAATCATTACCATGACACTGTGGCCATTCCCCAGATCTTCGACATAGCCACTGCCGTCAACAAAGTTGAGCATATCCTCAGTCTGTTTATCGACTGAGCTGAGGAAAGACTTATGCACGATAGGGAAGTGGTAACCATCGGTGGTATTTTCCAGCTGAATTTTCCAGTTACCTGGAAATCGGAACTTATGCGCAGTGGTTGCTTCCACTGGATAGCCAGCCCCCTGTTTATTGAACAGATCGATCCATTTTTTCGCCGGTCCAAGAAACGTATCCAATGGCTCGATATCGTCGTTGAAGGTAGCAAAAACCAGTCCACCGTAGGATTCAGTACGTAACTTCACTAAGCCGAGATTGGCTTTATCAAGGGTATCTTCATAGCTTTCAGGGTGAGGCACGCCACGTAATGCACCATCCAGACCGTATCCCCAGCCGTGGTAAGGACAAACAAAGTTATTGGTTTTACCCTTCTGATGCTCGCACACAGTGGCCGCACGGTGACGACAACGGTTGAGTAACACATTGATATTACGTTTTCTGTCACGGACGACGATAACCGGCTGTTTACCGACCATCGATGATTTAAAACTACCCGCATCAGGAATTTCACTTTCGTGAGCAACCCACACCCAGGTTTTATTAAAAATCCTGTCAATTTCGAGGTCGAACAATTCCGGTGAGGTATACAGTGAGGTATGTACACGATCGTGCTCTACCAGTGCCGCAATATCATTATTCGTTAACCCAGAATCTAAGGTCGTGGTTGGAATTATTTCCATTAGTGTCTCCAGCGTAATTCATTGACTGTTAATATCAGGAACCGGTAAATTTTTATCAGAATTCAGATAATCTATTGGCCTGCTGAATAGGTTTCGGGTAGTAAAGTGGTTAATCAGCCAATTATTATTAATTAAAGAAAATGTGACGATTAGTTCGGCACAATTAAGATGTGAGCCACCACCACTAAAGGTGGATGTCTGTAACATTTTCCAGCGCCCATAGGCAGATGTGGGGGAAATAACTTCGGTATATTCGGAACAAAGAAAATGGACATTAATAGAAAAATGCGGCGGCGTCCTAACGTAGCCTTGCATCATTTGCTGAATAGCCTGACGTCCTTGATATTTACCGAGTTTGTGTTTATATAATTCCCCAATACCTTCCCAGACAGCATCCTCAGTAAATAACTGTGAAATTTGTTCGGTGACAGCCAGTGACGAGAGGTCATCACATAAATGCATATACTGGCTCATGACATTTTTTAAGGACTGCTCTGTTTCCAGGCGTGAAAGCCGCAGCCTCATTTCCTGTTCAGTGATTGTCACACTTCACCCCTCCGAGTGTGTCTCGATACAGTTATGCGCTGACACTCTGTTTGGCCGCTATCTGAATGGCATAGTCAATTAATGCCAGATCATCCCCTTTGCGTCCGACAATTTGCAGGCTGACCGGCCGCTGATTAATTTCTCCCACCGGCAGTACAATTGCTGGATGGCCCGTCAGGTTAAAGGGGCGTACCAGGCGGGTGAGATTCACGACATTTAACGGGTCGGTTGCTTCCTCTAGTGTCGGCGGAAGTTCTGGCAAGGCGGGGAGTAGCAGAAAACGGTGTTCTTCCAGAACGGAATCGATTGCGCGGCAGGTCTGAGAACGGGCCTGCTCAGCGTTTGCGAGTTGTTCGGTAGTTAAAGATGAGGCCGCGCGAATACGGGTACGAACATCTTCTGAGAGCAGAGGGTGGTCGACTATCTCGGCATAGGCCTGCCAGTTTTCGTAGCCAATGATTGTAATACCCGCCTGATGTGCTGAGCTGATTTCTGGTATATCAGTCTGTTGCGGGATTATTCCTTTGGATGATAAGAAGTTATCGATCACTGTTTCGATTTCAGGCAGTGCCAGACCCGTCTGTCGTGCAGGTGCTAATACAGAGTCATTATTGGCCGGAGCATGGGGGTGGATAGCCTGCATCACCGTTTTGATCATAAGCGGATCGGTGGCAAAAACACCGACACAATCTAATGACGACTTAGTCGGTAAAACCCCCTTACGGCTGATTAAACCAAAGGTAGGTTTAAACCCGATAATCCCACAGCAGGCAGCAGGCATTCTGACTGAGCCACCGGTATCGGTCCCCAGCGAAAAATCGACGTCTCCAGCGGCGACCACTGCTGCTGATCCACTGGAAGAGCCTCCAGAGATTAAGGCCGGGTAAAGTGGATTGAGTGGTGTCCCAAACCACGGGTTAATCCCCGTGACACCAAAAGCCAATTCATGAAGAGTCGTTTTTCCACAACATTGAAAACCCTGTTGTAGGAGTTGGGACACGACCTCTGCATGTTGTGCTGCGGGTGCTGCATCGGCGTACACACGGCTACCCGAACAGGTGGGATAACCTGCAATATCGATACTGTCTTTCACCGCAAAGCAGTAGCGGCCCTTGCCGAGGGTCATTCGGGTGATAAAGCCGGATGTATTATGGTTAGTGCTGTTTTCATTGCTCATAATAATGTCTGCCGTCTACAGGTGAGGTACTTTGCCGTCACGATTTGTATGAATCATAGTCAGTCTATATAGAGTAATATTCAAGTAGTTGCGGTCATACGGAATTATTATTTCATAGGAAAGTGATTTTCGAAGAAGTGGGTTTTTTCTGCTATATTATTGTAATAGATATAATTTATATATAATTGAATGAGTGGGTGGGAGTTATCCCCTCATCATTTATCTATAATACTTTTCAAGTTTTTTAATGAGGGGAATGCTGGTGGGGTTATTCATTCATATTGCAAAGGATCATCGCCAGAGACATATTCATCCGTTCTGCCTGCTGCGCTGAGATCCCTTCAAAGGCTTTATCAAAGACACTCTGTACTCTAAGCATGGCACTGTCCAATAGCTCAATTCCGGCACTGGTCAGCGCAATCAGCGTCACACGCCCATCATTTTCGCTAGTACGGGTTTCCAACAATCCTTCATCTTTCAGCCGTGAAACGATTTTTACCACCGTTGGCATCTTGATAATGGCATGCTCAGAGATACGGGTGATGCTGGACACACCGTAGTCTCTTGCCAGACGTAGGATACGAAAGCGTGACACATCCAGATCAATTTTCTTAAGTTCAATTTCCATCAACTGGGTATATCTGGCATGAACGGTCACAATCCAGTGAAAAGGATAATCCTCATGGTGAAAGCGACTCATCTCATCGGCAACGTGGCGGGGGTGGTCCATTGTATGTTTCCTGTTGGCAGCCTGACGTCTCAAAATAGAATAAAAAGAAACTAATTTTTAAAGTAATTCTGTGCGGCTGTACAGTACGGAATGACAACTGTGCTCAAAGCATTGAGGGATAATCACCATACTCATCAGCGACGCTGACAGGTGGAATCGGCATCAGTGATGGGGTTGCCGGGAGGGGGAGAAGCGAGTAAGGACGATGGCTGATGCCCCCGTCTGCGGGTTTAGCTGGATAATTGCGGATGGACCCCGGGACCGATGGGTAAGCCGGTCAGATACCAGAACAGCACCAGTACCAGCTAGGTGGCATAAAAGAGAATTGGGTATGGAAATATCAGCATGTAGTAAGTGCCAAGTTGTGCGTCTTTAAAATACTTCTGTAAAAAGCCGAGAAACAGTGGCAGGAAAGGAGACATCGGCGATAGTGGCAGCACCGCGGCGTCTGAAATACAGAAAATCATCTGTGCAAAGGCTAGATGGAACCCGAGCAGCATAAACATCGGTACGAATACCGGAGCCAATATTGACCAGATGGCCGAGCCGCTGGCAATAAACATGCACAGCAAAGAGGAGAGAAACATTAGGCCAATAAAGGCTGGAGCACCACTGGCCCCGGCCCCTTCAATCAAATCAGTGAGCCCGATGGCCATAAATTTGCCCATATGGCTCCAGTTAAAGAAAGCCACAAACTGGGAAAGCGGGAATACCATCACGATAAATCCCACCATCCCTTTCATCGGTTCGATCAGTAACTCGGGGACATCTCCGGACTTACGGATATCGGCCATCGTTTCTATCAGCATGCCAGCCTGATGCTGGAAGAGTTACGTTTAGCCCAAGAGGGGTTCAAACAGCAGTTGGGACTCGGGAGAGGGAAGGTCAATATCGGCGTAGGTAGCTGTATTGCCCGTACCATTATGCCGAAGGTGATAACCCGTTTTCATCATGAATATCCGAACGTCCAGGTACGGATCACAGAGGGACAATTGGTCTCCATGTTGGTGGAGTTACGTCAAGGGTTGCTTGATTTCACCATAAATACCTATGATGAACATAACTTTGATAATGAACTCAGTTATCAGCGCATCTTAGAGAAAGAGTATCGGGTGGTGGTCAGACGTGGCCCCCTGCGCGCAGGCCAGATCTCTGCATGAATTACGGCACTGTGACTGGACGCTACCCACCCCGAAAGGGAGCTATTATCGGTTGCTGGAGGAGATGTTCGCCGAGATCAATATGACCCCTACGGTGATGATCAATTGTGAAACTTTTATGGTCTGCATCAGCTTAGTGGCGAACAGTGATTTCGTGACCATTCTCTCAGAGGATGTAGTGACTGACCCTCACTTCAGCCGTCAATTGGTTGCGCTGGACCTTGACCATTCGCTGCCAAAAGCCAGTTTTTATCTTATCCAGCGCCGTGATACTGCCTTAACGCCGATGAGCGCTTACTTAGCACAACTGTTCTACCGCCAGAGTTGATGTCAGGTTATTCAAAGATAGACTTTTTATTTCATCTATAGCTATGGTATTCATAACCTTATAATTATCAATAAAATAAGGGTATGTTATGCAAAGGCAAGGTCTACATCTCAATAAAATCTGTCTGTCTGCGGCGCTGGCTGGTCTCTGTTTCTCTTCTTTGGCCTTCTCAGCCACAGTGCCTGCCGGTACACAACTGGCAGCAACCCAGAACCTGGTCAGGGGTAATGGCGCCGAGCCGGCAAGCTTGGATCCGGATAAAGTGGAAGATAACAGCTCAATGGCGATCGTTAATGATCTGTTCGAGGGACTAGTGCGGGTCGATAATAATGGTAAGGTGATCCCGGCGCTGGCGGATTCTTGGCAGACCAGCGATCACAAAACCTGGACTTTCCATATCCGTCCCGGCGCAACCTGGTCTGACGGTTCACCGATCACGGCTCAGGACTTTGTTTATAGCTGGCGTCGTCTTTCCGATCCGAAAACGGCTTCTCCTTATGCCTCTTTCACCGCTAATGCACATATTCTTAATGCCCAAGCGGTGATTGACGGAAAAATGCCGACCGATAAACTGGGCGTTTCAGCACCGGATGCTGCTACGGTCAAAGTAGTCCTGGATCAGCCGGTATCCTATTTCCTGCAATTTGTGGCGCATCCCTCGCTGTTTGCGATCAGCGAGAAAGATGTCGAAAAGTACGGTGATTCTTGGACACAACCGGGCCATATGGTCAGCAGCAGTGCTTATCAGCTCAGTGACTGGGTTGTGAATGAAAAAATTACCCTGAAACGTAACCCCAAATACTGGGATAACGCCCATACGGTGATTAATCAGGTGACCTATTTACCGATCAGTGACAGCAGTGCCGAACTGAACCGTTACCTGTCCGGTGAAATCACGATTACCTCAACCATCCCGGCGATTGAGTTCGCTCGGATGAAGAAAGAAAAGCCAGACCAGGTGTATGTCGCGCCTCAACTGAGTGTGTTCTATTTTGATATCAACAGTACTCGTGCCCCGTTTAACGATCCCAAAGTGCGGCAGGCGCTGAACTTGGCATTGAACAAAGACATTATCAGTGAAAAAGTCGTTGGGATGGGGCGTACTGCGGCCTGGACCATCGCGCCTCTGTCCATGGGCGGTGTGACGGTCACGCCTCCGGACTGGGCACACTGGACCCAAACCCAACGCATTGCTAAAGCGCGGCAACTGCTGAAGCAGGCCGGCTATTCCGATGCTCACCCGCTGAGTTTTTCACTGCTGTACAACAATAACAATGATAACCAGCGTGTTGCCATTGCCGCTGCCTCGATGTGGAAAAGTGCCTTGGGCGTCAAGGCTAGCCTGCTAAACCAGGAATGGAAGTCGATGCTGGATACCATGCATCAGGGCCAGTTCCAGTTGGTACGCTATACCTGGGGGGCGGATTACAACGAATACTCGACCTTCCTGAATACGTTCCGCAGCGGTGATAGCAATAATACCGGCGGGTTCAGTAATAAAGAGTACGATAACGAGATCTCGGCGGCACAGTCTGCGCAAACCCCGGCAGAAACCGCGGCCCATTATCAGAAAGCCATGGATATCGCCGCCAATGAAACACCGGCTATTCCTATTTTCTATGATGCTCAGGATTATATGGTGAAAACCGACGTAGGAGGCTTTGCACCTTCTGCCTTGGGCTTTTACCAGACCAAAGATCTTTATCTGAAAAAGTAAGTCGGTCAGAGGCTGTTCCGTCTAGGGGCGGAGCAGTCTAAGTGATACAGATGACAGGAGTGCCGTATGACAGTCCCGACGTTTGACACTGAGCGATTGCTCCTGCGTCCGTTACAGGCGGAGGATGCTCAGCAGATACAGCGATGCTTTCCCCAATGGGAAATCGTTCGCTACCTGGCCGCACGCTTTCCTTGGCCATACCCGCCAGACGGCGCTGAACAATTTGTGAATAATGTGGCCTTACCGGCGATGACCCGTGGCGAGGGCTGGTTCTGGACGATATGCCGCAAAGAGGCACCTCAGCAACTGATCGGGGTGATCTCTCTGTCGTTAACCGCAGATAATCACCGTGGGTTCTGGCTGGACCCTGCCTGGCATCGCCGTGGGTATATGACAGAAGCCTGTCGGGTGGTCACGGAGTACTGGTTTACGGAACTGGAGCAACCGGTCCTGCGCGTGCCGAAAGCCCGAGATAATGCGGCATCACGTAAAATGTCTATGAGCAGTGGTATGCGTTTAATTCGCACCGGACAAGAGCAGTATATTGGTGGCGAAATGGCGTCGGAGTTGTGGGAAATCACCCGTCAGGAGTGGTTGACGTTAACCACAGAAAGCCGCGATATGAAGTCAGCCTAAACAAAAAAGGCACTGTCCTCGTCAGGAAAGTGCCTTTTTTTCAAACCGTTACGAATGAATGAACAATCAGTTCATGCCGTATTTTTTCAGTTTCTTACGCAGAGTTCCGCGGTTAATTCCCATCATCAGCGCTGCACGGGTCTGGTTGCCACGGGTGTACTGCATCACCATGTCCAACAGTGGCTGTTCAACTTCAGCCAATACCAGCTCATACAGGTCATTGACGTCCTGACCGTTTAACTGAGCAAAATAGTTCTTCAGTGCTTGTTTAACCGAGTCACGAAGGGGTTTTTGAGTTACCTGATCCTGTGAATTCACGGTAGAAACGGTCAGTACATCAGAATTTACGCGTTGTTCGAACATAGTTCTTTCAGCTCTTTTTTTCGTTTACGCAAGATTTTCGAAGTATGCCTCCAACGCCTCCAGTTGTTCACTGGCATCCTCTATGGCGTTGAATGTGCGCCGAAACTGGTCATCAGGAGCATGTTCCTGCAAATACCAGGAAACGTGTTTTCGGGCGATACGATATCCTTTGCGGTGACCGTAAAAGTCGTGCAGTTCACGTATATGCCCGATAAGCATTTGCTTCACCTCAGCGAGTGGCTTCGGCGCAAGCAGCTCCCCTGTGTCCAGATAATGCTGGATTTCCCGGAAGATCCACGGTCTTCCCTGAGCCGCACGGCCTATCATCAGGGCATCAGCCCCTGTGTAGTCCAGTACAGCCCTGGCTTTATGCGGGTCAGTAATATCTCCATTCGCGATAACCGGAATGGAAACGTTCTGCTTAACTGTCCGAATGCTGTCGTATTCTGCGTTACCGTTAAACAGACATGCACGGGTGCGCCCGTGAATCGTTAACGCCTGAATACCACAACGCTCAGCCAATTGGGCAATCTCGATACAATTGCGATTTTCGGTATCCCAGCCGGTACGAATCTTCAGAGTAACCGGTACATCCACTGCATTGACCACCGAGCGCAGAATCGATTCGACCAGCGACGGATATTGAAGCAGTGCTGAACCTGCCATCTTACGGTTCACTTTCTTTGCCGGACAGCCCATGTTGATATCAATGACTTGTGCGCCAGAGTCAGCATTAATTCGTGCCGCGGCCGCCATTTCATCAGGGTCCCCTCCGGCAATTTGTACCGAACGGATACCAGGCTCATCACTGTGCACCATCCGCAGTCTGGATTTATCACTCGCCCACACTTCCGGGTTAGAGGACATCATTTCAGAGACTGTCATGCCCGCACCATTCTCAAAACATAACGTACGAAACGGCCTGTCGGTAATACCGGCCATAGGCGCGGCGATCAGTCGGTTTCGGAGCTGGTATGGACCAATGCGCATGGGAAAGAGATGACCTTATATGTTCGCAAGGCGGCGTATATTACGCATTTTTTTGTGAAGATGAAAGGCCAAACTTTGAACAATATCGCGGCAGTGATCGACAGGATAACGAAGACGAGGGTAAGTAAATTAAGATTTATAATAATTTCAAAGAATTAGTGAATAAAACTGCCGGAAATCTCGAAATGTTTTCTTTGCAGTTCGCCATGGCGATAGTGAAAAAACAGGGCGGGCGTCCACATTTTCTGGCATAACGAGATTAAATCTACCTTAAAAACCGGCACATCCACAGATTACACTGCCGTTGTGCCGGTGGTAGATTATCGGTCAATAGAGGCGGTGTTATTTACGCTGGCCGGTAATACGGCACCATTCGTCTTTCTCCGCCACCGGATCTAAGTCAAATTTATCCGCATAGGCATCGCAAACATCGTCAGCCTGGCTGGCCAGAATACCGGACAGGGCAAGTTTCCCCCCCTTGGCAGGCAGGACGCTGATCAGCGGCGCTAACTCACGCAGTGGGCCAGCCAGGATGTTAGCGACCACCACATCGGCACTCAGGTTATCTGGCTGTTGCTCCGGGAGGTAAAGAGCCAGACGGTCGGAAACACCATTACGCTCAGCATTATCACGGCTGGCCTGAATCGCCTGTGGATCGATATCGATCCCAATAGCCTGTGCTGCGCCGAGTTTCAGTGCGGCGATCGCCAAGATCCCAGAGCCACAACCAAAGTCGATGACTGTCTTGCCATTCAGGTCTTGGCCATCCAGCCAGCTCAGGCACAGAGAGGTGGTTGGATGAGTGCCAGTACCGAAGGCCAGCCCGGGGTCAAGCATCACATTAACCGCATCCGGCTCCGGCACCTCGCGCCAGCTCGGGCAGATCCATAGCCGTTTACCGAAACACATCGGGTGGAAGTTATCCATCCACTCGCGTTCCCAGTCCTTATCCTCGATCTGCTCCACTTTATGATGGAAATCCGCACCTAATAACGGATGGTGTGTCAGTATGGCCACCACCTGTTTCATGTCAGTTTCAGCATCAAACAGACCAATCACGTCGGTATCACCCCATAACCGAGTCTCCCCGGGGAGCGGCTCATATACCGGGTTATCGTGGGTATCTTGGAAGGTAACGGAAACAGCTTCATTTTCGATCAGTGCATCACTGATCGCCTCAGCATTGGCACCGGTCGTATTAATTTTGATTTGAATCCACGGCATAGCGTATCTCTTTATTGCTCCATCCCGGAGGGTAATGTCCGGGATATGGGTTTACCCAGTCGGTTACCGATTAGAAACGCGACCAAGCTTAGTAATAGGGAAGGGACGATCGGGTGAAAGCCCCACCATTGAATTTTTAGGCTGACCAACAGGGTATAACTGAGGGCACCACACAGCATACTGCTGATTGCACCGGCGGCATTGGCTTTCTGCCAGTATAGCCCCAGCACCAGTGGCCAGAGAAATACCGTTTCGAGGGCACCAAATGCCAGCAGATTTAGCCAGATGATCATCTCTGGTGGACGCCAGGCGGTAATAATCAGTAGTAGCCCTAATCCCAGCGTCAACCAAGTCGAGAGGCGGCGGATATGCGCCTCATTGGCGGCTCGCTCTGGAAACAGCCGCAGGTAAAGGTCTTTGATGATGGTCGCTGATGCCTGAAGTAAGTGAGCGTTCACATTAGACATAATGGCAGACATCGGTGCCGCGAGGAAAATACCTGCGGCAAAGGGCGGCAGTACTTTCATCATCAGCGCAGGGATCACCAGGTCAGGCACTACCATATCCGGTAGAATAGCTCGTCCCAGCGCGCCGGAAAGGTGCATTCCCAGCATCAGTAACATCATGACCAATGTTCCCAGTAAGATCCCACGGTGGACGGCTTTACTATCACGGTAGGCGATACAGCGTACCGCCGTGTTCGGTAACCCGAGCACACCGAAACAGACCAGTACCGTAAAGGACGCTAACAAATGGCCGGAGATAATGCCGCCTGCGCCACTCACCTCCGTCAGTTGCGGATTAATGTGCTGTAGGGTCGCCACCGCTTGTGCCGGGCCGCCCGCGGCGTGGATAACGGCAAACAGCAGCAGGAAAGTCCCTGCCAGCATCACCAGTCCCTGCATTGCATCATTCAAGACACTGGCCCGGAAACCACCTAATGCGGTGTACAGAGCGATAATGCCGCCGAAAATCAGCAATCCTTGGGTATAAGGGATACCGGCCACACTCTCCAGCAAACGTGCACCACCGATAAATTGCACCGCCATCACGGCGATAAACGCCAGCAACAGGGTGATACTGGCGATCCATACCACGACACTGCTGCGGAAATGGGCCCACAGAATATCGTTAAGGGTGACCGCATTATAGCGTCGCGCCAGAATCGCAAATTTTTTTCCCAACACTCCCAGTGATAACCAGACGGCAGGGACTTGCACCATCGCCAGAAAGACCCAACCTAAACCGTATTTATACGCTGCGCCGGGTCCACCGATAAACGAACTGGCACTGACATAGGCGGTGGTCAGTGTCATCGCGAGCAGAAAACCGCCCAGGGTGCGGCCACCGAGAAAGTATTCGTTAAGAAAAGCGCCTTTTGCCTTCTTTTGCTGACGCATCGCAAACAGCGAAATTCCTGCTACTAATAGCAGGTATCCCAGCAGCGGCAGGATTAGCTGAGTATTCATGGGCGGTCCTCCAATGAGATATCTCGGAAGATCACCCGAATCATCAGTGCACAGAGTGCTAAGAACAGCAATGGGGCAAACAGACAGGAGAGTTCAAACCAGCGGGGGAAGCCAAAAATACCGGGCGCATTGCCACCCAGCCAGGCACTCACTGACCAGACAAGCAGCCAGGCCAAGGTCAGCCATAATGACCAGCGGGCTTCTTTATTGGCCTGCAGAAAACGAGCGTCCATCGATCACCTCAACGGAAAATAAAAACAATAAAGGCCGGAAAATCCGGCCTTGGCAGTGACTCAGAAAGGGTTATTTTTCCTGAAGTCCCAGCTTCTTCTCAAGATAGTGGATATTGGTTCCACCTTCACGGAAGTGTTCGTCAGCCATGATTTTTAACTGCAGGTCGACGTTAGTTTTAATGCCATCAACAATCAGTTCCCCTAACGCATTGGTCATGCGGGAGATAGCCACTTCACGGTTTTCACCGTAAGTGATCAGTTTACCGACCATCGAGTCATAGTAAGGCGGTACAGTATAGCCGGAGTAGATATGAGACTCCCAACGCACACCAAAGCCACCCGGCGCGTGAAAACGCGTGATTTTCCCAGGGCTTGGCAGGAAGGTGTTCGGATCTTCGGCGTTAATACGGCATTCGACCGCATGACCGCGGATCACTACGTCTTCCTGCTTAATCGACAGCGGGATACCGGCGGCGATACGTAACTGTTCTTTGATCAAGTCAACACCGGTGATCATTTCTGTGACCGGATGCTCTACCTGAATACGGGTGTTCATTTCGATGAAATAGAACTCGCCGTTCTCGAACAGGAACTCGAACGTCCCGGCACCACGGTAACCGATATCGATACAGGCCTGGGTACAACGGCTACCGATAAAGCTACGCAGCTCTGGGGTAATGCCCGGTGCCGGTGCTTCTTCAACCACTTTCTGGTGACGACGCTGCATGGAGCAGTCACGTTCTGCCAGATAGATAGCCTGACCCTGACCGTCTGCCAGAACCTGGATCTCGATGTGACGAGGATTTTCCAGGTATTTCTCCATATAGACCATATCGTTGTTGAAAGCGGCTTTCGCTTCCGCACGGGTCATATTAATGGACTGTTCGAGATCTTTTTCGCTGCGGACAACACGCATACCGCGGCCGCCACCGCCTCCGGAGGCCTTAACGATAATCGGATAACCGATACGTTTGGCAATCTCACGGTTTTTGTTCATGTCATCGCCGAGAGAACCATCAGAGCCTGGGACACAAGGTACACCGGCTTTCTTCATCGCATTGATCGCGGAAACTTTGTCGCCCATTAGGCGGATAGTTTCAGCTTTCGGGCCGATAAAGATAAAGCCTGAACGTTCAACCTGCTCGGCAAAATCTGCGTTCTCGGATAAGAAGCCATAACCCGGGTGGATAGCATCCGCACCGGTGATCTCTGCGGCAGAAATCAGTGCCGGGATGTTCAGATAGCTTTTTACTGACGGTGCCGGGCCGATACAAACCGTCTCATCTGCCAGTAACACATGTTTCAGATCGCGATCGGCTGTGGAGTGAACGGCTACGGTTTTGATGCCCAGCTCTTTACAGGCACGCAAAATACGCAGTGCGATCTCTCCGCGGTTAGCAATAACAATTTTTTCCAGCATGGTTGCCTCGTTATTCGATGACGACCAGTGGCTCGTCAAATTCAACAGGTTGGCCGTTTTCTACCAGGATTGCTTTCACAACACCAGATTTGTCAGCTTCGATCTGGTTCATCATTTTCATCGCTTCAACGATGCACAGAGTTTCACCGGCTGTCACTTTCTGACCCACTTCAACGAATGGTTTCGCATCTGGGCTTGGGGTACGGTAGAAAGTCCCGACCATTGGAGAACGCACAATATGACCGCTGACTTCATTGCTGGCAGCAGCCGGTTCAGCTGAGACAGGGGCGGCGGCCACTGGGGCAGCGGCAACCGGTGCAGGCGCGGCATAAGCCTGCTGCATCACTGGGTAGCCTGGGTTAGCCGGGGTGCGGCTGATGCGAACTGATTCTTCGCCCTCTGAGATTTCTAGCTCAGCGATGCCGGATTCTTCAACAAGTTCGATCAGTTTTTTAATTTTACGAATATCCATGAGTGTGGTTCCGTACTCTGTTTAATTAGAATTTGACAGGCGTTTAACTGCCGTATGTAAAGCCCATTGATAACCGTCGGGGCCAAATCCGCAGATGACGCCGGCAGCAATATCGGAGAGATAGGAATGGTGGCGGAAAGCTTCACGGGCATGCACGTTTGTTAAGTGCACCTCGATAAAAGGAATGCTAACCGCCAGCAAGGCATCCCGCAGGGCTACGCTGGTGTGCGTAAATGCGGCAGGATTGATAATAATGTAATCCACATTGCCTTTTGCCTCGTGAATACGGTCAATCAACTGATATTCCGCATTCGTTTGCAGGTGACTGAGTTTCACGTTTAGCGTCTGTGCCTGTTGCGTTAACCCACTGACAATGTCCTGCAATGTCGTATGACCGTAGGTCTCCGGCTCGCGGGTGCCCAGCAGATTTAGGTTCGGGCCATTCAGAAGCAAAACATGAAAGTTATCGGCCATCGTGTGGCTATCTCCTGCAAAAATAGTGACATCGCGTAAAATACTCCTCCGGCAGCGATTTGTCACCCATTCTGACGAAAAAGAGCGACTACCGGTGGAAGTCTTTAGGAAGTTACCCGCTTTCGGGGAAATTCGCCGCAACTTCGTCGTTTTATCCGAGACGTTCACCGATTGTTAACCGGCCGCACTTTTTAACAGAATTTTGCCGAAGAAGCCAATCAGATAAGTTTATTGATGGCGTTTCTTCCACCACACAGGGATGCGCAGCAGGCAGAGGATCAGACCACAAGCCAGCCACAGGCAGGGCTGAAGGGATAATGCTTTCACTGACCACAAATAATGTATCGGGATCAGGAATGCCAGCACATAAAGGCTGTTATGCAGAATTTGCCAGCGCTTTCCGAGTCGTTTACGCAGTATTGACAGAGAGGTGACGGCCATCAGACACAGTAAAACCCAGCTGATCATGCCAAGGGTCAGATAAGGGCGGCGTGCGATCTCTTCGCCGAGCAGTGACAAATTCCCCATCCCGAGTTCAAGAAAGTAATAACTGAGTAGATGTAGAGTTGCCCAAGCAAAGCACCATAGCCCACAAAGTCGCCGACAGCGCATCAGCAGCGGCAGTTTCAGTAAACGGGACAGTGGGCTAATAAGCAGCGTCAGCATTAATAACTTCAGGGCTATCAGACCGGTGAAATGCTGAATATCTTTGGCGGGATCAGCACTGAACCCGCCGGCCCTCACCGATAACAGCAGATAGATAAACGGCAACAGTGCCAGCAGGTGAAATAACGTTTTCACTATCACCACTGACAGACGCGGGCGAGAAGGTGCAAGGTGGGGCATTAAAAATCTCTCCGTAGATCCATGCCTTTATACAGTGAGGCTACTTCAGAACCGTAGCCGTTAAACATCAGCGTCGGCTGACGTTTAACATCAAATAGTCCGCCTGGGCCAATAAAACGCTCAGTCGCCTGGGACCAGCGAGGGTGATCGACATGCGGGTTTACATTGGCGTAAAAACCATATTCATCCGGAGCGAGGATATTCCACGTCGAGGGCGGCTGTGTCCGGGTAAGGCTAATTTTAACGATCGACTTAATGCCTTTAAAACCGTATTTCCACGGCACAATCAGCCTTAATGGAGCGCCGTTTTGCGGGGGGAGAGTTTTTCCGTAGACCCCAGTGGTCAGTAAAGTCAGTGGATTCATGGCTTCATCCAGCCTTAACCCTTCCACGTACGGATAGTTCAGCCCTGCGCTGTTCAACCCGTCACGTTGACCAGGCATTTGCTGCGGATCATATAACGTCTGGAAGGCCACATAACGGGCATTGCTAGTGGGATTGGCCATTTTAATCAGGGAAGCGAGACTAAAACCTATCCACGGCACCACCATCGACCAAGCTTCCACACAACGCATACGATAAATACGCTGCTCCATCGGAAACTGTTTAAAGAGCTGATCCATATCTAGGGTCATCGGCTGGTGAACTTCACCGTCAAGGGTGATTTTCCAAGGTTCGGTTTTAAACTGTCGCGCATTGGCGGCGGGATCGGCTTTATCCATGCCAAATTCGTAGAAATTATTGTAGCCGGTGACTTTGGATTCTGGGGTCAGAGTCAGGTCCGCCTGCCATTGGGGCGGCTGGCTATAGTGCATGGGTGTTGGCGGTGAGGCGAGAGGAGGCTGTTTATCCGCACTGAACCAGTCCGTGATGCCAGCTCGAGCGCTGAGCGGAGCACTGAGCGCAGCACCGCCAATGCCGAGTAGGCGGATAAGTTGCCGGCGCGAACAATTAAAAAGATGTTCCGGAGTGACATCGGACTCTTTCAGTTTATTGGACATTTTCTGGTGATCCTCATGGTCCGTTACTCGGGAGGTAGGTCTCAGTAACTGACTGCAGGCGATGTTAAGGCTGCTTTTAGTATAGACAACCCAGTCTCTGGGACCGACAGCAGAACGTAAAGTTACGTTTTTATGGGCAACCGCGCCGACCGGAAGTGTCGCTCTGTGCTATTTTCACGCAACGATCACTGGGAGTGTTGAAGGATCGAATTATAGCTTAAAACAAGGAGAACACAGGGATGCGTTCAACAGCCCGCCTTACGGCGGTGATGACGTTTATCAGTCTGCTAGCAATGTTACTGATGTTACTGGGATGTATGGCCAGCATGTTGTGGTTGAATCAGCAACGGCTGGAAACACAACTTTATGCGTTAGCCACTACCCTTGATCAGCAACTCATCAGCCGCCCGCCAGGCGAGACGATGGAGTGGCTACACAGTGTCATGCCGATCATGAATATTGAAAAGTTGGAAATTTATAACGGTAGCCGCCGAGTGAGTGCCCTTTCTCGTCAAGAACAGCCGCTGGTGGATGACAGTCCTAATCACTATTATCAGCTTTCTGCCCCACTGAAAACCCACCCGTCGCTGACCCTTAATATGACGATTTTGAACCCAGTAAAGACTTGGCTGGCCTCTTTCTCTGTGGTGTCTACCTTTATCTGTATGGGGGTGGTATTGCTGGTGGTCTCCATTTTGCTGATCCTTTTACACCTCTGGTTGTATCGTCAGTCTGCGGGAATGGAGTTACTGGAAAAGCGTAGCTTGCGGATTTTACAGGGCGCACGGCAACTGGGCAGTGCTTACCCTTGCAGGGAGAGGCCGCTGAGTGTTAGTCAGGCGTTGGATATACTGTTACAGGAAGTGGAACAGGCCGGATTACAGCGAGTCCGTATTGATCGGTTAATCCGAGAATTTGCTTCGCTGGATAATGAGAGCGGGGTGAATAACCGATTATTTTTTGACAGTCGTTTCGCCACCCTGCTGGATGCTCGTGAGGAAGGAGGGGAACATGGCGCCATTATGATGCTGCGTTTTTCAGAATCCCGTCCTCTGCCTCTCGCTCGACACACTGCCGATGACCCTTCACGACTATTTGAATTTGTGCACAGTCTATCGACGTTGGTGAGTTGCTATCCTGGCGCATTGTTGGCGCGCTATTTCCAAAACGATTTTGTGGTACTGCTGCCGCACCGTTCATTGAAAGAGGTAGAAAGCATTGCCGCCAAACTGATTACCGCAACGGACGCCTTAGCCCCGTTGAAACACTACGATAAAGAAGATTTTATCCATATTGCAATTACTGACTGGCGCAGCGGTCAAGACTCGGAGTCAGTGATGGCCAGGCTGGCGATGGCGATGCGCCGGTCGACCTTATTGGGCAGCAATAACTGGGCTCTGGAAGAAAGTCCGCAACTGAGTGCTGGCCGTGGCAGTGTTCGCTGGCGTACCTTACTAGAGAAGACCTCCCGCCAAGTGGGCCTTTACTGTTTTATAAAACGGTAAAAAATCTGCAAGGAGTGACGGATCATTATGCCTTGCAGGGACGGATTAGAGATGGAAAAACGTCTATTTTAGCGGCAGAATACATGCCGTTAGTCTGTGAAATGGGGATGTCCTCGCTTTGGGATCAACAATTGCTGGCTCGGGGATTCCAACTCTGCTGCCAATACTCTGGCAGCGCTTGGTCATTTCCGCTCACCACAGATGCCTTGTTACAACGTGCTTTTGTGCAAACTCTTTATAAAATGTTATTAGAGATCCCGCGTCTGCAAAGAAATTGTTTTTTGTTTGAACTTGCAGAAGCAGATGTTTGTCAACACATTACTCGGTTGTTACCGGTGCTGCACGGGCTAAAGGCGTTTGGCTGTCAAATAGTGATCAGCCGGGCAGGGCAAACCATGGTGAGCAGTGGCTGGTTACTGCAGATAAAACCTGCTCTAGTCA
The DNA here is from genome assembly GCF_000439375.1 of Tatumella saanichensis. GTDB lineage: Bacteria > Pseudomonadota > Gammaproteobacteria > Enterobacterales > Enterobacteriaceae > Tatumella > Tatumella saanichensis. Next base: position 25,001 of record NZ_ATMI01000035.1, read on the forward strand.
AGCTGGATGCAGGGCTAGTCCGGCAGATTGATCGCCGCCCTGAAAACCAGTTGCTGGTTCGCAGCTTGGCAGAGAGTTGCTGTGTGGTATCGGCCCGAGTCTTCGCCACCGGTGTGACCACTCATGAAGAGTGGCAGACGCTATTGACCCTAGGCGTCTGCGGCGGGCAGGGCAACTTTATCGCACCGGTTACAGCGGTGACCTGTCTGTAACCAATCGCAGTTATTGGCTGCTCTCTACGTAGGCTGGGCGCTAATATTGAGTTGGCACGGAGGCAGATAACGGAATGACACACTTTGGCCGCACTGATTCGCGGCAAAAATATAATGCCCTAAATGTTAGATTTTGTTTCCGGCACTGACGTTCGGAAATCTAACTCAGCCGAAAAAGGTTGGGTTTACAGTGTTGTGTTGACCCTTGCCATGACGGATATTGGCATAAATCGACACTTGTTTATTTTTTCACCGAAGCAGAATGTTTTTGCGCCTTGTAGCGGCTTCGCGTGGTTGGTAAAGTAAGCGGATTTTATTTTCCGCTCCCAGCTTGCAGGATTACCCCTTAGATATGTTTAAAAAATTTCGTGGCATGTTTTCCAATGACTTGTCCATTGACCTGGGTACAGCCAATACCCTGATTTATGTAAAAGGGCAAGGCATCGTGCTGAACGAGCCTTCTGTGGTTGCAATCCGTCAGGATCGTGCCGGCTCTCCGAAGAGTGTCGCGGCCGTCGGTCAAGAGGCCAAGCAGATGCTGGGTCGTACACCGGGTAACATCGCCGCTATTCGCCCGATGAAAGATGGTGTTATCGCTGACTTTTTTGTCACTGAAAAAATGTTACAGCACTTCATCAAACAGGTTCACAGCAACAGCTTTATGCGTCCAAGCCCGCGCGTGCTGGTGTGTGTACCGGTAGGTGCCACTCAAGTTGAGCGCCGTGCTATCCGTGAATCAGCCTTGGGGGCTGGTGCACGTGAAGTGTTCCTGATCGAAGAGCCGATGGCAGCCGCAATCGGTGCCGGTCTGCCGGTCTCTGAAGCGACCGGTTCCATGGTGGTCGATATTGGTGGCGGGACCACCGAAGTGGCGGTAATCTCTCTGAACGGTGTGGTTTACTCTTCTTCTGTACGTATCGGCGGTGACCGTTTCGATGAAGCCATCATCAACTACGTCCGTCGTAACTATGGTTCACTGATTGGTGAAGCGACCGCAGAACGCATCAAACACGAGATCGGCTCTGCTTATCCGGGTGATGAAGTCTTGGAAATCGAAGTCCGCGGACGTAACTTGGCTGAAGGTGTACCGCGCGGATTTACCCTGAACTCCAATGAAATCCTCGAAGCTCTTCAGGAACCGCTGACCGGTATTGTTAGCGCTGTAATGGTCGCGCTTGAGCAGTGTCCGCCGGAGTTGGCTTCTGATATCTCAGAGCGCGGTATGGTACTGACTGGCGGTGGCGCACTGCTACGTAATCTTGAGCGTTTATTGATGGAAGAAACCGGTATCCCGGTCGTCGTAGCGGAAGATCCATTGACCTGTGTGGCCCGCGGTGGCGGTAAAGCGCTGGAAATGATTGATATGCACGGTGGTGACCTGTTCAGTGAAGAGTAATCTTTGCTGCAGGGTAACTGGTCCAGTGGCCGGTGACAGTGCTGTCTGAACACCCAATGATGACGTGTCCAGCCTAAGGGAGTGCAGGCGAATCGCACTCCCTTAATATTTGTTGAGGAACACGCAGGATTTATGAAGCCGATGTTTAGCAGAGGCCCCTCTCTGCAGTTACGCTTAATTCTGGCAGTAATTGCCGCGATTGCAATTATCATTGCCGATAGCCGTATGGGATCTTTTCGTGAGATCCGCAGCTATCTTGATACCACCGTGAGTCCGTTTTACTTCCTGGCTGATGGCCCGAGACGCTTACTGGACAATGCGGCAGAAACCATGACTTCTCGTCAGACGCTGGAGCAGCAAAACGCCGCTCTGCGCCGTGAACTGATGCTTAAAAACAGCCAGTTACTGCTACTGGGGCAATATCAGCAGGAAAATATTCGTCTGCGGGAGCTGCTGGGCTCACCGCTGCGTGCCGGGGAGCGGAAGATGATCACTCAGGTCATTTCGGCAGGAACCGATCCGTACAGTGATCAAGTAATGATCGATCGCGGCAGTGACAGCGGTGTCTATGAAGGTCAGCCGGTGATCAGTGATAAAGGCGTGGTCGGACAAGTGGTCTCTGTGGGGAAATTCAGCAGCCGTGTAATGCTAATTTGCGATGCTTCTCATGCTTTGCCAGTACAGGTGTTGCGTAATGATGTGCGTGCCATCGCTTCCGGTGCCGGATGCTCTGAAAATTTACAGTTGGAAAATACTGCCGGTAACTCAGATATTCGGGTCGGTGACATGTTAGTCAGCTCCGGCTTGGGCGGCCGTTTCCCAGAAGGTTATCCGGTGGCGGTAGTTTCCTCCGTGACCGTCGATACCCGTCGTGCCACCACGCTGATTCAGGCAAAACCGACGGCAGGATTACAGCGATTACGTTATCTACTGTTGTTATGGAACAGTAACCCGACAGACGGTAACAGTGTTACGCCGCAGTCTGTCCGCCAAGCGGCAGATGATCGTCTGATGCAGGTGATGCCGCAGGTGTTTCCTCCTGCCGGTCAAGCAACTACCGGCAGTGATATGCTATCCACAGGTAACAGTAGCTCGCCTGCCACGCCAGTCAGCCATGGAGCCCGTCCTTGACCAGTCATTATCGTAGTCAGGGGCGTTGGATCATCTGGCTCTCTTTTCTGATAGCCTTAGTCCTCGAAGTGATGCCATGGCCGGATCAGTTCTATATGTTCCGGCCTTCTTGGGTCATGTTGATTCTACTGTACTGGGTGCTAGCGCTTCCCCATCGGGTCAATGTCGGCACTGGTTTCTTTGTCGGCGCAGTGATGGATCTGATTGTCGGGTCGACCCTCGGCGTTCGTGCCTTGGCCCTGAGCCTGGTAGCCTATCTGGTGGCGTATAAGTTTCAGAAATTCCGTAACCTCGCATTGTGGCAGCAAGCCTGCATGGTGACGGTGTTGTCACTGTTTGTCGATGTGGTGGTATTCTGGGCCGAGTTTATGGTCAGTGATGTCTCCTTCCGCCCTGAAATTTTCTGGGGAGGAGTGGTAAATGGTGTGCTCTGGCCATGGTTATTTCTGCTGATGCGCAAAATTCGTTATCAGTTTGCTGTTCAGTAAGGATACCTATGATCAGTCTCTATCTCGCTTCCGGTTCCCCGCGCCGTCAGGAATTACTGACACAACTTGGACTGCCATTTGAACGACTGAAGGCTGCAGTGGAAGAGTGCCGTCAGCCAGGAGAGGCACCATTAGCCTATGTCTGCCGTTTATCAAAGGAAAAAGCGCTCGCAGGGGTCGTCATCGCCGCGCAGGATTTACCGGTACTGGGTGCCGATACCATTGTGGTACTGGATGATGAGGTACTGGAAAAACCCCGTGATGCCAGCCATGCACGGCAGATGCTGTCCGCGCTCTCCGCCAAAACCCATCTAGTGATCACGGCGGTCACCCTTGCCGATCAACAACATCATTTGACCAGTCATGTGTTGACCAGGGTCACTTTCCGTCAGCTAAGCGATCAAGATATCAGTGACTACATCGCCAGCGGTGAGCCAATGGATAAAGCCGGTGCGTATGGGATCCAAGGAAAAGGGGGCTGCTTTGTCCGTCGTATCGAAGGCAGTTACTATGCGGTAGTCGGACTGCCGCTGGTGGAAACCGGCGAGCTATTTGAGACGCTTCAGGCATTGCGCAGTGAAAAGGGATCAGTATGACCGCCGAATTACTTATTAACGTCACGCCCTCAGAAACCCGGGTTGCCTACATTGATGGCGGGGTTTTACAGGAAATTCATATTGAGCGTGAATCGAAGCGTGGCATTGCCGGCAATATCTATAAAGGGCGGGTCAGCCGGGTATTGCCTGGTATGCAGGCGGCGTTTGTTGATATAGGGCTGGAAAAAGCCGCTTTCCTCCACGCTTCTGACATTGTACCGCATACCGAGTGTGTGGCCGGTGAGGAGCAGAAAAAATTTCCGGTCCGTGATATCGCTGAACTGGTCCGTCAGGGACAGGATCTGGTGGTTCAGGTAGTAAAAGACCCTTTAGGCACCAAAGGTGCCCGCCTGACCACGGATATCACGTTGCCTTCCCGCTATCTGGTGTTTATGCCGGGTGCTTCCCATGTCGGTGTCTCTCAGCGTATTGAAGGGGAGAAAGAGCGTAACCGGTTGAAAAAGGTCGTGGCTGACTATTGTGACGAAAACGGCGGATTTATTATCCGTACCGCGGCCGAGGGCGTGGGTGAGCGGGAACTTGCTCAAGATGCCGCTTTCCTCAAGCGCTTGTGGGATAAAGTCTCCCGCCGCAAGAAACGCCATCAGACGCGGACCAAGCTTTATGGTGAAGTCGCGTTGGCCCAGCGAGTATTACGGGATTTTGTTGAGGCGGAATTAGATCGTATCCGCATAGATTCTCGGCAGACCTATGAAATGCTGTTGGAATTCACCGCTGAATACATGCCGGAGATGACACAGAAGCTGGAACTGTATAGCGGCAATGCACCAATTTTCGACCTCTTCGATGTCGAAAATGAGATCCAGCGTGCACTGGAACGTAAAGTCGAACTGAAATCCGGCGGCTATCTGATTATTGATCAGACCGAAGCGATGACTACGGTAGATATCAACACGGGCGCTTTTGTTGGACATCGTAATCTCGAAGAGACAATTTTTAATACCAACGTTGAAGCGACGCAGGCCATTGCCCGTCAGCTGCGATTACGCAATCTGGGTGGCATCATTATTATCGATTTTATCGATATGGCCAGTGATGACCATCGACGCCGAGTACTGCATGCACTGGAAACGGCACTGAGTAAAGATCGTGTAAAAACCGGTATCCATGGCTTCTCCGCGCTGGGGCTGGTAGAAATGACCCGAAAACGCACCCGCGAGAGTCTGGAGCATGTGCTGTGCGGTGGCTGTCCTGCTTGCCAGGGCCGTGGGGCAGTCAAAACGGTGGAAACTGTCTGTTATGAGATCATGCGTGAAATAGTCAGAGTGCATTACGCGTATGATACTGATAGCTTCTTGGTGTATACCTCGCCAGCAGTGGCTGAAGCCCTGAAAGGTGAAGAATCTCATGCGTTGGCGGAACTGGAACTCTTTATCGGCAAACAGGTCAAAATTCAAGCTGAGCCCCTTTATACTCAGGAACAGTTTGACGTCGTCATGATGTAACCCCTAATGCGTGATACGCCGGACCCGGGTGAACCACAAGGATGACGGGCCGGAATTGACCTATACTCTATCAAAGATGGAAAGCTGACGGCGGCCCTCCTGTTTCCTGCGTTCTCCGTCATCAGTGTTATTCAGTTATCAAGGAGAAGTCTGTGAGGCGTTTGACCAGGATATTATCGCTGATCGCCGCTACGATTATCGTCATCATCGCCTTGCTGATCAGTGGATTACGTCTCCTGATGCCACATATGAACGCCTACCGCAGTGAAGTTCTGTCGGTGGTGTCTTCACTGACTGGTGCACAGATCCAGGCTGACCAGTTGCGCGGTCGTTGGGAAAATTTTGGTCCGGCTATCGAAGTACGTGGCCTGACATCGACCCTTAGCGACGGTACCTTATTGGACATCGGCCATGTGCGTCTGGCATTGGATGTTTGGCAGTCGCTGTTACATGCCCAACTGCAGTTCCGTGATTTGACCTTCTGGCAACTGCATCTCAATATTCCTACTTTACCCTCTTCCTCCAAGGAGGATCACCGTTCACTGGGGACCCAGCAATTAGAAAACCTGTTTCTGCGCCGTTTTGATCATTTTATCTTACGTGATAGCAGTATCCGTTTTCCGTCGCCCTCCGGCCAGCAAATCCAGTTCACGGTGCCACAGCTGACATGGTTTAACGAGGGCAGTCGCCACCAGGCAGAAGGTGAAGTTAGCCTCAGTAGCCTTACCGGGCAGCACGGTGCCGCGCAAGTCCGATTAGATTTGAATGATCGTCAGGGGGCTATCGATAATGGTCGTATCTGGTTACAGGCAGCAGATATCGATGCTCGGCCTTGGCTGGGGCGCTGGATTAAAGATAATACCTCACTGAAAAGTGCCTCTGTCAGCCTGACGGCCTGGGTGAACCTGAAAAACGGCAGCCTCGACAGTGGTGATCTGATGCTGTCGAAGGGGGGCGCTGAATGGCAGCAAGGACAGCAATCACATCAGCTACAACTGAATAAACTGACGGCTCATCTGGAAAAATCCGGAAAAGGCTGGGCGCTTTCATTCCCATTGTCAGCGGTTTCCACTGACAATGTCCCCTGGGCACCGGGATACTTTGCGGTGTACTGGCAGCCGCAGGTGACTGACCCACTGCAACTGGCCCCTAATTCCGATATTCGTCTGCGGGCAAGCCAGTTGGATCTGGCTCGACTTGATCCATTAATTCCTCTACTGGCACCGCTTTCACCAGACCTCGCCACCCAATGGCAACAGCTTCAGCCGCGGGGAAAAGTGGATGCTTTGGCAGTGGATTACGATTTGCAGCATCCACAGCAGAGCCGCTTCCAAACGAGCTGGTCTGATTTCAGGTGGCAATCTGACCGGCAGTTACCGGCGATCAGCGCCGTTAGCGGGAATGGCAGCGGACGTCTGGATCAAGGCCAAGTTTCTGTCAGTGTTGGCGCGCAGTCTGTGACTATGGGTGACTGGTTCCAAGCACCACTTCAAGTCAGTGCTGTCAGCGCTAATGTCGGTTGGGATATCCGAGATGGAAATCTGTTGCTCACCGGTGACCACATTAGTGCTGAGGCTCGCTCGGTCGCCGCCACCGGTGAGTTTCGTTATCAGCAGCCACAGAAGGGGGAACCTCGCCTTGATATTTTGGCGGGTATTAATGTCTCTGATGCAGGTGATGCGTGGCGTTATTTCCCGCATAATTTGATGGGTAAAGAATTGACCGATTATCTGAGTGGGGCGGTAAAAGGGGGAACGACCCGTAATGCCACTTTACTCTTTGCCGGTGATCCTCACCGTTTCCCATTCCGCCAGCATGACGGAATGTTCCAAGTCAGTGTCCCGTTACGTAACGCGACTTATGCGTTTCAGCCGGACTGGCCCCCCCTGAAAAACCTCGATATCGATCTGAACTTCGTGAATGACGGTTTGTGGATGAAAGCACAGAAGGTGGCGCTGGGTAACGCTCAGGCCACCACACTGACCGCAGATATACCCGATTATCGTCAGGAAAAACTGTTTATCAATGGAGATGTCAGGGGTACTGGCAGTGATATTGGTCACTACTTCCAGCAGACCCCGCTGGCAAAATCACTGGGAGCTGCGCTGGATGAAGTTCAGATTAAAGGGCAAGTAGGCGGGCACCTGAATTTGGATATTCCACTCAACGGTAAGCAGGTGACAGCGACCGGCAATGTGGCGATGAACAATAACAGCTTATATATCCGCCCCCTGAAAACCACCCTAACCGGTCTGAGCGGAAACTTCCGCTACAAAAACGGGGATCTCGACAGTGATACCTTGGTGGGGAAGTGGTTTGGTCAGCCGGTGAGTCTTAATTTTACGACCCGTGAGCAGTCTGATGATTTCGCTGTGGATGTCGGCCTGGAAGGTAATTGGTCAGCGGCGGCAGTTACGCAGCTACCTGCGTCTTTGCGTTCACATCTCGGCGGCCTGCTACCCTGGCAGGGCAAAGTGGCGATCACCCTGCCATACCACGGTGAAGCCAGTTATCAGGTTACCGTCAACGGTGATGCCAGGGAAGTAAGTAGTCGCTTACCTTCACCATTGGCTAAATTTGCAGGGACGGCATTTCCGTTTGATGTTAGCGTAAAAGGTGATTTGCAGCATTTCATGCTGACCGGTCATGCCGGTGGCGATCAGGCTTTCAGCAGCCGCTGGCTGTTATCCCCTCAACTGCGTCTTGACCGCGGACAATGGCAAAGCCAGACCCACAGCATTCCGGCACTACCGGCTGAAGATTCGATGGTCCTCAATCTACCGGCGTTGCAAGGGGAAGAGTGGCTCAGCCTGTTCAGTGGCCCAAAAAGTGAGGGCAATGCCCTACGGCAGAACAGCAGCCATTTTAGCCTACCAGGCAATATTCGCCTGCATACTCCAGCATTGACGCTGGCGGGGCAACGCTGGAATGATCTAACCGTGATACTGTCCCAGTTGTTGTCAGGAGAATCACGCATTACGGCACAAGGTAAAGAAATCCGCGGCAGTCTACAGATCAAGCCGCGCCAACCGTGGCAATTGGCCCTTGATTATCTTTATTATAATCCGCAGTGGGGAGGCAAAAGCAGTCATCCCGCACAGCAGATGCCAACTGTCGTGAATTTCAGCGGCTGGCCAGCCTTAGGGTTTGCGTGCCGTCAGTGCTGGCTGGCCGGACAGAACTTCGGCAAAATCGCAGGCCGTCTGACGCCGACCGGAAATAAGTTAGTGCTTACTAATGGTCTTGTCCAGGCCGGACAAACCCGTTTGACCGCACAGGGTGAATGGGAACAGCTGGGAGACCACGCACGTACCGCCCTTAAAGGGGAAATTCACAGCGATAATATCAGTCAAACCACTCAATGGTTCGGGGTCAGTTCACCGTTGGCGGAAGCACCGGTGACGCTGAACTATGATCTTCACTGGCACAATCAGCCTTGGCAGCCAGACCTGCCAACACTCAGTGGCTTACTTAGCTTCAATGCCGGTAAAGGGGTAGTTACCGATGTGGACACTGGCGCTGCAGGGCGGATCCTGCGTCTGGTCAGTATTGATGCGTTGCTGCGCAAATTGCGGTTTGATTTCAGCGACAGCTTTAACAGTAAAGGATTCTATTTTGATTCTGTGAAAGGGACTGCCTGGATTGAAAACGGGGTACTACGCACCGATAATTCAGTGATGGATGGTCTAGAAGCAGATATCGCCCTGAGCGGTAAGGCCGATCTGGTGCAAAGGACCCTGGACTTCGATGCCGCCATTACGCCGGAACTTTCTGCTTCTGTGGGGGTTGCCACCGCTTTTGTGATCAACCCGGTGGTTGGCGTGGCAGTGTATGCGGCGAGTAAAGCGCTCGGACCGTTGTGGAGTAAGATCGCTCTACTGCGCTACCATATCGGCGGGACATTGGATACGCCAGAAATTAAAGAAGTTTTACGTCAGACACGACGCGGCAGCTGATCCCTGATTTGACGCCAATACAGAATTACCGCAGGCTATAACCAAACGCGATAACACGAGTGAGAACCCATGACACTGAATCTGGTAAGTGAGCAGTTACTAGCTGCTAATAATATTAAACAGCAGGACCTGTCTGCTCTGTTAGGCCAGCTTTCAGAACGCCGCCTGGATTACGGTGACCTCTATTTCCAGTCGAGCTACCACGAATCCTGGGGACTGGAAGACAGCATCATCAAAGAAGGCTCTTGGAATATTGATCAGGGTGTAGGCATCCGTGCCATCAGTGGCGAAAAAACTGGATTTGCCTATGCGGACCAGATCACTCTTAATGCTCTACACCAGAGTGCTGAAGCGGCACGCAGTATTGTCCGTGAACAGGGTGATGGTAAGGCTAGAACCTTAGCAGGGGTACAGCATCATCCTCTGTATGCAGCCGTAAACCCGTTGGATAGCCTGAACCGCGAAGATAAAATCGCGCTGCTCCACCGTGTTGATAAAGTGGCTCGAGCCGAAGACGCCCGAGTCCAGGAAGTCAGCGCCAGCCTGAGTGGAGTCTATGAACAGGTACTGGTGGCGGCCACCGACGGAACGCTCGCGGCAGACATCCGCCCGCTGGTCAGACTCTCTGTTAGTGTGTTAGTAGAAGATCAGGGTAAACGTGAACGCGGGGCCAGTGGCGGCGGTGGCCGTTTTGGTTACGAGTTTTTCTTAGCAGATGAGCACGGTGAAGTCCGAGCCGATGCGTGGGCGAAAGAGGCGGTTCGTATGGCACTGGTCAATCTGTCTGCCGTTGCGGCACCGGCAGGCACCCTGCCAGTGGTACTGGGCGCTGGCTGGCCGGGTGTATTATTACACGAAGCGGTGGGTCACGGCCTGGAAGGTGACTTTAACCGTCGCGGTACCTCTATGTTCAGCGGTCAGATGGGTAAGCCGGTAGCTTCTGAGCTTTGTACGGTAGTGGACGATGGAACCCTTGAGGGACTGCGCGGTTCATTGGCTATCGATGACGAAGGGGTGCCGGGACAATATAACGTATTGATAGAAAATGGTATTTTAAAAGGCTATCTGCAGGATAAGCTGAATGCACGGTTGATGGGCGTGGCGCCGACCGGAAACGGTCGTCGCGAATCCTATGCCAACCTGCCGATGCCACGCATGACCAATACCTATATGCTGGGCGGGAAATCGACGCCGCAGGAAATCATCGAAAGTGTCGACTACGGGCTGTATGCGCCAAATTTTGGTGGCGGCCAGGTGGATATCACTTCCGGTAAATTTGTGTTCTCGACGTCAGAAGCTTATTTGATCGAGAAAGGGAAAATTACCAAACCGGTGAAGGGGGCAACTCTGATCGGTTCCGGTATCGAAGCCATGCAGCAGATTTCGATGGTGGGTAATGACCTGGCATTGGACAAAGGAGTGGGCGTCTGTGGTAAAGATGGCCAGAGTGTTCCGGTTGGGGTCGGTCAGCCGACACTCAAACTGGACAAACTGACGGTCGGCGGAACCGCCTGATCGTTTACTCTGCTCCGCACAGCCTGCAGGCTGTGCGTTCTATTTCCGCCCGCTGTATTCCTGATAGCGGGTAGCCATTTCGCTGAAATAATCTGTCAGATAATCAATACAGACCTGCACCTTGAGGGGCAAATTTTTCCTCTCGGTATACAGTGCATACACCGGCCTTGGTTGGGTCAAATAGTTCGGATAGAGGATCTCTATCTCTCCGCGGTTAATCTCATCCAGTACCCACATCAGTGGCATATAGGCAATTCCCGACCCCGCTTTCAACCAGCCAATCAGGGTTAGAGGGTCATTGGTGGACAATCGTCCTTTGGGGGCCAGAGAGATGGTCTGACCATCAGGGGCGCTGAGTCCGAACTCGTTGTAAGGGTAGACGCTGTATTCCAACCAGACATCCTGCGGCAGATCGTCTGGCCGTGCGGGTAAGTCGCTCCACCCAGAGAAATGTGTCGAAGCGCAGAGCACCATCGGCATACTGCCCAGTTGTCGCGAAAAAAGCGCCGAATTCTCCAAGTTACCGGAGCGGATCACCAGATCCAGTCCGTGAGCAATCAGGTCCGGAGGAGGGTTGCCGGTGATCAGGTTGACACTCATCCCCGGATAATCCTTTAACAGCCGTGCAGTCATCGGAGCCAGTATATTTTGTGCCAAGGTAGTGGTACTGCCGATACGCACTGTGCCAATCGGTGTGTGGTTAAATGCGTAGAGTTGTTCGTGGACCTGAGCCGCTTCGCTGAGCATTCTGCGGCAGCCCTGATAGTAGATCCGGCCAGCTTCCGTCAGTCCGAGGCTACGGGTACTGCGGTTCAGCAGCTTGATCTGCAACTCATCCTCCAGTTTCGCGATGGTCTGACTGACTGATGAGACACTGAGGTGTAGCTGGCGGGCGGCGGCGGTAAAAGAACCCAGATCCACGACTCGGGCAAATACCGACATACCTTTTAATCGTTCCATTATTAACTCCTGCTTAAAAGTGATTTGTGTCACATTTTGTAGAAAACTAACTATCAGACACGTTACTATAGTGCCATCGCGTCGATAATTTATGTGCGGCAAACAAGTCTGAAAATATATACTCATCACTTTTGCAGGCACTGGCTGTGTGATTCACCCGCCATCAGGTGACGTTCATCCTGATGTTGATGGCTTCTGTTGTTATTCGGCATCCTTGCTGTAAGTACAGGGCTTTGATTCCAAAGGATTTTTAATGAGTGTTCATCCGGTACTGGTTATTTTCGGGCTCTCGTTCCCGCCCGTTTTTGTTGAACTAATATTGTCACTGTTGCTGTTCTGGATAGTGAAAAGAATACTGACGCCCACCGGCATCTACGACTTGGTCTGGCACCCGTCACTTTTTAACACTGCTCTGTATTGCTGTGTCTTTTATCTTGTTTCCAGTTTAATGGTCTGAGGTTTCAGTGAAAACGCTAATAAAAAAAGTCTCCCGCTATGCGATCACCCTGATCTTGGTCGTCATTGCTGTCATGATTATATTCCGCGCTTGGGTCTATTACACCGAGTCTCCATGGACCCGCGATGCAAAATTTGCCGCTGATGTCGTGGCTATCTCGCCGGATGTCACTGGTCTTATCACCGATGTGAAGGTGTACGACAACCAATTCGTTAAACAGGGACAAACGCTCTTCGAAATCGATCGTCCCCGCTTCCAGGAAGCTTTGAATGAAGCTCAGGCTAATGTCGATTATTATCAGTCTGTGGTGAACGAAAAACGTCGTGAAGCTGCTCGCCGTAATCAGTTAGGCAGCGTTGCACTTTCCAAAGAGGCTGTAGAACAGGCAAACAACACCCTCCAGACCAGTGAGCAACAACTGGCACAGGCGACTGCTGCCCGCGACTTGGCGCAGATTGACCTGAACCGTACCGACGTTAAAGCCCCAGCAGACGGATGGGTGACTAACCTTAACGTCTATGGTGGAGAATTTATTAATCGTGGCTCTGTGGCAGTGGCGCTGGTAAAAGCTCAGACGTTCTATGTACTGGCCTATATGGAAGAAACTAAGTTACACGGGGTCAGACCTGGTGATCGTGCCGAAATCACACCGCTCGGCAGTAACACGGAGCTTAGAGGGTCTGTTGACAGCATCGCCGCCGGCGTGACCAATAGCAGCAGCAGCGTCGATTCGAAAGGTATGGCAACCGTGGATTCGAACCTGGAGTGGGTGCGTTTAGCACAACGTGTTCCAGTGCGTATTCACCTCGACCAGCAACCGGGAAACCATTATCCGGCGGGTACCACGGCGACAGTGGTTGTTACTGGGGATAAAGATCGTCCGCAGCAAAAACCAAACCCGATCTCTGACTTTCTCAACCGAATGCGCGAGTTTGGTTGATTGTGGGGGGCGTGATCCAATTCTTGCGCTTCCCAGTTAAGCTGACGTTTGCCGTCCTGCTGGCTATGCTACTGGGGTTCTACTGTAATCTGGAGACCCCACGTTGGGCGGTGATGACGGCTGCGATTGTTGCCGGAGGGCAGGCCTTTGCCACTGGCGGAGATCCCTATTCCGGAGCCCTTCGTCATCGCGGGATATTGCGAGTTATCGGGACCTTCCTTGGCTGTATCGCGGTACTGATCATTATGATCTTCACCGTGCGCGCTCCGCTGCTGATGTTGATGTTGTGCTGCGCATGGGCGGGTATCTGTGTCTGGCTCTCTTCTCTGATCCGAGCTGAAAATGCCTATGCATTAGGGTTAGCTGGCTATACTGCATTAATCATCGTTGTCAGTGTCAGTGCCACTGACTCAATCGGGCTGGTGCCGCGTTTCGCGGTGGAACGTTGCAGCGAAATTATTATCGGTATTGTTTGTGTCATTATCGCCGACATTCTTTTTTCCCCACGATCGATTAAGAAAGTGATCGATCAGGAAGTGGAATCGCTGTTGATCGGCCAGTATCAGTTGCTGCAGCAATGTATAAGAGGTGCCGATAAAGACGAACTGGACAAAAGTTGGGCTGCTTTAGTACGCCGTACCAGCGGTTTGGGCAGTATGCGTCAACAGTTACGTATGGAATCCCTGCACTGGCATCGCTCCCGTCGCCGCATGAAAATGATCAATACCTTGTCGCTGACGATGATCACCCAGGCAGTAGAGATTTTTTTGATCAAAAATTCACAGAAAACCTATATCCCAGATGCCTATTTTGAGGTCATTAATCAGGACGTCAGTAACTTTGATGAATTGTATAAGCAGCTAAAAGCCTTGCGACGGCTGATCCCGATTACCCGTCACGGTCAAACTCCGGAAAACATCAGTACTTGGATTGGGGCTGCCAGCGAATATCTAGTGCTGCTGAAAGGCTTACAGACCAATGCCCGTATCAGCCATATTGAAGAAGCGATCTTACAGCGTGAAGTCGTGGTCCAGGTTGGCTCTGCTGAAACCCACCCCGCGATGATCAACGGTATCCGCACCTTTGTCGCCACCGCCACGGGTTCACTTATTTGGTTATATACTGGCTGGAATGCAGGCAGTGCCTGTATGGTTATGCTGGCGGTGATCACCGCGCTGGCGATGCGCATGCCCAATCCGCTTATGTTGGCGAAAGATTTCTTGTACGGGATGACGGTCGCAATCCCAGTGGGTGCGCTCTACTATATGTTCCTGATGCCGGAAACCCAGCAAAGCGTTTTCTTACTCTGTCTGATCATGGGCGCGATGGCATTTATTGCAGGTATTTTTATTCAGCGACGACAGATAGGCACCCTCGGTGCATTTGTCGGAACCCTCAATATTATTGTCCTCAGCAACCCAATGAGTTTTGCGATCAATACGTTCCTCGATAGTGCTCTAGGTCAGGTGATCGGCTGTTTTCTGGCAATGATGGTAATATTACTGATCCGCGATAAATCCAAAGCTCGTACCGGCAGAAAAATCTTTAATCGTCTGATGTATGCAGCGGTATCGGCATTAACCACTAATCCAGAAAGACGGCGTGAGAACCATTTACCAGCACTCTACCAGCAACTATTTTTATTGTTGAAGCTGTTCCCAGGAGATATTAATAAATATCGTCTAGCCCTGATGTTAATCATTAGCCATCAGCGTTTACGCCGCGCCAATATTCCTCACAATGAAGAATTGTCAGAGTTTCATCGACAACTTCGTCTTACCGGTGATCGAGTGATTTCGGCACACAATGATGAAAAGCGGCAATATTATTATCAGCGACTCTTAAAAGAGCTCAATATTTATCAGGAGAAGCTTCATCAGTATTCGGTACCGTTGTCTGTGACTGAACCGGTACGTCGTCTAGAAGATATTTTGACCCGCTATCAGAGCACGATCATCGATCTTTAATCCCACCCGCCCACTCATTATTTGATTATCGATAAAAAGCCCCCTTTATGGGGGCAAATCATGACATAAGCGGCGGTTGAGGCTTAACCTAGACCGTCGTCATTATCTCTGATGCCCAGTACAGGCAGTCCGTTTTCTCTCTAGCGATGACGACTCTCTGAAACTTGGGTGGTGAGGTTATTTATACACTTCCGCAGTTGCATGGTAATTACCGTTTATATAGGCTTCGGTAACGTGATAAGCACGGGCCCCTAATGCGTTGGCCTTAGCGTTTAATTCATCATTAATATCAGAAGGGGAGCCATTAATACCACTGACGCTGACAACACCGATAGATTGCATACCCGTTGCCTGTGTACTACTGATAGATTGTGCGGCATTTGCAGTCACAGAGAAGATGGATAATGCGGCGATCATTGCCAGGCCGGCTTTTATACTCACGATAGGTTCCTTAGTTAATTTCAGTTAAGTTTTGTGATCTAAATCACAGAACGGATTATAGGACTGATAACGTAAGAAATTAATATATTGCTAATAATAATTTAGTTTAAGGCAATCGTTTTCATCATTATTGTTAGAACAAATTTAACTAACAGATGATGAATGTTTAATCATTCAGGTTTTTTTGTTAGCTAAAACAATGTGATGTTACATTTTAACTTTTTGTGCTATTCACGTATTGAGCAATGGGATAATCGGTTGTGCGGGATGAGGGGAAACTTCCCGAACGGTATCGCTGACCGTCCGGGGAAGTCTGCTACAATTCCTGTTCGAATAGCACCAAGATAGCGTCGTAGAGTTTCTTGACGGTGAAACCTCGGGAAGGAGTGATAAAAATCGTGTCATCCCCGGCAATGGTGCCTAAAATCCCTTCAGCCTTACCCAGAGAGTCCAGTAGACGGGCGATCAGCTGTGCAGCACCAGGACTAGTATGGATCACCACTAGGGCATCGTTATAGTCGATATCCAGTACCAAGTTTTTTAGCGGGCTGGTGGTGGTGGGTACGCCAAGCTCTGCTGGTAAGCAGTAGACCATCTCCATTTTTGCGTTGCGGGTACGCACCGCGCCAAATTTGGTCAGCATCCTGGAGACTTTTGACTGGTTAATGTTATTAAAGCCTTCATCCTGAAGAGCAACAACAATTTCGCCCTGAGAACTAAACTTTTCTTCTTTTAGCAGAGCCTTAAAAGCTCTGATTAAATCTTCTTGTTTAGAGGGGATACGCATAGTCTACCATTCTGAGTTAAGGATCCGGTCTTTAATTACATTATTATGCACCTAGGTGAATTTTTATGCAATACGTGAGGTGTTATAGCCGGCCGGAAGAAATAAGGCGCGGATTCTAACAAAGAAATATCAGAGAGTCCAAATTACTATATACGCTGCTAATTACAGGTTTTTATATTGCTTGTAGGGAATGAAAGGTGTTTGCTGCTAGCTAGGCAGCGTCAGATATTCTTCCCTGATCTCAGCACTGGCCATGCAGCAGTGAGCTCCATGGGGCAGCTTTGGCGTTAACAGAGTATCGGGAATGGAAAGTAGCAGGCACAGAGCCTGCTATCGATTACTGATTACTTTCCGGAAATTCCTCAATGGTTACCGGCAAGGTGAGGGTTTTCTCATTGCGTAATACCTGAACCTGGATCACTGAGCCTGGATGAATTTCCGCAACTTGGTCCATGGTTTCCTGTGCTGACACGGCGGGCTTACCGTTAACACTCAGCAGCAGATCATTAGGCTGAATGCCGGCCTGTTCTGCCGGTCCGTTCGGCGCAACCTGACTGACGACCAACCCCTGAATTTTATCGAGGCTGTTACCCTGATTATGTAACGCTGGGATCTCACGGGCGGTGATCCCGATAAATCCACGTATCACCCGACCATAACGGATCAGCTTATCCATAATGTTGGTGGCCAGCGCAGTCGGGATAGCAAAGCCAATCCCCTCCGGGGTCTCTCCATCGTTACTTTTATCAAAGGTGAGGGTATTAATACCCACCAGTTCACCTTGAGAGTTAATTAACGCGCCACCAGAGTTTCCTTGGTTAATCGAGGCATCGGTCTGCAGAAAGTTTTGTCTTCCGGAGGAGCTGAGGCCGACACGGCCGGTAGCACTGATAATCCCCTGAGTGACTGTCTGACCCAAGTTATAGGGGTTACCGATCGCCATTACCAAGTCACCGATATGGGCGATACGCTTACGGTTAATCGGGATGACAGGTAAATTACTGGCCGATATTTTCAGTACAGCCAAATCTGTCATGGCATCCGAGCCGACCAATGTGGCTTCATAAAAACGACCATCCTGTAGGGCGACGATGATCTGACCGGCATTGTTGATAACGTGTTTGTTGGTCAGGATATAACCGCGGGCATTCATGATCACCCCAGAGCCGAGTGTGGTCATGCCTTGGGTATTATTTGCCTGAGTGTTACGGTTATAGACGTTGACTACTGCCGGAGCGGCACGCCTGACGCCTTGGCTAAAACTGACAATAGGGGCTTCTGCGTTGTCGGTATCACGGCTAAAAAATTGCGTCAGCAAGTTACCGGCGTGAAAACCGGGCACTGCCAGCAGAAGGACGACAGCCACTATCAGGCCAATAATTACCGAACGTAACAGTTTGATGAGCATGCCAAGTTTCAAACAAAGAAAGGGTGACTAAGCATAACATGATAACGACCGACGCGGCTAACCGCTAGTATCGGTCGTTATCAGCTCTTTTTTACTGCATTAACAGGTAGATACTCTCTTTACCGCGCATCACGTTAAGGGCGACTACATCGGGTTTACTGTCGAGTGCTTTTTTCAGATCCGGCAAGTTCTCAACCCGTTGACGGTTGATACTGATGATGACATCGCCGCTATGCAGACCAAACTGTTCTGCTGGGCTCTGTTTATCGACAGAAGTAACCTTGACCCCTTTCTGATGATCGGCGGTCTCTCCATCGCTGAATTCTGCACCGCGTAACGCAGGCTGAGTCAATTCTGTGGTAGAAGCAACTCTGGCCCCGCTTTGGTCAAGGGTGACCACGACATTCTGAGACTTGCCATCACGCAACAGGCCCAGGGTGATCTTGTCACCCGGCGAGTGAATACTGACTTTATAGCGCAACTCAGCAAATCCTGAGATAGCCTTACCATCGAGGGTCGTAATAATATCCCCAGCTTTCAGGCCTGCTTTCGCCGCAGCAGAGCCGGGTAACACTTGAGCGACAAAGGCACCGTGGTCGACATTGACCTTAAAGGCTTTGGCCATATCCGGTGTGAGCTCTGTGCCCATAATGCCCAACTGACCATGTTTCACTTGGCCGAACTTAATCAACTGGTCAGCCACACTGATTGCCATATTGGCGGGGATGGCGAACCCAATACCAATATTGCCACCACCGGAAGCCAGAATTGCGGTATTGACCCCAACCAGTTCTCCCCGTAGGTTGACCAGCGCACCGCCGGAGTTACCGCGGTTAATCGCCGCATCCGTCTGGATAAAGTTTTCGATACCTTCAATATTTAAGTCATTACGACCCAGCGCCGAGATAATTCCCGAGGTCGCGGTTTGTCCAAGCCCGAAGGGGTTACCGATAGCCACTGCAAAATCACCTACCCTTAGCTGGTCAGAATCAGCCACTTTAATCTGTGTCAGATTTTTCGGGTCTTTCACCTGTAACAAGGCGATATCAGAAGGGGTATCACTACCGACCACCTTGGCAGAAAACTCCCGGCCATCGTTGAGCTGAACAGTGATTTTATTCGCACCGTTAATCACATGATGATTGGTCAGTATATAACCTTTATCTGCATTAATAATGACCCCAGAACCCAGTCCCTCGAAGGGCTGGGACTGTGAATTATCTGAGGGTTGCTGGTCAAAGAATTTTTTCAGAGGGCCGGGGATGTTTTGATCATCCTGCGTCGACTGAATGCCACTTACCTGCACGCTGACGACAGCAGGCAGAACCTGCGACAGCATGGGTGCCAGGGACGGCAAAGGTTGCCCGTCGACTTTGACCGGCAGACTGGCCTGAGCTAGGGGAGCTACCGGCAAATTAAGGCCGGTGCCGAGCATGAGAGCTAACAGAAGCGGCGAGAGTTTTTTCATATGCAAGTGTTCCCACGGATGAAGTCTGGAGGTGAAACCATAGCCGGTTGCGATGATAGCCGGGCGGCATCGCGCCCGGTAGCCTTGGATTATTTACGGCTGGCCGGTCCGCTTCTCAGAAGTCCTGAAGCCCCTTCAGAGTAATCTCTTGGGATTTGTACCGGTGATTGGTCATTATCTGCTTCCGCTTCAGTCTCTTGCCAAGCAAACGGATTTTGTTCACCTGGTAAGTCAGGCAGCAGGTTGTTAGAGCCTTTCGCCATATGCTGATACAGCTGGCGGTAATCCTGCGCCATGTTATCCAGCAGTTCAGCGCTGCGGGCAAAATGGCTGGTCAGTTCTTTGCGGTAATCTTCCAGTTCGGACTTCGATTTATCCAGTTCATATTGAACAGTATGTTGTTCACGCAGTTTTTTGTTCCCAAAGCGCATTGCGACGGCACCAATGATAAGGCCGACCACCAATCCGATAAGTCCGTATTCCCAGGTCATAATAACTCCCCCTAATTTCCGTTGTTATTCAGGGTACAACGGTTTTCTTCTGCAAAATAATTGTCGTGTTCGTAAGAAGATAACCTACTTCAATACTACTCACTATACCCGTTAATCTGAAGGATGTGGAATCCTGCATCCGGGTGGCGTACTGTATAACGGTTTTTTTTTCGTCAATCGTCCCTGACGGGTCTTTCTGAAATGTAGAGAAATACCAAATGACTTCTCCTCTGTCCTTATACCAACAAGCTTTAAGCCGTGGTGAATTTCAGCCAGATGACGTACAAAAAGAAGCGGTTACTCGCCTTGATGTTATTTATCAATCTCTTAAAAATAAACCCCTGGGTGCCCCCCCCGCGAAAAAAGGGCTATTTGGTCACCTTTCTGGGCTGATGAGAAAACCATCGCCGCAGGTGACACCGCCGATTGAAGGTTTATATATGTGGGGGGGAGTCGGGCGTGGAAAAACGTGGATTATGGATCTCTTTTTTCAGTCTGTTCCGAGTTCGCGTAAACTTCGCTTACATTTTCACCGCTTTATGTTGCGGGTACATCAGGAGTTAACCGAGCTACAGGGGCAGAGTGACCCTTTGCTGATTATCGCTGATCGCTTTAAAGCAGAAACTGACCTGCTGTGCTTCGATGAGTTTTTTGTCTCAGATATTACCGATGCCATGTTACTGGGTACGCTAATGGAGGCACTGTTCGACCGGGGAATTACGCTGGTCGCCACCTCGAATATTCCGCCGAGTGAACTTTACCGCAACGGGTTGCAGCGGGCACGCTTCCTGCCTGCTATCGAACAGATTAAACGCCATTGCCAGGTGATGAATGTCGATGCCGGCATTGATTACCGATTACGTACCCTGGCCTCTGCCCACCTGTGGAAAACGCCGATCACTGAGGCGACGAATACGGAAATGACCCTGATGTTCAGCCATTTGAGTGGTCAGGAATATGGATCAGCGGCTGCGCCGGTGCTTGAGGTTAATCACCGTACAATGCCGACCCTTAAGGCACATCAGGGGGTATTGGCCTTGGAATTCCATACGCTGTGCGGCGAAGGGCGTAGCCAACTGGATTATATTGAGCTTTCCAAACAGTTTCATACTGTGCTTCTTTTTAATATGCCGGTGCTGACCGGACGCACCGAAGACACTGCGCGACGTTTTCTGGCGTTAGTCGATGAGTTTTACGAACGACATGTTAAACTGGTGGTCTGCGCAGCAGTGGCGCTGGAAGAAATTTATCAGGGCAACCAACTTAAATTTGAGTACCAGCGTTGCCTTTCACGTTTGCAAGAGATGCAAAGTGAAGAGTATCTGCGCCGCCCTCATTTGCCCTGAATGCGAATGCCGGGAAGAGGTGAGCAATTTTATCGCAAAAAGGGTCGACCTTTACGGACGACTTCTCTATAATCTTGCGACCCCACGTTACGGCAAATGGTTTTTTTTCCCAAAAACCTTTGTGATCCGGTAACTCTATCCGAAGGGGTAGGCTTGCTGGCAAAATGGTCGTGTGAGCCTCAATCGTTTACTTAAGCGTTTGGGATTTCACCAACGTGTAACTTATATTTGGGTAAGCTTTTCAATGAAAACTTTTACAGCTAAACCAGAAACCGTCCAGCGTGACTGGTATGTTGTTGACGCTACAGGCAAAACTTTAGGTCGTTTAGCGACTGAACTGGCCCGTCGTCTGCGTGGTAAACACAAAGCGGAATACACCCCGCATGTTGATACCGGTGATTACATTATCGTTCTGAACGCTGAAAAAATTGCCGTAACTGGTAACAAGCGTAGCGATAAGATTTATTACCATCACACTGGCCACATCGGTGGTATCAAGCAAGCGACCTTCGAAGAGATGATTGATCGCCGTCCTGAGCGTGTGATTGAAATCGCGGTTAAAGGCATGCTGCCAAAAGGCCCGCTGGGTCGTGCAATGTACCGTAAGCTGAAAGTTTACGCAGGTAACGAGCACAACCATGCGGCACAGCAACCGCAAGTTCTTGACATTTAATCGGGATTACAGGCAATGGCTGAAACTCAAAACTACGGCACAGGTCGCCGCAAAAGCTCATCCGCTCGCGTCTTTATCAAGCCGGGAAGTGGTAACATCGTCATCAACCAGCGTTCTTTAGAACAGTATTTCGGTCGTGAGACTGCACGTATGGTCGTGCGTCAGCCACTGGAACTGCTGGACATGGTTGGTAAATTTGATCTGTACATCACTGTTAAAGGTGGTGGTATCTCTGGTCAGGCTGGTGCGATCCGTCACGGTATCACACGCGCTCTGATGGAGTACGACGAATCTCTGCGTTCAGAACTGCGCAAAGCGGGCTTTGTTACCCGTGATGCACGTAAAGTTGAACGTAAGAAAGTCGGTCTGCGTAAAGCACGTCGTCGTCCACAGTTCTCTAAGCGTTAATTTCCTACTGCCTCGGCAGCTCAGGCAATTGGCCCCAAAAACCCGCTTCGGCGGGTTTTTTGTTTTTTAGGGCTAATCTTTTGCAATATCAGACATTTTATTGGTAAATCTTTAATCACTCGCCACAAACAGGTCAGGATCTGGTAAACTAACGGCCTGATTCGTGCCTGTCAGTCGTTACTGCGATTTTCCCTGATAATGATCTGTGAGCACCGCAGTCCATGCGGGCAGGCATTTTGTATACTGGCTAGTCGGCTGTGGTTGGCTATTCGTAGTATCTTTTTGAGCTAAGTGGAGGTTTTCATGGCTGTCGCTGCCAACAAACGTTCGGTAATGACACTGTTTTCCGGACTCAGTGATATTTTCAGCCACCAGGTACGTATTGTACTGGCTGAAAAGGGCGTTAGTGTGGAGATCGAACAGGTCGAAATGGATAACCTTCCGCAGGATCTGATTGACCTCAATCCATACGGTACCGTGCCTACCCTGGTTGATCGTGAGCTGACTTTGTATGAGTCACGCATCATCATGGAATATCTGGATGAGCGTTTCCCGCACCCGCCGTTAATGCCGGTCTATCCTGTTGCCCGTGGTGAAAGTCGCCTGATGATGCATCGCATCGAGCAAGACTGGTATAGCCTGATGTTCCGCATTGCTAACGGCAGTGCCCAAGAGGCCGATGATGCCCGTAAACAACTGCGTGAAGAGCTACTGGCTATTGCCCCACTGTTTTCTCGTACGCCATTCTTCATGAGCGACGAGTTTAGCTTAGTGGATTGCTATTTGGCACCGTTGCTATGGCGTTTACCTTCAATGGGTGTTGATCTGAGTGGTGCCGGTTCTAAAGAGTTGAAAGGCTACATGACCCGAGTATTTGAGCGTGACTCTTTCCTGGCTTCTCTGACCGAAAATGAACGCGAAATGCGTCTGCAATTCCGGGGCTAATTATGGAAATGACCGGACTGAGCGCACGCCGTCCTTATTTACTGCGTGCCTTCTACGACTGGCTGCTGGACAACGATCTGACACCACATCTGGTGGCCGATATCAACATGCCGGGTGTCATGGTGCCGTTGGAGTATGCTCGTGACGGACAAATTGTCCTAAACATTGCCCCGCGTGCGGTAGGTGGTCTTGAAATCACTAATGACGAAGTGCATTTTAATGCTCGGTTTGGTGGTGTACCCCGTCAGGTGATTGTCCCAATGCCGGCGGTGATGGCTATCTATGCCCGCGAAAATGGCGCTGGAACGATGTTTGAAGCGGAGCCCGCTTACGAAACCGCGCCTGAGGATTTCCAGAGTGCACCGTCAGACAATTTTATGTCTGTGGTGGACGGTGATTTACCAGATGACCAGCCTGACGCGGAGCAGGACCCTGATGATGATCCGGAACCACCTCGTGGTGGTGGGCGCCCTGCCTTACGTATCGTCAAGTAACCACTAACCGGCCTCTGTGCCGGTTTTTTTATCTCTGCACCAAAAAGCATGATGATGGCTGTACTCGGCTTGCCGGAACCTGTCAGCGTCGAAGATAATCTGCCCCCATAATAGCGACCCTCTGATCAGATGACATCAAGCGGATTATTTTGTCCCTTTTTAGGTCATTGAGTAGCTCTAGTAACTGCCTATTTTGGCTGATATCCATGGCAGGTATTCTGGAGGCAGGGCGGATAAAACTGTAAATCCCTTCTCGGGTACATAGAGTTCTGAAGCGGCGATCATGTTCGTTCTCTAAAAAGACTTGATGCCTTTGCGGACTCAGCCAATAAAGAAGTTCCAGTAGAGTATTATAATGTTTAGACAGCAGAGCTAGAGAAGCATTCAGACCAAAAACGGGACGACTGTAATCGGGCTTCCCAGTAGTCGGGTCCTCGTACTGGAATTTCCACAGGGCTTCATGATGGGCAAGACGATTCCTTAATTCCCTAATTCGCTTAAACTTATCCTCAATAATATGGCGCTTTATGCCGGCGGGTGCTCCTGGAAAGACTGAGACCAAAAGGTTTGGCCAGAGTAAAGAGCGGTTACGCGAGTCTTCATAGGAACTTGTCAGCAAGTTAGTCCAGAAACCAAAACTGAGTCCCGATATCACTCGTTCAGCGGTCACCTGCTTACCTGCGTCGGTAATGCGTCGCGAGACTTTACGGAGCGTTTTCTCTTCCCATGTTGTCGTTTTATAAGCGGGAAAACCATTGGCGAGGTAGTGTATATTACCGTTCTCATCACGCCGATAGCGCTTATTTTGCCTGATGAATTGTATATCGCCCAAATAGCGGAACAGATCAAAGATCCAGTTTTTATCTGTCCGATACAATTCTGGCGAGGCACCGGGAGGCGGATTCTGGCGTATACTGCAGTCAATACTATTTCTGAACGTCACTTCAAGGCAGTGCATGATCGGTTGCATGGCACTGCTTAATGCTTTGTTCCAGTTATAGGCGCCAGTCACCTCTTCCTTACGGAGCTTGAGGAGAGTTTCATATATTTTCAGGCGCGGTTCTGAGATGTAATCTTCCAAATCCATATAAGGCCCCGCTGTTTATTTTATGTACAGGTATTGTTGACAGATGCGCAAAAGTAGCATAGGTTAGGGATGTCAAGGCTCAGACTTCTTCGGACCTGAGCGCTACAGTTAGTACTGGAAAAGCCACCCTTGGGGTGGCTTTTCTCATTCTGTTTGCCGCATACCCCGGGGCATGTACCTCTGCCCAAGTGCCCTGTTAACTCCCATAGGTGCATCTTCTCACCTCTTGGGGCAGTTGTGCGTGGTCAAGCGTTATACTGCGAGTTAGGCCGCGTATCTGAGACAGCCTTCTCGGTCAGGCAGGTCACTGTCATACCCTCTTATCGGGGGCGCTTTGAGGCAAGAGAAGGTAGGTTGTGGGTGTGATTGAGTGTCGCTGAAAAATAAAACGCCCGATGGTCTCATCGGGCGTTGTCACAGATAACAGCATTGATCTGTTGGGATTTACACTTCTAAGTAATCCATGATGCCTTCGGCCGCCTTACGGCCTTCTGCGATTGCCGTGACCACCAAATCTGAACCACGGACAATATCGCCACCGGCAAAGATCTGCGGGTTACTGGTCTGGAAAGCGTTATCGCTGTGCTCTGGGGCGATGATCCGACCCTGAACATCCAACTCCACGCCAAAGTCTGCCAACCATTCCATCTTGTGTGGACGGAAACCAAAAGCCATGACCACGGCATCTGCCGGGATAATATGCTCCGAGCCTGGGACGATTTCGGCACGGCGACGCCCTGCGGCATCCGGAGGTCCCATCTCAGTGCGGGCCATCTTCACCCCACAGACTCGACCATTACCGTTAATCTCCACCCCTAAAGGTTGCAGATTAAACTGGAATTCGACCCCTTCTTCGCGGGCATTCTTCACTTCACGCTTTGAACCCGGCATGTTTTCTTCATCACGACGGTAAGCACAAATCACGTGACTAGCCCCCTGACGAATTGAGGTCCGCACACAGTCCATCGCAGTATCGCCCCCGCCCAGTACCACGACACGTTTACCCTGCATCGTGATGTAAGGCTGAGCCTCAAGCGCATCAAAGCCCATCGTCTGACGAGTATTGGCAATCAGGAAAGGCAGGGCATCATATACCCCAGGCGCCGATTCATTTTCCAGTCCGCCGCGCATGGATTGATAGGTCCCCACGCCGAGGAAAACGGCATCAAACTCACTGGTCAGGTCAGTCAATGATACATCCTGGCCGACTTCTGTATTCAGACGGAACTCAATGCCCATCTCGGTGAAGAGTTCGCGACGCTTGATCATCACTTCTTTCTCTAATTTGAAAGAAGGGATGCCGAAGGTCAGTAGGCCGCCGATTTCAGGATGACGATCGAAGACGACTGCTTTCACGCCGTTGCGGGTCAGCACATCGGCACACGCCAATCCAGCAGGACCCGCACCAATGATCGCGACACGTTTACCGGTCGGCACGACGTGGGACATGTCTGGTTTCCAGCCCATCTCCATCGCCTTATCATTGATATAACGCTCAATGTTACCGATGGTGACGGCACCAAATTCGGCATTCAGGGTACAGGACCCTTCACACAAACGGTCTTGTGGACAGACACGACCACACACTTCCGGCAGGCTGTTAGTCTGATGTGACAAGTCTGCCGCTTCCATAATCCGTCCTTCATTGGCCAGTTTCAGCCAGTTTGGGATGTAGTTATGGACCGGACATTTCCATTCACAGTATGGGTTACCACAGTCCAGGCAGCGATCTGCTTGGGCTTTAACTTGGCCTTCCGAAAAAGGCTCATAAATTTCGACAAATTCAATTTTCCGGATTTTCAGCGGTTTTTTAGGCGGATCAACGCGCTGCAAGTCGATAAATTGATAAACGTTCTGACTCATCGTGACCTCTTACTGCGCCTGAACCCGCAGTTCTGCTGCGGAGCGGCTACGGTGGCCCAGCAGTGCTTTCACATCACTGGACTTTGGTTTAACCAAGGTAAATTTCGCGGACCAGGTTGGCCAGTTCGCCAAGATCTCTTCGCCGCGGGTGGACTGGGTGTACTGAACATGTTCGGTG
This sequence comes from Tatumella saanichensis, assembly GCF_000439375.1. Lineage (GTDB taxonomy): Bacteria > Pseudomonadota > Gammaproteobacteria > Enterobacterales > Enterobacteriaceae > Tatumella > Tatumella saanichensis. The sequence goes on from NZ_ATMI01000035.1 coordinate 51,674, forward strand.
ATTAAGCCGCGCAGATGTTCTTCGTGGATCGGTAGCTGATCCACATCCAGTACTTCAACCAGTTCAGCATTCACACGTTTACGGAACTCGCCATCTTCATCCAGTACGTAGGCAAAGCCGCCAGTCATACCAGCACCAAAGTTGACGCCGGTCCGGCCCAGCACACAGACGATCCCCCCGGTCATATATTCACAACCGTTATCTCCGATACCTTCCACAACGGTGATGGCGCCGGAGTTACGGACCGCGAAGCGCTCACCAGCCCGACCGGCAGCAAACAGTTTGCCTCCGGTTGCGCCGTACAGGCAGGTATTACCGGCGATGGTCGCATCAACACAGCGGAAGGCTGAGCCGACAGGTGGGCGGATCGCTAGCAGACCGCCAGCCATTCCTTTACCAACGTAGTCGTTAGCATCACCGGTGAGGATCATCTCCAGGCCACCGGCGTTCCATACCCCGAAACTCTGCCCAGCGGTACCGTTCAGATAGACGCGCAATGGATCCGCGGCCAGTCCCTGATCACCGTGCAGGGTGGCAATCGCTCCCGACAGTGTTGCACCTACCGAGCGATCGGTATTGCGGATATCGAAGTAGAACGTTTTGCTCTGCTTCTGTTCGGCAAACGGCAGCGCTTGATCCAGCAAGGCTTTATTCAGCAGTCCCTGGTCAAACGGCGGGTTACTTTCGGTGCAGTGCATCGCTTTACCTGGCATCGGTTCGGCCGTTTTCAACAACGATGACAGATCCAGCTTCTGCTGCTTGGCGGTATATCCGTCCAGTTCTTTCAGCAACTCAGTACGACCGATCAAATCAGTCAGGCGAGTTACTCCCAGCGCTGCCATCAGTTCACGGGTTTCACGCGCAATAAACTCAAAGTAGTTGGTCACTTTGAACGGCAGGCCGTGATAGTGATTTTTGCGCAGCTTGTCATCTTGGGTCGCGACACCGGTTGCACAGTTATTCAGGTGACAAATTCGCAGGTACTTACAGCCCAGTGCCACCATTGGCCCAGTGCCAAAGCCGAAGCTTTCGGCCCCAAGGATTGCGGCCTTAATAATGTCTAGGCCGGTTTTCAGGCCACCGTCCACCTGCAGGCGGATTTTGTGGCGCAGACCGTTGGCAACCAGTGCTTGCTGGGTTTCGACTAATCCTAACTCCCACGGACAGCCAGCATATTTCACCGAAGAGAGCGGGCTAGCACCAGTACCACCGTCGTAGCCGGCGATAGTGATCAGGTCAGCATAGGCTTTAGCAACCCCGGTCGCCACGGTCCCGACGCCCGGCTCAGAGACCAGCTTCACTGAAATCATTGCTTTTGGGTTGACCTGTTTCAAATCAAAAATCAGCTGGGCCAGATCTTCAATCGAATAGATATCGTGATGCGGTGGTGGGGAAATCAGGGTCACTCCCGGCACCGAATAGCGCAGACGAGCGATATACGGGGTCACTTTATCACCCGGTAACTGGCCGCCTTCGCCTGGTTTAGCACCCTGAGCCACTTTAATCTGGATCACATCGGCATTGACCAGATAGGCAGGGGTCACGCCGAAACGACCGGAAGCGACCTGCTTGATACGGGAGACTTTATTGGTACCGTAACGGGCTGGGTCTTCGCCGCCTTCGCCTGAATTCGAGAAGCCACCGATGCCATTCATTGCTTCTGCCAGCGACTCATGGGCCTCCGGACTCAACGCACCGATAGACATCGCCGCACTGTCAAAGCGTTTAAACAGCTCACTGGCAGGCTCTACGTCATCAATGCTGATCGCGTTCTCTCCGGTTTGCAGTGCCAGTAGATCACGGAAAGTCGCTGCAGGACGTTGATTAACCAGCGCTGCATACTTTTGATAATCGCTGTACTCACCGCTCTGTACGGCCTGTTGCAGGGTACCGACCACGTCTGGGTTATAGGCATGGTATTCGCCACCGTGAACGTATTTAAGCAGTCCGCCCTGCTCTAAGGTTTTACGCTGCAACCAGGCACGTTTCGACAGGTTGATTAAATCCTGCTGGAAATCTGTGAAGCTGGCACCGCCGATACGGCTGGTGACATTTTGGAAGCAAAGACGAGTCACATCCTGATGCAGACCGACGGCTTCGAACAGCTTTGAGCAACGGTAAGAGGCAATGGTCGAGATGCCCATTTTGGACATGATCTTATAAAGCCCTTTATTGATACCGTTACGGTAGTTCAGCATCACGGTCCGGTAATCTTTGGCGATGACGTTACTGTCAGACATCTGGGCCAATGACTCGTAGGCCAGCCACGGATAGACCGCGGTGGCACCGAAGCCTAACAGTACCGCGAAGTGGTGCGGATCGCGGGCGGATGCGGTTTCAACAATGATGTTGGCATCGCAACGCAGACTTTTCTCTACCAAACGAGCCTGAACCGCCCCAACGATCATTGGTGCCGGCACCGGCAACCGTGTGCTACTGATGTTACGATCCGACAGCACCAGTAAGACGGTTCCCTGACGTACCAGCTCTTCCGCTTGATCATTCAGACGATGGATGGCCTGCTCGAGGGTTTCGTTATCCGGTTCAAAAGTACAATCCAGGGTATCTGCACGGTAATACTTCCCTTCCAGCGTGGTGAGCTGAGTAAAGTCAGAATAGAGCAGGATAGGGGATTTAAAGCTGACACGGTGCGCCTGGCCTTCGGCTTCACAGAAGACATTCATCTCCTGACCGATGCAGGTCGCCAAGGACATCACATGATTTTCACGCAGTGGATCGATAGGTGGGTTGGTCACCTGAGCGAATTGCTGACGGAAATAGTCATAGATAATGCGCGGACGGCTGGACAATACCGCAAACGGGGTATCATCACCCATTGAACCGACCGCTTCTTGGCCGTTTTCGCCGAGAACACGGATAATACTGTCCAGCTCTTCGCTGCTGTAGCCAAATTGTTTGTGATAGGTCGCCAGAGTACTATTATCCAGTTGGCGTTTGCCCACCTGATCGTCGGTAAGCTCCTCGAAAGGCACCAGACGTTTGACGTTCTTTTCCATCCACTCTTTGTAGGGATGACGGCTTTTCAGGTCATTATCTGTTTCAGCAGAATGCAGGATCCGCCCTTCACGGGTATCGATGACCATCAGCTCACCCGGCCCAACACGGCCCTTAGTCACCACTTCATCAGGCTGGTAATCCCAGATCCCCACTTCTGAGGCACAGGTGATTAATTTATCTGAGGTGATCACATAGCGTGCTGGGCGCAGACCATTACGGTCGAGGTTACAGGCAGCATAACGTCCATCAGACATAACGATACCGGCTGGACCATCCCACGGCTCCATGTGCATGGAGTTAAAGTCGAAGAAGGCGCGCAGCTCAGGATCCATATCCGGGTTATTCTGCCAAGCGGGTGGAACCAGCAGACGCATGGCACGGATAAGATCCATCCCACCGTTGAGGAACAGTTCCAGCATGTTATCCATGGAGCTGGAATCGGAGCCGGTTTCGTTGACAAAAGGGGCAACCGTTTGCAGGTCAGGGATCAGCGGCGTATTGAATTTATATGCACGGGCGCGTGCCCATTGACGGTTACCGGCAATGGTATTGATCTCACCGTTGTGAGCCATATACCTGAACGGCTGTGCCAGAGGCCAGCGCGGAACGGTATTAGTAGAAAAGCGCTGATGAAATAAACAAATGGATGATTCTAAACGTAAATCTGCCAAGTCCAAATAGAACCTTGGCAAATCTTTAGGCATACACAGCCCTTTATAGATATTGACCTGATTAGAAAAACTACAGATGTAGAAATCACTGTCATTCAGTGCTTCGACACGTTTTTCTATCCGGCGGCGGGCCATATACAGGCGGCGCTCCATATCACGCGGTCGCCAGCCAGCTGGGGCGTTGATAAAGACTTGTTGGATCCCAGGGAGGGAGGACAGGGCTATCTCACCCAATACATCCTGATTGGTCGGGACTTCACGCCATCCCACGACCGACAGGGTTTCGCGGATTATCTCTTCTTCGACGATCGCGCGGGCAGCACTGGCTTTCGCCTCATCAGTGCTCAGAAACAGCATACCGACGGCATAGTTTTTCGCCAGTCGCCAGCCTTTCTCTTCCGCCACAATGCGGAAAAAGCGATCAGGTTTCTGCAACAGTAGGCCACAACCGTCACCGGTTTTACCATCTGCCAGAATTGCACCGCGGTGTTGCATACGCGCAAGACCGTGGATCGCGGTTCGTACTACCTTGTGGCTCGGCTCACCTTCTATATGGGCGATCAGGCCAAAACCACAGTTATCCTTTTCAAGGGATTTATCATACAACATTTCGTGAACCTCCCCGGGCTCTAGAGACTCTTGTTATTCCGGCAGTCAGACACGCTCAGCGGTGGCGAATGAATGCGGGCATCAGCAGGTGCTCACAGACAATAATCGCTTTTTCAGCCATGACGGGCTTAGTCGATGTGACAAGTGTCGGGAACGTGTGACAGGGAACCTCTGTTACTGCATAAATATGGCAGAGTGTGGATCTGCACAGAAAGCTTCCAGTGGATTTCCAACTTATCGGGAAAGCGAAGTCAGGTCAAATAGTGATGATTTTTATTGATTAACATAAAAATAAGTTATATCAATTTGAAAATTAAGGAATTTTTAAGTTTGTGAAGCGTTAGTCTAGTTGAATGCTCGCAGGAGAACTGTGAACTGTCTCACTATGGTGCACCGCTGCTATGACTGCACCATGCTGAAGCTGCCATTATTTGCAGCATAAAATGCCAGATCTTAATTATTTATTGCATGATATGGCTGTTTTGATTGTTGCCATTTTTTTATTGCTGCTAAGCGGCAGCATTAAAAAAATTAATCACAAAGGCAGGTGCGTTAAGATCCTCTGCTAGTGAATGATTATTCATTTTATGCTGTGAGTTATCTATTTCTTACCTCAGAACAGTGAACCCAGGGAAACGGTAGCCACTGGCAGTCATTGCGGCCTTGAGAAAAACCGAGAGTTTGCCGCTATCAACATCTCTCAGTGAGAATAATTTAGGCTATGATGAGCACCTACAGTCAGGGAGGGAATGATGAAACAAATACGATTACTGGCGCAGTACTATGTAGACCTGATGGTCAAACTTGGTCTGGTACGGTTCTCACTGCTGCTGGCGTCGGCTCTGGTCGTATTAGCGATGATTGTCCAGATGGCCGTAACGCTAGTGCTGCAGGGGCGTGTCGAAAGTCTCGATGTGGTACGTTCCGTTTTCTTCGGCCTGTTAATTACCCCCTGGGCGGTGTACTTCCTGTCAGTAGTCGTAGATCAGCTGGAAGATTCTCGGCAGCGGCTGGCGAGGCTGGTGGATAAGCTTGAGGAGATGCGGGAGCGTGATCTGCAGTTAAATCAGCAAATGAAAATCAATATTCAGCAGCTGAACCAGGAAATTAATGATCGCGAAAAAGCGGAGCAGGCCCGTGAGCAGGCCATTGATAAACTCCGTGAAGAGATGGCTAGCCGAGAAAAAACACAGATTGAGCTTGAGCAGCAGTCTAGCTTTTTACGCTCTTTTCTTGATGCCTCACCCGATCTAGTTTTTTACCGCAATATTGACCGCCAGTTCTCCGGTTGTAACCGCGCTATGGAATTACTGACCGGCAAGAATGAAAGCCAACTGGTCGGACTGTCACCGCTGGATATCTATGATACCGATACCGCCAGCAAAGTCCTTGAAACGGATGAAAAAGTGTTTCGTCATAATGTCGCCTTGACCTATGAACAATGGCTGCAGTATCCGGACGGTAAAAAAGCCTGCTTCGAAATCCGAAAAGTGCCGTACTACGATCGGGTCGGTAAACGTGCCGGTCTGATGGGGTTCGGTCGTGATATCACCGAGCGCAAGCGCTACCAGGAAGCTCTGGAAAGTGCCAGCCGAGAAAAAACGACGTTTATTTCTACTATCAGCCATGAATTGCGCACTCCACTGAACGGTATTGTTGGCCTGAGCCGTATTCTGCTGGATACTGGCCTGAGTCAGGAGCAGCAGAATTACCTGAAAACCATCCATGTCTCAGCGATCACCCTCGGTAATATTTTTAACGATGTTATTGAAATGGATAAAATCGAGCGACGTAAAGTTCGTCTTGATAACCAGCCGATAGATTTTACTGGGTTCTTGGCCGATCTTGAAAACCTCTCCGGACTGCTGGTCCAGCCAAAAGGGCTAAAATTTGTGATGTCGGCACAGCTGCCGTTGCCGCAGAGTATTATTGCTGACGGTACCCGGCTGCGTCAGATCCTCTGGAATCTGATTGGTAATGCTGTGAAATTCACCCGTGAGGGTGAAATTGTCGTCACGGTGCGTTATGAGCAAAGCAGCGAAACCTTAAGCTTTGAGGTACAGGACTCCGGTATCGGTATTCCACAAAGCGAACAGGACAAGATTTTCGCCATGTATTATCAAGTAAAGGATCAGCATGGTGGTAAACCGGCCACTGGCACCGGCATCGGGCTGGCTATTTCTCATCGACTGGCCCAAGCAATGGGGGGAGGTATCCGCGTCCACAGTGTTCCAGGGGAGGGAGCCTGTTTTACCCTACAGGTCCATGCTCCAGAGCGGGTGATCGGTGCACCGCAGCCGGAGCAGGAAGAGGATTTACCCCTGCCAGCTCTGCATATCTTGTTGGTAGAGGATATCGAACTCAATGTTATCGTCGCTCGATCGGTTCTGGATAAGCTCGGCTGTACCACCGAAGTCGCCATGACTGGCGCCGAAGCGCTGGAACTGTTTGATCCGGAAGAGTTTGATATGGTGCTGCTCGATATTCAGCTACCAGACATGACCGGCCTGGATGTGGCGAGAAGTCTGCATCAACGTTTTTCCGGTCAGCAATTACCGCCTCTTGTCGCGTTAACGGCCAATGTGCTCAAGGATAAGAAAGAGTATCTAGATGCTGGAATGGATGATGTGCTGAGTAAGCCACTGGCGGTACCCGCCCTGACGGCAGTTATCAGTAAATACTGGAATCCACATAAGGAGGAGGTTGAACCGCTGTCCACATTACCCGTTCCCGAAGTCTGTAAACACTTCGATGTAGAAATGCTAGAGCAGTACCTTGAACTGGTCGGCCCACAGCTGATTTATGACAGCTTAACGATGTTCGAAAAAATGATGCCGGGTTATTTAGATGTGTTGGATTCCAACATGATGGCCAGAGACCAGAAAGGGATCGCTGAGGAAGGGCATAAAATTAAAGGGGCTGCAGGGTCGGTGGGGCTGAAGTACCTGCAGGAGATTGCTCGTCAGATCCAGGCACCCGAGCTGCCTGCTTGGTGGGATAACGTGCAAGAGTGGATCGACGAACTGCGGCATGAATGGCGTCAGGAAGCTGACTCTCTGAGACGCTGGGTCAAGGCTCGTGAAAAAGAAAAACGCTAACAGGGACGGGAGCAAAAAATGACCCCGGTCAAACCGGGGTGCGCGAAGAATTGCGCCAACACCAGGGAAAAGGATTTTCTGCAGCATTAGAAGGAACGTTCTACGGGATGAGCCGTGCTGCAGAGAGTATCGGTTACCGGCGGAATTACCTTAACAAAATTCGCAGTTACTTTGCCATAACTCATTAAGTTTTGTGAAGTTGAAATGCCAAGGGGATCTCATTATTAATTCTGTTTATCCATCCAATTGTTGGGGTTCTATGCCTTTCCACTCAGATGGACATACACCCTGTATAAAAAGTAAATCGCCTTATTTTTCCTCAGCTTAAAAAATAGTAACCGGATTTTAATAGTCTCTTTATTTATATAATTCATAAACAAAACAACAGTTAACAAGCTTACATTTAGTAACACTCTGAGGGGGTAAGCCGAAACCATAAAATGGAACCGATACCTCCCTAAGCCGCATTCTCTGGGATATTGAATAGTTTTGATTACCTTTTCGTTTTGCAGATCCAGCAATATGCTTACTGACGGAGAGCAAGTCGGCTTACGGATCGCCGAGCAGATCCCAATGGCAGTGGCCGGTGATGTGTTTCGGCAAAAGTATGCGAATTAATGATTAGCAAATATTATTATTAACCTATAGGTATTTTTTGTTACCTGAGGATTTTGTGACGCGATAGCAGCATCTGAAGAGTAAGTGGCGCTGTGATACTCCAGCAGAGCGTTACCGCTTAGGGTAGACAGCCCTGAAGAAAATAGCCTGTGGGTAGTGAATCTGTCATTATTCTTCGTAGACGAACAGCAAAGCAGGGACCGGCTGATGGCAAAGAAAACGAATAGCTTTTGGGCAACACTGAAAAAGCGCCTGTTAATCATTACAGGAGGAATAGTGTTGTGGTTCTTTGCATTGATTTTACTGTTTTCGCTGCTGCCAGTTCCCTTTTCAGCGGTGATGGCTGAGCGACAGGCCAGCGCCTTTTTTAGAGGTGACTGGCACTACCGTGCTCATTCTCGCTGGGTGAGTATGTCAGACATTTCTCCTTGGATGCCGCTGGCTGTCATGGCCGGCGAAGATCAAAAATTTCCCCAGCATCATGGCTTTGATATACAGGCAATTCAGTCGGTATTGGACAGTCAGAATGCTAGCATGATGCGAGGAGCTTCCACGCTGTCTCAACAGACTGCTAAGAATATGTTTCTGTGGGATGGCCGCAGTTGGGCAAGGAAAGGTCTAGAGGCAGTGTTGACCGTAGGTTTGGAGACGGTATGGGGTAAAAAGCGCATCCTTACTGTCTATCTAAATATTGCTGAGTTTGGCCCAGGAATTTTTGGGGTTGAAACGGCGTCGCAGACCTACTTCCATAAGCCAGCTCGCCAGCTCACCCGTCAAGAAGCGGCTTTACTGGCAGCAGTACTGCCTAACCCCATCATTTATCATGCTAACCGGCCATCAGCGTATACCCGAGAGCGTCAGCAATGGATCCTACAGCAGATGGGGCAATTAGGCGGCACTGACTTCTTGCGTAAATACCGGCTTTACTAACCACTATTTAGTCTTCGTCAAAGCCGGCATTAAACAGACTGATAACCGCCTGTAGCGCGGCCTGTTCTTCAGGACCATTGGCTTCGACCTCGATACGACCACCTTGGGCTGAATCTAGCATTAGTAGTGCTATCACACTGCTGGCATCCGCTTCGGTGCCCGCTTCATTACGCAGTGTCACTTCAGCATCAAAACTCTGCACCAGTTCGAACAGCTTCATGGCCGGACGGGCGTGCATCCCCAGCTTGTTTCTGATTTCAACGGACTGTTTAACGGTCATGATTTTTTCTTTTCCAGTGTACGATGGCGTGACTGAACATTTTTACCGCGGGAGCGGAAATAGTCAGCAAGTTGCTCGGCAATATAGACGGAACGGTGTTTTCCACCGGTACATCCGATAGCCACCGTCAAATAACTGCGGTTATTGGTCTCTAGCATCGGTAGCCAGAGCTCCAGATAGGTGCGGGTCTGATAAATGAAATTATGCACTTCAGTGTGCCGATCAAGAAATGCGGCAACCGGACGGTCAAGCCCGGTGAGCGGCCGGAGCTTTGGGTCCCAGTGCGGATTAGGCAAAAATCGCACATCAAACACATAGTCAGCATCGATAGGGATACCGTATTTAAAACCAAAGGATTCTATCACAATGGTCAGCTCGCGCTCACGTTTACCCAGCAACCGTGCGCGCAGCATTTCTGCCAGCTCATGGACGGACATTTCCGAGGTATCGATAATCAGGTCAGCCCGTGAGCGCAATGGCTCCAATAAATCGCTCTCTTCATCAATCGCGCTCTCTAGCGACAGATTGCGGGCAGAGAGCGGATGCAGACGGCGGGTATCACTATAGCGGCGGATCAGAGTATTACGGTCGGCATCGAGAAACAGTAACTGTGGGGAAAATTTTTCCGATAACCGCTCGAAGGTAGTTTCAAAGAGCTCCGGAGACTCCGGCATATTCCGAACATCGACACTGACAGCCGCCGAGATATTACGCTTTTCCAGTGACTGGGCCAGCTCAGGTAACAGATCGACAGGTAAATTATCGACACAGTAGAAGCCCATATCTTCCAACGCACGCAGAGCCACAGACTTCCCTGATCCTGAACGACCACTGACGATCATTAATACCATGATCTTTCTCCCGTAATGACTGCCAATCGTCTGAAAGACTCTCTGGCCTTATTCTTCGGTGGTTCGCGGAACATCCATAATAATTTCATAGAGTTCCTGATCACTCCGCGCCGCCCGCAGCCGGCGGCATATGGTTTTATCTGCCAAACGTTTGGCAACCTGCGATAAGGTATGCAGGTGCGTTTTGCATTGATCCGCCGGCACCAACAGAGCAAACAGCAGATCTACCGGCTGATTATCGACGGCATCAAATGCGATAGGGTGCTCCAAACGGATAAATACCCCGATAGTACGCAGAGTATCTTCCTCTAGCTTACCGTGGGGGATGGCGATCCCGCCACCGATACCGGTACTCCCCATCCGCTCCCGGTTCAGGATAGTTTCAAAAATCACTTGATGAGGCAGGTTGAGCTGAGTAGCAGCCAGTTCGCTGATAATCTCTAGTGCCCGCTTCTTACTCTGACAAGGTACATTGTTGCGTGTACAGTCGGCACTTAGGACATGGCTCAGTTCGAGTGTCAGTTCACTATTCATAAGTTTTCACTTGCAGATTCATCTGACCCCTTACTGGCGGTCTGTGGTTGTGATTCATACCGCGGCATCAGCAGACTGAGACCTGCTAAAGGCGGGAACAGAATACAAAACAGCCCCGACAGTAGCCGGTGGCTGTTTTTTCTCTGCCGGAACAGGCAGCGCTGCGACTAATGCTGTTTCAGCTTCTCTTTATGGCGGGTCAGCTGCCGTGAAAGTTTATCTACCAACCCGTCAATGGCGGAATACATATCTTCCGTCACCGCGGTGGCATGGATCTCTCCGCCGTTGATATGCAAGGTTGCCTCTGCAATTTGTTGAACCTTTTCAACCTTCAGGATGATGTATACCTGATTGATATGTTCGAAAAACTGGACCAGCTTAGCAAATTTTTCTTCGGTAAACTGACGCAGGCCTGCAGTTATTTCAACATGCTGTCCGGTAATATTCAGTTGCATAGGCTTTCCTCATGGTAATGTCACAGCAGCTGTTTACGCTGATTTGACGGCGGAATAGATAGCGATTCGCGATATTTAGCTACAGTGCGTCTGGCAACCATAATGCCCTGTTCAGATAACATAGTGGTCAGTTTGCTATCACTCAAGGGTTTTACCGGGTTTTCAGTAGAGATTAATTTTTTAACCAAAGCACGGATCGCTGTCGAAGAAGCTTCACCTCCGCCTTCGGTATTTACATGGCTTGAGAAGAAATATTTCAGCTCAAAAATGCCACGTGGGCTGTGCAGGTACTTCTGTGTGGTGACACGAGAAATCGTCGATTCGTGCATATCTACCGCCTGGGCGATATCTGCCAAGACCATTGGGCGCATATGTTCTTCACCATGCTCAAAGAACGCCTGCTGTTGCTCAACGATACAGCGGGACACTTTTAATAGCGTATCATTACGGCTTTCTAGGCTCTTAATGAGCCAGCGGGCTTCTTGGAGGTTATTACGGATAAACTGGTTATCGCTGTCATTACGCGCACCACCACTCATTGCCGCATACTGCTGATTAATACGTAGCCGGGGCAGGCTGTCAGTGTTCAGTTCAACTGTCCAAGTTGTTCCGGCTTTACGTACGAGTACGTCAGGGATCACATACTCTGACTCACCGGTGTTGATCGATTGGCCTGGACGCGGGTCGAGGGACTGGATCAACAGCATGGCCCCTTTCAGTACCTCTTCTTTCAGCCGAGTCACTCGCATCAGGCTACGGAAATCGTGGTTTGCCAGTAAATCGAGATGTTCACGCACAATCAGGCGTGCTTCTTCCAGCATCGGCATCTCTGCGGCAAACTGTGATAATTGGATCAGCAGACACTCTTTTAAATCCCGAGCGCCTACGCCAATCGGATCAAAATGCTGGACCCGTTTTAAGACTGCTTCCACCTCGTCCAGCGTCAGTTCGTCATCGCCGATACTCTCGAGAATATCTTCCAGTGGTACTGTCAGATACCCAGTGGTATCAATGGCATCGACGATGGACGTCGCAATCGCCCGGTCAGTATCACTGAACGGTGTCAGTTCCATCTGCCAGATCAAATAATCCTGCAAGGACTGAGTGGTTTCTCCCTGATACAGGGGTAATTCATCATCCTGATAATCAGTACCGGTACCGGATGGCGTGCCTGCGGTATAAATCTCATCCCAAGTGGCATCCAGTGGTAGCTCTTCTGGCATATCCTTTTGCTCAAGCGCCTCCCGCGTATCGAGAGAGGCGGTTTCACCTGACTCTTCAGCATCCACTTCATTTAGGATGTCGGTCTGTTCCAGCAGCGGGTTACTTTCCAGAGCTAACTGCAGTTCCTGTTGTAACTCGAGCGTAGAGAGTTGCAACAGTCGTATCGCCTGCTGCAACTGGGGAGTCATCGCCAGTTGTTGGCTGAGTCTGAATTGCAAGCTTTGCTTCATAGTGTGGAACGGATTTCCTGAGAAGATTCAATAAGCACAGGTTAACAGAATCACAGACGGAACTCTTCACCGAGATACACGCGTTTCACGTGCTCATCAGCGAGGATCTCATCAGGGGTTCCGTGGGCGATCAGTTTTCCTTGACTAACAATATAGGCGCGTTCACAGACCGCTAATGTCTCACGGACATTGTGGTCGGTGATCAATACACCCAGACCACTGTCGCGCAAGTGTTCGATGATCCTTTTGATATCGATAACCGAAATCGGATCGACCCCGGCAAACGGCTCATCCAGTAGGATGAACTTTGGATTAGCGGCCAAGGCACGGGCGATCTCTACGCGACGACGTTCGCCACCGGACAGAGCCTGACCCAGGCTATCGCGCAAATGTTCAATATGAAACTCTTCCATCAGTTCATTGGCGCGATCGGCGCGTTGCTCTGCAGTCAGGTCTTTACGTACCTGCAGGACCGCCATCAGGTTATCGTACACGCTCAGGCGACGGAAGATGGAGGCTTCCTGCGGCAGATAGCCTATTCCGCGACGAGCACGAGCATGTAATGGCAACAGGCTGATATCTTCGCTATCAATCACGATACGTCCGGCATCACGGGGAACAATGCCGACCACCATATAAAAGGTGGTGGTTTTCCCGGCGCCGTTGGGCCCAAGTAGGCCGACGATTTCACCGGAGTTTACTTTCAGACTGACATCCTCAACTACGCGCCGGCCTTTATAAGCTTTTGCCAGATTTTCTGCTAGTAGTGTTGCCATAACGATTATTGACTCTGTTTATGTGATTTTGAGGGGGTATTCTGCAACTGAGACGGTACCAGCGTTGTGGTGACTCGCTGTTTCTGCCCTTGGCTATACGCCTGCATTTTTTGTTGTTTCACCAGATAGGTGATGCGATCTCCACTGATATTACTGTTCAGCTGCTCAATATAAGCCTTACCGGTCAATTCCACCGAATCATTGGCCAGATCGTAATGCAGTTTGGAGGCGTGGCCCTGAACCGGTTTACCACTGTCTTGCATCTGGTAGAAAGTGGCCGGATTACCGTAAGCATCCACCAAGGTCTTTTTACTGTCACCCCCTGGGCGGGTGACAACCACTTTATCGGCGGTGATCTTGATGGTGCCCTGAGTGATCACGACATTACCGGTAAAAGTCGCCACGTTGCCCTGCATGTCCATAGACTGGTTTTCAGAGGTCACGTTCACCGGCTTATCGGAATCTCCGGTCACCGCTAGGGCGGGCAGGCTGCAACTCAGCAGGGTACCGATCAGCAATAACTGGAAACCCTTAATGTTGGTTTTGAATTTCATAGTAGGTTTTGACCTTTTCAAGTAATTCGGCATTTTTAGCCCGTAAGTTGCCGCGCATTTTCATCCCTGTCGAGCTGAAGCCCTGGCCATAGAGAGTGACCTGGTCATCGGAGGAAACATCCTGGGTAACAAGATTGACCTGCGCATTATCGGTGGTCATCCGTTCAATTCTGGCATCCTGACTGAGCGCTCGGACTTCGACATGACCGTAAAGATACAGCATGCGGTCTTTTGTCAGTTTTGCTTTATCTGCTTTTACCGACCAAGCCGGTGCTTTTTGCTGATCGTAGGTGATCATCACGGGATTATCGAACCAAGTAACTTGGGTATTATCAAAGTAATTCACTTTTTGTGAATCAAGTTTATAAGCAAGCCCCCCTTCGGGGTTGTAGACCACGCTGTGGGTCGTGGCGGAAGTATAGGTCGGACTCTGATCATCCTGTATCACCACCGGGGCTGGACTATCCTGATTTTTCAGGTTCCAGCCGATCAGCACTAGGGCAATCACTGCCAATAACAGGGTTATCCAGCGTCTGCTTTTACTCATATCGAAAGCCCTTTGGCATCCTCAAACTTATGTTGTGCCATCAAAATGACATCACAGATTTCACGGACCGCACCGCGACCTCCGGCAATACGGGTGACATACTCCGCACGTTCGATCAATAACGGATGGGCATCGGCCACGGAGACGCTCAGCCCGACTTCGGCCATTACTGGCCAGTCAATCAGATCATCACCGATATAGGCGATCTGATCCGCTGTCAGCGATAGTTTATCCAGAAGATCGCCAAAGGCCAAAAGCTTATCCGATTGTCCCTGATAAAGATGGCGGATCCCTAGTGTCCGGCAACGGTCTTCCAACAGAGGCGCATTGCGACCAGTAATGATTGCTACCTCAATATCGTTGGTTAGCAGGCAACGGATGCCATAACCATCCCGCACATTGAACGCTTTCAGCTCTTCGCCGTTATTACCCATATAAATCAGGCCATCGGACATCACGCCATCGACATCACAGATCAGCAGTTTGATTTTCTCAGCGCGGGTCATCACGCTCTGGCTGACCGGACCGTAACAGGTAGACACGGGTAATTCAGTTTTCATTTCTCTATCCTGACTCAGACTACACCAGCACGTAGCATATCGTGCATATGTACCACACCCACCAGACGATTGTTATCGGCAACCAGCAGCGAGGTGATATTTTTACTTTGCATAATATTCAGGGCATCTACCGCGAGAATATTTGGCGCGACGCGAATACCCCCGGGGGTCATCACCTGTTGGATTGAGGTTTTCCGGAAATTAACGTCCATATCAATCACCCGCCGTAAATCCCCGTCGGTAAACAGGCCAGCAATCTGCATATCGTCACCGACCACTACCGTCATCCCCATTTTCTTGCGGGTAATTTCCAGTAAGGCATCTTTTAGTGAGGCCTGAGGAGAGACACAAGGCATCTCACTGCCGGCATGCATCACATCGCTGACGTGTAGCAGCAACTTTCTGCCGAGGGCCCCGCCAGGATGAGACAGGGCAAAATCCTGGGCAGTAAAACCTCGAGCTTCCAGTAGGGCCACAGCCAGGGCATCGCCCATCACCAAGGTGGCGGTGGTACTACTGGTGGGAGCCAGCCCAAGTGGGCAGGCTTCCTGTGGAACTTTTACGGTTAGATGCAGATCTGCCGCATGTGCCATCGCACTATCCGGACGGCTACTCAGGCAGATAAGCGTAATATTCAGCCGTTTTATTACCGGGATCAGGGCCAGGATCTCGTGAGATTCACCACTGTTGGAAATGGCGAGCACCACATCGTCACGGCCTACCATGCCTAAATCACCATGGCTGGCTTCCGCCGGATGGACAAAAAAGGAAGGGGTACCGGTGCTGGCAAAGGTCGCGGCCATTTTACGTGCAATATGACCAGACTTGCCCATGCCCATGACTACCACTTTCCCACGACAGTGATAGAGTATTTCACAGGTACGGGAAAAGTCTGCATTAATATACTGATCCAGTTGTTCAAGACCTTCACGTTCGATGCGCAGGACGTTTTTACCCGCTTTCCTGAAATCAAAACCTGGGTATAAAGGTTGTTCAGACATTCAGAGAGTCCTTTTATTGATCACTTATCATCGGATAACCCCAAAGGATGGCTACCCAGGCCAAAAATCCACACAGCAGTAAGGCACCGGTAATGCGGCCAATCCGCCGGTTTCTCTTCAGGCAAATGACGGTAAACAGGGTACTGATCCCCAGCATGACCCAGTAATCGCGATTGAACGCATTACTGTCGATCTCTCCGGGGCTGACCAAGGCCGGAAGTCCGAGAACAATCGAGGTGTTGTAGATGTTAGCACCTAACAGGTTGCCAACGGCAATATCCCCTTCACCTTTCAGAGTACCGGCAATCACCGTTGCCAGTTCCGGCAGACTGGTACCGATGGATAAAAACAGCAGTGACATCATTAAATCACTGATACCAAAATAATCCGCGACCACGGTGGCATTATCCAATATCATGCCGGTGGCTACCGGTAAAAGGATCAGCGCAACGCCTAGCCATAGGCAGGCCACGGTATTTCCGGCATCTTCTCCTGGTAACTCTGCCAACTGCTCCCGAGTCAGTGTATCGACAGTGGCCTCCCGATTTGTTTTTGCCATCCAGATAATCCCGCACAGATAGAGCGCAGCGATCGCCAGTAGACAGCCGCCGCCGACCCGAGAGAGATGATTGTCCATCAGCAACGGACCGCACAGTAGGGCGACCAGTAGCATCAGTGGCAGCTCACGTCGCAGCAAGGCGGAATTAATCTTCAGTGGATGAAGCAGGGCAGCACCGCCTAGGATCAGCAGAATATTGGTGATATTCGATCCTAGGGCAATCCCCACCGAAAAATCCCGTTGTCCGTGTTGGGCGGCGGACAGAGACAAAATAATCTCCGGTAATGAGGTACCGATACCGACCACTGTCATACCGATAATCAGCGGGGGTATGCCGAGGGTTCGACATAAAATGGACGCACTGAATACCAGGCGATCCGCGCCATAGGCCAGTAATATCAGGCCGAGTATCAGCAGGACAACAGCGACGAGCATGGGAATTCCTTTGCCAAAGTCACGACGATATCCGCTGTGGATACCCTCGTATCAATCAGAGATGAACTACACTGGCGCTGATTTTGACTGTCAGAACGGCAAAAGTAAATTTTATGACGGAATTACACAAAACTGGCGGGTAATTTTCTGTAAAAATGACAAGGTACTTTCTTCAGAACTGGCATCATATTACATTGGCGACCCGAAGACCTTTGAGGGATAAGTATGCTTAAGCAGCAAAAAGGTTTAGTAGAAGTCCATGGCGTCAGCTTCTCCCGTGGCAGCCGCAAAATCTTTGACGATATATCACTGACCGTACCTGAAGGTAAAATTACGGCCATTATGGGGCCTTCGGGGATCGGCAAGACCACCTTACTGCGTCTTATCGGCGGACAACTTGCACCGGATCAAGGCGATATCTTTTTCCGCGGTGACAACATCCCGAAATTGTCGCGCGGCAAACTCTATGACGTGCGTAAGAAGATGGGCATGTTGTTTCAGTCAGGAGCGTTATTCACCGACCTGACCGTGTATGAAAATGTTGCTTGGCCGCTGCGCGAACATACTCAGTTGCCGGCAGAATTACTGCATACCACAGTGATGATGAAGTTAGAGGCGGTGGGTCTGCGCGGGGCAGAAGACCTCACCCCGGCGGAACTGTCCGGCGGGATGGCGCGGCGTGTGGCATTGGCGCGGGCGATTGCCTTAGATCCTGAACTGATCATGTTCGATGAACCCTTTGTCGGGCAGGATCCTATTACTATGGGGGTGCTGGTCAAGCTGATTGATGAGCTAAACCATGCACTGGGATTGACCTGTATTGTGGTCTCCCACGATGTACCTGAAGTCCTCAGCATCGCCGACTATGCTTATATTGTGGCGGGTCAGCAGATCATTGCACAGGGCAGCGCAGCAACCTTAAGGGAAACCCCGGATCCCCGCGTCCGGCAGTTTATAGATGGCCATGCAGATGGCCCGGTACCTTTCCGGTATCCGGCCGGTGACTACCGCACCGATCTGCTTAGCCCCGGGAGGCATTAATTTTATGTTGTTACAGGCAGTTGCGTCCTTAGGACGTTGGGGCATTGGGCGTTGTAGTGCCTTTGGCCGTGCAGGACTGATGCTGTTTCATGCGCTAGTGGGTAAACCGGCTCCGCTGAAACATGGTCGCCTGGTGTGGCGCCAAATGTACAGTGTTGGGGTGTTATCGCTGCTGATTATTCTGGTCTCCGGGTTGTTTATCGGCATGGTGCTGGGCCTACAGGGATATCTGGTCCTGAAAACCTATGGGGCGGAAACCAGCCTCGGCATGCTGGTGGCGCTTTCACTGTTACGAGAACTGGGGCCGGTGGTCACCGCACTCTTGTTCGCCGGACGTGCAGGTTCAGCACTGACCGCTGAAGTCGGGCTAATGAAGGCGACCGAGCAGCTTTCAAGTATGGAGATGATGGCGGTAGACCCGTTACGACGGGTGGTCGCACCACGTTTCTGGGCCGGGGTGATCAGTATGCCATTGCTGGCCATCATGTTTACGGCGGTAGGTATCGCGGGTGGCGCGCTGGTCGGAGTGGAATGGAAAGGGATCGATGCCGGCTTCTACTGGTCAGCGATGCAGAGTGCAGTGGATTTCCGCACCGACGTGGTGAATTGCGTGGTGAAAAGCCTAGTGTTCGCGGTGGCGGTCACTTGGATTGCGCTGTTTAACGGCTATGACGCCGTGCCGACTTCAGAAGGTATCAGCCGCGCCACTACCCGCACGGTAGTTCATTCGTCTCTGGCCATTCTTGGCTTGGATTTTGTGCTGACTGCACTGATGTTTGGGAATTAACGTAATGCAAAGTAAAAAAAGTGAAATTTGGGTAGGGATTTTCTTGTTATTGGCACTGATTGCTGCGCTGTTTCTCTGTCTGCGGGTGGCGAATCTGAAATCTTTTGGTACAGAACCGACCTGGAAACTCTACGCAACCTTCGACAATATCGGCGGTCTGAAAGTCAATTCACCGGTGGAGATCGGCGGGGTCGTCATTGGCCGCGTGACGGATATTTCACTGGATGACAGTACCTTATCGCCGAAAGTCACTATGGCTATTGATGACAGCTATGCCGGTAAAATCCCGGATACCAGCTCTCTGGCAGTACGCACCCAAGGATTACTCGGCGAACAGTTCTTAGCATTGAACCTGGGGTTCAATGACCCAGATTTAGGTTCTGCTATCCTTAAGAATGGCGATACGTTGCGCGATACTAAATCCGCCATCGTACTGGAAGACCTGATTGGTCAGTTCCTGTATAAAAACGGTGACAGTAACAAAGGCCAGAATGCATCCTCTGATGCCAATGAGCCGGCAGCTGCTCCTGCGCCAACACACTAATGAGGAAAGTTTATGCTGTTTAAACGTTTAGCGCTGGCTACTCTGCTGGCTACGGCATTACCGGTCGTCGCTCAAGCGGCTGAAGCACCTGCTACGACTTCGGTCGATCAGAGTAACCCTTATACTTTGATGAATGAAGCGGCCCAGAAAACCTTCAGCCGTCTAAAAAACGATCAGGCGAAGATTAAGCAGAACCCAGACTACCTGCGTCAGGTGGTGCATGAAGAGTTGATGCCTTACGTACAGGTCAAATATGCCGGTGCGCTGGTATTGGGACGTTTCTATAACCAAGCCACGCCAGCACAACGTGATGCCTATTATAAAGCTTTCGGCGATTACCTGGAGCAGGCTTATGGTCAGGCTTTGGCGTTATATCACGGGCAGACCTACCAGATTGAACCAGCACGTCCATTAGGCAACGCGGACCTAGTAGCCATCCGTGTCACTATTATCGACCCAAATGGGCGTCCGCCAGTGCGTCTTGATTTCCAATGGCGTAAAAACAGCCGTACCGGTGCTTGGCAGGCTTATGACATGGTGGCAGAAGGCATCAGTATGATCACCACCAAGCAGAGCCAATGGGGTGATCTGCTGCGGACTCAGGGTATCGATGCATTGACGGCCCAGTTGAAACAGTATGCGGCGCAGCCGATCTCCCTGGATCAGCAGCAGCCACAACAGTCCGGCTCATGAGTGACGCACTGCACTGGCAGAGCCGTGATGCGGTACTGCACCTGAACGGTAAGCTGGATCATGAGACCCTACAGCCACTCTGGACAGCGCGCGACAGCGCCGCACAGGGGATCAGTATCATCGATGTCAGCGGGCTGAGCCGTGTCGATTCTGCCGGGCTGGCCCTGCTGGTCCATCTGCAGGATGCGGCTACCCGACAAGGTAGCAGTGTAAGCTTTGTCGGCATCTCTGATAAATTACAGTCGTTGATCACCCTGTATAATCTGCAACAGATAATTGTTTCTTCAGTAGAAAGCTGCTGAATTAAGCCCCTGTCAGGTTAAGCCCCCGCTTCCGGCAGGGGCTTTTGTGTATTTAAGATAACGCCGGTTTCTACTAAGATATTGGCTGATTATGATAAGCGGAAGCTGAAAGCAATGGAAAATAACGAGATTCAGGCAGTATTGATGCAGGCGTTATCGCTGGAAGAAGTCCATGTGAGCGGTGACGGAAGCCATTTCCAGGTGATTGCCGTAGGTGACATTTTTGAACCCATGAGTCGGGTTAAAAAACAACAGACTGTCTATGCACCGCTGATGGAATACATTGCGGATAACCGTATCCACGCATTGTCTATCAAAACTTATACGCCGGCTGAATGGGCCCGTGATCGTAAACTGAATGGTTTCTGAATCTGACGGCATGATTTTGCCGGCAGGCTGTAGCCTTTGATGAATGTTAATTGAGAGCCGTGTTAATGGATAAATTTCGAGTGCAGGGTCCGACCCGCTTAAGTGGTGAAGTTACCATTTCCGGGGCAAAAAATGCCGCACTACCTATTCTGTTCGCTGCATTATTGGCAGAAGAACCGGTAGTCATCAAAAATGTTCCTGCCTTGCGCGACATTGATACCACGATGAAGCTGCTGAGCCAGCTGGGGGCTAAGGTTGAGCGTCGTGGTGACATTCACCTTGATGCCAGCGGTGTGAATATCTTCTGTGCGCCCTACGACTTGGTGAAAACCATGCGTGCGTCAATTTGGGCGTTAGGTCCTCTGGTTGCCCGCTTTGGTCAAGGCCAAGTATCGCTGCCAGGGGGGTGTGCGATTGGTGCCCGTCCGGTTGACCTGCACATTACGGGTCTGGAGCAACTGGGGGCCAGTATCACCCTTGAAGAAGGTTATGTAAAAGCCTCCGTTGAGGGGCGTCTGAAAGGAGCCCATATTGTGATGGACAAAGTCAGCGTAGGGGCGACAGTCACCATCATGAGTGCAGCCACTTTGGCGGAAGGGACCACGGTCATTGAGAATGCTGCCCGTGAACCCGAAATTACCGACACAGCTGAGTTTTTGAATACGCTGGGTGCCCGTATCAGCGGTGCAGGGACCGACAGAATTACTATCGAGGGTGTTGCCCGTCTTGGTGGGGGGACCTACGAGGTCGTTCCTGATCGTATCGAAACGGGGACGTTCTTGGTCGCAGCTGCCATTTCTGGCGGCAAAGTGGTATGCCGGAAAACCCGCCCTGACACCATGGATGCGGTATTGGCGAAATTGCGTGAGGCCGGTGCACAGGTTGAAACTGGGGAAGACTGGATCAGCTTGGATATGCAGGAGCGTCGTCCGAAAGCCGTCAATATCCGCACTGCGCCACATCCGGGCTTCCCGACGGATATGCAGGCACAGTTCACATTGCTGAACTTGGTCGCGGAAGGGACCGGTGTGATCACTGAAACTATTTTCGAAAACCGTTTTATGCACATCCCGGAGCTGATCCGTATGGGCGCACACGCAGAAATCGAAAGTAATACTGCTATCTGCCACGGTGTAGAGAAGCTGTCCGGTGCTCAGGTCATGGCGACCGACCTACGCGCGTCTGCTAGCTTAGTACTGGCCGGATGTATCGCCAATGGTGAGACCTTGGTAGACCGTATTTACCACATTGACCGTGGTTATGAGCGTATCGAAGATAAACTGCGTGGGTTAGGTGCGCATATCGAACGTATCCATGGTGAAGAGGAACATCCCCACGACTAATAGTGGCGGAGCGACCGAATCATCACCCAGCCCGAGCACCTGCTCGGGTTTTTTATTGCCTACGAATTGTCTCTACCGTTAACCGGGTCAGCATTACTTTTGAGGGGGCTTTCCGAGAGCTGTATCACGTGGCAGGTGGCGCATCAGTTTTTCGCGATCCATTAACTCGTCGGTGAGCGGATCGTAGTAGCGGCTTGGCCAGATTTCTGCGGGATGAATATTGATAGCGCGGGCGATTAGCCACTCGCCCTTCGGCCATGGGCGGGAAAGTGCATTAGCCAGCGTTGATGAGCTCAAGCCTGCATTGCGTGAGACTTCCGCAAGTGAAGTGCCTTTTTTCCTAAGTGCTGCAATGATATCTGCCGTATGCCAGTCCGTGTGTGGTCGGGTCATCTTATTCTCCTTTTCAGATGGCGGGATCCTTTCCCGAAATATCACTTCGTTTTATAGGTTAAAATTACACCTTTTTAAACGGCAGGTATATTAAAAAGAGACCAAATATTTCCTAAAAACACCTAAAGATTACAGATATCCGCGGTCTGTCCCAGTTTTATTGGAAAATGAATTGGAACATCAGACGTTATTAAGAAGGCTGTCACACACCGACCACAGGCACGGGGTCGGTGAGTCTTCCGGATGGAGCCTGGGATCTTTATTGATCCTGCTCAGGGCGAGCAGGATCCTGATTAATGATCGCGCTGAACTGACATATGGGCCAGGGATTCCAGCGCGTCACGCCACGGAGACTCCGGTAGGCACTGCAGTGCAGCAATCGCCTTATCCGCTTCCTCTTCGGCACGCTGACGGGTCCATTCCAATGAGCCGCATTGGCTCATGGTTTCCTGAACCTGCTCCAGCAGATGACGTCCGTTACCTTGTTCAATGGCCTGACGGATCATTGCTGACTGCTCAGGTGTTCCGTGACGCATCGCGTGCAGCAGGGGCAGGGTCGGTTTACCTTCACTCAGGTCATCACCGGTATTTTTACCCAAAGAATCGCTGCCAGCGCTGTAGTCCAGCAGATCATCGATCAACTGGAAAGCAGTCCCGATATAACGTCCGTAATCACGTAACGCCTGCTCCTGAGCCTCATCGGCCTGTGAGAGGATGGCTGACGTCTGAGCTGCGGCTTCAAATAGACGGGCGGTTTTGCTGTAGATCACCCGCATATAGCTCTCTTCGGTAATATCCGGGTCATTACAGTTCATCAACTGTAATACTTCCCCTTCGGAAATCACGTTTACCGCTTCTGACATCAGCGCGAGGATCTTTAAGGATCCTAGGGCAGTCATCATCTGGAAAGCACGGGTGTAGATAAAGTCACCGACCAGCACGCTGGCCGCATTACCGAATGCCGCATTGGCTGTCGCTTTACCACGACGCATATCGGACTCATCGACCACATCATCATGCAGCAGTGTCGCGGTATGGATAAATTCGATCAGGGCAGCGTTGAGAACATGCTGATCACCTTGGTAGCCGAGTGCTCTCGCAGACAGTACCGCAATCATCGGACGAATACGTTTACCACCACCGCTGACAATGTAATGTCCCAGTTGACTGATCAGTGCCACATCGGAATCGAGTTGGTCGAGGATCGTCTGGTTGACGGCCGCCATATCGGCAGAGGTGAGTTCTGTGATTTGTTCTAAGTTCATACGTCTGTTCAGTTTTGACCCGGTTTTAGCCATCATAGGGCGTTTTAAACAAGAGTGCTCAGATATTCTGTATCGGGCTGTATCTGAATAAATTTCACTGTAGGCCGTCATGGCAGCTGCGGGCAGGATGCACAATACGCCAGTGCTCCATTGTACTTGAAAAACCTTAGCAGGAAACACCCAGCTGTGCCCTGTGTTTTTTTTCTGCAATACAGCGCAAAGTGGGCTTGTCTTCTGTCGGATATTTGCGTAGAATTCGCGCCCTATTGTGAATATTTATAGCGCCGCCTGATTTTATCTTAAGGGCTAGCGCAGAAGCGGAGTTTATATGTACGCGGTTTTCCAAAGTGGTGGTAAACAACACCGAGTAAGCGAAGGTCAGACCGTTCGCCTGGAAAAGCTTGACATCGCAACCGGTGAAACTGTTGAGTTTGACCAGGTTCTGATGATTGCAAACGGCGAAGAAGTTACCATTGGTGCGCCACTGGTTTCTGGTGGTGTTATCAAAGCTGAAGTCGTTGCTCACGGTCGTGGCGAGAAAATTAAGATTGTTAAGTTTCGTCGTCGTAAACACCACCGTAAGCAGCAGGGTCACCGTCAGTGGTTCACTGATGTGAAGATCACTGGCATCAGCGCTTAATAGGAGATTTGACAAATGGCTCATAAAAAGGCTGGCGGCTCCACACGTAACGGTCGCGATTCCAACGCAAAACGTCTGGGCGTAAAACGCTTTGGCGGCGAAACTGTACTGGCGGGTAGCATCATCGTTCGTCAGCGCGGAACTAAGTTCCACGCTGGTGCTAACGTAGGTTGTGGTCGTGACCACACCCTGTTTGCCACTGCAGACGGTCAGATCAAATTCGAAGTTAAAGGTCCTGATAACCGTAAATACGTCAGCATCGTTGCTGAGTAATTAGGGCAAGACCCGGGCCGTCTTCTGGCAGCCTGACTTACCGAATTAAAGCCCCGCAGCTTGTGCGGGGCTTTTTACATTCTGCGGTATGCACCAGAAACCCCGCATCCCTGGGCAGAATGCTGTAAACTGAGAAATACCCAAGAATTCAAAATGACCGACGATATTGCCGGTCTTATCCGCCGCAGGTCAGCAGAGCCGACCCTGGCGGGCCCGTTTGCAGAGCGATAACGCTGCAGGCGCAAGAGTGACGGAGAAGAAAGATGAAGTTTGTTGATGAAGCGACAATCCTGGTGGTAGCCGGCGACGGCGGTAATGGTTGCGTCAGCTTCCGTCGGGAAAAATATATCCCTAAAGGTGGCCCGGATGGTGGCGACGGCGGTGATGGTGGTGACGTTTGGCTGGTGGCCGACGAGAACCTGAATACCCTGATTGACTATCGCTTTGAAAAAGCCTTCCGTGCAGAGCGTGGCCAGAACGGCCAGAGTCGTGACTGCACCGGTAAGCGCGGTAAAGATGTGGTCGTCAAAGTACCGGTCGGTACCCGTATCATCGATCAAGATACCGGTGAAACCATGGGCGATATGACTCGTCACGAACAACGTCTGATGGTGGCGAAAGGTGGCTGGCACGGTTTGGGGAATACCCGCTTTAAATCCTCTGTGAACCGTACTCCACGCCAGAAAACCATGGGCACCCCAGGTGAGAAACGTGACCTGCAGCTGGAGCTGATGCTGCTGGCAGACGTTGGTATGCTGGGCCTACCGAATGCCGGTAAATCAACCTTTATCCGTTCTGTCTCCGCCGCAAAACCGAAAGTGGCCGATTATCCATTTACCACTCTGGTACCGAGCCTAGGCGTAGTCCGTATGGACCATGAGCAGAGCTTTGTGGTGGCAGATATCCCAGGGCTTATCGAAGGCGCTGCTGACGGTGCCGGTTTAGGGATCCGCTTCCTGAAACACCTGGAGCGTTGCCGCGTTCTGTTACACTTGATCGACATTGCGCCTATCGATGAGTCTGACCCAGTAGAGAACGCACGGATTATTCTCGGTGAGCTGGAAAAATACAGCGATAAGCTGTACCAGAAGCCGCGCTGGTTGGTATTCAATAAAACTGACCTGCTGGATAAAGAAGAAGCCGAAAGCCGTGCCAAAGCGATTGCAGAAGCGCTGGGCTGGGAAGATAAGTACTACTTGATCTCTGCTGCCAGCCGTGACGGTGTAAATGCCCTGTGCTGGGACGTGATGAGCTTTATTAATGCGAATCCGAAGGAAGCAGAGCTCGAAGAGAAACAGCCTGAAAAAGTCGAATTCATGTGGGACGACTACCATCGTGAGACGCTGGAGAACAGCGCGGCAGTGGAAGAAGAAGATGATGAAGACTGGGATGACTGGGACGAAGACGATGATGAAGGTGTGGAAATCATCT
Organism: Tatumella saanichensis; assembly: GCF_000439375.1. Classification (GTDB taxonomy): domain Bacteria; phylum Pseudomonadota; class Gammaproteobacteria; order Enterobacterales; family Enterobacteriaceae; genus Tatumella; species Tatumella saanichensis. Next base: position 77,705 of record NZ_ATMI01000035.1, read on the forward strand.
ATCAGCGTTGATCGTCAAGGATCCTTCGTGTGATAGCGAAACCAGAACCGGGCTTATTGCCCGGTTTTTTTATGGCTAACGATCATCCCTGTATCGATAGGGTCAGGCGAGCGGTACAGCATAACTTACCACGCGGGTTACGGATCTCCGTCTGCCAGACCTGGAGCTGGGACCCGAGATGTAACGGATAGCACCTACCTGTCACTTCCCCGCCGGTGACTGCCCGGTGATGACTGGCACTGACCTCGATCCCCACAACCGCATAGCCTTCCTCACAGGTCAGCCAACCGGCCAAGGATCCCATCGATTCCGCTAGCACCACTGAGGCTCCGCCATGTAATAGGCCAAAGGGCTGTCGGGTACGTTCATCCACCGGCATCATTGCCAACAGGTGCTGATCGCCCACCTCGGTAAAGCGGATCCCTAAATGACTGACCAAGCACTGTTGCCCTAAGGCGTTGAGGGCATCTAGGCTGATAGGGCGTTTCCATAACACCGTCATGATCAGGCTCCCAAGGTCGCACCGCCATCGACCACGATATCTTGCAAGACAATGTGGCTCGCTTGGTCAGAGGCGAGGAACAGGATGGTATTGGCAATCTCCTGCGGCTGCGCAATCTTCTTTAGTGGTATGCCGAGCTTAAATTGTTCTGGAAAACCCTCAATCGTCTGCTGCTCCGCCTGCGGTGTGTGCCACAGACTCCGCTGCATATCGGTATCCGTGGAGCCAGGCGAGACGATATTACAGCGTACCCCGTGCGGTGCCATTTCCAACCCCACCGTTAAACAGAGGCTGCGTAATGCGGCTTTCGAGGCCCCGTAGGCTGACATCCCCAGACGTGGCGCATGGGCGGCATTTGAGGCGACGGTCACAATTGCCCCCTGTTGCTGCGCCCGGAATTGGGGCAGGGTTTGCTGAAACAGGTTAAAGGCACCGCCAGCATTGACGTTCAGGCAGGCCTGCCAGTCGGCAAAACTGAGCTGATCGGTATCACCGATCCGCAGGATCCCGGCGGCATTCACCAGCACGTCGAGACGCGGGATCTCCGCCAACACCTTCTGGCAGCAAGTCCGCACCTGCTGCGGCTCGGCGACATCCAAGATTTCACAGCGAAACGGCATCTTCGGTTGCGGAAAACGCAGATCAAACCCGATGACCTCAGCGCCAGCATTATGGAAGGCCAGCGCCGTATGATAGCCAATTCCTTGGCCGGCGCCGGTCACCCAGACAATCTTGCCGCTAAAATCCTGACCTGGGATCATCGCTGGTCTCCCTGTGACAGTAGCGCCCACCAGCCATCAATTGAAGGCTGTTTTGCTAACGTCATAAAATCCATCGTCGGGATTGCCTGACGCCAGCGTGCGGCCAATGCCATCACCCGTACTGAATCTAGGCCATAATCGATTAGGTTATCATCGTCTTGGGGATGATCATCATCTTCCAGTAATGGCAGTACTAATTCCCTGAGGGCCGATTTACTGCTTGGTAACAGCAGTAATTCCTCGCAAAACACCACCTTACCACAGCGGCCAGCGGTGTATTTTAGCGCCATCAGATGATCGTCCCGGCTAAAATCCGCCAGTGCATCCGCTACCATAAAGGGCTTAATGTCGCGCATAAAGGCATCGGTGGCCGTCGTCAAGCAGCCGATATGCGCATACACGCCGGTGATCAATAACTGGTCGCGGCCCAACTCTTTTAGTTGCTGTTCCAGCGAAGAGCGCTGAAAAGCACTGTAGCGCCATTTGGTCAGTACCTTGTCCTCTGGTCGTGGCATTAGTTCGGCCACTACCTGCTGCTCCTGCGGGTGACGATTCAAACCCGGTCCCCACATATCGTTGAGCAGTGCGCGGTCTTCTGCACTCTGTTGGGCTGGCTGGGCGGTATAAAATACAGGGATACCCAGTGCATCACATTGCTGGCGCAGGCGAGCGATATTAGCGACAACCTGACTCACCAACGAGCTATCGGAACCCCAAAATTTCAGGAAATAGTTCTGCATATCGTGGATCAATAAAGCTGCCCGTCCAGGCTCGAAAGGCCAATTGACTTTATTCGCTATCAGTTCGTCTGCCTGTGGCAGTGGGTAAGATTCAGCGTTCGGGATACTCATAAAAACTCCGTTTACCGGGCCTGTTCCGGTTGCGTTTGTTGTTGTGCCAGCCAGTGGCGTAGGGCTTTCTTATCGACTTTACCTACCGGTGTCAGAGGCAGGGATTGCTGCTGAACCACCCGATCAGGAAGTTTGAATTCCGCGACTCCTTGTTCGCGTAAATAGCGGCGCAACTGAGCCGGTTTAAGTGGCATCGTGGCGACGATAAAGGCGCAACTCTTTTCACCCATCAGTTCATCGCTCATGGAGACCAGCGCGGTATGGATGATCTGCGGATGGCGTTGCAGCAGATTTTCTATCTCCTCGGCGGCAATTTTTTCACCGCCGCGGTTAATCTGATCTTTCTCACGCCCCTGTACGCAAATATTGCCGTCAGGAGTCAAGGACACCAGATCGCCGGAGCAGTAAAAGCCGTGCTCATCAAAACAGCGATTGTTGTATTCCGGCTGACAGTAATATCCGCGGAAGGTATAGGGACCACGGGTCATGAGTCGTCCGGTTTCGCCTAGCGGCACCGGCATACCCTGTTCATCGACGATACAGATCTCATCATCCTGTGAAATTGGTCGTCCTTGGGTGGTGAGGATCACCGACAGCGGATCATCAAGGCGGGTATAGTTCACCAGACCTTCTGCCATGCCGAACACCTGCTGTAACTGACAGCCGATATCGTTCACCACCCGAGTGGCCAGAGCTTCGCTGAGGCGCTGGCCTCCGACCTGTAGGAGTTTTAGCGATGCCAAGGGGCGCGCGTGACCGAGTTCGGCCACCGATTGTAGCCAAAGGCTAACTGCCGGGGGGACTAACGCCGTGACTGTAATCGCATGCTGTTCAATCAGTGGGAAACAGATCGTAGCGCTTGGGTCATTGGCCATCACTGCTAGCCCTCCGGCATAAAATACCCCTAAGCAGCCGGGGGAACTCATCGGATAGTTATGGGCAACAGGCAAGGCACAGAGGTAACGGGTATCACGGTCAAAGCCACAGATCTCAACGCTACCACGGATGCTGTAGTAATAATCGTTATGGGTGCGTGGGATCAGTTTTGGTGTGCCGGTACTGCCGCCGGACAACTGGAAAAACGCGACCTCATCCGCGGCTGACGGGTCAGCCCTGAAATTTTCAGCCGGACACTGGCTGGCATCAGCCAGACTTTGGTCGCCAGGAAGGGCGTGGTGCATAAAAACCTGACGTAGAGAGGGCACCTGTTGTGTAAACTGCGTCAGAAATTGTTCATCCTGAAATAGCGGATGCTGTCGGTCGGCAATCAGTAATACTGGGTCTATCTGTTGCGCATAAGCGAGCAGTTCGCTGCGCTGATGGCTGAACAGGGCATTCACCGGGGCTACCCCTAGTTTCAGTAGCGCGAAAAACACCACATAAAATTCACACTGATTGGCTAATTGTACTAAGGCAGTATCCCCTTTTTTCAGGCCGGCACGTTGCAGGCAGGCAGCCAGCTGATCACTGTTCGTCGCCAACTGCTGATAAGTCAATACCGTCTGCTGATCGCGGATGGCTACAGCCGGATTATTACGCTGCCGGTCGCTGATATCGGTCAGTGGCAGATCGAGCCAGTAACCCTTACGGCGATAGCAGGTGGCCAGATCGTCGGGCCAACGGGTATAAGGAACAATCATTGGGTTATCTCCTGGTTACAGCCTACAGCCCGTAGCATGGTGCTGAGTTTAATACCGGTTTCGTGCCATTCAGATAAAGGGTCAGAGGCCGGAATGATGCCTGCGCCGGCAAATAGAGTCAGACGCTGTGCCTGCACCGTGGCGCAACGGATAGTGACGACCCATTCCCCATTCCCTTGGTCATCACACCAGCCGACAATGCCACCAAACATCCCACGGTTGAAAGGTTCTAGCGAGTGGATCAATGCTAGGGCTTGCTGATGCGGGAAACCGCTCAGGGCCGGGGTGGGATGCAGTAACAGTGCCAGTGATAGCGCCGTCTGTTGGGGGGATTTCAGGGTTCCTTCGATGTCGGTGGCCAGATGCCAAAGACTGGCGGTACTCGCCAAGCGTGGTGTTGAGGGAACGCTCAGGCTGTCGCTGATCGGTTGCAATGTCTGGCGCATAGCATCAGTGACCAACTGATGTTCACGGCGATCTTTTTCTGAGTGCAGCAGTTGCTGGCCGGTCTCTTTATCCTGTAGTGGGTTAGGGTGACGTCCCGCAGACCCCGCCAGCGGACAGGAGCTAAACTGTCTACCATGCTTGCTGATTAACAATTCCGGGCTAGCCCCAGCCAGTACAGCGCCACTGCTCAGCGGTACATGAAAATGGTAATTGTGTGGATTCTGACGTACCAACTGTGACATCAATACGTCACTGTCCACAGTCTCTGTACAGTCGATTTCCCGCAGTCGCGACAGCACCACTTTTTCTGCCTCGCCCCGTTCCATCGCGGCGACAGCCTCACTGACCATCGCCATAAACTCGGGTTGTGCGGGGATCAGACGTGAGGCCGCAGCCGTTGGTCCCTTGGCGGTATTGCTATTCTCTGCCACGGCCACCAGCTGTGTGCGTTCAATATAGCGGGTATGTTGAGGAATAAATAACTCCGCAGGTTGCTGCGGGTCAAAGGGGATCGCCCCAACCACTACTGGATGGCCGATCCCCGATGCCCGTGCCTGGTGTAACGCATCAGCTATCTCTGGAGGAAAGCCATCAGACGCCTGATAGCCGGCCAGTGGTTGCGGCAATCTTCGGAAACACCCGTCGGTTAACAAGCTTCTGTGTGGCGAGGTAAACAGAAAACGCCCACCGAGGGAGGGAAATTCATGAAAACAGGGATTTTCAATCCGATCCTTTTCTACCATAATAAAATCCTGAATGATAAGGTGATTAAGAATGATTATCATTTGTATTATTGGGTAAACTAACCGGAACGCAGCAAACTGTCAATCGGAGAGTCTGCCACCTTTTTCCGGTTGTAGAGAAAACCGAAGGCGCAAAGAAACGGAGAAATCATCATGTTGTCAGGACAGAAAGCGCGGTGGATAGGGCTGCTATGGCTATTATTTAGCGTAATGGGACAGGCCAGCGCAGCACAAGGCTGGCCCAGGGCAGTCAGTAATGACGGTGAAACCCTCACCCTGAACCAGCCCCCGCAGCGAATTGTCTCGACCAGTGTCACCCTGACCGGGAGCTTACTGGCTATCGATGCCCCGGTGGTGGCCAGTGGGGCCACCGCTCCGGATAGCCGCTTTGCCGATAATCAGGGTTTTTTGCGTCAGTGGGGGGATATTGCACGCCAGCGTGATGTCCAGCGTCTATACATTGGTGAAGTCAGTGCCGAGAGTGTGGCCGCCGCGGCTCCAGATTTAATCATTGTCAGCAGCAGCGGCTATGACAGCGCGATACGGCAGCTCAGTCAGCTGCAGGCGATTGCGCCGGTGCTGGTAGTTAACTACGCGGATAAAAGCTGGCAGCAGATCATCACTTTGCTTGGGCAGGCAACCGGCCATGAACAGCAGGCGACTGAGAGAATTTCCGGTTTTGAACAGCGTGTCAGTTCGCTTAAGCCACGGTTAGCCCTGCCACCACAGCCGGTCTCGGCAATGGTGTGGAACGGTGAGGGCCGTGAGGTCAATCTCTGGACGGCGGCGTCAGCCCAAGGAAAATTGCTACAGGAACTGGGGTTCAGCCTAGCGGTGCCGCCGGAGACGGTGCGCGGTAACACCAGTATGGGCCAGCGCGAGGATATTATTCAGCTGAGTGGTGAGCAGGTCGCTGAAGGGCTGAACGGAAAAAGTTGGTTGTTGTTTGCCAGCGGGGAACAAGCCGTGCAGCAAGTACAGAATAACCGCTTTCTGATGCAGGCGGCAGCCGTGCGGGATAAACAGGTCTATTCGTTGGGTAATGATAACTTCCGTATGGATTATTACAGTGCCAGTCACCTGCTGGACACCTTACAGCGTCTATTCAGCCACTGACCTGCAGAGACTGTCTTGAGGCCTGTTACGTTATGCGTCTATCTCTTTTAATCGGTGTACTCACACTTCTACTCGCCGGACTGATGGTGATCAGCCTGCTGGTGGGGGCAAAATCTATTCCCTTTGGCGATAGCTGGCAGGCGCTGTTCGGCGGAGCTGACTGTCTATCACAAAATTGTACCTTAATACGTTATTCCCGTTTGCCCCGCACCTTGGCGGGCCTGGTCGCTGGGGTTGCCCTAGGGCTTTCCGGCAGCTTACTGCAAACCCTCACCCGTAACCCCCTAGCAGATAGCGGAATTTTAGGGATCAACGCCGGGGCCTCTTTCGCCATTGTTCTCGGACTGCTCTTGACCGGCGCCGCCTCACCGTTGGTCTGGTTGGGCTTTGCTTTCAGCGGAGCACTGATAGCTCTGCTTATTATCAGCGTAACTGGTGCGGCGGCGGGCAGCCATGCTTCACCCCTTAGACTCACTCTGGCCGGTGTAGCACTAGCGGCAGTACTGGAAGGACTGACCAATGGACTGTCCCTGATGAACCCTGATATTTATGATCATCTCCGTTTCTGGCTAAGTGGCTCATTGGATATTCGTGGCTTTAGCACCTTACAGATACTGACCCCCGCGGTGGTTGCTGGCAGTCTGATCACCTTATCCATGGGCACGGCCCTCAATAATTTGAGTATGGGGGATGAACTGGCGACCAGCCTCGGAACCCGGGTGACCCGTACCCGGATGTTGGGGCTAGGGGCCGTCGCACTGCTGTCTGGTGCGGCAACCGCCCTAACTGGCCCTATCACGTTTATTGGTCTGATGGCGCCGCATCTGGCCCGCTTTCTTATCGGTGCTGACCATCGGCGGATGCTGCCGGTCACCCTACTGGTGACCCCCTGTCTGCTACTGACCGCGGATATTCTCGGCCGCTTTTTGGTGGTGGGGGAGTTACGGGTATCGGTAGTGGCTGGGCTTATCGGCGCACCAGTATTGATATTACTGGCCCGACGTCTGTCACGGGAGACAGTATGACCCGCAACCTTGTGATGCTGCTAGTGGTGATAGGGGCAATCTGTTTTCTGACCCTCACCCGGGGCACGCTCTCTCTGAGCGCAGCACAATTATGGCAGGTAGTCACTGGTGAAGCGCCGAAAGGCATTATGCTGGTGGTCAGTGAGTGGCGTCTGCCACGCTTGTTAGCAGCCCTGATGACCGGGGCGGCACTGGCTGTGAGCGGTGCCTTGTTTCAGTCGTTATTACGAAATCCGCTGGGAAGCCCAGATATCCTCGGTTTTAACACCGGCGCATTCTCCGCGGTGTTACTGGTGATGGTATGGCTACCGGGCCAACCGTCACTGTTAGCCCTGGCGGCTCTGGTCGGGGGGCTGATGACCGCTGTTGTGGTCTTTCTATTTTCTTGGCGGCAGGGGATCACCACCTTCCGCTTGATCCTGATTGGTATCGGTATCCGTGCGTTGTTGATGTCCTTAAACAGCTGGCTGATGACCAATACCAGCTTGGAAACTGCGCTATCGGCAGGATTGTGGAGTGCCGGTTCACTGAACGGTATCAGTTGGAAGATGCTGCCTGCGGTGGCTATGATTATCCTGCTGACGCTACTGGTGACCGCCAGCCTGGTCAGACGTTTACGATTACTGGAGATGGGGGACGATATGGCCGTCGCGCTAGGGGTCCCTGCCCATCGTAGCCGACTGACGTTAATGGCCTGCGGGGTCATACTCACCGCAGTGTCTACCGCGCTGATCGGGCCGGTCTCTTTTGTGGCGCTGATCGCGCCACGGATTGCCGAACGGTTGGGCGGCGGGCGACCCCATTCACTCCTCCTTAGCGCTCTGTGCGGCGCAGTGCTGCTAAGCGCCGCGGATTATCTGGCCAGCCATCTGTTTATCCCCTACCAACTGCCAGTAGGGGTGGTTACCGTCAGTGTAGGAGGAGTGTATTTAATGGGATTACTGTTCAAGGAGGCGCGTCGAAAATGACCGACAGCTTATCGCCACTGGCAACAGAACATCTGACGCTGGGATACGATCAAAAAATTATTATTGACGACCTATCGGTACAGATCCCGGCCGGTGAAATCACCGTGATTATCGGTCCTAATGCCTGTGGTAAATCAACACTGTTACGCACTCTGAGCCGTCTTATAACGCCACAGTCCGGACGGGTACTGCTGAATGACCGAGATATAAAGGAATACGCGACCAAAGCCATTGCTCGACAACTGGGATTACTGCCACAGTCCCCGACGACGCCGGCTGGCATTACTGTCCGCGAGCTGGTGTCTCGCGGGCGCTATCCGTGGCAGAGCCTGTTCAGCCGTCCTTCTATCGCTGACCAGCAGGCGGTCGAGCAGGCCATGAAAGCGACCCGTATTGAGTCTTTGGCGGATCAAAGCGTAGAGACCTTATCTGGCGGCCAGCGGCAGCGGGCATGGATTGCCATGGTGTTGGCGCAGCAGACGCCGTTACTGTTACTGGATGAACCTACTACCTGGTTGGATATCAGTCATCAGATAGAACTGATGGAATTGATGCGCGATCTCAACCGACAGCATGGCCGTACACTGGTGGTGGTGCTACACGAACTGAATCATGCCTGCCGTTATGCCGGTCATCTGATCGCCATGCGTGACGGGAAAATTGTAGCGCAGGGGAAACCGCAGGAGATTGTGACGGCGGAACTGATAGAGCAGGTCTACGGTCTTAAGTCGGTGATTATCAGCGACCCCGTCGCGGGCACGCCGCTGGTGATCCCGGTCGGTCGCTGATAATTCCCCCCGCGGCATCGTACCGCTGGGGGAAATTACGGCTTAGGGCAGCAGTACTGACAAGCGACGGGCCAGTTGCGGGCCAATCTCATCGAAGACGGCTGGCGCAAAGATCTCCGCGTGACAACAATTCACCGGAATCACCTCAGTGTCAGGTAGGAAAGGAGCCCAGCTTATTGCAGCGTTCATTTCTGGCTGGCGGGTTTTTTCTGCCACAAACAGCGTTGCCTTGCCATGAAACACGGCGCTGCGTGCTGTGGCCAATAAGCGCACCGCATTGGCGTAATTGGCACTGATGGTGTCGAACATTTCCGCCATCTCTTCTCCCGCTTGGGTACGCTGGCTGGCCATAAAGGCCTGCCGTTCCCGCTCCACCTCTTCTAACACCTGTGGATCGGTCTGAGCCTCTCCCTGACGCTCCTGCCAGCGCTGAGATTCCGGTGGCCAGGTATCCAGTAACCCGAGGAAAGCCACCGTTTCACCGGCTGCTTCCAGACGTGCGGCGATCCCCTGAGCCAGGGTGCCTCCCAAGGAATACCCGATAAAATAATAAGGGCCGTGGGGTTGCTGCGCCCGGACCTGTTGCAGATGGGCATCACAGAGTTGCTCAATATTCTGACTGCGACCCAGGGCACCTTGAGCAGTGGGAGATTGAATGCCGGTTATTGACCAACGGCGATCAAGATAGCGATTAAGGATGCTGAACTGCCAAGCAAAGCCCGAGGCTGGGTGGAAGCAGAACAGCGTCGGTCCTTCTCCCTGACGCAGGGGTAGCAATTCACCCCGTCCGCTGTGCCGACTATCCATACTGTCCGGTGCGGTCAGTACCGCTGCCAGTTTCTCTACCGTTGAGGCCACCATAATCTGTCCGACAGTCACCGGCTGTGCGACCTGTTGACGCAACTGTGCTGCCAGGCGCATGGCAAGCAATGAGTGACCGCCGAGGGCAAAGAAGTCACTGTCTGCGGAAATATCGTCACGCTGTAGCAGTGCGGCGAAGGCTTGGGCAATCTGAGTCTCGAGGCCAGGTGCCGGTGCCCGCTGCGGGGTGTCACTGCTAAGGGTGGGCAGTGGCAAGGCATTGCGATCCAACTTACCGTTGGGGCTCAGCGGGAATGTCTCCATTTCAACGATAGCGACCGGTACCATCGGCGGCGGTAAGATTTTTTCTAACGTGGCGCGTAACTGTTGGCTATCTGGCAGATTATCACCGATCACATAGGCCACTAACTGACGAGCGTCTTCAAATGTCTGAGTTGTTTTACCCAATGTACGAGCCAGAGTCACTGCCTGGGTTACCCCAGGCAGTGCCAGTAGCTGGTGATCGATCTCGGTCAACTCAATACGCTGTCCACGGATCTTTAGCTGATCATCATTACGTCCCAGATATTCAATGGCACCATTCTCGAGACGACGGACAATATCGCCGGTACGGTACATCCGTTCGCCATTGCCGCCGGGGAGGGCGACGAACCGCGAGGCCGTCAGCGAGGGGCGGCCGAGATAGCCGATGGCCAGCTGAACTCCGCTCAGCCACAGCTCTCCAGCGACACCGATCGGCAGGGGCTGTAAGCGATTATCGAGAATATGCAAAGCGGTATTCCACACCGGATAGCCAATCGGTACGGTATTACCGGTCACTGCCGTCAAGGCTGGACCATAAGCTGGATAACTACTGACATCCACCGCCGCTTCTGTCGGTCCGTACAGATTGTGGAGCGGTACCGAGCAGAGAGCCTGCCAGTGACGGGCCAGGGAAGTAGGCAGGGCTTCACCGCTGCAGAACACCTGTTTCAACTGATGCTGCAGTCGCTCGGCACTGTCTGTGCAAAGGGCACTGACGAAAGCCGATAGCATTGAAGGGACAAAATGCAGGGTACTGATGCGGTAATCCAGGATCAGTTGTAGCAGGATTTCTGGGTCACGGTGTGCCTCCGGCGGTGCCATCATCAGTTGTGCACCGGTGATCAGCGGCCAGAAAAATTCCCACACCGACACATCAAAACCCGATGGTGTTTTTTGTAGCACCACATCATGGGCGTTGAGTGGATAGCTGTCTTGCATCCATAACAGCCGGTTAACGATGGCTTGATGACTGACTAGCACGCCCTTTGGACGGCCAGTAGAGCCGGAGGTGTAGATCAAGTAGGCACCGTCTTCGGGGCGCGGTGATGTAAACGTCTGCGGGGCCGTACAGGCTGGCAGCAGCCCAGCATAGTGCAGACACGGCACGGCACTCAGTTGCGCAAAACGTTCCTCCAGTTCGGGTTCGGTGACCACTAGCACTGGGGCCGCATCCTCCAGCATCATTTGCAGGCGCTGGTCGGGATAACCGGTATCCAACGGTAGCCAGATTGCACCAATGGCGACGATAGCTTGTAAGGTCAGTGATAACCGCACCGAACGCGGTAGAGCCACTGCAATAATATCGCCACGACCGGCTCCGGCGTCTGACAGGTGTTGCGCCAAGGTTAATACTTGCTGATGCATCTGTTGGTAGGTCAGGCGACAGTCCCTATCATAGAGTGCGAGGGCCAGTGGGGTTGCCTGCGCCTGCTGCTGTAACAGACTGAATAAGGTTGCCGGTGGCAGGGGATGAATAGTCTGATTGAGAGCGCTTATCTGTTGCCGCTCTGATTCGGTAACAATCTCAACTTCTCCGCATTTTTGTGCCGGCTGTCGGCCAAATTGCGTGATCAGTGGCGGCAACCGCTGCAGATGCGCATCCAGTTGCACAGCAGTATAACGCTGCGGATTTGCCAGCAGTTCAAGGGTCAGAGCGCCATTCTGCTCAGGGAACAGTGCGATTTCCAGATCGCGTACCGGTCCTGAGGCCAGGTGCTCGGTTTCAGCACAGATCCCAGCAAACGTGGCCTGATAATCAAACATTTTGACGTTTATCACTGGCCCATACAGCGGTGCGCTGTCGCCGTGGCGGCCAGCCTCGCGCATTAACTGCTCGGAATTAAAACGCTGATGGCGGCGGTTGGTTTTAATCTCCCGCGCCAGCCGAGTGGCCAATTCTGCCAGAGTAATGTCCGGGTGGTAGTCCACCGCCATGGGTAACACATTGATCACCGGACCGCTGGCAGTGAGGGCAGCGGAGCCGAGACGGCGCATAAAAATAAATCCGGCGCAGTAGGGTAAGCCACCGCTCAGACGTGCCAGCCACAGCGCGACCAGTGCCACGGCAGTTTCGGTCTCTGTCAGTTGCTGTGCTGCCGTCGCGTGGTATAACGGTGCCAGCTCAGCTGCAGACAGTGTCAGCGTGCAGCGAAGCGGTCCGCTGGCAGGGGCCTGCCCGGCCAGCGGCAGTTCTGACAGACTGTTCGCCGCCGGTAAGGTTGCGACTTTCTCTTGCCAGTATTGGCTGTCCCGCTGATAAGCCGCTGACTGCTGGTAGTCCAGATATTCAGTGACCACAGCGCTGAATGGCGTAAAAGGCGAAGGGCCGGGATCACTGCCTTGGACGTTTGCACTGTAAATATCGGCAATTCGCCGAGTCAGAGCGGCAAAGCTGAAACCATCGATATCGATATGGTGATAACGCTGATACCACAGCCACTGGTTGTCGGCGGTACGCATCAGCATCTGGCGATAGCGGGGTTTACCCTTTTTCAGCCGTAAATCATTGTTTAAATCTTCTTCAATCAGCGCAGTAGCTGCCTGCTGGGGAAAGCTGGCGAGACGTAAATCTAAGACTTCAGTCTCTGGCACGGCTGCGCCGCCCAGCGACTGGGTCACCTCGCCGTCGGTTTCGGCATACTGCATATGCAAGGTATCGGCTTCTGCCAGACCTGCGGTGATAGCGTTCAGCATTTCCGGCAGTTGCAACGCCCCTGGGATCTTAATCAGATGGGCCACCGCGTAGGCATTAGCATGGGGAGAAAGCTGATCGGCCAGCCAGATACCCGGCTGGGCGGCGACCAATGGCAGCGGAGAGAGATGTTCAGTCATGATGTGTTCCCAAGGATTATGTAGCAGCGGGTCGGATATCCGGCCAGTGTCTTTCCAGCCACTCCAGACAGTCAGTATTGGATTGCGGCCCGAAAACCGGTTGCCAACCCATAGGCAGGGCAACGTTTTCCGGCCATAGGCTGTAATGGCCCTGTGGATTTTGCAGCACGTAACCGGTCATCTGTGGTTGATCGAAAGGATGGAGCAGCTCCATATCAGTCTCCGTCACCTGTAGCGGATAGCAAAGAGGAAGAAATCGGCGTGGTCAGTAGATCACGCAGTCCGTTGAGTAAACCGCCGCGCCAGCACAGCGCATCGTGACCGCCTTCTGTCAAAGTCAGACAGCTGTTGATCTGATGTTGTTGCAGGGCCTGATACAGCATTTGATTGGCCTGACAGACCGCCGGCTCCCGTTTACCCGCCTCCAGCCACAGGCGTCGTGGTGCGGCGGGGAACCTCTGTCGTATTACTTGGGAGATCAGTTGTCCGTGCGTTTCTCCCCGTGATGGCCACCAGAAAGATCCAGACAGGCTAACGGCCTGACCAAAGCATTGTGGCCAGTTCAGGGTGGCGTACACCGCCGACAGCCCGCCAAAGCTTTGGCCAACGACTAGGGTGCGTTCAGCCGCCGCCAGCCAGCCAGTATGTGCGCTGACCAAGGGCAGTAATTCATCCTGTACCGCTTCCCAGAAAGCCGGATAACAGGGCAGTTCCAGACTACGATGGGTGCGGTCAATGGCGTCGATAAACAGATAAATGGCGGACGGCAGTTGCTGTTGCGTGGTCAGTGTCTGCAGCGGTGCTGCCAGCGGCATTGAGGTCAGCCAAAACTCGCCATCGAGTAATAGCACCAGTGGCCGTTGCGCAGATCGGCACTCTCCGGTTTCCAGTAGGCTTACGGTGCGGCGGTTGGCCAGTCGTGAACTCTCCCATAATAGGGATCTCGTCCTGACGGGCGGTTGCTGATGCTGATCGGTCGCTTGCCACTCCGGTTGTGGAGGAGCATCTGGCAGATGCAATGCTGATACCTCCATACCCCGTCCTCCCCGCCAGGAACGTAGCGGATTCAGTGGATCGGCAATGGCATGATGGAATTGTTCCCGCCACCACATCCGACGCTGTTCGCCAGGGCTAGCGGCATCCGGCCCCTGCGGTGACGTGGACGGGATCAGGCAGTAACTGCCACGCCAGTCGGACGGGAGAAGGGTCTGCCAGAACCATAGATCGCTGCCGGGCAGACGCTCCAATGAACAGGGAGGGGCAGGCTGGTGGTGGTCGGTGACACCGGTAATATTGATCCACACCCGCTGGCAGTCAGAAGTCTTTTCGGTCCCGGCCGGATCACGCCACAGAAAAGTGATACGGCACTGGTGGTTTTCCAACGGCTCGATGCGCGGGAGGGAATATTTTTGCTGTTCAGACCACCACCCGGGGCTGCCGGCGGAGGGACCAAACCATTCAGGCAGAGTCATCAGACAGATCATCAATTAACCAAAGAAATTGTAATTAATAATACTATTGATAATCATTTCCATTTGCAATAGTCTATTTCCTGTCTGTGGTGACCGATTTTCTAGTTGCCCTCAGCCCACGAACATACCGTGCTGTGACCGGCGCAGCGTTGACTCTCCGGCAATCCACAGACCCTGAACCTCTGGTGGCTTAACAAACGACCCCTCTTTCCGGGCATCCAATGAGAGAGGGCAGGATCATGATAATGAAAAAACTTTCCCGTCTTTCTGCAGCGATTTGTCTTGAATTATTCTTCCTCTCCGCGCAGGCAGGTGCCGCCGGCACCACCTCCACGGACAATACTGCCAGTGATCAGCCGCAGGTCAGTGGTGAGCAAAAAGCCAGTGCCGCCGACACTGACAGTGGGACTCTGGTGGTGACCGCTCGTCAGCAAAACTTGCAGGCACCCGGTGTCTCGACCATTACCGCTGATGAGATCCGTAAAAATCCCCCCGCCCGTGATGTCTCTGAGGTGATCCGTAAGATGCCTGGCGTCAACCTAACCGGTAACTCGACCAGTGGTCAGCGCGGCAATAACCGTCAGGTGGATATCCGAGGAATGGGGCCGGAAAATACCCTGATCCTTATCGACGGCAAACCGGTCTCCAGCCGTAACTCGGTTCGTTTTGGCTGGCGTGGTGAGCGGGATACCCGTGGCGACACCAACTGGGTGCCACCGGAGATGATTGAGCGTATTGAAGTGATCCGCGGCCCGGCGGCGGTCCGTTATGGTAACGGTGCGATGGGCGGAGTGGTAAATATTGTCACTAAACAGGCGACCAATCAGTGGCACGGTTCTTGGAACACCTATTTGAATGCGCCGCAGCATAAATCTGAAGGTTCAACCAAGCGAACCAACTTTAGCCTGATGGGACCGGTCGCCGATAACCTGACCCTCAGCCTGTGGGGGAATTTGGATAAAACCCAAGCCGATGCGTGGGACATTAACAAAGACCATGCCGCGGATCGTACTGGCAGTTATGCTGGCAGTTTTCCCGCCGGTCGGGAAGGGGTGATCAATAAGGATCTACACGGCAAACTGAACTGGGAATTTGCACACAACCAGCATTTGGAGTTTGAGGCGGGCACGAGTCGTCAGGGCAACCTCTATGCCGGTGACACGCAAAATACCAATACCTCTTCCTATGTCAAAGAGATGTACGGCAAGGAGACCAATCGCATCTATCGTCAGGATTATGCGCTGACCTGGACCGGGGTCTGGGATAACGGCATCAGCACTAACACCTATGCGCAGTATGAGCGTACCCGTAACTCACGGATCACCGAAGGACTGGCCGGTGGAACCGAGGGGATCTTTAATACCAATGCAGGTTTCTCGGATATCGATCTCAGTGATGTACTGCTGCACAGTGAAGTCAGTATTCCGTTTACCCTTGGAGTGGAGCAGAACCTGACGCTGGGCACGGAATGGAATCAGCAGAAGATGAAAGACGGGGTCTCTATCGGTCAGTCCCTGACTGGCAGCAATACTGGTGGAGCGATCGACGGTACCAGCAGCAGCGGGCGCGACCCTTATAGCAGTGCGGAGATTTTCTCACTGTTTGCCGAAGATAATATCGACTTGACTGACAGTACTGTGCTGACCCCGGCGCTACGTTTTGATCATCACTCCATTGCCGGTAATAACTGGAGCCCATCACTGAATCTGTCACAGCACCTGACCGATACGCTAACCTTAAAGATGGGGATTGGCCGAGCCTACAAAGCGCCGAATCTTTATCAGACCAACCCGAACTATATCCTCTATAGCAAGGGACAAGGCTGCTACGGTTCGACCTCAACTGGGTGTTATTTAATGGGGAATGATAACCTCAGTGCCGAAACGAGCGTCAATAAAGAGATCGGTCTTGAGTATAAAAATGATAGTGGATTGCAAGCCGGTGTGACCTGGTTCCGTAATGACTATCGTAATAAAATTGAGGCCGGTTACACCGCGCTAAGCACTAATGCTTCGGGTACCCGCATCTACCAATGGGAGAACGTGCCGAAAGCCGTAGTCGAAGGGCTGGAAGGCACACTGAATATTCCAATTACTGACACGGTGAACTGGAATAACAACATGACTTGGATGTTGCAGAGTAAAAACAAAACCACCGGTGATCGTCTGTCGATTATTCCGCAGTTCACCCTCAACTCCGGCGTCAGCTGGCAGGCCCGTGAGGACCTCTCTCTGCAAACGACCTTAACCTGGTATGGCCGCCAGAAACCAAAGCGTCTTGACTACCAGGGCAATGTAGTCAGTTATCCGGACACCCGCGAAGTCAGTCCGTACAGTATTATCGGTGCTAGCGCCACCTGGGATGCGACCAAAAATGTCAGTATCACTGCCGGCATCGATAACCTGTTTGATAAGCGCCACTTCCGTGAAGGTAACTCGCAGACCACTGGGACAATTAACGGTGCTGGTGTCAGTAGCTATCTGTATGGTGCTGGGGCAAATACCTACAATGAGTCGGGTCGCACCTTCTATATGAGCCTCAATACTCGCTTCTAATTCACGTATTGTGGGTATAAAAAAAGCCGCCCGCGGAGAATGACCGGGGGCGGCTGTATCACGCTCAGTATTTAGTACTGCTGATAGAGATCGCGGTAGACGCGGCTCTCATAACGAACCAGCGGTACACGGCGGGTACGCATATCCTGCGGCGGTACTGCGTAACCGGACAGGTACTGCACAAAGGCGACTCGGCTGCCACTGGCGGTAGTCAGGAAACCGGCTAGGTTATACACGCCTTGCAGAGACCCGGTTTTGGCCGACAGCTTGCCGTCTACGCCAGCTTCATGCAGACCGCCACGGTATTGCAGGGTGCCGTCATGGCCGGACAGCGGTAACATACTGATAAAATCCAAGGTACTGTCGTTTTTACCGATGT
Source organism: Tatumella saanichensis (assembly GCF_000439375.1). Classification (GTDB taxonomy): domain Bacteria; phylum Pseudomonadota; class Gammaproteobacteria; order Enterobacterales; family Enterobacteriaceae; genus Tatumella; species Tatumella saanichensis. The sequence goes on from NZ_ATMI01000035.1 coordinate 94,909, forward strand.
ACTGTAGGGCCTGCATCATGGTCGCTGGAGAGACCAGGTCATGACGTGACAGACCGGAGCCGTCCATCTGCACGCTATTGCCGAGGTCGATACCGGCTTTCTCTTTCAGGATCCGACGTACCGCATCGGAGCCCGCACGATAGGTACCTGGTACGTTAAAATAGTGGTGGCCAATGGTGCGGAAAATAGTATCTGCATACATGTTGTCAGACACTTTCAGCATATGGTGCAGCAGATCGTGAAGCACCGCCGAATCATGGCTGGCCAGTACCGTCCCGGCAGGAGTAGGCTGGGTCTGGCGCAACAGATGTCCACTGTAATCAATGTCTGCCTGTTTTAGCTCATCACGTAGGATCTCTCCGGCCCATGCAGCACCGTTCTGCACGGCAAATGCCAGTGGCAGTGGATCTTTACGCTGACGCAGACAACCGGTCAGGGTATAGCGGTTCAGTTCACCAGGCACGACGTCCAGCTCACAGTACTGTCCTTCGCCGGAATTCGGCGCAATAGTTTTGACTTCGCTGAACATATGCGCCGGATAATACGAGGCGATACGGATATAGGCATTCTTGCCTGGGGTATCGGCACTGTACAGGGCGATCGAGAAACAGTTCTTATCGATAATTGCGGCCCCTGGCGGGGCATCAAAACATTCGGTCAGATCATTCCACGGCCATCCCGGGGCGGCATCATGGCTGGCAAATACCGAGGTATCGATCACCAAGTTACCGTCGATGTGAGTGATCCCCTGACGCTTCAGGCTGGCGACCATAGTCCGCAAGTCCTGGCGAGTGAAGCTTGGATCACCGGCAAAGCGGGCGATCAAATCCCCCTGTAACACACCGTTACTGATCTTGCCGTTGGTTTCAAGGGTGGTATGAAAACGGAAATCTTTGCCCAGCTCGAGCAGGGCGGCCAGTGAGGTGAAAATTTTCATGGTACTGGCTGGCAGCGCCATCTGGTCACCGTGATAATCTACCAAAGGTTGCTGCGAGCCGACTTTTTGTGCCAGAAATGCCACACTGGCCCCGGTTGGCAGATATTGTGTATATTGCTCGATGGGAATGGCAGCTTGGGCTTGTAAAGCAACAGCGAAAGTCAATCCTGATATAAGTCGTAAAAATCGCATAATCTCGGGCTAAGTGACGGAGGAAGTCGCAATACTACGTCCCCTTATAGGTCAAAGTAAACGATGACCCATAGGGAACTCCGGGGTAAAATACGTATCAAAATGAAAAATTAAGCCATGCCTGTGGCCATTTGTGCCCCGGGCAGGGTTGTTTTATTCTGAAAATAACCTGTTGCAGACGTTATCCTCTGCAGAGAGTCGTCAGGATGACACTTCCACACCTAACAGAATGAGGAGTTAAAATGAGCCAGGTTCCTATGACGCTGCGTGGCGCTGAAAAACTGCGCGTTGAGCTGGAAGAACTGAAAACCGTGAAACGCCCGCGCATCATTGCCTCAATCGCGGAAGCCCGTGAACACGGGGATTTAAAAGAAAATGCTGAGTACCATGCGGCCCGCGAAGAGCAAGGTTTCTGTGAAGGCCGTATTCAGGAAATTGAAGCCAAATTGTCCAATGCACAGATCATTGATGTCACTAAAATGCCGGCCACTGGGCGGGTGATTTTTGGCTCCACAGTGACGGTCTACAACACGGCGACTGATGAAGAATCGACTTACCGTATCGTCGGTGATGATGAGGCCGATTTTAAGCAAAATCTGATTTCTGTAAATTCACCGATGGCACGCGGATTAATCGCAAAACAGGCCGATGATGTTGCGATCATTAAAACCCCAGGTGGGGACGTAGAATATGAGATCCTTAAGGTGGAATACCTGTAATCTCTTGCTACGCTTAAATTACTTTCTGTAATCCTGATGGGAAATGTGCGGCAGGGCGAGGCGTAAAAACCGCCTGTCGCCGCGACATCCGTCTGCCGGACATGCTAACATAAGAACAAATGCAGGATTGCTAGGCACAAAAAAGGCCGCAACGCGGCCTTTTCACCCACACCGGAGCATGGCAACTTGACTGACGCTGACAGTTAGCGTGGCAGTGAAATTTTGTTCTCTTTAGAGCGACGATACAGCACTAGGACTTTGCCGATCACCTGCACTTCGCAGGCCTTGGTTTCACGAACAATAGCGTTAACGATCAGCGCTTTAGTTTCGCGATCTTCACCGGCAATTTTCACCTTGATCAGTTCATGGTGTTCCAATGCGTTTTCGATTTCCGCCAGAACACCTTCAGTCAGGCCGTTGTTGCCCAGCATGACAACCGGTTTCAGGGGATGGGCCAGACCTTTTAGGTGCTGTTTTTGTTTGGTACTCAGATTCATCGTATTATTTACTTCGTCAGGGATTGAAAACGGGTCATTCTACCGCCATCTCTGGTATATCGCCAAATCAACACGACACTTTCGTGATGATTTCTCGCGACGTTGTGGAATTCATTGGAAAAATTATGACCGGTAAAAAGCGTTCGGCCAGTTCAAGTCGCTGGCTTCAGGAACACTTTAGCGATAAGTATGTGCAACAGGCACAAAAAAAAGGGCTGCGTTCCCGCGCCTGGTTTAAGCTGGATGAAATTCAGCAGGGCGACAGACTTTTCAAGCCCGGTATGACCGTGGTGGATCTCGGGGCAGCTCCCGGAGGCTGGTCACAGTATGCGGTACAGCAAATCGGGGCGAAAGGGCGCATTATTGCTTGCGACCTGCTACCGATGGACCCTATTGTAGGCGTGGACTTCCTCCAAGGCGACTTCCGTGATGAGGCAGTACTGGCTGCGTTAATGGAACGGGTTGGTGATAATAAAGTTCAGGTCGTCATGTCTGATATGGCACCGAATATGAGCGGTACTCCGGCAGTGGACATTCCACGTTCGATGTATCTGGTAGAACTGGCGTTAGATATGTGTCGGGATATCCTTGCGCCGGGCGGTAGTTTTGTAGTGAAAGTGTTTCAGGGAGATGGCTTCGAGGAATACCTGCGGGAAATTCGCTCCCTGTTTACGAAAGTGAAAATCAGGAAGCCTGACGCTTCACGTTCACGTTCACGTGAAGTGTACATTGTAGCGACTGGGCGCAAACTATAGTACCCTACGCTGTCTGTTAACATCGTTGTAATATGAGGTTAATCCCTTGAGTGACATGGCGAAAAACCTGATCCTCTGGCTAGTCATCGCAGTTGTGCTGATGTCAGTATTCCAGAGCTTTGGGCCCAGCGAGTCGAATGGCAAGAGGGTTGATTATTCAACTTTCCTGTCGGAAGTGAACCAGGATCAGGTCCGCGAGGCACGTATTAACGGGCGTGAAATTGACGTAATCAAAAAAGACAGTGGTAAATATACGACTTATATCCCTGTCAACGATCCCAAGTTGCTCGACAACCTGCTGACCAAAAACGTGAAAGTTGTGGGTGAACCACCTGAAGAGCCAAGTCTGCTGACTTCAATCTTCATCTCTTGGTTCCCGATGCTATTACTGATTGGTGTGTGGATCTTCTTTATGCGCCAGATGCAAGGCGGTGGCGGTAAAGGCGCAATGTCGTTCGGTAAGAGCAAAGCACGTATGCTCACCGAAGACCAGATCAAAACGACCTTTGCTGACGTTGCTGGCTGTGACGAAGCGAAGGAAGAAGTCAGTGAACTGGTTGAATACCTGCGTGAGCCGAGCCGTTTCCAGAAACTGGGCGGTAAAATTCCAAAAGGCGTACTGATGGTAGGCCCTCCGGGGACCGGTAAAACTCTACTGGCAAAAGCGATTGCCGGTGAAGCCAAAGTACCGTTCTTTACCATTTCCGGTTCTGACTTCGTTGAAATGTTTGTCGGTGTGGGGGCTTCCCGTGTCCGTGACATGTTTGAACAGGCGAAGAAATCGGCACCGTGCATCATCTTTATTGATGAGATCGATGCGGTCGGCCGTCAGCGTGGTGCGGGTCTGGGCGGTGGTCACGATGAACGTGAACAGACGCTGAACCAGATGTTGGTTGAGATGGATGGTTTTGAAGGTAACGAAGGTATTATCGTTATCGCTGCGACAAACCGTCCGGATGTCCTGGACCCTGCATTACTGCGTCCGGGCCGTTTCGACCGTCAAGTGGTGGTTGGTTTGCCGGATGTTCGTGGTCGTGAGCAGATCCTCAAAGTCCATATGCGTCGTGTGCCATTAGCGACCGATATTAATGCAGCCATCATCGCCCGTGGGACGCCTGGCTTCTCCGGTGCAGATTTAGCTAACCTGGTCAACGAAGCAGCCCTGTTTGCTGCGCGTAGCAACAAGCGTGTGGTGTCGATGGTTGAGTTCGAGAAAGCCAAAGACAAGATCATGATGGGTGCTGAGCGCCGTTCTATGGTGATGACCGAAGCTCAGAAAGAGTCAACGGCTTACCACGAAGCAGGCCATGCCATCATTGGTCGCCTGGTTCCGGAACATGATCCGGTGCATAAAGTCACCATCATTCCACGTGGACGTGCGCTGGGTGTGACCTTCTTCCTGCCGGAAGGAGACGCGATCAGTGCCAGCCGTCAGAAACTGGAAAGTCAAATTTCCACCCTGTACGGTGGCCGTTTGGCGGAAGAGATCATCTACGGTGTAGAACATGTTTCAACGGGGGCTTCTAACGACATTAAAGTCGCGACTAACCTGGCACGTAACATGGTCACCCAGTGGGGCTTCTCGGAGAAATTAGGTCCACTGCTGTATGCAGAGGAAGAAGGCGAAGTGTTCCTGGGTCGTTCTGTGGCCAAAGCGAAACACATGTCAGATGAAACGGCACGCATTATCGACCAGGAAATCAAACACCTGATCGACAGCAACTATCAACGGGCTCGTACACTGCTGAATGAAAACATGGATATTCTCCATGCGATGAAAGATGCACTGATGAAGTACGAAACTATTGATGCGCCGCAGATTGATGACCTGATGGCTCGCCGCGAAGTGCGTGCACCGGCAGGCTGGGAAGAGCCAAAAAATACCGGTTCTTCTGACAGCAGCAACGGTACGCCACCTCCTGAAGCGCCGCGTCCTGTTGATGATCCGCGCTCTGAGGAGCCAGGCAGCACAATGTAATGTGTGAATCATTCGATAAATAAGATGATTTCGCGTTAAAATGAAACCCCGGCCTGTCCGGGGTTTTTTTTATTGTTTTTTTGCCGCAGGGAGACGCTGTCTGATGAAGCTGTACGCCAGGGAAACCGAACTGGATCTTTCCTTCCCGCACGTAATGGGTATCCTTAATGTGACGCCGGACTCGTTCTCCGATGGCGGCAGCCACACTTCACTCACCGAGGCGATCACTCATACCAATGAGATGGTGATGGCCGGTGCGACCATTATTGATGTTGGGGGCGAATCGACCCGGCCAGGTGCTGCCGAGGTCAGCGTCGAAGAAGAACTGTCACGGGTGATCCCGGTGGTACGCGAAATTGCTCGCCGCTTCGAGGTCTGGATTTCCGTGGATACTTCCCGTCCAGAAGTGATGCGCGAAGCGGCCGCGGCGGGAGCACACTTGATCAATGATGTTCGTGCACTGCAACTACCCGGTGCTGTGGAGGCTGCCGCAGAGACAAGGTTACCGGTGTGTCTGATGCATATGCAGGGTGAACCGGAAACCATGCAGAATGCCCCGGGGTATCAAGACCTGATTGCGGACATTGACCAGTTTTTTACCCAGCATATTGAGCGCTGCCTGGCTGCGGGCATTAAAAGAGAAAATCTATTACTCGACCCCGGCTTCGGATTCGGTAAAGCCCTTGCGCACAACTATCAGTTACTGGCCCATCTGGCCCATTTCCACCATTTCGACCTGCCGTTGCTGGTCGGGATGTCCCGTAAATCGATGATTGGACAACTGCTTAATGTCGGGCCTTCACAGCGTCTGAGTGGTAGCCTGGCCTGTGCGGTAATCGCCGCCATGCAGGGTGCGCAGATCGTCCGTGTCCACGATGTTAAAGAAACCGTTGAGGCGATGCGGATTGCAGAAGCCACTTTAAGAGCGAAAGGATAAGATTATGAGTGAGCGTAAATATTTCGGCACCGATGGTATTCGCGGCAAAGTCGGTGAAGCGCCGATTACGCCGGACTTTGTATTACGCCTTGGCTGGGCGGCCGGTAAGGTGTTGGCCCGCCACGGTTCCAAGCAGATCATTATCGGTAAAGATACTCGTATTTCCGGTTATATGCTGGAGTCAGCCTTAGAAGCCGGACTGGCTGCCGCAGGATTGTCGGCTGCCTTCACTGGCCCGATGCCGACCCCTGCGATTGCGTACCTGACCCGAGCTTTCCGCGCCGAGGCCGGAATTGTCATCTCAGCCTCCCACAACCCGTTTGATGATAACGGCATCAAGTTTTTCTCCACCGAAGGCACTAAACTGCCGGATGACGTTGAAGCGGCTATCGAACAGGAGATGGATAAAACCATCACCTGTGTCCCTTCTGCGGAATTAGGGCGTGCCAGTCGCATTGTTGATGCTGCTGGCCGCTATATTGAGTTCTGTAAAAGCACTTTCCCTAGTGAATTGAACCTGAATGGTCTGAAAATCGTGGTAGATTGTGCCAACGGTGCCACCTATCACATCGCTCCGAACGTACTGCGTGAACTTGGCGCCGAAGTGATCACCATCGCTGCTCAGCCAGACGGTATGAACATCAACAAAGAGTGTGGCGCGACCGACCTGCGTCTGTTGCAAAAGCGGGTGCTGGACGAAAAAGCACAGCTTGGGATTGCTTATGACGGTGATGGCGACCGTATCATGATGGTCGACCACGAAGGCAACAAGGTTGATGGTGATCAGATCCTCTATATCATCGCTCGTGAAAAACTGCGTCAGGGTAAACTGCGCGGCGGGGTAGTGGGCACCTTGATGAGCAATATCGGTTTGGAACTGGCTCTAAAGCAACTGAGTATCCCGTTTGCCCGTGCCAAAGTAGGTGACCGCTATGTACTGGAAAAACTGCAAGAAAAAGGTTGGCAATTGGGGGCCGAGAATTCTGGCCACATTATTTTGCTGGATAAAACCACCACCGGTGACGGCATCGTCGCGGGATTACAGGTATTGACCGCCATGGTGCGTAATCATATGTCACTGCATGATCTGTGTAGCGGCATGAAATTACTGCCACAAGTACTGGTCAATGTCCGCTTTAGCGGTGAGTCCGATCCGTTAGTATCAGATCAGGTCAAAGCGGTGACGGCGGAAGTCGAAGCTGAACTGGGCAGTCGTGGTCGTGTACTGCTGCGTAAATCGGGGACAGAGCCGTTAATCCGCGTGATGGTGGAAGGGGAAGATCATACTCAGGTTACCGCGTTGGCTAACCGTATTGCCGAGGTGGTGAAAGCCGTCTAAGCCAGCATTGAGAGCGGTGAAATGACGTCACGGCTCCCAATGTGCAGTTCGGGTGGTGGCGATAAAAACGGCGGAGTGCTGCTTTTATCGCCAAACGCAATGGGTGAAGAAAAATGCTCTTGCAGAGCGTGTCGCCTTTGGTTAGTATTCAGACCCGCTTCTGATGGGGAATGTTTTTCTCATTGGCGCAAGGTGAAGTTTTAACTGTACGGTCGCGTACAAGGAAACAGGTCTATTATGTACGATGCTCTCTTAGTTGTTTTCATTCTGATTGCGATTGCCCTTATTGCTATGGTTATGCTGCAGCAAGGCAAAGGCGCTGATATGGGAGCATCTTTCGGTGCAGGTGCGTCTGGTACACTGTTTGGTTCTACTGGGTCAGGTAACTTTATGACTCGGACAACCGGCATCCTGGCTGCATTATTTTTCGTCATGAGCCTGATCCTTGGCAACCTGAACACCAATAAAACCGCCAAAGGAAGCGAGTGGGAAAATCTGAGTGCCCCTGCACAGTCTCAACAGACTCAGCAGCCGGCCAAGCCAGCAGCACCAGGTAACGATATCCCGCAGTAAGGCAGTACCCAGCAGTAACCAAACTTTCGACAAAGGATCTCTCCGGCGTCTTAAGCAGTACCGAGGTGGTGGAATTGGTAGACACGCTACCTTGAGGTGGTAGTGCCCGATTGGGCTTACGGGTTCAAGTCCCGTCCTCGGTACCAGTTCATTATAACTTGCATTTTCTGCATGTTCGGCGTAAAATTCGCCACGTTTTCGGACGCGGGGTGGAGCAGCCTGGTAGCTCGTCGGGCTCATAACCCGAAGGTCGTCGGTTCAAATCCGGCCCCCGCAACCACTTTCCCTTAGAGTTCTTTTCAAAAGTTCAGCAGGTTCCTGTTTTCACCTGGTTTTGAAAAAAATTCTTTTGGTATGTGTTTGTCGCGTTGCGGCAACACAGGGTCCAGTGATAAAAAGCCCCGAATTTTCGGGGTTTTTTGTTATCAGGTAATCGTGATTTTGGGCTATAGGCCCTTTTTTTATGTCTTGGGGGTGGGCTTGTCCACATTAGAGCAAAAATTAACAGATTTAATCACCGCTCCGGTAGAAGCGCTGGGCTACGAACTGGTCGGTATCGAGTTCGTTCGGGGTCGTACATCCACCCTGCGTATCTACATCGACAGTGAAGATGGCATCAATGTTGATGATTGTGCTGATGTCAGCCGCCAGGTAAGCGCAGTGATGGATGTCGAAGATCCCATTACTGTGGCTTACAACCTTGAAGTTTCATCACCGGGTCTAGAAAGACCACTGTTTACTGTTGAGCATTATCAGCGTTTTATGGGTGATGAAGTCAGTCTGGTATTAAGGATTGCGGTTCAAAACCGCCGTAAATGGCAGGGCATCATTAAAGCCGTGGAAGGTGAAATGGTGACCGTTACCGTCGAAGGTCATGATGAAGTGTTCGCACTGAGTAATATTCAGAAAGCGAATCTGGTCCCCCATTTTTAAACGTCCGGATTGAGGCTAACCAGGATGAACAAAGAAATCTTAGCGGTTGTAGAGGCCGTTTCTAACGAGAAATCACTGCCGCGCGAAAAAATTTTTGAAGCGCTGGAAACTGCGCTGGCGACCGCCACCAAGAAAAAATACGAGCAAGAAATTGATGTTCGTGTCTGTATCGACCGTAAAAGCGGTGACTTCGATACCTTCCGTCGCTGGATGGTGGTTGAGGAAGTGACTCAGCCGACCCGCGAAATTACACTGGACGCGGCGAAGTTCGAAGATGAAAACCTCAATCTGGGCGATTTTGTTGAAGACCAGATTGAATCTGTTACCTTCGACCGTATCACTACCCAAACGGCAAAACAGGTTATCGTCCAGAAAGTTCGTGAAGCTGAACGCGCCATGGTGGTTGATCAGTTCCGCGAGCAGGAAGGCGAAATTATCACCGGTGTAGTCAAGAAAGTTAACCGTGATAACATTTCACTGGAAGTGCGTCCGACGGACGGTTCTGCCACCAGTGCAGAAGCGGTAATTATCCGTGAAGATATGCTGCCACGTGAAAACTTCCGTCCCGGTGACCGTATCCGCGGTATCCTGTACGCAGTGCGTCCAGAAGCCCGTGGTGCGCAGCTGTTTGTCAGCCGTTCCAAGCCTGAAATGCTGAAAGAACTGTTCCGCATTGAAGTGCCGGAAATTGGCGAAGAAGTGATTGAAATTAAAGGTGCGGCCCGTGATCCGGGTTCTCGTGCCAAAATTGCAGTAAAAACCAATGACAAACGTATCGACCCGGTAGGGGCCTGTGTAGGGATGCGCGGCGCTCGTGTGCAGGCCGTTTCCAGCGAGCTGGGCGGTGAGCGTATCGATATCGTGCTGTGGGATGATAATCCAGCACAGTTTGTGATTAATGCCATGGCCCCTGCTGATGTTGCGTCTATCGTCGTTGATGAAGACAATCACACCATGGATATCGCTGTTGAAGCCGGTAACTTGGCTCAGGCGATTGGCCGTAATGGCCAGAACGTACGTTTAGCCTCACAGTTGAGTGGCTGGGAACTAAACGTGATGACCGTTGATGATCTGCAGGCTAAGCATCAGGCAGAAGCGCATGCAGCCATCGATACGTTCACCAAACACCTCGATATTGACGAGGAGTTTGCAACGGTACTGGTAGAAGAAGGGTTCTCTACTCTGGAAGAACTGGCTTATGTGCCGGTCAACGAGCTGCTGGAAATTGACGGGCTCGACGAAGAAATGGTAGAGGCTCTGCGTGAACGAGCTAAAAATGCGTTGACCACCCTGGCGTTGGCGAAAGAAGAGAGCCTAGGTAACCAGAAACCTGCGGATGACCTACTGGCGCTGCAAGGTGTGGATAAAGACCTGGCCTATCGTCTGGCAGCCAAAGGCGTCTGCACTCTGGAAGATCTGGCTGAACAGGGTATCGACGACCTGGTAGATATTGAAGGGCTCTCTGCGGAGAAGGCCGGTGAGCTGATTATGGCTGCACGTAATATCTGCTGGTTTGGCGGCGACGCATAACTAACAGGAAGGAACAGCATGACTGATGTAACTGTAAAATCGTTAGCTGCAGAAATTGAGACTTCGGTTGATCGTCTGGTACAGCAACTGGCTGATGCAGGGATCACGAAATCTGAAAATGATTCTGTGACAGAAAAGGAAAAACAGGCCTTACTGTCTCACTTGAATCGTGGTCACGGTAACCAGGATTCAGGTAAACTGACCCTGCAACGTAAAACCCGTAGCACCTTGAATATTCCGAGTACCGGCGGTAAAAGTAAATCGGTGCAAATTGAAGTCCGCAAAAAGCGTACCTATGTGAAAGACGATGCCGAGGCTCAGCGCCAGGCAGAGGCGGAAGCGCAGGCACAGCGTGAAGCGGAAGAGGCGGCCCGTCGTGAGGCTGAAGAAGTAGCCAAGCGCGCGGCCGAAGAAAAAGCGAAGCGTGAAGCCGAAGAAAAAGCGAAGCGTGAGGCGGATGAGAAAGCCAAACGTGAAGCTGCGGAAACAAAAACAGTGACAAACCAACAAAAGAACGATATGACCCAGGCAGCGCCATCAGAGAAAGCCCGTCGCGAAGCAGAAGCCGCTGAGCTGAAGCGTAAGACGGAAGAAGAAGCGCGTCGTAAGCTGGAAGAAGACGCCAAGCGTGTCGCCGAAGAAGCCCGTCGTTTGGCGGAAGAGAAAGGCGAAGAGTGGCAGAAACCAGCCGAAAGCGAAGATTCTTCTGACTATCACGTGACCACCTCTCAGCATGCCCGTCAGGCTGAAGATGAGAATGACCGTGAAGTTGAAGGCGGCCGTGGTCGTACCCGTACCGCTACCAAGAGCCCGAGAGCCAAAAAAGGCAACAAGCACTCTGAAGCGAAAACTGACCGTGAAGAAGCCCGCGCGGCAATCCGCGGCGGTAAAGGCGGTAAACATCGTAGAGGTAGCACCCTGCAGCAAGGCTTTAACAAGCCAGCACAGGTGGTTAACCGTGATGTGGTGATCGGCGAAACCGTCACCGTCGCGGAACTGGCCAACAAAATGGCGGTTAAAGGTTCTCAGGTTATCAAAGCGATGATGAAGATGGGTGCCATGGCGACCATTAACCAAGTCATCGATCAGGAAACTGCACAGCTAGTTGCCGAAGAAATGGGCCACAAAGTCATTCTGCGTCGTGAGAACGAGCTAGAAGAAGCGGTAATGAGCGATCGTGATACCGGTGGCCATAACGAAGCGGAATCCCGTGCGCCGGTAGTGACCATTATGGGTCACGTTGACCACGGTAAAACCTCTCTGCTGGATTACATCCGTTCTGCGAAAATCGCTTCTGGCGAAGCAGGCGGCATTACTCAGCACATCGGTGCTTACCACGTCGAAACAGACACCGGTATGATCACCTTCCTGGATACCCCAGGCCACGCCGCGTTTACCGCTATGCGTGCCCGTGGTGCTCAGGCAACGGATATCGTTATCCTGGTGGTGGCAGCGGACGATGGTGTGATGCCTCAGACTATCGAAGCTATCCAGCACGCCAAAGCGGCGAATGTGCCAGTGGTTGTAGCGGTCAACAAAATCGATAAACCCGAAGCTGATCCAGATCGTGTTAAAAACGAACTCACTCAGTACGGCATCATTCCAGAAGAATGGGGTGGCGAAAACATGTTCGTCAATGTTTCTGCGAAAGCCGGTACCGGTGTTGACGATCTGCTGCAGGCTATCCTGCTGCAAGCGGAAGTCCTGGAGCTGTCTGCGGTACGTAGTGGCATGGCGAGTGGTGTGGTTATCGAATCTTTCCTCGACAAAGGCCGTGGTCCAGTTGCCACCATCTTGGTACGTGAAGGGACTCTGAACAAGGGCGATATCGTTCTCTGTGGCTTTGAGTATGGCCGTGTTCGTGCAATGCGTAACGAACTTGGTCAGGAAGTCACCGAAGCGGGTCCATCAATCCCTGTAGAAATCCTGGGGCTGTCAGGTGTTCCTGCCGCCGGTGATGAAGCTACAGTGGTCCGTGACGAGAAGAAAGCCCGTGAAGTGGCACTTTACCGTCAGGGTAAATTCCGCGAAGTGAAACTGGCGCGTCAGCAGAAATCGAAACTGGAGAACATGTTCGCGAACATGAGCGAAGGTGATGTTTCTGAACTGAACATCGTACTGAAAGCAGATGTTCAGGGTTCTGTGGAAGCGATCAGCGATTCATTACTGAAGCTGTCTACCGACGAAGTGAAAGTCAAAATTGTCGGTTCTGGCGTCGGTGGGATCACCGAGACCGATGCGACCCTGGCAGCAGCGTCTAATGCTATCGTTCTTGGTTTTAACGTCCGTGCGGATGCTTCTGCCCGTCGTGTTATCGACGCAGAAAGCCTGGACCTGCGTTACTACTCCGTCATCTATAACTTGATTGATGAAGTCAAAGCAGCGATGAGCGGTATGCTGGCACCTGAGTACAAACAGCAGATCATCGGTCTGGCTGAAGTGCGTGATGTGTTCAAATCACCGAAATTCGGCGCGATTGCAGGCTGTATGGTGACCGAAGGTGTAGTTAAACGTCACAACCCAATCCGTGTTCTGCGTGACAACGTGGTGATCTACGAAGGCGAGCTGGAATCCCTGCGTCGCTTTAAAGATGACGTTAACGAAGTCCGTAACGGCATGGAATGTGGTATCGGTGTGAAGAACTATAATGATGTTCGCACCGGCGATAATATCGAAGTGTTTGAAATCATTGAGATCAAACGGACTATCGATTAATCGGTACCAGGTGACAAAGTTTGGGAGGCCGTTGGCCTCCCGAATTATTTGAGAGGAGCAAAAAAATGGCTAAAGAATTCGGTCGTTCCCAGCGCGTTGCTCAGGAGCTGCAAAAAGAGATTGCCCTGATCATTCAGCGCGAAATCAAAGATCCACGCGTCGGAATGATGGTCACTGTTTCAAGCGTTGAGGTCTCCCGTGACTTGGCTTACGCCAAAGTGTTCGTGACCTTCCTCAATGACAAAGACGAAGATGCGGTAAAAGGCGGCGTAAAAGCCCTGCAGGATGCCTCAGGATTTATCCGTACTCTGCTGGGGAAAGCGATGCGTCTGCGTATCGTGCCGGAGCTGACCTTCTTCTACGACAACTCCCTGGTTGAAGGGATGCGCATGTCTAACTTGGTCTCCAGTGTCGTGAAACACGACAACGAACGTCGCGGTGAAGCGGCGGATGAGAGCAAGGAGGACTGATGGGACGTCCCCGTCGGCGTGGTCGTGATATTCATGGGGTGCTGTTGTTGGATAAACCCACCGGCATCTCCTCTAACGACCTGCTACAAAAAGTGAAGCGTCTGTATAACGCTAATAGGGCCGGACACACCGGTGCCCTTGATCCGTTGGCGACCGGCATGCTCCCAATCTGTTTGGGGGAGGCCACCAAGTTCTCCCGCTATCTGTTGGATTCTGATAAGCGTTATCGTGTGATTGCTCGTCTTGGACAACGTACTGATACCTCAGATTCAGATGGTAATGTGGTGGAAGAGCGTCCAGTCACTTTTTCTGATGACGTATTAGCCTCAGCACTGGATAGCTTTCGCGGTGATTTGTTGCAAGTCCCGTCGATGTTCTCGGCACTAAAACATCAGGGGCGGCCACTGTACGAATATGCCCGTCAGGGGATCACGGTAGAGCGCGAGCCTCGTCCGATTACCGTGTATGAACTCCAGTTTATCCGTCATCAGGGGGATGAGCTTGAGTTAGAGATCCACTGCTCGAAAGGGACCTATATCCGTACCATCATTGATGACCTTGGTGAGGTACTGGGCTGTGGCGCGCATGTGATTATGCTGCGCCGTGTCCAAGTGGCCCGTTACCCGGCGGAGAAGATGGTGACTCTTGAGCAGTTACAACAACTGGCTCGCCCGGATGACCAGGGACAGCCTGACAGCGCAGCGATGGACGCTTTACTGATGCCGATGGACAGTCCGGCAGCCGATTACCCGCTGGTGAATCTGCCAGAATCAGTCAGCCACTGGTTTAAGCTGGGTCAGCCAGTACAGATTGCCGGTGCACCGACTGAAGGCCTGGTGCGCGTCAGTGAAGGTGAGGCCGGAAAATTTATCGGCATGGCGGAAATCGACGATCAGGGCCGGGTCGCCCCGCGGCGTCTGGTGGTTGAATATTTCGACTGAGTTGTTTGCACTCATGACAGCCGCAGAGTAGAATGGCGCGGCTATAAAGTGGGAAGCTGAATTAGAGATCGGCGACCTGAAATCTTACAAATACTGGAGTTTATTATGTCTCTAAGCGTAGAAGCTAAAGCAGAGATCGTTGCTAAATACGGTCGTGGTACTAACGACAGTGGTTCAACTGAAGTTCAGGTTGCTCTGCTGACTGCACAGATCAGTCACCTGCAGGGTCACTTCTCTGAGCACAAGAAAGATCACCACAGCCGTCGCGGTCTGCTGCGCATGGTTTCCCAGCGTCGTAAGCTGCTGGATTACCTGAAGCGTAAAGACGTAGAGCGTTACACCAGCCTGATCGGAAGCCTGGGTCTGCGTCGCTAAGTCTGACGAGCTTTTTCCGGCGAAGAGCAATACCTCAGTATTCTGTTTCAGCTTGGAAAAAAGTTTCAGCGAGTTTCGCGAAAAGGGGGCCTTATGGCCCCTTTTTTCGGGTTAACGGCAGTATTTCTGTTGAAACTCATGTATTGTAATTGTGTGTGATCTTTATTTGCACGATTCGCGCGGCTAATGAGAAATCTTCCCCGCCGGTGGCGGTAATGAGTTTTGTCATTAGTCGCGAGGATGCACAAAAGATCAAAACCCTGAAACAGGTGCCTGATGAAAGGGCGTCTGAAAAAATCAAAGGATCTTAATTTTGCTGAATCCGATTGTACGTAAATTCCAGTATGGTCAGCATACCGTCACTCTGGAAACCGGAATGATGGCACGCCAGGCTACTGCTGCGGTAATGGCGAGCATCGACGATACCTGTGTATTCGTGACTGTTGTCGGCCAGAAAAAAACCAAACCAGGTCAGGACTTCTTCCCATTAACCGTGAACTACCAGGAGCGTACTTACGCTGCCGGTCGTATCCCGGGTAGCTTCTTCCGTCGTGAAGGCCGTCCAAGCGAAGGTGAAACCCTGATCGCTCGCCTGATTGACCGTCCGGTACGTCCACTGTTCCCGGAAGGGTTCATCAATGAAGTACAGGTAATTGCGACTGTGGTCTCTGTTAACCCACAAGTTAACCCAGATATCGTGGCGATGATCGGTGCTTCTGCGGCGCTGTCGCTGTCAGGACTGCCTTTCAACGGTCCTATCGGTGCTGCCCGTGTCGGTTATATCAACGACCAGTACGTGCTGAACCCGACCACAGACGAAATGGCCGAAAGCCGTCTGGACCTGGTGGTTGCCGGTACTGACAATGCAGTACTGATGGTTGAATCTGAAGCCGAAGTCCTGAGCGAAGAACAGATGCTGGGTGCAGTGGTATTTGGCCACGACCAACAGCAGGTTGTTATCGAAAACATTAAGTCTCTGGTCGCTGAAGCCGGCAAACCGCGTTGGGACTGGCAGCCGGAAGCCGCTAACGAAGCCCTGAACGCGCGTATTTCTGCGCTGGCAGAAAGCCGTCTGAGCGATGCTTACCGTATCACCGAAAAACAGCAACGCTACGAGCAGGTTAACCTGATCAAAAGCGAAACCATCACTGCGCTGAAAGCAGAAGATGAGAGCTTAGACGAAGGCGAAATCAGCGATCTGCTGCACGCTATTGAGAAAAACGTAGTCCGTGCCCGTATCTTGAACGGTGAACCGCGTATCGATGGCCGTGAAAAAGACATGGTTCGTGGTTTGGACGTGCGTACCGGTGTTCTGCCGCGTACCCACGGTTCTGCACTGTTTACCCGTGGTGAAACTCAGGCGCTGGTAACCGCTACCCTGGGAACTGCTCGTGATGCGCAGAACCTGGATGAGCTGATGGGCGAGAAAACCGACAGCTTCTTGTTCCACTACAACTTCCCTCCGTACTCTGTCGGTGAAACCGGCATGGTGGGTTCACCTAAGCGTCGTGAGATTGGTCACGGTCGTCTGGCGAAACGTGGTGTGCTGGCAGTCATGCCTAAACATGATGTGTTCCCATACACCGTGCGTGTGGTGTCAGAAATCACCGAATCTAACGGTTCTTCTTCGATGGCTTCTGTCTGTGGTGCTTCTCTGGCACTGATGGACGCGGGTGTACCGATCAAAGCGGCAGTTGCCGGTATTGCGATGGGTCTGGTGAAGGACGGTGAGCGTTACGTGGTTCTGTCTGACATTCTGGGTGATGAAGACCACCTGGGTGATATGGACTTTAAAGTCGCCGGTAGCCGTGACGGTGTGACTGCGCTGCAGATGGACATCAAAATCGAAGGTATCACCCGCGAAATTATGCAGGTTGCCCTGAACCAGGCTAAGGGTGCGCGTCTGCACATTCTGGGCACCATGGAACAGGCTATCAGCACACCGCGTGTTGAGATCTCTGAATTCGCTCCGCGTATTCACACCATCCGCATCAACCCGGATAAGATCAAAGACGTTATCGGTAAAGGTGGTTCAGTGATCCGTGCCCTGACCGAAGAAACCGGCACCACTATCGAAATCGAAGACGACGGCACAGTGAAAATCGCTGCAACCGACGGTGACAAAGCGAAAGAAGCTATCCGCCGTATTGAAGAAATCACTGCTGATATCGAAGTTGGTCGTATCTACAACGGTAAAGTGACTCGTATCGTTGATTTCGGTGCATTTGTGGCTATCGGTGGTGGCAAAGAAGGTCTGGTGCACATTTCTCAGATCGCGGATAAGCGTGTGGAGAAAGTCACTGACTATCTGCAGATGGGTCAGGAAGTGCCGGTTAAGGTACTGGAAGTTGACCGTCAGGGTCGCGTCCGTCTGAGCATCAAAGAAGCTGCTGAGAAACCTCAGGCTGAAGAAACAACTGCAACGAACCCAGCTGACGCTGAGTAAGCGTTGATGATTATCCCTCCCTCTGCGTCGCGGGGGGAGGGATTCATGTTATCGCGAGGGCAGGATTCCTTTGCACGGCAGGCGGATAACAGGAAGTTTGTATTCGGGAGTGGGATAATGAAGCCTTATTTGCGTGGGGGTGTCGTCGCCGCAGCATTGGTGCTGGCAGGATGCAGCAGCAACTCTGATTGGCGCCAGAACGAAGTTCTCGCCGTCCCTTTGCAACCCACCTTGCAACAGGAAGTTATCCTGGCGAGGATGGAACAAATTCTTGCCAGTCGTGCCCTGACCGATGATGAACGCGCACAGCTTTTATATGAGCGCGGAGTGTTGTATGATAGTTTAGGTTTGCGGGCACTCGCACGGAACGATTTTTCCCGAGCGTTGTCTATAAGACCAGATATGCCAGAAGTGTTTAACTATCTTGGTATATACTTTACGCAGGCAGGGAACTTTGATTCTGCCTATGAAGCGTTTGATTCTGTACTTGAGCTTGATCCAACTTACAATTATGCGCATCTGAATCGAGGTATCGCCCTCTACTACGGTGGACGATACAAGTTAGCGCAAGATGATCTGCTGGCGTTTTATCAGGACGATCCCAATGATCCGTTTCGCACGCTGTGGCTCTATCTCGACGAACGTCAGATAGACGCTAAAAAGGCGAAAGTCGCGCTGAAACAGCGTTATGACACTGCGAATAAAGATCAATGGGGATGGAATATTGTCGAGTTCTACCTGGGCGATATCAGTGAAAAAACACTGATGCAGCGCTTACAGGCAGATGCAACGGATAACACCTCGCTCGCTGAACATCTCAGTGAAACCAACTTCTATTTAGGTAAATACTACCTAAGTCTGGGGGAGAAGGATAACGCAGAAGCGTTATTCAAACTGGCGGTAGCCAACAATGTGAATAACTTTGTTGAACACCGATATGCATTGTTGGAACTGGCGGAACTTGGCCAGGCACAAGACGACCTATCAGAATCTGACCAGCAATAGCTGACGACATTTGACACCCTTTTTTCATTTCCTGTCATCCTTCGGGGTGAGGGGTGTTTTATTCGTCAAAAACTTCTAATTTGAGCCGGTTCACACTTTTCAATGAAAATAACTGAAAGTTTTCATGACGAGTTATGTAGACTGGCCGCCGTAATCTAAGAGGCACGTGTACTACATGACTGATATTCAAACCACTTTTTCCGATCTGGGCCTTAACGAATCCATCCTGTCTGCATTGAATGACATGGGATACGTTAAACCATCGCCTATCCAGGCGGCCTGTATTCCTCATCTGCTGGAAGGCCGTGATGTTCTGGGTATGGCTCAGACCGGTAGTGGTAAAACAGCGGCATTCTCTCTGCCATTGCTGAACAACATTGATCCTA
This sequence comes from Tatumella saanichensis, assembly GCF_000439375.1. Lineage (GTDB taxonomy): Bacteria > Pseudomonadota > Gammaproteobacteria > Enterobacterales > Enterobacteriaceae > Tatumella > Tatumella saanichensis. The sequence goes on from NZ_ATMI01000035.1 coordinate 113,637, forward strand.
CCCTGAAAGCACCACAGATCCTGGTGCTGGCACCGACCCGTGAGCTGGCGGTTCAGGTGGGCGAAGCCTGTAACGAATTTTCTAAACACATGCGTGGCGTTAACGTTCTGGCCCTGTATGGCGGCCAGCGTTATGACGTACAGCTGCGCGCCCTGCGTCAAGGACCACAGATCGTGGTCGGTACTCCGGGCCGTCTGTTGGACCACCTGAAGCGCGGTACCTTGGACCTGTCTAACCTGCGTGGTCTGGTACTGGACGAAGCCGATGAAATGCTGCGCATGGGCTTTATCGAAGACGTTGAAACCATCATGGCTCAGATCCCAGAAGGTCATCAGACCGCTCTGTTCTCTGCAACCATGCCAGAAGCGATCCGCCGCATTACCCGTCGCTTTATGAAAGAGCCACAGGAAGTGCGTATCCAGTCAAGCATCACTACCCGTCCGGACATCAGCCAGTCTTACTGGACTGCTTACGGCCGTAAGAGTGATGCTCTGGTTCGTTTCTTGGAAGCGGAAGATTTTGATGCAGCGATCATCTTCGTTCGTACCAAAAATGCGACCCTCGAAGTTGCGGAAACGCTGGAGCGTAATGGCTACAGCAGTGCTGCACTGAACGGTGACATGAACCAGTCTCTGCGTGAGCAGACCCTGGAGCGTCTGAAGGATGGTCGTCTGGATATCCTGATCGCGACCGACGTTGCAGCCCGTGGCCTGGACGTTGAGCGTATCAGCCTGGTCGTTAACTACGACATCCCACTGGATGCTGAGTCTTACGTACACCGTATCGGCCGTACCGGTCGTGCAGGTCGTGCAGGTCGCGCACTGCTGTTCGTTGAGAACCGTGAGCGTCGTCTGCTGCGCAACATCGAACGCACCATGAAGCTGACCATTCCAGAAGTTGAGCTGCCAAATGCGGAACTGCTGAGCACCCGTCGTCAGGCGAAATTCGCCGAGCGCGTACAGCAGCAGCTGGAAAGCAGCGATCTGGATCAGTACCGTGCACTGCTGACCAAACTGTCTCCGCAAGAAGATCTGGATATGGAAACGCTGGCCGCAGCACTGCTGAAAATGGCACAGGGTGAACGTCCATTAATCGTGCCTGCTGATGCACCACGTCCTCCTCGTCGCGAGTTCCGTGACCGTGATGATCGTGGCGGCCGTGACCGTGATGATCGTCGTGGTAACCGTGATCGTGACGGTGATCGTCCACGTCGTGAGCGTCGTGATGTTGGCGATATGCAGATGTACCGTATCGAAGTGGGCCGTGATGACGGTGTTGAAGTTCGTCACATCGTGGGTGCTATCGCCAACGAAGGCGATATCAGCAGCCGTTACATTGGTAACATCAAGCTGTTTGGTACTCACTCAACTATCGAATTACCAAAAGGCATGCCGGGCGAGATCCTGCAGCACTTCACCAAGACGCGTATTCTGAACAAGCCGATGAATATGCAGTTGATTGGTGATGCACAGCCACAGTCCCGTGAACCACGTCGTGGTGGTGGTCGTGATGGTAACCGTGAAGGTGGACGTCGTTTCTCTGACCGCCGTGAAGGCGGTCGTGGCTTCGGTGGTAACCGTGAGCGCGGTCCACGTCGTGAAGACGGTGCTGCACCGGCACGTCGTCGCGAGTACTAATCTGTTAACCATGAGGTCGGTGTCAGCCGGCCTCAGTGGAACAGCCTGAAATAGCGAGGGATATCTCCCTCGCTTTTTTTATATCTGCGGTTTAGCGGGAGACAGCTGAATCAGCGATGCCTCCGCACCCCTTACCCATACACTCCCTGATAACCTATCTACTCGGATATTTCAGTCAATACCGTTATTGATACCGCAGTGATCGCGTACCCGTTCCTTTTAGAGCCAATTCATTGCTTATCCAATTATGGATACCTGTAATCGGGATAATAGTCGTGACCGGTTTATCAATACGTTTTCATCCGCTAACCCCTAATTAAAATAGGGCATTGTATGTAAAACAGTCACCTAGCGTTGGCAACTGATACATCAAAAAACGAACAAATCATCACCGTTTAATGAGCGGGTAATACGCTTACAGCCCAATGATAGATTTGATTACCTATGTTTAATAATAAAGTAGATTCAATGAATATATGGTGTTGATCATATTTCGGAAGTTATTGGAATACCTGATCCCCTGTTGCTATCGGGTCTCGGTGTGATAACGGTGCTTTATTATTGCTCAAGAGGTTAACCATGAAAGGGGCTGTGGATTGCTTCAATCTGGTCTCGCGTATTCTAGCCGCCGGATTATTTTTTGCTTCCGGGATCGGTAAAATGACCGCCTACGGGACTGACCTTGATCTGATGGCTCAGAACTCTATGTCGGCGCTGTTCCTACCACTGGTTATTCTGTTGGCAGTGGGGGCAGTATCGCCATTGTGTTCGGTTTCCTGACCCGCTTTGCCTCGGCGTTTATGGCGGTGTTCTCAATTGCAGCCGGCATTCTGTTCTATCCTGCGCCCGTCAGTATCAGCCTTTCTGTTCTACCCTCTCAGGGTGCACTTTCAGGCTGATCCTTATCCTTATTTATATCTCTTCGTCCGAGCCGCTCAACACTGTCTTTGCGGCCGCCATGGCCTGCGAGAAGGAATAAATCCGCGCATCAATATCGTAAATTTGGCCATTGACCATGATTTCATCTGCCTGATAGTGCTGCTGTAGGGAGGCCATACCACGGGTAATGGTTTTCTGGTCCCCAACCAGTGACATCCCTAAGGCCCGGTCGACACCAAACTTCTCGGCGGGGGACCAGATATGATCCATATTTTCTACCGGCTCAGGCAAAGGTCCCGGCATTCCGCGGCGTAGATTAATAAACTGCTGCTGCTGGGAGGTAAATAGATAGCGGGCGCGGGCGTTACTTTCTGCGGCGATAACATTAATGCCTATTACTACATAAGGTTCTGCCAGCCGTGCTGAAGGGTGGAATTGCTCACGGTATAGGCTGATAGCCTGTGACAACATCTCCGGCGCAAAGTGTGAGGCAAAGGCAAAGGGTAGACCGAGTCTTGCGGCTAGCTGAGCGCTATACAGGCTGGAACCGAGTAACCACACCGGGATCTGTGTAGCGACTCCTGGCACCGGTTGAACATCAAAATGCGTCCCAACTGGTGCATCAAACCAACGGATCAGCTGTTCGATATCCTGCGGAAAACTGTCTTCATGGCTGCCGGACATATGGCGTCTGAGGGCCATCATGGTCCGCTGGTCTGAGCCAGGGGCACGGCCAATTCCCAAGTCAATACGATCAGGGTAGAGTGTCGCCAAGGTGGCAAACTGCTCGGCAATCACCAGCGGAGAGTGGTTCGGCAACATTACCCCGCCGGAACCGAGGCGCAGATGTTGGGTATTGGCGGCCAGATAGCCAATCAGCACCGAGGTTGCAGCACTGGCAATGCCGGTCATATTGTGGTGTTCTGCCAGCCAGTAGCGGTGAAACCCCGCTGACTCTGCAAAACGGGCCAATGCCAGTGAATTCCTGAAGGCTGCGGCAGGCGTCGCCTGTGCCGGCACCGGCGAAAGGTCCAGTACTGACAGCTTGAAAGGTTTCGGTTCAGACATAAGGACACCTTATTCATAGCGAAAAGCTCCGGCGATCGCCGCCGGAGGTATCTTTGACATTGTCCTGACTGTAGCCGTTTTTTGGCGGTTACCCTACGCGGATTGTGCCGCTTGTAGATGGCGCGCCATTCCGTTACGGTCATACTCGTCGCGGTTGCAGTGCTACCAGCCTGATATCGCAAAGGCGGCAGACTAAAGGTAAGATTCATACGTCGGTCCGGCCTAGTCCGTTAATATTCGAAAAATGCTCACAGAGGTTACTGAGCACCTCCTCGGTGATAGCCGTAACGGTTTAAAGGCGAGACACTGTTGCCCCGAACGAGCAGCACTCCTGCGCGGACAGAGGAGGTTTCCAGTCAGAAAACCACGGGGCCTCAGTGTCCAGGCAGCAGTCTGGTATTCAACAGAGGCACGGGCAGGCCGTAAAGATCCGGATATGTTATTCTTTCAGCGTCGTCTGGTGGTGGAAGGGGATACTGAGCTTGGTCTGGCGGTGAAAAATCTGCTGGGGGCTATTGAACCCGACGCCGTTCCAGCGATACTACGTAAAGGGTTGCAGCCTCTGGCTGCAGTGACAGAATCTGGAATGACACAGGACGCCAGCCTAAAGCTGGTGCGCGAAGAGAACTCATGCTAATTCGGACAGAGATCGGTATTGATGCCGCTGGCATCGAACGCTTATTAAAACGGTGTATTGACCCTGCACAGGAAGCGGAACGAGTCAGTCAGTTACGCGAACAGGGACTACTGACCTTGGGCGTGGTGGCGACCGATGATGAAGGTCAGGTTCTGGGTTATGCTGCGTTCAGCCCAGTAACTTTAGACGGAGAAGACAAGGGCTGGGTACTGCTGTCGTCGCTGGCAGTAGACCGTGAGCAGGCACAACAGCTTTCAGAAAGTGCATTGGTGCGCGAGGCGCTTGATACCCTCAATGAATTTGGTTATAGCGCGGTAGTGGCCTATCAGCCTTATGCTTGCCTATCAGAGCTTGGTTTTGGTGATGCGCAGTCTCTGACGTACCGCGCACCGCAGGGGCAGGGCGAACAGCAATTGCAGGTCTGTCCGCTGGCTAATGGCCCTGTTGAAGGTGTCAGCGGTGAATTACTGTTTTCTGCTCCTTTTTATGGCTGACGGGTAAACCACAACTGAAGATCTGCCGGTTGCTGTGCCACCAGCCGTAATTTCTGTGAGCGGGTCTGTTGCTTTATCCGGTATTCCAGCCGTGAAGCTTCAGATCGGTCGCCACCCGGACACTGGTAGACCAGCAACAACGGCCCCTTCCCGCGTAACGCTTTTGCACCACTACCGTTTTGATGCTGACGAAAGCGGCGCTCAACATCGGTGGTGATCCCAGTATAGAGTGCGCCAGTGGCGGTACGTACCATATAGACAAACCACTGATTTTCCATAGCCTGAGTGCTCCCTGAAAGCTGTCGTCGTCACTGTGACGTCCTGCACAGAGAGTAACATGATGTCCCGGAGAAAAAATCTAGCATGTCCGATCTCGACCACTGCTTACGTTATCTGCAACAGCAGCATGTCCTGACTTTGTGCACCGGTCAGGGTGATACACTCTGGGCGGCTAACTGTTTTTACGTGCTGGATCCTCAGCAGGTGGCCCTATGGCTGATGACACAGCCTGACACCCGTCATGGAGAGCTGATGCTGCGTAATCCTCGCGTCGCTGGCACCGTCACCACGGCTACCCGATCGGTGATGAAAATCCAAGGGATCCAGTTCAGTGGTGAAATTCTACAGCCACAAGGAGAACGGCTCCAACAGGGGCTAGTGGCCTATCAGCAACAGTTCCCGGTGGCCCGTGCCATGAGCGCACCGTTGTGGGAAATCCGTCTTGAGACCTTAAAGATGACGGATAACACCCTTGGATTTGGCAAAAAAATTCACTGGTCACGAGACATCGAGTGATCCTCGCCACTATTCTCTCTTCCGGGCAGCCGGCTTTCGGCTCCCGGAGCGCTCTGCCCACGTTTTTTCAGCCGGATCCCAGCTAAAAATTCGCGTGTAATCATAATAATTATTAATTATTCTGAAACCCATAATTCACATAAATTATAATGTTTATTAATATATAAACATTGCAATTATAAGCGATATTAGCTATTAGTTAGGGCCGATACACTTCAAAGAAAGTGTACGGCCTGGTATTTACGGTCTGTTCAACAGGATCCCAGGCAATTCACCTGCAACTGATAAAACGAAAAAGTCTCCTCATTATTTTAATCTTTTAATTAATGAGATATTCACGTCTATCTGTAATAAGTAGGGGGATCTATGTCAGGCAGTACCTCATCCGAACCCACGACCTGGTCACCGACAGCGCATCATATTGTTCAGCGTAATGAGAAGGGAATGCTTCCTGCGCTGACATCGCTGAACGGTATTCGCTTTATCGCCGCTTTTAGTGTCTTTCTGTTTCACTCATCACTGGCACCTATCTTGGCACCCTTTTCCAACCCACAAACCAGTCACTGGTACTATGTCATTTTCAGTAAAACCGGTTGGGTCAGTGTCTCGATGTTTTTTATCCTCAGTGGCTTTGTGATGGGCTGGTCATCCCGACCCGTGGACCACCCATTGCGTTTTTATAAGCGGCGCTTTGCTAAGATTTACCCCGTCAATGTGGTTGTCATGGTGGTGATCGTGGCCAGTGGCGTGATCAGTATCCATCGTCCGGATATTTGGCTACCCAACCTGTTACTAGTACAAACCTGGATCCCTAGGGCCGAGAACTATATCGGAGGCAATACACCAAGCTGGTTTTTGTGTGCCATCATTCTTTTCTATGTGATCTTCCCAGTTATTTTCCGTTGGGTGAAAGCGATACCGGCCAGCCAACTCTGGACCACGATTTTTATCTGTTATCTCGGCATGATCCTCAGTCAGGTGGTCATTTTCGCCGTCACCCATAATGAGACACCGTTGCCCGGTTGGCCGTTTAAAGTAGGTGAAATCCAGTGGTGGATTTCCTACACCTTTCCCCTGACCCGCGTATTTGAATTTGTGATTGGACTGGTGCTGTCGAGGATCATTCTGGAAGGCTATTTTATTCGCATTAGTACCTTCACTAGCACACTATTACTGATCGTGAGCTATGTTATTGATGTTAATCTGCCTTTTCAGTTTAGCTATAACCTGATCACCCTGTATCCTTTGGTATGGTTACTGGGCTCACTTACGGTCGGGGATATCAAAGGGAAAACATCGTTTCTGAATTCAGCACTGATGCAGTGGCTCGGTAATATCTCATTCGGATTTTATATGATCCATTTTACCGTGCTGATGCTGTTAAAACGCTGGAGTGGGGGGAAAACCTATAATTTGCCGGACGGGATTATGCTGTTAGTGCTGGCAGCGGTGGTGAGCGTGATATTGGGCTGGATACTGTATCAGTTTGTCGAAATCCCCTGTGGGAATTACCTGAACGGGCGTCGGAAAGCCAAACCACAGGCCACCGAAAACCGGCAGGCGGGTTAACCCGCCTCGGAAGCTTATCCCTCTTTTCCCACCGAGGGATAAGCTTAGCGCAAGGTATAAATACGCTGATTGGTACTGCCGCGCCAGGCCAACGAGAGATCTTTCAAAGGTTCGATAAAAGGCCCATCCACCAGCACATTAATAAGGTCTATCACCTGACGTTGTGCCGGTGTCAGGTTGGCAAAGCAGTAACCGGTCCACAGCCAGATATCTTTCTGCGAACACTCCGTCCGCACACGTCGCGCCAACTGCAGTACGGCGCTGAGATTCGCTGGGTGTAACGGGTCCCCGCCAGATAATGACAGACCCTGACGGGGAATTCGGTGGTCATTAAGATCGTGGATAATCAGATCTTCCAGTTGTGGGGTAAACAGGTGGCCGGAATCCAGTCGCCAGGTGGATTGGTTGTAACAGCCGCGGCAGCGGTGTTCACAGCCGGCGACAAACAGTGTGCAACGAGTACCGGGGCCGTTGACCATATCCAGCGGATAGTAGCGATGGTAGTTCATCGGCGTGCAACGCCTTGGTTATCGTTGAGATGCTTGACCCGCCGCCGGACTTCTTCCTGTTTCCCCTGATTAAAAGGTCTGGCATCGGGACTGCCAAGATAGCCGCACACTCTGCGGGTCACTGATACCCGCGCCGGGTCGTGATTACCACACTGTGGGCAACAAAATCCCTTACTGGTACACAGAAACTCCCCCTGAAAGCCACACTCATAACACTCATCCGTCGGCATATTAGCGCCATAATAAGGCACTCGGGAATAACTGTAATCCCAGACATCCTCCAACGCTTTTAGATTATGGCGTAGGTTCGGGTATTCACCGTAGCAGATAAATCCACCGCTACTAATCGCCGGATAAGGGGCTTCAAAATCAATTTTATCGTAGGGACTGACCGCTTTTTCCACATCTAGGTGGAAGCTGTTGGTGTAGTAGCCTTTATCGGTAACACCGGGTACTAGGCCGAACTCTGCACGGTCCAGCCGGCAGAAGCGGTCACACAGGTTTTCGCTGGGCGTACTGTAGAGACTGAATCCATAGCCGGTTTCTGCTTTCCAGCGATCGGTGGCCGCCCGAAGCTGTTGGACAATCGCCAGGGCTTTCTGCTGTAACTGCGGGCTATCAAAAAGGTGTCGTTGGGGACCGTACAGGGCATTGATACACTCATGCAGCCCGATATAACCAAGGGAAATCGAGGCTCGCCCGTTTTGGAAAATGGCGGCGATAGGATCTTTCGCTTTCAACCTAACGCCGCAAGCCCCCTCCATATAAAGAATAGGAGCGACCTGGGCACAGGTATTTTCTAAATGTTGAATACGGGTCATCAGTGCCTGCCGAGCGATAGTGAGCCGCTGGTCGAGCAGTGCCATAAAACGAGCATCATCACCGTTAGCCTGTAGCGCAATCCGTGGCAGATTGAGACTGACTACCCCGAGGTTATTACGGCCTTCATGCTGACATTCCCCGTGTTCCTCATAGGCTCCGAGAAAGCTGCGACAACCCATTGGCGTTTTAAAAGAGCCGGTCACCTTCACCACTTGATCATAGTTGAGAATATCTGGGTAGATACGCAGGCTGGCGCATTTCAGCGCCAGTTGTTTGATATCGTAATTCTGGTCTGAAGGGAGGCGATTAATACCGTCACGCAGGCTGAACACCAGTTTCGGAAATACGGCCGTTTTATGATGGCTCCCCAGTCCGGTGATCCGGTTTTCCAATATTGCGGTCTGAATCATCCTAGCAGCCGGTGAGGTGCCGAGACCAAAACCAAAGGTTACAAATGGGGTCTGGCCATTGGCGGTATGTAGCGTGTTGACTTCATACTCTAGTGCCTGGAAGGCGTCATAGCACTCTTTACGGGTACGCGCTTCGGCATAGGCTTCGACCTCCGGCACCTGCCAGTGACGAGCGACTTCTCGGTGTCGCTGTAAGCTGGCTTCGACATAGGGTGCCAGTACTTCATCAATGCGGTTAATGGTGGTGCCACCATAGATGTGGCTGGCAACTTGCGCGATGATCTGTGCGGTGACCGCGGTGGCGGTGGCGATGGATTTCGGCGCGGTAATGGAGGCATTTCCCATCTTAAAGCCGCGGCTCAGCATTCCTTCGAGGTCGATGAGCATACAGTTAAACATCGGGAAGAAGGGTGCGTAATCGAGATCATGGTAGTGGATCTCACCGCGATCGTGAGCGGCGACGACCGTCTCTGGCAGTAGATAGTTACGGGCATAGTGACGGGCGACAATCCCGGCCAGCAGGTCGCGTTGGGTAGGGATCACTCGGCTGTCTTTATTGGCGTTTTCGTGCAGCAGTCTAGTATCGCTCTGTGCCCTAAGCCCTTCAATGTCTTGATGGAGCGGCGAGGTCCGCTCACGAGCGTGATCGCGCTGCTTACGATAGGCGTTGAAACAGGCCGCTACCTGCGGTCGAGAACTGCCGAGCAGGGCAGTCATCACCCAGTGATGGATCTGCACCGCCGACATGCAGTCACGGTCACTAAATTGTTGACAGACCTGCTGGATGATAGCGTCGTGGTACATTGGATCACAAACACCACAAGCTTGCGCCGCTGCGGCTATCGATTTACGTAATAGTATGACAGAGAAAGTGACTTTCCTGCCATCACGTTTTACCACCTCAATACCCATCATAAACCCCTTATATTGTGCCTGGGTTTATTTTAAACACTATATATGGTGTTTTCTGTGAAATAGTCGACAAAGATTTGATGCAGGATAAAGAATCAGTGGGGGGATGTAGGTGGGCAGCGGCAGCGGCCCCCAACGGGAGCCGCGATAAACCTTAGCGACGCACAGCGATCGCTTCGATTTCGATTTTAACGTCTTTTGGCAGACGGGCCACTTCCACGCAAGAACGAGCAGGGAAACCGGCGTTATTTTCGGTAAAAAAGGCTTCATAAGCAGCATTCACGGTAGTGAAGTCGTTAAGATCTTTCACGAATACCGTGGTTTTAACGATATCGCCGGCGGTCAGGCCAGCCTGCTCGATGATCGCTTTAACGTTTGCCAGAGACTGACGGGTCTGTGCCGTCACATCATCAGGCACATTGCCGGTTTTCGGATCCACAGGGATCTGGCCGGAAGTAATGATCATATTGCCGAGGTCGACAGCCTGTACATAAGGCCCGATAGCGGCCGGCGCATTGTCGGTACTGATGACGCGGGACATAACTTCTCCTTAATAGTAACGCCAGAAGCATACCGCTTCCGGACGGGGGTGCCCCCCATTATAAGAGGCCGGAAACGGATTACCAGTGGCCGATCACGATGTGATGGGCAAACTCTTTTTCACAATATTTGCACTTCAGCATAATGTCTTGTGCCTTACGGCGCACCGTAAAACTGGAGTGTACCGGCTCGTTATGGCTGATGCAGTTACTGTTCGGGCAACTGAGTACTCGATCAATACGTTCAGGCAGCGCTGGCACACTTTTGGCGACCACATCGTAATTATCAATACGGTTTACCGTGGCATGGGGAGCATAGATCGCCAACTGGTTAATCTGCTCTTCGGTCAGGAAGGTGTTCTCAATTTTGATCAAATCTTTCTGCTGCATTTCACCGGAAGGCAGATTCAGACCGATAGTGATCCGCTGATCGGTTTCGGTCAGGCGGAACAATGACAGTAAACGGAATCCGACACGGGCCGGAATATGGTCGATCACCGTTCCGCATCGGATAGCTTCTACCTGTAATTTATTATCCTGAGTCATCTGTCTCTCTCCCGTTATGCCGTCAGTTGTTCGTTTAATACCAGTGCTAGCAGTGCTTGCCGCGCATAGATCCCATTACCCGCCTGTTGGAAATACCAAGCATGGGGAGTGCTGTCGACATCGGTATCGATCTCATCGATGCGTGGCAGCGGATGCAGGACTTTCATTGTTTCACGGGCTTGGTCGAGATCCGCCGCGCGCAGTACAAACTGGGCTTTCACATTGGCGTATTCCGAGGGATCAAGGCGCTCCTTTTGCACTCGGGTCATATACAGAATATCGGCCTGCGGTATCACCTCTTCAATGGACTGATGGCGTGACCATGGGATCCCTTTTTCATCCAGCAGGTCAGTAATATAGGCGGGCATCGCCAGCGCATCGGGGGCGATGAAAAAGAAACGGTTATTCTCAAATTTTGACAATGCCTGAGTCAGAGAATGTACCGTACGGCCATATTTCAGATCACCGACCATGGCGATATTCAGGTTATCCAAGCGTTGTTGGGTTTCGCTGATAGTGAACAGATCCAACAAGGTCTGAGTCGGGTGCTGGTTAGCACCGTCTCCGGCATTCAGTACCGGAATGTGGCCTGAGAACTCCGTGGCTAGACGTGCGGCCCCTTCCTGCGGATGACGCATCACGATGGCATCGACATAGGTGCTGATCACCGAAATCGTGTCTGCCAAGGTTTCGCCTTTTTTACCGAGCGAGGTATTACCGCCGTCAGAAAAACCGACCACTGAGGCACCAAGGCGCTGGATCGCGCTCTCAAACGAGAGACGAGTACGGGTAGAGGCTTCAAAGAAGCAACTGGCAATCACCTTGTGTTTCAGCAGTTCCGGCTGCGGAGCGGCTTTCAGGCGGGCTGCAGTGGCTAACACCAGTTCCAGCTCATCGCGGCTGAGGTCATTAACAGAAATGATATTTTTCCGGTAGAGCGGATTAGCCATAAATAAACTCCTCGGCACAGGCAGATAACAGACAAAAAAAAGCCCCTAAAACAGGGGCTTTTTTAATGAAATAGTGATCGGTACGGGAAACAAACGGGCTGCCGCCTGCCAGGGAGCAGGTACGGGTGTCATGATGTGTCATGAGCTTTGGCATGTGATCCCCCGAAAAATTTTCGCGCATTATACCGGCCACAGCCTTCGTGACAAGGGGCAGGGAACGAAAAGCTGCAGACACCTGATTATCGAGATAATCGCAGTGAAGTCGGGGCCGTCACAGCATAAATTAGTCGTTACCGCCCCCGATACCATTGCCGCTTACGACTGGCCCAGCGTCGCCACCATCACCGCTTTGATGGTATGCATCCGGTTTTCGGCTTGGTCAAAGACAATGCTGTTTTCCGACTCAAACACGTCGTTGGTTACTTCAATGCCATTAGTGAAACCATACTGTTCCGCCATCTGACGGCCCATACTGGTTTGGTCATCATGGAAGGCTGGCAGACAGTGGAGGAATTTGGTATTTGGCTTACCGGTCAGTGCCATCATCAGTGCGTTGACCTGATAGGGGCGCAGCAGGGCGATACGTTCAGCCCAGGTCTCTTTGGCTTCCCCCATCGAAACCCACACATCGGTATAAATAAAGTCGGCATCTTTAACGCCTTCCTCAATGGACTCTGTCAGCGTAATTCTCGCCCCGGTCTGTTGGCCCGCCTCGCGACACTCTGCCACCAGTGCTTCTTCAGGCCAGCAGGCCTTCGGTGCTACCAGACGCAGGTCTAGGCCGGTCAGAGCGGCTGCTTCAAGCATACTGTTGCCCATATTGTTGCGTGCATCGCCAACATACACCAGTGTCATGTCATGCCACGCTTTCCCTGGCAGATGTTCTTGCATCGTCAGTAAATCCGCCAGCAACTGGGTCGGATGAAATTCGGTGGTCAGGCCATTCCATACCGGCACACCTGAATAGTCCGCCAAGGTTTCCACAATGCTCTGCTCATAGCCACGATACTGGATGCCGTCATACATCCGTCCTAACACCCGCGCGGTATCTTTGATCGACTCTTTATGGCCAATCTGATTACCACTGGCGCCCAGCCACGTCACGCGGGCACCCTGGTCGTAAGCGGCAACTTCGAAAGAGCAACGAGTACGGGTCGAATCTTTTTCGAAGATGAGCGCAATATTTTTGCCCTGCAGATGCTGTTTTTCGTTACCCTGTTTTTTCTCTTGCTTCAGGCGGGCGGCCAGCGAGATAAAGTGGTCCAGCTCGGCTGGGGTAAAATCCAGCAATCTGAGAAAATTACGCTTATAAAGCTTACTCATAACATCACTCCGGATAGATTTTTTCATTTGAATTAATATTCAATCTATATGTATGAATATTCATTTTCAACCTTATTTTCACGGATCATCGCCTTTAATCTAGTGCCACGCCAACGGCTGTGGGAAAATACCCCTATCCGGGGAATCGTATCCCTGAACCAATTGAGGAGTTTCCCTATGACATTTGAAGCCTTTATGGAAGAGCAGCGCGAAGAGACCCGCGAAATTATCGAAGAGTTACTGGATGACGGCAGTGATCCGGATGCGCTCTACACCATTGAACATCACCTCTCCTGCGACAGTTTTGATGCGTTAGAAAAAGCTGCTGTGGATGCCTTCAAACTGGGCTATGAAGTCACTGACCCGGAAGAGCTGGAACTGGAGGATGGTACCACAGTGATGTGTGTCGATATCATCAGTGAAATTGCCCTCAACGAAGATCTGATCAATGCGCAGATTGAACAATTGGCAAAAGTCGCCGGTAAGCACAACGTCGATTACGATGGCTGGGGTACTTACTTTGAAGACCCAGATGCCGAAGACGAAGAGGACGATGAAGAAGGTGACGAGGAGCAGGGCGAAAGCAGCGAAACCCGCCACTGATCTACCGTTATTGTTGAGCCCCGTACCGTCCTGTGACGGGCCGGGGCAGTTATTGCTGACCGTATGACCTGAAAACCACCCATCATGAACTACGCCACCCTGGTTGAGCCACTGATACACTTTCTGCACTGCCGTACCCCGCAAGCCTGGCTTGATGAAGCGGCCAAACCGGAAAATCTGCCACTTCTGTTAACCGACCACCTGACCTGTGAATTAAAAGCGGCCCAGACCGCCGCCTGGCTGATCCGGAAATACGTAGCGGATACGCCGGGAGCGGAGACACTGATGAGCTGGCTGCTGCCCTACGAAAACTTTATCTATCGCGAACATCCGGACAGCGATTTTATTCAGGCCCATCGCCACCTTGGCAAAAATATTTCCCGCCATGACCGCTTTCCTTGGGCAGACAGCCTGATTGATAAAATGGTGTTACTGATTAAAGAGGAGTTACATCACTTCTATCAGGTATGGGCGATTATGCAGCGACGGGGAATTGATTATCGGAAGATCACCGCCAGCCGCTATGCCAAAGGGTTATTACGTGAAGTCACTACCCACGAGCCGGATACGCTGGTGGATAAGCTGATCTGTGGGGCTTACATTGAGGCCCGTTCCTGTGAGCGTTTCTATGCTTTGGCCCCTTATCTTGACCCAGAATTAGCGAGTTTCTACCGGTCGCTATTACGGTCAGAAGCCCGCCATTATCAGGACTATTTGGCACTGGCCCAGGAAATTTCTCCGGTGGATATCACTGCCCGGGTGAGGCAAATCGGTCAGAGAGAAGCAGAGTTGATCGCCGGTTACGATAGTGAGCTGCGTTTTCATAGCGGTTCACCACGATCCTCAGGAACTCACTGATTTTCGTTGAGTTATCACACCTGCCTCCTTATTGTGCGGGATTATTCTCTATCAATAATAGATTTTTGTTAATCCCTTCCTAGTTATTGGCATTAAAACTAGATGAATATGCTAGTAATAAATGGCTTCCTTAGCAGCCCGTGCTAGATATTCATTTATTTTGAACAACAATAGCAAATTGTTCAGCTTTTATGCACCTCACGTTGAGGTCTATGATTCACCACATCAAGGCAATATGGCCTTATTACTGATTAAAAACTAAAGGTGAATCTTATGAACGCTATCAAAACTTTCGTTGCTGTTGCCGCTCTGACCCTCGTTTCATTCGGTAGCTTTGCGCAGAGCATCACCGCTTGTGCAGGCACTCTGGATGATGCTGAAGCGCAAATTGCCGCTCAGGCCCATAGAGACGGAGCTTCTTACAAAATTACTGAAGCGACCACCAAAAACGGTGTTCATATGACTGCCGAGCTGCAGAAATAACTCGCTTAGCTCATAAGCAGTAAATGGCAAAGGCCGCCCTCGGGCGGCCTAGTTGTTTTTAATGGGTAAGGACTTTAGGCAGGGTAGGGGCAGGCGTTAAGAGAGGCTATCTGCCACCCTATTGCCGCTGAGTTCCGGCTGCTGGCGATTATCTCGGTAAAGGCTCCAGCGAACACTCTGGTTATCGATCACAAACACGACGCTGGCCAAGGTATTTTCTTGGTCAGGATCATCGGCATCCTGGCGGTATACCGGCAGCGACCGCTCACTGGTATCGGAGAGCACCTGTACACATAACTTTTCAGACAACACGGGTTTGCCTGCCAGCTGTGCGTCGATTACCTGCTGACGGGCGGCAGAGCTATCCGTAATAACCTGCGCCGCCTGGCTCTGTGACGGATGAACCAGATGGTTGGCATGCCCGTAGGGTTGCGTGATTTCTGACACAGAGCATTGGTGACCGGTAGCTTCGACCGTGAATAGCCGCGGATCCCCGACACATCCCAGCGTATGGTGAAAAGCACCCGCACGGGGGGGGACAGTCAGTCGCGCCACCGCATCATCCAAATCACTGGCATTCAGTGCATCACGTGCCAGCACCTGGCGCGGTATGCCCGCCGGGCGTTCCGCAGCGCGGATATTATTGACGGTATTTACCACGCCATACTGGTTGACCGCCAAGGTATGGCCACATAATGATCCCGGATAGGCAAAACTGAGGTAGGCCGCACCCTGCTCGGGAAAGATCTGTGCGATAAAACAATCGTCTTTCAGTTGTGGAAATCCGTCTTCATTGTGGGCGATCAGCCGGCGACCCTGTTCATCACGACCGGATAAGGTGGTACAACCGTCTGAGGTGGAACGCACTAAATCGCCGCGACAGTTCCAAGCAAACACCTCGTCAAAAGGTGCCTGTAATCCGCTGGCTAATCCAGTCAGTTCCTGCCAGATCAACGGATAGTGCTGCTCAACGGCTGCTGCCATCGTCCTAGCTTCCGGGCTGTCTTTCAGAGCAATCACCGTTCGCCACAGTGAAGTCGCGGTGAGTGTTTGATGCCAGGCAGAGTGCCCTGCCTGGCCCAGCTGCTCCCCGATAGCAAAAGCATCACCGTGAAGTGTCAGTGTTTTCATTCGCTGCTCAGTATCCTGCCGACTTAAGAAACGTGCTGCAGGAATTCCTGCAAACGCGCACAACCATTACCACCCTCGATAAGCTTAGCGGGGGCACCGTCTTCGGCGATGGTACCGCCGTCGATAAAGATCAGACGGGAAGCCACATCACGGGCAAAGCCAATCTCATGGGTGACGATGACCATGGTCATACCTTCTTCCGCCAAGGAACGCATCACCTGCAGAACCTCATGGCGTAGTTCCGGATCCAGCGCAGAAGTTGGTTCATCAAATAGCATCATCTGTGGCTTAACCGCCAGCGCGCGGGCGATAGCAACACGTTGCTGCTGTCCCCCGGACAGTTCCGACGGGTAATGGTCGGCACGGGCCGCCAGTCCGACACGGGTTAACAGTGCCATAGCCTGCTCACGGGCTTCCGCTTTGGTAGCATGACGGACCCGCAGGGGGCCAAACATCACGTTTTCCAGCGCTGTCAGATGCGGGAATAAATGGAACTGCTGGAACACCATACCGGCTTCGCGGCGAATATCGCTCTCTTTCACATTCGGGTCGGTCATATGCATGCCCGCGACGATCAGTGCCCCGGAGGAGATCTCTTCTAACTTATTGATGCAACGTAATAACGTCGATTTACCGGAACCGGAAGGACCAATGATCACTACCACTTCCCCAGCATCAATCTTCAGATTGATATCATGTAGCACCTGTGTTGAGCCAAAATTTTTCGAGACATTTTGAAATTCAACCATACTCATAAGATATGCATCCTTTTTTCCAGTCTTTTAAGCAGGAAGCTCAGACACAGAGTCACAATCAGATAGAGTGCTGCTACCGCTGTCCATACTTCAAGTGCGCGGAAGTTTCCGGCAATAATTTCCTGTCCCTGACGGGTAAGCTCCGCAACGCCAATCACGATAAACAGGGACGTATCTTTAATACTGATGATCCACTGGTTCCCCAGTGCTGGGATCATGCGACGCAGCGCTAGCGGCATAATGATATGCCACAGTGTGGCGCGGGATGATAAGCCCATAGCCAGCCCAGCTTCGCGAAAACCTTTATTGATCGATAACAGCGCGCCACGGGTGATTTCGGCAATATAGGCGCCAGAGTTAATCATAATCGTGATAATGGCCGCAGTTAGAGGCTCGATATGCACCGGCAGGGCCAGTGGCAAGGCGAAATAGATAAACATCACCTGCACCATGATCGGGGTGCCGCGGATCAGTTCAACAAAAATCAGTGATACTGTTTTTGACACCCGGCCGCCAAGTGCGCGGCAGACACCCGCTACTAGACCGATGATAAAACCGCCAATTAGCCCGACGATTGAAATAAACAGGGTCAGCTTTAACCCCTGTAATAAGATTGGCACGGCTTGCCAGACATAACTGATGTCAAAATTCATAATATTACCCGTACAGTCTTAAAAATGGGGCCGACAGCCGCCGGCCCAATGACTTACTTAGGCTCTTTATCGAACCATTTCAGATAGATTTTGTTATAGGTTCCGTCAGCACGTAATGCTTTCAGGGCTGCATCAACGCGGGCGGTATATTTGCTGTTTTTCTGCAGAGCAAAGCCGTATTGCTGTGGTAGTACGCTGTCATCCTGACCGGTGGCTTTAATTTTACCGTTACCGGCAGTCTTCACGTAGTAGAGTACGTTCGGAGAATCGTGAACTACGGCATCGATATTACCGGCCTGCAGATCCAGGTAAGCGTTATCGATGTTCGGGAATTCAACGTAATCCGCTTTGACGTGGGCCTTCATATAGGTAGCGGCTGCCGTACCCTGCTTCAGGCCGACTTTTTTACCAGCCAGATCACTGAACTTAGTGATCCCGGTGGCGGAGCTTTTCACGGCCATTAACAGGTCAGCATTGTAATAAGGCGAGCTGAAATCAACGACTTGGGCGCGGACCGGCGTAATGGTGATCCCTGCCATCGCAACGTCGATATTACGAGACTGCAGGCCTGGGATCAGACCACTGAAATCCATCGGTTGCAGGGTGTAATCGACATCCATTTTTTTAGCAATGGCATTCCATAAATCAATGTCGAAACCGACGTATTTATCGCCTTGTTTAAACTCAAAAGGTACGAATGCGGTATCAACGCCAACAGTTAGTTTATCTTTTGCCATCGCATTAAAGCTCAGTGCGCCGGCCAGTAAGGCTAATGAGATACCAACTGTATTTATTGTTTTTAACATAGCGGATCCTTTGTGAAAGATAGGATGATGTGTGTGTGCCATATTTTGTAAAGCAAAATATATGCCAGTTTTTATTTTTCGGCGATAAAACCTAAAATTAATTATAAGGCCATGATTTAATTTGTTTTATTAAAATCGCTGCCAGATAACTATTTTTACAGTGGATGCTTTTTGGCCAATAACTTTTTCTTATGACAGGCATGGGCAATAGTGCACCATATTGGTGCCCTGTTTTGGAAGTTGATGGTATTATTTGGTGCTTTCCCTTAACGGGCTGCGTCAGTCTTTGGTGCTAACCGGTGTCTGAGCACAATTCATGACCATGGCCAGCAGGCTGTAATAACCATTGACACCAATCAAATCCATCACCGCTTGCTCACCGAATTCGGCAATCACCTGCGCCCATAAAGGATCACTGATGGTTTTCTGTTGGTGCAGTTGCTGACAGAATTCATACACCAACCATTCCTCAGACGTGAGATCAGCGTCTTTCGGGCGGCGCTGTTGATGGATAGCGCTAATTGCGGCGGGAGAGATCCCTTGTTGTTCCGCAATCGGCGCGTGAATTGCCCATTCTACCGGCTGTGACCAGTGCTGAGCCGTCATTAGGATGGCCAGTTCTGACAGACGTTGGCCGATAGTGCTGTGATAGCGCAGATATTCTCCTAGCCTCTGAGCATGGGCCATGAGCTCAGGGCTGCGGATCAGTGCCTGAAAAGGGGGCAACAATGCCCCGCGGGGACCGCGGATAACTTCTTCGGCCAACTGCCGCTGTTGCTCACTCCATTGATCGGGAGAGAGTTCCGGTAACCGGTTAGCCGCACTCATCGTGCTGCACCTGCTGCCTGTTGGGTTTCGCGAATGATCACCTTTTTAAGGGTCTCCACCACAACATCGAGCTGTGACTGTTCGATAATAAACGGCGGTGCGATCAGAATATGATCGCCCTGTTGCCCATCAATAGTGCCGCCCATCGGATAAACCATCAGCCCCTGTTCAAGACAGCTACGTTTTATGGCGGCATGTAATTTCAGTGCCGGATCAAAGGCCGCTTTTGTTTCTTTATCTCTGACCAGTTCAATACCGGCAAATAATCCGCGGCCGCGGGTATTGCCGACAAAGTCCAGTCCGGCTATTTCAGCCTGTAATTGTTGTAATAAGTAATTTCCCTGGTATTGCACATGACTGAGTAAATTATCTCGCTCAATGATCTGCTGCACGGCCAGTGCCGCTGCTGCTGCGGTCGGGTGACAAATATAGGTATGGCCATGCTGGAACATACCGCTGCCGTTACGGAGGGGTTCCATGACTTTATCGCTGACCAGCACCGCGCCTATCGGTTGATAACCGCCGCCGAGCCCTTTGGCAATGGTGACAATATCCGGCACCACATCATCCTGCTCAAACGCATGCAGGGTACCGGTACGGCCCATACCGCACATTACTTCATCAGCGATATATAACAAGCCGTAGCGATCACAGAGTTTACGCACGCCCGCAAAATAGCCGTGGGTCGGTGGCACAGCGCCGGTGGTGGCACCGCTGACGGTTTCGGCACAGAATCCGATAATCTTTTCCGGACCGACCGTTAGGATAGTCTGCTCAATCTCTGCCAGTAAGCGTTCGGTGTACTGTTGTTCACTCTCATCTGCTCGCTGATCACGGTAAGCATTACAGGCCGATACACGGGCCACATCCATCAGTAACGGCGCAAACTGACGACGTCGCCATTCGTTCCCGCCCACAGCCAAGGCACCGAGGGTATTGCCGTGATAGCTCTGACGTCGCCCGATAAAGGTAGTTTTTTCCGGTTGACCACTTTCGACACAGTATTGCCGCGCCAGTTTAAGAGCGGTTTCCACCGCTTCTGATCCCCCAGAAACAAAGTACACCGAATTCAGATCGCCAGGTGCCGTGCGCACCAACTGATCGGCCAATTGCTCCGCCGCTTCACTGGTAAAGAAGCCGGTGTGGGCATAGGCGAGGGTGTCTATTTGTCGGTGGATCGCAGCCAGAACATCAGGATGACCATGACCCAGACAGGAAACTGCTGCGCCGCCACTGGCATCCAGATAGCGTTTTCCCGAGGCGTCAGTGATATAAATACCCTGCGCGGACGTGGCAACAGGGGGAGTAACGTTCAAGCTGCGATGAATGATATGGCTCATGGTGATCCTATGACAGGCAGAAACGGAAAAGTAACCGATACCTGATAGTGTCAGATCCACGTGAATCATTCAATGTTAACATGATCCAATTGTATCATTTTGAGTGTGAGGAGAATTGCTGTTAACGGCTAGGCAAAATATAAGCACCGGAATCAATCAGATAGCGTTCAGCATTTTCGATGCGCTGGATCGCCTTTTCTCCATGCTTGGCGACTAGCGCGGCCATCAGACACTCCGAGACGCCCATCGCTGACACGATCGAGGGGAAAAAAGAGGGGCTGCTGGTGGGGAACAACAGGCTACAACTGGCAGCCTGGGCCAACGGTGATACCGCTGAATCCGTGACGGCAATCAGGGTTGCGCCGGCAGCCTGTGCATACTCAATAATCTGCACAATCTCCCGTGAATAGGGTGCGAAGCCGGTCACCACCACCACATCCTGTGCCGTAATTTCCCGAGTATATATCTCTTGGTTATTAGCCAGACCGTCTATCAGCGAAACGTGACGCTGAAACAACCGATAAATGTAGTGCAGTGACCACGCCACCGGAAAACTGGCACGGAAACCACAGATATAGACGTGGGCCGCCTGATCCATCAGGCTGACAGCCTGTTCCAGTGACTGCTGATTGCTATCCTGGGTCTGTCGCAGGTTAGCTGCCATTGCCGCAAACATCTCATCATAGAGTGCCGGATGTTGGTGTTTATCCTGCAGCCCACTGGCACGTGAGGCATAGCTATCACGTGCCAGTCCCAGTGCATCAATCACCGCGGATTTCAATTCTCCCCAGCCGGCATAGCCGAGACGCTTAGCCAGCCGTAATAGGGTGGCCGGTTTAACCTCTGCCAAGTTGGCAAAGGCACGCATCGAGAGAACCGCTAGTTCATTATTGTGTTCCAGGACAAACCCAGCGGCTTTCTGCAATTCCGGGGTGAGTGTCGGGTAGTGTTCAACAATAATTTTCTTCGGATCCATCGGTGGCTCTCGGGACAGTGGGGGTAAGGGGATAATACCCCGCCAGCAGGCATTGTATAAAGGGGAATAGGA
Organism: Tatumella saanichensis; assembly: GCF_000439375.1. GTDB lineage: Bacteria > Pseudomonadota > Gammaproteobacteria > Enterobacterales > Enterobacteriaceae > Tatumella > Tatumella saanichensis. The sequence continues at coordinate 135,232 of NZ_ATMI01000035.1, forward strand.
TGACCGGCGTGCTAGAAGACCAAACGGCCAATCTGAGGAAATTCGTTGCTAAGGCAAGTAGAGGCTATGTAAGTGAGAATGATTCTATTTTATTTATAATAATCATTTAGTTATGGAAGATAAGTTTGAGAAGTTTAAGGTTTCCTTAAGTATCGGTCCTCTATACTTTAGCTTTCGTAAAAAGAGGAGCCGAATGTGAACAGAGACTATGCCAACCGGCAAATTATTCTCCACTGGCTGGTAGTACTGGCGATAGTGATCGCCTACGCCTTGGTGGAACTGAAAGGCTTCACTCCACACAACAGTACGCTATATCGGCTGATGGTCTTTACCCATTACAGCGCAGGATTCAGTGTGTTGATACTGATGCTGTTCAGGATTTATTTGCGCATCATTCACCGTGCTCGCGAAATACAGCCCTCGACACCTCATTGGCCGGTGTATGTGGCTAAGACCGCCCACGGACTGCTCTATCTGCTGTATATCGCTGTGCCGCTATTGGGGATGTGGTCACTGTATATCGGTCAGGTTCCTTGGTCGTTATTCGGCATCAACATGCCCCATGCGAGCCACCCGGATCCGCTGTTACGCCACAGCCTGCGCCACTGGCACTCGTTATTGGCTAATGCTGGCTATGCCCTGATCGGTCTGCATGCTGGTGCAGCACTGCTCCATCATTATTTGTTGCACGATGATACCCTGAGGAAAATGCTGCCGCAGCGGCGTCACACGCCGCCGGCTAAGCGGTGACAAAAAAAATGCCGGCCACCTGTGGAGGTGACCGGCACTCTGAGTGCTTCAGTCAGAACACTTACAGCTCGGCAATCACCGTCTGCTGCTGGTTAATCTTCACTTTAGCCTGTTCCAGGTCTGTCAGACGTTCGCGCTCTTTAGCGACTACCGCCGCCGGAGCACGGGCCACAAAGCCTTCGTTGGCAAGTTTGGTGGTGATTTTTTCAATCTCCACGTCAACTTTCGCCAGCTCTTTAGCCAGACGTTCCAGTTCCGCGTTTTTATCCACCAGACCGGCCATTGGGATCAGCAGTTCTGCACCGTCTACCAGTTTGGTGACCGATACCGGACCTTTATCCGCGGCATCCAACAGGGTCAGGCTTTCCAGACGGGCCAGACGTTGCAGGAAGTTACGGTTTTCAGTAACACGACGCACAACCTCAGGGTTAGCACCACGCAGTAACAGATCCAGCGGCTTACTCAGGGCAATGTTCATCTCAGCACGAATATTTCGGACCGCAATGATGGCCTGTTTGATCCACTCGATATCCGACTGTGCCGCTGCATCTTCTTTGGCCGCATCCCAAGCCGGGAACGGTTGCAGCATAATGGTATCGTCGCTGTTACCGGTCAGCACTTTGACACGCTGCCAGATGGTTTCGGTAATAAATGGAATGATCGGATGCGCCAGACGCAGCAGAGCTTCCAATACCGTGACCAGCGTATGACGGGTACCACGCAGTTCAGCGTCGCTGCCGTTGTTCATAACCGGTTTGGTCAGTTCCAGATACCAGTCACAGAACTGATTCCAGGTGAAGTCGTACAGCAGGCTGGCGGCGATATCGAAACGATAGCTGTCCAGTGCTTCACGGTAAGCCTTCACGGTGCGGTTGAATTCACTGAGGATCCAGCGGTCGGCCAGTGACAGCACTTTCTCGCCACCGTTAAAGCCACAATCCTGATCTTCGGTGTTCATCAGCACAAAGCGGCTGGCGTTCCACAGCTTGTTACAGAAGTTGCGATACCCTTCCAGACGTTTCATATCCCAGTTAATATCACGGCCGGTTGACGCCAGGGCTGCCAGGGTGAAACGCAGGGCATCGGTACCTGAAGGCTCGATCCCGTCCGGGAACTGCTTCTCGGTGCGCTTACGGATCTTCTCTGCCAACTGCGGCTGCATCATATTGCCGGTACGTTTTTCGATCAGGTCGGGCAGGCTGATACCATCAACCATATCCAGCGGATCGATCACGTTCCCTTTGGACTTGGACATCTTCTGCCCTTCGTCATCACGGATCAGACCGGTCATATAGACGGTTTTAAACGGAACCTGCGGCTTGCCGTCTTCATCTTTCATAAAGTGCATGGTCAGCATGATCATGCGCGCAATCCAGAAGAAGATAATGTCGAAGCCACTCACCACCACGCTGGTCGGGTGGAAGGTACGCAGAGCCTCGGTATTTTCTGGCCAACCTAAGGTCGAGAACGTCCATAGACCGGAGGAGAACCAGGTATCCAGCACGTCGTCGTCCTGACGCAGCTCGACATCGGCGGCCAGGTTGTTTTCGCTGCGTACTTCTTCTTCGCTGCGGCCGACATAGACATTGCCGTCGTTGTCATACCAAGCTGGAATACGGTGGCCCCACCACAGTTGACGGGAAATACACCAGTCCTGGATATCACGCATCCAAGAGAAGTACATGTTCTCATACTGCTTAGGCACAAATTCGATATCGCCGTTCTCAACCGCTTCGACGGCCACTTTTGCCAGCGGGGCAGTGCGTACATACCACTGATCCGTCAGCATCGGTTCGATCACCACGCCACCACGGTCACCGTAGGGCACCGTCAGGTCGTGAGGTTTGATCTCTTCCAGCAGGCCTGCGGCCTCAATGGCAGCGACGATCGCTTTACGGGCAGCAAAGCGCTCCAGACCGGCAAACTCCGCAGGCATCGCGCTATCGTAGACATCGCTCTCTTCGCCATTGGTGGTGTACACCTGAGCGGTCTGACGGATATCACCGTCAAAGGTCAGGATGTTGATCATCGGTAACTGATGACGACGGCCGACGTCATAGTCGTTAAAGTCATGGGCTGGGGTGATTTTCACACAGCCGGTGCCTTTTTCCATATCCGCGTGTTCATCACCGACAATCGGAATACGGCGGTTGATCAGAGGCAGGATCAGGTGTTTACCGATCAGATCTTTATAGCGCGGATCTTCTGGGTTAACCGCAACACCGGTATCTCCGAGCAGGGTTTCTGGACGTGTGGTCGCCACCACCAGATAATCTTTACCTTCGGCTGTTTTCGCGCCATCGGCCAGCGGGTAGCGGATATGCCACATTGAGCCTTTTGACTCACGGTTTTCCACTTCCAGGTCAGAAATCGCGGTACGCAGTTTCGGGTCCCAGTTGACCAGACGCTTACCACGGTAAATCAGGTTTTCTTTGTACAGACGGACAAACACTTCTTTGACCGCGTTCGAAAGACCGTCATCCATGGTGAAACGTTCACGGTCCCAATCGACAGAGTTACCGAGACGACGCATCTGACGGGTAATGGTGCCACCGGATTCGCCTTTCCACTCCCAAATCTTATTGATAAAGGCATCGCGTCCATAATCTTGGCGAGTTTTGCCTTCTTCTGCCGCGATCTTACGCTCAACCACCATCTGGGTAGCGATACCGGCGTGGTCGGTTCCGACCTGCCACAGGGTATTTTTACCCTGCATACGCTGGTAACGGACCATGGTATCCATAATAGTCTGCTGGAATGCATGACCCATGTGCAGGCTGCCGGTGACATTCGGCGGCGGGATCATAATGCAATAGCTTTCCTGGCTCTCGTCACCGTGTGGCTTGAAGTAGCCCTGCTGTTCCCAGTGCTCGTAGAGCGGCTGTTCGATCTCTTGGGGGTTATATGTTTTTTCCATTTCTGCTATGTCGTTTGGGGCGCCGGTAGCGTTGCCGTATTCAATTGGAAACCGACGCTGCGATACGCTTTATAGCGGTCACGCGCCAGTTGCTTCAGGGATTCGTCATCAGGGACAAAGTCTATCACTTCATGGAAAGCGGTAGCAAAATCTGCAAACCAGGGCAGCAGGGTGATCAACAGGTCGCGGGACGCGTTGCCTCGTTTCTCTGGCCAAGCCAATTCCACCGGTGCGCCATAACGCGGGCCTTCTCCGGCCAGATTATGGGGCACAAAACTCTCCGCCGGGCGTTGCCACAGGGCTTCATCGAGACGGATCGCTTGCTGTTCATTTTCACAGGCAATCAGAATACGTTTACCTTCGCGCCAGCGGGCCGCGGCCAGCTCGCAGGCCATCGCTTCCACCGCCGATAAAGACTGCTGTGGGATATCGGGGCCGGGAAGATAAAACGTGGCATTTTTCATGTGATTGCCTGTATTCCATGAAGTAAAAGAGTGACCAAAGTCACTCTGTGTAAAAAGAGATGGCCGCGTAACACCGTATCAGGCAACTTGTGGACAAGATGCCTGATACCGGCTGCGGTTTATTCGTCAGTGCCCAGGCCAGCACGGTTCAGCAGGAACTGTGACAGTAATGGCACCGGACGTCCGGTCGCGCCTTTAGCTTTACCGGAGCGCCATGCAGTACCGGCGATATCCAAGTGCGCCCAGTTATACCTACGGGTAAAGCGGGCCAGGTAGCAGCCAGCGGTGATGGCACCCCCTGGACGGCCACCGATATTCGCCATGTCCGCGAAGTTCGATTCCAGCTGTTCTTGGTACTCATCGGTCATCGGCAGACGCCATGCGCGGTCACCGGCCTGCTCGGAAGCACTGATTAACTCGTGCGCCAGCGGGTTATGGTTAGATAACAGTCCGCTGATATGGTGGCCCAGAGCGATCACGCAGGCACCGGTCAGGGTTGCGACATCGACTACCAGTTCTGGGTCGAAACGCTCGACATAGGTCAGAGTATCACAGAGCACCAGGCGGCCTTCGGCATCGGTGTTCAGCACTTCAACCGTCTGACCTGACATGGTGGTCAGGATATCACCTGGACGCATCGCACGGCCATCAGCCATGTTTTCACAGCCTGCCAGTACACCGACCACGTTAAGGGGCAGTTTCAGCTCAGCGACCATGCGCATTACACCGTAAACCGTCGCGGCACCGCACATATCATACTTCATTTCGTCCATGCCTTCTGCAGGCTTGATCGAGATCCCGCCAGCATCAAAGGTCAACCCTTTACCGACTAGCACGATAGGGCGCGCATCCGCATCCGGATGACCTTTATATTCAATCACTGACATCAGCGATTCATTCTGTGAACCGGCACCGACCGCCAAGTAGGCATTCATGCCCAGCTCTTTCATCTGCTGCTCGCCGATCACTCGGGTGGTGATGTTCTGGCTGTAGGCATCCGCCAACTGACGGGCCTGTGACGCCAGATAGGCAGGGTTACAGATGTTGGGTGGCATATTGCCAAGATCTTTCGCCGCTTTCACCCCAGCAGACACGGCCAGGCCGTGCTGAATGGCGCGTTCACCGCTGGTCAGTTCACGGCGAGTTGGCACGTTAAATACCATTTTGCGCAGCGGACGACGCGGTTCGGCTTTATTGCTTTTCAGCTGGTCGAAGCTGTACAGCGATTCTTTGGCTGTCTCAACAGCCTGACGCACTTTCCAGTAATTATTACGACCTTTAACATGCAGTTCGGTCAGGAAGCAAACCGCTTCCATGGAGCCGGTGTCATTCAGCGTATTGATAGTTTTCTGAATGATCTGTTTGTACTGGCGTTCGTCCAGTTCACGTTCTTTACCACAACCGATCAGTAGGATACGTTCAGACAGGATGTTCGGCACATGGTGCAATAACAGGGTCTGGCCGACTTTTCCTTCCAGCTCGCCACGGCGCAGCAGGGCGCTGATATAACCATCGCTGATCTTGTCCAACTGCTCGGCAATTGGCGACAAACGACGTGGTTCAAACACCCCGACCACAATGCAGGCACTGCGCTGTTTTTCCGGGCTACCGCTTTTTACACTGAACTCCATGTATTCTCCTGAATCTTAAAGACAACAGCCTTTGCTGTCGCTAGAATGTATAACTCTTAGTCTTATTATGAAACAGTTAAGCCAAGACAAACAGTCTGTTAACGTCATAATAAGCTAAGATCCCGGGGTTGAACCCCGGTATCCTGAGAAGGTGGTCATACAATTTTAGCCACGATGGCAGCCATTGATGAAGTAAAATGGCTAATAAGCGTTGAAGCTATCGACTTTCCTGCAAAAAGACAAGTTTTCACAGGCGTAATTAGCGTGATAATCATTAGATATCTGGTTCGGGAGACGCTCAAAAGTCAATTCGCCATTCTGTTTATCCTACTGCTTATTTTCTTTTGTCAGAAGCTGGTCAGGATCCTCGGTGCGGCGGTAGATGGCGATGTCCCCACAAATTTAGTTCTGACCCTTTTGGGGTTAGGCGTGCCTGATATGGCACAACTTATCTTACCTTTAAGTCTGTTTCTAGCGATCCTGATGACGCTAGGAAGACTGTATACCGAAAGTGAAATCACTGTCATGCATGCCTGCGGTCTTGGCAAAAGCGTGCTGGTGAAGGCTGCATTGATCTTGATGTTACTGACCTCTGCCATGGCAGCGGTCAATGTGGTATGGCTGGGCCCCTGGTCCTCCCGCTACCAGGACCAGGTGACACAGAATGCCCGTGCCAATCCGGGCTCCGCGGCACTGGCCGCTGGTCAGTTCCGCTCGTCCAGTGACGGTAACCAAGTTCTGTTTATCGAGAATGTGAAAGGTAACCAGTTCGGTAATGTCTTCCTGGCGCAGTTGCGACCGAAAGGTAATGCACGTCCATCAGTGGTACTGGCGGATCACGGGCATATGGTACAGCATGCGGACGGTTCGCAGACGGTAGTACTGGATAAAGGTACCCGCTATGAGGGGACCGCGATGCTGCGCGATTTCCGCATCACCGATTTTACCCAGTATCAAGCTTATATGGGCTACCGCCAAGCGACCTTGGATCCTAATGATTCCGACCAAGCCAGCATGAGCACCCTATGGCATAACCATACCCCAGCCTTCCGCGCCGAGCTGAACTGGCGTCTGACGCTGGTGTTCTCGGTACTGATCATGGCACTGATGGTGGTGCCGCTGAGCGTGGTCAACCCGCGCCAGGGACGGGTACTGTCGATGTTGCCGGCGATGTTGCTGTACCTGATTTTCTTCCTGTTACAGAGTTCGTTCCGGTCTAATGCGTCCAAAGGCAAGCTGGATCCGGCCGTTTGGATGTGGACGGTGAATATTGCTTACCTGCTGTTAGCCATTGCGCTGAATGTGTGGGATACGCTGCCGATGCGCCGTTTCAGAGCGAGTTTTAGCCGAAAAGGGGTTGCCTGATGTTTGGAGTTCTCGACCGCTATATCGGTAAAACCATCTTTAACACCATTATGATGACGTTATTTATGCTGGTGTCGTTATCCGGCATTATCAAATTCGTCGAACAGTTGCGTAAAACCGGCCAGGGTGCCTACACCGCCCTGGATGCCGGTTACTTTACCCTGCTGACAGTGCCCGCTGATTTAGAACTGTTTTTTCCGATGGCGGCCCTGTTAGGCGCGCTACTCGGACTGGGTAATCTGGCGCAGCGCAGTGAGCTGGTGGTAATGCAGGCTGCAGGCTTTACTCGTTTGCAGATCGCACTGTCAGTGATGAAAACCGCGATCCCGTTGGTGCTACTGTCGATGGCGATTGGCGAGTATGTTGCCCCTGCCGGTGATCAGATGGCCCATAACTATCGCGCCCAACAAATGCTAGGCGGGTCATTACTCTCTACCCAGGGCGGTTTATGGGCGAAAGACGGTAATAACTTTATCTTTATCGAGCATATCCGCAATGAAAATCAGCTGGATGGCGTCAGCATCTACCACTTTAACGGCCAGCGCCGCCTACAGAGCGTGCAGTATTCTGCTAATGCTCGTTGGGACAATGCGCAGCATCAATGGGATTTAACCCAGGTAGATCAATCAGACCTGACCAATCCGCAACAAATTACCGGTTCACAGTCGGTAAGCGGTGCGTGGAAAACCTCATTGACCCCGGAGAAACTGGGTGTGGTCGCGCTGGATCCGGATTCATTATCTATCCGTGGCCTGACCGACTATATCAAGTACCTGAAGCAGAGCGGCCAGAAAGCCGAACGTTATCAGCTTAACCTGTGGAGTAAAGTCATTCAGCCGCTGTCAGTGGCAGTGATGATGCTGATGGCGCTCTCCTTTATCTTTGGGCCGTTGCGCAGTGTGTCGATGGGGATGCGAGTGGTGACGGGGATCAGTTTTGGCTTTGTATTCTACGTGCTGGATAAAATCTTTGGGCCGCTGAGTCTGGTGTATGGCTTACCACCGTTCCTTGGGGCGATTCTGCCAAGTGCGGCCTTCTTCTCCGTCAGCCTCTATCTGCTGATTAAACGCCGTTAACCGGCGGTTGAAATGACAAAGGGACACTGCGGTGTCCCTTTTTTATGCCACGGCCTCTGAGTTAAAAATGGGGTAGGGCAATCAGCGCTGGGATTTCCGATAACAGAAATAACACCAGCCCAAGAGTCCCGCCGATCACCGTGCCGTTGATGCGGATCCGTTGCAGGTCATCACCAATATTCTGCTCAATCTGTGCCGACAGTTGCGCATCATCCCAACTTTTCACCGTATCGCTGATATGCCGTGTCAGAAAACGGGTGAACTCTGGCCCGGCCTGCACCACTGCCTGTTCAATATGGGTATTAAACGCCGCCCGCAGTTGCGGGTCTTGGCTAAGGGAATTGCCCAACCACAGGGTAGCGCGGGTGATCTGCTGGCCGGTTTGTGAGTCAGGGCGGATCATATCGGATTTCAGCCATTGGCTCAGGTCATCCCACAGTTCGCCGGTGTAGCGATTAAAGGTATCATCCTCTTTTAGCCACTGCTTTAAACGCGCCGTGCGGACCTGCATCTGCGGATCATGTTTCAGTGACTCGATAAAGCGGCTGACTGCCCGGTTAACGCTGTTGCGTAACTGATGCTGCTCATCTTCAGCGATATCCAGCAACAGGCTGTCGATCATCGCAGTCACTTTATCGGCACCTTTGACGCCCAGCCACTCTACCGACACGAGACGACTGATGGTCGGATACTCTTTGATAAACCACTGACTGATTTGCGAGGCGATAAACTCGCGGGACTGGGGAACCTGCAGTACTTTGGTCAGCTGACGGATCAGTGTATCCAGCAGCTCTTGATGGCGGTTTTCACGGGTCAGGCTCTCCAGCAGTAATACCGCCGCGTGGTTGAAATCTACGTTATCGATAGCACGGTTGATCCCCTGATGTAGAAAACGGCGGATATGTTCATCGCTGCCCGCTTTTAAAAAACCGCTCACCAGCTGGCGCACTAATTGGCTCAGTCGCTCGGCACTGTGCGGATCACTCAGCCAGTTAGCCAGTTTCTGTGACGGGTCATGGCGGCGGATCAGGGTCAGCAGGCTGTCGGTACTGAGGAATTTCTCTTCAACAAAACGGCCCAGGTTATCGGCAATTCGCTGTTTATTACGCGGAATAATGGCAGTCTTGCGGCGGGCAAAGGGGATCTCACGAAACAGTGCTGTCACCGCAAACCAGTCCGCCAGTCCGCCGACCATCGCCGCCTCGGCGATGGATTTCAGGCCACGTACCCACAGGATCTGCGGCAGAAACAGTGTCACCACAAACAGCAGGGTGGCGGCGGCCAGCAGTAGCCCTGCAACACCTTTAACAGTTTTAAAACCGGTTTTTTTATCCATATTGGCGCCTGATAATTCCTGAAAAAGCGAAGCGTACAGTGATCGCTGATAGCCTTAGCATAGCAACGGAAAGGCAACGACTGCCAAAAATCAGACAGTTATCCGTGTAGCGGTTCTTGGAACTGATCACTGCGTTTCTGTAGCTGCTCGGTCATAAACTCCAGAAACAGGCTCATGGCGGCGGAGTGCTGTCGTCCCGGCATCAGATGAATTTGCAGAGTACGCTGAGTAAGCTGATTAATATCCAAGCTGCGTAACACCAGCGGGTTATCTTCATTATTGAACGGAACAGTAAAACGGCTGCACAGTGTGACTGCCTGTGGCGTCTGGCGCAGGAAGTTATACAGGGTGGCAAAATTATTGCAGGTCAGGGTCGGTTCGATAAAGACCCCGTTCATCTGGCAGGAAAGATCGAACAACTGCCGCACGGTGGTGGTCTGATCGGTGAGGGCCACCGGATAACTGCTCAGATCCTGCAAACGGAAGGTATGGCTGGCTAACGGATGCTGTGCCGACATCACCACCAGGACCGGTGCCGGCCAGCTACCGGCGATTTGCACGCTGCGCTCAGGGTGCAAGCAAAACTGTAATCCCAGATCACACTCGCCACGGTTCAGGCTTTCTGACACCTGACGAACATTGCCAGCCTGAATATGAAAACTGACTGACGGATATTGCCGACGGAACAGCGAACACAACGCTGGCAGCAGATCATAGGCCAGCCCTTCAGTACAGGCGATACGGATGGCGGTGCGGCGTACCGCGGTCAGTCCTTTAATTTCCGATAAGGTCGCATCCATGTCTCGTTGGCTCTGGCGTAAACGGTGTTCAAAGATCTTGCCCGCATCGTTCAGCACCATCCCCCGAGCGTGGCGATCAAACAGTGGTACGCCTACTTCTTCTTCCAAACGTTGGATCTGCCGGCTGATGGCAGAAGTGGCGACAAACAATTGGCGGCTGGCGGCACTGAGTGAGCCACTGTCGGCCACCGCCAGAAAATAACGGAATTCGGTACTGAGCATCGATCTGCCTCACTGTGGTGCATGCTGTGTCATTGTGCAGTTTTCCATTGCTTTGAAAGCAACGCTTATTTGATATTTTTATAATTGCAGCAAAGGTCCAGAGTAGCTTAGATTGTTTGAACAATAAAATAATTCTGATAATAAACTGGACAGACTAATGACAGCTGAAAAAGCGATTGCCAACGCCAGGGCCTGGTTCGACAGCGGGGAATTTAAACAGACACTGGCCCGCCGTATTGCCATCCGTTCCGAAAGCCAGCGTGATGACCGTGATGAAGACATTCAGGTCTATCTGCAACAAGAAATCACGCCGGCTATGGAAGCGATGGGATTCACCCTGACGTCCCTGGAAAACCCCAAAGCTCCAAAACGGCCAATGGTACTGGCGACCCGTATCGAAGATCCGGCACTGCCGACCCTGCTGTGCTACGGCCACGGTGATGTGGTGTTTGGGGACGACGAAAACTGGCGTGAAGGCCTAGACCCGTGGCAGCTGATCGAAGAAGGCGATCGCTGGTACGGACGCGGCAGTGCTGACAACAAAGGTCAGCATTCCGTGAATATCGCGGCCCTAGAGCAGATTTTTGCGTTACGCGGTGGCCGTCTCGGCTTTAACTGCAAGTTCTTGTTTGAGATGGGCGAAGAAATCAGCTCCCCGGGCCTGGCGGAGATCTGCCAGCAGCACGGCGAGTTACTCAGTGCGGATGTGTTTATCGCCTCCGATGGTCCACGTCTGGATGCCACCAGCCCGACCCTATTCCTTGGTTCACGCGGGGCCGTCAATGTCCGTCTGACCATCCACGCCCGTGATCGCGATTACCACTCCGGCAACTGGGGCGGTCTGCTGACCAACCCGGCGACCCGCTTGTGTAACGCGATCAGTAGTCTGGTCAACCAGCATGGTCAATTACAGGTCAGTGCCCTGAAGCCACCGGCCATTAGCGACAGTGTCCGTAAAATTCTCAGCGAGATTAACTTGCAACCGGGGAGTGATAGCCCAGAAATCGACCCGAACTGGGGCGAAGCTGGTCTGACGCCGGTTGAGCGTCTTTACGGCTGGAACACCCTAGAAGTGCTGGCAATGACTGGCGGTAACCCACAGCGTCCGATGAACGCAATCCCGGGCAATGCAACTGCGGTCTGTCAGTTACGTTTCGTGGTGGGTACCGACTGGGAAAATATTGGTCGTCATCTACAAGACCATCTGGCGTCACAGGGCTTTGCCGATGTGCAGGTTGACGTGCTGCGCGGCACACCGGCCACTCGTCTTGATCCGCAAGACCCGTTGGTGGGCTGGGCGCTAACCTCTATGCAGACCAGCAGCGGTAAAAAACCGACCTTACTGCCAAATCTCGGCGGATCACTGCCGAATGATGTCTTTGCCGATATCCTCAATCTTCCGACCCTGTGGGTACCTCATTCCTATCCGGCTTGTGGTCAGCATGCGGCTGATGAACATATGCTGAAATCCATCGCTCGTGAAGGTCTGATCATGATGACGCATCTGCTGTGGGAGTTCGGTGAGAAAGGTGAGCAGTTAGTGGCAAGCCATCAGGCGTATCAGCAGCAGGGGCAGGCGTAATGAGCAACACGACTGCCCGTCCGGCACCCAACCTGTATAAAACCCTGTTTTCGACCTGTGTCGGAAATGCCTTAGAATGGTTTGATATCGCGGTCTATGCCTTTTTTGCCCGTTATATTGCCCATGAATTTTTCCCGACTCAGGATCCGTCGGTCTCCATGCTGCTGACCTTTGGTAGTTTCGGCGTCTCCTTCCTGATCCGTCCATTAGGGGCGATTGTGCTGGGCAACTACGCCGACCGCCATGGACGAAAAAATGCCCTGATGTTATCCATTATTCTGATGACATTAGGCTGTGCGATGATCGTCTTTATGCCGGGCTATGCCACTATTGGTCTGGCGGCTCCGGTCTTGATCTTACTGGCACGTCTGATCCAGGGGTTTTCTGCCGGCGGAGAATTTGGCAGTTCAACTGCTTTCCTGGTCGAGCACTTTCCGCAGCGTAAAGCCTTCATTGCCAGTTGGCAGTTTGCCACCCAGGGAGCCAGTACCTTATTGGCCTCTGCGTTTGGTCTGGGATTAACCCAGTACCTAACGGATGCTGAAATTCAACAGTGGGGCTGGCGTATCCCGTTTGTTTTCGGCCTGCTGATTGGCCCAGTCGGTCTGTATATTCGTCGTCATGTTCATGAGCCGGAACAGTCTGTCAAACAGCGCGCCGTAGAATCTCCGCTGAAAAAGCTGGTCACCGGTCAACGCCATCTGTTAGTGCTGGCCGTCGGTTTGATGGTGATCTCTACCGGTATCAACTACATGCTGAACTATGTACCGACCTATGCCACTAAAAACCTGCATCTGCCAGGCAAAGCAGCCTTTACTGCGACTCTGTTAGGCGGGATTATTCTGACGGTGATCACACCGCTAGCGGGCTTACTGGCGGAGAAAATTGGCCGCCGTCCGCTGATGTGGACCTCGCTGGTGTTACTGTTGATCACCATCTACCCAGCCTTTAGCATGGTGGTCAGCCATCCGGATGCGACGATGTTGATCCTGCTGGTGGGGTGGTTGGCGCTGCTGAAATCGATCTACTTCGCGACAGTCCCGTCGATGATGGCGGATCTGTTCCCCGTCAGTACCCGTGCCAGTGGCATGGCGATCAGCTACAACATCGCGGTCACCGTATTCGGTGGTTTTGCACCGCTGATTTGTAGCCTGTTGATCACCGCTACCGGCACCTCACTGGCCCCAGGCTATTATCTGATGGCGCTGGCGGTACTGAGTAGCTTAGCAATGATCAGTGCTAAACGGCATCAGCCAGCTTGATCGCGTTAAGTGCAAAAAAGGGGCCTTGCGGCCCCTTTTTTACGTTTAGCGTTTACTTTCGGCCGCCGAACAGACTGCCTAATACTCCGCGTAAGATCTGGTTAGTCACTTGGCGGGTAGCACTTTTAGCCATAGTCTGTACTACGCCATCATGTTTGCCACCCCGCGGACCGGTGTAGCCGAACAGGATCTTCTTCAGTCCATCCATAATAGGGCTTTCTTCACTACTGTCTTGGCCTTTCGCCTGCGGGGCATTGCTCTGTTCACCGGCGGCTTGGACGCCTTTCTGTAGTAATTCATAGGCGGACTCTCGGTCCACCACTTCGTCATATTTGCCGTACAGCGGCGAGTGATTAATCAGCGCATTACGCTCATCTGCGGTCAAAGGCCCCATCCGCGAACCCGGAGCGATCACCATCGCCCGTTCGGTCACTGAGGGACTGCCTTTTTCATCGAGGAAAGAGATCAGTGCTTCACCGGTTCCCAACTGTTGAATAGCTTCTGCCATATCAAAGCCGGGATTCGCCCGCATGGTGGTAGCGGCGGCTTTCACCGCTTTTTGATCACGCGGCGTAAAGGCACGCAGGGCATGTTGCACCCGGTTCCCTAACTGACCTAATACGATGTCGGGAATATCTGCCGGATTCTGACTAACAAAATAGACGCCGACTCCTTTGGAGCGGATCAGGCGCATAACCTGCTGAATTTTTTCCAGTAACACATCCGGCACATCGTCAAACAGCAGGTGAGCCTCATCAAAGAAAAACACCAGTTTCGGTTTCTCCAGATCCCCAGCTTCTGGTAACTGTTCGTACAGTTCAGACAGCATCCACAGCAGGCTGGTGGCGTACAGTTTCGGCATCTGATAGAGCTTCTCAGCACTAAGAATATTGATGATGCCGCGGCCCTGATCATCAGTCCGCATCCAGTCGCGGATATCTAGCATCGGTTCACCGAAGAAATGTTCCGCTCCCTGTTGTTCCAGCGCCAGTAGACCGCGCTGGATAGCACCGACCGAGGCAGTGCTGATATTGCCGTATTCGGTGGTAAAGGCTTTGGCATTTTCGCCGATAAACTGCACCATGGCGCGCAGATCTTTAAAGTCCAACAGTAACATGCCGCGATCATCGGCAATACGGAACACGATCTGTAACACTCCAGACTGCACTTCATTAAGGTTCAGTAACCGTGCCAACAGCAGCGGGCCAAGATCCGATACCGTGGCCCGTACTGGGTGACCTTTCTCACCAAAAATATCCCACAGCACCACTGGGTTAGCCTGTGGCTGCCAGTCATCTGCCGCACCGATTTTTTCCAGTCGTGCTTGCAGCTTTTCACTGCTTTCACCGGGTTTAGCAATGCCGCTGAGGTCACCTTTGACATCAGCCATAAACACCGGCACACCAATGGCGGAGAAAGATTCGGCCATTTTCTGCAGGGTAACGGTTTTTCCTGTGCCGGTGGCCCCGGTGATCAGTCCATGACGGTTAGCCAGCGCAGGCAGCAGATTAAGGGTCAGTTCCCGAGTTCGGGCGATCAGTAATGGATCAGTCATACGGTTTAGTCTCTGGTGTTAACGTCTGTGATGGTCGGTTACCCGCATCCTGCGGGCATCAGCTTCTATCTGTTGTCCGCGATCCATTCAGCAGGATACCGCACAGATTTACAATTAAGGGGTAGATAACAGTGAATAAAACTATAGCGACAGTCGGCTAAAAAATATACCCATGAATTTATCGGGGATATGGCATTTTTTACCCTCAGAGACCACGCTTAATTTAGCCAGTGGACAACAAGATTATGAAGTGATTATCTGAGGTCAATTATGTTATTAACATATTAAAATAATGTGCTGCATGGTGTAATGTAATCGTTTTCATTGTTAGTGAAATATTGGTTTTCGTCGTGCCTGGGTCACATAGGCAGAAAATAATGACACTATGAGCAAATGAGAGTCGTCGCTTATGCTTTTGCAAAAAAACACCACTCGCCGTAAATTTCTGCTCGGTTCACTGATGGCATTGCCACTGACAGAGCTGGTCCTTAAGGGCTTAACCGCCGCGCAGGCTGCAGAAATGGCCGCCCCGGATCTGGATCACTACCAGCCGGTCTTTTTTAACCCCGAAGAATGGCAGTTTATCCTCGCCGCCACCGACCGCATTATCCCCGCCGGCGGACAGGGCAAAGCCCCTGGAGCACTGGAAACCAATGTGCCGATCTTTATCGATCAGCAATTGCATGACCAGCACTTTGGTAAAGAGATCTATATGCAGGGGCCGTTTAACCCCCATGCACCGGCCACCATGGGCTATCAGATCCCGTTCTACCCGCAACAGATTTATCAGACCGGTATTCGTCTGACTAATCAGTGGAGCCAACAAAACCTGCAGAAACCTTTCCATGAGCTCTCAGAGCAGGATAAAAACAAGGTGCTGACGGCGTTACAGAAAAACACCCTCGATTTTTCTGCCCTTGGAGAAAATACCCTTAAGGCCTCGCAGTTCTTCACCCAACTGCTCGGGGAGACCAAACACGGTTATCTGGCCGACCCGATGTATGGCGGAAATAAAGGGATGAAAGCCTGGATTGCGATTGGCTTCCCGGGGGCGCGGGCCAGTTATCTCGAATGGGTCAAACAACATAACGTCAAGTACCCATTAGGTCCGGTCAGTCTGTTGGGCGAAACCGCCTGATCAGCGTTTTTCTGAATAACAAGGTTTGCTATGGCTCAGATAACTAAAAAAGAAGTGGATGTCGTCGTCTGTGGATTCGGCTGGGCAGGTTCATTAATGAGTATTGAGCTTGCGATGGCGGGACTGCGTGTACATGCCCTGGAAAAGGGTCCAGAGCGTGACTACGAAGCCTTTGCGTACCCGAAACCGGCGGATGAATATGCCTATGCGGTGCGTAACAAAGTCATGACCACCCCGGCGGATTCCGCCGTCACCGTGCGTTACACCATGCAGGACACCGCACTGCCAACCCGTAAGTGGGGGGCTTTTGTGCCTGGCGGCGGTGTCGGCGGGGCCGGAATGCACTGGACCGGTGTCCTGCTGCGTCCGACCCCAACGGATATAAAATTAAAGACCTATGCCGATCAGGCTTACAAGCCAGGTGTGTTGCAGGAAGATATGCGGGTCATGGACTTCCCGTTCAGTTGGGATGAAATTGAACCCTGGTTTGAAAAGTTTGAGCGTATCTGTGGTCTGTCCGGTGATACCGGCAACTTGCGTGGCGAGATCCAAGCAAAAGGTGACCGCTTTGAAGGGCCGCGAGCCAATCCGATGCCACTGCCCGCGCTGGAAAATACCCTGAACTGCGACATGTTCAGTGAAGTCACCCAAAAAATGGGGTATCACCCATTCACTATCCCATCCGCTGCAGCCTCCCGTGCCTGGACCAACCCTTACGGCAACACGATAGCCCCTTGTAACTATTGTGGCTACTGCTCGAAATATCCGTGCCTTAATTACTCAAAAGCTTCACCGCAAACTGCTGTCCTCGACTCGCTGAAACGCATGGAGAACTTCTCCTATGAGGTCAATGCGGAAGTGCTGCGGGTGGTGTTGCATGATGATAAGAAAACCGCCAAAGGGGTGATCTACATCGATGAGCAGGGCAATGAGTGTTTCCAACCGGCGAAGATCGTGGTGCTCAGTAGCTTCCAATATTACAACGTGCGTCTGATGCTGTTATCCGGTATCGGCCAGCCCTACAACCCGATTACCGAAGAAGGGGTTGTGGGCCGTAACTACGCTTTCCTGAGTAATGGTGCCGCCACCCTGTTCTTTAAAGACAAGAACTTTAACCCGTTTGTCAGCTCCGGCCCGACCGGTACCCAGTTTAATGATATTTCACCGGGTAACTTCGACGGTCCGGGCTTGGGCTTTATCGGTGGGGCCAAAGTACAGAGTGCTCAATCCACCGGTACGCCGATCAGTACTGCACTCCCACCGGGGACCCCTGCTTGGGGAGCTGGCTGGAAACAAGGACTGGAAGAGTGGTACGGCCATTCGATGAAAGTCGGCATTACCACTTCCTGCATGTCCTACCGTGATGTGTATCTGGACCTTGACCCAACCTATAAAGATCACCACGGCCAGCCATTACTGCGCATGACCTTTAACTGGAAGCGTAACGAACTGCTGCTGCAACAGCATCTGAAAGGGGTGGTGGGGGACATTGTGAAAGAACTGAACCCAGATAGCTACAGCATGAGCTTCTTGCCAATGGGTGCGGACTTTGACCTGACTAAATATGTCTCTACCCATAACGTCGGCGGTGCGGTGATGGGAGACAACCCGAAAACCTCGGCCTTGAACCGTTATCTGCAAAGCTGGGATGTTCATAACGTCTTTGTGCCCGGAGGTAATGCGTTCCCGCAGAATTTCCAGTCGAACCCGACCAATACCATCGGTGCGATCACACTGATGGCTGCCAATGCGATCAAAGAACAGTATCTGAAAAATCCCGGCCCACTGGTACAGGTGTAAGTGAATGATAAAAATGACCTTTAAACGCCTTCTGTTGGCGAACGGTATTTTTCTGGCCCTCGGGCTGGCCTCTCAGGCGCAGGCGGCGGACAACAATCAGGATCAACTGATCAAACAGGGTGCCTATCTGGCGCGGATGGGCGATTGTACCGCCTGTCATACCTCGCAAGGTCACCCTGACTTTGCTGGCGGGCTGGCGATTAAGTCCGACCTGGGCACCATCTATTCCACCAATATCACCCCCGACAAACAGAAGGGTATCGGTAATTATACCGAGCAGCAGTTTGCCGATGCGGTGCGCAAAGGGGTCAAGCCAGATGGCAGTTACCTCTATCCGGCCATGCCCTATCCGGACTACGCGCAGATCAGTGATGCGGACATCCATGCCCTGTATACCTACTTTATGCAGGGTGTCCCGGCCAGTCAGTATCAGCCACCGGCCACTGACCTGAGCTTCCCGTTCAGCCAACGCTGGGGCATGCGCTTCTGGAATATGGTGTTTACCTCGGATAAACCTTTCCAGCCGATCGGTGGGGCCTCTGAGCAGGTCAATCGCGGTGCCTATATTGTGGAGTCCCTTGGCCATTGTAGCAGTTGTCATACGCCGCGTGGTTTTGCCATGAATGAGAAAGCCCTCAACAGTAGCAGCAGCGATTTCTTGGCTGGGGGGGCGCTAAATGGTTGGGATGTACCATCGTTACGAGGTATTGCCCGCTGGAGCCCGCAGGAGATTGTCGATTATCTGCAGACCGGCCGTAACGATAAAGCCGGGGTTGCGGGTGAGATGACCTCGGTGGTCGAACACAGTACCTCCTATATGACCGACAGTGATCTGCAGGCGGTAGCGGCCTATCTGAAGTTCCTCGGGGGCAATCCGCCACTGCAGGCCTATGATCAGCAGAAAAACCAAGCCACCACCGATAAACTGACAGCGGCGACCAACCTCACTCAGGGCGAAACCCTCTACCTAAATAACTGTGATGCGTGTCACTTTGCAAACGGATTGGGCGCGCCACGGGCGTTCCCGCAGCTTGATCAGGCATCGATTGTGAATGCCAAAGATCCTCAAGGGCTGATCCATATCATCCTGCAGGGGGCGCAGTTACCGTCAACGGCCAAAGCACCATCAAAATTGGCTATGCCGGGTTTTGCCCACCGTCTGTCCGACGATGAAGTAGCCAAACTGGCGACCTTCGTCCGTCAGGGCTGGAGTAATAATGCCTCGGCGGTCACCGCCGATCAGGTGAAAAAAGTGCGCGACAGTCTGCCAAAACAGCAGTAAGTCTGCGGCTATCTGTCAAAAAACCGGGGGAGTCCCCGGTTTTTTTAGGCCTTGCGGCAGGGAGAATTACTTTAGATGGGTGACCACATCCACCACACCATTAATCACAAACTGCACGCCCATACACACCAGCAAAAAGCCCATCAGCCGGGAAATCGCTTCGATGCCGCCTTTGCCCACCAAACGCATAATGGCCCCTGAACTGCGCAGACAAATCCACAGCAGCAGTGACACTAGGATAAAGGTCGCCACCGGCGCGATATGGATCACCCAGGCCGGGAAATCGCCGTTTTTAATGGTCGAGGCACTGCTGATAATCATCGCGATAGTCCCCGGCCCAGCGGTACCGGGCATGGCCAGCGGCACAAAGGCAATATTGACCTTGGTTTCGGGGGAGGGCGCATGATCGATTTCGTCCTTTTTATGCTGCACCTCCGGCGTGTTGTGCATCTTCTGCGCCGGAAACAGCATACTAAAGCCGATAAAGGTCACGATCAGCCCGCCGGCGATCCGCAGCCCGGGGATCGAGATACCGAAGGTATTCAGCACCGCGTTACCGGCATACCAGGCGACCGCCATAATCAGGAACACATAGACCGATGCCTGAAATGCCTGACGATTACGCTCGGCGAAATTCATTTCCCCAGACAAACCCAAAAACAGCGCCACGCTGGTCAGGGGGTTTGCCAGCGGCAGTAACACCACCAGACCTAGGCCGATTGCTTTGATTAATTCCTGCATAATGTCCTCTGTTGTTTGATTACCCCGTTGAGCGATCACAACGGCGGAAATCAATGAGTTACTGCCTGTAGAGACATAATGCAGCCAGTGACCGCCAATGTCACCTAATCGTACTACTGTGATTGATTAAATCGCGTGCGGTATAGCGTTCAGGACAGAGCGCGACGAACGCCTACTTCCCCTATTGAGAGGGGGAAGTAGGGAACTGCTGTGACTGTTGGACGACAGGTCGAAAAAGGGAAGCAAAGTATGTTGCCGTTATCTCGACCAACAGCACCGTCAGGGTATCGTGGACCAAGCAAGCGCCACTGCTATTGTTGGCTGAGGTCTCCCCGTCGGGCGGAAAAGCTCTTTGTTGCAGGTTAACTCACAGAACAAAATCAACGAGATACGGAATACACCTGCGAACGGTTGTCTACTGGGGGGACGGGAGAGTTGTAGACGGTATGGCGTCGAGTGCCACTGCGACGGTCTCTTGCAACTCCTTCAGGCTGTACCCGTCACGTGCCTGGATAGCCATCCCTTGCATCACCGCGGTAATAAAACGAGACAGACGCTCAGCCTGCGGTTCTGTGACCCAATTCATCAGTTTCTTCGCGAGTAAGATGCGGAAAGCGGTACGACGCTGGGCTAATTCTTGTACCAAATCAGCATGATCGGGATGACTGCCGATCATGCCAGTATTGAGCATGCAACCCATCTCACCTTTCGGGTCCAGCAGCCCTTGCGCTGTGCCGTCGAGTAGGAGAAATACCCCTTGATGAAGCGATGTTGCGGCATCCATGAAGGACAGATCCGAAGCCCCCCTGATTTCCGCATAATGGTTCAGCGCCTCGCGATAAAGCTCTGCCTTATTGCCAAACGCAGCGTACAGACTAGGGGCGGCGACACCAATCGCGGTAGTGAGGTGCTGGAAGGATACACCGTCATAACCGTGCCGCCAGAATAAGCGCATAGCAGTGTCCAGCGCGGCATCTCTATCGAAGCCACGTGGTCTGCCGCTTTGTTTTTTTGGGAAGGTTTTCATAACGGCTATTAAACAATAGTTTGACAATCTCAATCAACCTCCACATTATTTAATGACTATTAAATAATGTGGAGGTGTTTTATGTCATCCGTCAATTCCGTTGCCGTCATTACCGGTGCATCATCTGGCATCGGTGCCGTGTACGCCGACAGACTCGCGGCGCGAGGCTATGACCTTATCCTGGTCGCCCGACGGGGTGATCGCCTGAGTAATCTTGCAGACACCTTATCGGGTCAGTATCGGATCACGGCTCAAGTCGTCGCAGCCGATTTGACGACTGAGCCTGGTCTGGCGCAGGTCGAGAAAATTCTACGTTCAGACGAACGTATAGCGCTGCTGGTGAACAATGCCGGTAACGGTAAGCTGAGCAGTACTGCTGACATGTCCGATACCGATACGACGTCGACAATTGCCCTCAATATAGTGGCACCTACGCGACTGGCACGCGCTGTTCTACCGGCCTTTTTGCATCGAAATACTGGGGCTATTATTAATATTTCTTCGGTAATGGCGTTCAGTGCCCTGCCTATCACGACGCTCTACAGTGCCACCAAGAGTTATTTGCTGATGTTCAGCCGTGGGCTACAGAGTGAGTTGGCCGGAACCGGTATCCGAGTACAGGCGGTGTTACCTGCAGGTACAGCCACCGAGTTTTACGACCAGGCTGGCATTCCACTTTCGGCATTTGATCCTGCCGCGGTCATGACGACCGAAAACCTTGTCGATGCTGCTCTGTCCGGTTTCGATGCAGGCGAAACAGTCACGCTTCCATCCGTTCACGATGTTGCTCTCTGGTCTGCTTATGATGAAGCGCAAAATGCATTGTTCGGTGCAACCCAAGTAGGTGTTCCGGCCCCGCGCTACGTCAAGGACCAATAACAGGCAGGTCCATGAGGCATGGGGCGGGTCATGACCTCTTGGTACCGTATCTGAGAACGTCTTAAGCGATGTATGGAGAGTTTGTCGGGGTAGGGAAGGGATCAATACCTTCCCTTACTCCATGGGCATCAGCATGATTTTCTAGCCAAGATGGGGATGAATTGTGAACGGACTTTACGGCACTCAATATGCGTGAAGGTCGAAAAATAGCGATAAAGGCAGGAATAAAAACACATCGCCCTACGACGAACCGTCGGCTATTTATCATCAGCATTCAGCACTTCTTTTACCGTCATAGAGCAAGATGTGCAGGCGAATGCCTGCACTAAGGGAATTACATACCGAGGTATTTTTTACCCTGTTCCAGCACCACATTACAGGCTTTGGTTTTCAGCTTGGCGCCGAGAGGGGTCTCACCCAGGGCCTTCAGGTTGATTTTCTGGTCACTGCCGGTATTCAGCAGTCCTTCAACCCCTTCCAGATAACCACTCTGGCTCTGTTGCTCGCTGCTGCTGGTCAGACCCAGCTTGCTTTTCAGCTGATCCGTCACAGACGACACATTGTTTTTAACCAGGTTATTTTCAGCACAGTACTGCAGGACCCCAGTGGCATTGCTCATGCTGTTGGAGCTCACTGCTTTATTACCACCGTTCAGCAGACCGGTAATAGAAGACAGTGACAAGCCACTGCCGGTACTGGTGCCGGTGCCGGTGCTCTGGCTGCTGGTGGCTGACGAAGAATTCATTAAGTCAGATGCTGTGCTGCTCAGCTTATCCTGCCAACTTGCGGCACTGGCGGATGCGCTGACCATGGCGGCAACCAATCCGATTGCCAGTAAAGGTTTACGTGTCATTTTAGTCATTAAAAACTGCCTCTTTTAGCTCATCTTTTACCACTGACAGAGTTTAGTCCCTAATTGGCAGAGATCAGTTCCTTTTTTCACAAAATCGCTACCTTGACGCAGAATTTAAGATTCCTCCGCCGCTCAGCAGTGAGTTGCCGATTTATCCGTCAACCAATCGGCAAGGATGGGTGTTTTTTCGACAGTCAGTGCATTGTGTTACGGATTCACCTTGCACCTCGCGGCACTCAAGGTATAATCCCATTGTTTTCCGCATACCCTTCAGTGCCGAAGTGGCGAAATCGGTAGACGCAGTTGATTCAAAATCAACCATCGAAAGATGTGCCGGTTCGAGTCCGGCCTTCGGCACCAAGTATGCAATCTAAGTCGCTCAAAAGCGGCTTTTTTTGTGCCTGAGATTTAGTCTCCTCATTAAATAAAGTGACGCGATGTAATGCAGTTCACTCTGCCCATACAAAAGTCTACACATAAGAACTTCACGTTATTTCGAGCTCTATTCACAACTATTGCAATCACTCCTTTCAGGAGAGTAATCGAGGGCATCTCACATCGATTGGAAATTCAGCCCCCAACTGAAACTCAATTTCCGCCAAATCGTAAACATTCCCGCAACAAGAACCACGCACCGTTCCCTAATCGTACCAATACACAGTTAACACTACTGCCGAATCCTATTTTTTCCGATACGCTTTGCATCAGTAAGAGAAACGGCGTAGTCTGACACTTAGTGCTATAGTAAAGCTAACAGGATGTCAGCCTATGCGCGTATTCAAAACGAAATGGTTCAGCAAAGCGGCCAAATCTCACGCGATTAAAGACGGTGAGCTATGTTTGGCTATTCAGGCGGTGATACTAGGGAAAGCGGATGACCTCGGTGGAGGTGTCTATAAGAGACGCCTGAGTCAGAATCGTGACCGAGCCATCGTCTTGGCGAAGGGTGGCAAGCATTGGTTCTATACCTTCCTCTATGCCAAGCAGGATAGGGCAAACATCAATCATAGCGAACTGGCCGGGTTTCGTGAACTGGCTAAACACTATGCAGCCCTAACTAATGAAATGATGATGGCATTGATTAAAAATCGTGAGTTGGTGGAGATTTGTCATGACGGCAAAGAGTAAATATAACAGTCCAGCACTGGAGGCCATCCACAGCGCGGCTTCTGGATTATTCAGCGTTGATGCCATTTCCCAAGAAACGATGCGCAATTTTGATGAGGCCTGCTTGAGCCCTGTAGACGATCTGCAACCCGTTGAGATTAAGGCACTACGCGAGAAATTGCACGTTAGTCAGCCGGTTTTTGCCCGCTATCTGAATACCAGCGTCTCAACTGTACAGAAATGGGAAAGTGGTGCAAAACGTCCAAGCGGATTATCACTGAAATTGCTTACTGTGGTGCAAAAGTATGGTCTTAAGGTGTTGGTGTGATTTAGTGCAGTGGCTTAGCTATTTTATACGATAATTTTCGACCTAATTTGATGAGACACTGAGTACCAAAAGCGGAAATGTTTTCTGATGGCTAGCTTCTGACATATTTAGATAGTGACCAAATGCATATCATTTCTCAGACATGCCAACTCATAGTTTAACAAGGCGAGATATATACTGGATGAAGGAACGGATCAATGGCCAGGGGGTTATTGGTAAAAAAAGAGCATTTCTTTTTAGAAATGCTCTGCAGGTATGGCTATACGGGAGTTACTGATTATAAAGGCTGATTCAATGCTGGGGTACCGAAAGCGGCGAGTTTCGCATTGGACAGTGCAAACCATTGCTGCCAGAAACTTTGCAGACTATCCAAAGTCTTACCACCGATATAATGGCTATCAGTACTTGTCATTAAGCCGGCCCCTAATACATAAACTTTGGCACCGTCCAGGTCTGCGAAGAGGCCTTGGTTTCGCACATTTGAGAGTACTAAGGGGACATTTAAACGACGGATCTGGTTATGCTGATAAAAGGAAGCAGCATCACTGTTTTCCAACATATCACTCACCAGAAAAATAATACGCTGATGGGCCGGAGTAGCTTTAAGATCCTCTCCAATACTCTTCAGAGAGTGCATAATCTCACTTTTTGGGATGTCACTCTTTGAATCCTGCATTGCTTTTACCAGAGATCTTCCCCATGTCTCGATAAATTGAGATTTTTGCTGGCTGAGGCAATCATCTAAATCTGACAGGTCATCCATAGGAATATCACCCCGGGAGGAGGCTGTAGGCAGTGGATCCAGAGTATTATCAGCAACTAGTTGCATATATTGGCCCGGAACCAGAGCAGAAAAAGTATAGAGTTTTACCTCATCCCCCGGTGCGATAAATGAAGCAACTTTGTTCCATACATCATGCTGCAAGGCATCAGGTAATACGACAGTTTGATCTATTACCACGGTAAGTTGCCTTCCGCTACCGGAAGGTTGCCATTGCTGAGTATGCGTTCTTGAATAACAACTGCCAGAATTAAAGCTCTGTGCAGCAGCGGCCCCGAGTGAAATACAGAGGCTGGCTGTTAAACTTATCGCTAAGACTATTTTCTTCAAATCCATTATTATTACTCTTGTACTGAAGGTGTCCGATATTT
>NZ_ATMI01000036.1 GCF_000439375.1 Tatumella saanichensis
GAAAGGCCATCCTTACGGATGGCCTTTTTGCATTGGGGCAAATATAAGCGGTGAAGTGCGTGAATAAGTGCCGAAACAACGCTCATGTGGGGTCTCCCGCTGCGAGAGTAGGACAAAAGCGCGCTTTTGAACGTTGCCTGCGGCAACGGCCCGTAGGGCGGTGAACGCAGTGAGCCGTAAACTGCCAGGCATCCAAACAGTCAGAAAGGCCATCCTTACGGATGGCCTTTTTGCATTGGGGCAAATATAAGCGGTGAAGTGCGTGAATAAGTGCCGAAACAACGCTCATGTGGGGTCTCCCTCTGCGAGAGTAGGACAAAAGCTCGCTTTTGAACGTTGCCTGTGGCAACGGCCCGTAGGGCGGTGAACGCAGTGAGCCGTAAACTGGCAGGCATCCAAACAGTCAAAAAGGCCATCCTTACGGATGGCCTTTTGCATTGGGGCGGATAAATGGCCTATCTCCCCCTTTTTCCTTTAGCGATGGCTTTAATCCTTCACCCATTGCTTTCTCTCAAACCAAGAGTGTCTTGCATTCCTCATGATGCAGCACCTAGTCAGTCATCTTTAGGGTGAATCACGGTATTAGGGTGATATAAATGGATAGGGATAAGTCACTACCTAGTACCTCCAAATTGTGAATGTTTCCCTACTCAGTCATTTCTGAACCGGTCACTAAAGGCTCAAAACTCCTTCGTTTATCAGGTAAACTATTCGTAGAATTTATTGTTAAGGTCAGGATATGCCGAACGCAACTCACTCACTCAAAACTTTTAATACTCTTGGCCTTGATATTAGTGCTGATCACATTATCGAAGCAGAAAGTCCCGCTGAACTGAAACAGGCTTGGGATCTGAGCCAGACGACAAATAAGCCTTTTTTGTTGCTAGGAGGCGGCAGCAATGTCCTGTTTCTGAATGATTTTCACGGAATTGTTGCGGTGAACCGGATTAAAGGGATCCGCGTGACAGAGAATGCCGAGCATTATGATATCCATGTGGGTGCAGGAGAGAACTGGCACCAATTGGTTGTGTTCTGCCTCGAAAATAACCTCTATGGCCTCGAAAATCTAGCGTTGATCCCTGGGGTGGCCGGATCTGCTCCGGTGCAGAATATCGGTGCGTATGGTATTGAACTCAAAGATATCTGCCATTCTGTCGACGTGCTTAATCTGGTGACGGGCGAAGCGTTCACGTTGGATAATACCCAGTGCCGCTTTCGCTACCGTGACAGTGTCTTTAAGCATGAGCTGCGCGTTGGTTATGCGGTAACGGGCATTACGCTACGCCTGAGTAAACACTGGCAACCGCGACTGAGTTACGGTGATTTAATGCAGTTGGATGTGACAACCGCCACTGCGCGGCAGGTATTTGAGACTGTCTGTGAGATGCGACGCAGCAAACTGCCCGACCCCGCGGTGCAGGGTAATGTTGGAAGCTTCTTTAAAAATCCAGTGATCAGCAGCGAACAGCGCGACACACTGCTGGTAGATTACCCCGAGTTACCCCAATATCCTCAACCTGAGGGTAACGTGAAACTGGCAGCTGGTTGGCTTATCGATCAGTGCCAGTTAAAAGGGTATCAATTGGGGGGGGCTGCGGTGCATCGCCGCCAAGCATTAGTTCTGATTAATCACGACCAAGCGACCCCGCAGGATATCGCCGAGTTGGCCAAATATGTCCGTGAGAGTGTGGGGCATAAATTCGGTATCTGGCTAGAGCCAGAGGTCCGGTTTATTGGTTCTGAGGGAGAGTGTGATGCGGTAGGAGCACTCTCATGAAAGATTATAGTGTGCCCTTGAAGATTATCCGTGTGTTATCAGATGGAGAGTTCCACTCCGGTGAACAACTGGGCGAAACTCTGGGCATGAGCCGTGCAGCGGTGAATCAGCATATTCATACCCTGAGAAACTGGGGGCTGGATATTTATACCGTCACCGGTAAAGGCTATTGCCTGTCTGCTCCGGTACAGTTACTGGATGCTGAGGGGATCCGTGCCGGTTTGCAGGGGAAGGGCGAACTCACCGTCATGCCGGTGATTGATTCGACTAACCAGTATCTGATGGATAGACTAAACTCTCTGACGTCAGGAGATACCTGTATTGCGGAATATCAGCAGGCTGGCCGTGGCCGGCGTGGTCGACAGTGGTTCTCGCCTTTCGGAGCGAACCTGTATATGTCAATGTACTGGTGTCTGGAGCAGGGCCCAGCAGCGGCAATGGGCCTGAGTCTTGTAGTGGGTATCGTTATTGCTGAAGCTCTACAGGCAACGGGTGCAGGTGATGTGCGGGTGAAATGGCCCAATGACATTTACCTCAATGATCGCAAGCTGGCCGGGATCCTGGTTGAGCTCAATGGCAAGACGGGAGATGTGGCACATATTGTGATCGGTGCCGGCATTAACCTAATGATGCGTACAGTCGATGACAGCATTGTTAATCAGCAATGGATAAGCTTGCAGGAAGCCGGTATCACTATCGACCGTAATGCCCTGACAGTGAATATTATCAATCAGTTGCGCTCAGCCTTAACGCTGTTCGAAACTGAAGGACTGGCGCCGTTTACTGCGCGTTGGGCAAGCCTGGATAACTTTATTCATCGACCGGTCAAACTATTGATAGGTGAACGGGAAGTCTTCGGTATTTGTCAGGGTATTGATAGTCGTGGCGGTTTATTACTGGAGCAGGAAGGTAAAGTGAGTAGCTGGGTAGGAGGGGAGATCTCTCTGCGTAAGCAATAACGTTTACCGGGGGCGGGGCCCCCGGCATTGGTGCTCAGGTTATTTACGCAACTTGACCGCATCCACCGCGTGATTTTCACTTTTAGTTAAAATCAAGCTGGCCCGCTCGCGGGTGGGTAGGATATTTTTACGTAGGTTGAGGCCATTGATATCATTCCAAAGCCCGCAAGCAATGTCAGTGGCTTCAGATTCCGACAAGCGCGCATAGTTATGGAAGTAGGAATCAGGATCAGTAAAAGCCCCTTCACGGAACTTAAGAAAGCGGTTGATATACCACTGCTTAAGTAGCTCTTCTGGTGCATCCACATAGATAGAGAAATCCACGAAATCTGACACAAACACACGATGTGGGTCGTGGGAATAGTCCATTCCGCTTTGCAGGACATTCAGTCCTTCAAGGATCAGGATATCCGGTTGGGAAACGTGCTTATCGCCTTGTGGGATAACATCATAAATCAGATGTGAGTAAACTGGCGCAGTAACCTGTGGCTCACCTGACTTCAAGTCTGAGACAAATTTCACCAGTCGATGCATATCGTAGGATTCAGGAAAGCCTTTCCGCTTCATCAGACCACGCTCTTTCAGCACAGCATTCGGGTGCAGGAAGCCATCAGTGGTAATCAGTTCTACCGTCCGGTGCTCCGGCCAGCGACTCAGTAAAGCCTGTAATACACGAGCAGTGGTACTTTTCCCCACGGCGACGCTACCAGCGATGCTGATGATATAAGGGATCTTCTGCTCACTTTTACCGAGGAACTGCTCCAGCACTGCCTGACGACGTAGGTTAGAACTGATGTAGAAGTTTAGCAGGCGTGAAAGGGGTAAATAGATCTCGGCGACTTCTTCCAGCGATAAATCTTCATTGATCCCTTTCAACTGGGCGATTTCCGCCGCAGTCAGCGTCATGGGTACGGAATCGCGCAGGGTTGCCCACTGCTCCCGTGTGAACTCTAAATAGGGAGAGGTAGCCAGTGACAAATTTTTTTTACTCATATTCAGGCATCTGACAACTAATTTATCGGAGTTATCCTCGGGGCGGTGGGCGTAAGCCTCCCAGCGCAATAACTTGAGGTCGTAATAAGACAGAGGCTGGAGGTTAACACCAGAAGCTGGCGGTGAAAAACGAAAAGATGCGGCTGTATGGGAAATTTCGCGATTAAGGATATAAACAGTGATCCCGGTCATATCTCGCTGACCTCGGATGTTAGGTGGGACGCCCGACGGTGAGTTGTTGTTTTTTTATTCAATCAAACATCAGTCATCAGAATAATTTACCGGAATACCTAGCGATAGCGTAGTAACTCCGATAGCGTTACCTGAGTGGCGGTCATTACTTATCCTTAGCAATATTGGCTTTGGTGTGAAAAATAGCCACTCATTGACGGTAGTTTAGCCAATGTAGGGGCGAAAAAGCGGGATTTGTGTAAATAGTAAGCGAAGAGAAAAAAAATTAAAATTTGTTGTTGCATCCTGGCGCAGCCCCCCCTAAAATGCGCCTCAACTTGATGCCGACTTAGCTCAGTAGGTAGAGCAACTGACTTGTAATCAGTAGGTCACCAGTTCGATTCCGGTAGTCGGCACCATCAAGTTAAGGTGGGATTCCCGAGCGGCCAAAGGGAGCAGACTGTAAATCTGCCGTCACAGACTTCGAAGGTTCGAATCCTTCTCCCACCACCATCTCAACCTCCTGGTTGGGAATGTGAAGCAGAACGCTATCACAGCCTGGTGGAGCAGTATTTCCACCCCGAGTGTAGGCTGGAAGTTTCAGTCGAAAGTCGGTCAGTTTATCTGGCAGACTCGAATAGTAAGAGAGCCATCTTATTATTCAAAAGCTACAGAAATATCAGGTAGCAAGAGTTCCAGGATGCGGGCATCGTATAATGGCTATTACCTCAGCCTTCCAAGCTGATGATGCGGGTTCGATTCCCGCTGCCCGCTCCAGATGTGCTGATATGGCTCAGTTGGTAGAGCGCACCCTTGGTAAGGGTGAGGTCCCCAGTTCGACTCTGGGTATCAGCACCACTTCTTTTATCTCCTCTCCTGAAATTTCTGTTCGCTACTACTTTCATTATTTATCAGGGATTTTGAATCCTGGTTGACGTGATCTTATCACCGACTTATCCGTGCTTTAAAAGGGTTATCTAATGGCTAAAGAGCAATTTCAACGTAACAAACCACACGTTAACGTCGGTACTATCGGCCACGTTGACCACGGTAAAACCACTCTGACTGCAGCAATCACTACCGTACTGGCTAAACACTACGGCGGTGCTGCACGTGACTTCGCGCAGATTGATAACGCGCCAGAAGAAAAAGCACGTGGTATTACCATCAACACTTCTCACGTAGAATACGAAACCCCGACTCGTCACTATGCACACGTTGACTGCCCGGGCCACGCCGACTACGTGAAAAACATGATCACCGGTGCTGCACAGATGGACGGCGCTATCCTGGTTGTTGCTGCGACTGACGGCCCTATGCCTCAGACTCGTGAGCACATCCTGCTGGGTCGTCAGGTTGGCGTTCCTTACATCATCGTATTCCTGAACAAGTGTGACATGGTTGATGATGAAGAGCTGCTGGAACTGGTTGAAATGGAAGTTCGTGACCTGCTGTCTCAGTACGACTTCCCAGGTGACGATACCCCAATCGTTCGTGGTTCAGCGCTGAAAGCACTGGAAGGCGAAGCAGCATGGGAAGAGAAAATTCTGGAACTGGCTGGCCACTTGGATTCTTACATCCCAGAACCACAGCGTGCTATCGACCAGCCGTTCCTGCTGCCAATTGAAGACGTATTCTCAATCTC